>NZ_JBODSD010000001.1:0-1915793 GCF_050632745.1 Mumia spirodelae | reverse complement strand
CCTGCCAAAAGGGTCTACTGATTATCTCGTCGACTTTTAGCACACTGTTGAGTTCTCAAACATCAGACACACAAAACCCTCAACCCACACAGGCATCAGATCAAGGCGCGACCCCCAAACCTACCAGAACTTTGCGCGGCGGCCAAGACGGCCACCGTTCGGTGGTCTCAGAGAGAGGGGGTGTGTCTGCCAGGGCCGCGGGCCCGGCCTTCTCGGCCTTGCCCGCCGCCGTCCCCGGCGACAAGAAGAACATTACGCGGAGGAAAACTGCGGGTCAAATCGGGGTCGTGTGTGCTGGCTCACAATCACTGTTTCCGCAGGTCAGAGGCGCTTTTCGGGCTGAACGGCCGAGGCCCGGCGCCGCACTGCGACACCGGGCCCCCGGGACCTCTCGGACAACTCCGGACACCGGTCAGGCCGAGGCCACCTCGACGCCCGCAACGGACTTCTTGCCGCGTCGCAGGACCACGAGGCCGCCGTGCAGGACGTTGTCGTCGATCACGGCCTCCTGATCCTCGGCGCGGACGTTGTTGACGTACGCACCGCCCTCCGTGACCGCACGACGAGCCGCCGACTTGCTGTCGACCAGCCCCGAGCTCACCAGGGCGTCGACGACCGACGTACCCCGAGGGACCTCCACGAGCCCCGCCTCGGTCAGGGCAGCGCGCAGGGTGGACTCGGGGAGGTCGACGAGCTCGGCACGACCGAACAAGGCCGCAGAGGCCTGCTCTGCCGCGCGTACCTCCTCCGGACCGTGCACGAGCGCGGTCACCTCGGCGGCCAGCCTCCGCTGCGCGATGCGCAGACCCGGCTTCTCCGCCGACTCCGCGGCGATCGCGTCGATCTCCTCGAGGTCGAGGAAGGTGAACTGCCGGAGGTACTCGACGACCTTGGAGTCCTCGGCCTGGATCCAGGTCTGGTAGAAGGCGTACGGCGAGAGCATCTCGGGGTCGAGCCACAGCGCTCCCCCGGTCGACTTCCCGAACTTCGTGCCGTCGGCCTTCGTGATCAGCGGCGTCGACAGCGCGTGGACCTTGGCGCCCTCGGCGCGCCGGATCAGCTCGACTCCTGCGGTGATGTTGCCCCACTGGTCGCTGCCGCCGGTCTGCAGCGACGTGCCGTACCGGCGGTAGAGCTCGAGGTAGTCCATCGACTGCAGCAGCACGTAGCTGAACTCGGTGTAGCTGATCCCGGCCTCGAGGCGGCTGGCCACGACCTGCCGGTCGAGCATGCGGTTGACCGGGAAGTGCTTGCCGACGTCGCGGAGGAAGTCGATGACGTTGACGTCCTTCGTCCAGTCGAGGTTGTTGACCACGAGCGCGGCGTTGTCGCCTTCGAAGGAGACGTAGCGCTCGACCTGCCCCCGGATGCGCTCGACCCAGTCCGCGACGGTCTCGCGGCTGTTGAGCGTCCGCTCCCCCACGTCGCGCGGGTCGCCGATCAGGCCGGTCGAACCGCCGACCAGGATGAGCGGACGGTGGCCGGCCAGCTGGAGCCGGCGCGCGGTGAGGAGCTGCAGCAGGTTGCCCATGTGGAGACTGGGCGCCGTCGGGTCGAACCCCACGTAATAGGTGACCGGCCCCGCGGACAGATCGGCGCGCAGGGCGTCGCGGTCTGTCGAGTGCGCGACGAGTCCTCGCGCCTCGAGGTCGTCCAGGACGTGGGTGGTCACGGTGTCTCCTCTGGGCTGGTGCCCGGTCGACCGTCGACCGGGGCCTGCTGCCAGTCTGCCGCACCAGGGCACACCGCCCGCACAGGACGGGGCCGTCGGTCGTCCCCCGATCGACCGACGGCCCCTGGCTCAGCGTGCTCAGGCGAGACCCACGGCGGCCCGGAACAGACCGGTCGGGTCCTCGTCCGCCATCACCTCGGCCAGACGCGTACGGTCCGCGTGCGAGGCGCTGCGCTCGAGCGTGTCCCAGGCTGCGACAAGGGTGGATCCGACCGCGCCGGCCGTCCACGGGCGCAGCGCGGCGGCCACCTCGTCGAAGGCGTCTCGGACCATCGGCTCGATCGCCGGGTCCGGGACCAGCGACAGGGCGGTGGCGATGAACTCCGACGGCACACCGGTCATCAGGCCGTCCCGGCGCCCGGCCCGTGCCGGACCGAGGTGGCGCAGCTGGACCTGCATGATCCCGCCCGGCTTCCCCGCGACGGCGAGGAGCGCCTCGATCGTCTCCGGCGTGACCTCCCCCAGCGCCATCCCGCGGTGCGCCGCGGGCATCGGGTCGACGGGCTCCTCGCAGATGTCGCCGACCTCCGACGCAGAACGCTCGCCGACGGTGTCGTACACGACGATGCCGGCGGCCCGGATCGGCGCGAGCACGCGCTCGAGGCCCTCCAGGCCGTCGGTCGTGCACGACTCGACGACCACGAACGACTGTCCGCGTACCTCGTCGGGCACGAACGGCACGTCGGGGACGTGGACGAGCGAGGCCCACAGCGAGATCGCGGCGTCGGCGGCCCCCGTCGCCGCCGCGTACGCGTTCAGGACGCTGCGCGCGTCGGCGATCGGGAAGAGCATGCGGCCGCCGGCGATGGCGGGCGCGTGGTGCAGGTCGATCTCGACCGCGGTCACGTAGGCGACGTTGCCGCCACCACCGCGCAGCGCCCACATCAGCTCGGGGTCGGTCGCGTCGTCGACGCGGCGCGCGCACCCGTCGGCATCGACGATCTCCGCCGCGCGCAGCGAGTCCGCGCCCATCCCGAAGGGGCGGGTGAACCAGGAGTAGCCGCCCTGCAGCGTGTAGCCCACGACGGAGACGTCGGGGTTCGAGCCGATCATGCCGGTCAGGTCCGTGCCGTCGAGCGCGGCCTGCAGCGCGCCCCACCGGACGCCGGCGCCGACCCGCGCCGTGCGGGCGACGAGATCGATCTCGATGGTCTCGAGCCCGCTGCTGCGGACGACGATGCTGCCGGCGAGGCGTCCCGACGCGCCGTGGCCACCGGCCTGCGGCGCGACGCTCAGGCCGTACGCCCGGGCGAACCGGACGGCCGCTGCGACGTCGTCGGCGCTCTCGGCGAGGACGACGGCGCACGGCGCCTGGTCGACGGCGAGGTTCCAGGCGAGGCTGGTCTCGGCCCATCCGGGGTCGCCGGGCAGGACGAGACGGTGTCCGAGCTGCACGCGCAGGGCGTCGAAGTCGACGTCCGCGGCGCGCTCGGTCTGACGACCCGGTCGGATCCCGATCGTGTCGGTCGTTGTGGTCATGGTGCTTCCTTGCTCCCTGGCCGGCGACGTGCCGGCGCTCTCAGTGACGCCGACTACCGTGCGCCGCCGTCCTTGAGGTGTCCTTGGGATCGCCTTGAGGCCGTCCTGGGGTCCCGGCCCGGGACCGTGACGGAGCATCGGAAAAGCCCTCACCGAGAACGGGGTGCGACCTATGCTTCTGAGCCATGTGGCTCGCAGTGCTCGGCCCGGTCGAGATGCACCGCGAGCAGGCCTCGTCGCCGGTCGCGCTCGGGACGCGCAAGCACCGCGTCCTGCTCGCGGCGCTCGCGCTCGGCGTCGGCAACGTCCAGAGCGTCGACACGCTCATCGACTACCTGTGGGGCGACCATCCGCCCGACGGGGCGCTCGGCACCCTGCAGTCGTACGTCTCCGGGCTGCGCCGTGCCCTGGGGACAGCCCTGGTGGCCGGTGAGGAGCCCCCGCTGCGCACCAGCAACGGCGGCTACGTCCTGGACCCCGCGGCCGTCGTCATCGACGCCGCCACGAGCACGGGGCTGCTCCAGGACGCCCACCGCCGGCTCGGCCCGCTGGCCCGCGACGCCATCCCCGGCTCGGGTGTCGTCGCGGACGACGTGCTCGACGCGGTGCGCAGCGACCTGGAGGATGCGACGTCGAGCTGGCGCGGCCGGGCGTACGACGAGCTGGGCGACCACCCGCAGGCCGTCGCCGAGCGTGCCCGGCTCGACGAGCTGCGCCTGGTGGGCCTGGAGGACCTCGCAGTGGTGCGTCTGGCCCAGGGCGAGCACGCGACGGTCGCCGCCGAGCTCGAGGCGCTGACCGCCCAGCACCCGCTGCGCGAGCGCCTCTGGACGTTGCGGGCGGTGGCGCTCGCGCGTACGGGTCGTCAGGCGGATGCTCTCGAGGTGGTCCGCCGGCTCACCACGACGCTCGACGAGGAGCTGGGACTGCAGCCGACCGCTCTGGTCCGGGACACGCAGACCGCGATCCTGCGTCAGGACCCGCTGGTGGCCTGGGCGGAGCGGCGTACCCCGATCGCCGACGTCTCGGCGCCTGCGGCGGTCGCGTCGGGCGGGACGGCCGTCGCGGAGACGGTCACGTTGCCGGCGACGGACGGACCGCCCGTACGCCGAGGCGAACCGCGGCTCCCGGGGCTGCCGGCCTGGCCGATGGTGGGACGCGACGCCGAGGTCGGCACGCTCCTCGACCGGCTGGAGGCCGCCGACGCGGGCGAGCCGCAGTTCGCGACCGTCGTCGGCGAGCCAGGGATCGGCAAGTCGCGTCTGGTCGCCGAGGTGATGGCCCGGGCACGGGCGCGCGGGGCGCGCGTCCTCGTCGGCCGCTGCTCCTCCGACAGCGGCGCCCCTCCCCTGTGGCCGTGGGAGTCGGTGCTCGACGGGCTGGGCGAGACGCTGCCGGTCGCCGGACCGGAGGACGTCGCCGACCCCGACAGCGGGCGCTTCGCGGCGTGGGACCACATCTGCCGTCGGATCCTCGCGGCAGCCGCCGAGGGGACGGTCGTCGTCGCCCTCGACGACCTCCAGTGGGCCGATCCTTCGTCTCTGCGGGTCCTGCGGCACCTCTGCTCGGTCGCGGACCACGGGCGTCTGCTCGTCCTCATCACGCTGCGGGCGCACCCCGAGCCGTACGGTCAGCTGGCCGAGACGATGGAGGCGCTGGCCCGCCGCCACGCCGCGTCGCTGCGCCTGAAGGGGCTGACCGTCGAGGACACCGCCGAGGTCCTCGCGGCCGTCGCCGAGCGTCCGGTCTCCGCACGCACGGCCTCGACGATGCGGGACCGGACGGAGGGCAACCCGTTCTTCGTGGTGGAGTACGCCCGGCTCCTCGGGGACGAGGCCGACCTCGAGCACGAGCCGCCGACCGCGGTCTCGGACGTCGTACGCCGTCGGCTGGCCGTGGTGCCCGGGTCGACGCTCGACGTGCTGCGGCACGCCGCGGTGGTCGGGCGCCGGTTCGACCTGGCGACGGTGATGGCGAGCACCGGGCTGACCGACCTCGACGTGCTCGACCGGCTCGAGCCCGCGACCACCGCAGGCATGCTGCGTGACGAGGGTGACGACCGGTTCCGGTTCTCCCACGCGCTCGTGCGCGACGCCGTGTACGCCTCGCTCTCGCCGTCACGGCGGCAGCGGATGCACGCCCGGATCGCGGAGGCGCTGGCCGGGGACCGGCGGGCGTCGGAACGGGTCGCCGAGATCGCCCGGCACTGGGCGGAGGCCGGCGCGGAGCATGCGGCGCAGGCCTGGACCTCGGCGTACCGGGCAGCGCTCTCCGCGCAGCGGCTGCACGGCCACGACGAGGCCGCGGACCTCCTGCACCTCGCGCTGACGCGGATCGACCTCGATCCCGACGCGACGCCGGCGGACCGGTACGAGCTGCTGCTCGCGCTCGCTGACGCGGCCCGCTGGGCGGCGCGCTGGGACGAGCTCACCGACGCCGTCGAGGAGGCGATCGCGGTGGCCGACGAGATCGGGGACCCGACGCTCCTCGCCCGCGCCGCGGTCGCGACCACGCGGGGCGCGCTCTGGCAGAGCAGGACGTTCGGGGAGACCAAGCAGGCCGTCGTCGACGCGCAGCGCCGGTCGCTCGCGGCACTCCCCGAGGACGACTCGCCGGTGCGCTGCACCCTGCTCATCAGCCTCGCGAACGAGCTCTACTACACGGCGAGCGAGGACGAGTGCCAGGAGCTGGTGGCCGACGGCCTCGCGATGGCGCGGCGTCTCGACGACGACGCCCTCGTGATGGAGATGTGCTCGGCAGCGTTCCTCGCGATCTGGCACCCGTGGACCGCGCACCAGCGGCTCGAGCTGGCGGAGGAGGCGGTGCAGATCGCACGCCGGCTCGGCGACGCGCGGTCGGAGACGATGGCCCTCGCGCAGCGTGCCGCCGTCTACAGCGAGCTCGGCATGGTGACGCAGATGGAGCAGGACCTCGTCGAGGGCCGTCAGCTCGCGCGGCTGCTGCAGCTCCCGTACGCGCTGTGGTTCCTCGACTGCATGCGCATCCCGTGGCTGGCGATGCGGGGCGACCTCGAGGCAGCCCGGACGCAGCTCGACGAGCTCTACACCGTGATCGACACCATCGCGGTCCCCCACAAGCACGACGCCGTCGCCGGGCTCATGGTCGTGGTCGCGATCTGGTCCGGCCTCGACGGCGAGACCAGCGCCGGGCTCGACGAGCTCGTGGCCTCCGCCGCGGTCCCGGTCCACATGGCGGCGACAGGGTTCCTGACGCGGCTGGGCAACCTCGACGCCGCACGGGCGATGTACGAGGCGACGAAGCCGACCGTGGACGACGACAGCTGGATCGCGCCGATGATCTGGGGCTTCGGCGCGGAGGTCGCGCTGGCGCTCGGGCTGCCCGACCTCGCGGCACAGGCGTACGCGCGCCTCGCGCCGATCGCCGGCGGCGTCCTCAGCGCGGGGTCGACGATGGCGATGGGTCCGGTCGACGCGTTCCTCGCGCTCGCGGCCGCGGCCACCGGTGACCGGGAGCGGGCGGCGCGCCACGCGGACGACGCGCTCGCGCTTGCCCGCGAGTGGGACGTCCCGCTGGTGGAGGAGTGGCTCCTCCACCAGCGGGACGCGTACCGCTTCTGAGCCGTCGCGCACCCGGCCTCAGCCGCGCACCGGCTCCTCGACCAGCGGCTCCTGCGGGTCGGCCTCGGGCCGCACGTGCGGGAGACGGCGGTCGAGCCACGCCGGAAGCCACCAGTTCCAGCGACCGAGCATCGTCATCGTCGCCGGGACCAGTACGAGGCGCACGAGCGTCGCGTCGAGCGCGACGGCCACGGCCATCCCGACCCCGAGCATCTTGATGGTCACCGCGGACTCCGTGGCGAACCCGAGGAACACGGCCACCATGATCGCGGCGGCGCTCGAGATCACCCGGGCGCTCGTCGCCAGGCCGGTGACCACCGACCCCCGGGCGTCGCCGGTCCGCAACCACCCCTCACGGATCCGCGACAGCAGGAACACCTCGTAGTCCATCGAGAGACCGAACAGGATCGCGAACATCAGGATCGGCACCCAGCTCGACACGGGCACGTCGTGGTCCATGCCGAGCAGCGACGAGCCCCACCCGTGCTGGAAGACCAGCGTCACCACGCCGTACGCAGCAGCGATCGACAGCAGGTTCATCGCCGCCGCCTTCACGGGGACGACGATCGAGCGGAACATCATCGCCAGCAGCAGCATCGACACCAGCACCACGAAGCCGACCACGATCCAGATGCGCTCCGAGAGCATCGTCGAGATGTCGGTCAGCACCGCCGTGCTGCCGGTCAGGTCGACGCCCTCCGGGAGCAGGGCGGACCGCATCGACGTCACGAGGTCCGTCGTGCGCTCGTCCTGAGGACCGAACGCCGGCTGGGCGTCGAAGACCGCGATCGCCCCGTCCGGAGACGTGGTCGGCTCCCCCACCGCGACGATCCGCGGGTCGGCGGCGACGTCGGTACGCAGCTGCGCCACGTCGGCCTCGCTGAGCGTGCCCAGGTCGGCGACGAACGTCAGCGGGCCGTTCGCGCCCGGACCGAACTCTGCGGCCACCACGTCGTACGACTGCCGGGTGGTGAAGCTGGCCGGGTCGGCACTGGCGTCCTGCGGGAACGTCCGCATGCCCACGGCCGGCGCGGCGAGCGCCACGAGCACCGCGAGCGCCGCCAGCGCCCACGGCAGGGGCCGTGCGCCGACCCGGGCCGCCCAGCGGGCGGTCAGGGTCGGACGACCCGCATTGCTCGCCGCCCCGCCGCGGCGGACCTTGCGCGGCACCAGCCGGTGGCCGGCCAGCCCGCACAGCGCCGGGACGAGGGTGAGCGCCGCCGCCATCACCGAGAAGACGGCGATCGCGGTCGCGAGCCCGAAGGCGGAGTAGGTCGGCAGCCCCGCGAGCCCGAGCCCCATCAGCGAGACGAGGACGGTGAGCCCGGCGAACACGACGGCGCGTCCGGCGGTCGCGGTCGCGTGTGCCGCGGCCACCACCCTGCCCTGGCCCTCCCGCAGGTTCTCCACGAAGCGCGTGACGAGCAGCAGTGCGTAGTCGATGCCGACCCCGAGCCCCACCATCGTCGCGACGGTCGGGGCCGACGTGCTCACCTCGGTCGTGGCGGCCAGCAGCGTGACACCGGCCGAGCCGAGGGCGAGGCCGAACAGCGCCACCGCGATCGGGAGCCCGGCCGCGATCACCGAGCCGAAGGTGAGCACCAGCAGGACAAGAGCGACGCCGACGCCGATCAGCTCGCCACGACCGCTCATCTCCATCGCCGAGCCCGGGACCTCGCCGCCGAAGTCGACGTCGACCCCGTCCAGCGCGGCCTCGTCCACGGCCTGCTCGAGCGGCTCGAGGGCGCCCATGACGTCGGCGTGCGTGACCGGCACGTCGTAGCGCAGGGCCAGCAGGGCGGTGTCGCCGTCGTCGGAGACCCGCGGAGGGGTCACCGCGATCACGTGCGGGACGTCGCGCAGGCGCTCGGCGAGGCGGTCCAGCTCGGCGCTGGCGAGGGGATCGCCCTCGCGGTCGTGCGCACTCACCAGGGCGCTCGCGCCACCGGCCTCCGGCATGTGCTCGCGGAGGACGTCGAGGCCGGCCTGGCCCTCGGCTCCGGGCACGTCCCAGTCGTCCTGGAAGGTCCCGCCGGCGCTCGAGGCGAAGGCGAGGACCCCGACGAGGACGACGACCCAGGCGCAGATCGTGCGCCACGGGTGCGCCGCGGTCGTACGACCGAGGCGGTAAAGCAGGGAGGACATCTCTTGCTCCTTGTTCGTCGATCTGACGAACGGAGCCTCGCGGTGACTGCTTGGGGATCCCTTGGGAACGGCTTGGGGCGCCTCCGGACCAGGTCCGAGGGCGCCCCAAGGTCGCCTGCGACGGGCGGCCGTGCGGCGGGGGGTCCCGCAGGGCCGCCCGACGCTAGGCCGTCCCGCTGCTGCGGCGTGCCCGCCGCGACAGCGAGTCGATCGTGACGGCGAGCAGCAGGACCGCACCGGTGACGATGTAGCGGACCTCGGCCTCGACGCCGATGAGGTTCAGACCGCTCGTGATCGACTGCAGCACGAGCATCCCGAACAGCGCCGCGTACGCCGAGCCGCGCCCGCCGAACAGGCTCGTCCCGCCGATGACCGCGGCCGCGATCGCCATCAGGTTGGTGTCCGTGCCACCGCTGGACTGAGCGACCGACTGCAGCCGGCCGGCGGCCAGGATGCCGCCGAGGACCGCGAAGGTCGAGCACGCCGCGAACACGGTGATGTAGACCTTGTTGACCGCGACACCCGCGCGACGCGAGGCCTCCTCGTTGCCGCCCACCGCGTAGACCGACCGTCCGAAGCGCGTCTTGCGCAGGATCAGGTCGACCGCCACGATCATCGCGACCCAGAACAGCGGCATGTAGCCGACCCCGCGGTCCTGGTTGAGGTACCACGCGCCGAACAGCAGCGCGGCGACCATGATCGCCGCACGGATCACGGCGCCCTGGAAGGACGGCGCCGAGAGGTTGGCGGCGCGACGACGCTGGATGGTCCGCAGGCGGGTCGCCAGGTAGACCGCCCCGATGGCGATCGACAGGATGTACGACGCCAGCGGGCTGAGGAAGCTGAAGTTCGCGAACTCGATCAGCCACGAGTCGACCGGAAGGTTGACCGTGCCCCGGCTGCCGAGCACCCACAGCTGGACGCCGAGGAACGCGAGCAGACCGGCCAGCGTGATGACGAAGCTCGGCACGCCGAACTGCGTGAAGAGCAGGCCGTAGAACAGGCCGATCGCCACGCCGACCGACAGGGCGAGCAGGATCGCCGCCAGCAGCGGCCACCCCTGGTAGACGAGCAGGACCGCCATGATCGAACCGCCCACGCCGCTCACCGAGCCGACCGACAGGTCGATCTCGCCGAGAAGCAGGACGAGGACGATCCCGAGCGAGATCATGCCGATCGTCGCCGAGTCGAGGCTCAGGTTGACGAGGTTGCGCGAGGACAGGAAGCGGTCGTTCTGGAGGAAGAACACGATCCAGATCGCGACGAGGCCGATGATGACGGGGGCCATGCCCAGGTCGCCCGAACGGATCCGTCGCCCGAACGCGCCCAGGGCGGCCCGTGGCGTGCCTGACTCGACGAGGCGCTCGTCGGTCTTGTCGTACGCGGTGGTCATGCGTTCGGCTCCTCGTCCGTCCTGGGTGCGGTGCCGTCCAGGGAGTGCTGGCCGTCCGGCAGCGCGGCGTCGGTGTCGATGTCGGTCGCGGCGATCGGCGCACCCGAACGGTCGCGTGCAGCACGCTCGGCGACGACGTTGTCGGAGGCGCCGGTGATCGCGGCCACGAGCTGCTCCGTGGTGACCTCGCCGATCTCGAACTCCGCACCGTTGCGCCCGAGGCGCAGCACGTAGATGCGGTCGGCGACGGCCTGGACGTCGGCCATGTTGTGGCTGATCAGGACGACGCCGAGGCCACGCGCGCGCAGCCGCTCGACGAGGTTCAGGACCTCGGCCGTCTGGGCCACGCCGAGGGCGGCCGTCGGCTCGTCGAGCATGACGACCTTGGGCTCGCCCACGAGGCTGCGGGCGATCGCCACCGTCTGGCGCTGACCGCCGGACAGCGAGGCGATCGGGATCCGGACGGACGGGATCTTGGCCGAGAGCTGACGCAGCAGCTCCCAGGAGTGGCGCTCCATCTCGACCTCGTCGAGCACACCCGCACTGGTGCGCTCGTGGCCGAGGAACAGGTTGGCCACGACGTCGAGGTTGTCGCAGAGCGCGAGGTCCTGGAAGACCGTCGCGATGCCGAGCGCCTGCGCGGCCTTCGGGCCGTTGATCGACACAGGACGCCCGTCGAAGACGATCTCGCCGCCGTCGGGCTGGTAGACGCCGGACATGATCTTGACGAGGGTCGACTTGCCCGCGCCGTTGTCGCCGACGAGCGCGACGACTTCACCGGGTCGCACGTCGATCGCGACGTCGCTGAGGGCTTGCACGGCGCCGAAGCGCTTGTCGATGCCGCGCAGCGAGAGGATCGGCTGGTTGCCGTCGTTCATGGTGTCCTTCGCTGGTGGTGGGAAACGGGAACGGTCCGGGTGGTCACGCGACGAGCGCGACCACCCGGACCCGGGCTGGGTGGATCAGCTGAGGCCCGCAGCCGAGCACGCGTCGGCGTACTCGGGGGTGCAGATGTCCTCGACCGTGTAGAACCCGTCAGCCACCACGGTGTCCTTGACGTTGTCCTTCGTCACGACCACCGGGTCGAAGATGAACGACTTGACGCCCTGGAAGTCCGTCGTCTCGCCCACGTCGTCCCCGTTGACCAGCGCGACCGCGACCTCGGCGGCCTTCTCGGCCTCGGTCTTGATCGACTTGTAGATGGTCATGTACTGGTCGCCGGCGACGATCCGCTGGATGGCGGCGAGCTCGGCGTCCTGGCCGGTGACCGGCGGGAACTTCGTCAGGCCGTCGGCACGCAGGGCCGCGATGACGCCGCCCGCCTGGCCGTCGTTGGCGGCGTAGACGCCCGCGAGCGACGCAGCGTCGATGTTGTTGAGCTGCGACGACACGAACTTCTGCGCGTTGTCGGGGCTCCAGTCCGGGTTGTCGAACTCAGCGACGATGTTGAGCCCGCTGGCGTCGATCGCCGCGTGCGCGCCCTTCTTGAACTGGGCGGCGTTCGGGTCGGTCGGCGCGCCGTTCAGCATGAGGATGTCGCCGGTGCCGCCGGTCGCGTCGACCAGGGCCTGGCCCTGGAGCTCGCCGACGCGCTCGTTGTCGAAGGACATGTAGTAGTCCGCGCCCTCGATGAAGCGGTCGTAGGCGATGACCGGGACCTCGGAGGACTGGGCCGACTTCACGATGCCGACCGCGGCCTCGCTGTCGACCGGGTCGAGCACGAGGACCGCGGCGCCGTCGGTGATGGCCGACTCCGCCTGCTGCTGCTGCTTGGATGCGTCCTGGTCCGCGTTGAGGTACTTGACCTCGCAGTCGTCGCAGAGCTCCTGGACCTTCGCCTCGAAGAGCGGCTTGTCGAACGCTTCGTAACGGGTGGTCTTGGTCTCGGGGAGCAGCAGGGCGATCGTCTTGCTGTCGCTGCCGCCGCCACCCCCGTCACCGTCATCGTCTCCGCCGCAGGCGCCCAGTGCGGCCGCGAGCACCACGACCGACGCCGCCCCTACAGCGGTGCGCGCAAACTTGTTCACTATGTCCTCCCAGGATGGTGTGACGCGGACAACTCCACGTCCGTCGCGGACAGTCTTGGCAACCTCGACGAAATCGTCAAGTCATGAACGAAAGAGCGTTGCGGAATCGAAACAAACTTGTGAAATGTTCATCTCTTGACGATTCCGGAATTTTGACTAGGTTGAGGCCATGCCACCCACCGGATCGCCGTCAGCGCTGCGCTCGGCCAACCTCGAGCGCGTCGTCGGCGTCCTGCGCAGCGCGGCCGAGGTGTCCCAGGCAGAGATCGCGCGGCGCACCGACCTGGCCCCGGCGACGGTGTCCAACATCGTCCGCCAGCTCGTCTCGACGGGGCTCGTGGAGACCTCAGGCGGCGGGGGCCGGCGCGGCCTGACCGTCCGCATCGCTCGCGGCGCCGGTCTGGTCGCGGGGCTCGACTTCGGGCACTCCCACCTGGAGGTGGCCGTGGGAGACCTGGCGGGGCGTGCGCTGGTCGGCACGCGCAGGCCGCTCGACAACGACCACAGCCACACCGAGGGCCTCGCGCTGGCCGAGGCGCTGCTCGACGACCTCCTCGAGGAGCTCGGCGAGTCGCGGGAAGCGGTTCACGCCGCGGGGCTCGGGCTTCCCGCACCGATCACCCGCGACGGACGGATCACCGCCGGGTCGATCCTCCCGGGCTGGGTCGGGGTCGCCGCGGCCGACGTGGCGTCGAAGGCGCTCGGGATGCCCACGCTCGTCGACAACGACGCCAACCTGGGCGCGCTCGCGGAGCACCGGGACCACCCCGACGTGACCACGCTGGCCTACCTCAAGGTCTCTTCCGGGATCGGGTGCGGGCTGGTGCTCGATGGCCACCTCTACCGCGGCGGCCTCGGCACGGCTGGTGAGCTCGGCCACGTGACGCTCGACGAGACGGGGCCGCTGTGCCGGTGCGGGAGCCGGGGCTGCCTCGAGGCGTACGCCGGCGGCAGCGGGCTCGTCGAGCAGCTCCGTGGACGGATGCCGGACCTCGCGGTCCACGACCTCGTCGACATCGCGGTGTCCGGCGACGCGGGTGCCCGACGGCTTCTGGAGGACGCCGGCCGGGCGCTCGGACAGGGGTCGGCCATCCTTGCGAACCTGCTCAGTCCCGAGGCGATCGTCGTCGGCGGCGACCTCGCGTGCGACATCGTCGTCGATGGGATCCGCGACGGCCTCCGGCGTCACGCGGTCGACGGGCTCGGCGGCGAGATCGAGGTCCGGCTCTCGACGCTCGGCGACCAGGCGTCGGTGGTCGGGGCGCTGGTCACGGCTCTGGACGCGGTGGCGCTGCCGGGCTGACGGCCCGTTCAGACGGTCGTGGTGCCGAGCATGGCCGCGAGCTCGGTGGTCGTCGGCGTGCCCTGAAGGGTCTTGCCGTCCACGACCACGGTCGGGGTGCCCTCGATCGTCTCCATCGCCTCGTTCGTCAGCTCCGCGACGAGGTCGGCGTGCTCCTGGGCCTCGATGCACGCCTCGGCGCCGGCCGCGCCCGCGTCGTCGGCGAGCGCGACGAGGTCCTCGTCCGAGAGCCCGCTCGGGGTCTGGCCGTCGAGGAGACCGGTCACGAAGGCGTCGTACGCCGCCGGGCCGCCGGTCTCGGCCACGCACAGCGCCGCGTTGACGCTGCGGGCCGACGCGTGGCCCGTGGTGCCGTTGTCGAGGAAGGAGACCATCCGGTACTCGAGCGTGATCGCGCCGGCCGCCAGCCGTTCCTCGAGGAGGCGGCCCTGGTCTGCGGCGAAGGCCTTGCAGTGCGGGCACAGCGGCTCGACGTACACCGCGACCGCGACCGGGTCGTCCGGGAACGAGCCGCTGGGGTCGAGGTCGTTCGCGGTGACGACCACGCCACCGTCGGCGGTGAGCGCGAGCCCGGAGCCACCGCCGGGTCCGCCGGTCGCCACGTCGGCTGCGCTCACGCAGGCGACGAGCACGAGCGAGGCGAGGCAGGCGAGGAGTCCGCCGGCGATCCGGGAGCGCGTCATGGCGCCCATCCTCACAGACGCACCGCCGTACGGGAGCGGCGCCTCACAGCGGCTCCGCGTCAGCCGCCCGCGGGCTGCGCCGGTACGCCGACACGGTCGGGTCTCCGGACACCCAGAAGCGCCACGGCACGTCCGCCGCACGCGAGACGCCCACCCGCGGACCGGCGCTGACGGCGTCGTCCGGCAGCGGCTCGTGGCGCCGCAGGACGACCTGGGGTCCGGTGAGGGGCACACCGTTCTGCTCGATCGTGATGCCGAGCGCTTGCGTCAGGTTGGCGGGTCCCCGAGCGAGCCGCTCGTCGGGCACTCCCCCGCGGCGGTCCCGGGCGACCTCGATCCCCCGGACCACCTCGCCGGCGCGCACCAGGACGGCCGAGGCGTCGCCGTCGGAGCCGACGACGACGTTGGCGCAGTAGTGCATCCCGTACGAGAGGTAGACGTAGAGCACGTCGGGCGGGCCGAACATGATCGCGCTCCGCGGCGTCGGACCTCGGAACGCGTGCGACGCCGGGTCCCCGGTGCCGCCGTACGCCTCGACCTCGGTGATCCGTACCGTCACGTCGCCCCGGGTCAGCGTCGCCCCGAGCAGCCGACGTGCCTGCGTCTCGACCTCGCTCGTCACAGCGCCCAGTCTGCATGGTCCGCCTCCGCCCCCCGATTTGCGCGCTAATCCACCGGGTGGGGTGCGATTTGCGTGGACAACTGCGCAAATCGCGGACGGGAGGGGTCGGGGACGGGGGGCGGGGACGGGCGGGACGGACGCTCGCGGACGGGCGAAGCCGGGGACGGACGGCTGGTTCTCAGGCGAGGCGGGCGCGCAGCTCGGCCAGCTGCTCGGCCACGCGGGCCGGCGCCGTACCGCCCCGCGCGTCGCGCGAGCCGATCGAGCCCTCGACGCTGAGGACCTCGCGCACCGCCGGGGTGAGGTGGGGCGAGATCGCCGCGAGCTCGTCGTCGGTGAGGTCCCACAGCTCCTTGTCCTGCCCCTCCGCGACCCGCACGCAGGCGCCCGACAGCTCGTGCGCCACCCGGAACGGGACGCCCTCGCGCACCAGCCACTCGGCGATGTCGGTGGCGAGCGCGAAGCCCTGCGGAGCCAGCGACTCGAGCCGGTCGGTGTGGAACGTGAGCGTCGCGACCATGCCGGTGAACGCCGGCAGCAGGACCTCGAGCGTGTCGACCGAGTCGAAGACCGGCTCCTTGTCCTCCTGCAGGTCGCGGTTGTACGCGAGCGGGAGCGCCTTCAGGGTCGCCAGCAGACCGGTCAGGTTGCCGATCACGCGTCCGGCCTTGCCGCGGGCGAGCTCGGCGATGTCGGGGTTCTTCTTCTGCGGCATGATGCTCGACCCGGTCGAGTAGCCGTCGTCGAGCGTGACGAAGCCGAACTCCTTGGTGTTCCAGAGGATGATCTCCTCCGCGATCCGGGAGACGTCGACGCCGATCATCGCCGTGACGAACGCGAACTCGGCGACGTAGTCGCGCGACGCCGTCCCGTCGATCGAGTTCGGCGCGGACCCGGTGAACCCGAGGTCGGTCGCGACCTGCTCGGGATCCAGCCCGAGCGAGGACCCCGCGAGGGCGCCCGACCCGTACGGCGACTCGGCCGCGACCCGCGCGTCCCAGTCGGCGAGCCGGTCGAGGTCGCGCACCAGCGGCCACGCGTGGGCGAGCAGGTGGTGGCTCAGCAGCACCGGCTGCGCATGCTGGAGGTGCGTGCGGCCGGGCATCGCGACGCCCAGGTGCTTCTCTGCCTGGTCGGCCAGCGCCGCGATCAGGCCCCGCACCAGGCGGGCGATCTCCACGGCGTGGTCACGCAGGTAGATCCGGCCCAGCGTCGCGATCTGGTCGTTGCGCGAGCGCCCGGCACGCAGCCGGCCGCCCAGCTCCGGCCCGAGCCGCTCGACGAGCCCGCGCTCGAGCGCGGTGTGCACGTCCTCGTCCCCGGGGTCGGGGGTGAACGCACCGGAGGCCACGTCGGCCTCCAGCGCGTCGATGCCGGCGAGCAGCGCCGTCAGGGCGTCGTCGGTCAGCAGGCCCGCACGCCCGAGCACCCGCGCGTGGGCACGCGAGCCGGCCAGGTCGTACGGCGCCAGGCGCCAGTCGAAGTGCGTCGACCGCGACAGCGCCTCGAGCTCGGGCGACGGGCCGGTCGCGAACCGACCGCCCCAGAGCGCCGTCCGCTCCTCCGTACCGTCCCCGCCGTCGGTCCCGGGCTGCTCGCCGGTCACGGTCACTCCCCCACCAGCGCCTGGTCGCGCTTGTTGGCCAGCGTGCTCGACATGCCGAAGATCTCGATGAAGCCCTTCGCCATGCTCTGGTCGAACGTGTCGCCCTCGTCGTACGTCGCGAGGTTGAAGTCGTACAGGCTCGTCGCCGAGCGGCGCCCAGTGACGGTGGCCTTGCCGGCGTGCAGGGTCATCCGCACCTCACCGGTCACCGCCTCCTGCGACGACGTGACGAAGGCGTCGAGGGTCCGCTTCAGCGGCGAGAACCAGAGGCCGTCGTACGCGAGCTCGCCCCACCGCTGGTCGACCCCGCGCTTGAAGCGCGCGAGCTCCCGCTCGACGGTGACGTTCTCCAGCTCCATGTGTGCGGCGATCAGCGCGACCGCGCCCGGCGCCTCGTAGATCTCACGGCTCTTGATGCCCACGAGCCGGTCCTCGACCATGTCGATGCGGCCGATGCCCTGGGCGCCGGCGCGCTCGTTGAGCTGCTGGATCGCCTGCAGCATCGTGACGGGCTTGCCGTCGATCGCGACCGGGGCGCCGCCCTCGAACGCGATGACGACCTCGTCGGCGTCGCGCGGCTGGGCCGGGTCGGAGGTGTAGGAGTAGAGGTCCTCGATCGGGCCGTTCCAGATGTCCTCGAGGAAGCCCGTCTCGACGGCGCGGCCCCAGACGTTCTGGTCGATCGAGTACGGCGACTTCTTGGTGACGTCGATCGGCAGGTCGTGCTCCTCGGCGTACGCGATCGCCTTCTCCCGGGTCCACGCGTAGTCGCGGACCGGTGCGATGACCTTGAGCTCGGGGGCGAGCGCCTTCGCGCCGACCTCGAACCGCACCTGGTCGTTGCCCTTGCCCGTGCAGCCGTGCGAGATCGTCGTGGCGCCGTGGTACGTCGCCGCCTCCACGAGGTGCTTGACGATCAGCGGGCGCGAGAGCGCGGAGACCAGCGGGTAGCGGTCCTGGTAGAGCGCGTTCGCCCGCACCGCCGGGAGGCAGTAGTCCTCGGCGAACTCGTCCTTGGCGTCGACGACGATCGACTCGACGGCGCCGCACGCGAGGGCGCGCTCGCGCACCACGTCCATGTCCTCGCCGCCCTGGCCGACGTCGACCGCCACCGCGATCACCTCGGCGCCGGTCTCCTGGCCGAGCCAGCCGATGGCCACCGAGGTGTCGAGGCCGCCTGAGTACGCGAGTACGACCCGTTCGGTCATGATGTCTCCCTGTTCTTCTCCGAGCCCGGAGTCCTGTCCGAGACTGCAGTCCTGGTGTGCGTGTTGAGCGAGTCGGGGCTGGCCAGCGCGCGGAACTCCGCCGCGACCGCCGGTCCCCCGGTGGCTTCCTTGCAGATGACGAGCACCGTGTCGTCGCCCGCGATGGTGCCGAGGAGCGAGCCCAGTGCCGCGTGGTCGATCGCCGAGGCGAAGAACTGCGCCGCACCGGGCGGTGTTCGGAGGACGACCAGGTTGGCCGAGCCCTCCGCCGAGACGAGCAGCTCGTTGCACAGCCGGGCCAGTCTGGCGTGTGCCGAGACGGTCTCGACCGCCGGGCGGGGCGTACGGTCGCCGCCCTCGCCCGGGACGGCGTACACGAGACCGCCGCTGGGGTGCCGCACCCGCACCGCGTCGAGTTCGACGAGGTCGCGCGAGAGCGTCGACGGGTTGACCTGGAGACCGTCGTCGGCGAGCAGCTCGGCGAGGTCGGTCTGCGACCGCACGACGTGGGTGCGCAGCAGCTCGACGACCCGCTGCTGGCGTGCCGCCTTGGTCGCCGGGATCGCGGTCACGACGCACCGTCCGCGCGAGCCAGGAGCCACACGAGCAGCGCCTTCTGGGCGTGGAGCCGGTTCTCGGCCTCGTCCCAGACCACGCTCTGCGGGCCGTCCATCACGTCGGCGCCGATCTCCAGCCCGCGGTAGGCCGGGAGGCAGTGCAGCACGATCGCGTCGTCCGCGGCGTGCGCCAGGAGGTCGGCGGTGATGCCGTACTCGCCGAAGGTCGCGATCCGCTCCGCCTTCTCGTCCTCCTGCCCCATCGAGACCCAGGTGTCGGTCGCGAGGACGTCCGCACCCTTGGCAGCCTCGGCAGGGTCGGTGAGGACGGCGACCGAGCCACCGGTCGTCGCCGCGATGCGGGCAGCGTCGGCGACCACGTCGGCACGCGGGGCGTACGCCGCGGGAGCGCCGACGCGGACGTGCATGCCGGCCGTCGCCCCGGCCAGCAGGTAGGAGTGCGCCATGTTGTTGGCACCGTCGCCGACGTAGGTGAGCGTGAGCCCGGCCAGCGTCCCCTTGCGCTCGCGCACGGTCTGGAGGTCCGCGAGGAGCTGGCACGGGTGGAAGTCGTCGCTCAGCGCGTTGACGACCGGGACCCGGCTGACCGCGGCCATCTCCTCCAGCCCGGACTGGGCGAAGGTGCGCCACACGATCGCGGCGACCATCCGCTCGAGAACCCGCGTGGTGTCCGCGACGGTCTCGCCGCGTCCCATCTGGCTGCTGCCGGCGTCGATCACGAGCGGGTTGCCTCCGAGGGCGGCGACGCCGACGGCGAACGAGATCCGGGTCCGGGTCGAGGCCTTGTCGAAGATCACGGCGACCGTCTGCGGACCCTCGAGCGTACGCTCCGAGTACGGCGCCGCCTTGAGCACGTCGGCGAGGTCGAGGACCTCGGCCTGCTCGGCGGGCGACAGGTCGTCGTCGCGCAGGAAGTGCCTCATGCGGGGGCCTCCGTCTCCGAGGTGGTCGACGTCGTGGCTGGGACGTGCAGGTCGAGCACGTCACGGATCACCGCGACGGCCTCGTCGGCCTGGTCCGCGGTCAGGATCAGCGGCGGGACGAGGCGCAGCCGGTCCGGCGCGGCCGCGTTGATGACGACGCCCCGTGCCAGCACCGCGGCCTGGACCTGGGGCGCGACCGGCTTCCGGAGCCCGATCCCGACCAGCAGACCCGCACCGGAGGTGTCGGCGACCAGCGGATGGTCGGCCAGCCCCGCACGCAACCGCTCCCCTGTGGCGGTCGCGTGCGCGAGCAGGTCCTCGTCCTCGAGCGTGTCGAGAACGGCGTGGGCGGCTGCCGCAGCGACGGGGTTGCCGCCGAACGTCGTGCCGTGGTTGCCCGGCTGGAGCAGGTCGGCCGCGTCGCCGACGGCGATGCAGGCGCCGATCGGGATGCCGCCCCCGAGGCCCTTGGCCAGCGTCACGACGTCGGGCACGATGCCCTCCGCCGTGTGGGCGAACCAGGCGCCGGTGCGGCCGACACCGCTCTGCACCTCGTCGACCCACAGCAGCGTCCCGTGCTGCTGGGTGATCTCGCGGGCGGCGGCGAGGTAGCCCGCGCCCGGCTCCACCGCGCCGGCCTCGCCCTGGATCGGCTCGAGGACGACCGCGGCCACCGTCTCGTCGACCGCGGCACGCAGAGCCTCGACGTCGCCGTACGGGACGAACGTGACGTCGCCCGGCAGCGGCTCGAACGGCGCGCGGTAGGCCTCCTTGCTGGTGAGCGCCAGCGCGCCCATCGTCCGGCCGTGGAAGCTGCCGGTGGCAGAGACCAGGCGCGTACGACCGGTCCGCCGCGTCAGCTTGAACGCCGCCTCGTTCGCCTCGGTGCCGGAGTTGGTGAAGAACACCTTGCCGTCGACCCCGAGGAGACCGAGCAGCCGCTCCGCCAGCGTGACCTGCGGCTCGGTGGCGAAGAAGTTGGAGACGTGGCCGAGCGTGCCGAGCTGCTCGGAGACGGCCTTCACCACCGCAGGGTGCGCGTGCCCGAGGACGTTGACCGCGATGCCGGCGAGCAGGTCGAGGTAGCGGTTGCCGTCGGCGTCCCAGACGTACGCCCCCTCGCCGCGGACGAGGACGCGCTGCGGCGGTCCGAAGGTGTTCATCAGCGCGCCGGAGTAGCGCTCGAGCCACTCCTGCTGCGTCGTCGCGGCGCTCACGCCTGCCTCCTCAGTGCGGTCCTGATCTTGGTCTCGCCGGCGGGGAGCACCTGCGTCCCCACGCCTTCGTCGGTGAAGATCTCGAGCAGCACGGCGTGCGGCTCGCGGCCGTCCACCACGGTCGCGCGCGGCACCCCGCCGCGTACGGCCTTCACGCACGCGCCCATCTTGGGCACCATGCCCGAGGCGAGGCTGGGCATGAGCTCCTCGAGCGCGTCCACGCCGATCTCGCCGATGACGTCGTCGCTGTCGGGCCAGTCGCGGTAGAGACCCTCCACGTCGGTGAGGACCAGCAGCTTCTCCGCGCCGAGCGCGACCGCGAGGGCCGCCGCCGCGGTGTCGGCGTTCACGTTGTGAACCTGGCCCGACGCGTCGGGAGCGACCGACGAGACCACCGGCACGCGGCCGGCCTCGATGAGGTCGAGCACCGCCTCCGGTCGGACCTCGCTGACCTCGCCGACGAGCCCGAGGTCGACCTCCTCGCCGTCGACGACCGCGCGGGTCGGGACGGCGGTGAACAGGCCGGCGTCCTCGCCCGACAGCCCGACCGCGACCGGGCCGTGCGCGTTCAGCAGACCGACGAGCTCCCGGCCCACCTGGCCGACGAGCACCATCCGGACCACGTCCATCGCCTCGGGCGTGGTCACCCGCAGCCCGCCGCGGAACTCCGAGGTGATGTCGAGCCGGTCGAGCATGCTCGAGATCTGCGGACCGCCGCCGTGCACGACGACCGGCCGGAAGCCGGCGTACCGCAGGAACATCACGTCCTCGGCGAACGCCCGCTTGAGCTCGTCGTCGACCATCGCGTTGCCGCCGTACTTCACCACGATGACCTTGCCGTGGTACTTCATCAGCCAGGGCAGCGCGTCGGCCAGGATCGCGGCCTTCTCGGTCTTGCGCTTCCAGTGCGCGGGCACGCCCGCCGTCATGTCGAGGCCGGTCATGACGAGTACGCCGAGTTCTCGTGGACGTAGGCCTGCGTGAGGTCGTTGGTCCAGATGGTCCCCTGCGCCGGGCCGGCCTTCAGGTCGATGGTCACCGTGACGGACCGCGGCGCGAGGTCGACCTTCTCGCGCGGCTCGCCCGGCCCGCTGGTGCGGCAGACCCACACTCCGTTGATCGCGACGTCGAGGTCGGCCGGGTCGAAGGCCGCCGACGTGGTGCCGACCGAGGCGAGGATGCGCCCCCAGTTCGGGTCGCGGCCGAAGATCGCGGTCTTGAAGAGCGCACTGCGCGAGACGGCCCGCCCGACCTCGAGCGCGTCGGCCTCGGACGCCGCGTTGACCACGTCGATCGCGATGTCGTGGTCGGCGCCCTCGGCGTCGGAGAGCAGCTGGAGCGCCAGGTCGCGGCACAGCGTCGCGAGCTGGACCTGGAGCTCGTCGAGGTCGGGCTCGACGCCGGAGGCGCCGCTGGCCATCAGCAGCACGGTGTCGTTGGTGGACTGGCAGCCGTCGGAGTCGAGCCGGTCGAAGCTGCGGGCTGTCGCGTACCGCAGGGCCGCGTCGCACTCCTCCGGGGTCAGGACGGCGTCGGTGGTGACGACGACCAGCATCGTCGCGAGCGACGGGGCGAGCATGCCCGCACCCTTGGCCATCGCCCCGATCGTGTAGCCGGCGCCCTCGATCACCGCCTGCTTCGGACGGGTGTCGGTGGTCATGATCGCCCGGGCGGCGTCGGCCCCGGCCTCGGCGTCGAGCGAGGTGATGGCGGACCGGACCCCGGCGAGCAGCCCGTCACGGTCGTTGAGCAGGCCGATGAGCCCGGTCGACGCGACCTGCACCTCGATCGGGGCGATCCCGAGCAGCGCCGCCGCGGTCTCCGCGGTCGCGTGCGTGGTCGCGAAGCCGTCCGGCCCGGTGTAGCAGTTGGCGCCGCCGGAGTTGAGGACGACGGCGCGGGCGCTGCCGCCCTTGATCGCCTGCTCGCTCCAGAGCACCGGGTTGGCCTTGCAGCGGTTGGAGGTGAACACGGCGGCGGCGCTCGACCGCGGCCCGTCGTTCACGACGACGGCGACGTCGGGGTCGCCGCTGGACTTCAGCCCGGCGGCGACGCCGGCGGCCCGGAACCCCTGGGGTGCGGTCACGCTCACGGCGCCACCCCCACGACGGGGAGACCGAGCGTCTCGGGGAGCCCGAGCGCGAGGTTCATCGACTGGATCGCGGTGCCGGCGGTGCCCTTGGTCAGGTTGTCGATCGCGCCGACCGCGACGACCCGCCCGACCCGGGAGTCGACCGCGACCTGGACGTGGACGCAGTTCGAGCCGAGCACGGCCTTGGTCTGCGGCCACTGGCCCTCGGGAAGAAGGTGGACGAACGGCTCCTCGGCGTACGCCTTCTCGTACGCCGCCCGCACCGCGTCGGCGTCGACTCCGCCGGCGAGCGGGGCGCTGACGGTCGCGAGGATGCCGCGCGACATGGGCGCGAGGACCGGCGTGAAGGAGACGCGGGCGTCGGCAGCACCGGCGAGGCGGAGGTTCTGCTCGATCTCCGGCGTGTGCCGGTGGACTCCCCCGACGCCGTAGACCGACGCCTGCCCCATCACCTCCGACCCCAGGAGGTGGGGCTTGAGCGACTTGCCGGCGCCGGAGGTGCCGGTGGCGGCGACCACGACGACGTCGGGCTCGACCAGGCCCTCGGCGACGGCCGGGAGGATGCTCAGCGTCGACACGGTCGGGAAGCAGCCCGGTGCGGCGATCCGGCGGGCGCCGGCGAGGCGCGAGCGCTGACCGGGCAGCTCCGGGAGGCCGTACGGCCAGGTCCCGGCGTGCGCGCCGCCGTAGAAGGCGGTCCAGTCGGCGGCGTCGGCCAGTCGGAAGTCGGCCCCGCAGTCGACCACGAGGACCTCGCCGCCGAGCTCGGCCGCGACGGCGGCGGACGCCCCGTGCGGGAGTCCGAGGAACACCACGTCGTACCCGGCGAGCGTCTCGGGCGTGGTGTCGGCGAGGACGCGTCCGGCGAGCGGCGTCAGGTGGGGGTGGTGGGCGCCCAGGGTCGAGCCGGCGTTCGAGCCGGCCGTGAGGGCGCCGATCTCCACCTCGGGGTGCGCGAGGAGGAGCCGGAGGACCTCGCCACCGGCGTACCCGCTCGCACCTGCGACGGCGATCGTGAGGGAGGGCATGTGCACATTCTTGCAGAGCCTTGCAAGATCATGCAACGCGGGGTGGCCCGGACGAGATCCGCCCGCGGAGAACCTGATATCTCGGGGACGGCCGACCCTCCGGACCCCTACAGTCTCTCCCCATGAAGCGGATCGTGCTGACGACCCTCGCCGTCGTCGCCACCGCCGCCGGGCTGTTCTGGCCGGTGGTCCCCAGCCTCGTCAGCACCGATCCCGAGCCGGCGTCCGACCCGGTCTCGATCACCCGGTACGACGCTGCGTACGCGGTCGACGCCGACGGCACGCTCACCGCCGAGGAGACCGTGACGGCGGAGTTCCCCTACGGCCGGCACGGCATCTTCCGCTACTGGGACGTGGGCGACGCCGACGACGCGCACGTGCGCTACTTCCCCGAGGACGTCAGCGTCACGCTCGACGACGCCGCGGTCCCCTCGACGATGCTGTGGGAGGACGGGCGCCGCTACCGCGTGCTCAAGGTCGGCGACCCCGACGCGTACGTCGCCCCCGGCACCCACCGCTACCGGATCCGCTACCGGATCGACGGGGCGCTCGCCCCGCACGGCGACCGCTCCGCGTTCCGCTGGGACGTGGTCGCGCGCGGATGGGAGATGGCGATCGCCGCCAGCACGACCACCGTGGACCTTCCCGCCGCCGCGTCCGGCGTGACCTGCGCGGTGCTCGACGGCTCGCCGTGCACGGCCACGGGCGACGGCACCGGCCGCGTCACAGTCACCACCGGCGCTCTCCCGCCGCGGACCGGCGTCCACCTCGACGCCACGCTGGACCTGCCCGCACCAGCACGTACGACCCTCCCCTGGCCCGTCGCGCTGGACGCCACCTTCGGCGGGTCGGTCCCGCTGCTGGCCGGTGTCCTCGCACTGTCGGTGCTCGGTCTCCTCGCCGGTCTGCGCTGGAGCAGCCGCAGCCACGAGCCGGAGCCGGGCTTCCCCGTCCTGTACGAGCCGCCCGCCGCCCTCGGCCCGGTGCAGACGGTCTACGTCGCCGACGAGGACGTCCCGTCCCGGGCGACCGTCGCGACGCTCACCTACCTCGCAGAGCAGGGGCTCGTCCGGCTCGTCCGCGACGACGACCGGTCGTGGACGGTCGAGGGCGTCGCCTCACCGGAGCGCTGGGCGACGACCGACCCGGTGTCCCGTGCGCTCGGCGCGTCGCTCGGCGTGAGCACCCCGGGTGGCCGGTTCTCGGCCGACCGCTCGGTGGAGGCCGGCCGCACGCTCAGCCAGGCGGCGACCACCGTCGCGTCCACGACGCGCGCCTGGGCCCGCTCCGAGGGCGTGGTCCGCTCCGCGTTCGGCGAGAAGCTCGGCAAGAACCTCGTCGTCCTCGCCCTCGTCGCCGCGGGCCTCTGCTTCACGTGGCTCGCGGCGGACCTCCCGACGGTCGTCGGCCTGCCGTTCGCGGCGTTCGTCATCGGCGGCTGCGGGCTGCTGTCCACCGGGGCCGGCACCCGCCGTACGCCGGCCGGGCGCGACCTCTGGTCCCGCTCCGGCGGGTTCCGCCGCCTGCTGTCGACGCCGTCGAGCCAGGACCGCCTCGACTTCAGCGCCCGCTCGGAGCTCTACACGTCCTTCATCCCGTACGCGATCGCGTTCGGGTGCGCCGACGCCTGGGCCGACAAGTACCGTACGGCGACCGGCAACGAGCCCCCCACGCCGTCGTGGATGCCCGTCCCGGCACACAGCGGCGGGCACGCCTTCTCCTCCGGAGGCGATGCGTTCGCCGGGTTCGAGTCGTCGCTCACCTCATCCATCAGCGCCTACCAGGCCACACAGTCCTCGTCGTCCTCCTCCGGTGGCGGAGGAGGCGGAGGTGGTGGTGGCGGCGGATCCTGGTAGCCCGCGCCGCGCCGTCCCACCGTCCCGCTGACGCCTCGCGCAGCCCGTCGTACGCCCGTCCCGCCCCGCTCCCGCTCCCCTGAGAGGAACCCCATGCACTGGATCATCGTCGCCGTCGTCGTGGTGCTGATCGCCGTCCTCGCCGCCGTCGGCTTCAACAAGCTGCGCGCGGCCGACGTCCGCGCCGACGAGGCCCTCGGCGGCATCGACGTCCAGCTCACCCGCCGCGCCGACCTCGTCCCCAACCTCGTCAGCACCGTGAAGGGCTACGCCGAGCACGAGCGGTCGGTGTTCGACGAGGTCACCGCCGCCCGGACCGCAGCGGCGAGCGCTGCCCGCGACGGGTCGGTCGAGCAGAAGTCGGCGGCCGACGCCCGACTCGACAAGGCGCTCGTCGACGTGCTCGCGGTCGCCGAGGCGTACCCCGACCTCAAGGCGTCCACCAACTTCCAGCAGCTGCAGACCGAGCTCGCCGAGACCGAGGACCAGCTGGCGTTCGCCCGGCAGTACTACAACGACGCCGCAGCCCGCCTCAACACGCTGGTCCGCACGCTGCCCTGGCTGTTCTTCACGGGCGTCGCCGGCGTCGGCCAGCGCGCGTTCTACGCGGCACCGTCCAGCCAGACAGCACCACCGACGGTCCAGTTCTGAGGCGTTCCGCGGCCGTACGGGCGTACGGCCGCGGAACGCCCCCGCGTCAGGTGCGCTGGACGGCGCCGGTCACCTCGGCGGCACGCGCCACCGCGGCGTCGCGTACGGCGGCCGTCTCCGCCTCGGTCAGCGTCCGGTCGGGCGCGCGCATGCGGAGCGCGAAGGCCAGCGACTTGTGACCGGCCGGGACCTGCTCCCCGGTGTAGACGTCGAACAGGCGCACCGACTCGAGCAGCTCTCCCCCGCCGTCGACGAGCGCGTCGGCGACGGCCTGGCTGGGGACCGAGCTCGCGACGACGAGCGCCACGTCCTCCTTGGCGACCGGGTAGGTGGAGAACGCCGGGCGCGGACCGAGGTCCGGGGCCGCGGCGAGGACCGCGTCCAGGTCCACCTCCGCGGCGACCGTGCGGGCCGGGACGCCGTACGCGCGGCACACCCGCGGGTGCAGCTCGCCGGCGTGGCCGACGGTCGCGTCGCCGACGGACAGCACCGCCGTACGACCGGGGTGCCACGGGGCGGGCACTTCTCCCGGGCCCACGCGGAGCTCGACGTGCACCGCCGCCGCCACGCGGCGCACGGCCTCGATCGCGTCGCCCCACTGGACCCGGCGACCCTCGCCCC
Source organism: Mumia spirodelae (assembly GCF_050632745.1). Lineage (NCBI taxonomy): Bacteria > Bacillati > Actinomycetota > Actinomycetes > Propionibacteriales > Nocardioidaceae > Mumia > Mumia spirodelae. The sequence continues at coordinate 1,889,030 of NZ_JBODSD010000001.1, read as the reverse complement.
ACCAGCCGGAACGCTCCCGGCGGCCGGTCGCGACCAGCACCAGGTGCAGCGGCTGCTCCGGCAGGGCCTCGTCGAAGGCGGCGTACTCGTCGGCGCTCGGGGCCTGGTCGACCCCGTAGATCGGGGCCTCGGGGGCCTCGTCCTTCGGCTGGAAGACCCGTCCCGTCTCGAAGATCGCGACGTCGTCGTGGCCGCGCCCGACGTTGAGCGCGAGCGCCTTCATGGCCCCGGTCATCAGCGTCGTCGTCAGTCCCGGCTCCTCCGCCGAGAGCGGGTTCTCGAGGAGGACCTGGTCACGGCGCGGATCGTCCTCGGGGATGCCGAGCTGGTCGAAGTCGGCCGGGCCCGCGAACGGGAACGTCTTGACCTCGACGTAGCCGGCGCCGGCCAGCACCAGCCCGACGCGCCGTCGCAGACGCTGCTGCGTCGTCAGGCCGCGCCCGGCGGGAGCGTGCGGGAGGACCGACGGGACCTTGTCGTAGCCGACGAAGCGCAGGACCTCCTCGACCATGTCGTAGGGGTCGGTGAGGTCGAGCCGCCACGTCGGCGGCACGACGTGCAGGGCGCCCGCGTCGTGCTCGACCGTGCAGCCGTTGGCCTCGAGCGCGCGCACCGCGGTCGCGGCGTCGATGTCGACGCCCGAGATGCGGGCCGGGAGGTCGTCGGCGAGCGAGATCTGCGGGGACGCCGGCGGAGCGCCGACAGCGGTGATCCCGGCGGAGATCACGCCGCCGCCGTGCTCGACGAGCAGCTCGGCCACGCGCTGCGCGGCGTACGGCGGGAGCGCGGGGTCGACCCCGCGCTCGAACCGGCGCGACGCCTCGCTCGACAGCTTCTGGAGCCGGGCGGTGCGGGCGACGGTCGGCGGGTCGAAGTGCGCCGCCTCGATGACGATGTCGGTGGTGTCCGGGCCGAGCTCGGTGGTCTGGCCGCCCATCACGCCGGCAAGCCCGATCGGACCCGACTCGTCGGTGATCAGCAGGTCGTCGACGGTGACGTCGCGGACGACGTCGTCGAGGGTGGTGACCTTCTCCCCCGGACGCCCGCGGCGCACCGTGATCGGGCCACGGAGCGCGTTGCGGTCGTAGCCGTGGATCGGCTGACCGAGCTCGAGCATCACGTAGTTGGTGACGTCGACGGCCAGCGAGATCGGACGCTGGCCCATCAGCTCGAGGCGCCGCGCCATCCACCGCGGGGTGGGACGCGTCGGGTCGAAGCCCGTCACCGTCCGGGCGACGAAGACCGGACAGGCGAGCGGGTCCTCGACGACGACCGGGTACGCCTCGGTCCCGTCGCTCGGGACCTCCAGCGCCGCCGGGTCGTGGAACGGAACCTCGTAGCCGATCGCCGCGTCACGGCCGACGCCGCGCATCGACAGCGCGTAGGCGCGGTCGGGATTGACCTCGAGGTCCAGCACGTCGTCGCGCAGCCCCAGCAGGACGATCGCGTCGTCGCCGACCTCGGCGGCGTCCGCGGGAAGCACGATGATCCCGTCGGGATCACCCGCCGTGCCCAGCTCCGCGCCGGAGCAGATCATGCCGTCCGACACGTGGCCGTAGGTCTTGCGGGAGCTGATCGGGAACGGGCCGGGCAGCACCGAGCCCGGCAGGGCCACGACGACCAGGTCGCCGGGTCCGAAGTTGTGCGCGCCGCAGACGATGCCGCGGGGCTCGTTGCCCTCGGCGTTGTGGGCGGGGCCGACGTCGACCGAGCACCAGTTGATCGTCTTCCCGTTCTTCTGCGGCTCCGGCTCGGCCGACAGCACGCGTCCGACGACGATCGGGCCGGAGAGCTCGGCACCGACGGCGTCGATCTCCTCGAGCTTGAGGTCGAGCATGGTCAGCCGGTCCGCGAGGTCGGCCGTGGTCAGGTCGGCGGGCAGGTCGACGATGTCGCGAAGCCACGACACGGGGACGCGCATCAGATCTCCACTCCGAACGGCTCGGTGAACCGGATGTCTCCGTCGAACAGGTCACGCAGGTCGGCGATGTCGTACCGGCCGGTGATGGTGCGGTCGAGACCGATCCCGAACGCGAAGCCCGAGTAGCGCTCGGGGTCCACGCCGTTGGCGATCAGGACGCGCGGGTTCACGACACCGCAGCCGCCCCACTCGACCCAGCCCTCGCCCTTGCACGTGCGGCAGTCGGCGACGGTCGCGGGATCGTTGTGGCACACGTAGCAGAGCAGGTCCATCTCGGCGCTCGGCTCGGTGAAGGGGAAGTACGACGGGCGGAACCGCGTCGTCATGCCCTCGCCGTAGATCGCCTGCGCGAAGTGGTCCAGCGTGCCCTTGAGGTGGGCCATCGAGAGGCCCTCGTCGATCGCCAGGCCCTCGACCTGGTGGAAGACCGGCGAGTGGGTGGCGTCGAGCTCGTCGGTGCGGAACACGCGACCGGGCACGACGACGTAGATCGGGGGCTTGCGGGTGAGCATCGTCCGCGCCTGGACGGGCGAGGTGTGGGTGCGCAGCACCATCGCGGCCTTCTCGGGGGTGACCCAGAAGGTGTCCTGCATGGTGCGCGCCGGGTGGTCCGGACCCAGGTTGAGCGCGTCGAAGTTGAGCCACTCGGCCTCGACCTCGGGGCCTTCGGCCACCTCCCAGCCCATCGCCACGAAGATGTCGGCGACGCGCTCCTGGATGGTGGTCAGCGGGTGCCGTGCCCCGACCGGCTCGCGGTCGGTCGGCAGCGTCACGTCGACGGTCTCGTCGGCGAGCATCCGCGCTTCGGCCTCGACCTCGAGCACGGCCGTACGCTCCGCGATCGCCTCGGAGACGGCCTTGCGGGCCTGGCCCACGCGCATCCCGGCGTCCTTGCGGGCCTGGGGCGGGAGCGCACCGATCTCGCGGTTGGCGAGCGCCAGCGGCGAGCGGTCTCCCGCGTGCTCCAGACGCACCTGCTTGAGCGCCTCCAGGGAGTCGGCGGCCGCGATCGCGGCCACGGCCGCGTCACGCATCGCCGCGACCTCCTCGGCGTGCAGCGGAGAGACCTCGACCGGGTCGTACTCGCTGTTGGGTCCGGACATGGTCACCTTTCTTCGGCCACGGGGCGCGGGCGGCGGCGCTGCGGCCACGGCGCCGATCACGTCCTCGGCTCCTGCGTCGTCCCGTCTGATCAAGTCTAGGGAGGTTGTCGAACGAGTTAGGCCCACGGGCCTCAGCGGAGGACGTCCGGGACGTTCTCCGGGAACCACACACCCACGCACGCGCCACCCTTGTCGCCGTCGCACACCTCGATCTCGCCACCGTGGGCGTCCACGACGCCCTTGACGATGTAGAGCCCGAGACCGGTGCCGCCGCGGTCGCCCGAGCGCCAGAACCGGGTGAACATCCGCGCCCGGATCTCCTCGGGGATGCCGGGCCCGAAGTCGAACACCTCGAACGCGACCCCGTTGCTGAAGCGGGTCGGGCGCCGCACCACGACGTCGCGGACGCCGAGCCCGTGACGCTGGGCGTTCTCGACGAGGTTGGTGACGACCTGCGCGAAGCGGTCGGGGTCGACCCACACCTTGGGCAGGTCCTCCTCGGCGGTGACCTCGACCTTGAGGCCGCTCCCGGCGGCGACGTTCTCGAGGATGCGCCGGGTCGCGTCGGCGAGGTCGAGCGGCTGCGGACGCAGCGTGAGCCGGCCGGAGTCGATCCGGGCCGCGTCGAGGAGATCCGTGATGAGGCGCGAGAGGCGGTCGGCGTCGGAGTCGACGGTCTCCAGCATCAGCTGGCGCTGGTCGTCGGAGAAGCGGTCCCAGTTGTTGAGCAGCGTCGCGGTGAACCCCTTCACCCCGGTCAGCGGCGAGCGCAGCTCGTGCGCCACGGTCGCGACGAGGTCGGAGCGCGCGCGGTCGCGGCGGGCGCGGGCCTTGGCCGTGCGCAGGGACACGACGAGCTGACGGACCGGCTGTCGCGGCGCGTCACGGACCAGCGTCGCCGTCACGAGGTACTCGACGCCGTCCTGGGTGTGCCAGCTGGACTCCGAGAGGCGCGTGCGCGTCGACAGCCCCGCGTAGGGGCGCAGGCAGTCGAACCAGCTGTTGCCGGCGAGGTCGTCGAGCGGGAGGGCGTCGGAGATGTGGAGCCCGATCAGCTCCTCGGGCCTGCGGTGCAGCATCCGCGAGGCGGCGGCGTTCACCCGGAAGACGGTTCCCTCGGCGTCGGCGAGCACCACGCCGTCGGGAAGCAGGTCGACGTCGATCACGTGCGGTCTCCCCCGGAAGACGGCGTACGGCGTGCGCGGGCGGAGGCGTACAGGCAGACCGCCGCCGCCGTGGCGAGGTTGAGGCTCTCGGCCCGACCGAAGATCGGCACCGCGACGACCGTGTCGGCGAGCGCGCGGGTGGTGACCGGCAGGCCCCACGCCTCGTTGCCGAACAGCCAGGCCGTCGGCCCGTCGAGGAGCCCGCTCGCCTCCGCGGCGAAGAGATCCACGTCCGCGACGCCGTCGGCCGCGAGCACCCGCAGACCGGCGGCGCGCATCGCCTCGACGGCGGCGGTCGTGTCGCGCTCGACGACGACGTCGAGGTGGAAGAGGCTGCCCACGCTCGCGCGGACGGCCTTCGGGTTGTACGGGTCGACCGAGTCGCCGAGCAGCACGACCGCGTCAGCGCCCGCGGCGTCGGCGCAGCGGATCACCGTGCCGGCGTTGCCGGGGTCACGCACCTCGGCGCAGACGGCCACCAGCCTCGGCGACCGGTCGAGGAGCGACGCCAGCGGCACGTCGACGTAGTCGCACACCGCGACCACACCCTGCGGTGAGACCGTCTCGCTGATCGCTGCGACGACCTCGTCGTCGACGACGTGCCAGCGCGGCCCGCCGAGCGCGACCAGCTCCGGGTAGCGGGTCGTCACGGCCTCCGTCGCGTACACGTCGTGCACGAGACCGGGCCGCCGCGCCGCGGTGTGGAGCGCCTCGCGGACCGCCTGCGGCCCCTCGGCCAGGAACGCCCGCTCCTTCTCCCGGAAACGCCGCGTGGCGAGCCTCCGGGCAGCCTTCACTCTCCCCGTACGGGGTGTGAGGACGTGCTCGGGACTCGCCACGTGCGTACGCAGAAGCCGCCTGGTCAGGCTGCGGCGTCCGACGCCTTCGGCTTGTTGACGTCGTCCGGAAGGCTCGCCTTCGCGGTCTCGACCAGCGCAGCGAACGCGTTCGGGTCGGTGACGGCGAGGTCGGCGAGGATCTTGCGATCGACCTCGACACCGGCCAGACGCAGGCCCTGGATGAAGCGGTTGTAGGTCAGGCCGTGCTGACGGACACCGGCGTTGATGCGGGTGATCCAGAGGCGACGGAAGTCGCCCTTCTTCGCACGGCGGTCACGGTAGCTGTAGACCAGCGAGTGCGTGACCTGCTCCTTGGCCTTGCGGTAGAGACGCGAGCGCTGTCCGCGGTAGCCGGATGCGCGCTCGAGCGTCTCGCGACGCTTCTTCGCTGCGTTGACGGAACGCTTGACGCGTGCCATGGGTTACTCCTCGTTCGGTGTGTCTCGGGTGCGGCGTGCAGGGGCTCGGCTCAGAGGCCGAGCATCTTCTTCACGCGGGGGACGTCAGCCTTCGCGATCGGCTGGTCGCCGCTCTCGAGTCGGGTACGCGCCGTGTTGGACTTCTGCATCAGGTGCGTACGACGACGGCCGTGCTTGTGCACGAGCTTGCCGGTGCCGGTCACCTTGACGCGCTTCTTCATGCCCGAGTTGCGCTTCATCTTCGGCATCTCATGCCTCCATGTCTGGGTCGATGTTCTCCGAGCGCTTGCGCGGCTTCTTGGCCGACACAGGCTGCTCGCTCGCCTCGCGCTGCGCCTTGTCGAACTCTCGGTCGGCGTTGCGCTCGGCTTCCCGCTCGGCCGCGAGGCGATCCTTCGCCTCCTTGGCCTCGACGCGGGCTTCGGACTTCTTCTTGTGGGGAGCCACGACCATCGTCATGTTGCGGCCGTCCTGGCGCGGGGCCGCCTCGATGAAGCCGAGCTCCTCGATGTCGCCCGCAAGACGCTGCAGGAGACGGAAGCCGAGCTCGGGACGGCTCTGCTCGCGACCACGGAACATGATCGTGATCTTGACCTTGTCGCCCTGCTTGAGGAACCGCTCGACGTGACCCTTCTTGGTGTCGTAGTCGTGCTGGTCGATCTTGGGGCGGAGCTTCATCTCTTTGATGATGGTGTGGGTCTGGTTGCGCCGGGACTCGCGTGCCTTCTGGGCGGCCTCGTACTTGAACTTGCCGTAGTCCATCAGGCGGCAGACCGGCGGGCGGGCCGTCGGTGCGACCTCGACGAGGTCGAGGTCGGACTCCTGGGCCAGCCGCAGCGCATCGTCGAGTCGGACGATGCCGACCTGTTCGCCGTTGGGACCGACGAGGCGCACCTCGTTGGCGCGAATGCGGTCGTTGACGCGCAGCTCTGTGGTGATGGGTCCTCCTGGGTTCGTACCGGTTCGGTCGTCGTGCGACGACCACCGTGAACGAAAAATGGCCTTCGCTTGCGAAGCGAAGGCCACGGTCTCCACGCACGAGGTGCGCTGCCCCTCGGCGACCCGGAGGACGCCTCGGTGGCAAGAACCCGACGATCCGAAGATCGCCCAGGTGGGAGTGGTCTCCACTTCGACGGTCAACAGTAGCAGACCGCCAGAAGGGACCGAAATCCCGCGGCAACCGTCACGATCTCGTGCGGTAACCCGTGCGCGCGAGGCTGGATCCTCTGCTCTACCGCGTCCGCGCCACCATCAAGGACCGTCCGGGAGTCCTCGCGTCGCTCGCCCGGTCCTGCGGCGAGGCCGGCATCAACATCCTGAGCCTGCAGGTCTTCCCGTCGCACGACGGGGTGACCGACGAGCTGGTCGTCAGCGTCGGGCAGGGCTGGACCGAGGTCCGCGTCCACGAGCTCGTCGTCGCCGTCGGCGGGGAGCAGGTCAGCGTCACCCGGTGCACGGCCCGCTCGCTGCACGACGCCCCGACCAGCTATCTGCAGGCCGCGGCCCGGGTCGCCGACGGGCGCGCCCGCCTGAGCGAGGAGCTCGCGCGCCTGCTCGAGACCGATCCGCCCGACGTCGCCGACTACGCCGGTCACGACACGATCACGTTCGGCGAGGAGTCCGTCGCCCGCGCCGTCCCCTTCAGCCCCGCCGAGCGGGCGCGGGCACGGGCGCTGATCGACCTGGTCGACACGCTCGCCACCCGCCCGGCGACGGTGACCGCGCGGGTCGGCGCGAGCCGCCGAGACGCTCCGGCGACGTCCGTCCCGCGCCCGCCGCGGGACGTGCGTGCCGGCCGCCCGGCGGAGGGCCCGCACGTCCGCCCCGCGACGCCGGAGGACGTGCCCCTGCTGGTGGACCTCCACGGCCGGTGCAGCGAGGACACGCTCTACCACCGCTACCACGCGCCGATGTCCGGTGTGATCCATCGCCGGATGGCGCGACGGCTGGCGGCACCGGTCGGCGGTACGGCGGTGGTCGCGGAGGCCGGGCGCGTGGTCGTCGGTCACGCGATGGCCGTCCCCCTCGACGACGAGAGCCCCGGGACCTGGGAGCTCGGCGTCGTCGTCGAGGACGCGTGGCAGCGGCGCGGGGTCGGCACGTCCCTCGTGCGCCACGCCGCGCGGCTCGCACGGGCGGGCGGAGCCGACGAGGTCGTCCTCGTCACCCAGCCCGGCAACGACGCCGTCCTGCGGACGATCGGACGCGCCGGCTTCCTCGCGCGGATCGCCCGCGCCGACAACACGGTCCGGATCACGGTCGACGTCGGACTTTGTTAGGCTGCCGCGCGTCCCGGCCCCCCACGGGACCACGACCGAGGAGCAGCCCTGAGGATCCCCGTCCGCATCGTGGCCGTCTGCTGCGCCGCTCCCCTGCTCGCCGCGTGCGGGAGCGAGCCGATCGACGCAGCGCGCCTCGAGCAGCGCATCAAGACCGGGTACGAGCGCCAGGTCGACGGCGCGTCCGTCCAGTCCGTCACCTGCCCGGCGTCCCTCAAGCGGGAGCCCGGCGTCACGGCGACGTGCCGTCTGACCCTCGCGACAGGCGTCTCGGGGACGGTCGAGATCCGCGTGCGCGACGACAAGAAGATCGAGTGGAAGGTCGCCGGCGCCGCCGGCTGACCCCTCGCTCAGGGCTGGCGCGTCCAGCCCCACGAGCCGCCGACCACGACCAGCGCGTCGCCGGCCGCGAGGTGCTGGAGGTCCTCGGTCTCGACGACCGCCCGCACCGGGCCGGCGAGGTCGAGCAGCAGTGCCGTCGCGCCCTCCGCGAGCGCGGCGCGCGCCGCGTCACGGGCCCACACGGGCACGGGACGGGCGTCGGGTCTCCAGCGCTGGAGCGACGCGAGCGCGCTGAACGCGAGCAGGCCCTGACGGCCGTCCGCCCCGGTCAGCATCACGGTGGCCATGTCGGCCTCCTTGTCACCCTCGGCCGCGGTCTCCCCGCGCACCGCGACGACGGGGACGAGCAGCCGCGCCCGGTCGAGCGCGACCAGCACCGGCCCGAGGTCGCCGTCGGCTGCGTACGTCGTCAGCGCCGCGGCGAGGCCGGGATCGACGGAGCCGTCGTCGCCGGGGAACGCGGGTTCAGCCAGGGATGCCACGTCCTCCACGCTAACCGGTGGCCCGAGGGGGTTCCCGAGCGAGGTCCGTGGGGCAGACTGGAGGCATGACCGCCGATGCCGTCACCTTGCTGCCCTGGGCCGCCCTCCTCTCCGCGATCGCGGGGTTCTTCGCGTGGCGCGCGTGGAAGGCCGGCGACCGTCCGGCGGTGGTCCGTCGGATCGGCTGGGCGCTGGTCCCGTGGGCCCTGTGGCTCGTCGGCGCGCTAAAGCTGGTGGTCCGCATCGGGTCGGCCGTCGCGGACTGGGCGGCGGGCTTCGTCTTCCGCCCGAGCGTCTGGCTCGGGATCGCGGTGGCCATCGTCGCGGTCGTGCTGATCGTCATCGGCTCGCGCGGGCGGACGAAGGCTCGTGCGGTCGGGTCGAAGGGCTCGCCCGCGAAGCCTGCGGTCGGCGGCGCCAAGGCCGCGCCGGCGAAGCGGGCGAAGGGCGGCGCGGAGGACGACGAGTTCGCCGACATCGAGGACATCCTGCGGCGGCACGGGATCGAGTAGCCGCCGCCGTACGACGCCGTACGACGCCGCGTTGGTCCGTCCGTGGTCACCCGACGCGCGCCGGTGACCACGGAGGAACCGACGCGCAGGGGTCAGACCCGCGTCACCGACGCGCAGGGGTCACACCCGCGTCACCGGCCGGCTTCGAGGATCCGCTCGCGCAGGTACCAGACGGCGTCGCGTGCCCGCGGACCGTCCGACGCCGGGATGCCGATCATCATGATCCGCCGGTCGTCGCGGGTCTCCAACGACGGCCACGGGGACCCCGACGAGAACGAGACGTCCACGATCTCCGACCACCGCAGATGGTGGGACCGGTAGCCGTTGCGGACGTGCACGCCGTCGTCGTCGGCGATCACGCGGCTGCGCCCGATCCCCCAGAGCACGGCGTCGGAGACCAGGAGGAACAGGACGAGGGTCCCGGTCTGGAGCCACGTGAACTGCGAACGCACCTCCGCCGGCAGCGTCAGCGCGATCGCGAAGAACAGCACCCACAGGCAGAGGATCGCCACGACGGCGACGACGCGGGGGCCGACCGGACGGAAGACCCGCCGCCCGTCGGCCGGCACGTCGCGGGGCGCGTCGGAGCTCACAGCCGGCACGCCAGGATGTCGGTGACCAGCGTCCCGCGTGCGCCCAGCGCCCACAGCTCGTCCATGACCTTCTGGGCGGCGTCGCGAGGCACCATCGAGCGGACCGCGACCCACCCTTCCCGATGAAGGGGCGACACCGTCGGCGACTCGATGCCGGGGGTCAGCGCCACCGCGGCCTCGACCTGCTCGACGCGGATGTCGTAGTCCATCATCACGTAGGTCCGCGCGACCAGGACGCCCTGCAGGCGGCGCTCGAACACCGCGAAGCCCTCCGGCGCCGGACGGTCCTTCGGACGGATCACGACCGCCTCCGAGGCGAGGATCGGCTCGCCCACGATCTCGAGGCCGGCCTGCCGCAGCGTGGACCCGGTCTCGACCACGTCCGCGATCAGGTCGGCCACGCCGAGGCGTACCGACGACTCGACGGCGCCGTCGAGGCGGATCACCTTCGCGTCGAGGCCGCGCTCGTCCAGCCACGCGCGCACCACGGTGGGGTACGAGGTGGCGATCGTGCGGCCGCGGAGGTCGTCGAGGGTGCTCAGTGCGCCGACCGGCGCGGCGAAGTGGAAGCTCGAGGCTCCGAAGCCCAGGGACAGCACCTCGTCGGCCGCGGCACCGGAGTCGAGCAGCAGGTCGCGGCCGGTGAAGCCGACGTCGAGCGTGCCCTCCCCCACGTAGATCGCGATGTCGCGCGGACGGAGGTAGAAGAACTCGACGTCGTTGTCGGCGTCGAGGGTGACGAGGTCCCGGCTGCTGCGGCGCTGGCGGTATCCCGCCTCGACGAGCATCTGGGCAGCGGACTCCGACAGCGAGCCCTTGTTGGGTACGGCGACTTTCAGCATGGCGGTCTTCCCGGTTCGGTTCTGGTGCTCGCCGGGCGACGGGGCCCGGCGGACGTCTGGGGTCGAGGGCACGGGCAAGGGCGACGGGGCGGCTTGCCCGTCACAGATGCGCGTAGACGTCGTCCAGCGTCAGTCCCTTGGCCAGCATCATCACCTGCACGTGGTAGAGCAGCTGGCTGAGCTCCTCGGCCGCCCGCTCCGGGGTCTCGTGCTCGGCCGCCATCCACGACTCGGCGGCCTCCTCGACCAGCTTCTTGCCGATCGTGTGGACACCGCCGTCGAGCTCGGCGACGGTGCGCGAGCCCTCGGGGCGGCTCACCGCCTTGTCGCTCAGCTCAGCGAAGAGCGCGTCGAAGGTCTTCATCGGGGCCTAGCGTACCGAGGCGAGGACGCGAGCCGTCGCGACGGCTGCCTGTGCCGCCTCACGCCCCTTGTCCTCACGGCTGTCGGCGAGCCCCGCCCGGTCCAGTGCCTGGTCCTCGTCGTCGCAGGTCAGCAGTCCGAAGCCGACCGGGACGCCGGTCTCGAGCGCGACCCGCGACAGTCCGTCGGTCGCGGCCTGGCACACGTACTCGAAGTGCGGCGTGCCGCCACGGATCACGACGCCGAGCGCGACGACGGCGTCGTACCCGCTGCGGGCGTACGCCTGCACGACCGGCGGCAGCTCGAACGACCCGGGCACGCGGACGAGCGTCGGCTCGGGGCAGCCCATCTCGGCGAGCGCCTTGGTCGTCCCGCCGATGAGGCCGTCCATCACGACGGTGTGCCACGACGAGGCGACGATCGCGACCTTCAGGTCACGTCCGTCGGTGCTCGCCAGGTCCGGGGACCCCTGTCCGCTCATCGTGCGCCCTCCTTGGCGTGCACCGTCGTCGTCTGCTCGGGCTTCGTCTCCACAGCCATCTCCTCGATCTCGACCAGGTCCGGCAGGTGGTGACCCATCCGCTCGGCCTTGGTCTGCAGGTAGCGCAGGTTGTCATCGGTCGGGGTGATCGCCAGCGCGACGCGCTCGGCGACCGAGATCCCGAAGCGCTCGAGCGCCTCGACCTTGTCCGGGTTGTTGGTGAGCAGGCGCACCGACGTGATGCCGAGGTCCCGCAGGATCTGCGCCCCGTCGGCGTAGTGCCGGGCGTCGATCGGCAGTCCCAGCGCGAGGTTGGCGTCGACGGTGTCGCGGCCGGCGTCCTGCAGCGCGTACGCCTGCAGCTTGGCGAGGAGCCCGATCCCGCGGCCCTCGTGCCCGCGCAGGTAGACGATGACGCCGGCACCGTGCTCGGTCACCGCGGCCATCGACGCCTGCAGCTGCGGGCCGCAGTCGCAGCGCTGCGATCCGAGCACGTCCCCGGTCAGGCACTCGGAGTGCACCCGGACCAGGACGTCCGTGCCGTCGCCGAGGTCGCCGTGCACGAGGGCGACCTGCTCGTTGCCGTCGACCACGTTGCGGTAGCCGTACGCGGTGAACGTGCCGAACTCGGTCGGCAGACGCGTCTCGACCTCGCGCGCCATCTGCGACTCGTGGCGACGTCGATAGGTGATGAGGTCCTCGATCGAGATCATCGCGAGGTCGTGCTCGTCGGCGAACTCGCGCAGGCGCGGCGCCCGCATCAGGCTGCCGTCGTCGTTGATGAGCTCGCCGATGACGCCGGCGGGCGTGAGACCCGCGAGGCGGGTCAGGTCCACCGCGGCCTCGGTGTGCCCCGGACGCGCCAGCACGCCGCCGGGCTTCGCGCGCAGCGGGAGGATGTGCCCGGGCTGCACGAGCTCGCGCGGCTCCGTCGCCGAGTCGGCGAGCACGCGGACCGTGTGGGCACGGTCGGCCGCCGAGATGCCGGTGGTCACGCCGTCGCGGGCGTCGACGGAGATCGTGTACGCCGTCTTGAGCCGGTCGCGGTTGTGCGGGGTCATCAAGGCGATGCCGAGCCGGTCGAGGATCTCCCCCGTCACGGGCGCGCAGACGTAGCCGCTGGAGTAGCGGACCATCAGCCCCATCAGCTCCGGCGTCGCCTTGCTCGCGGCGAAGATCAGGTCTCCCTCGTTCTCGCGCCCCGGGTCGTCGACGACCACGACCGCCTTGCCGGCCGCGATGTCGGCGATGGCCCGCTCCACGGTGTCCAGGCGTACGGCGCCCAGCTCGTCGTACGGGTCGGTCTCGAGCCTCTGGTCGCTCATGCCACTGCCTCCGTCTCCTGTCGGTCCACCCTCGGTGCCTCGTCGCGAGCCGCACGCAGCCACACCACAAAGCCCCAGACGACGAAGCCCGCGTAGACCGCGTACAGCGCCGCCGAGGGGTAGTACTTGAAGTAGATGAGCTCGGGGACGCCGACGAGGTCGACGGCGATCCACACGAGCCAGAAGTCGACCCACCCGCGCGCCATCGCGAAGGTCGCGAGGATGGAGCCGACGAAGATCCACGCGTCGGCGACGTAGTACCAGTCCGGAGCCGGCCATCCCGCGCCCACCTGCGTGAAGAGCCACGCGCAGAAGACGACGCCGACGAGGCCGGCGACGAGGTACGCCGCGCGCTCGCGGTGCGTCGCCCAGCGCGGGACGACGGCGGGTGCGTCCGGTGCGCTGCGCGTGCTGCGCCAGCGGTACCAGCCGTACACCGACACCGCGATGAAGAACACCTGCCGTGCCGCCTGCCCGAACAGCGGCGCACCCTGGCCGCCGAGAGCGGTGCCGACGAAGACCGTGAACAGCAGCACGTTGCCGACGATGCCGACCGGCCACGCCCACACCTTGCGCCGCATGCCGCCGATGGCGGACGCGAGCCCGAAGCCGTTGCCGACGATCTCGCGCCACGCGATCGCGTGCCCGCCGATCGTCAGATGGGCGTCGTACAGGTCGGCGAGGAGACTCATGCGCGCTCGCCTCCGCCCGAGGCGAGCATCTTCTCGACGTACTTCGCGAGCACGTCGACCTCGAGGTTCACGGGGTCGCCGGGCTGCTTCGTGCCGAGCGTGGTTGCGGCGAGCGTGGTCGGGATCAGCGAGACGGTGAAGGTCTCGTCGTCCACGTCGACGACCGTGAGCGACGTGCCGTCGACCGTGATCGAACCCTTCGCGACGAGGTAGCGTCCGAGCTCGGACGGGTACGCGACGGAGACGACCTCCCAGTGCTCGCTCGGTGTGCGGGCGGAGATCGTGCCGGTGCCGTCGACGTGGCCCTGGACCACGTGTCCGCCGAACCGGCCGTCGGCCCGCATCGCGCGCTCGAGGTTGACCGGGTCCCCGACCGCGAGTGCGCCGAGGGAGGTCTTGTCGAGCGACTCCTTCATCACGTCGACGGTGAACGTCTCCGCGTCGTGGTCGGTGACGGTCAGGCAGCAGCCGTTGACGGCGATCGAGTCGCCGTGCCCGGCGTCGGAGACGACCAGCGGGCCGCGCACCGTGAGCCGGATCGCGTCGTCCTGCTCCTCGATGCCGGCGATGCTGCCGAGCTCCTCCACGATTCCGGTGAACATCAGGAGCCTTCCTTCCTGGTGGGTACGGCCCTCCGGGGATGGGCGGTCAGCCGCACGTCGGGGCCGATCCGGGTGACGTCGACGAGGTCGAGCCGGAGGGTGTCGGCGATGGTCTCGATGCCCGTCCCGCTCAGGGCGGTGGCCCCGGCACCGAGCAGGGCCGGCGCGAGGTACGCCACGACCTCGTCGACCCGACCGGCGGCGAGGAATGCGCCCGCGAGACGCGGACCGCCCTCGAGCCAGACATGGCGGATCTCGCGCTCGGCCAGCGTGGCGAGGGCGACGTCGACGTCACGGGTCGCCAGGTGCAGGAACGGCGCCTCGTCGTCGCGTACCCGGGCGTCCGGTGCGATCGCGCGCTCCCCCATCACGACGCGGGTGGGCTGCACCTCGTACGGGAGAGGGGCGTCCTCGTCGTCGCGCAGCGTGAGCCGCGGGTCGTCGGCGACCACGGTGCCGGTGCCGACGAGGATCGCGTCGCAGGCGCTGCGCAGGCGCTGGACGTCGAGGCGTGCGTCGGGGCCGGTGATCCAGCGGCTCGACCCGTCGGCGGCGGCGCTGCGGCCGTCCAGCGTCGCCGCGAGCTTCCACGTGACGTAGGGGCGTCCGGTGCGTACGGCGTGGGTCCACGCGACGTTCACCCGCTCCGCCTCGTCGGCGAGCACGCCGCCCTCGACGTCGACCCCCGCCGTACGCAGCCGCGCGGCACCGCCCGCGGCGAGCGGGTTCGGGTCGTCGGCCGCGTACACGACCCGGGTGACCCCGGCAGCGATCAGCGCCTCCGAGCACGGACCCGTACGGCCGGTGTGGTTGCACGGCTCGAGGGTCACGACCGCGGTGGCGCCCCGCGCGGCGGCGCCTGCGCGGGTCAGCGCGTCGACCTCGGCGTGCGGCGTACCCGGGCCGCGATGGGCTCCCACCGCGACGACCGTGCCTTGCGGGTCGAGCAGCACGCAGCCGACCCGCGGGTTGGGCAGCGCGTTCGCGACCGCCTCGCGCGCGGCGTCGAGCGCGCGGCGCATCGCCGCCAGCTCGTGGTGATCGGCCACCGGACCGCCCTTCCGTCGTCATGACGCGGGCTCCGGGGTCGACGAGACGAACGCCCCCACCGCGACGGACGGCGTCGTCCCACGGCAGAGGTGTTTGCGCGATCCTCCCATCCGGACTTTCACCGTCGGTCCTGGAGTTCCACCAGGTCAACCAGTCACCCGAAGGCTTCTGGGTCGCGGACTGTCACCGCCGGCTCGGAATTGCACCGACCCCGGAGCACGCAATGCTCTTGAGCCCAGTGTACGAGCGTGGGCGAGCAGCGCGGGTCGGGGTCCGTCCTGTGGGACGACGCGGGCGTCAGGCCTCCCGGTGCGTGGCCGCCGCAGCCTGGTCGCGCAGCTGGTCCACCATGGCCGCGGGATCGTCCGCGCCGAACACCGCGGAGCCCGCGACGAAGGTGTCGGCGCCGGCCTCCGCACAGCGCTCGATCGTGCTCGCGGAGACGCCGCCGTCGACCTGCAGCCAGATGTCGCCGCCGTGCTTGTCGAGGAGCGCCCGCGTCCGGCGGATCTTCGGCAGCATGATGTCGAGGAACGCCTGCCCGCCGAAGCCCGGCTCGACCGTCATCAGCAGGACCATGTCGAGCTCGGGGAGGAGATCCTCGTACGGCTCGATCGGTGTCGCCGGCTTCAGCGCCATCGACGCGCGGGCGTCCTTCGCGCGCAGCTCGCGGGCGAGCCGCACGGGCGCCGCTGCCGCCTCGACGTGGAAGGTCACGCTGCGGGCACCGGCCTCGGCGTACGCCGGCGCCCAGCGGTCCGGGTCCTCGATCATCAGGTGGGCGTCGATCGGCGTGGCGGTGACCTTGTCGATCGCCTCGAGGACAGGGAGGCCCAGCGTGAGGTTGGGGACGAAGTGGTTGTCCATCACGTCGACGTGCAGCCAGTCGGCGTTGGCGATCCGCGTCACCTCGCGCTCGAGGTTGGCGAAGTCGGCGGAGAGGATGCTCGGCGAGATGCGCAGGCCCATGGGCGCCAGGCTAGCCGGGTACGCCGATACGCTGGTCACGTGAGTCCCACGGGTGCCGCCGTCGTGACCGGGGCCTCGCGTGGCCTCGGTGCCTTCATCGCACGTCGCCTGGCGGCCGACGGCCGGCCGGTGGCGGTCAACTACCGCTCGGGGCGGGACGCCGCCGAGGCCGTCGTCGAGGAGATCCGCGCGGCCGGAGGGGTCGCCGAGGCGTTCGGCGCCGACGTGGTCGACGAGGACGCGGTGACCGGGATGTTCGCCGCGATCGAGGACCGTCTCGGACCGGTGACCGCCGTCGTCGCCAACGCGACCGGGCCGCAGCCCCCGGCGGGCGTCGAGGAGCTCACGTGGCGGGACCACCTGGACCAGCTCGAGTTCTTCGTGAAGAGCCCGACGCTGCTCGTCCAGGCCGCGCTCCCCGCGATGCGCGCGGCGGGCGGCGGCCGCGTGGTGCTCATCGGGTCCGACATGACCGCGCGGGCGCTGCCGCGGGCGTCGGCGTACGTGGCGGCGAAGACCGCCCAGGTCGGCCTCACGAAGGTCTGGGCCAAGGAGCTCGGCCCGTACGGCGTCACCGTGAACCTCGTGCAGCCGGGATGGATCCCCGTCGAGCGGCACGCCGGCGCCGACACCGCGGCGTACGAGGCGGAGGTCCCGATGGGACGGATGGGCACCCCCGACGACGTCGCGGCGATGGTGGCGCACCTCGTCTCCGACGCCGGGGGCTTCGTGACGGGGCAGCAGATCACGGTCAACGGCGGCCACGTCCTCTGACGGCGGCTCTACCTGACGCGCCGTACCGCGGCCCTACCTGACGCGCCGCACCGCGGCCCTACCTGACGCGCCGCACCGCGGCGACGAACATCCCATCCGTCCCGTGCAGGTGCGGCCACAGCTGCACGTACGGCGCGGAGCGCTCGAGGTGGGGGACGCCCGCGAGCACCGCGGTCGCGTCCACGACCTCGACGTCGTCGCGCGACCCCACGACAGCCTCCACGACGTCACGTGTCTCCTGCAGGTGCGGCGAGCACGTCGCGTACGTCACGACTCCCCCGACCCGCGCCAGGTCGAGGGCGTGGTCGAGGAGCTCGCGCTGCAGCACGGTCAGCCCCTCCAGGTCGGACGGCTGCCGTCGCCACCGCGCCTCCGGTCGCCGGCGCAGCGCGCCGAGCCCGGTGCACGGAGCATCGACGACGACGCGGTCGTACGCGGTCCCGGTCTCGAGCGTGCGCCCGTCCTCGACCGACACGTCGGTGTTGTCGAGCAGCCGCACCGCCGAGCGGACGAGCTCGGCCCGGTGCGGCGTCACCTCGTTGGCGAGCAGCCGTGCCCCGCGCCCCTGCGCGAGCGCCCCGAGCAGCGCCGCCTTGCCTCCCGGACCGGCGCACAGGTCCAGCCAGTCCTCGTCCGGCCCGTCGAGAGCCGCCGACGCACCAGCGATCGCGACCAGCTGCGACCCCTCGTCCTGGACACCGACGCGGCCGGCCCGCACGGCAGGCACCGCACCGGGATCACCTCCGGCGAGCCGGAACGCGTACGGCGACCACTCCCCCGCCTCGCCGTCGAGCCCGTCGAGGTCGTGCGCCTCGGCCAGCCCGGGACGGGCGACCAGCGTCACCTGCGGCGGCGCGTTGTCGGCCGCCAGCAGGGCCGGCAGCTCGGCGTCCGCGGCCTCCCCCAGCGCGTCGCGGAACGCCTCCACCACCCAGCGGGGGTGGGCGTGCACGACCGCGAGGTGGCCGATCGGGTCCTCGTCGTACGCCGGGGCGACCCGTGAGACCCACGTGTCGAGGTCCGCGTCGGCGACGCGGCGCAGCACCGCGTTGACGAACGACGCGGGGCGGTGGCCGACGACGGCGCGCGTCAGGTCGACGCTGGTCGACACCGCCGCGTGGCTCGGCACCCGCATCGCGAGCAGCTGGTGCGCGCCGAGACGGAGGACGTCGCGTACCGGCGCGTCGATCCCCTTCGGCGCGAGGGTGTCCAGCACGGCGTCGTAGGTGCGCGAGCGCCGGATCGTGCCGTGGGTCAGCTCGGTCGTGAACGCCGCGTCCCGCCCGGCGATGCCGTTCTCGCGCAGCAGGCCGGGCAGCAGCAGGTTGACGTAGGCGTCCTTCTCGTCCACGGCACGCAGCACCTCCCACGCGACCCGGCGCGTGGGGTCGACGCGCTGCCGCGTCTGCGGGCGGTCGCGCCGCTCAGCCAAGGCGCTTCCCCGACTCAGGACGGACCCCACGGGCCCAGTCGGCGGCGGCCATCGGCTTCTTGCCGTGCGGCTGCACGTCGCCGAGGAGCACGTCGGCGGTGCCGGTCCCGACGCGTACCTCGTTCTTGCTCACGCCCAGCTCCCCGGGCGCGAGCCCGCCCGCGCCGTCGAGCACCGTGACCGGGCCGACCTTGAGCCGCTCCCCCTCGTACGTCGTCCACGCCCCGGGAGCCGGCGTGCAGCCGCGGATGCGGCGGTCGACGCCGAACGCCGGAGCCGTCCAGTCGATGTGGGCGTCCTCGGTGGTGAGCTTCGGCGCGAAGGAGAGCCCGTCCTCGGGCTGGGTCCGTGCCTCGATGTCACCGAGCGCGAGGTGGTCGATCACGTCGACCAGCAGGCCGGACCCCACGTCGGCGAGCCGCGCCAGCAGCGTGCCTGCCGTGTCGTCGGGCCGGATCCGCTCGGTCAGCAACCCGAACACCGGTCCCGCGTCGAGCTCGGGGACCAGCGAGAACACCGACGCGCCGGTGACCTCGTCGCCCGCGATGAGCGCGTGCTGCACCGGCGCGGCGCCGCGCCAGGCCGGCAGGACGGAGAAGTGCAGGTTGACCCAGCCGAGCCGCGGGATCGCCAGCACGTCGGCCGGGATCAGCCCGCCGTACGCGACCACCGGAGCGCAGTCCGGGGCGATCTCGCGCAGCCGCGCGACGAAGTCGGGATCGCTCGGGCGCGGGGGCCGCAGCACCTCGAGGCCGAGCTCGAGCGCCCGCTCGGCCACCGGCGAGGGGCGCAGCGCACGGCCGCGGCCGGCGCGGGCGTCCGGGCGGGTGACGACGGCGACGACCTCGTGGTCGCTGTCGACGAGGGCATCCAGTGCGGGCAGCGCGACCTCGGGGGTCCCGGCGAAGACGAGTCTCACGGCACCCAGCGTAGGGGGCGGCTCCGCGGCGAAACCCGCTCGCTCTCCCGCGCCGGGGGTGATGGGGTGGCGTCATGGACCACCCGACGCACACGATCGTCCGTCCCCCGAAGCCCCGGCAGGGTGACAAGGTCGCCGTCCTGTCCCCGTCGTGGGCGGCGCCGGCGCACTTCCCCGCGATCCACGAGCAGGCCATGGTCCGGCTGCGGGAGCTGACCGGCCTCGAGCCGGTCGAGTACCCGACCACGCGAGCCGACTCCTCTCCCGAGGCACGTGCGCACGACCTCAACGCGGCGTTCGCGGACCCGGAGATCCGTGCCGTGCTCGCGACGATCGGCGGTGACGACCAGATCACCGTCGTACGCCACCTCGACCCGGCGCTGGTCCGGGCCGACCCGAAGCCGTTCGTCGGCCACAGCGACAACACGAACGTCTTGAACTGGCTGTGGGTGAACGGGGTCGCCGGGTTCTACGGCGGATCGACCCAGGTCCATCTCGGCGCCGGACCGGGCCCGGACGCGGTGCACGCCGCCTCGCTGCGCGCAGCCCTGCTCTCCGGCGGGACGATCGAGCTCAGCGAGCCGGGCGAGTCCGAGGACACCGGGCGACCATGGGACGACCCCGCCGCCCTCACGTCGTACGGCGAGCGCGAGGCAACCGAGCCGTGGACGTGGCACGGGCCGGGGCGGACGGTGTCGGGACGCACGTGGGGCGGATGCCTCGAGGTGCTCGAGTGGATCCTCACCGCCGACCGCTTCCCGCTCTCGCCCGCCGTGCTCGACGGCGGCGTCCTGCTCGTCGAGACCTCCGAGGAGCTGCCGTCGGCCCAGGCTGTCGGACGCATCCTCCGGTCGATGGGCGAGCGCGGCCTCCTCGCCGCGGTCGACGCGGTGCTGGTGGGACGACCGCCGACGTCCGACCTCGAGGTACGCCCGCCGGCCGACGAGCGGCGTCGGCTCCGCGAGGCGCAGCGAGACGTCGCCGTCGCGACGATCGCCGCGTACAACCCGGACGCGGTCGTCGTGGTGGGCATCCCCTTCGGGCACACGCGGCCGCAGTGGATCCTCCCGTACGGCGGCACCCTGACGGTGGACGGTGTCGGCCGCCGGGTGGTCGCCGACTACGCGTGAACCGGGCGGCGCTGCCGGGCGCTCAGCCGAGCGACTGCGGATCGATCGCGACCCGGTAGGGGCGCAGCTTGCGCACGGACCGCTCCGACTGCGCCACCTGGAGCCGTCGCGCCAGGGCAGCACCCTCGGGGCGGGGCACGGCGACGATGAGGCGCCCCCACGGGTGCTCCTCGTCCTCGTCGGCAGGGCGCAGCTCGACCGGACCGAGGACCTGGGCAGGCTGCGGCCAGGGACCGTTCGCGAGCGCGCGCAGGGCGGGGAGCTCGCCCTCGATCGCGGCCAGGCGCACCGCGGGCGGCAGCCGGGTGTCGCGTCGGGCGACCAGCTCGCGCTCGGCGTGCCCGACCGGGTCGGCACGCACCAGGGCTTGCAGCACCGGCAGCCCGGGATCGCCGACCGCGACGACCTGGCCCCCGTCCGCAGCCGGCCGCACGAGCGCCGCGGCGTTGAGCCACCGGCGCAGCGACTCCTCGTGCGTGCGCAGGTCGGGTCGGGACAGCGCCACGCCAGTGTCCAGGAGCAGCGCAGCCGCGTAACCGCCCTCGGCCCGCGGCTCGGCCCCGGGCGTCGCGACGACGATCGCGGGCTCGTCCGGGACGGAGCGCAGGACCGCGTCGCCGACCGAGCTGCGCACCCGCACTCCCGGGAACGCGCGCCCGAGCTCCTCGGCCGTCCGTCGCTCCCCCGACACCGGAGCGCGCAGCCGCCGGCCCCCGCACTCCGGGCACGCCCAGTCCGCGGCTGTCCTTCCGCACCACCGGCACCGTGGATCGTCTCCGGGACGGTCCTGGCTCAGCGGCCCCGTGCAGTGCGGGCAGCGGGCGGGCGTACGGCAGTCCTGGCAGGCGAGCGCCGCACGGTAGCCGGCCCGCGGCACCTGGACGAGCACGGGCCCGACCGCGAGACCGGACCGCACCGCACCGAAGGCCGCACCCGGGATGCGCGCGGCCTGGAGCGCGCCCGCGCCGGCGTCGACGGAGATCCGGGGCCAGCGCGCGCGGCGCACGGTCATCGTCGCGGTGAGCGAACGGCACCAGCCCGAGTCGACGAGCTGCTGCGCCTCGGCCGTGCGCGCGTAGCCGCCGACCAGCACCGCGCACCCGGCGTCCCACGCCCGGGTGAGAAGGACCTCCCGGGCGTGCGGGTACGGGGCTCGAGGCTCGGCGAGCAGGTCGTCGCCGTCGTCCCACACCGCGACCAGCCCGAGGTCGTGGACCGGGGCGAACGCGGCCGCGCGCGTGCCGACGACGGCGCGGACCTGACCCCGCGCGAGCGCCAGGAAGGCGGCGTAGCGGGCGGACGGGCCGAGATCGGCGGTGAGGACCACGTGTCTGCCCTCGCCGAGGACCTCGGTGAAGACCGCGTCGGCGCGCGCCACGTCGGACACGTCGGGAAGGCACACGACGGCCCCGCGACCCGAACGCAGCGTGGCATCGACCGCCTGGGCGAGCGCCCGCTCGGGCGGCTCCGGCGGCACGGCGCTCCACACGGCGCGGGGACCACCGCCCTCGGCGATCGCGCGGACGAAGTCGACACCCCCGTCGTACGCCGTCCACGCGTCGTCGGCGGCCGGGCCGAGGGGGTCGGTGGCGACCTCTCGGGGCGGCTTCTTCTCGGTGCGGGCGTGCCGCGGCGGGACGGCGAGCCGGACGACGTCGGCGAAGACGCCCGCGTAGCGGTCGGCGACCTCGCGGCACAGCCGCACGACGTCCGGGCGCAGGACCACCTCGCGCGACAGCACACGGCCGAGCCTCCCGAGCCGGCCGGTGTGCTCGGTCGTGGCCGCCCGCTCCAGGACGAAGCCGCCGACCTGCTTGCCCGCGAAGCGCACGGTGACCCGGCACCCCGGCACGGCGTCCTCGTCGAGGTCGGCCGGCACGAGGTAGTCGAACGGGCGGTCGAGGTGCGCGAGGCTCACGTCCGCGACCACCCGAGCAATCGGCAGGCGCTCGGCCGCACCGACGAAGCGCGGGTCACCGTCGGGCGCCGGGGACGCAGACGGCGCCGGTGCAGGCTCTCCCGTCTCAGGGATGGCCACCTGCACCAGCGCCGGCTGTGCGTCGTGGGTGTCCGTCACCAGGTAGTTCTACCAAGCAGGACGGACGTCGTGCGTGCTCGTCCCCAGGCAGCGCCCGCGACCAGGTCGGGCGCCTGCGCCTGGGGACGTCGCAGCAGCGTCAGACTCCCGCGGCGGCGCGCAGGGCCTCCGCCCGCGTCGTCGCCTCCCAGGTGAACTCGGGCAGCTCGCGGCCGAAGTGCCCGTAGGCCGCGGTCTTGGCGTAGATCGGGCGCTTCAGGTCGAGGTCGCGCACGATCGCCGCCGGACGCAGGTCGAAGACCTCGTCGACGGCCGCCACGATGCGCTCGAGCCGGACGGTCTCCGTGCCGAACGTGTCGATGTAGAAGCCGACCGGGTGCGCCTTGCCGATCGCGTACGCGACCTGGCACTCGACCCGCTTGGCGAGGCCGGCGGCCACGATGTTCTTGGCGACCCAGCGCATCGCGTACGCGGCCGAGCGGTCGACCTTGCTCGGATCCTTGCCGGAGAAGGCGCCACCGCCGTGACGGGCCATGCCGCCGTAGGTGTCGATGATGATCTTGCGGCCGGTGAGTCCGGCGTCGCCCATCGGTCCGCCGATCTCGAAGCGACCCGTCGGGTTGACCAGCAGACGGTAGTCGGCGTGGTCGATGTCGAAGCCGTCGAGGACCGCGTCCACGACGTGCTTCTTGATGTCGGGCGTCAGCATCGCGTCGAGGTCGATGTCGGCGGCGTGCTGCGTCGAGACCACGACGGTGTCGACGCGGACCGGGCGGTGGTCGTCGTCGTACTCGATCGTCACCTGGGTCTTGCCGTCAGGACGCAGGTAGGGAACCGTACCGTCCTTGCGGACCGCGGTCAGGCGCTCGGCGAGGCGGTGCGCGATCGTGATCGGCAGCGGCATCAGCTCGGGCGTCTCGTCGCTCGCGTAGCCGAACATCAGGCCCTGGTCGCCGGCGCCCTGGAGGTCGAGCGGGTCGGCCGAGCCCTCGGCACGCTCCTCGTAGGCCTTGTCGACGCCCTGCGCGATGTCGGGCGACTGCTGACCGATGGTCACGGTGACGCCGCAGGACGCACCGTCGAAACCCTTGGTCGAGGAGTCGTAGCCGATCTCGAGGACGCGGTCGCGTGCGATGCGGGCGATGTCGGCGTACGCCTTCGTCGTCACCTCGCCACCGACGAGGACCAGGCCCGTCGTCACGAACGTCTCGCAGGCGACACGCGACTGCGGGTCCTGCGCGAGGAGCGCGTCGAGCACGCTGTCGCTGATCTGGTCGGCGATCTTGTCCGGGTGACCCTCGGTCACGGACTCAGAGGTGAACAGGCGGCTCACAAGGGTTCCTTTCAGCAGCCGGTTGGCGAGTCGATCAAGCCTATACCGCAGCGGGCACGCGGATCAGCCCTTGTCCGCGCGTTGGCCCACGGTGTCCCAGATGGCGTGGGCGACCGTGATCTTGGGCCCGAACGGGATCTCGGTGGCGCTCCCGTCGCGGCCGAGGACGACGACCTCGTTCTCAGGGCGATCAAAAGCCTTGCCCTCGCTGACGTCGTTGACCACGAGGTAGTCGCAGCCCTTGCGGGCGAGCTTGGCGCGGGCATGCTCGAGCACCCCGGCGGTCGCGTCGCCGGTCTCGGCGGCGAAACCGACGATCACGGGCGAGGCGGAGTCGCCGCGCTCCTGCACGAGGTCGCGGAGGATGTCGGGGTTCTGGACGAGCGTGATGTCGGGCACCGACCCTGCGTCGTCCTTCTTGATCTTGGCCGTCGCGACCGAGGCGGGACGGAAGTCGGCGGGCGCGGCGGCCATCACCACCACGTCGGCCGACCCTGCGCGCTCGAGCATCGCGTCGTGCAGCTCGGCGGTGGTCTCGACACGGACGACGTCGACGCCGGCCGGCACCGGGACCGACACGTTCGCCGCGACCAGGGTCACCTTCGCACCGCGGGCGACGGCGGCCTGCGCGATCGCCATCCCCTGGCGGCCCGAGGAGCGGTTGCCGAGGTAGCGAACAGGATCGAGGTACTCGCGGGTGCCGCCGGCGCTCACCAGCACGCGGACGTCGGCCAGGTCCGCCGGTGTCGTCTCGCCACGCTCGAGGACCGCGAGCGCCGCCTCCACGACGTCGGCGGGCTCGGGCAGACGCCCCTTGCCGCTGTCCTTGCCGGTCAGCCGGCCGACCGCGGGCTCGAGGACCACGACGCCGCGCGACCGCAGCGTCGCCACGTTGGCCTGCGTGGCCGGGTGCTCCCACATCTCGGTGTGCATCGCCGGCGCCATCACGACCGGGCAGCGCGCGGTGAGCAGCGTGTTGGTCAGCAGGTCGTCGGCCAGGCCGTGCGCGGCCTTCGCAAGGAGGTCGGCGGTGGCCGGCGCGACCACGACGAGGTCGGCACCCTGCCCGATCGCGACGTGCGGGACCTCGGGGACCGACGTGAACACGTCGGTGCTCACCGGCTGTCCGGACAGCGCCTCCCATGTGGGGGCGCCGACGAACTTCAGCGCCGCCGCGGTCGGCACCACGCGGACGCGGTGGCCGGACTCGCTGAAGCGGCGGAGGATCTCGGCGGCCTTGTAGGCGGCGATTCCGCCGCCTACGCCGAGGACGACCGTGCTCATCGGGCTCGTGACGCCGTCAGCAGGTCAGGCCTGCGCGGCGTCCTGCTCCTCGGCGTCGGCCGCAGGCTCGGGCTCGGTCTGCAGCAGCCCGCCGTCGATCTCGCGCAGCGCGATGGAGAGCGGCTTCTCCTGGACGTGGGTGTCGAGAAGGGGGCCGACGTACTCGAGGAGGCCCTCGCCGAGCTGGGCGTAGTACGCGTTGATCTGACGGGCGCGCTTGGCGCTCACCAGGACGAGCTCGTACTTCGAGCCGACCTTGCCGAGCAGGTCGTCGATGGGCGGGTAGGTGATGCCTTCAGGGGCAGCCTGGGTGCCGGACACGTGGTGGCCTCACAAAACAGTCGTGGGTGTTCCCCGAACGATGTCGGGGGGATTCTCG
Organism: Mumia spirodelae; assembly: GCF_050632745.1. Lineage (NCBI taxonomy): Bacteria > Bacillati > Actinomycetota > Actinomycetes > Propionibacteriales > Nocardioidaceae > Mumia > Mumia spirodelae. The sequence goes on along the minus strand of NZ_JBODSD010000001.1, from coordinate 1,863,761 downwards.
ATCAATGCTACCAACTCGGCACACGCCTGGCGGACGTCGGCGTTGACGATCGTCACGTCGAACTCCTCCTCCGCCGCGAGCTCGACCTTCGCGGTCTCCAGCCGGCGCTCGCGCTCGGCCTCGCCCTCGGTGCCGCGGCCGACGAGCCGGTTGACGAGCTCGTCCCACGACGGGGGCTTCAGGAAGACGAACAACGCCTCGGGCATCGCCTCGCGGACCTGGCGCGCGCCCTGCAGGTCGATCTCGAGAAGCGCGGGCGTCCCGGCGGCCAGGTGCTCGTCGACCGGGCCGCGGGGCGTCCCGTAGCGGTTGGCGCCGTGCACGACCGCCCACTCGAGCATCTGCCCCTCGGTAACGAGGCGGTCGAAGTCGTCGTGGCTCACGAAGTGGTAGTGCACGCCGTCGACCTCGCCCGGGCGCGGAGCACGGGTCGTCGCCGACACCGAGATCCAGATCTCGGGGTGCTCGGCACGCACGCACGCGGCGACCGTGCCCTTGCCGACGGCGGTCGGCCCCGCGAGCACGACGAGCCGGCGAGGAGCCGGTCCGTGGGCGGGGCTCGCCGCGTCAGCCACGGTTGGCGAACTCGTGCTCCAGCGCCGCGATCTGCTTGACGCCGAGGCCGCGGACGCGCCGCGACTCCGCGATGCCGATCCGCTCCATCATCTGGCGGGCACGCACCTTGCCGAGGCCGGGCATCGACTGCAGGAGGTCGTAGACCTTCATCTTGCCCACCACGTCGTTCGTCTGGCCCTCCTCCAGGACCTCCGACAGCGACGCACCGGAGTGCTTGAGACGGTTCTTGATCTCGGCGCGCTCACGGCGCGCGGCCGCCGCCTTCTCCAGCGCGGCCTGGCGCTGCTCAGGGGTGAGCGGAGGAAGAGCCAACGTGGGTCACCTCGTACGGGTCGGGTCGATTCAGAGAACTTAGCGAGGGCTTCCGCGCAGCGGCAACACGAAGTCACCGGCTCGGCGCGGGTCGCCGACAGCCTAGTAGGCGTCCCGGCTCACGGCGCGGAGAGGTCGACGCGGCACGCGCGCCGCACCTGGGCGACCACCGTCGCGCGCGCCTCGGGGACCCGCCGCTGGCTCCGGACGGTCCTGCGCAGAGCGACGCGCTGCTCCGGGGAGAGGCTCGAGGTGACGTCCGCGTCGGCCAGGTCCTCGAGCCTCAGCCCCGCGCTCGCGACCCCTCGACGGAGGTCGACGAGGCTGGTCCGCAGCTCGTCCCACTGCGCCGAGACGCGACGCGGTGCGTGGGCGCGGGCAGCGTCGACGGCGGCCACGGTCTCCCGCAGGCCGGCGTCGGTGAGGAAGGCGTCGCGCCCGAGTGCCGCCAGCCGGTCGCGGTGGGCGACGACGGCGTCGCAGTACGGCGACGAGACCGGGGCGGGCGTCGCCGTCGGCGTCCCCGTCGGCGCGGCCGCCGTGGTGGTGGCCGTGGTGGTGGCCGAGGCGCCCGCCGCCTCCGGCATCTCCTGCTCTCGGTCACCGCCTCCGGTGCAGCCTGCGGTCAGGACGAGCAGGACGGCGGCGGGGGCGGCCGCGGCGGAACGCAGCGTACGACGGGGCATCCGGAGTCCTCCCTCAAAGACCGGACTCAGAGTGTCAATCCGAGATGCGTCTCGGATGCAGCACCTTAGCCCGGATCACCGCGAAGGAGAAGGCGGTGGGGAGGCGACGCCCAGGGCAGGGCGGCAGGACGGCCCTCCCCCGGCAGAGAGGGCCGACCCGAGGTCGCCAGGATCAGTTGCCGAGCTCGTCCATGTTGATGTCGCAGTCGTCCTTGACCTGCTTGTCGAGCGCCTTGCCGGCCTTCTCGACGGCATCGGCGTCGACGTCCTCGACGTTGCCGCTCTGCATCGACTCGAACGACGAGATCAGGGTGTCCCAGTTCTCCTTGGTCTCGCCCGAGGCCTCGTCGCGGACCTTCTTGAGGCTGTCGACCGCGGCGTCGATGTCGGACTCCGCATCCATGCTGCTGAGCTTCTTGCCGGCCGACTTCACGGCGTCGCAGTAGGAGTCGCTGCTGTTGCCGCTCCCCCCGCATCCGGCGAGGGTGGCGACGGCCAGGGTGGCTGCCGCGAGGGCGAACGTGAGACGGCGCATGGGTGCTCCTTGTCGTGCGGCCGCTCTGCGGCCAGGTAGGTCGTTCGGGATCCGCGATCGCGGAAGACGAGCGCAGCGACCGGGATGGGACGTCGCCGCACGGCGGTTGCCACCCTAGCGGTCACCAGGGTTCACGCCCAGCGGCGGTCAGGCCAGCTCGTCGCGCACCTTCCGGGCCGCCTCGCGCAGACCGGCCACGTCGGGTCCGGCGGCGAGGATCCCCCGGGAGCTGGCCGGAAGGACGTGGTCCCACACCCCGCCGAAGAGCCTGCGGAGGTCGGCGACCGTACCGCCCTGGGCGCCGAAGCCCGGGATCAGCAGCGGACCGTTGATCGCGACGTCCTCGGTCAGGTCGCCCACGGTGGCACCGACGACGGCCCCGTACGAGCCCTGCGGCGTCGCGCCGGCGTTGCGCTCGCGGAGGTGACCCAGCATGCGGCCCGCGACGGTCTGGTCCCCGGCACGGGCGTGCTGCACCTCCGGCCCCTCAGGGTTCGAGGTCAGCGCGAGCACGAAGACGCCTCCGCCGTTGCGCTCGGCCGTGCTGAGGAACGGCTCGAGCGAGCCGAAGCCGAGGTACGGGGAGACCGTGACTGCGTCGACCTGCATCGGCGAGGCGGCATCGAGGTACGCGTCGGCGTACGCCGCCGCCGTGGAGCCGATGTCACCGCGCTTGACGTCGAGGAGGACGAGCAGCCCCGCCTCCCGGGCCGCCTGCACGGTGCGCTCGAGGACCGCGACGCCGGCCGCGCCGTGGCGCTCGAAGAACGCCGACTGCGGCTTGACCACCGCAACCTCGCCGGCCATCGCCTCCACGACCGTCGACGCGAACGTCTCCAGCCCCGACACGTCGTCCGACAGTCCCCAGTCGGCCAGCAGCGACGCGTGGGGGTCGATGCCGACGCACAGCGGACCGTACTCCCCCACGGCGGCACTGAGCCGCGCTCCGAAAGGCGTCATCACGTCTCCTGTCTCAGCCATGTGCCGCTCCCCGGACCTCGTTGAGGGAACGGATGCCCCGCCGTGCGAGCTCGTCCTGCAGCTCGCGCACGACCCGCATCGGCGCGCCGGGGTCGTTGAAGATGACGGTGCCTACCTGCACCGCGAGCGCCCCGGCGAGGATGAACTCGAGGGCGTCGAAGCCGGTCCGGATGCCGCCGACGCCGATGATCGGCAGGTCCGGCAGCGCCTTGCGGATCTGCCAGACCGCGCGCACGGCGACGGGGCGCACCGCCGGGCCGCTGAGGCCGCCGGTGATCCCGCCAAGCCTCGGGCGCAGCGTGTCGGGATCCATGGTGATGCCCAGCAGCGTGTTGATCACGGTCACGCCGTCCGCGCCGGCGTCGGAGACCGCCCCGGCGATGCCGGCGATGTCGGTGACGTCCGGCGTCAGCTTCGCGAAGACCGGGATGCCGTCGGGGATGTGCGGGCGCACCTCGTCGAGCACGCGGTACGACGACTCGGGGTCGCAGGCGAAGACCAGACCGCGGTTCTCGACGTTCGGGCACGAGATGTTGACCTCGATCGCCGCCACGCCCGGTGCCTGCCCGACGCGACGCGCCAGCTCGACGTAGTCCGCCGGCTTGTCGCCCGCGATCGAGACGATCGCACGGGCCCCGCGCTGGACGAGCCACGGCAGGTCGCGGGCGAGGAAGGCATCGATCCCCGGGCCCTGCAGGCCGATGGAGTTCAGCATCCCCGACGGCGTCTCCGCCATCCGCGGGGTCGGGCGCCCCGAGCGGGGGTTGAGCATGATCGACTTCGTGACGATCGCGCCGAGCTCGGAGACGTCGAAGAACTGGTCCAGCTCGCGTCCGGCCGCCGCGCACCCCGACGCGGTCATCACCGGGTTCGGGAGGGAGACGCCGCACAGGTCGACGCCGAGGTCGACCTCCTCGGGGGCGATCGCCGCTGCGCTCGTCGCTGCGGTCGTCGTCATCGCGGACCTCCCAACGTGCCCGGCGGGACGGTCCCGACGGCGTCCCACAGCACCCGGTCGCCCCGGAAGACCGGACCCTCGACACAGCTGCGGACCATGCGGACGATGCCGTCCTCTCCCTCGACGGGCAGGACGCAGGTCATGCAGACGCCGATCCCGCACGCCATCGACTCCTCGACGGCGCACTGGCTCCAGGCGCCGTTCTCCTCGGCGACGTCGGAGACGGCACGCAGCATCCCCATCGGACCGCACGCGTAGACGACCGCTGCGTCGGTGTCGTCGACGAGGTCCGCGAGCAGGTCGGTGACCCGGCCGCGGGTCCCGGTGGACCCGTCCTCGGTCGTGACGTGGACGCTGGTCGCGACCTTGTTGGCCTCGAGCAGGCCGAACAGCCGAGGGGTCGTCGCCGCGCCGAGCACCAGGTGCGCCGCGCAGCCGCGGTCGCGCAGCGTCGTCGCGAGGGAGAACATCGGCGCCGACCCGTAGCCGCCGCCGACGAGCACGCAGGACACCGGCTCCTTCGGCAGCGCGAAGGGCCTCCCGACCGGCCCGACCACGTCGATCGGGTCACCCGGGGCCAGGTCGGCCATCCAGCGCGTGCCCTTGCCGTGCGCGGCGAAGACGATCTCGACCGTCTCGCCGTGCCGTCCTGTCGTCGAGGTGCGGTAGATCGAGAACGCGCGGCGCAGGAGCATCCCGCTGTCGGGTCCGCCGATGGCGAGCGCGACGAAGTGCCCGGGCCGCGCATGCTCGGCGATGCCCTCCGCCGCGATCACGAGGTGGTGGTAGTCGCCGACCGGCGTCCGGGACACCACGGTGCCCGCGGCCTGGGTGGCGCTCACGCCCCCGCCCCCGTGCGTACGGCGTCAGCCCCCGCGCGTACGGCCTCGGCCCACGACTGCAGCGACCGGACCCCGACGCCGCCCTCACGCGCGGCCTCGATGCCCTGGACCGCGGCCGCGAGCCCCTGGACGGTGGTGATGCACGGGACGCCCGCGCTGATCGCCGCGGTACGGATCTCGTACCCGTCGACTCGCGGGCTGCCGCCTGAGGTCGCTCCGTGCGGCGTGTTGACCACGAGCCCGATCTCACCGGAGGAGATCAGGTCGTTCAGCCGCACGCCGTCAGTGGTGGCCGGGGACTCGCTGAGCTTGCGGACCACGGTCGCCTGCACGCCGTTGCGGCGCAGCACCTCGGCCGTGCCCGCGGTGGCGACGATCTCGAACCCGAGGTCGGCGAGGCGCTTGATCGGGAAGATCATGTGGCGCTTGTCGCGATTGGCCACCGAGACGAAGACCTTGCCGGAGGTCGGCAGGCCCTCCTGGGCCCCCGCCTGCGCCTTCGCGAACGCGGTGCCGAACAGCGCGTCGATGCCCATCACCTCGCCGGTGGAGCGCATCTCCGGGCCGAGCAGCGTGTCGACGGTCTTGCCCTCGAGCGTCCGGAAGCGGTTGAACGGCATCACGGCCTCCTTGACCGCGACCGGCGCGTTCGGCCCGACGTCGGCGCCGTCGCCCGTGGCCGGCAGCACGCCCGCCGCCCGCAGCTCGGCGATCGACTCCCCCAGCATCAGCCGGGCCGCCGCCTTCGCCAGCGGGACGCCGGTCGCCTTCGAGACGAACGGGACGGTCCGCGACGCCCGCGGGTTGGCCTCGAGCACGTAGAGCACGTCGGAGCTCAGCGCGAACTGGATGTTGATCAGCCCGCGCACGCCGACGCCCTCGGCGATCGCGTGCGTGGAGGTGCGGATCTTGGCGAGGTCCTCGGCGCCGAGCGTGATCGGCGGGAGCGCGCACGAGGAGTCGCCGGAGTGGATGCCGGCCTCCTCGATGTGCTCCATCACGCCGCCGAGGTAGAGCTCCGTGCCGTCGTAGAGCGCGTCGACGTCGATCTCGACCGCGTCGTCGAGGAACCGGTCGACCAGCACCGGGTGCTCGGGCGAGATCTCGGTGGCCCGCTCGATGTAGTCGGCCAGCGTCGGCTCGTCGTACACGATCTCCATGCCGCGCCCGCCCAGGACGTACGACGGACGGACGAGCACCGGGTAGCCGATCTCGTCGGCGACCTTCTTGGCGCCGGGGAACGACGTCGCGGTCCCGTGCTTCGGAGCGGGCAGCCCGGCGTCGGCGAGGACCCGCCCGAACGCGCCCCGGTGCTCCGCGAGGTCGATGGCCGCGGGCGACGTGCCGACGATCGGGACGCCCTCACGCTCCAGCGCCGCGGCGAGCCCGAGCGGGGTCTGGCCGCCGAGCTGCACGACGACGCCGACGACGGGTCCGGCCTGGCGCTCGGCGTGGATGACCTCGAGCACGTCCTCGAGCGACAGCGGCTCGAAGTAGAGCCGGTCGGAGGTGTCGTAGTCGGTCGAGACCGTCTCCGGGTTGCAGTTGACCATCACGGTCTCGTAGCCGGCCTCCGACAGCGCGAGCGAGGCGTGCACGCACGAGTAGTCGAACTCGATGCCCTGCCCGATGCGGTTGGGACCGGAGCCGAGGATCAGCACCGCGGGCCGCTCGCGCGGCTCCACCTCGGTCTCCTCGTCGTACGAGGAGTAGTGGTACGGCGTGCGGGCCGCGAACTCGGCGGCGCAGGTGTCGACGGTCTTGTAGACCGGACGGATGCCGAGCGCGTGCCGGACCCCACGGACGACGTCGGCGGTCATGCCGCGGATCTTGCCGATCTGCTCGTCGGAGAACCCGTGGCGCTTGGCCTTGCGCAGCAGCCCCGGCGTCAGCTCGTCGGCCGCGGTGACCTCGGCGGCGATCTCGTTGATCAGCACCAGCTGGTCGAGGAACCACGGGTCGATCTTGGTCGACGCGAACAGCTCCTCCATGCTCGCTCCCGCGCGGATCGCGTCCATGACCTTCTTGAGGCGGCCGTCGTGCGGGACCGCGATCTCCTCGAGCAGCGCATCCTTGTCGAGGTCGACCCACTCGCGGCGCCAGTCGAAGGCGGCGTCGGGGCGCTCGAGCGAGCGCAGCGCCTTCTGGAGCGCCTCGGTGAAGCTGCGGCCGATCGCCATCGCCTCGCCGACGGACTTCATGTGGGTGGTGAGCCGCTCGTCGGCGGAGGGGAACTTCTCGAACGCGAAGCGAGGGACCTTCACGACCACGTAGTCGAGCGTCGGCTCGAAGCTCGCCGGCGTCTCGCGGGTGATGTCGTTCGGGATCTCGTCGAGCGTGTAGCCGATCGCGAGCTTGGCGGCGATCTTGGCGATCGGGAAGCCCGTCGCCTTGGACGCCAGCGCGCTCGAGCGCGAGACCCGCGGGTTCATCTCGATGACGACGATGCGGCCGTCCTCGGGGTTGACCGCGAACTGGATGTTGCAGCCGCCGGTGTCGACGCCGACCTCACGGATCACGCCGATCGCGATGTCGCGCAGCCGCTGGTACTCGCGGTCGGTGAGCGTCATCGCGGGCGCCACGGTGATCGAGTCTCCGGTGTGGACGCCCATCGGGTCGAGGTTCTCGATCGAGCAGACGATGACGACGTTGTCGGCCTTGTCGCGCATCACCTCCAGCTCGTACTCCTTCCAGCCGAGGATCGACTCCTCCAGGAGGACCTCGGTGGTCGGGCTCGCGGCGAGGCCCGCCCCGGCGATGCGGTAGAGCTCGTCCTCGTCGCGGGCGATGCCGGAGCCGACGCCGCCCATCGTGTACGACGGGCGGACCACGACCGGGTAGCCGAGGGACTTCACCGCGTCGAGGCAGTCCGGCATCGAGTGGCAGATCGAGGAGCGTGCGACCTCGGCGCCCCAGGCGCTCGGGAGGCCCTCCACGATCGCCTTGAACGACTCGCGGTTCTCGCCCTTCTCGATCGCCTCGACGGAGGCGCCGATCAGCTCGACGCCGTACTTCTCGAGCACGCCGGCCGCGTCGAGCGCCATCGCGGTGTTGAGGGCGGTCTGCCCGCCGAGCGTCGCCAGCAGCGCGTCAGGGCGCTCCTTGGCGATCACGCGCTCGACGAACTCCGGCGTGATCGGCTCGACGTACGTCGCGTCGGCGAACTCCGGGTCGGTCATGATCGTGGCCGGGTTGGAGTTGACCAGCACGACCCGCAGGCCCTCGCTGCGCAGCACGCGGCACGCCTGGGTGCCGGAGTAGTCGAACTCGCACGCCTGGCCGATCACGATCGGGCCGGACCCGATGACCAGGACGGAGGAGATGTCGTCGCGGCGGGGCATCAGCGCACCGTCCCTTCGGTCGTCTCGGAGCGGGGTGTTCGTGCCGCGTCGCCGCGCCGCGCGAGCATCAGGTCGGCGAACCGGTCGAAGAGGTACTCGGCGTCGTGCGGGCCCGCCGCGGCCTCCGGGTGGTACTGGACGCTGAACGCCAGCAGCTCTCCGCTCGCGTCGTGCACCTCCAGCCCCTCGACGACGTCGTCGTTGAGGCACACGTGGCTCACCGCGGCGTCGCCGAAGGGCGTCTTGACCGCGGTGTCGAGGTCGGTGGGCCACGCGACGGCGAACCCGTGGTTGTGGGCGGTGATCTCGACCTTGCCGGTCGTACGGTCCATCACCGGCTGGTTGATGCCGCGGTGGCCGTACTTGAGCTTGAACGTCTCCAGCCCGAGCGCGCGCCCGAGCATCTGGTTGCCGAAGCAGATCCCGAAGAACGGCGTCCGGTCGCGCAGGACGTCCTGCAGCAGCTCCACCGCGTCGGTGGTCGCCGCCGGGTCGCCCGGGCCGTTGGAGAAGAACACGCCGTCGGCGCCGGTCGCGCGGACCTGCTCGAGCGTCGCGTCGGCCGGCAGCACGTGCACCTCGATGCCGCGCTCGGCCATCCGGTGCGGCGTCATCGCCTTGATGCCGAGGTCCACGGCGGCGACGGTGAGGCGCTTCTCGCCGATCGCGGGCACGACGTACGGCTCGGTGGTCGTCACCTCGCCGGCGAGGTCGGCGCCGGCCATCGACGGCGCCGCCTGCACGGTCGCGAGCAGCGCGTCGACGTCGTCGGTGACCGAGCTGATCCCGACGCGCATCGCGCCGCGCTCGCGCAGGTGCCGGGTCAGCGCGCGGGTGTCGATGCCGCTGATCCCGACGACCCCCTGCTCGACGAGGTCGTCCTCGAGCGTGCGGGTCGCGCGCCAGCTGCTGGCGACGCGGGCGGGGTCGCGCACGACGTACCCCGCCACCCAGATGCGCCCGGACTCCGGGTCCTCGGCGTTGACGCCGGTGTTGCCGACGTGCGGGGCGGTCATGACCACGACCTGGCGCCGGTACGACGGGTCGGTGAGCGTCTCCTGGTAGCCGGTCATGCCGGTGGAGAACACGGCCTCGCCGACGGTCTCGCCGATCGCGCCGTAGGACTCGCCGTGGAAGGTGCGGCCGTCCTCGAGGACGAGGATCGCGGGCGTCCGGCTCATGCCGCCACCTCCTCGACCACGGTGCCGTCGAGGACGGTGGGTCGGCCTCGTAGGAACGTCGCGACCACCCGGCCCGGCAGCTCGATGCCGCGGTACGGGGTGTTGCGCGAGCGCGACACCGAGTCCGAGGGCTCGACGACGCGGGTCGCCTTCGGGTCGTACAGCACGACGTGGGCGGGCTCCCCCACCGCGAGCGGACGCCCGTGGGCGGTGACGCGACCGATCTGCGCCGGTGCTGCGGACATCCGCGCGGCGACGCCGGCCCAGTCGAGCAGACCGGTGTCGACCATCGTGTGCTGGACGACCGACAGCGCGGTCTCGAGGCCGGTCATGCCGAACGCGGCCGCCGCCCACTCGCAGTCCTTGTCCTCGCTCGGGTGCGGGGCGTGGTCGGTGGCGACGATGTCGATGACGCCCTCGGCGAGCGCCTCGCGCAGCGCGGCGACGTCGTCGGCGGTGCGCAGCGGCGGGTTGACCTTGTAGATCGGGTCGTACGTCGCGGCGAGCTCGTCGGTCAGCAGCAGGTGGTGAGGGGTGACCTCGGCGGTGACGTCGATGCCCCGCGACTTGGCCCAGCGGACGATCTCCACCGAGCCGCGGGTCGACAGGTGGCAGACGTGCAGGCGCGACCCGACGTGCTCGGCGAGCAGGACGTCGCGGGCGATGATCGCCTCCTCGGCGACGGCCGGCCAGCCGGTGAGCCCGAGGACGCCGGACAGCTCGCCCTCGTTCATCTGCGCGCCCTCGGTGAGGCGGGGCTCCTGCGCGTGCTGGGCGATGACGCCGTCGAAGGCCTTCACGTACTCCAGGGCCCTGCGCATCAGGACGGCGTCGGAGACGCACTTGCCGTCGTCGGAGAAGACCCGGACGCGGGCAGCGGAGTCGGCCATCGCGCCGAGCTCGGCGAGCTGGTCACCGCCGAGGCCGACCGTGACCGCGCCGACCGGCGCCACGTCGCAGTAGCCGTGCTCGCGGCCGAGCCGCCAGACCTGCTCGACGACACCGGCGGTGTCGGCGACCGGGTCGGTGTTGGCCATCGCGTGGACGAGCGTGAAGCCTCCAGCGGCCGCGGCACGCGTCCCGGTCTCCACGGTCTCGGCGTCCTCGCGGCCGGGCTCGCGCAGGTGCGTGTGGAGGTCGACGAGCCCGGGGAGGGCGATCAGACCGTCGGCGTCGATGACCTCGGCGTCCGCAGGGGCCGTGAGGCCGGGACCGATGTCCGCGATCACGCCGTCGACGATCAGCAGGTCTGCCGCCTGCTCGCCGAGGATCGATGCGTTGCGGATGACGTACGCGGTCATGCCTGCCCTTCTGTCGTGTCGTCGGACGTGCTCGTGGAGGTGGTCTCGGCGTCGCGGGCGCCGCTGAGGAGGAGGTAGAGAGCGGCCATGCGGACGGCGACCCCGTTGGTCACCTGCTCGACGATCACCGAGCGCGTCGAGTCCGCGACGTCGGCGGTGATCTCCATGCCGCGGTTCATCGGACCGGGGTGCATGACGATGGCGTGGTCGGGGAGCTTCGCCATCCGCTTGGCGTCGAGGCCGTAGCGGCGGCTGTACTCGCGCGCGCTCGGGAAGAACGCCGCGTTCATCCGCTCGCGCTGCACGCGCAGCATCATCACGGCGTCGGTCTTGGCGAGCACCGGGTCGAGGTCGTACGAGGTCTCCACCGGCCACGACCCCACGCCGTACGGCATCAGCGTCGGCGGGGCGACCAGCGTGACCTCGGCGCCGAGCGTCGTGAGCAGCAGCGCGTTGGAGCGCGCGACACGGCTGTGCAGCACGTCGCCGACGATCGCGACCCGGCGCCCCTCGAGGCTCCGGTCGCCGCTCGGGGCGAGGTGGCGGCGCATGGTGAACGCGTCGAGCAGCGCCTGGGTCGGGTGCTCGTGCGACCCGTCGCCGGCATTGAGGATCGCGGAGTCGATCCAGCCCGCGCGGGCGAGCCGCGCCGGGGCGCCCGAGGCACCGTGACGGATGACGACCGCGTCGGCCCCCATCGCCTGCAGCGTGAGCGCGGTGTCCTTGAGGCTCTCGCCCTTGGAGACGCTCGAGCCCTTGGCCGCGAAGTTGATGACGTCGGCGGACAGGCGCTTGGCCGCGGCCTCGAACGAGATGCGGGTCCGGGTCGAGTCCTCGAAGAAGAGGTTGACCACCGTCCGGCCGCGCAGCGTCGGCAGCTTCTTGATCGGCCGCTCGGCGACGCTGCGCATCTCCTCGGCGGTGTCGAGGAGGAGGACGGCGTCGTCGCGGCTCAGGTCGCCGGCGGAGAGCAGGTGCCTCATCGTCCGTCCTCCCTCGGCGCCGCGGCGGGCTTGGGCGCGGAGACGATCCGGACCTCGTCGCGCTCGTCGGTGCCGGAGACGGCGACCTTCACCTGCTCCGCGAGCGAGGTCGGGAGGTTCTTGCCGACGAAGTCCGCGCGGATCGGCAGCTGGCGGTGACCGCGGTCGACGAGGACCGCGAGCTGCACCGCGCTGGGGCGGCCGAGGTCGTTGAGGGCGTCGAGGGCGGCCCGGATCGTCCGGCCGGAGAAGAGGACGTCGTCGACGAGGACCACGACGCGGTCGTCGAGGTCCACAGGGATGTCGGTCTTCTCCAGCGCGCGGGCCGGCTTGAGCCGCAGGTCGTCGCGGTACATCGTGATGTCGAGGGACCCGTACGGCACGGGGTGGCCGTCGACCTCGCTCATCCGCTCGGCGATCCGGCGGCCGAGCTCGACGCCGCGCGTCGGGATGCCGAGCACGACGACCTGGGAGGAGCCGCGGTTCTTCTCGATGATCTCGTGGGTGATCCGCGTCAGTGCGCGGGAGATGTCGCCTGCGTCGAGGACGACGGTGGACGCTGTGCCCGGGGATGTTGGGGCCGCGGAATCAGGGGTGTGCGCAGACACCGACTGACCTCCTTCTCCGCCTCACGGGACGGTGGTTAAAGGATGTCTTTCGCCGCTCAGCCTACACGTGTGAGGCAGGTCTCCCGGGGTCGCGGGGGCTCGCCGGGCTGCTTCGGGGTCGGCGCCCGCGCACGCCGCACCGGCGTGATTGCGTCTTGACTTATATAAGTGACTGCTTCAGGATGGCGTCCATGGGAGCGTTCGACGTCCTCGGAGACCCGGTCCGCCGCCGCATCGTCGAGCTCCTCGCCCACGGGGAGCTGCCCGCCGGGGAGGTCGCGGCGAAGGTCGGCGAGGAGTTCTCGATCAGCCAGCCCGCGGTGTCCCAGCACCTGCGGGTGCTGCGCGAGAGCGGCTTCGCCACCGTGCGCGTCGACGGGACGCGTCGCCTCTACGCGCTCGACCCGACCCCGCTCGCGGAGGTCGAGGACTGGGCGGCGGGACTGCGGCAGTTCTGGGACCAGCGGCTCGACGCCCTCGGCACCGAGCTGGCACGAGGCGCCCGCGAGCGTCGCCGCGCGCAGCAGCCGGCTCCCCTCAGCGACACCACCACGCACACCCGCACGGACCAGAGGAGAACGTCATGAAGGACCTCATCACCGAGATGGACGCCGTACGCCGCAGCGTCAGGGAGGGCAAGCTCCCGGCCGGCGACGCGCACGTGGTCGCCCTCAGCCGCACCTACCCCGCCCCGCCCGAGGAGGTGTGGGACGCGGTGACCAACCCCGAGCGCATCCCCCGGTGGTTCCTGCCGGTCAGCGGCGACCTGCGCCTCGGCGGCACCTATCAGCTCGAAGGCAACGCCGGCGGCGAGATCCGCGTCTGCGAGCCGCCGCGCCGTCTGCTCGTCACGTGGGTCATGGGCGAGCCCGAGGGGCCCGAGGACGCCTCGATCGTGGAGGTGCGGCTCGAGCCCGACGGCGAGGACGGCACGCGCCTCGACCTCGAGCACACCGCCGTCGTGCCGCCCGAGATGTGGGACCAGTTCGGCCCTGGGGCGGTCGGCGTCGGGTGGGACCTCGCACTGCTCGGGCTGTGGGCCAACCTCACCGGCCTCGAGCTCGGCTCGCCCGAGCAGCTCGACAAGGATCCGACGATCCGGGAGTGCATGACGACGAGCAGCCGGGCCTGGGGCGAGGCGCTGGCGACGACCGGCGCGTCCGCCGACGACGTCGCGGCCAAGGTCGCCGCCACGACGGCGTTCTACGTGCCGCCGTTGGACTGACCGGCATCCGGCCGCCACACGCGAACGGGCGGTGAGCCTGGTCCCACCGCGCACACGCGTCGTGGGACCGGGCTCACCGCCCGGCGGTCTTCGTGAGGACGTCGGCACTCAGGCCGACAGGGTCGGCTTGACCTCCACCAGCCGGCTCAGCAGCCCGCGCACGAACGTCGGCGAGTCGTCGGTCGACAGCTCTGCCGCGAGGTTCACGGCCTCGGATACCGCGACGGCGTCCGGCACGTCCTCGCGGTAGAGCACCTCGTACGCGCCGATCCGCAGCAGGTTGCGGTCGACGGCCGGCATCCGCTCGAGCGACCAGCCCTGGGCGTACTCCTCGAGCAGCACGTCGATGCGGTCGCGGTGCTCGCGCACGCCCTCGACGAGCTCGATCGTGTACGGGTTGACCGGAGGGTCGCCGGCGGCGACGCGCCCGTCGAGGGTCGCGCCGACCTCACGGCTCTGCAGCTCGCTCTCGAACAGGACGTCGAGAGCGCGCTTGCGGGCCTTGGTGCGGGAACCGGCCATCAGGAGCTGACGCGGCCCAGGTAGGAGCCGTCGCGCGTGTCCACCTTGACCTTCTCGCCGGTGGTGATGAACAGCGGGACCTGGATCTCGCGACCGGTCTCGAGACGTGCCGGCTTGGTGCCGCCAGACGAGCGGTCGCCCTGCAGACCCGGCTCGGTGTACTCGATGCTCAGCTCGACCGACGCCGGGAGCTCGATGTAGAGCGGGTTGCCGTCGTTCATCGCGACGACGGCCTCCTGGTTGTCGAGGAGGAAGCCCGAGGCGTCACCGACGGTGGCCTCCGGCAGCTCGTACTGGTCGTACGTCGCGGTGTCCATGAACACGTACGAGGTGCCGTCGTGGTACAGGAACTGCATCGTGCGCTTGTCGACGTTGGCCACGTCGACCTTGACGTCGGCGTTGAAGGTGCGGTCGACGACCTTGCCCGAGAGCACGCTCTTGAGCTTGGTGCGGACCACGGCACCGCCCTTGCCGGGCTTGTGGTGCTGGAACCACACGACGGACCACAGCTGCCCGTCGAGGTTGAGCACCATGCCGTTCTTCAGGTCGTTCGTCGTTGCCATCAGGCGAGCTCCAGGAGGTCTTTGGTCGCGACCGTGAGCAGCTCGGCTGCGCCGTCGGTCACGACGAGGGTGTCTTCGATCCGCACGCCGCCACGCCCCGGCACGTACACGCCGGGCTCCACGGTCAAAGGGGTGCGACGTTCCAGTCTAACGGGCTCGGTCGGACGCAGGAACGGGTCCTCGTGGATCTGCAGCCCGACGCCGTGCCCGAGGCCGGTCGTGAAGTGCTCGAGCCATCCCGCGTCGTCGAGCACCTGACGCACGGTCGCGTCGACGTCGGAGCCGAGCGCTCCCTCGCGGACGGTGTCGACGCCCGCCTGCTGCGCCGCGCGCACGACCTCGTACGCCTCGCGCTGCCACGCGTCCGCGCGGCCCACGACCACCGTGCGGGTGCAGTCGGCGTGGTAGCCGTCGACGCGCGCGCCGAAGTCGATCTTGAGCAGCTCGTCGCGCCCCACGGGACGGTCGGTCGGGTCGTGGTGCGGGATCGCGGCGTTCTCCCCCGCGGCCACGATCGTCTCGAACCCGATCGCCTCGGCACCCTTCGCGTACATGGTCCACTCGAGGTCGCGCGCGATCTCCCGCTCGGTCCGGCCGAGCAGCGGTCCGGCGAGGACCTCGTCCAGCGCCTGGACGGAGATGTCGCACGCCCGGCGCAGCGCGTCGAGCTCGCTCTCGTCCTTCACCACGCGGAGCTGCTCCACCGCGCGGTCCAACGAGACGAGCGCGACCTCGCCGTACGCCTCACGGGCGCGGGCGTGGTCGTCGACGGTGAGCACGTGGGTCTCGACGCCGACCCGTGCCGCGCCCGCGGCACCGGCCGCGAGGGCGCCGATCAGATCGCGGTTGATCGTGACCGCGACGTCAGGAGACTCCTCGGCGGCCTGGTCGCGGTAGCGTCCGTCGGTCACGAGCTCGGCGGAGCCGTCCTCCGCGACGCGGACGGCCCCGTTGGACCCCGTGAACCCGGTCAGGTAGCGGACGTTGACGAGGTCAGTGATCATCGCCGCGGCCAGGCCGCGCTCGCGCAGGAGCGTGGCCAGGCGCTGACGGCGGGCGAGGTGCTCGGCAGGCATGCGGTCAGCCTACGCGGGCGGGTCAGCCCGAGATCTCGGCGTACGCAGCCGTCAGCAGGCCCTGGTCCGGGCCGGGGAAGATCACCGGCTCGGCCAAGCCGTCGAGCACCACGAACCGGAGCTGGGCCCCGCGGGACTTCTTGTCGAGGCGCATCCCGGCGAGCAGCTCGTCCCAGACGCCGGGGCGGTAGCCGGTCGGCAGGCCGAGCGAGCCGAGGACGGCGCGGTGCCGGTACGCGAGGTCGGCGTCGATGCGCCCGTCGAGCCGCGCGAGCTCGGCGGCGTACACCATGCCGATGGCGATCGCCGCGCCGTGACGGAAGGAGTACGACTCGTACCGCTCGATCGCGTGCCCGAGGGTATGGCCGTAGTTGAGCGCCTCGCGCCCGATCGTGCCGTCGGCGCCGGTCTCGGTCAGGTCCCCCGCCACGACGGAGGCCTTCACGCGGATGCCGCGCTCGACGATCTCGCGGAGCACGTCGCCGCGGACGTCGAGGGCCGCGCCCGGATCGGCCTCGACCCGCTCGAGGATCACCGGGTCGGCGATGAACCCGCACTTCACGACCTCGGCCAGCCCGGACCGTACCTCGTTGAGCGGGAGGGTCGCGAGCAGCGACAGGTCGCAGATGACGCCGGTCGGCTCGTGGAAGGCGCCGACGAGGTTCTTGCCCTCGGGGGTGTCGATCGCGGTCTTGCCGCCGACCGCCGCGTCGACCATGCCGAGCACCGTGGTGGGGATCAGGACGTGGCGCACCCCGCGCAGCCAGGTGGCCGCGACGAAACCGGCGAGGTCGGTCGCCGCCCCTCCGCCGACGCCGATCACGACGTCAGACCGGGTGAAGCCGGCGCGCCCGAGGACGCCCCAGCAGAACGCTGCCACGTCGGACGTCTTCGCAGCCTCCCCGTCCGGGATCTCGACCGCGTGCACCTCGCGCCCGCCGGCGGCCAGAGACGACCGGATCGCCTCCCCCAGGCCGCGCAGCGACCCGGGGTGCAGCACCGCGACGCGGGCGGCGTCCTCCGGGATCAGCCCCGGGAGCTCGCCACTCAGACCGGTGCCGACGACGACGTCGTACGGCGCATCGGTGGCGACATTGATGCGGGTCGGTTCTGCCACGACGGACTCCTCGGTGAGCGGCGTGCGGTGCACGCGCGGCGGCTGGTGGGCGTACGGGCTGGGGTCACCCGAGCAGGGTCAGGATCTCCTCGGCGATCGCGGCGGGCGTACGGCCGTCGGTGAGCACCACGTGCGTCGCCACCGCCTCGTACGTCGGACGTCGGGCGTCGAGCAGACTCTTCATCTGCGAGCGTACGTTGCCGAGCAGAAGCGGCCGGGTGCTCGTCAGACCGACCCGCGACGCCGCCTCGGCGAGGCCGACGTCGAGGAACACCACCGTGTGCCCGGCCAGCGCGTCGCGGTTCTCGGCCCGCATGACCGCGCCGCCTCCGAGGGCGAGGACGCCGCGGTGCTCGGCGAGCGCGGCCGCCACGGCGACGGCCTCGAGCTCGCGGAAGTGCTCCTCGCCGCTGGTGACGAAGAGCTCGCCGATCGTCGTGCCCTGCGCTTCCTCGATGTCGGTGTCGGTGTCGCGGACGGCGACCCCGAGCGACTCGGCGAGCAGCGCGGCGACGGTCGACTTGCCGGCACCGGGCGGGCCGACGAGGACCACGACCGGGCGCGGCACGATGTCCTGGGGCGCCACGTCGCCGGGGCCGCTCACGGCTGCCGTGCTCACGCGGGCGTCATCGCGGCGAGGTACGACGCGACGTTGCGGGCGGTCTCGGTGACGGAGTCGCCGCCGAACTTCTCGAGGAGGACGTCCGCGAGAGTCAGCGCCACCATCGCCTCGGCGACGATGCCCGCAGCGGGGACCGCAGCGACGTCCGAGCGCTGGTGGTGCGCCTGCGCCGGCTCGCCGGTCGTGACGTCGATGGTGCGCAGCGCGCGCGGGACGGTGGCGATCGGCTTCATCGCCGCGCGCACGCGCAGGACCTCACCGGTCGACATGCCTCCCTCGGTGCCGCCGGAACGGCCCGACGAGCGACGGATGCCGTCGTCGGTGCCGACGATCTCGTCGTGCGCGAGCGACCCGCGGGTGCGCGCGAGGTCGAACCCGTCGCCGAGCTCGACGCCCTTGATCGCCTGGATGCCCATGAGCGCCGCCGCGAGCCGGGCGTCGAGCCGCCGGTCCCAGTGGACGTGGCTGCCGAGCCCCGGCGGGAGCCCGTGCACGACCACCTCGACGACGCCGCCGAGGGTGTCGCCGTCCTTGCGGGCCGCGTCGACCTCCTCGACCATCGCGGCCGACGTGGCCGGGTCGAGCGTGCGGACGGGGTCGGCGTCGAGGCGCTCGACGTCGTCGATCGTCGGGATCAGCCCGGCCGGGGCCTTGACCGAGCCGAACTCCACCACGTGGCTCACGACCGTCGCGCCGCACGCCTCCCGGAGGAAGGCCGTCGCCACGGAGCCGAGCGCGACGCGGGCCGCCGTCTCGCGGGCGCTCGCGCGCTCGAGGACGGGTCGGGCCTCGTCGAAGCCGTACTTCTGCATCCCGACCAGGTCCGCGTGGCCGGGGCGGGGGCGTGTGAGCGGCGCGTTGCGGGCGACGCCGGCGAGCTCCTCGGCGTCGACCGGGTCGGCGGCCATGACCTGCTGCCACTTCGGCCACTCGCTGTTGCCGATCCGCAGGGCGATGGGGCTGCCGAGGGTGAGGCCGTGGCGGATGCCGCCGACGATCTCGAGCTCGTCGGCCTCGAAGTTCATGCGGGCCCCGCGGCCGTAGCCGAGGCGCCGCCGCGCCAGCGCGTCCGAGATCGTCGCGCTCGTCACGGAGACGCCGGCAGGCATCCCCTCCATGACAGCGACCAGTGCAGGACCGTGGGACTCCCCGGCCGTCAACCAACGAAGCATGGGCCAAGTCTGTCATGCAGCTGCGCGACGGCCGTCACGGTCTCGCGCCGCGGATCAGCCCCACGGGCGCAGGAGGACACTCCCCCAGAGGGCGCCGGCCCAGGCGCCGAGCATCATGAACGGCCCGAACGGGAAGGCCTTGCGGTCGACCAGACCCAGCGCGGCCAGCGCCACTCCCCCGACCGCCCCCAGGACGAAGCCGGCGTATCCCCCGACGATCAGCTCCGCCCAGCCCAGCGTCGCGAGCGCGATCGCAAGGATGCCCGACAGGCGGACGTCGCCGTAGCCGATCCCGCGCGGCGACACGATCCAGAGCAGCGCGTAAGCCCCGGACAGGACCAGCCAGCCGACCCCCACCCGGAGGAGCACGTCGGTGTCGCGGCCGAGCAGCGCGGCGAGGAGTGCCAACGCGAGGACGACGGGGTACGCCGGGAGCACGAGCCGCTTCGGCAGCAGGCGCGTGTGCCAGTCGACGTAGGAGAGCGTGACCCCGAGGACCGTCACGGCCACCCACAGCGGGAGGGCGGGATCCAGACCGAGGCGCCCACCGACGGCACCCGCGAAGGCGGCGGAGGCCACGGCCAGCGCCGCGGGAAGGTGCGGTCGCGCGGCCAGCTCGGCGTACGGGACCTTCGCGGGGACGGGCGGCGCGACGGCGTCGGCATCAGGGACAGGGGAATCGTCCTCGCCGCGGGCGCGCTCCCCCGTGTCGTCCGGCGCGCGTCCCTCCTCAGGCTCCGGCAGGCGCGCGATCATGCGGGGCGCGAGCAGACCGCCGAGCGCCGCGACGACGGCGGCGAGGAGGGCGGCGACCAGGGGCTCGGACACGCAGGAACGATAGCCGGAGAGGGCGGTCGAGAGCGGCCGTCGTCCCCAACCTCCGCTGGAGCGAGGGTTGTCCCCAGGCACTGGGAGGATGCCGCCGTGACCCTGGACCCTCGCGCTCAGCTGCCTCTCGACGAGCAGGCCGCGGCACTTCGCGCTGCGCTCTCCGAGAACGCCACCCTCCTCGCCGTGCTCGAACGCGCGGCGTCGCTCGAGCTGTCGGGCCTGTATGTCACCGCGGGAGCCGTCTTCCAGACCGTGTGGAACGTCGTGTCGGGGCGACCGGCGGAGGCTGGGATCAAGGACTACGACGTCTTCTACCACGACGGGACCGACCTCTCGTGGGACGCCGAGGACGAGGTGATCCGTCGTGCCGGCGAGGTCTTCGGCGACCTCGGCGTCGCGGTGGAGGTGCGCAACGAGGCGCGCGTGCACCTCTGGTACGAGGCCCGGTTCGGCATCCCCTGCCCGCCGTTCCGTTCCTCCGAGGACGCGATCGACCACTTCGCCGCGACCACGTGCTGTGTCGGCGTGCGCGCGGAGCGGAGCGGTGCCTGGCGCGTCTACGCTCCGCACGGCCTCGGCGACGTCTTCGGGATGGTCGTGCGGCCGAACCCGCTGCTCGCCCCACGGGCGGTCTACGAGGCGAAGGCCGAACGCTGGTCGCGGGAGTGGCCCCGCCTGCGGGTGCTGCCCTGGCCAGAGCACGGGTGACTCGTCCACAGTCTCCCGTCGGACGAGGCTGCTGTGGACAGCAGCGCTAGGAAGCCACCATGTCTTCGCCGACCGCTAGAGTCGAACACATGTTCGACCACCTGACCGAGGGCGACCTCCCACCGATCGACCGCCTCACTGAGCGGCTGCTCGCGCGCGTCGGGGCGGCCCTCGATGCGGCGCGCGTGCGAGCGCGCGAGCACGACGCCGATGCCCTCGCGCTGGGTGCCGCGGAGATCGACCTCGTCACCGCGTGCGAGGTGGTCGTTCGCGTCGCGCAGAGCATCCAGATCGAGGCGATCCAGGCGCTGGACGTGCGCCGCCGGGAGGTGATGGGAGACCGGGTCCACGAGTCCGTGCTGACACGGTCCCTGTTCGCGGAGATCGCGCTGGCGCGGCAGGTGTCGACGCCGGCCGGCGAGACGAGCTACGGGCTCGCACGCGCCCTCGAGCACCACCCGCGCACGCACGACCTGCTGCGCTACGGAGCGATCTCGCAGGGCGTCGCGGCCGCGGTCTGCCGTGAGACGACCTATGCGTCCCCCGAGGACCGCCTGGCGATCGACGCCGAGCTGGCGCCCGCGCTCGCCGAGCTCTCACCACGGCGCGCAGCGAAGGAGGCCCGCCGGCTCGTCCTCGCCGCCGATCCGCACGCGGCGTACGAGCGTGTGGTCCGCGCCCGTGCGGAGCGCTCCGTGTCGCTGCGCCCGGAGCTGGACGCGATGGCGACCCTGACGGTGTACGCGCCTGCCGAGCAGCTCGTGAGCGCCTTCGAGCGCCTCGACCGCGAGGCGTCGGCGCGACGCTCGGACGGCGATCCGCGCACGATCCGGCAGATCGTCACCGACCTTGCGGTCGAGTCGTTGACCGGGCTGCGGGTGAGGGTGGACGGGACGGCTGACCTCGGCGTCGAGGTCGGCGTCGTGATGTCCCCGGAGACGCTGTTCAGCGCGCAGGGCTCTCCCGCGACCCTCGCCGACTACGGGCCGATCCCGGCCGAGCTCGCACGGCGGCTCGCGTCGTCCGAGCACGCATGGGTGCGGCGGTTCTTCACCTCACCCGACGGCCGGGAGCTGGTGGCGTCAGATCCGCGAGCACGTCGGTTCAGCGCCGCCGTCCGGCGACTGGTGAGCATGGTCGACGGGCAGTGCCGAAGACCGTGGTGCGACTGCCGCATCCGCGATGTCGACCATGCGCAGCCGTACGCGCGTGGCGGTCTGAGCGTGGCGGCCAACGCGCAGGGCGTGTGCCAGGCCGACAACCTCGCAAAGGAGGCGCCGGGGTGGCAGGTCGCCACGGTCGAAGGAGCAGCCGGCGCCCTCGCGAGCGAGGTTCACTGGCGCACACCGACGGGGCACCTCCACATCGCGCGGCTCGCCGGCGAGGACGGGGCGGCGGCGGGGAGCGTCGCCGAGGCGCCCAGCGCCGGATCGGTCATGGAGCACCGCTTCGCCGAGCTCCTGTGCGCGTGAGCGAATCCGCGATCGCACGCAGGAGCGAATCCGCGATCGCACGCAGGAGCGAATCCGCGATCGCACGCAGGAGTGGCTGAGCCGCGTCTCAGCGCCCCGCGTCAGTGCGACGCAAGGGCGCCGAGTGCGGCGTCGTGCAGCAGCGCCGGCGACACGTCCTGCCCGGTCATCAGCCGGACCTGCTCGACGGCCTGGTGGGTCAGGAGGTCGAGACCGGACACGACCGGCACCGCTGCGTCGTGCGCTGCCCGCGCAAGCGGCGTGGGCCAGGGTTCGTAGATCACGTCGAACACCGCGTCGCACCGCGTGACGAGCATCTGCGCGTACGGCGCGATCGCGTCGGCGGGCACGGTCGAGACCACGACCTGCGCCGACCGCGCGAGATCCGGCCCGATCCCGGTCACCTCGACCGCCATCGCGTCGGCGCCACCGGCCGCCGCGACGATCCGTTCCGCGAGCAGCGCACCACGGTCGAGCGAGCGGACCGCCAGCGTCACCCGGCGCAGCCCGAGACGACGCAACGACGCCACCATCGACTCGGCCGTGGCACCGGCGCCGATGACGACCGCGTCCTCCACCTCGACGACCCCGCGTTCACGGAGCGCGGCCACACCGCCCGGCACGTCGGTGTTGAACCCGTGCCGCCCCTCGACATCCACGATCACGGTGTTGACACCGCCGACCTCGCGCGCGGTCTCGGAGACGGTGTCGAGGTACGGGATGACGGCACGCTTCAGCGGCATCGTCAGGGACAGTCCCCGCCAGCTCTCGTCGAGCCCGGAGAGGAACGGTCCGATCCCGTCCTCGTCCACGTCGAACACGTCGTAGGTCCAGTCGACGAGGCCCAGCTCCGCGTACGCCGCCCGGTGCATCACCGGAGACAGCGAGTGCGCGATGGGGCTCCCCAGGACAGCGCAGCGCGGCATCAGCACTTCTCGGACGTCTCGCAGAACTCCCTGAGCTCTGCGACGTTGCCGTTGTGCTCGTCGAGCGTCGCCGCGAACTTCGTCTCGCCGGTGTCGAGGTCGACCGCCACGAAGTAGCGCCAGTCACCGTCGGCAGGGTTCAGTGCTGCCTCGAGCGCCGCCTCCCCGGGATTGCCGATCGGGCCTGGGGGCAGCCCCACGACCTTGTAGGTGTTGTACGGCGAGTCGGACTCACGGTCGAGCTCGTTGGTCCACACGGAGCCGTTCTTGCCGACGACGAAGTGGACGGTCGAGTCCATCTGCAGCGCCATGCCGTCGTCCAGGCGGTTGTAGATCACGCGGGCGACCTTGGGTGCGTCCTTCTCACGGCCAGACTCGGCCTCGACGATGCTCGCCACCGTCACGGCCTCGTGCGGGGTGATCCCGAGCGCCTTCGCACGCTCCTCGAGCCCGAGCTCGGAGTGGACCTGCTTCGCCTTCGTCACCATCTGCTGGAGCAGCGAGAGCGCGGTGTCGTCCGGCGCGACGGTGTACGTCGCGGGGAACAGGTAGCCCTCCGGGTTGCCCTCAGCCGCGTCCGGCAGGCCGAGCTCAGGGTTCTCCAGGGCGGCCTCGACGTCCTTCTTCGTGAACTCGGTCTTCTTGACGATCTGGTCCACGACCTGGTCGACCCGCGCGCCCTCCGGGACCGAGATCGACGCGTCGACCCTGCTCTCGGGGTTGATCAGCGCCGACACCGCGTCCCGAGCCGGCATCTCCTTCTGGAGCTGGTAGAAGCCGGGCTGAACCTGGTTCATCTCCGGCGCTCCGGACGCAGCGTCGAGGAACGCGTCGACGCTCGCGACGACGCCCTGCGACTTCAGCTCGCGCCCGATCGCCGCGACCGTGTCGCCCTGGCTGACCTCGACCACGACGCTCCCCGTGCCGGGGCCCGGGTAGTCCTCAGGCCCTCCGAAGAAGTCGCCCGCGGCGCCGACGAGCTTCGACACGCCGAGGTAGCCGGCGACGCAGACAGCCGCGACGATCAGCAGGATCAGGAAGCACCCTGGTCCGCGTCGCTTCTTCTTCTCCCGCCGAGCCGCACGGTGACCGGCGGGACGGCGCTCACGTTCAGGCATCAGTCCGAGGTCGCTCACCGGCCCACCTCGACCAGCTGGCCGGGCACGCTGCCGCTCGTCCGCTCGATGTCGAGAGCGGACTGGAGGATCACGACCGCCGCGGCCTGGTCCACGACGGAGCGCTGCTGCTTCGCCTTCCGGCCGGCCTGGCGCAGGCTGTGCTGTGCGGTCACGGTCGACATCCTCTCGTCCACGAGCCTGACGGGGGTCGGAGCGGACGCCACCGCCAGCTCCTCGGCGTATGCACGCACCTTGCGCGCCGCCGGCCCCATGTCCCCCGAGAGCGACCGTGGCAAGCCAACCACAATTTCGATGGCTTGACGATCATTCGCGATCGTCAGGATGTCGCGGATGGAGTCCGGGCCCGCAGCGACGGTCTCGACCGGGGTCGCGAGGATCCCGGACGGATCGCAGGTGCTCACCCCGATCCGTACGTCGCCGACGTCGACGCCGATGCGGGTCCCGTGACGCACGTCAGACCGCGTCCTGGATGGCACGGCGGACTGCGTCGAGCGC
This sequence comes from Mumia spirodelae, assembly GCF_050632745.1. Classification (NCBI taxonomy): domain Bacteria; kingdom Bacillati; phylum Actinomycetota; class Actinomycetes; order Propionibacteriales; family Nocardioidaceae; genus Mumia; species Mumia spirodelae. Next base: position 1,839,589 of record NZ_JBODSD010000001.1, on the reverse strand, counting down.
CGCCGGAGCCGCGCTCACGTCGTTGCCACCGCCCTGGGCCACGTCGGCCTTGCCGCCCCCGCGACCGCCGAGCGCGTCCATCGCCGGCTTGATGAGGTCGCCCGCGGCGAGACCCGCCGCACGCCCGGCGTCGTTGACGGCGACGACGCACGCTGCCTTGCCGTCGGCGGTCCCGATCATCGCGACCACCGACGGGCGCGCAGCGTCGAGCCGTCCGCGCACGTCGAGCGCGAGAGTCCGGACGTCCTTCGCGGCGAGGCCGTCGGCGACGTGGCCGACGTACGCCACCCCGTCGACGTCCGCGGCACCGGCCGCGAGGTCGGAGACGGACGAGAGCAGCTGCGCCGAGCGGAGCTTCTCGACCTCCTTCTCGACCGCGCGGAGGCGCCCGACCAGGTCGGCAACTCGGCCGGGGACGTCGGCGTGCTGGACCTTGAGGAGGTCGCCGAGCTGTGCGACCAGGTCGCGCTCGCGCGCCAGGTACGAGAAGCCCTCGAGACCGACGACGGCCTCCACGCGGCGGTTGCCCGCACCGACCGACGAGTCGGACGTCAGCACGACCGTCCCGATCTGCGACGAGCGCGCGACGTGGGTGCCACCGCACAGCTCGCGCGACCAGGGACCGCCGATCTCGATCACCCGGACGTCCTCGCCGTACGTCTCTCCGAAGAGGGCGAGCGCGCCGATCTCCTTGGCACGCGCCAGCGACATCACCGAGGCGCTGACGGGAAGGTCCTCGCGCAGCGCGACGTTGGCCGCCTGCTCGACGTCGCGGAGCTGCTCCGGCGACAGCGGGCTGTTCCAGCCGAAGTCGAGGCGGAGGTAGCCGGGACGGTTGTACGAGCCGCTCTGCAGCGCCGTCGGGCCGAGCACCTCGCGCAGCGCCGCGTGCACGACGTGGGTGCCGGAGTGCGCCTGGCACGCACCGACGCGCCACTGCGGATCGACGTCGGCCTGCAGCGCCGTACCCTCGGTCAGCTCGCCCTCGAGGACGCGGACCTGGTGCACGACGAGGCCGCGCACCGGGCGCTGGACGTCCAGGACCTCCGCGCGGCCGCCGTCCCACACGAGGACACCGGCGTCCGCGTTCTGGCCGCCGGACTCGGCGTAGAACGGGGTGCGGTCGAGGACGACCTCCGCGACCTGCGACTCCCCCACCGCCGGGGTGCGCCCCGCCTCCTGGATCAGCGAGCGGACCGACGACTCGGTGCTCAGCGTCTCGTAGGCGAGCCACTCGGTCGGTCCGTACGTGTCCAGCGCGTCGCGGTAGATCGTCGTGTCGGCGTGGCGGCCCTTCTTGGACTTCGCGTCCGCCTTCGCCCGCGCCCGCTGCTCGGACATCAGCGCGCGGAAGCCCGCCTCGTCGACGGCCAGGCCCTGCTCCGCGGCCATCTCGAGCGTGAGGTCGATCGGGAACCCGTACGTGTCGTGCAGCTGGAACGCCTTGTCGCCCGTCAGCGTCGTGGCGCCCTCCTGCTTGGCGCTGTCCGCGGCGAGGTCGAAGATCTGCGTCCCCTTCGCCAGCGTCTGGCGGAACGTCTCCTCCTCCGCGTACGCGACCTGCGAGATGCGCGCGAAGTCCGAGGCGATCTCCGGGTACGACCGGGACATCTCGTCGCGGCTCACCGGGAGCAGCTCGGGCAGCGCCGGGTCGTCGTAGCCGAGCAGCCGCATCGACCGGACCGCGCGGCGCAGCAGGCGGCGCAGCACGTAGCCGCGCCCCTCGTTGCCCGGCGTGACGCCGTCGCCGATGAGCATGAGGCCGCTGCGGACGTGGTCGGCGATCACGCGGAAGCGCACGTCGTCCGCGACGTCGGCGCCGTACCGACGGCCCGACAGCGCCGAGGCGCGCTCGATCACCGGGAAGACCTGGTCGATCTCGTACATGTTCTGCTTGCCCTGCAGCAGGTACGCGACGCGCTCGAGGCCCATGCCGGTGTCGATGTTCTTGTTCGGCAGCGGGCCGACGACGTCGAAGTCGGCCTTGCTGCGGACCTGGCTCAGCTCCTCCTGCATGAACACGAGGTTCCAGATCTCGAGGAAGCGGTCCTCGTCGACCACCGGGCCGCCGTCAGGGCCGTACTCGGGCCCGCGGTCGATGTAGATCTCCGAGCACGGGCCGCCGGGACCCGGGACGCCCATGTGCCAGTAGTTGTCCTCCAGCCCGCGGTCCTGGATGCGCTCGTCAGGCAGTCCCGCGATCTGCTTCCAGGCGTTGCGTGCCTCGGCGTCGGTCGGCAGCACCGTGACCCAGACCTTGTCGGGGTCGAAGCCGAGGCCGCCGTCGTCGACGGAGCCCGTCACGAGCTTCCAGGCCAGCTCGATGGCGCCTTCCTTGAAGTAGTCGCCGAACGAGAAGTTGCCGTTCATCTGGAAGAACGTGCCGTGGCGGGTGGTCTTGCCGACCTCCTCGATGTCCTGCGTGCGGACGCACTTCTGGACGCTGGTGGCCCGCTTGTACGCCGGGGTCTCCTGGCCGAGGAAGTACGGCTTGAACTGGACCATGCCGGCGTTGACGAACAGCAGGTTGGGATCGTCGAGGATCAGCGATGCCGACGGCACCACCGTGTGCCCGTTCTTCTCGAAGTGATCGAGGAACCGGCGGCGGATCTCGGCTGTGTCCATGGAGGGTTGCTGTCCTTACTCGTCGTACGGGGAGAGCGGGAGGGGGGTGTGCGGCAGCGGGGGCCGGGCGGCGTCGAGGCTAGCTCGCCGCGGCTCCGGCAGGGCGGGCAGCCCCAGCTGGGCGGCGATCTCGGTCTCGCGCTCGGCCATGCCGGTGCGGACCTCGTCGGCGAACGCCCGGGCGCCGAGCTGCCAGGCGGCGACCTGGTCGGCGAGCCCCGTCGGGGTGAACCGGTACGCGAGGCGGCGGGCCTTGAAGGTCCCGTACACGCCGGCGGTGGTGCCCGCGACGAACCACAGCACGCGGCCCTTCATCGTGCGTCCTCCTGCGTAGGTGTCGTGGTCCCGCCACCGATCCACGACGTCGCTGCGTCGTGGGAGACCGGGGCCGAACGAGCGGCCGTCCGCGCCGCGCGCCGCCGGATCTTGCGCCGGCGGCGGAACTCGCGACGGACGATCCCTCGGATCCGGTCCCGGCTCTCGGGCCGCAGCGCGTACATCAGTCCGTGGCTCAGCACGGCGCCGCGGACCAGCGGACGTCCCATGGTAGCCGCCACCACCTGCTCCTCCGAAGGAAGCACGATGACGGTCCCCTCCTGCGTCACGACCGCCCGCCCGCTCGGGAGCACCTGCCGGGTCCGCCCGTCGGCGTGCTCGAGCGGGGTCGGGGCGTAGACGACCTCAGCCTCCGCGAGGGTCGAGGAGCCCCCACCACCGCTGGTCGAGGAGCCCCCACCACCGTTGGTCGAGTAGCCCGAGCCGCCCCCACCACTGCTGGTCGAGTAGCCCGAGCCGCCCCCACCACCGCTGGTCGAGTAGCCCGAGCCGCCCCCACCACCGTTGGTCGAGTAGTCCGAGCCGCTGGGCGAGGGCGTATCGAGACCCCCCTCACCACCGAGACCGGCGGCCAGGCGCCTGACCTCGGCCCGCAGCCGCACGAGCGCACGCACGGCCAGCAGCGCGGCGACCAGCGCGACGAGCGCGACGCCGCACGCGAGAACGGTTATCCACGTCTCGTTCGGCATGAGGCGACCCTACCGAGGGACGGCAGGTCAGTCACCGGAGCGTGCGGCGGGATCGCGCAGGATCTCGCGCAGTCGCGCGACCCGCTCGGCGTACGCCGCCTCCTGTCCGCGGCCGCTCGGCCGGTAGTAGTCCTGCCCGTCGATCTCGTCCGGGGCGTACTGCTGGGCCGACACACCCCGCGGGTCGTCGTGGGCGTACTTGTAGTCGTGGCCGTGCCCCAGCTTCTTGGCCCCGGCGTAGTGGGCGTCGCGGAGCGCGGGGGGTACGGCACCCGCCTTGCCGGCGCGTACGTCGGCGCTGGCGGCCGCGATCGCCTTGTAGGCCGCGTTCGACTTCGGGGCGAGCGCGAGGGTGATCACGACCTGCGACAACGTCAACGCCGCCTCAGGGAACCCGATCATCTGGACCGCCTGCGCCCCCGCGACAGCGGTCTGGAGCGCGGTCGGGTCCGCGAGTCCGATGTCCTCGCTCGCCAGGATCATCAGGCGCCGTGCGATGAACCGGGGATCCTCGCCCGCCTCCACCATCCGCGCCAGGTAGTGCAGCGACGCGTCGACGTCGGACCCCCGGATCGACTTGATGAGGGCGCTGGTCACGTCGTAGTGCTGGTCACCCTGCCGGTCGTAGCGCACAGCCGCGCGGTCGACCGCGCTCGCGGCGTCCTCCACCGTGATGCGGTCGCGCTCCTGGGCCTGCGCGGCACCGGCGGCCGCCTCGAGATAGGTGAGCGCCCGCCGCGCGTCGCCTCCGGCGAGCCGGACGATGTGGTCGCGGGCCTCGTCCTCGAGCACCACGCCGTCACCCAGCCCGCGCTCGTCGTGGACGGCCCGCTCGACGAGCGTCGCGACGTCGCCGTCGGTGAGCGGCTCGAGGGTCAGCAGCAGCGACCGCGAGAGCAGCGGCGAGATCACCGAGAAGTGCGGGTTCTCCGTCGTCGCGGCGATGAGCGACACCCAGCGGTTCTCGACGCCGGGCAGCAGGGCGTCCTGCTGGGCCTTGGAGAAGCGGTGGACCTCGTCGACGAACAGGACCGTCTCCCGGCCACCCTGCGCGAGCTGGCGGCGCGCGGCGCCGAGGGTCTCACGGACCTCCTTGACGCCGGCCGACACCGCGGACACCTCGACGAAACGCCGGTTGGTCTGCTGGCTCACCAGCGACGCCAGCGTCGTCTTGCCCGTACCGGGCGGGCCCCAGAGGATCAGCGACATCGACTGGTCGCCGTGGATCATGCGCCGCAGCGGCGAGCCCGGGCCGAGGAGCGACTCCTGCCCGACCAGCTCGTCGAGCGTGCGCGGACGCATCCGGACCGCGAGCGGTGCGGCGCGGTGCTGGGCGTCGCTCAGGCTGCCGCCGCCCGACGGCGCAGGGGCGACCTCGGGGACGTCGAACAGGCCGTCGGGGTAAGGGCCGTCGGTCTCCACCGGACCAGCCTACGCGGCGCCTCAGGTGCCTTGGTCGACGTACATGTCGGCGAAGATCGGCATGCCCAGCATCTCGTTGACGGCCATGCCGCCGACCCGGCTTCCGTGCGCCAGCACCACTCCCCCGTGGCCGAGCACCACCGCCGGGTAGTAGCGCTTGCCGATCCGCTCGTCGAGCGCTCCCCATGCCTTGGCGGCAGGGCCTCCGGTCAGCGTGTCGAGGATCCGGTCGATCTCGCGCTGCACCCGGGGCTCGTCGAGCATCGACGGGTTGGGGCGGGCCGGGTCGTCGACCGAGTCGGCCGCCCACTGCGCCGGGAACCAGGACGACCCGGTCGGCCAGTCCGAGCACCAGCCGGAGTCGACCACGTCGTGCGGGCCGTCCGGGTCGAACTGCATGGCGCGGATCTGCTTCGCCGTGGTCGCGATCGGCTGCGGCTCGAAGCCCGCGCTGCGCAGACCGGTCACCACCGCGTCCTTGACCGCGACCTTCTCGGGCACGTCGCTCGCGTAGTACCAGCGGATCGGGAATCCGGTCGCCCCCGCCTCCTTCAGGAGCCGGCGCGCCATCGCGGCGTCCGTGCGTCGACCCCCGTTGCCCAGCGGGTCGTACGTGCGCCGGCCGGTGGTCCCCGGGGGCAGGATCGTCGTCCCGGGCACGCGGGTGGTGCCGATGATCTCGCGTCCGGCCTTCCACGCCGCCTCGTACGGATAGGCCCACCCGAGCGCACGGCGGACCCGCACGTCGGAGATCTTGCGGGTGTCGAGATACCACAGGTACGTGCAGGGCGTCGCCGCCATCGTCATCCGCGACGTGGCATCCTGCGCCATCTCGTCCACCGTGTCAGGGCCGAGCGAGTCGTACGACAAGGCGTACTTCGCGTCGCCCGCGTCGTCGAGCAGCAGGCCGTCGATGCGGTCGGGGTCCTGACCCCACAGGAACGTCCAGCCGTCGGCGTACTGGTGGCGTCCCGGGTCGGTCGCCGGGTCCCAGCGGGTGTTGCGCGCGAGCACGAGCGTGGTGCCGTCGCGGAACGACTCGACCTGGTAGGGGCCGGTCGCCACAGGACGGTTGCCGTACGCCGTCGGGTCGGCGTCGGCGGCCCGCGGAACAGGCGCGAACTGCGGGAACGAGGCCAGGTAGGGCATGTCGGCGAACGGACGCCGCAGCCGGAAGATGATGGTCTGCCCCCGCACCTCGATGCCGCGGAAGTCGTCGCCGGCGTACCAGCCGGGCTGGTGTCCCGGACGCGACCGCAGCGCGGCCGTGGACGCGTACGGGCCTTGGTAGAGGTCGCCGTCGAGGAAGAACGTGCGCAGGTACGCGGGGGCGCCCGGGAGCACGTCCGAGGCGAACGCCCGCTTGATGCCGTACGCGACGTCCTCCGCGGTCACCGGTGTGCCGTCCTCGAACCGGACGCCCGAGCGGATCGTGAACGTCCAGCGCGTGCCGTCGTCGTTCGGGACCCCCAGGTCGGTCGCCAGGTCCGGAACCAGCTCCATGCCGCCCGTGACGGGATCACGACGGAACTGCGTCAGCGAGCGGGTGACGAGCCCGGACAGGATGCCGCGCGTGTCGACGAACGACGACCGGGCCGGGTCCAGGGAGTTGGGCACGGTCGAGCTCAGGACCGTGAGCAGCCCGCCGCGTGTCGCGCCCGGGACCTCGGGCGCGGGCGCCTGGGCGTCCGGGTCCTTCAGGCTCCCGGCACGTCCGGCCGCGGTGTGGTCGGGGGTGGTGCTGCTCGCCGGGTCGTCCGGGCCGCCAGGCGAGGTGCAGGCAGCGAGCACCACACCTGCGCAGACGAGGGCGAGCACGCGCCCGAGCCGGCGTCCCACCCGTCCCCTCCGTCCTTGCCCTGCGTCAGGGCATGCTCACAGGAGCGTAGGCGAGGCCACCGACAGCGCGCGACCACGCCGCGGTAACGATCCGGCCTGCTACGCCTCGGTGCCCGGCGGGGGCGCGTCGATGCCCGCCTCCTTTCGCTGCGCGGCCGTGATCGGCGTCGGTGCACCGGTCAGCGGGTCTGCGCCGGAGGCGGTCTTCGGGAAGGCGATCACGTCGCGGATCGACTCCGCACCCGTCAGCAGCGCCACGACGCGGTCGATGCCGAGCGCGATGCCGCCGTGCGGCGGCGGGCCGTACTGGAACGCCTCGAGCAGCCAGCCGAACTGGACCTTCGCCTGCTCCTCGGTCAGCCCCAGCACCTCGAAGACGCGCTCCTGCACGTCCGAGCGGTGGATACGGATCGAGCCGCCGCCCAGCTCGTTGCCGTTCAGCGTGATGTCGTACGCCTGGCTGAGCGCGGAGTCCGGATCGGTGTCGAAGGTGTCGACGAACGCCGGCGCGGGAGCGGTGAACGGGTGGTGGATCGACGTCCAGGCGTCGTGTCCCTCCTCACCGACGTACTCGAACATCGGGGCGTCGTTGACCCAGAGGAACTCCCACCGGTCGTGGTCGATCAGCCCGCAGCGCTCGCCGATCTCCACGCGCACGGCGGCCAGCAGCGCCTTGGCGTCGTTGTACTGGTCGGCCGCGAAGAAGATGCAGTCGCCCGGCTTGGCACCGGCGTGCGCGACCAGGCCCTCGCGCTCGGACTCCGACAGGTTCTTGGCGACAGGGCCGCCGAGCGTGCCGTCCTCCTGCACCAGCACGTACGCGAGACCCTTGGCGCCGCGCGCCTTCGCGAACTCCTGCCAGGCGTCGAGCGTGCGACGGGGCTGGTCGGCGCCACCGGGCATCACGACCGCGCCGACGTGCCACTGACGTCCCTTGGGTGCGAACACCCGGAACGGCGTGTCCTTGAAGTAGTCGGTGAAGTCCACCAGCTCGCAGCCGAACCGCATGTCCGGACGGTCGATGCCGAAGCGCTCCACCGCCTCGCGGAACGACATCCGCGGGATCGGGAGCGCGACCTCGTATCCGAGGACCTCCCGCCAGATGCGGACGAGGATCTTCTCGGTGAGCGCGTAGACGTCCTCCTCCTCGAGGAAGCTCATCTCGATGTCGAGCTGGGTGAACTCCGGCTGCCGGTCGGCGCGGCTGTCCTCGTCGCGGAAGCAGCGTGCGATCTGGTAGTAGCGCTCCATGCCGGCCACCATCAGCAGCTGCTTGAACAGCTGCGGCGACTGCGGCAGCGCGTACCAGGTGCCGGGACGCGTCCGCGCCGGGACGAGGAAGTCGCGGGCACCCTCCGGCGTCGACGCCGTGAGGTTCGGGGTCTCGAACTCCATGAAGCCGTTCTCGGCCATCACCTCGCGGATGATCCGCGTGACGGCGGCCCGCGTACGCAGGTTCTTGGCCATCTCGGCACGCCGCAGGTCGAGGTACCGGTACTTCAGGCGCACCTCCTCGCTGACCGAGCTCGTGTGGAACTCCTCGACCGGGAACGGCAACGGGGCCGACTCGCTCAGGATCTCCACGGTGTCGGCGATGACCTCGATCTCACCCGTCGGGAGGTTCGGGTTCTCGTTGCCCTCCGGACGGCGCTCGACGGTGCCGACGACCTTGAGGCAGAACTCGCTGCGCAGCGGGCGCGCGACCTCCTCCTCGCGGATCACGACCTGGGCCACGCCCGACCCGTCACGCAGGTCGATGAAGGCCACACCCCCATGGTCGCGACGCCGGGCCACCCAGCCGGCCAGCGTGACGGTGCTGCCGGCATCGGCGGCGCGCAGGCTTCCTGCCTCGTGGGTGCGGATCACGGTGTTGCTCCTCGGGTGTCGGTGGGGGTGAGCATGGTGGGACGGAGGTCGGACTCCGGTGGGGTCCAGGCGTCGGGGTCGGCGTCGACCTGGTCTCCGCTGCGGATGTCCTTCACCTGGTCGGTGCCGTCCTCTGTCGCGGGGAACCAGACGTACGGGATGCCGCGCCGCTCCGCGTACCGGATCTGCTTGCCGAACTTCTGCGGCGCGGCGGCGACCTCGGTGGGGATGCCCCTGGCGCGCAGGCGCTGCGCGACCGCGTTGCTCGCCGGGCGCGACTCCTCGTCGACCAGCGCCACGAGGACCGCCGACGGGACGGCGCGCGAGCTCGTCAGGTGGCCGCGCGAGATCAGGGGCACGAGCAGGCGCGTGACGCCGAGCGAGATGCCGACGCCCGGGTAGACGTTGCGGCCGTCGTCGGCGAGCTTCTCGTAGCGGCCGCCGGAGCAGATCGAGCCGAGGCTCTCGAAGCCCTCGAGCTCGGTCTCGAAGACCGTGCCGGTGTAGTAGTCGAGGCCGCGTGCGATGCGCAGGTCGGCGGTCACCGTCACGCCGTCGAGGTCCACGGCCGCGAGCGCGTCGACGAGCTGGGCCAGCTCGTCCAGGCCCTCGTCGAGCAGCGGGTCGCTGACGCCCAGGGCGCGGACCTGGTCGACGAACGACGCGTCAGGAGTACGGATGGCGGCGAGCGCCAGGCACTGGCCGGCCTGGGCCTCGTCGAGGTCCTCCTTGGCGAGAAGCTCGCGGATGCCGTCCTCGGGCAGCTTGTCGATCTTGTCCATCACCCGCATGACGGCGGCAGGGTCGGCGGCACCGATGCCGCGGTAGAAGCCCTCGAGCAGCTTGCGGTTGTTGACCTGGATCCGCAGCGGCGGCACCGGCAGTCCGGACAGCGCCTCGGCCATCACGGTCGCGATCTCGACGTCGAAGTGGAAGGGCAGCTCGTCCTTCGCGACCACGTCGATGTCGGCCTGGGTGAACTCGCGGAAGCGGCCCTCCTGCGGGCGCTCGCCCCGCCACACCTTCTGGATCTGGTAGCGGCGGAACGGGAACTCGAGCTTGCCGGCGTGCTCGAGGACGTACCGCGCGAACGGGACCGTCAGGTCGAAGTGCAGGCCGACGCCGGCGTCGCCCTCTCCCTCGGCGGCCTGCAGGCGCCGGAGGACGTAGACCTCCTTGTCGATCTCGCCCTTGCGCAGCAGCTGGTCCATCGGCTCCACGGCGCGGGTCTCGACGGAGGCGAAACCGTGCAGCTCGAACGTACGACGGAGGTGGTCGAGGACGTGCTGCTCGGCGAAGCGGTCGGCGGGCAGCAACTCGGGGAACCCCGAGAGGGGCGTGGGACGTGCCATCGTCAGACGTCCCCTCCCCCGGACGGAGCCGAGGAGCCGACGTACTGCTGGACGAACGGGTTGGTCGCGCGCTCGCGTCCGACGGAGCTCTGGCCGCCGTGACCCGGGAGCACCGCGACGTCGTCGGGCAGCTCCATGAACCGGCGCAGGCTCGCCGCCATCTGCTCCATGTCGCCACCGACGAGGTCGGTGCGCCCGATGGAGCCGGCGAACAGGAAGTCACCGGTGAAGGCCACCTGCGAGACGGGCTCGTCGCCGGTGTGGTCGACGCGGTAGACCACGGTGCCCGGGGTGTGGCCGGGCACGTGGTCGACGGTGAAGCGCAGGCCGGCGACCTCGATCACGGCACCGTCGGTCGCGTCGCGCACGTCGGCGGGCTCACGGAACTCCGGCGCGTCGTCCAGACCGAACTGCGTCCGCAGCATCGCGGCGGACTCGCCGGAGATCGCTGCCATCGGGTCGGCGAGGAGGTGCCGGTCGGCAGGGTGGACGTACACGGGGACGTCGTACTCCGCGGCGACGTCGGCGGCCTGCCACATGTGGTCGAAGTGCCCGTGGGTCACGAAGACCGCGACGGGCGTCAGGTTCTGCTCGGTCACGATCGTGCGGATGCCGGTCAGGGAGTCCATCCCCGGGTCGACGATCACGCACTCCGCACCGGGTCCGCGACCCACGAAGTAGCAGTTTGCCGCCAGCGGGCCGGCGGGAAAAGCGGCGATCAGCACACGGAACAGCGTACGCGAGCGCCTTCGACGGCGGCGACTCGCTTCGGGGCCGCGCCGGGCGCCGGACGCGGCACGGACTCCCAACCGTCGGACGTGAGCGCCAACAGGCCTTCCTCCTTCTAGACTGTGCGCGACACAAGCGACAAGGTGGAGACGTGAGCGAGAATCTCTCTAACCCTGCTGAGGCATGGGGACGCATCGACGACCAGGGCACCGTGTACGTCCGCACCCGCGACGGCGAGCGCGTGGTGGGCCAGTGGCCCGACGGCGACCCCGCGGAGGCGATGGCGCTCTTCTCGCGCCGGTACGAGGGTCTCGCCGTCGAGGTCGAGCTGCTGGAGAAGCGGATCGCGTCCGACAGCCTGTCGCCCGAGGACGCCAAGCGCGCCGTCGACCAGGTCCGCGAGGCGGTCGACAACGCCGCCGCCGTCGGCGACCTCGACTCGCTGAAGGACCGCCTCGACGCCCTCGGTCCGCGCATCGAGTCCCAGCGCGAGCGCCGCAAGGCGGCACGCGCGGAGCGGGCCGCCGAGGCGCAGGTGCAGAAGGAGGAGATCGCCCGCACCGCCGAGGAGATCGCCGCCGGCGAGGACTGGCGACGCGGCGCCGACCGACTGCGCGACATGCTCGAGCAGTGGAAGTCGCTCCCCCGCCTGGACAAGAGCATCGACGACGAGCTCTGGCACCGGTTCTCCACCGCGCGGACGGCGTACACGCGGCGACGCAAGGCCCACTTCGCGGAGCAGAACGAGCGTCGCGGCCAGGCGCAGCAGATCAAGGAGCGCCTCGTCGTCGAGGCGGAGGCGCTCGCCGACTCCACCGACTGGGGTCCGACTGCGGGCAAGTTCCGCGACCTCATGGCGCAGTGGAAGGCGGCCGGCCCCGCCCCGCGCGGCATCGACGACCGGCTCTGGAAGCGGTTCCGCGGCGCTCAGGACACGTTCTTCGGAGCGCGCGACGAGGCCAACGCGCGTCTCGACGAGGAGTACGCCGCCAACGCGGAGGTCAAGCTCCAGATCCTGACCGAGGCCGAGGCGCTCGTCCCGGTCGACGACCTCGACGCGGCCCGGGCGGCGTGGCGTGACATCGCCGACCGCTGGGAGGCGGCAGGCAAGGTCCCGCGCGGCCAGATCAAGGAGCTCGAGGGTCGCCTGCGCGCCGTCGAGAAGGCGATCGCCGCGGCGGCCGACGACGAGTGGCGCCGTACCAACCCGGAGACGCGCGCCCGTGTCGACGACACCGTGAGCAAGCTCGAGAAGTCGGTGGCCGACATCGAGGCGCAGCTCGAGGCCGCGAAGTCGTCCGGCAACGACCGCAAGGTGCGCGAGCTGCAGGAGTCGCTCGAGGCGCGGCAGGCGTGGCTCGACCAGGCCCGGAAGTCCGCCGAAGACCTCACCTGACCCCACGGGTCACTCCCTGGCGTCACCGGGTCACTCTCTGGTGACCCGGCGGGGCTACTGGTTGACGCGGTAGACGTCGAACACGCCCTCGACCGTGCGAACGGCCTTGAGCACGTGACCGAGGTGCGCGGGGTCGCCCATCTCGAAGGTGAACGTCGACTTCGCCACGCGGTCGCGTCCGGTCGACAGCGTCGCCGACAGGATGTTGACGTGCTGGTCGGACAGCACCCGCGTCAGGTCCGAGAGCAGCCTCGCCCGGTCGAGCGCCTCGACCTGGATCGCGACCAGGAACATGCTCGACGCGCTCGGTGCCCACTCGACGTCGACCAGGCGCTCCTGCTCCTTGAGCAGGCTCTCGGCGTTGGTGCACGAGCGCCGGTGGACCGAGACCCCCTGGGTCCGGGTCACGAAACCGATGATCTCGTCGCCCGGCACCGGGGTGCAGCAGCGCGCGAGCTTGATCGCGAACGACCCGTCCATGCCCTTGACGAGCACCCCCGGGTCGCCCCGGCGTACCCTGCGGCGCCGCGTCGACTCGTCCGGGACGAGCACCGCCTCGGCGAGGTCCTCGCTCGCACCCTCCTCACCGCCGAGCAGCGCGAGGACGCGCTCGACGACGTTCTGGGCACCGACGCGGCCCTCCCCCAGCGCCGCGTAGAGCGACGTCACATCTGCAAGGTGGAGGTCCTTGGCGACGGTGGCGAGCGTGTCGTGCTTGAGGAGACGCTGCAGCGGCAGGCCCTCCTTGCGCATCTGCCGCGTGAGGGCGTCCTTGCCCTGCTCGACCGCCTCGTCGCGCCGCTCCTTGGTGAACCACTGCTTGATCTTGTTGCGTGCGCGGGGGCTCTTGACGAAGTCGAGCCAGTCGCGGCTCGGCCCCGCCCCGGGCGCCTTGGACGTGAAGATCTCGACGACGTCGCCGTTCTCGAGCTTGGACTCCAGCGACACCAGCCGGCCGTTGACCCGGGCCCCGATCGTGGTGTGCCCGACCTCGGTGTGGACCGAGTAGGCGAAGTCGATCGGCGTCGACCCGGCGGGCAGGCCGATCACGTCGCCGCGCGGCGTGTAGACGTAGACCTGGTCGGACAGGTCGAACCGGAGGCTCTCGAGGAAGTCCTGCGACTCCTCGTTCTCCTGCTGCCACTCCAGCAGCTGACGCAGCCAGGCGAGGTCGTCGGTGCCGCCGGACTTGCCGGAACCACCGGGGGCGCCCTTGACGCCGTCCTCCTTGTACTTCCAGTGGGCGGCGACGCCGTACTCGGCGCGTCGGTGCATCTGCTTGGTGCGGATCTGCAGCTCGACCGCCTTGCCCTGCGGACCGATGACCGTCGTGTGGAGCGACTGGTACATGTTGAACTTCGGCATCGCGATGTAGTCCTTGAACCGGCCGGGCACAGGGTTCCAGCGGGCGTGGACCACACCGAGGACCGCGTAGCACTCCGACAACGACTCGACGAGCACGCGGATGCCCACCAGGTCGTAGATGTCGGCGAAGTCGCGACCGCGGACGATCATCTTCTGGTAGATCGAGTAGTAGTGCTTCGGCCGACCGGTCACGGTCGCCTTGATCTTGGCGCTCTTGAGGTCGTCGTTGACCTGGCTGATCACGGTCGACATGAAGTCCTCGCGCGACGGGGCGCGGTCGGCGACCAGCCGCACGATCTCGTCGTACACCTTCGGGTGGAGCGTCGCGAACGACAGGTCCTCGAGCTCCCACTTGATGGTGTTCATGCCGAGACGGTGCGCGAGCGGCGCGTAGATCTCGATCGTCTCGCGGGCCTTGCGCTCCTGCTTGTCCTGGCGCAGGTAGCGCAGGGTGCGCATGTTGTGGAGACGGTCGGCGAGCTTGATGATGAGCACCCGGATGTCGCGGCTCATCGCGACGATCATCTTGCGGATCGTCTCGGCCTCGGCGTTCTCGCCGTAGCGGACCTTGTCGAGCTTGGTCACGCCGTCGACGAGCCGCGCGACCTCCTCGCCGAAGTCCTTGGTCAGCTGGTCGAGGGTGTAGGGCGTGTCCTCGACGGTGTCGTGGAGCAGGGCAGCCACGATCGTCGGCGACGTCATGCCGAGCTCGGCCAGGATCGTCGAGACCGCGAGCGGGTGCGTGATGTAGGGGTCGCCGCTCTTGCGCTTCTGGCCGCGGTGCATCTTGGCCGCGATCCGGTAGGCGCGGACGATGGCGGCGGTGTCGGCCTTGGGGTGGTTGGTGCGGACGATGCGCAGCAGCGGGTCGAGGACGACCGGGTTGTCCGAGGACGACCGTCCTCCGCCGAGCCTGGCCAGGCGGGAGCGCACCCGCGCGGGAGTCGGGACGGACTCCTTGCGGGCCTCAGACTCGGTACGAGCGCGATCTGCCACGTGCACCTCCCCCTTCATCGTAGGCCGCCATCCTAGGGGGCGAAGACCAGGGCCGTGGGGCTTCGGGGCGCGATCTGGGGATCAGCCGAAGAGGACCCCGACAGCGGTGGCCGCGCCGGCCAGGACGAGCGCGATCACGACGACGACGGCGACCAGCTTGGTGCTCTCAGGACTCACGCGACGCATCGTACCGGGCGGCTCCCCCGGCGCTCGAGCGCGGCGTCAGTACGTCCGGAGCGCGCCGAAGCGCTCCGGGTCGAGCCGTGCCCGACCGCCCAGCGCGCCGATCTCGAGGACGACGACGTTGGCCGCCGCCTTGGCACCGGCCTGCGTGATCAGCGCGTCGACCGCGGCCATGGTGCCGCCGGTCGCGAGCACGTCGTCGACGACGAGGACCCGGTCGCCGGGCGCGATGGCGTCGGTGTGGATCTCGACGGTGGCCGAGCCGTACTCGAGCTCGTAGTCGACCGCGTACGTCGCCGAGGGCAGCTTGCCCGCCTTGCGCGCGGGGACGAAGCCGGCGTCGAGGGCGACGGCGACCGGGGTGCCGAAGATGAAGCCGCGCGCCTCGATCCCGACGACCTTGTCGATGTCGGTCCCGGCGAGCTCACGGCCCAGCGAGGCCAGGGCGTCGACCGTGGTCCGCAGGCCCTCGGGATCGGCCAGGAGGGGCGTCACGTCACGGAACGTGACGCCCGCGTCCGGCCAGTCGGGGATGTCCCGGACCAGCGTGTCGAGCACCTGCTCGAGGCCGAGAGGCATCAGGCCTTGCCGTCCTCGTCCTCGGCCGGGCGCTGCTCCACGACGTCGGGGGTGGTGGTGTCGGCCGCGCCGTCGAGGATCTTCGCGACCACGTTGCGGTGCACCTCGATGTCGACGCCCGGGGCGATCTCGAGCGTCATCGTCTCGTCGCCCAGCGCCTTCACGGTGCCGAAGACGCCGCTGGTGATCATCACGCGCGAGCCGACCGTCACCTTCTGCTGCATGTCGACGAACTCGCGGCGACGCTTGCCCTGCGGTCGGATGATGAAGAGGTAGAAGATGGCGACGAGCAGGATGATCGGCAGCAGGGCTGCGATGTCGTTCACGGGTGGCTCCAGGCAGTAGGTGTCGGGGGCTTCGTGGTGCGAGGAGAGTCTAGCGGGCGCCCGTCAGTCCAGGGGCAGCGTGGGATCGCCGGCCGTCGGCGCCGGCGGCGTCAGCCCGAGGTGCGTCCACGCCGCTGCGGTCGCGACGCGGCCCCGGGGCGTCCGCGCCAGGAACCCCTGGCGTACGAGGAACGGCTCGGCGACCTCCTCGACCGTCTCCCGCTCCTCGCCCACCGCGACGGCGAGCGTCGACACGCCCACCGGCCCCCCGCTGAAGCTGCGGCAGAGCGCGTCGAGGACGGCGCGGTCGAGCCGGTCGAGCCCGATGCGGTCGACCTCGTACAGGTCGAGCGCCCGGTGCGCGATGTCGAGGTCCACGACTCCGCTCCCCCGCACCTCGGCGTAGTCGCGGACGCGCCGCAGCAGGCGGTTGGCGATGCGCGGCGTGCCCCGCGATCGCGAGGCGATCTCCAGGCCGCCCTTGGGCGTGGTCTGGACGCCGAGCAGCGCAGCCGACCGGTCCACGATCCGGTGGAGCTCCCCTGGCTCGTAGTACTCCAGCTGGGCGGTGAAGCCGAACCGGTCGCGCAGCGGACCCGGCAGCAGGCCGGCACGCGTGGTCGCGCCGACGAGCGTGAACTGCGGGATCTGCAGCGGGATGGCCGTCGCGCCCGGCCCCTTGCCGATCACGACGTCGACCCGGAAGTCCTCCATCGCCATGTAGAGGAGCTCCTCGGCCGGCCGCGACATCCGGTGGATCTCGTCGACGAAGAGCACGTCGCCCTCGTTGATGCCGGACAGGATCGCCGCGAGGTCGCCGGCGTGCTGGATGGCGGGCCCGCTGGTCAGGCGCAGCGACGTGCCGAGCTCGGCGGCGATGATCATCGCGAGGGTCGTCTTGCCGAGCCCGGGCGGCCCGGAGAGGAGGACGTGGTCGGGGGTACGACCGCGGGCGCGCGCCGCCGTCAGCATCAGGGCGAGCTGCTCGCGCACGCGTTCCTGACCGATGAGCTCGTCCAGCGAGCGCGGCCGCAGCGCCGCCTCGTACGCCTGCTCGTCGGTGATCGGGTCGGGCCCGACCAGTCGCGACTCGAGCTCGGCGCGCTCGGCCGCCTCGAGCCGGCTGGTGTCCTGGTCCTCCATCCCGCGGCTCCCCTCGCTCATGCCTTCGAGAGCGTACGCAGGGCCGCGCGCAGCAGCTCGGACACGTCGACGGAGCCCCTGCCCTCAGCCTGCTCGGCGGCGATCGGGACCACGGCGACGACGGCCGACTCCGCCTCACGGGCGCTCCACCCGAGACCGACGAGCGCGCCGTGCACCTGGGGACGCCAGTCGGCGTCGGCGGGCGCGGCGGCAGCCGGGGCAGCCTCCGGGGCGCGGGAGGTGAGCGCGGCCGCGCCGAGCCGGTCCTTGAGCTCGAGCACGATCCGCTGCGCCCCCTTGCGGCCGATCCCGGGCACCTTCGTCAGCGCGACGAGGTTCTCGTCGGCGACGGCCCGGCGCAGCCCCTCGGGACCGAGGACGGCGATAATCGCCTGGGCGACCTTCGGCCCCACGCCGCTCGCGGTCTGCGCGAGCTCGAAGGTGTCGCGCTCGTCCTCGTCGGCGAAGCCGTAGAGGGTCATCGAGTCCTCGCGGACGACCAGGCTCGTCGCCACCTGTGCCTGCTCGCCGTGACGGAGGTCGGCCAGGGTGCCGGGCGTGCACTGCACGAGCATCCCCACCCCGCCGACGTCGAGGACGGCGGAGTCCAGGGCGGTGGAGGCGACGGTGCCGCGGACGAAGGCAATCATCGTGCCTTCCTTTCAGGGGATGGGGTGTCGGGAGATCGGCGTGCAGAGGACGTCCGGCCGGGGAGCCCAGGCTGGACCCGCGGGGCTCCCGGGATGCGGGAACGGATCGGCTCGGCGGCCGTACGGAGCGTGGCCGACGGTCGGCGGGCAGCGGCGAGGGCGTCGTCGAGCCGACTCACCGACGTCCCGCGCCAGACGTGGCAGATGGCGAGCGCGAGCGCGTCGGCGGCGTCCGCCGGTCGCGGGGCCTTCTCGAGACCGAGGATGCGGGTCACCATCGCCGTGACCTGCGCCTTGTCGGCGCGGCCGTTGCCGGTGACGGCAGCCTTGACCTCGCTCGGAGTGTGGAGGACGACCGGCAGCCCGTGCCGGGCGGCGACGACCATCGCGACGCCGCTGGCCTGCGCCGTGCCCATCACGGTGGAGACGTTGTTCTGGCTGAAGACGCGCTCGACCGCGACCACGTCCGGCCGGTGGGTCGCGATCGCCTCCGTCAGCGCCTGCTCGATCGCGAGGAGCCGGTGCGCGACGTCGTCGCCTGCAGGCGTCCGGATCACGTCGACGGCGACCGCGCGGAGCGTACGACCGACGCGGCCGTCGACGACCCCGACACCGCACCGGGTCAGGCCGGGGTCGACCCCGAGGACGCGGGTGGTGCCGGTGCTCATGCCACCTCGTCCGTGGCCGCCAGCGAACACATGTTCGACACCCTAGCCGCGCGGCGACCGATCGACGGGACGACGCGCCGGGGACGAGAAGACCCCTCCGCGGGGGCGGCGCGGAGGGGTCTCTCGTCGGGGGTGGACTACTTCTTGAAGGCGTCCTTGACGTTCTCGCCGGCCTGCTTGAGGTCGGACTTGCTCTGGTCGGCCTTGCCCTCGGCCTCCTGGGACTCGTCGCCCCGCGCCTTGCCGGCGGCCTCCTTGGCCTTGCCCTTGAGGTCCTCGCCCGTGTTCTTGAGCTTGTCGTCCAGACCCATCGCAGTCATCTCCTCGAGATCGGTGGAACTTCGCGACAGGCCTGTACCCAGCTGGTCGCCGGTCTAACCGACGAAGTCTCAGGGAGTGCCGCCACCGAGCGGGGCGCCCCCGGCGCCCTGGCCGGGTGCTCCCCAGCCACCGGTCGTGCCAGGACCTGGCTCCGGCTGGTACGGCCTGTGGTCGCGGCCCTGCTCGTCGGAGAACGCCGCGGCACGGATCGCCGCGGCGAGCGCCTCGATCCGCTCCGCCACCGCCTCGCGGCCGTGCGGGGCGGGCTCTGCGTGGATGACCGTGCTGTCGCGCCAGACGACGATCGGTCGTCGACCGAGATCGCCGGTCGGGCTCGGAGTCGTGCCGGCGAGCTCGGGCGCCCACGGGGCGGAGTCGGAGTGGGTCCGCCGCCACGGACGTGCGACCCTCCAGCGGCTGCCACCGGGCGTGACGAGGTCCATACCGCATCCTGGCAGGACCCGGGGTCACACCGGAAGGGGCGACCGCTGCCGGATCAGAAGGCCGGTCACACCCCTCCGAGCGGGCCGAGGCCGCGTCCCAGCGCCTCCCACTCGCTCCTCGCCCGTCCCCAGACACGCGGGTCGCGAGGCGAGCGCGGAGGGTCGTCCACGGTGCCCGCCGCCCACGGAAGGGCGTACAGGCCTTCGGCCAGCTCCTTGATGCGGCGCTCCGTCTCGCGGCGGCCGGCAGGCGCCGGCTCGACGTGCATCACGACGCCGTCGCAGGTGACGACGATCGGGCGGTGTCCGAGGTGGTCGGGCGGAGACTCGGCTCCGTCGACGAGCGCCGGCATCCACGGGACCACCAGATCGTCGTACGGCGGCCGCCGGCGCCGCGAGATCCTCCAGAACGTGCCCCCTGCACGCAGGATGTCCATACGGCGAATCCTGGCACCGCGGAGCGTCAGGCGGAAGGGTCTTTGGCCTGCTGCCAGTCGGGGCCGAGCTGGTAGGGGTCGCCGGTGGTGTCGACCAGCGTGGTCGCCGGACGCTGCCGGATCTCCTCGGCGACGGCCCGGATGCGGGCTCGCGACGCCCGCCACCCCTTCACCCGCTCGGTGCCGACGACGGTGCCTCCGCGGCGGACGACGATCGTCCAACCGACGAACAGCGCACGGGCGAGGACGATGACGGGCAGGAGCAGCAGCAGGATCGCCAGCTCGAGTCCGACGAGGACGAACAGCACGCCGCCGACGACGACCACCGGCAGCACGAAGACGAGCCAGAGCGTCAGCAGGATCGGGTCGTCGGGGACGTAGGAGCCCCCGCCGCCCGGGCTGGGCACGTAGTCGAGCAGGCTCTTGCTGCGCATCCTCCACGGCAGCCACCGCCGCCGCACACGCCAGGTGACGCCGTCGGCGTCGCGTACCTTCACCAGGTTGCTCCGTTCTGCTGGGCGGGGAGACTACCCGAGAGCCGACGGGCCTCGGCGACCTCGTCGGGCGCTCCCGCGTCGCTCGGTGGGCGTCGGCTGGGGTCGGTGGGCGCCGTCAGCCGACCTGCGCCATGACCTCGTCGGAGGCGTCGAAGTTGGCGAAGACGTTCTGGACGTCGTCGCAGTCCTCGAGCGCGTCGATGAGGCGCAGCACCTTGCCGGCGGCGTCCGCGTCGACCTCGACCGTCATCGACGGGACGAACGACGACTCCGCGGAGTCGTAGTCGATCCCGGAGTCCTGGAGCGCCGTACGGACCGCGACGACGTCGCCGGCCTCGCTGATCACCTCGAACGAGCCGTCGAGATCGTTGACCTCCTCGGCGCCGGCGTCGAGGACGACCTCGAGGACGTCGTCCTCGGTGAGCGTCCGCTCGCCCTGCTCCGCCGGCAGGATCACGACACCCTTGCGGGAGAACATGTAGGACACCGAGCCCGGGTCGGCCATGTTGCCGCCGTTGCGGCTCATCGCCGTGCGGACCTCCATGGCGGCGCGGTTCTTGTTGTCGGTAAGGCACTCGACCAGGAGCGCCACGCCGCCCGGGGCGTAGCCCTCGTACATGATCGTCGTGTAGTCGACCCCGGCACCGTCGAGACCACCCCCGCGCTTGACCGCGCGGTCGATGTTGTCGTTGGGGACCGACGACTTCTTGGCCTTCTGGATCGCGTCGTAGAGGGTGGGGTTGCCCGCGGGGTCGGGACCGCCGGTGCGCGCGGCGACCTCGATGTTCTTGATCAGCTTGGCGAACATCTTGCCGCGCTTGGCGTCGATGACCGCCTTCTTGTGCTTGGTGGTCGCCCACTTGGAGTGGCCGGACACGGGCACTCACCTTCCCTCGCTGTACGACGGCGCTGTGCTTGTACGACGGCGCTGTGCTTGCTGCCTGTGGGCCGCGGCTCGCGACCGTCCTCGATCCTAGCGGCTGCGCGCTCAGGCCCCGGAGCGCACCGACTGGACGAGCATCCGGTGGAGGCGGTGGTCCTTGCCCAGCTCGGGGTGGAACGAGGCCGCGATCAGCGGGCCCTGCCGGACCACCACCGGGTGCACGCCCGCCGCGCCCCGGTCGACGGTGGCCAGCACCTCGACCTGCGGCTCGCACCGCTCGACCCACGGGCCGCGGATGAACACGGCGTGCAGCGGCCCGTCGAGACCCTTGACCGAGAGGTCGGTCTCGAACGAGTCGACCTGCCGCCCGAACGCGTTGCGGCGCACCGTCATCGCGATCCCGCCGAACGTCTCCTGGCCCTCGATCCCGCCCTCGATCCGGTCGGCCAGCATGATCATCCCGGCGCAGGTCCCGAGGACCGGCATGCCGTCGGCGATGCGGGCGCGGATCGGGTCACGCAGGTCGAACGCCCGCGAGAGCTTGTCGATCGTCGACGACTCCCCGCCCGGGACGACCAAGGCGTCGACGGCGTCGAGCTCCCGCGGACGCCGGACGGTCGTCGGCTCGGCACCGCACTCGGCGAGCATCCGCACGTGCTCGCGCACGTCCCCCTGCAGGGCGAGGACGCCGACGCGCACCGCGCTCACGCGTCACCCGCGCCGGCGTCGCCCCGCCGGTGCCAGAAGGCGCGGACCTCGATGCGCCCTTCGTCGAAGTGCGCCGCCAGTCCCTGGGCGTCGAGCGCGGCGAGAACCTCGGTGCACAACGGGTCGCCGTCGGCGATGTTGGCGGAGTCGGGGTGCCAGACGTTGATCTCGAGCATGCCGTGGTCGACGGCGTGCCAGACGTCGGACGGGGTGAACCACACGACGCCCCGCAGTCCCGTGCGAGGCAGCTCCGTGCCGGGCAGTCCCGTGCCAGGCAGTCCCGTGCCGCCGGCTGCGCGGATCTCCGCCGCCGCCTGCCAGTGGTCCTCGACGCCCTGCAGGACCGAGAACCCTGCCCCCGTCAGGACGGCGAACGCGTCCTGGAGCGCGTCGTAGTCCGTGCGGGTCGGCCAGGACTCCCGGTCGACGGCGAGCGCCGCGCGCTCCTCCTCGACGAGGCGGCGCGCCTCCGCCTCGGCGTCGGCCCCCGCACGACCCGCGTCCTCGCGGGCCGCGACGGCGACCTCCTGGACGCACGTCGCGGTGTCGACGAGCCCCGCACGGACCAGCACCCGCGCGTAGCCGCGCAGCGCGTCGGCGTCGCTCAGCCGCGGCGCCGAGAAGAACGGCACCGGGTCACCAGCCTCGCTCGGCCAGACGGTGGGGCTCCGGGACGTCCTCGACGTTGATGCCGACCATCGCCTCGCCGAGGCCGCGCGAGACCTTCGCGATGACGTCGGGGTCGTCGTAGAACGTCGTCGCCTTGACGATCGCCGCCGCGCGCTCAGCCGGGTTGCCGGACTTGAAGATGCCCGAGCCGACGAAGACGCCCTCCGCGCCCAGCTGCATCATCATCGCGGCGTCCGCCGGCGTCGCGATGCCGCCGGCGGTGAACAGCACGACCGGGAGCTTGCCGTTCTCGGCGACCTCCTTGACCAGGTCGTACGGCGCCTGCAGCTCCTTGGCCGCGACGTAGAGCTCGTCGGCGGGGAGCGTCTGCAGGCGACGGATCTCGTCGCGAAGCGCCCGCATGTGGGTGGTCGCGTTGGACACGTCGCCGGTGCCGGCCTCGCCCTTGGAGCGGATCATCGCGGCGCCCTCGGTGATCCGCCGCAGCGCCTCGCCGAGGTTGGTCGCGCCGCACACGAA
This sequence comes from Mumia spirodelae, assembly GCF_050632745.1. NCBI lineage: Bacteria > Bacillati > Actinomycetota > Actinomycetes > Propionibacteriales > Nocardioidaceae > Mumia > Mumia spirodelae. The sequence goes on along the minus strand of NZ_JBODSD010000001.1, from coordinate 1,816,987 downwards.
CGGCACGGTGAACGCCCACTTGTCGATGTGGTGCGCGTAGTCGGCCGGCGTCAGCACCTCGGACTCGTCGACGTAGTCGACGCCGAGCGACTGCAGCACCTGCGCCTCGACGAAGTGCCCGATGCGCGCCTTGGCCATCACCGGGATCGAGACCGCCTCGATGATCCCGTCGATGAGGTCCGGGTCGCTCATCCGCGCCACCCCGCCCTGAGCCCGGATGTCGGCGGGGACCCGCTCGAGCGCCATCACGGCGACCGCGCCGGCGTCCTCGGCGATCTTGGCCTGCTCCGCCGTGACGACGTCCATGATGACGCCGCCCTTCAGCATCTCCGCCATGCCGCGCTTCACACGGGCGGTGCCGGTGCCCTGGTCGGGCGCGGAAGGCACGGTCGTGGACGCGGTCGAGTTGTCGGACATCGTTCACCTCTGGTCGTGGGGCGCGGGTGCGCTCCGTCGTACGAATGGCCACATCGTACGTCCGGGGTCCGACCGGCGGACCAGCCCCGGCGTCCGACCCCGGCAGCGGGGCTCCGCGGACCCGTCCGGTCAGGCCGCGTGGCCGACCTCGGGGCCCAGCGTCGGGCGTTCGCGCGCCACCAGGTGCGGAGGCGGCGTGTCGTCGAAGACGATGCGGTAGGGCCACGGGGCGTGCCCGGCCAGGCGTGCCCAGCGGACGATCCGGCGCCGCCGCATCCGCTCGGTCCGCGCGACGAGGTCGTCGTGGAACCGGTGGGCCAGCTGGACCCGCTCGCACGCGTCACCGAGGTCGGTCAACAGGTCCGCACGCGTCTCGTCGGCCTGGGCCCAGAGGGCGTCGACGTCCTCGGCGTCCCCGAAGACGGTCCGCATGACCTCGCTCAGCGCCGTCTCGCGCTCGGCCTGGTCCGCCTTGCCGATCGACGCCCGCGCCGCGTCGGCGGCCTCGACCGCGACCAGGGCGCTGGCAGGGTCGAGGACGCCGCCGGTCGCGACGTTGCGCAGGCAGGTGGAGCGGTCCAGCAGCTGACGGTCCAGGGAGGCCTGGGCGGTGGCCAGCCGGATGTGCAGCCGGTCGAGCCGGCCCGCGGTCGTGGACAGGGCGACCGTGATCGCCGCGACGACGGCTCCGACGACGAGGATCCACTCGAGCGTGCTCATGCTCCGTTTCCTCCTCCCAGCACCGTCTCGTACACGCGCACGACCTGCGGTGCGACCACACTCCAGTCGTACCTCCGGACCTCGCTGCGCGCCAGGTCGGCACGGGCCTCGCGGCCGGGGTCGTCGAGCACGGTCAGGAGGGTCTTCGCCAGCGACGAGGCGTCCTCGTTGGCGAAGAGCGCTCCGAGCCGGCCGTCCTCCAGCACGTCGGCGAACGCGCGGATGTCGCTCGCGACCACCGGAGCTCCCGCGGCCATCGCCTCGATGAGGACGATCCCGAAGCTCTCTCCCCCGGTGTTGGGGGCGACGTAGACGTCCGCCTCGGACAGCAGGCGTGCCCGCTCGTCGTCCGAGACCCGCCCGACGACGTCCACGTGGGCGCGCAGGCGCTCCGGCACCATCGCAGTGCCGACCTTCGGGTCGCCCGCGCCGGCGACGACGAGGTGGGTGTCGGGGTAGCGGTCGAGGATCGTCGGCAGCGCGTCCAGGAGCACCGGGAGACCCTTGCGCGTCTCCTCGAAGCGGCCCAGGAACAGCAGCTGCCGCTGCTCGCCGGCGGTCGCCCGGCGCGGGATGCCGGTGAAGTCGTCGACGTGGAGGCCGTTGGGGATGATCACCGAGTCGCCGCCCTGGTACTGCGCGACGACCCGCTGCGCCTCGCGCGAGACCGTGATGCGGGCGCTCAGCTTCTCCATCGCCGGTCGCAGCAGCGGCTCGGTCGCCGCCAGCGCGCGCGAGCGCCCGATCGAGGTGTGGATCGTCGCGACGGAGACGCCCGACGCGAGGCTGAGCGCGATCAGCGAGACGCTCGGCGTGGCGGGGTCGTGCACGTGCAGGACGTCGAAGTTGCCGTCGCGCAGCCAACGGCGCGTGCGCGCCATCGCGATCGGGCCGAACGACACGCGCGCGACCGCACCGTTGTAGCGGACCGGCAGGGCGCGACCGGCAGGCGTCACGAACGACGGGAGGTCGTCGTCGTCGGCCGCCGGCGCGAGGACGGACACGTCGACGCCCAGCTCCTGCAGCGTCCCGCAGAGGTCGAGCACGTGGTTCTGCACGCCGCCCGGCACGTCGAAGGAGTACGGGCAGACCATCCCGATCCTCATCGCCCTGCCTCCGACGGTCGGCGGTCGACCTCGAAGACGCGCTGCAGCATGTGCCAGTCGGCGGGGCTGCGGCGGATCTCGGTGGTGAAGACGTCGGCGAGGTCCTGCGTCATCGCGGCGAGCCCGTCCTCGCCCTCACGCGTGGGGACCGCCTCGTGCACTGTCATGCGCAGACGGCCACCGTCGTACCGCGACGTCGCCGCGAACAGCGTCGCGCCGGTCTGCTGGGCGAGCAGCGCCGGCCCGACCGGCATGCGTGCCTTCTCCCCGAGGAGGTCGACGCCGATGCCGCTGCGGGACATGTCGCGATCGGCCAGCAGGCACACGAACCCGCCCGCGCGCAGGTGCTCCGCGAGCCGGGGCATGGTCGGCCCGTCGCCGGTCAGCGGGAGCACCGTCATGCCGATCTTCTCGCGGAACGCGACGAACTCGTCGTACAGGCGCTCGGGCTTGAGCCGCTCCATCACGGTCATCAGCGGCAGCCCGCTGCTGCACGCCCACGCGCCCATCAGGTCCCAGTTGCCCATGTGGGGCAGCGCCGCGATCATCCCGCGACCGGCCGCCTTCAGGGCGAACGCCCGCTCGGGATGGTCGACCGCGATCCACTCGTCGACGGCGTCGGCGGAGAAGCGCGGGAGCCGGAAGACCTCGCCCCAGTAGCGCAGGTACGACCGCATGGCGTCGCGCGTCAGGTCGTCGAGCTCGGCCGGGGTCGCGTCGGGGACCGCTCGGGAGAGGTTCGACCGGAGCCGGGCGATGCCGCTGCCGCCACGCTTGTAGAGCTGGTCGGCGGTGGTCCGCAGCGCCCGGTCGACCAGCGGCTGCGGGACGTGGACGGCGATGTTCCACCCCGCGCGGTACGCCGCCGCCTCGACCTGCGAGCGCGCCGCAGCCAGCGAGCCGCGGCTGGAGCGCCTCATGCCTCCGCCAACGACTGCCTCCGCACCATCAGGATGCGTTGCACGACCGTGATCGTGCTCGCGACCGCGAGGGCCCACAAGACGATCGTCCTCAGGACCGGGAGATCGAACAAGCCCGAGAGCCCGGTCATCACGAGGACCGCGACCAGCCGGTCCGACCGCTCGGCGATGCCACCCTTGGCCTCCATGCCGAGCGCCTCGGCACGGGCCCGGGCATACGAGGTGAGCTGTCCGCCGACGAGGCACCACAGCGCGACCGACGTCATCAGCAGGTCGTCGCCCTCCCCCGCGTACCAGAGGACGAGCCCGCCGAAGACGGCCGCGTCGCCGATCCGGTCGAGGGTGGAGTCGAGGAAGGCGCCCCACGCGCTCGACCGGCCGGACTTGCGGGCCATCAGGCCGTCGACCATGTCGGAGAACACGAACGCCGTGACCACGAGCACACCGACGAAGAACTCGCCGCGCGGGAAGAACCACAGCGCCCCGGCGGTCACGCCGAGCGTGCCCACGAAGGTGACGGCGTCGGGGCTCACCCCGAGCCGGAGCAGGAGGTCGGCGATCGGGGTCATGATCTTGGCCCACGTCTCGCGGAACCGCTCGAGCATCAGCGCCCCACCTCGCCCCATGCCTTCGCCAGCAGGTCGCGCGTCTCGGCGAGGAGCTGCGGGACGACCTTGGTGTGTCCGGTGACGGTGATGTAGTTGGAGTCGCCCATCCAGCGTGGCACCACGTGCTGGTGCAGGTGCTGCGACAGGGACCCTCCGGCCACCGCGCCGAGGTTGAGTCCCACGTTGAACGCCGCAGGACCGCTCACGTGCTTGAGCACGCGCACGGCCTGCTGCGTCATCGCGGTCAGCTCGTGCGCCTCAGCGTCGGTGAGCTCGTCGAGCTCGCCGACGTGGCGGTTGGTGACCAGCATCAGGTGTCCCGGGTTGTAGGGGTGGAGGTTGAGGACGGCGTACACGTCGGCACCGCGCGCGACGATCAGCGTCTCCTCGTCGGGCTTGCCCTGCATGACGCAGAACGGGCATCCCTCCTCGCGCGGCGCGTCGGTGATGTAGGCCATGCGGTGGGGCGTCCACAACCGGTCGAACGCCTCGAAACCTGTCTCGGGACGCCCCCACGGACCGTCCGGCGCCGCGGAGCGCCCGCCCTCGTCCCCCGTCGTCATACCTGGACCCGGTCCGTCACCGCCGCGACGATCCGCGAGACCGCCTCCTCGACGGCCACCCCGTTGTCCTGCCGGCCGTCGCGGTAGCGGAACGACACCGCCCCCGCCTCGACGTCGTCGTCGCCGGCGATCAGCATGAAGGGGACCTTCTGCGTCTGGGCGTTGCGGATCTTCTTCTGCATCCGGTCGTCCGCCTCGTCGACCTCGACCCGGATCCCGCGCTCCTTCAGCCGGCCGGCCACCTCGTACAGGTAGTCGACGTGGCGCTCGGCGACCGGGATCGCCACGACCTGCACGGGCGCGAGCCACGGAGGGAAGGCGCCGGCGTAGTGCTCGACGAGCAGGCCGAGGAACCGCTCGATCGAGCCGAACTTCGCCGAGTGGATCATCACCGGCTGCTGGCGTGACCCGTCGGCGGAGGCGTACTGCAGCTCGAAGCGCGCCGGCTGGTTGAAGTCGTACTGGATGGTGCCGAGCTGCCAGGTGCGGCCGATGGCGTCCTTGGCCTGCACCGAGATCTTGGGACCGTAGAACGCCGCGCCTCCGGGGTCGGGCACGAGCTCGAGCCCCGTCTCGGTGGCGACGCTGCGCAGCACCTCCGTCGCGGTCTCCCACTCCTCGTCGGAGCCGATGAACTTGTCCGACTGCGGGTCGCGGGTGGACAGCTCGAGGTAGAAGTCGTCGAGACCGAAGTCGCGCAGCAGCCCGAGGATGAACCCGAGCAGGTGCTTGACCTCGCCCGGCGCCTGCTCGGCCGTGACGTAGGAGTGCGAGTCGTCCTGGGTGAGGCCGCGCACGCGGGTGAGGCCGTGCACGACACCCGACTTCTCGTAGCGGTAGACGGTGCCGAACTCGAAGAAGCGCAGCGGCAGCTCGCGGTAGGACCGCCCGCGCGACCTGAAGATCAGGTTGTGCATCGGGCAGTTCATCGCCTTGAGGTAGTACTGCGAGTTCTCGAGGTCCATCGGCGGGAACATCGTGTCGGCGTAGTACGGGAGGTGGCCGGAGGTCTCGAAGACCTGCGCCTTCGTGATGTGCGGGGTGCCGACGTAGTCGAACCCCTCCTCGATGTGCCGGCGGCGGACGTAGTCCTCCATCTCCCTCTTGACCACGCCGCCCTTGGGGTGGAACACCGGCAGGCCGGAGCCGATCTCGTCGGGGAAGCTGTAGAGGTCGAGCTCGTTGCCGAGCCGCCGGTGGTCGCGCCGCTGTGCCTCCTCGAGGCGGTGGAGGTAGTCGGCGAGCGCCTCCTTGGACTCCCAGGCGGTGCCGTAGATGCGCTGGAGCTGCTTGTTCTTCTCGTTGCCGCGCCAGTAGGCGGCGGCGCTGCGCATCAGCTTGAACGCGGGGATGCGCTTGGTGGTCGGCAGGTGCGGGCCGCGGCACAGGTCGGTCCAGGCGACCTCGCCGCTGCGGTTGAGGTTGTCGTACATCGTCAGGCCGCCGGCGCCGACCTCGACGCTCGCACCCTCGGCCTCCCCCTCGAGGTCGCCGCCGGCCGAGCTCTTGAGGCCGATGAGCTCGAGCTTGTAGGGCTCACCGGCGAGCTCGACGCGCGCGTCGTCGTCGTCGATCGGTCGCCGGGAGAAGCGCTGGTTCTCCTTGATGATCTTGCGCATCCGCGACTCGATCTTGTCGAGGTCCTCGGGCGTGAACGGGGTCTCGACGTCGAAGTCGTAGTAGAACCCGTCCTGGACCGGCGGGCCGATGCCGAGCTTGGCGTCCGGGAACAGGTCCTGCACCGCCTGCGCCATCACGTGCGCGGTCGAGTGGCGGAGGATGTCGCGGCCGTCCTTGGAGCCGATGGCGACCGGCTCCACGACGTCACCGGTCTGGAGCTCGTACGCGAGGTCCTTGAGCGCACCGGCGACCTTCGCCGCGATGACTGCGGGATCCTCGCCGAAGAGCTCCCACGCCCTCGTCCCCGTCGTCACGGTCCGCTCCTGACGATGCTCGTCGGGACCGATGACGGTGACGTTGAGCTCGGACACGATGCTCCTTCGGGACGTTCCAGACAGATTGGCTCGATGCTATCCGCCCCGGCCGTCACGCCGCGCACCGTATTCGCCGCGGCGGCGCCACAATCAGATCCATGGACCGAGAACACCGCCCCGCACCACCTCCGCCCGCGTACTTCGCCGCCGCGTTCGCCGTCGGTGCGGGTCTGCTGGACCGTGCGCTCCCCCGCCGTCCCCGACCCGGTCCGGTCGGCCGGACCGTGGGCAGCACGCTGATCGCCCTCGGCGCGACCGCGATCACCGGCAGCCTTCGGGAGATGCACCGCTACCACACGACGCCGCTGCCCTTCCGCGAGCCTTCGGCGCTGGTGCGCACCGGCCCGTTCGCCTACACGCGCCACCCGATCTACGTCGGGATGGCCGCGGTCTACGCCGGTGCCGCGGCGCTGCGCGGCTCGTACGGGCCGTGGCTCACGCTGCCGCTCGCCCTCGGGCTGCTCGACCGGACGGTGGTCCAGCGCGAGGAGGACGTGCTCGACGCGCGGTTCGGCGGCACCTTCACCGCGTACCGCTGGCGCACGCCCCGCTGGGTCGGCCTCCCGCACTGAGGCGCGTCAGCGCTTGCCTCCCCCGAGGAGCCCGCCGAGGAGGTCGCCGAGCCCGCCACCGCCGCCACCTCCGGCACCCCCGAGGACGCTGCCGAGGAGGTCGCCGATGTCGGGAGCCCCGCCACCCTGGGGCGCGGCAGACCCTGACGTCCCGCCCTGGCCACCTCGCTGCTTGCTGAGGTAGCCGAGCACGATCGGCGCGATGATCGGCAGCAGCTTCTGGACAACTCCCCCGGCACCGCCACCGGAGAGGGCCTGCGCGACGCCGTCGGTCTGGTCGCCGAACACGTTGCGGACGATCTTCTCGCCGTCCGTGGTGTCGATCGCTGCGGCGTCCACGCCGCCCTCGACCTCCCCGCCGTGCTGGTCGAGCGCCTTCTGCAGCGACGCGGCCCCGGCGGGGTCCTGGGCGTTGGCCTGCATGCCTTCGACGAGCGCCGGCACCGCCTTCCCGGTCGCCTGCTTCACCTGCTCGGGATCGACGCCGAGCATGCCCGCGATCTGGTCGATCGGGATCTGCGCGTACAGGTCGTCGATGCTCGCCATGTGCGGTCTCCTCCCCCGGTGGCACCCCGATGGCGCCGGTCCCCTGAACGTGGCACAGAACGAGACGCCCCGCACGCCACCTCACGCCTGCGGTGCACGCACGCCCGGCGCCGCTCTCGGCAGCCGAAGTGCGAAGACGGCGCCGCCGTCTGACCCGTCCTCCAGCCGTACGTCTCCCCCGTGGCGCCGCGCGAGTGTCCGCGCGATCGCCAGCCCGAGCCCCGTCCCGCGGCTCGTCACCGCCCGTGCCGGGTCGGCACGGTAGAAGCGGTTGAACACCGCGTCGCCGACCCCGGGCGGGACGCCGGGGCCGTCGTCGACGACGCGCACGACCACGTCGGGTCCCGCCACGCCCGCCTCGATCAGCACGGCGGTGCGCGCGTGGTGGACCGCATTCTCCACGAGGTTACGGACGACGCGGACGAGGTCGTCGGTCCGCGCGGTGACGTACAGGTCGGGTTCGTCGCGTCGCTCCACCGCGACCAGCCGTCCGGCCAGGTCGACGACGGCCAACGCCTCGGTCACCACGTCAGCGACCGCCACGAGCGACCGCCCCGTCGACGGTGCCTCTCCAGCGGCGAGCACCAGCAGGTCCCGGACCAGCACCTCCATCCGGCCGGTGTCCTCGAGGAGGTTCGCGACGAGCGCGTCCTCGTCCACGCGCTCGGGATGCGCCTGCGCGACCTCGAGCTGGGTCCGCAGCGCGGTCAGCGGGCTCTGCAGCTCGTGCGAGGCGTCCGCGACGAAGTCCTGCTGCTCGTGGCGTGCGCGCGCGAGCCGCTCGAGGAGCCCGTTGAGCGTCTCGACCAGCCGGCCGACCTCGTCCGGGCTCCCGAGCTCGAGGCGGCGGGACAGGTCGGCTCCCCCGATGTCGTCGAGCTCGCGGCGCACCTGCTCGACGCGGGCGAGCGCGCGTCCCACCACGAGCCACGTCCCGGCGGCCACCAGCGCGAGCATCAGCGGCACCCCGAGGTACAGCGCCGTGCGGAGCGTGCGCGTCGCCTCCCCGACCACCTCGAGGCTGGTCCCCACCAGGACGGTGACGACGTCGCCGTCGGTGTCCTCGACCGCGGTGCTCCACACCCGGTAGCGCTCCGGCTCTCCGTCATCCTGCGCGGTGAGGGTCGCGACCGCCAGGTCGTGCGGCTCGCGTGCCGGCGCGGCGACGGCCCGGCCCGGTGCCAGGTTCGACGAGGCGGCGAGCACCTCCCCGGACGACGCGACGACCTGGACGAAACCGTCGTCGGTCGCAGGCTCGATCACCGTCGCCGCACCCGCCGTCCCGTCTGGGGCGTCCCCTGCCGCCGCCGCACGCGCGAGCTCGGTCGCCCGCGCCCGCGCCGCGCCGTCCCCCTGGTTCGCGAGCTGCGCGTCGAGCGTCGCGACCAGCGCGGCTGCGGCGATCGCCAGCACGACCGCGGAGACGCCCGTCGACAGGACGGTGATCCGGCCGCGGACAGTACGCATCAGTCGCCGTCCGCCGCGATCCGGTAGCCGACGCCGCGCACGGTGATGAGAGTTTCGCGGCCGAACGGCTCGTCGATGCGCTGGCGGAGCTGGCGGACGTAGACCTCGACGATGTTGAGGTCCCCCTCGTACGCGAAGTCCCACACGTGGTCTCGCAGGCGTGCCTTCGAGAGCGCCTCGCCCGGGTGGCGCATCAAGCACTCGAGGACGGCGAACTGCCGTGGGGTCAGGTCGATCTCGACCTCCCCGCGACGAACACGGTGAGCCGCCGGGTCGAGGGTCAGGTCGCCGACGGCGAGGACGCTCGGGCGCTCGGATCCCCCACGGCGTACGAGCGCGCGGATCCTCGCGAGCAGGACCTGGTACGAGAAGGGCTTGGCGAGGAAGTCGTCGGCGCCCGAGTCCAGCGCGGTGACCTCGACGTCGGTCCCGACCCGGGCGGTGAGCATCACGACCGGCGTCCAGTCCTCCCGCTCGCGAAGCGTGCGGCAGAGGTCCTCCCCGCTGAGCAGCGGCAGCATCGAGTCGAGGACGACCACGTCGTACTCGTTCTCGGTCGCCAGCCAGAGGCCGTCCCGTCCGTCGCCGGCCACGTCGACTGCATAGCCCTCGGCCTCGAGGCCACGCTTGACGGCGCCTGCGACGTGCGCGTCGTCCTCGACCACCAGGATGCGCACAACTCAGCCTCTCTCCGACGGGCGCCGTACGCACGCATCTGTCGCCGCCGGGACGACGCGGTCAGTCCGCCGAGCCGTCCAGCTCCTCGGAGTCGCTCTCGACGACCACGACGCGATAGGCCTCGTCGAGGCGTACGTCGACGGTGCTGCCGTCAGGCTTGGTGACCTCGACCTCCCACGTGGCACCGTCCTCGTCGTCCCGCTCGACCGCGTTGGCGCTGCCGCCACCGGTCGCCCGCAGGGCGGCGGACGTGGCCTGGGCCGCCTGCTGGGGCGTGTAGCCGCCGCCGTCGTCCGCCGGGTGGTCCTGACCGGCCAGGGCCGCGCCGGCGACCGCGACCACGGACGCCGACACCGCCGCCACGACGAGCGCGACACGCTTCCTGCTCATGGTGGTTCGCCTCCTCGCCGAGGATCCCCTCGTCCCCGGCGCTCTCTTCCGACACTGCCAGACGGGCGCTGAAGGAACGCTGAACGTGCACGTCACGCGACCGCGTGCACCGGGGCGTCCTCGAGGCGGGCCGGAGCGGTGGCCCGCATGCGGCGGAGCAGGTGGCGGGCGTCGCGGTCGACGCCCTGGATCATCGCCGAGGAGACCGCGTACTGGAGCTCGAGCCCCAGGAAGAACAGTCCGGGCACCGGTGAGACGCCCCGGTCGTGGACCGGGTCGCCGTCCTCGTCGAACGCCTCCGGCACGTCGAGGAAGCGGTGGTCCGGCCGCGACCCCGTGCACCACACCACCGTGGAGACGTCCGGCGCGTCGTCGTCCGACGGGACCGCCCGCCCCTCAACGACCGAGGCGATCCGTCCGATCTGCACGACACCGGCGTCCTCGAGGTCCGCGAGCTTGTTGCGGACGAGCATGACGCCGTGGCCCTCGGCCTTCGCCATGAACCGGCGCCCCATCGGGGTCCGCCGGGTGAGCACGTGCCGGAAGACGAACATCACGACCGGCGTCATCACGCGGCCGGCGGTGGCGTCGATGTCGAACGGCACCTGACCGGGGTGCCGACCGGCGATCCACGTCGGGTGGCCGGCCGCAGCGGCCTCGAGCGCGACGTCGGTCCCGGAGTTGCCGGCTCCGACGACGAGGACTCCTCCCGCGGCGAGCTGCTCCGGTCCTCGGTAGTCGAGCGAGTGGATCTGCCGGATCGCCGGGTCGAGGTCGGCCGCGAGTGCCGGGACGACCGGTCGCACGTGCGAGCCGCTGCTCACGACGAGCCGGTCCGCGAGGTACGTCCCCGCGCCGGTCTCCACGCGGAAGCGTGCGCCGTCACGGGCGATCCGGAGGACGGGTGCCCCGGTCCGGACCGGGAGGTCGAACCGGGCGGCGTACGCCTCGAGGTAGTCCGCCATCTCGTCGCGCGTCGGGAACCGCCGGACCGGGATCCGCCACCCCGGGAGGCTCGCGTACCGCGGCAGGCTGAAGAGCCGCAGCGAGTCGTACCGACGCCGCCACGCGTCGCCGACGCGCGGCGCGGCCTCCAGGATCACGAAGTCCTCGCCGGCCCGCCGGAGGTGGTAGCCCATCGCCAACCCGGCCTGCCCGGCCCCGACCACCACCGTGCCGACATGCGCTGCGTTGCTCGTGTGCGTGCTCATGGCTCCCCCTCGTCGTCGCTCACGACGCTAGGAGCGCTCACGGGTACGCCGCTTCGGGCGGACGACCCATTCGTGTCCGCGGCCGATGGGTGGTTCTGCGTACGCGGCCTCAGACGAGGTGGTGCTCGAACGCGTAGGCCGTCGCGGCAGCGCGGTTGGGAAGCGCGAGCTTGCCGAAGATGTTGCTCACGTGCCGCGCGCCGTCTTTTCCGAGAGGACGAGCTCGGCCGCGATGGCACGGTTCGTCGCGCCGGTGGCGACGAGCCGCAGGACCTCCAGCTCGCGGGGTGAGAGCGGGCCGTCGCCCGCGCCGCTCCCCACGACGCCGAAGGGCTCACCGACGGCACCGAGCCGCTCCAGCGCCGCACGGGCGGCGTCGGCCTCCATCACCGCGGCGTCGGTGTCGCCGAGGGCGTCGCAAGCCCGGGCGACCAGACTTCGCGCGCGGGCCGCCTCGTACGGGGCGTCGACGTCGCGCCACAGGGTCCAGGCGCGTCGCAACCGGGGCAGGGCCGCACGTGGGTCGCCGCGCGCGAGGAGCACCGCCCCCGTCGCGTGCTCGACCAGCGCGCGGAGGAACGGCGGGGCGTCGGTCCCGCTGAGCGACGCGAGAGACGCGGCGGCGTCCTCGGCCTCGGCGACCTTCCCTGCGGCCAGGCAGATCTCCACCCGTGCCGCGAGCTGCAGCGGTCGCGCGCGGGGGTCGTCGGACGGCTCGCCGAGCACGCGGTCGAGACCGGCCAGCGCAGCGTCGGGCCTGCCCTGCGCGAGCCGGAGGAGGGCGAGTCCGGGCTGCACCTCGAGACCGAGCCGTGACGCCCGGGCGTACGCCGCCTCGGCGTCGTCGAGCCGCCCGCGCAGCCGTGCCAGCTCGCCCACGCGGTAGTGCGCCGCGGCGACCGCCGGCTCCGGCCGCGCGTCGAGGATCGCGCACGCCTCGACGGCCCGCTCGGCAGCCTCCTTCCACGCGCCGCGGAGCTGCAGGATCTCGGCGCGGTGGACCAGGCAGGTCCCGCGGTAGGCGACGCTGCCGCCGTGGTCGTCCACCCACGCGCTCAGGGCACGCGTCCACTCCTGCGCCCGCGCGAGGTCGAAGTGGCCCATGCACATGTCGATGACCGCGCAGTAGAGGAGCCCGGCCACCTGCGGCTGGACGCGGCCGGCGGAGACGTACGTCATCGCCTCGTCCATCACGACCGTGCACTCGTCGTCGCGCCCGAGCAGCTGCAGGCACCTCCCGCGCCCGAGGAGCGCCAGGACGAGCACGTCGGTCTCGGCGTCACGGTCGGCGATCTCGAACGACCGCTCGAACTCCGGGAGCGCGCCTGCGGGGTCGCCGCCCCACATCCGGGCCACCGCGGCCTGCTGGGCCAGCATCCCCTGCAGTCGGGGGTCGTCGGCATCGGCGAGCCGCTGCAGGCGTGCCGTCCAGCCCTGGGCCTGCGCCACGTCGCCGCGCATCATCAGGTGCCAGCCGATCCAGAAGCCGCAGGCGACGCCGTCGGCCCGGCGACCGCTCGCGACGTACTCGTGGATCGCCCGCTCCCGCAGCGGGACCACCTCGTCGTCGCGGCCGAGCATGAAGGCGGCCACGGCGAGGCGCTCGAGGTCCTCGGCCGAGAGGCGGTGCTCGCGGTCGGCCTCGCGCAACGTCTCGTACTCCGCGGGCCACTCAGGCACGCCCTCAGCGTACGACCGTGGCGGGGTCGGGGAGCGCGCTCTGCACGCACGGGTGACCGCACCGCGCGGGGGCCCCTCCCGGAAACGCCGAACGGCCCCAGCCGGGGTGCGGCTGGGGCCGTTCGAGCCCGGGATCCCGGGCATCAGCGGTGGGCGATACTGGGTTCGAACCAGTGACCTCTTCGGTGTGAACGAAGCGCGCTACCACTGCGCCAATCGCCCGTGTGCGTCCCACCCTCGGCGGAACGACACAGACACTAGCGTACGCGCCCGACGTCGCCGAAACCCGGGTCCTGATCCTCCCGCGCGAGCCGGTGGCCGGGCGACGGGCACGTCACGGGTCGACGGTCTCCGCGGCCCGCTCGGCGAAGATCTTCGCCGCCAGCCGGGTGACGGGTCCCGGGGCCGGCAGCTCGCGGTCGTCGACGCGGGAGATGCCCTGGACGTCGCGCGTGGTGCCGGCGAGGAAGATCTCGTCGGCACGCCGGAGCACGTCGATCGGCTCGTCGCGCTCGACGACGTCGATCTCGTCGCGGCACCACTCGAGCACGAGCGCACGGGTGACACCGGCCAGGCAGCCCGACTCCAGCGTCGGCGTGACGAGCTGGCCGTCGAGCACGTAGAAGATGCAGGAGCCGGTCCCCTCGCACAGGAGGCCGGCCGTGTTGGCCATCACGGCCTCGGAGGCACCGTGGCGGATCGCGTGCTCGACCATGAGCGCGTTCTCGGCGTACGACGTGGTCTTGAGGCCGCTCAGGGCGCCGCGCTCGTTGCGGGCCCACGGGACGGTCGCGATCGCGGTCGTCGCGTCGGGGCGCGCGGCGGGCTCGGTCACGACGACCACGGTCTGCCCCTCGTGGCCGCGCGGAGAGCCGAGCGGACCCCGGCCCGAGGTCACCGTGATGCGGATCCGGCCGAAGGGCAGGTCCTGGCCCTCGACCGTGGCCTCCACCCCACGGCGTACGAGGTCGAGGTCGGGCTCGCCGATGCCGAGCCCGGCGGCGGAGCGTGCCAGCCGCTCGAGATGCCGTGTGAGGGCGAACGGGATGCCGTCGACGACCTTCACGGTCTCGAAGACTCCGTCGCCGACGACGAGTCCGTGGTCGAGGACCCCGAGGGCGGGTTCGTCCGGGGATTCCAGGGTTCTTCCGTTGATCCAGGCGCGCATGGGGCCACGTTAACGCGCCGAGGGGGACCCCCGGTTTGGACGCCCAGAAGGCATCCGCTAATGTTTCTTTCGCGCCGGGGAAGCCCGGAAAGCGCGCGGACGTGGCTCAGTGGTAGAGCATCACCTTGCCAAGGTGAGGGTCGCGGGTTCGAATCCCGTCGTCCGCTCGGAGTGGGTCCCAGGGCCCCTTCTCAGACATCGCAGATGTCCGGTGGAGTGGCCGAGAGGCGAGGCAACGGACTGCAAATCCGTTTACACGGGTTCAAATCCCGTCTCCACCTCGATGGGACCGCAAGGCTCCTCATCGGGTCCGCAAGGATCCACGGGCGATTGGCGCAGCGGTAGCGCGCTTCCCTGACACGGAAGAGGTCACTGGTTCAAACCCAGTATCGCCCACCAGCACGAAGGCTCCCGGCACCCGCCGGGAGCCTTCGTCGTTCTCGGGGCACCGTTTCGCGCGCGCAGCCCACGCGTCGGTCGCTGCGTGGTCACCCGTCGCGCGCTGGTGACCACAGGCGCACCAACGCTGCGGGGATTGCCCCTCGCCGCAGGCGCTACGGCAGGACCCGACCGCCGAGCGACTGGACGAGACGCTGGACGGCCCGGCGACCCCGTCCCCAGTCGGTGATCGCGAACGACTCGCTGGTCGTGAACCGGAAGACCGTCTCCGTGGGCGAGGCGCCCGGCACGACCTGCACGGTCATGGTGGCACCCCACGAGAACGCGCTCGCGCCCTTGCGGAACGCCTCGAGCCACGGTTCGCTGCGAGCCAGGTCGTACGCCCAGCCCTGCCTCGCCGCCGCCATCCGGAGCGCCTCCACGGCCGCCGCGGGCGGCTGGTTCACGACTGCCTGCACCTGTGCCATGGCAGGAGGTTACGGCCCGCGCCGGGTCAGCCCGCAACCTCGATGGTGTGCGCCGCGCGACGCACCTTCGCCTGGAGGTAGCGCACGTTGGCCTCCCGGCGGTGCACGCCGGTCGGGACGCGGGCGACGACGTCGATGCCGAGGCGTGCCAGCTGCTCCGCCTTGTCGGGGTTGTTGGTGAGCAGGCGCACGGACGTTCGGCCCAGTGCGACGAGCATCTGCGCCGCCACGGTGTAGTCGCGCTCGTCCGCGCCGAACCCGAGCGCCACGTTGGCGTCGTACGTGTCCAGACCGGTGTCCTGCAGGAGGTACGCGTCGAGCTTCGCGTACAGCCCGATCCCGCGCCCCTCCTGCCGCAGGTAGAGCAGCACTCCCCCGGCTGCCGCGATCCGGGCGAGCCCCTCCGCGAGCTGCGGGCCGCAGTCGCACCGCTCGCTGCCGAGCACGTCGCCGGTGAGGCACTCGCTGTGCAGGCGCACGAGCGGGGGCCCGTGCACGGGCTCCCCCAGCTCGACGGCCACGTGCTCGCGCCCGTCGACCAGGCCGTCGAAGGTCGTCAGGTGCCCCAGCACGGTCGAGCCGTCGGGCAGCGCGATCGGGACCGGGACACGTGCCCGAACCGTGGCGCGCGGCGCTGCGGCGCTCACGCTGCCTCGCACCGTTCAGACAGCGCGTAGCGGACGAGGACGACGTCGTCGAGCGCCCTCGTCTCCACCAGGCGCGCGTGGTGCGCGGTGCACCAGCGGTAGTCGCCGCCGTCGACCCAGCGTCGCGCGCGCGGGTCGCCGAGGAAGAACGGAGCGACGACCAGCTGGAGCTCGTCCGCGAGCCGCTCCGTGAGGAACTGCGTGTGCACGCTCGCGCCGCCCTCCACCATGAGCCGGCGCACGCCGCGTGCGTACAGGTCCTCGGCGACGTGCCGCATCGTGACGGGGTCACCTCCGTCGACCACGGTGGCGAGGTCGCCGAACGCCTGGAGTCCTTCGTCGACCCGGGCGGTCGGGCAGTACACGAGCTTCTCGACGTCCCCGGTGGTGAAGAACGCCCGGTCGCGGTCGAGCTTCACGTGCTCGCTCACCGTGACCTTGACCGGTGAGTCCGTCGTCCCCCGGCGCCGTCGTGCGGCGACGCGGGCCGGCGCACGGACGAGCAGACGCGGGTCGTCGTTGCGGACGGTGGCTGCGCCGACGAGGATCGCGTCGCTCTCGGACCGCACCCCGTCGACGCGGTCGAGGTCCGCCGGTCCGGACAGGTGCAGGGGCGTGTCGCCGGTGTCGTCGAGGTAGCCGTCGAGCGTGATCGCGCAGGACAGGATCGTGTACGGGACGTCAGGCATCGGCTGCTCCTGTCAGCTGAGGGGTGCTCGCGCGGATCCGACCGCGCGCGTCGAGCAGGAGGACGACGACTCCCGGCGCGGTCGCGAGCAGCGCCAGCAGGCCGTACACCACGGAGATCTCCACGCCCTGGCTCGCGCTGAGCCCACCGGCCCCGAACGCCCAGGCGGCTGCGCCCTCGCGCGGTCCCCAGCCCGCGAGGCTCGTCGGGACGGACGCGGCGAGCAGGACGAAGAGGGCGGCGGGCAGCACCGTCGTGACCGAGACCTCGGGCGCCGCCAGCCGGACAGCCACGAGGAGGACGGCGACGTGGCCGCAGAACGCGAGGACCGATGCCACCACCACCTGGACGGTGCGCGACGGGCGACGGACCACGTCGCGTACGTCGGTGGCGAGGATGGTGCGCCAATGTCCGGGCAGCAGGGCGACGACCGCGAGGGCGGCCACCAGCACCACGCCGAGGACGACGGCGGTGACGCCGAGGGCGGATCCGGCTGCCTCCCTCAACGGCGACGGCGCCGCGACGAGCACCGCGGCGGCCACCACGGCACACACCGCCTGCCCGGCCAGGCGCTCCCAGGCGACCGTGCGCAGCCCTCGGACCGTGTCGTCGGTCTCGCGTCCGTGGACGACGCCGCGGTGGACGTCCCCGGCGATCCCGAACGGGAGGGTCGCGTTGAGAAGCTGCGAGCGGTAGTACGCCGCCACGGCATCACGGAGTCTGATCGACGCGCCCAGCTCGCGCGACACCACCTGCCAGCGCCACGCCGCGCACAGCGTGCTCAGCGCGGTGAGCAGCAGCGCGGCCGCGGCAGCGGCGAGCGCAGCCGAGGACAGCGCGGCGGTTCGGACGCCGTCGAGGAACGGGTCGGTGCCGAATCGCACGAGGACCACGCCGAGGACCGCCACCGGCACCAGCACCTTGAGGAGACCCGTCGCGACCCTCACGTCGCCACCGCCTCACGCCGGAGCGCGCCGAGGACGCCGGCGACGACCGCCGCGGTCGTGCCCCAGCCGGTGAGCGTGGCCCGCCTCTCCCGGGCGTGCTGCCGCAGGCGGGTCCGGAGACCGGGATCGGTGAGCCAGCGCCGCAGCGCACGGCCCAGGGCCTGCGGGTCGGCGGCGTCGACGAGCATGCCGGGCTCAGCGCCGGTAGGGGTGTGCCCGAGCGCCTCGGCGACTCCGCCGACGGCCGATGCGACGACGGGTACGCCCTGCGCCAGAGCCTCGGTGATGACCATCCCGTACGTCTCGGCCCGGGACGGCACGACGAGCAGGTCGGCGGCGGCGTACGCACCGGCCAGGACGTCGCCGACGAGCGGGCCGGTCCAGGTCACGCGACCGTCCAGCCCCAGGTCGTGGGTACGACGCGCCACCTCGCGGGCGTACGACGGCTCCACCTGCGGCGACCCGACGATCCGACACTCCCACGCCAGGTCGGTCAGGGTGCCGAGCGTCTCGACGAGCTCGCGCTGCCCCTTGCCTTCGGTGATGGCGCCGACGCACAGGAGCCGCCCACCGCCGTCGGTTCCCGCGTGCGCCGGCCAGGTGTCGACGCCCGGCCGGGCCACGTGGAGGCGGCGCGGGTCCAGGCCGTACGCCCCGGCGACGCGGTCCGCGGTCCACCGGCTCGTCGCCACCACCGCCGCGGCGGACTCGAGCACGAGGCCCTCGTCACGATCGGGCCCGACCGGCTCGTGCAGCAGCACGACCAGGTGGAGGCGCCGGGCGTGCTCGGCGACCACGGCGGAACGCCCGCGCGTGACGATGCCGTCGGCGAGCACGACGCTCTCGTCCGGGAGCGACGCGAGGGCCGCGGCGAGCGAGCCACCCCCACGCTCGCGCACCGCCTGCTCGCGCACCGTCCAGCCGGCGAGCACGAGCGCGTCCGCCAGCCGCCGGTCGTACACGTTGCCGCCGCTGGGCCGCCGGGGGTCGTCGACGCCCTCGGGGACGAGCAGGTGCACGGGCGTCATGGCGCACCGAGCCCGCGTTCGTAGCTGGCCCACGCCACGGGCGACTCCCGGAGCGTGACGACGATCCCGTCGAGCGCGGCGGCGGGCCGCCCGAGCGCGCCCTCGGCGACCCGCGACGCGAGCCGGTCCGCGACCAGGCGGGCCAGCACCTCCGTCGTGGAGTTCATCCCCGCGAGCGCCGGGTCGTCGTCAAGGTTGCGGTAGCGCAGCGGCTCAAGCTCGGCGTGCAGCACGTCCGCCGCACGACCGAGATCGACGACCACCCCGTCGTCGTCGAGCTCGGCCGCGCGGAACGTCGCCTCGACGACGTAGGTCGCCCCGTGCAGCCGTTGCGCCGGACCGAAGACGGTCCCGCGCAGGCTGTGGGCGACCATGACGTGGTCGCGGACGGTCACGGAGAACATGCCGCGCCGTCCGCGTGCTCCACGCCGGCGTACTCCACCACGTGGCACAACGGCGCGCCCGCCCCGGAGACCAGGCGCGCCATCGTCACCGGCAGGTCCTCGAACCTCGACGCGCCGGTCAGCAGCGAGTCGAACGCGTCGTCGTGCAGCAGCTCGAGGGCGAGACGGAGACGGTCCCGCGTCGAGCGCCGGGGGGCGCGCGCGGGTGAGACGGTCCCGACCTGGCTGGAGCGGATGCTCAGCCGCCGGGAGTGGAAGGCGCCGCCGAGGCGGAGCTCGACGGCGGCGTCGCCGTACCAGCTCAGGTCGACGACGGTGCCGTCCGTGGCAAGGAGGTCCAACGAGCGCTGGAGGCCGGCCGCGGTCGCGCTCGCGTGGACGACGAGGTCACGCTCGCCGTCCACCGCCTCCGGGGAGGCGAACGCGACCCCCAGCGCTGCGGCGGTCGCCGCGCGGTCGGCGACGGTGTCGACGAGCGTGACCTCGACCCCCGGGATCTGCGCGAGCAGGCGCGCGACGCAGCACCCGACCATCCCCGCCCCGACGACGGCCACCCGGTCACCGACCAGCGGGCGGGCGTCCCAGAGCGCGTTCACCGCCGTCTCGACGGTGCCGGCCAGCACGGCGCGCCGGGGCGGGACGCCGTCGGGGACCGCGACGACGGCGTGCGTCGGCGCGACGTACGCGGTCTGGTGCGGGTAGAGGCAGAAGACGGTCCGGCCCTGCAGCTCCCCCGGCCCGCGCTCGACCACCCCGACGTTCAAGTAGCCGTACTTGACCGGCCCCGGCAGCTCGCCCTCCTGGAAGGGCGCGCGCATCGTCGCGTACTGGTCGGGCGGGACCCGGCCGCTGAAGACCAGCGTCTCGGTCCCTCGGCTGATGCCGGAGCGGAGCGTGCGGACGAGGACCTCGTCAGCGCGAGGCGCGCTCAGGCGGACGTCGCGCAGCTCGCCCACGCCGGGCTCGCGCACCCAGAACGCCTGCGCCTGACTCCGCACCTGTCGCGACCTCCCTGTCCGGGTTTGAACCGATCCGTCTCCACGCCCGTTTCTGGTCTCGTACCGAGGAACACGGAGGAGCCGTGCCGAAGGTTCAACGCTGGCCGTGCGCCGGCCTGATCGCGTCGCTGCTGGCGCTCGTGCTGCTCGACCTGCGGGTCGGGATCGCCGGGGCCGGCCTGGTCGTCGGCGTCGTCCTGGCGATCGGCGTCGCGGTGCTCCTGGGCGCCGGGCTCGCGCGCTCGGGCACGTCGCGGTTCGGGCCGGCCAACGCGGTCACGCTGGGACGGTCGGTCCTCACCGTGGCGGTCGCGGCGCTCGCTTTCGGTACCGACCTCGCCGCCACCGCCCTCGTGGTCCTGGTCGGACTCGCCTCGCTGGCGCTCGTGCTGGACCTCGTCGACGGCCGGGTGGCGCGACGTACCGGCACCGTGAGCGCGCTCGGCGCCAGGTTCGACATGGAGGTCGACGCCCTCCTGGTCCTGGTGATGAGCGTGGTCGTCGTCCGCTCGCTCGGGTGGTCCGCCGCGTGGGTCCTCCTGATCGGGTCCGCGCGCTACCTGCTGCTGCTCGCGACGGCGGTCGTCCCCTGGCTGCGCGAACCGACCCCCGTACGGCGGTGGGCGAAGGTGGTCGCCGCCGTACAGGGAGTCGTCCTCACCGTCGTCGCCGCCGGCGTCCTCCCCCGACCGGTCGCCCTCACCTCCCTGGTCGTGGCGCTGGCGCTGCTCGTCGAGTCGTTCGCGTGGCAGGTGCGGTGGCTGGCGCGGCACCGCAGCGACCGCCGTACGGTCCGCCCGCGTCACGCCGTCGCCCTGGCACCCGCCGCGACCGCCGTGGCCGCCGTCCTCGTGTGGGTGGCGCTCGTCCTCCCCGACCGGGTCGGCGACCTGTCTGGGGCAGGGCTGCTGCGCGTCCCGCTGGAAGGCGCCCTGCTGCTCGGTCTGGTCGTCCTGGTCTCGTCACGCGCGAGCACCGTCGTCGCCGTCGGCGCCGGACTGGTCATCGCGGTGGTGGTCCTGCTCAAGGTCCTCGACGCGGTCTTCTTCAGCGTCTTCGACCGGCCGTTCGACCTGCTCAACGACGGCTACTATCTCGGCCCCGGCTTCGGCGTGGTGGTGGACTCGATCGGGAGGACGGCAGCCGTGGTCGCCGTCGTCGGGCTCGCGCTCGGGGTCGTCGCGATCCTGGTGGCGCTCCCGTGGAGCCTCGTCCGGCTGACCCGGGCGGCCCGCGGGCGCCGCGGGCTCGCGCTCGGGGTCGCCGCCGGCATGGCGCTGCTCTGGGCCGGCGCCGCCCTCACCGGTGCACGGGTCCCCGGAGGCCCGGAGGTCGCCACCGCGTCCACGGCCACGCTCGCGTACGGCCAGGTGACCCGCCTGCGCGCGGACCTGGCCGACCGCAAGGAGTTCGCGCGCGAGCTCGCCCGCGACGCGTACGCGGACGTCGCACCCGAGCGGCTGCTCAGCGCGCTGCGCGGAAAGGACGTGCTGCTCGTGTTCGTCGAGAGCTACGGTCGCGTCGCCGTCGAGGGGTCGACCTTCTCTCCCGCAGTCGGCGCGGCCCTCGACAACGGGACGCGGTCCCTCGCGGACGCGGGGTACGCGACCCGCAGCGCGTACCTGACCTCGCCGACTTTCGGAGGTGCGAGCTGGCTCGCTCACTCGACGCTGCAGTCCGGGCTGTGGGTCGACAGCCAGCAGCGCTACGACCAGCTGCTCAGCGCTCGCCGCCTCACGCTCAGCTCGTCGTTCGCACGTGCGGGGTGGCGCACCGTGCTGGACGTCCCGGCGGTGACGAAGCCGTGGCCCCAGGGGACGCGCTTCTACGGCGTGGACCGCCTGTACGGCGCCCACGACGTCGGCTACCGGGGGCCGGAGTTCAGCTACGCGACGATGCCCGACCAGTACGTCCTCGCCGCGCTGCACCGCCGGGAGCTCGCCCGCACCGACCGCCGTCCGGTGATGGCGGAGGTCGACCTCGTCTCCAGCCACCACCCCTGGACGCCGCTGCCGCGCCTCGTCGACTGGGACGCGGTCGGCGACGGCTCGGTCTTCGACCCGATGCCGGCCGAAGGGCTCTCCCCCGAGGACGCGTTCCGCGATCCCGACCAGGTCCGGTCGCTGTACGGCCGCTCGATCGTCTACTCCTGGCAGGCGCTCGTGTCGTACCTGCAGCACTTCCCCGACCCGGACCTGGTCGTCGTCGCGCTCGGTGACCACCAGCCGCACCGCTACGTCAGCGGTCCTGACGCCGGTCGCGAGGTCCCGGTCTCCGTCATCGCGCAGGACCCGGCGGTGGTCCGCGCGGTCACGCGCTGGGGCTGGCGACCCGGCCTGCGTCCCGCCGCGGGCACGCCGGTCTGGCGGATGGACCGCTTCCGCGACACGTTCCTCGAGACCTTCAGCACACCCATCGACGAGGGAAGGAACCCGTCATGAACATTCGCATCGCCGCAGCACTCGCCGTGCTCGTCTCCGCGGTCGTCCACCTGTGGTTGTGGTTCGACGGCGTCAAGGACCAAGGCACGGTCGGTGCCCTGTTCGTCGTGAACGTCGTCGCCGGCGTCGTGATCGCCGTCCTGCTGGTGAGGTGGATCCACTGGATCCCGCTGTTCCTGGCGGCCGGATTCGGCGTCGCGACGCTCGGGGCGTTCTTGATCTCCGCGTCGGTCGGCCTGTTCGGCGTGGAGACCGGCTGGAGCTGGTACGCCTGGGTGGCCGCGGTCAGCGAGGTGCTCGCCGTGGTCCTGGCCGTCGTGGCCGCCGCACGCGAGGGCTACCTCTCACGCGGGGGTACGCAGCACGGGGGTTCCGTCGGCACCGCGCACCTCCACTGACGCGATGTCCGCGCGGGGCGTGGCGGTGGCTGCCGTGAGATGCATCGTCTTGCCCGGCAGCCCTCGCCACGTCGCCACCTGCTCCTCCTGCCCGTCGCGCGTGCGGACGACCAGCGCGTACGTCGCCGCGCCGCCGCCGTACTCGCCCGCGTGCGGTCCTCCCACCTCCGGATAGCTGCAGGCGAGCTCCAGCTTCGTCCCCCAGGGCACGGTGCTCATCGCGAGGTTCGCGGTCATCGCGGTCTCCCCCGCAGCCGGCACCATCGCGGTCCCCGCGGTCGGCCGGCTGGTCGCCGGGGGCTGCGCCGTGGGCTCGTCGCCGGCGCCCCACCGGGCGCCGACCGCGAACCCGCCGGCCAGCACGGCGACCGCCGCGGCCGCGGCGATGCCGACGCTCGCCCACCGGCGCCGACGGCGCTGTCGCGTCGCGAGGGCGACGACGTTGGGCCGCAGGCTCTCGGGCAGCGGCTCCTCCCGCTCGGGCGGGTCCCAGACGTCCGCCGGCACCTTGGCGAGGAGACCGGGCAGCCCCGCGAGCTCCTGGACCGCACGACGGCACTCCGCGCACCCGGCGAGATGGCGCTCGAACTCGAGCCGCTCCGCGGTCGACAGCGAGCCGAGGACGTAGGCGCCGTCGAGGTGCTCGTAGGGGCAGCTCATGCCGTCACCCCTCGCTCCTCCAGCGCGAGGCGCAGCGCTCGCAGCGCGTAGTGGGTCCGCGACTTGACGGTCCCGGGCGGCACGCCGAGACGCTCGGCGGCGTCGGCGACCGACGCCCCCTTGAAGTAGCACTCCACGAGCACGGCACGGTGCTCCTCCGACAGCTGGGTCAGCGCGTCGGCGACCATCCACGACGTCAGGAGCTGGTCGGTCTTGTCGGACTCGCCGGCGTCCGGCACGTCGGCGACCGTGATCTCGCCCCTCACCTTCTTGGCCCTCCAGTCGTCGATCACGATGTTGCGGGCCACGGTGAACAGCCACGCCCGCAGCGACCCTTCCGACCGCTCGAGCGTCGGCCCCGCTCGCCACGCGCGGAGGAGCGTCTCCTGCACGACGTCCTCGGCCCGCGCCCGGTCGTACCCGGTCAGGCGCAGGCAGAACCTCCACAGCGCCTCCGCGTGAGCGTCGTGGAGCCGCTGCATCACGGCGTCGGGGCTCTCGGACATGCCACCTCCGCCCTCTTCCACGCACCAGCGGCTCCGATGGTTCACAGCAGACCACGGCAGCGTCGCGAGGTCGAGGGCCGCGCGGTCAGGCGTCGGCGAGCACCTGCGCGATCGTGTGCTCCCCGATCGCGTGCAGCACCGGCGCGTCGTCGGACGACGTGACGAAGAGAGCCGCGAACAGCGCCGCCCAGGCAAGGGCCCGGTCCCACGTCGCGGCGTCGGCGTACCCGGCCTCGGACACCCGCGCCCGGAACGCCGCACGGTCCTCCGGGCCGAAGGTGAGCCACGCCGTCGCGAGGTCGCTCGCCGGGTCGCCGGACGTGACGTCGCCGAAGTCGATGACGGCGCTCAGCGTGGCCAGCCCGTCGGCGGTCGTGGTGGCGAGGAGGTTGGCCGGGTGGAGGTCACCGTGCACCCATACCGCGGGGCCGTCCCAGACCGGTGTGGCCAGGAGGCGGTCCCAGAGCGCGAGGAGGACGTCGGCGTCGGGGACCCCGCCGCCGGCGATCCGTTCGCGGAACCCTTCGTCGCGCACGGCGAGCGGGACACCACGGAAGGCGTTCACCGGTGCCGCCGCAGGCGCCGGTCGGTGCAGCGCCGTCACGAACGCCGCGAGCGGCTCCACGAGCCCCCCGCGCTGCTCCGGCGGCAGCTCGCCCACGGAGCCGCCGGGGAACCACGGCACGACGCTCCACGCCCACGGGTACGCCGGCCCGCGGGTGCCGTCGCTGGGAGCCCCCGTGCGTACGGGGTCCGGGACGGGGACCGGGAGGTCCGGCGCGAGGACGGGCAGCCACTGCTGCTCGTGGCGGACGAGGTCTGCGGCGAGCGCACGGCGCGGCACGCGGAGCGCGAGGTCGTCGCCGAGACGCAGCACCACGTTGTCCCAGCCGTTCGCGACCACGCGGAGCGGGAGGTCGGCGAGGTCCGGGTGCTGCGCCTCGAGCAGGCCACGGACGAGCGTGACCGTGACGTCGACCTCGGCTGCGGGCATCGGGGGCACGCGTCGATGCTAGGCGGTGCAAATGCCAGGGGTGCCGCGGAGCCGCCCTGCCACGATGACGACGTGGACCGGACCTCGTCCCCCACGGCGTCCGCACTCGTCGGTCGTGACCGCGAGCGCGGTCTCATCGATGCCGTCCTCGACGAGGCCGCGGCCGGGCGGGCGAACACGCTGGTCGTCCATGGCGAGGCCGGTGTGGGCAAGACGGCTCTCGTGAGCGCCGCTGCGGCCGGCCGTACCGACGGACTGGCGCTGTACGGGGCAGGGCTGCCGCTCTCGAGCATGACCGTCCCGCTGCTCGCGATCAGGTCACTCGTCCGCGGGCTCCCCGAGAGTGTCCCGGCGCTCGAGCTCCCGACCGGGAACGACGTCTCCGAGGCCGTCCTGCGCGTCGACGCCTGGCTGGACACCCTGGCGGACGCCGGCCCGGTCGCGCTCGTGCTCGACGACCTCCACTGGGCGGACCAGACCTCGCTGGACATCCTCCAGTACGTCGTCGCCGGGCCCGAGCACCGCCGCCTGACGGTCCTCGCCACGGTGCGCTCGGGCGCGGTGAGCGACGCTCACCCGCTCGCGCGCTGGCTCGCCGACGTCCGCCGGCTTCCGCGCGTCGACGAGATCGTGCTGGCGCCCCTGGACAAGGAGGCGACGCTCGACCAGCTCACGAACCTCCTCGGGGAGACACCTCACGGGTCGCTCGTCGACGAGGTGTACGCCCGGACCGGAGGCAACCCCTACTTCACCCGTCTCCTCGCGGCCGGCCTGCCGAGCGATGCGCGGACCCTGCCCGCCGCGCTGCCGGAATCGCTGCGCGGTGCCCTCGTCCGGACCTCCTCGACGCTGTCGGAGGCCGCACGACGGGGAGCCCAGGTGCTCGCGGTCGGCGGCCACCCGATGGCGTACGACGAGCTCGACGAGGTGGCTCCGGATCTCGGGTGGGACGCGATCGCCCCCGAGGCCATCGCCGCGGGCGTCGTCGACGCCCTGCCCGGCGGGCGCCTGTGGATCCACCACCCGCTCCTCGCCGAGACCCTCGAGGCCGAGCTGCCCGCACGCGAACGCCGTGCGCGCCACCGGGCGTTCGCACGGTGGTGGGAGGCGCGACCACCCTCCGCGGAGGAATCCGCCGAGGCCGCCCGGACCGCCCACGTGGCCGACCACTACTTCCACGCGCAGGACGCTGACGAGGCGCGGACCTGGGCGCTGCGCGCAGCGCGGGCCGCCGAGTCCGCGGGGATGTGGTCGGAGGCGCAGCGACTGCTCGAGCGCGAGCTCGCACGGGGCACGGCGAGCGGGGCCGACGGTGTGAGACGGGATCTCCTGCACCGCACGCAGCACGCCACCGAGATGTCCGGCGACATCACGACCGAGCTCCGGCTGATCGAAGAGCTTCTCGCGCTCATCGACCCCGACGACGAACCGCTGGCGGTGGCCGAGCTCCTCATCCGGCGCACCTACCTCCGCTTCCACACCGGCCAGAGGTTCGACGACACCGACGCCCTGGAGGTCGCCGAAGCCCTCGCCCGGAGCCGGCCGCCCTCGGCGACCCTCGTGCGGGTCCTGTCGTGGCAGGTGATGAACGGACGGTGGAAGACCGACCGCAACGTCGAGATGAGCGAGGAAGCGCTCGCGATCGCGCGCGACATCGGGGAGGCCGTGGGCGTCGCGCTCGCCGGCCGGACGATGGCGGCGACGTTCGGCGACGACGCCGCGACCGCGATCGCCTGCGGCACCGAGGCGATGGAGACGGGCGTGCGCGAGGGCGACTGGCTGACCGCGCAGTTCGGGGCGAAGTGGAGCGCCGATGCCGACGACAACCCGTGGTCGCCGTGGTACGCCGAGCGGGTGGCGCGCGCCCGCGCGTACCTGATGGAGGCCGGAGCCCCGTCGCACGTGACCCTGACCTTCGCCGTCCTCGAAGCGGACGCGCGGCTCTACATGGGCGAGTGGGAGGAGGGCGTGGCGCTCACGCGGGCGTGTCTGGCCGGCAGCATGACGCCGATGTGGGACGCGGGTGCCCGGCTCGGGCTGGCCCGTCTCGCCGTCCTGCAGGGCCGTCCCTCGGAGGCGGTGGCCCACCTGGCGCGAGCCGAGGAGCTCATCGCCGACGCGCCGCGCTTCGCTGCTCTCGAGTTCGACGCCATCCGGGCGATGATCTCCCTGTCGGTCGGTGACGTCGAGGCGGCGTACTCCCACGCCCTGAACGGGCTCGGGTGGGAGACCCAGGCGCCGACCATGGTCGAGTACCTGGTCCCCCTCGCGGCGCGGGCGCTCGCTGACCACGTCGAGCGTCGGCGCGCGGGCGGGGACGACGTGGACGAGCTGCTCCAGAGGGTGGACGAGCTGGCGCGGTCACATCCGCACATCGAGCTGGAGGAGCGCGAGATGCGGCCCTGGTGCGCCGCCGAGGCGGAGACCTTCCAGGTGATGTACCGCGCCGAGCTGGCACGGGCCCGGCAGTCCGAGGACGCCGGGCTGCTCTGGCGCGTGGCGACCATCCGCGCCC
The DNA here is from genome assembly GCF_050632745.1 of Mumia spirodelae. Taxonomy (NCBI): domain Bacteria; kingdom Bacillati; phylum Actinomycetota; class Actinomycetes; order Propionibacteriales; family Nocardioidaceae; genus Mumia; species Mumia spirodelae. The sequence goes on along the minus strand of NZ_JBODSD010000001.1, from coordinate 1,789,855 downwards.
GTCGCGCGTGCCTGGCCTGGGACGAGGCGTACGCGGGCTGGCGGTGGGCCGAGGCCCTCCTGCGCTCCGGACAGCACGGTCGTGAGACCGCGACGGTGCTGCGCGACGCCCACCGTCTCGCGCTGCGGCTCGCCGCCGGCCCGGTCGTCGAGGCTCTCGAGCGCCTCGCGGCGGGCGCGCACATCCCCCTCACCGAGGTGATGGGCCACCCAGACGGCGCGCCCGCCGAGGCCCCCTTCCCCGGGCTGACCGCCCGCGAACGGGAGATCGTGACGTACCTCGTCGCCGGACGGACCTACGCCGAGATCGCGGACGCGCTCGTCATCAGCGAGAAGACGGTGAGCTCGCACGTCTCCAACATCCTGCGCAAGACGGGGGCCAGGAACCGCATCGAGCTCGCGGTCCTCGCCGAGCAGCGGCGGACGCCAGGTGCGGCGTCCGTCCGCTGACGGTGACGGCCTCACTGCTCCGGCAGCCAGGGTGGAGCCTCGGCCGCGCTGGCCGGGTGGTCGCACTTGACCACGTGCCTGCCGACCCGCCGGGCATCGCAATGGGAGTCGTTGAGCGACGGCGACGCCGGGTAGGCGCTCTCGGGATCGGGTTCGGTGGTGGCGGTCGGGGCGGCGTACGGGCCGTCGTCGGGCAGAGGACGCGCCTGCGCGGTCGCCGCCGGGAGCGAGAACGCGAAGGCCAGGGCAGCAAGGGCTGCCAGGGTACGGCGGTGGTGACGGGTGGTGTTCATGATGGTGTCCTTCGTGGGTGGTGGGGGACTCCTCCACCGTCGTTCGCCGGGCTGTGCGCCCACATCCGGTCCACCCCCTCAGACGTGCGGTGCTGACCCCTCAATCTCCGGTCTCCACGCGCCGGGCGGTCCGCGCACACGACTGGACCGGCGACCCCGCGGCACGCCATCCTGGTCCGCATGAGCGACGACCCCGCGACCGCGACCACCGGCGGGGTCACGTACGGCAAGCGTGCGGCCCACCTTCCTCCGAGCACCCCGGGGCTCGACTGGCCGTACCCGACGTGCGTCCGGTTCTGCGCGATCCCGCACGAGGTCGGCGAGCCGTGCCGCTCGTTCGGCGAGGAGGTGTTCCTCAGCCTGCGCGGCGTCGACCCGGAGACGGGCGAGCCGATGTTCGCGCTGGTCTTCCCCGATGCGCCCGGGAGCCACGACGTGGCGTTGACGGCCTACCAGGCGTCGGTCCTGGCGGCGGAGCTGTCGCCCGAGAGCCTGCGCTGACGTCTGCCGCCCGCGTCAGTGCGAGTGGTGCTCGACCGGGACGGTCGGTGACACCGGGTCGCCGCCACCCACGCCGTACGAGAGGGCCAGGGCGAGGAGCCCGAGCCCGGCGACCACGAGCCCGCCCTCGAGCCGGCGTACGTCACCGCCGCGCCGTCGCTCGAGCACGCCGAACACGGTCGCTGCCGCCATCACGATCAGCCCGTGCCCGATCATGACCGCCGTCATGAGCACCCAGCACGTCGCGACGCACCGCCGCCCGGTCGCGACGCCGTACCGGACGCAGTCGCGGTCGGCCCGCCACCCGCGGGGCGCCAGCGGCATCGTCATCGCGCACTGGCGGACGAGACGACGACGGGCAGGTGAGACGTACGCAGCCACGGCGACCGCGAATCCCGCCACGATCGCCGGACGCCACCCGAGAGACGTGACGAGCAGTCCGCCCGCGACGAGCGAGGCGGTCGCGACCACCGTCCACACCGCGAGGAACCCGGCGAGGTAGCCGAGCGCCGCCCGGTAGCGGCGCGACCAGAGGCTGTGCTGCGCCACGTGCGCGACCTGCGGCAGGACGAAGGGCACCATCATCGCGGCGGCCATCACGGCGGAGTGGCTCGCGGCGTGCAGCGGAGGGTGGACCTCCGGTGAGCCGAGGAGACGCCCCGGCTCGGCGAGCGCGATGACGACGAGGGAGGCCCAGGCACCCGCGGCGAGGGCCACCGCGCACCACTCGGGGTGGTACCAGTGCGTCCGGACGACGAACGTGGTCACGGCGACCCCGTCACGCGTAGAAGAGGCTGACCCGCCCGACCGCGACGTCGCCCTCGGGGACCCGTCCCGAGGCGTCGGGCAGGGGCGTGAAGGCGACCTTGAGCTTCTTCGGGTCCCACTGGCCCGATGCTGCGAGCTTCCGAACCACCTTCGTGATGTCGAAGGTCACCGTCATCCCGCTGCCCCCGTGAGGACTGTCCTTCGCCGACGCCTCGATCACACCGAACATCGGGAGCAGCCCGGCCTTGCGGTCGGGGAAGTCGCGCGCGTTGGCGCCCTCCGGCACGTTGACATGGACCAGGACCGACCCCGATCCCAGTCGCGTCGCCGTGATGTTCTCCAGCCGCAGGAACACCCGGGACCCCGGGGGAACGGTCCCCGCCTCGTCCACCAGGCGGGCGATCGGCCCGCGCGGCGCACTCACGTCGACCTGGGTCGTCGCCGGTCGCGACCCCACCGGCACGGGCCCGCTCGACGCCCCCACCAGCTCCGGCGGCCGCTCGTCCTGCTCGGCGACCGGCTCGGGCACCTCGTCGGCCCTCTCCAGCGGCGCCTCGCGCGACGGAGTCACCGGCATGTCCGAGTAGCGGTAGCCCAGCGGCGGCCGTCGCGGATCGAGCACCTGCTCGGTGGTCAGAGTCGTCCTCGTCGACCCCGACCCGAACACCCAGCTCGCCTGTCGCCAGGCCCGCTCGGTCGGGTTGCGCCGCCTCGCCTGGCGGAGCCACACCTCCCAGAGCCGGTCGATGTTGGCGTGGTGCAACCAGAAGATGGGGTCACGCCCCGCCGTCTGGAACCGCGACATGAACCCGCGAGGGGCTGTTCCTCCGACGGCGACGTGGACCGACCCGTGAGGCACGAGCTCGAGCGCACCGGGTCCTGGACCCTGACGGTGCGTCCCGACCGGCGCCTCCCTGCCACCGAAGCCAGGCGAGCCACGCTCGCTGAAGCGCGCCTCGTCGGTGGCCGCTCTCAGGTCGACGTCGTCCTCACCGACGGGGAACCCGGCATTGATGTCCGGATGGCGTTCCGCGACCCGGAGCGGGTTCGCCACGTTGTCAGGGGTGGTCGCAGCGATGAAGGCGGGCGGCAGCTTCGTCACGTCCGGGCGGCTCTTGTCGCTGTAGTTCCAGAACGGCAGCGCCCAGTCGTTCGGCCCGCCGAGACGGGAGATCTCGTCGCGGACGATGCGCTCGAAGTGGTGCAGGTAGATCCGGTGCCACGGCAGGAAGTGCCAGCTCTCGTGCTCGCAGCTGTTCCAACGAGCGTCCGACGGCCAGGATCCTCGCGCGATGTCGGTGCCATGGGTCTCGGCGAGGTGGCGCCAGCAGCGCGGGTCGGCGAACCCGGCGGCGTCTCGGGCCTGCAGCGCCGCCACCGCGCGGGCGTACCAGAGGATCGTCGGGTGCCAGGGGTTGGTGGCGCTGAGCGTCCACACGTCCTGGCGGACACGGACTGCGGGCGGTGCCGGTGTCGGCGTCGGGGTCGGGGTCGGGGTCGGTGTCGGTGTCGGCGTCGGCGTCGGGGTCGGTGTCGGGGTTGGCGTCGGCGTGGTCGCCAGCTTCTCCAGCTCCGGCCACGTCTTCGGCCCGATCACCCCGTCGCGGACGAGCCCGCGACACGCCTGGAACATCTTCGTCGCCAGCTCCGTCCCCTGACCGAAGCGGCAGTCCACGACCAACGGGTCCTGACCGAGCGCCTTGAGCTGCGGCTGCAGCGACGCGATGTACTGCCGCGTCCCCTGGCTGGTGTCCGAGCACGATGGCGTGCCGGCGCGCCACGCGTCGAGGAAGCGGTTCAGGAGGTGCTGTGCGTAGCCGACAGCGGGGTTGCGGGCCTTCGACGCCGACGTGCTGCGGTGGATCAGCGGCCGCGGGCCGACGGGAGCCGCCGGAGGGCCCTCACCCGGGGCGCACCGGTGCGGTCCCCAGGTCTCGTCCTCCGCCTCGGTCCCGGGCACCGCCTCGGGCAGCGCCTCTGGCCACGCCTCGGGCGCCGCCAGCGGCTGCTCCGTCGCGACGGCGTGCTCGTCGAACCACTCCCCCGTGACCGTGTCCAGGTCCTCGGAGACGAACGGGCTCTCGTCGAACCACTCCCGCGTCCCGACGTCGGTCTCGGTCGTCTGCCACGGCGCCTCTCCCTCGAGCATGGTGCACCTCCGTCATCGCTTGGGCAGCGGCCGCGGAGCCGCGACGACCTGAACGGGCGTCGGACGCTCCTTGAGGTTGCGACCGGAGGCCGCAGCCCACTCCGTGATCACGCGACGCACCTCCGTGCCGAGGGGGACGGCCCCGGGCGGCAGCGGCGGCAGGGCGGGCGGGACGGTGCTCTGGTACAGCAGCCACGCGCGACCGCTGTCGGTGACCCAGCCGGCCTCGAGGGCACGCAGCACGAGCGAGAGCTCCTGGGCCATCGCGAAGAACGAGTTGGCCCGCGAGTGCGGCGGCAGCCCCACCCGCTCGCCGATCACGCGCAGCCGGTCCGCGGCGCTCGTGGCCTGCGCCCGCAGGTCGACGACGACCGGCGTGTTGGACCCCAGCGTCAGCTCCACCCATCCCATCGCGGTGGTCGCGGCGAGCTCCTCGCGGCTGAGCAGCGCGTTCTGGCGACGCGAGCGCAGCATGAACCCGAGCTGCTCGGCGAGGCGGTAGATCCGGTCGTCGTCGGTGGTGTTGCCTGCGACGAGGTTCCGGACGTTCTCGATCGCCCGCCACAGCTCGTACAGGAGCTCTTCGAGCAGCGCCACGAACGTGCGGTTGGAGGCCTCGGCCTTCTCGTACGGGTACGGCGCGTTCGTCTCCGTGCCGTGGGCGAGGTCCATCCCGAACATGCGGTAGTACGCGTTGCGGCGCACCGCCTCGGCGTCCGGACGCACCCCACTGGTGGAGAGCCACGCGGCGACCGGGTTCTGGGCGCCGAACAGCAGCGCCTCCGTCGCGTCGAGCCACCGCTGCGTGGCGACCGACGGGATCCCGAGACCCTCACCGCCGCGGAAGGCGCGGACGACCCGCGCGAGGATCTGCGCGCCCCGGGTGTTCTCGATGGCGTAGGCGTAGATGAGGTGGTCCCACGCGGGCTGGGACGGCATCGGCACGCCGCTGAACGCGCCGTCGTTGAACAGCGCGACCCGCGCCGGGCCGGCCGGGGGCGGGTTCGGCGCCCACGGGTTGGCGGCGTCGAGCACCTGCTCCATCCGCCAGACCAGGTCCAGCGGATCGGCCGTGATGACCTGTGCCTCCGCGGCGGGACCGCCGCCGAGCTGTTGGACGAGCTGCGTGATCATGCCACCGACTCCTCGTAGTACACGCCGTCGACGACGACCGGCCGCGCCTGGCCGATGAACGAGACCGGCAGCTCGTAGTCCGTCGACAGCTGCTGGAAGTTGGAGTCCCGGTCACCGCCGAGGGCGGTGCGGATGAGCACCACCGCCTCCGCGACCCCGGGCTCGAGCTCGAGCGCGGTCGACGGCGGGACGATGCTGCGCATCGGGCCCATCACCTCGGCGATCTCCGCGAGACCGACCGCGAGCCCGTCGAGGCCGGCGATGCCGCCGAGCGTGGTCCACACCTTGGCGAACTCCTCCGACGAGCTCTGCTGCATCGCCTCGATGGCCTCGAGGAGCTCCTCCGTACGCTCCTCGATCGTCTCCATCGACGACGCCAGGGACTTCGTCGTCGGGTTTCCGCTCGTCTTCTTGGCCACGACTGCCACCTCCGCTAGGCGCCGCTCAGGCGGCGACGCTCCGTTGACCGGTCATCCACGTCCGGGCCCGCGAGATCCACTCGCCGGCCCGCTCCGGGTTCTCCGCCTCGCGCAGCCCGGCGAGCGCGATGAGGCGGATCCCTTCCGTCCCCCGCCAGTGCGGGGAGGTCCACAGCGACGCTCCCGCCGTCCGTTCGAGCGCGGCCAGCGACGCCGGTGAGACCTGCTGGGGGTCGACCAGAGCCGTCACCGGGCGGTCGCGGAACCCCGGCACCTTGGTGTCCAGGCACGCGGCGGCGATCGCGTCCATGCGCCGGTGCGACCGCAGGAGCAGCGGGGCCGTGGTCGCCTCGGCGCGGCTCGGCGGGTACGTCGTGAGGACCGCGCGCTCGAGCCGGTCCCACGGGCCGGGCCCGTACGCGTGCCGGCACATCGCACAGCCCAGCAGGGTGCGCAGCCACCCGATCGGGTGGGGGTCGCCGAGCGGCCAGCGGAAGAGCGTGCGCTCGTCGCCGACGACGTCGTGGAGCGCGGCGACCGAGGCGAAGCCGGTGAGCACGAACGCGTACACGTCGGCAGCGATCTCGCTGCTCCACGGCTGCCACATCGCGCGCAGCGCCGGGTCGTCGGCGAGGGTCGCACCCAGCGCGTCGGCGAGGACGGGGTTCCAGCCTGCGAGGTGCGCGACCTGGTGGCCGGTCTCGTGGAAGAGCGACGTCGGCCGGTAGAGGTTGTGCCGGACGATCTTCACGGCGGCCACGGGGTTCACCGCCCCGGGCGCCCAGAGCCGGATCCCGACCCGGAGGATGCTCGCGCCGAGCCCCTCGCCGAGATACGTCAGGACCGGGGGGACGGGCAGCCCCAGCGGGCGGAGCACCTGCTCGATGCTCGAGTAGGCGACGGAGTCGAGGAACTGCAGCGCCGTACGGAGGTGGGCGCTGGTGCGGGTGTTGACCGCCTGGCCGAAGAAGTCGAGCGTGGTCTCGACCTGGACGTAGCGGCGGCGGAACTGCTGCACCGCGGACTGCGCGTCGGCGAGCGCGGCCGGGTCCATCCGGCTCGCGCGGACCGCGGCCGCCGTCGTCCGGCCGTTCTCGAGCAGCTGCTCGACGGTACGGGCCAGCTGGGTCCGCACCGAGACCCCGATCGACTGCTCCAGGGACTCCCACGCGTGCCGCGACGCGAACTCCTCGGCGTCGAGGAAGCACTGCGCAGCGCCGACCCAGTGCCCGAGCTGGCGCTGGAGCTCCTCGGCGATCAGACGGTGCTCGTTCACGGCTTGGACCTCCCCGGGGTGACCGTGATGGTCACCGGGGCCGGCGCGAGGGTCAGGGCGCCCGCGGGAGCGCCGGCCGGTGCGGGCGCGCCGCCGGTCGCCGGTACGGCGGTCGCTGCGGTCGCCGGGGTGGCCGGTACGTCGGTGGTGGGCGCGTCCTCGTCCTCCGCCTCGCCGGCCGGTCCGGCCACGCCGCGGACGTGCACGTGCACCGTCACGCCGTTCGCCGGGTCCTGCGCGGCGCGGACGAACTCGTGGCCGCGCGTGCGGACCCACTCCGCCAGCGCCTTCGCGACGCTGGCGCGCAGCCGGCGACGGCTCCGCGGCAGCGGGCGCCGCCGCCCCCGGCCGCGTCCCACCGGCGCGCGTCGACGGCGGCGCCGGGGTCCGTGGATCGCCGCGAACGCCGCACGCAGCAGCGCGCGGAGCAGCGTCGTACCCCCGCGGCCGGAGGCCACCGAGGCCGCGAGCCGCTGGGCGTCGGCCTCGGAGAAGTAGAGCGACAGCCGCACCTCGCGGCGCGCCTCGTCCGACCGGACCCGGCCGTCGCTCGGCTGGGCCGCCTCGCCTGCCGCCGCAGCCGACGTCGCCGACGCGGGGGTCTCGACCTGCCCGATCGGCTCGAGGGAGAAGAACCGCTGGCCGACCGAGATGCGGTGACGCGAGGCGAGGAACTGCGCGGGGACGTCCACGCCGAGCCGCGGCTCGCGCAGCAGCAGTCCCGCGTTCGCGACCGTGAGCGGGTGCAGCTGGCCGTGGGCGCCGCGCGGGAACGCCACGCCGCCGATCCTCTCGATGCGGGCCAGCCTGGGGAGCGTCGTCCCCGGGCCCGACTCGAACACGTGCACCCGGAACCGCCCCGGGAGCGCGATGCCGGCCGCCCTCAGCGCCGCGTCCAGCGTCGTACCGCCGAACGTCGTGACCGTGGCGGCGACCGCAGCCGTCACCTCGATCTCGGGCACACGGGAGAACTTCTTGTAGGCGAAGGCGGTGCGGGCCCGGCGGACGACGAACGAGCCGCCGAGCGACGGGGCGATCTGCAGGTCGGGACGGACGAGCTGCGTCGGGAAGTTGGTCGCCACGGCCTCCTCGAACGCCTCGGTGAGCGCGACCTGCAGCAGGTCCTCGTCCTCGAAGAACTCTCCCGGCTGCTCCGACAGCCGGCGCACGGTGTCCTCCACGGTGGCCGCGAGCGCCGCCGGAGCAGCCTCTTGCTCGAGCTGGCCGGGGCGGCCCTGCTCGAGACCGATCACCCGCAGGCCCACGTCGACGATGGCCGACGACAGCGGCCCGGACAGCTTGGGCCCGACCCACTGGCCGATGAGCTTGGCGAGGAACCCGGACAGGAACCCGACCACCTTCGGCCGCCCGACCAGACGGATCCCGAGGCGCAGCGCAGGCAGGATCGCCGGGACGAACTGGTCGATCGCGGGGGTCAGGTCCTCGCCCTCCTGCGCGGCGGCGATCCGGTCGATGAACGCGCTGCGCGCCTCGGCCAGCGCCTCGAGCTCGTCCGACGACGGCGGCGCGGCGCCACGCTCCTGGTCGTGGCCGAAGCTCTCTCCCTGCTCCAGCGCCTCGCCGCCGAGCACGGACTCGGCGAGCGCGGCGTCCAAGGACTCCGCGAGGCTCTCGGGGTCACCGGCCGCGACCGGTGTCGGCGCGAACGACGAGATCAGGAACTCCTCCTCGGCCTCACTCTCGACCAGGTCCTCGGTCTCCTGCTGGCCGAGGCCGAAGCGCCGGGCGAGCGCCCGGGCCGGCTCGTGCAGCGCGGCAGGCAGCTTGTTGATCGCGATCGCGAGCACGCGCTGGAGCAGCGGGCGCACGAGCGCCTTCAGCTTGTTGAGGATCGGGCCGAGGATCGGGAGGGCGGCCTTGGCGATCTTGCCGGCGGTGCTGACGACGGTCTTGACGACGCTCTTGGCCTTCTTGATGAGGCCGCCGATGAACTCCTCGCCCGCGGGCGTGACGCCGAGCGCGCCGATCTCGAAACGCTCCAGGACCTCGTCGAGCTGGTCGGGCGCCATGCCCTCCAGGTCCAGGTTCTGGACGTGGTCGGCGAACCGCTGCACGCACCGCTCGGCCTCGGAGCCGATCGGGGCGAGGTGCGCGTCGGCGAGCTGGCGGCGCTGCTCGGCGAGCTGCATCGGCTGCTCCCCCGCCAGGCCGGTCTCCGCGGCCTCGGCGGTCTCGGCGATCAGCTCGGCCAGCGCCTCGTCGAACTGCTCGTCCCGGATGCTCTCGAAGGCCTCGGCGATGAGCTCGCCGGCCTCGCCGCCGCCGTCGAGGTCCTCGGTCAGCAGCTCCGCGAACGGGGTCGTCACCTCGGTCCACGGGAGGAACCCGAGCGTCGCGGGCGGCGCCTCGGTGCCGGGGGTCTGCTCGGAGAACGGTGTCTCGACCTCGAGCCCGCCGCCTGCGGTTTCGTCGATCACGGTCATCGCGCCCTCCCGGAGCTCGTCGCTGTCCGACACGCACCAGCCTGCGGGTGACCCGTACCCCTTCCGGTCTCGTCGACGCCCCCGCGGCGACCCCGCCGCGTACCCCGCTCCGACACCCCCGCGTCCGGGTCGCGTCCCGCCTCCGTAGCCGTCCGCGTCCGCGCGGGTCAGACCGGGCGACAATGCCGGGAAGCGCGAGCTCGAAACGGTCCTATGCTCGTGTGGGTCGAAGACAAGTCGCGCAGACCCGCCCGCGCTCGTCTCCGACGTCGCGAGTCCCCCGGCCGCCTCGTCAGGACCTGCCGCGGACCCAGGAGCACACCGGTGGCCAGCTCGAACGGATCGCGTCGCGTCGGCGTCCTCGGAGGGCTCGGCACCCGCCCCTCCGAGCGGTTGTCCGGCGCCGGCCGACGCCTGCTCGCGTACCTCGCGGTCAAGGGACCGCGGGCCAACCGCCTGCTCGCCGGCACCGACCTGTGGCCGGAGGTCTCCGAGACGCGGGCACGGGCCAACCTCCGACGCGCGCTGTGGCAGCTGCCCCGTCGCTGGGTGCGGCCCGACGGGCCCGACCTCCAGCTGGACGCCGCCGTCGACCTGGCGGACGCCCGCCGGGTGGCCGACCTGGCCCTCGCCGACACGTTGGTGGGCGCGGACGCGGTGGAGCTGCTGAAGCACGACCTGCTCCCTGGCTGGTACGACCCGTGGGTGCTGGACGAGCAGGACCAGTTCCACCTGCACCGGATCCAGGCCCTCGAGGCGGTCTGCCGGACGGCGGCCGACGCCGGGGCGTACCCGCTGGCGACCGGGGCCGGGCTCGCGGCGGTGTGCGCGGAGCCGCTGCGCGAGTCCGCCGTGACGGCGCTCGTCGAGGCTCTGGTGCGTGAGGGCAACCGGGTGGAGGCGGCACGGCGCTACACCGCGTACGCCCAGCGGCTGCGGCACGAGATCGGCGCCGCCCCTGGGGACGACCTCGTGGCGCTGGTCCGCCCGTACCTGCGCCGGCGGCCGTGACACCGGCCGTCCACGGTCTCCTCGCGACGGCCGCTCGTCAGCACTCGGCGACGGGTGGGACTACTCGGCGACGGCGAGCGGCGTCGCCGAGTAGGGCGGAACGTCGCTGAGTAGGTGAGTACGGCGGGGAGGTGGGCCGTACGGCGCCGCCGGCCGTCGCACTCGACGGATGGCCCGACCGGAGTGAGACTGAGGCATGAGACAAACGGTCGTCGCCACCGCCGCCCTCGCCACCGCCGCGCTGTTGCTGCCCGAGGCCGGGGCGGGTGCCACGACCGTCGCGGGTCCGTCGACCAGCGAGGCGACGACCGTCGCGAGACCTGCGTCGACCGCGGCGTCGACGGCCCGCGTGGCGCCGATGCGGGTCTCCACGGTGCTCACCGGCCTGGACCACCCCTGGGACATCGCGTTCATCTCGCGCACCCAGTTCCTGTTCACCGAGCGCAACCGCCGTACGGTCTCGCTCGGCACCATCACCGGCGGCAAGCGGGTGGTCGGCCGGGCGCGTGGCCTGTGGGCCAGCGGGGAGACCGGCCTGATGGCGATCGAGCTGGCGCCCGACTTCGCACGGACCCGCAACTTCTACACCTGCCACGGCTACCGCTCCGGGGCGACGAAGGACGTGCGCGTGGCCCGCTGGCACCTCAACGCCGCGCGGACCAAGGCCAGCCTCGTCAAGACCATCGTCCGCGGGCTCCCGGCCACCAGCGGCCGGCACGGCGGCTGCGCGCTCGCCTTCGGCAGCGGCCAGGCGCTGTTCATCGGCACCGGCGACGCCGCGGTCGGACGCAACGCGCAACGGCTGCGCTCCGGTGGCGGCAAGGTCCTGCGCGTCGACGCACGGACCGGCCGCGGCCTCCGGACGAACCCGTACGCGGGCTCGCGCTACGCGATGAAGCGTCGCGTCTTCACCTACGGCCACCGCAACGTCCAGGGCCTCGCGAAGCGTGGGAAGCGCATGTGGTCGGTCGAGCAGGGCTCGTACCGCGACGACGAGGTGAACGCGCTGTTCCGCAAGGGCAACTACGGCTGGAACCCCGTACCCGGCTACAACGAGTCGGTCCCGATGACCAACCACGGGCTCCCGGGCAAGCAGCGCAGCGCCCGGTGGCGCTCGGGCAGTTCGACGCTCGCGACCACGGCCGCGGCGTGGTTGCGCGGATCCGTCTGGGGGAACCGCTCGGGTCGGGTGCTCGCGGTGACGGCGCTGAAGGCCGAGCAGATCCGCCTGCTGCGGTTCAACGCGAAGGGCCGGCTGAGGGGTCAGTCCGTCGCCCTGCGCGGACAGTACGGCCGGCTGCGCGCGGTCACGGTCGCTCCCGGTGGTGCCCTGTACGTGTCGACGTCCAACGGCAACGGCCGGGACCGCATCCTCCGGGTCCTGCCGGGCTAGGCGTCGGGGTCGACCGCGGCACCCGACGTACGCCGCAGGTCGGGCTCCAGGTAGATCACCCGCGCGGTCGGCACGGCGGCCCTGATCCGCGCCTCGGCACCGTCGATGGCCGCGGCGATCTCCGCCGCGCTCTCCCTCGTCGACACCTCGATCTTGGCGGCGACCAGCAGCTCCTCCGGACCGAGGTGGAGGGTGCGGAGGTGGATCACCGACGGCACGCCGTCGCCGACGATGGCCGCGCTGATCGCGTCGACGTCCTTGCGGGTCGCCGACTCCCCGAGCAGGAGCGACTTCGTCTCGATCGCGAGGACGACGGCGATCACGACGAGCAGGACGCCGATCCCGGCGGTCCCGAGGGCGTCCCAGCGCCCGTCGTCGGTCACCAGGGTCATGCTGACACCGAAGAGCGCGAGCACCAGTCCGATGAGGGCGCCGAAGTCCTCCAGGAGCACGACGGGGAGCTCCGGAGACTTCGCGTTGCGGACGAAGGCGACCCACGACTGCTGCCCGCGGACGGCGTTGGACTCGGTGATCGCGGTGCGGAAGGAGAAGCCCTCCATCCCCATCGCGACGAGCAGCACGACGATCGGCACCCATTGCCACGACTCGATCGGGTGCGGGTCCTCCCACTTGTGCCACGCCTCGTACAGCGCGAAGAGGCCGCCGACGCTGAACAGCACGATCGAGACGATGAACGCATAGATGTAGCGCTCGCGCCCGTAGCCGAACGGGTGCCGCTCGTCGGCCTGGCGCGCAGCGCGCTTGCCGCCGAGCAGGAGGAGCGCCTGGTTGCCGGAGTCGGCGACCGAGTGGACGGCCTCCGCGAGCATCGACGAGGCACCGGTGAGGAGGAAGGCGAGGAACTTGGTCACGGCGATGCCGAGGTTGGCCCCGAGCGCTGCGATGATCGCCTTGTTGCCGCCGCCGTGTGCCGCCACGTCACCCTCCTGGCCGGGCGGAGAGAGGTGCGTCCGCCGCGGATCGCAGCGTACTCCCAGGACGCTCCGGGGTCCGGCCACGCGCTCGTCGGAAGTCCCTCGGAGACGCTGCAACCCACTGATACGCTCCGGGTGACCCCGGACACAAGCACGACCCAGGAGCTCCCGTGCCGCTCTCTCCTCGCGTCCACGCGTTCCGTGACGACATCCTCGGCGACCTCGACGCGACGGGGGTCGCCGAGCTGGTCGCGACCAAGCAGATCAAGCCGCGCGAGGCGACGGAGGCGGCGCTGGCCCGGGTCGAGACGGTGGCGGCCCTCGACGCCGTGGAGCACCTCGACGCCGACCGGGCGCTCGACGCGGCGGACCGCGACGCGTCGGGCGTGTTCGGCGGCGTGCCGACGTTCGTCAAGGACAACGTGGACGTGGCCGGCTGGCCCACCGGCAACGGGTCCGAGGCCTACACGCCCCGGCTCGCGCGCACCGACAGCGACTTCGTCCGCATGTGGTCCGCCCAGGGGCTCACCTACCTCGGCAAGTCGCGGCTGCCGGAGTTCGGGTTCAGCGCGACCACCGAGTTCATGACCCGCCCCCCGGTCCGCAACCCGTGGAACCCCGCCTACTCCTCCGGCGCGTCGTCCGGCGGCTCGGCGGCGCTGGTCGCCGCGGGAGCGGTGCCGATCGCGCACGCCAACGACGGCGGCGGGTCGATCCGCATCCCCGCCGCGGCCTGCGGGCTCGTCGGCCTCAAGCCGACGCGCGGTCGGATCACCCCCGACCACCTCGACGAGACCATGCCGGTCAAGGTGGTGACCCAGGGCGTCGTCACGCGATCGGTCCGCGACACCGCGCGCTTCTTCGCGGCCGCCGAGCAGACCTACCGCAACCCGCTCCTGCCGCCGGTGCGTCTGGTGGAGGGGCCGGGGTCCGCCCGCCTCCGGGTCGGCGTCCTCTACGACTCCGTGACCGGCCCGAGCGACCGCGACACGCACGCGGCGACCGCCGACACGGCCGAGCTCCTGGCCGCCCTCGGGCACCGCGTCGAGGAGATCCCGCTGCCGATCACTCAGCAGTTCGCCGACGACTTCGCGCTCTACTGGGGGTTCCTCGCGTGGTACCTCTCGACCACCGGCCGACGTGCCCTCGGGGTCGACTTCGACCCGGCCCGCACCGACAACCTCACGCAGGGGCTCGCGGCCGCGTTCCGCAAGGGCTTCCGCCGGTTCCCGTCGGCGCTCTACCGCCTGCGCCGCACGCAGCGGTCCTACCGCGCCCTGTTCACCACGTACGACGTCGTGCTCTCGCCCGTGCTGGCGCACACGACCCCCAAGCTCGGCTACCTGTCGCCGACGCTGGACTTCGACCGCCTGTTCGCCCGGCTGTACGCGTACGTCGGCTTCACGCCGCTCAACAACGTCGCCGGTGGACCCGCGATCTCGCTCCCGCTCGGCCGGACGCGCTCCGGTCTCCCGCTGGCGTCGCACTTCTCCGCCGACCACGGCGACGAGCGCACGCTGCTCGAGCTGGCGTACGAGCTGGAGGCGGCGAGGCCGTTCGCCCGGATCCAGGACGCCTGACCCCGCGGCCGCGCCGCTGGGCGTTTCGAACAGCCGGAGATCCCGACTGGTCCTAGCGTGGGACCGTGACGGTTCCTCGGGCAGTGGTCTCTCTTCTCGTCGTGGTCCTGGCCGGCGCTCTCCTGGGCACGGCCCCGGCGAGCGCGGCGCCCCCGGTCCTGACCGTGTCGGCCCCCGCGAGCGCGTACGCCGGGACCACGGTCACCGTCCGCGGCACCTCCACGCACCCCGACGCGGAGGTCGTCCTCTCCCGGCGCCGCAGCGACGGCGGCTGGCAGCGGCTCGCCGCGACCACGCCTGCGGGCGACGGCTCGTACGCGCTGCGCGCCCGCGTCGTCCCCGGCCAGCAGCGGCTGCTCGTCAGCCAGGCCACGGCGGAGGGCACCGCCACCCGCGAGATCGCGCTGACCGGCACGGCAGCCCCTTCGCGCCTGGCCCTGTCGGGAGCCACCCGCGTCGCCGACGGCCGGACCGTCGAGCTCACCGCACGGTGGACGACCGGCGACGGACGCCGGGTGACGGGGTCGGCGTCCTTGTGGGGCCGCCGCAAGGGCCAGTCGACCTGGACGCGACGCGCCACCGTGACGGTCCGCGACGGCGCCGCGCGTCTGCGGGTCAAGCCGCGCGTCGACGTCGCCTACCAGCTGCGCTCCAGCCGCACGGCGTACGTGCTCGCCGGCACGTCGGCGTCCCACGTGGTCGACAACGTCCCGCCCGGCCGCGTGTTCGTGCGCCCGTCCGGCGCCCCCGCCCCCCGCATCAAGCTCCCTCGCCAGCCCCGCGCGACGACGGCCGGCGCCGACGTGACGGTCAGCCGCATCTCCACGAAGGTCTGGCGCTCGATGAAGGGCCGCAGCTGGCACCGGGGGTGCCCGGTCGGCCGCTCCTCGCTGCGGATCCTGCGGACCAACTACTACGCGTACGACGGCTACCGCCGGCGCGGCGAGATCGTCGTGAACGCCGGCGTCGCGAGGGCGACGAAGGCGGTGTTCAAGGACCTGTACGCCGCGAAGGTGCCGATCCGCTCGCTCTACCGGGTGGACCGCTTCGGGTGGTCCCGCCGCCTGCACGGCGCCGACGACATGAAGTCGATGGCCGCGGGCAACTCCTCGGCCTTCAACTGCCGCGGCGTGGTCGGGCGCCCGGGTCGCCGCAGCCCGCACAGCACCGGCCGCAGCATCGACCTCAACACGTGGGAGAACCCGTACCGGTCCGGCTGGGGCATCGTCCCGAACCGCGACTGGGACGCCCGGCGCAGCCCGGCGGCGTTCGTCTACCGCAGCCGCAGCCACACGGTCGTGCGGATCATGGCGCGGCACGGGTTCTGGTGGATGGGCAGCGCGGACTGGCAGCACTTCCAGTACTCCGGCAGCAGCGCACGCACGCTCCCGCCGCCGAAGACGTTCTGGGACTGACGCGGCGGGACCCCGCCGGTGCGGGTCAGTGCCCGCGCTCGCGGCGCAGGCGGCGCTGCGCCCGCGTCATGCTGCGGACCTGACGGTTCTGGTCGCGAGCGAGGCGCGCGTCGGTACGTCGCTGGAGCCACAGCGCCTCCCGCTGCAGCGCCCGCCAGCTCTCGTACCGCCGTAGCGTGAGCGTCCCGTCGTCGAGCGCCGCCCGCACCGCGCAGCCGGGCTCGACCTGGTGTCCGCAGTCGGCGAAGCGGCACGACGCGGCGAGCTCCTCGACGTCGGCGAACGCCCCCGCGAGGCCGTCCGGGTCGGTGACGCCGACTCCACGAAGACCGGGTGTGTCGATCACCCATCCGCCGTCGGGGAGGGCGACCAGCTCCCGGCGCACCGTGGTGTGGCGGCCCCGGCCGTCGGCACGGATCGCGGACGTCACCACCCGCTCCTCGCCGACGAGGGCGTTGACCAGCGACGACTTGCCGGCCCCTGAGGAGCCGAGGAGGGCGAGCGTGGTGCCAGCGGGCGCCAGCGCGGCGACCTCGTCCATGCCCTCCCCCGTCAGGGTGCTGCACACGATCACGTCGGCGCCGAGGTGCGTGGTGACGTCCTCCGCGACGTCGGCGGCGTCCGCTGCGACGTCGGCCTTCGTGAGCACGACGCGGACCGCGGCGCCGCTCGACCACGCGACCACGAGGAGGCGTTCGATCTTCTCCAGGGACGGCATCTGGTCGAGCCCCACGACCACGGCGACGGTGTCGACGTTGGCGGCGAGCGGCTGGTGGCGCGACGACCCGCCGGGCTCCGCGCGCTCGAGCAGCGTGCGCCGAGGGCCGACGGCCTCGACCGCGAGGTCGTCGCCCGCGCGCGCCACGGTAACCCAGTCCCCGACGCAGGGAGCGTCCAGCGGATCGGTCCCCGCGACGGCGACGCGTGCCGTCACGACGGCGCCGTCGTGGTCGAGGACCCTGACGAGCCCGCGGTCGCCGCGGACCACGCGCCCGCTCCAGACGGTCGTCCCGTCACTGTTGGTCTCCACGCGCCGACCGTACGAACCGACGGAGCCGCCGCGCGAACCATTTATCCGGTCCGGCGGTAGGCCGTCGTACCGGCCAGGAGGTGGTCCGGGTCACTGAGCGAGCGCTTAGGCTGGGCCCATGGACCCGATGCAGCGCACGTCGCAGAACCAGGCAGCACCCCTCGTCGGCTACAACACCGTGCGCTCGGACGCGGCGCTCGTCGGTGCGGTGCGGGCGTTCGCGGGCGACGACGCCGACGCGGTCCTCAAGTCGCTCGGGCCCGTCGGACGGCTCGCGGGCTCCGCCGAGGCGCGCGAGCACGGCATGCTCGCCAACCAGAACGAGCCGGTGCTCCGTCCGGTGGACCGCTACGGCAACCGCGTCGACGAGGTCGAGTTCCACCCCTCGTGGCACTGGATGATGAAGAAGGGCACCGGCTTCGGTCTGCACGCGACCCCGTGGGTCAGCGACGAGCCGAAGCCGCACCTGCGTCGCGCGGCGGCGTACATCGCCTGGACGCACAACGAGCCCGGCCACGGCTGTCCGCTCACGATGACGTACGCCGCGGTCCCGGCCCTGCGCGCCGACGACGCCCAGGCCAAGCAGTGGACGGGGCTGCTGGCCTCCACGTCGTACGACTTCGGGCTGCGCAACCCGGCCGAGAAGACCGGCATCCTCGCCGGCATGGGCATGACGGAGAAGCAGGGCGGTTCCGACGTCCGCACCAACGTCACCACAGCCACGCCGACCGACGTCGACGGCGAGTACGTGCTGCACGGGCACAAGTGGTTCACCAGCGCTCCGATGAACGACCTCTTCCTGGTGCTCGCGCAGGCGCCCGGGGGGCTGACCTGCTTCGTCGTGCCGCGGGTGCTGCCGGACGGGACGCGCAACCCGCTGCAGGTGGTCCGCCTGAAGGACAAGCTCGGCAACCGGTCCAACGCGTCGTCGGAGCTGGAGTTCGCCGGCACCTGGGCGGTCCGGCTCGGCGACGAGGGTCGCGGGGTCCGGACCATCATCGAGATGGTGGCCTCGACGCGGCTCGACTGCGTCCTCGGGTCGTCCGCGCTGATGCGCCGCTCGGTCGCCGAGGCCACGTGGCACGCGTCGCAGCGCTCGGCGTTCGGCGCGCTCCTCTCCCAGCAGCCCGCGATGCAGAACGTCCTCGCCGACCTCGCCGTCGAGTCGGAGGCCGCGACGCTCCTGGCCCTGCGGATGGCCGCCAGCGTCGAGAGCCCGGACGACGAGCACGAGAAGGCGCTGCGCCGCATCGCGCTCCCGATCGCGAAGTTCTGGGTCTGCAAGCGCACGCCGTTCCACGTCGCGGAGGCACTCGAGGTGCTCGGCGGCAACGGGTATGTCGAGGAGTCCGGCATGCCGCTGCTGTTCCGCGAGTCGCCGCTCAACTCCATCTGGGAGGGCAGCGGCAACGTGAACGCGCTCGACGTGCTCCGGGCGCTGCAGCGCGAGCCGGAGGCACTGGACGCGTGGCTCACCGAGGTCGGCACGGTCCGCGGCGACCGGCGGCTGGACGCCGCCGTCACGGACGTCCTCGAGGACCTCGCCGACCTGCAGGACGTGGAGTTCCGCGCCCGTCGGATCGCCGGCCGGATGGCGGCGATCCTGCAGGCGTCGCTGCTCATCCGCTACAGCGACGACGCCGTCGCGGACGCCTTCGTGGCGAGCCGGATCCGCGGTGACTGGGCGGGCACGTTCGGCACGCTGCCGCGCGGCGTCGACGCTGCGCGGATCGTCGAGCGGGCGACGCCGACGGTCTGACGCTCACCGTCGCGCACCACGACGGCCGTCCGGCTCAGATGCGGGCCAGCGTGTCCTGCATCTGCCGGACGGTCTTGTCGGCGAGGCGCTCGAGCGGCAGGCGCAGGATCGCGTCGGGGATCTTGTCCACCGCGCCGTGGAAGGCGAAGTCGGCGACGTAGCGGACCTGCGTGCCGGAGCCGGTCGACGCGAACACCAGGTGGTCCTTCGTCGTCACGCTGTCGTTGTGCCCGGTCACCTCGAAGACCGCGTCCGGCTCGAACCGCGTCGTCTCGTACGTCAGCTCGACGCTCTTGCCGAGGAACTTCGACACGTTGCGGTAGCGGGTGCCGACCCCGCCGTCCCCGGACACCCGCGTCGTCTCGACCGTCCCGGGGTCCCACTGCTCGGTGGTCGTGAAGTCGCTGAGGTAGGCGAAGACCTCGGCGAGGGGCTTGTCGACGGTGAGGGTGCGGGAGACGGCGACCATGCGGCCACGGTACGGCGCGCCGCCCGCGCCCACCGATCACCGACGCGCCGTACGGTTTCTCTCAGGGACGTCGTTAACGC
This sequence comes from Mumia spirodelae, assembly GCF_050632745.1. Taxonomy (NCBI): domain Bacteria; kingdom Bacillati; phylum Actinomycetota; class Actinomycetes; order Propionibacteriales; family Nocardioidaceae; genus Mumia; species Mumia spirodelae. The sequence goes on along the minus strand of NZ_JBODSD010000001.1, from coordinate 1,770,750 downwards.
GCCCGACTCTGTGGCCCGCCTCACAGGGACCCCGCCCGATGCCCGGAATCACGGGAGCGCCATTCCGGCCGTCTCACATCTTGAACGAATGTCTCACTTCGTGAGACCTGCCGTTGCCCTCCGAGGGGTCGGCAGCACAGACTTACGACCATGCTCACAGCGCAGACGACTCACCTGGCGGCACGTCGCCACGTGGATTTCGGTCGCATGCGCAGCATGATGTGTCGCTGCGCCTGATCTTGCTGGCCCCGGCCCTCTGACGCGCCGGCCCGACCATCAGCCCCTCCCTCGAGCATCTTCGACAGGACGTCTTCATGACTGCGACCACCGACGCCCCCGTGCGCGCTGCCCGCCCTCGCCGCAAGAAGGGTGAGGGCCAGTGGGCTCTCGGCTACCGCGAGCCCCTCAACGCCAACGAGCAGTCCAAGAAGGACGACAACCCGCTCAACGTGCGTGCCCGTATCGAGAACATCTACGCGCACCGCGGCTTCGCCTCGATCGACCCGGGCGACCTGCGCGGCCGGTTCCGCTGGTGGGGGCTCTACACCCAGCGCAAGGCGGGGATCGACGGCGGCAAGACCGCGACGCTGGAGCCGGAGGAGCTCGAGGACTCCCACTTCATGCTCCGGGTCCGGATCGACGGCGGCCAGCTCGACCTCGCGCAGCTGCGGACCATCGCGGGCATCTCGACCGAGTTCGGCCGTGACACCGCCGACATCACTGACCGCCAGAATGTCCAGTACCACTGGATCCGCGTCGAGGACGTCCCCGAGATCTGGAACCGCCTCGAGAGCGTCGGCCTGTCGACGCAGGAGGCGTGCGGCGACTGCCCGCGCGTCATCCTCGGCTCCCCCGTCGCCGGCATCGCCGCCGACGAGATCATCGACGGCACCTGGGCGGTCGAGGAGATCGAGCGCCGCTACATCGGCGACCCCGAGCTCTCCAACCTCCCGCGGAAGTTCAAGACGGCGATCAGCGGCCACCCGAGCCACGACGTCGTCCCCCAGATCAACGACGTCGCGTTCACCGGCGTGGTCCACCCCGACCACGGGCCGGGCTTCGACGTCCTCGTCGGCGGCGGCCTGTCGACCAACCCGATGCTCGCGCAGCGCCTCGGCGCCTGGGTCTCGCTCGAGGAGATCCCGGAGGTGTGGCACGGCATCGTGTCGATCTTCCGCGACTACGGCTACCGGCGGCTGCGCACGCGCGCCCGCATCAAGTTCCTCATCGCCGACTGGGGACCGGAGAAGTTCCGCGACGTCCTCGAGAACGAGTACCTCAAGCGCAAGCTCGTCGACGGCCCGGAGGCGCCCGCGCCCCGTACGCCCGGCGACCACGTCGGCGTCCACCAGCAGATCGACGGCAACTACTACGTCGGCGTCGCCCCGAAGGTCGGCCGGGTCAGCGGCGCGCTGCTGTCGCAGCTCGCCGACGTCGTCGAGGCGCACGGCAGCAACCGGGTCCGTACGACCGCGCAGCAGAAGCTGCTCGTGCTCGACGTCGCGCCGGACAAGGTCGACTCGCTGGTCGCGGCGCTGGCCGAGATCGGGCTCGACGCCAACCCGTCGCCGTGGCGCCGCAACACGATGGCCTGCACCGGCATCGAGTTCTGCAAGCTCGCGATCGTCGACACCAAGAACCGCGCCGACCTGCTCATCGAGGAGATGCAGCGCCGGATCCCCGAGCTCGACGAGCCGATCACGGTCAACGTGAACGGCTGCCCCAACTCGTGCGCCCGCATCCAGACCGCCGACATCGGGCTCAAGGGCCAGCTGGTGCTCGACGAGGGCCAGCAGGTGGAGGGCTTCCAGGTGCACCTCGGCGGTGCGCTCGGCCTGACGCCGGGCTTCGGCCGCAAGCTTCGCGCGCACAAGGTCACCGCAGCCGGGCTGCCCGACTACGTCGAGCGGCTCGTGCGCGGCTTCCTCGCGCAGCGTGAGGACGGCGAGTCGTTCGCCGAGTGGGTCTCCCGCGCCGAGGAGGACGACCTGCGATGAGCGGACGCGCGGTTCCCTTCCACTGCCCCTACTGCGGCGACGAGGACCTCCGTCCTCACGGCACGCAGCACGGGGCGTGGGAGTGCCGCGCCTGTCTCCGCGCCTTCTCGATCTCGTTCATCGGACTGATCAACCCTGGGGGTGACAACGCATGACCACGACAGCAGCAGAACGCGGCAACATTCCCGCGCGCTCCGCGGAGGAGCTCGAGGAGCTCGCCCGCATCGCCGGGCCGGAGCTCGAGCTCGCACCGGCCGAGCTCATCGTGCAGTGGGCGGTCGAGCAGTTCGGTGAGCGCTTCTGCGTGACCTCCTCGATGGGCGACGCCGTGCTCGCCGACATCGCGGGCAAGGTCGCGCCGGGGATCGACGTCGTCTTCCTCGACACCGGCTACCACTTCGCGGAGACGATCGGGACCCGCGACGCCGTCGAGGCGACGATGCCGGTGAACCTCATCACGATCACGCCGGTGCAGAGCGTCGCCGAGCAGGACGCGGAGCACGGCAAGGACCTCTTCCGTACCAACCCCGACCTCTGCTGCGCGCTCCGCAAGGTGAAGCCGCTCGAGGAGTCGCTCGCCGGCTACGACGCGTGGGCCACCGGGCTGCGCCGGGAGGAGACCCACAGCCGCGTCATCGCCCCCGTCGTCGGGTGGGACGCCCGCAAGGGCAAGGTCAAGGTCTCGCCGCTCGCGCGGTGGACCGCCGACGACGTCGACCGCTACATCGCCGAGAACGGCGTGCTCGTCAATCCTCTGCAGTACGACGGCTACCCGTCGATCGGCTGCTGGCCGTGCACCCAGCGCGTCGCCCCGGGCGAGGACGCCCGCAGCGGACGCTGGGCCGGCACGGGCAAGAACGAGTGCGGCATCCACCTCTGACGCCGCACCACCACCACAACACCCTCTCGGAAGGAGGAATGCACCATGACCGCCCCTGCACTCGTCACGCTCGCTCACGGGAGCCGTGACCCCCGCTCGGCCGCAACCATCGCATCACTGACGGAGTTGGTCCGGTGCATGCGTCCGGACCTGCGGGTGGAGGAGTCGTACCTCGAGCTCTCCGAGCCGCACCCCCTGACGGTGGTCGACCGGCTCGTCGCCGAGGGCTACGACGAGATCGTCGTCGTCCCGCTCCTCCTCACCCACGCCTACCACGCGAGCGTCGACGTCCCGGCGTTCGTCGAGGCGGCCCGGGAGCGGCACCCCGACGTGCGCGTGCTCGCCACCGACGTGCTCGGCATCCACAAGAGCTTCCTCGGCGTCCTCGACCTGCGGCTGCGCGCCGCGCTGCGCGAGGCGCGCGCCACCGAGCTCGACGGCCTCGTCCTCGCGGCCGCCGGCTCGTCCGATCCGCTCGCCAACGCGCACGTGGCCCGTGTCGCCCGCGCGTGGGGGGCACGGCACAAGCTGCCCGTGCTCGCCGCGTTCGCGTCGTCGGCTCCCCCGGCGGCGGGCGAGGCGGTCCGTCAGCTGCGCCGCGACGGCAAGCGTCACATCGCGGTCGGTTCGCTCTTCCTCGCCCCGGGCTTCCTGCCCGACCGTGCGGCAGAGCTCGCCCTGGAGGCCGGCGCCGTGGCGGTGTCCGACCCGCTCGGGGCCTCCCCCGAGCTGGCGCACGTCGTTCTCGCCCGCTACGCGGTGGGCGCCGTCGACCTGGTGCCGATCCCCGCCTGAGCCACGCTCACGCCACGGCCGACCCCACGTCGGCCGTGGCGTCGAGGCGTTCGCGCTCGGCGGCCACGTCGAAGTCCGCCTCCGGCCACTCCAGCCCGAGGGCCGCGAGGTGCTCGGCGAGGATCTGGGCCACGGCCCAGTTGCGGTACCACTTGCGTCCGCTCGGCACCACGAACCACGGAGCGGCATCGGTGGAACAGCGCTCCAGCGCGATCTCGTACGCCTCCTGGTAGCGCGGCCACAGCAGACGCTCGTCCACGTCGGCCGGGTTGTACTTCCAGTGCTTCGTCGGGTCGTCGAGCCGGGCGCGCAGGCGCTCGAGCTGGTCGTCGGGGCTGATGTGGAGGAAGCACTTCACGACCGTGCAGCCGCTCTCGACGAGCTTCTCCTCGAAGGCGTTGATCGCCTCGTACCGGCGCTCGATCTCCTCGGGCTCGGCGAGGGCACGCACCCGTCCGATGAGCACGTCCTCGTAGTGGGACCGGTCGAAGATGCCCACCTGCCCCTTCTCCGGCAGCGCACGCTCGACGCGCCAGAGGAAGTCGTGCGCGAGCTCCTCCTCGGTCGGCGCCTTGAACGACGTCACCCGCACCCCTTGAGGGTCGAGCAGGCCGACCGCGTGACGCACGGTGCCGCCCTTGCCCGAGGTGTCCATGCCCTGCAGCACCAGCAGCAGCCGCTGGTCGCCGGTTCCGGTCGCCCCTGCGGCGTACAGGCGCTCCTGGTGGTCCGACAGCGCGTCGGCGAGCGCCGCCATCGCGCGCGGCTGGTCCTTCTTGGTGCCGTCGAAGCCCGGGGTCTCCCGAGAGTCGTACGCCGTGAGGTCCACGTGACCGCTCGCGAGCCGCAGCGTCTCGGTCAGACTCGTCGTCGCCATGCGTGGCAGTATGCCGCGCCCCGGCCCTGACGGGCAGACTGTCCGCATGACCGCCGACCGTGTCCCCGACCCGCTGCCCCTCCGGACTGCCGTGGTCCACGGCGCGACCGGGTACGTCGGGCGTCACCTCGTCCGCGGCCTGCTCCGGGAGGGCGCGACGGTCCTCGCGGTCGCACGCTCCGCCTCCCGGCTGGACGCCCTGCGCGACGAGGCCGAGGACGCCGCTGCCCGCGTGGTCCCCGTGGTGGCCGACGTCTCCACCGACGACGGTGCCGCCACGGTGGCCGAGCAGGTGGGCGACCACGCCCGCGTGCAAGGACCGGTCGACGCCGCGTTCGCGGCGATCGGCGGCTGGTGGGAGGGGCCGAACCTCGTCGACCTCGACACCGCGACCTGGGACGACCTGCTGCGCAGCCACCTGACGGCCCACTTCCTCGCCGCCCGCTCGACGGTGCCGTCCCTGGCGCCGGACGGGTCGGCGTACGTGACCCTCAACGGCATCGCGACGCTCCAGCCGGAAGCCGGCTCAGGACCGGTCAGCGTCACGGGTGCCGCGCAGAGCATGCTCCTGGAGGTCCTGCGGGCCGAGCAGGCGGACCCCCGGACGCGGTTCCACGAGCTGTGCGTGGTGAACCCGGTGGTCGACGACGGGGAGGCGGAGCACGCCGACGAGGCCGTCGTGGAGATCTCCGACGTCGTCGCCGCCGCGCTCGCGCTCGCGCGCAGCGGTGATCCGGCCACCTTCCGCACCGAGCTGGGGGTGCTCTGACGGCCACGGGAGGTCCTCGCGGCGGTAGGCTGAGTCCCGTACCGACGTGAGTCGACGGACTCGTCACGAAAGGCAGCACCGATGACCGAGCCCACCCCGGACACCCGCACGCCGTACGACGTGGCGGTGCTGTTCGAGCAGGAGCTCTCCGCTCTCGACGCGCAGCAGCTCACCTCCCTGCACGAGGGCCTCGACGACCCGGTCGTCTACCACCTGCTGCTCCCCGTCGAGGACGCCGCCGCCACGATGGCGACGTCGCTCGGCGTGCTGGGAGGTGCCGACCTGGCGATGCCCGACGCCCGTTCGATCGGCGACATCGACCAGGCGGTCACCGAGGCCGGCCAGGACGCGCTCTCCCGCTCGATCGACCTCGTGGTGGCCGCCGGCAAGACCGACACGACGGCCCGCGGCGCACTGACCCGTGACGACCCGGTCAACGCGCTCGCGGACCTGGTGACCCAGGTCGGGGCCGAGGAGGCGATCATCCTCACGACGTCGCACGTCTTCTCGTCGTTCTTCCACGTCGACTGGGCCTCGCGGGCCGAGCGCAAGCTCGACGTCCCGACGCTGCACCTCATCGAGCACGAGTCCTTCGACGCGCAGTCGTCCGGGGCCGGCGAGGGCGCCTCGCTCATCTGACCCCGGGTCGCGCCCTTCGGACGCCTCGGCGCGTGCGTGCCTCCGTACGATGGAGGTATGGCGTACCAGGTCGAGAAGACGGATGACGAGTGGCGTGTCGAGCTCACGCCCCAGGAGTTCCACGTGCTGCGCGAGGCCGGCACCGAGCGGCCGTTCAGCAGCCCGTACGAGACCGACGAGACGCCCGGCGTCTACGAGTGCCGTGCCTGCGGGGCCGAGCTGTTCCGCAGCGACACGAAGTTCGACGCGCACTGCGGGTGGCCGGCGTTCTTCTCACCGCTGGCCGGTGACCGCGTCGAGCTGATCGAGGACAACTCCCTCGGCATGCGGCGCGTCGAGGTCCGGTGCGCGCGGTGCGGCTCGCACCTCGGGCACGTGTTCGAGGGCGAGGGCTTCCCGACCCCGACGGACCAGCGCTACTGCATCAACGGCGTGAGCCTGCGCCTCGTGCCCGACGCGTCCTGACGCGCCGGGCACGTCCCCGACGGGACGGGCGGTCAGGGCAGGGTGTCGACGATCTCGGCGACCGTGCGCAGGCGACCCGTGTAGAACGGGATCTCCTCGCGCACGTGCAGCCGCGCCTTGCTCGCCCGCAGGTCGCGCATGAGGTCGACGATGCGGTGCAGCTCGTCGGCCTCGAAGGCGAGGAGCCACTCGTAGTCGCCGAGCGCGAACGCCGCGACGGTGTTGGCGCGCACGTCCTCGTAGCCGGCGGCCATCATGCCGTGCTCGCGGAGCATCTCGCGACGCTCGGCCTCGGGGAGCACGTACCAGTCGTACGACCGCACGAACGGGTAGACGCAGAGGTACGCCTTGCCGCCGGGCTCGGTCATGAAGGCCGGGGCGTGCGAGCGGTTGAACTCGGCCGGACGGTGCAGGGCCATCTGCGACCAGACCGGGGCGAGACGCTCGCCCATCGCCGTACGGCGGAACCCGTGGTAGGCGTCCTGCAGCGCGTCCGGCGTCGCCGCGTGCCACCAGATCATGACGTCGGCGTCGGCGCGCAGCCCCGCCACGTCGTACACGCCGCGCACCACCACGTCGGCGTCGGCCAGCTCGGCGAGGAGCTCCTCGACCTCGGCGATCACCTTCGTGCGGTCCGCGACGTCACCGAACGGTGTCTCCAGCCGGAACACCGACCACATCGTGTAGCGGATCGTCGCGTTCAGGGCGTCGTAGTCAACCTCGGGCGTCGTCATGGCTTCATTGTCCTCCTCGGCCCACCGGACCCTCGAGGTGGTCGCGGACGCGCGCCGCGGCGGCCTGGGCGGACGCGACGACAGCCGGGATCCCCACGCCGTCGTACGCCGCGCCGCAGACCGCGAGGCCAGGCGTCTGGGCGACGGACTCGGCGATCTGCGCGACCCGCGAGAGGTGTCCGACGGTGTACTGCGGGAGCCCGCCGCCCCAGCGCTGCACGTGCGCGTCGACGAGCGGACCGCGCAGCCCGATCGCGTCGGAGAGGTCCGCCACCGCGGTCGCGACGAGGTCGGCGTCGTCGCGCTGGAGCACGTGCTCCTCCCCCGCCCGCCCGAGCGAGGCACGCAGCAGCATCAGGTCGCCGGCTCGCTTGCCCAGCCAGCCCCACTTCCACGAGGCGAACGTCGAGGCCTTGATGGCCCGACCCTCCACCGGCGGGACGAGGAAGCCCGACCCCGACGTCTCCGGCGCGACCTGGTCGCGCGGGACCGCCAGCGTCACGATCGCCATCGAGGCGTAGTCGATCTCCCGCAGGAGCCGCGCGGCGACGGGCACGGACGGGGCGAGCAGCCGCGCGGTCGGCGCGGCGGGGGTCGCGAGGACGACGGCGTCCGCCTCCACGGTCTCGGCGGCGTTCGCCGGGCCGACGACGAGGCGCCAGCGGCCGAAGCCGAGCGCGCTGATCTCACGGACCGTGGCGTGCATACGGACCACGATGCTCGGGTGGTCGGCCACCGCGCCGGGCAGCTGCCACATGCCTCCGTCGAGCCCGGCGAAGACCGGCGGCAGACCCGCCTTCGGCGCCGAGGCTGCCTGCGCCGCGGCAGCGTGCGCGAGCCGTCGTCCGCGCGCGTGCAGCGCCCAGATCGCCGGTGCCGCCGCCTGGACCGAGAGCTCGGAGGCGTGACCGGCGTAGACGCCGCCGAGGAGCGGCTCCACCAGGACGTCCACGACCTCGCGGCCGAGCCGGCGCCCCACGTACGACGCCACGGACACGTCGTCGGACGGACCGGGGACGGGCAGGTCCGCACGCGCACGCAGCAGGCCCGCGGGGCTCAGCACGTGGCTCGACGCGAGCGCCCCCATGTCGGTCGGCACGCCCATCACCGAGGGCGGGATCGGACGGAGCTCGCCACGGGCCCACAGGGCCGCGCTCACCGGCTCGGGATGGACGAGGCGGTCTCCGAGCCCGACCTCGCGGGCGAGCCCGACCGCCTCCGGACGCCGGTTGAGCATCGACTCCGCACCGACGTCGACCGTGATGCCGGCGACCTCGGTGCCCGCGAGCTTGCCGCCGACCCGGTCGGAGGCCTCGAAGACCGTCACGACCGCGTCCGGCACCTGCGTGACGAGGGCGCGGGCCGCCGCGACACCCGCCAGACCACCTCCGACGACTGCCACACGCACGGGGGACCTCATCGGCACGCCTCAGAGCACCTCGAAGGAGTGGACGTGGTCGACGAGGCGCTTGAGCGCGTCGGGGTCGGTGGCCGGCAGCACCCCGTGGCCCAGGTTGAAGACGTGACCACGGGCCTTGCGCCCCGCCTCCAGCACAGCGTCGGCCTTGGCCTTGACGATCTCCTCGGGGGCGAACAGGACGGTCGGGTCGAGATTGCCCTGGACCGCGCGGTCCTTGCCCACGCGGCTGATGCCGTCTGCCAGGTCCACGCGCCAGTCGACGCCCACGACGTCCGCTCCGGCGTCGCCCATCTCGGCGAGCAGCTCACCGGTGCCGACACCGAAGTGGATCCGCGGCACGTCGAGGTCGGCGACGGCGTCGAGCACGGCCGTGGAGTGCGGCTTGACGTAGCGGACGTAGTCCTCGCGCGACAGCGACCCGGCCCACGAGTCGAACAGCTGGACGGCCTTGGCGCCCGCGTCGACCTGGACCCGCAGGAACGCCGCCGCGATCCTGCCGAGCCGGCCGAGCAACGCGTCCCACGTCGCGGGGTCGCGGTACATCAGCTCCTTGGTCAGGCGGTGGTCGCGCGAAGGACCGCCCTCGATGAGGTACGACGCGAGGGTGAACGGTGCCCCCGCGAACCCGATCAGCGGGGTGTCGCCGAGCTCGCCGACCAGGCCGCGCACGGACTCGGTCACGTACGAGACGTCGCCCGGCTCGAGGTCGCGCAGCTGCTTCTCGACGTCCTTCACGGTGCGGATCGGCTTGGCGACCACAGGTCCGGTGCCGGGGACGATGTCGAGGTCGACGCCGATCGCCTTCAGCGGCACCACGATGTCGGAGTAGAAGATCGCCGCGTCGACGCCGTACCGGCGCACGGGCTGCATCGTGATCTCGACGACCATCTCGGGCCGGGTGCACGACTCGAGCATCGGGACGCCCTCGCGGAGCTTGCGGTACTCGGGGAGCGAGCGGCCGGCCTGGCGCATGAACCACACCGGGACGTGGTCCGGCTTCTCGCCCCGGCAGGCGGCGAGGAAGGCGCTGGTCAGCGACGTCTCGGACGTCGTGCCGGGCTTCCCCTCCGACTTCCCCTCCGACTTCCCCTCGGACTTCCCGTCAGGCTTCTCGTCAGACTTCCCGTCAGGCTTCCCGTCGGTCTTCCCGACGGGGTTCGTCGTCGACCCGTCCTTCTGCGCAGCACTCACGTCACGATCCTCGCAGGTCGCACGGCGCGTCGCTGCCCCAGGTCTGCGTGTTCGCGAACTAGGGTGGGGCCATGGCAGCACGGAGCGAGCTCGACGGTCAGCCGTCGGAGTTCATCGATGCTGTCGCTGCGCTGCGCGATGCCGAGCTGCGGCCCGAGGTGGTGTGCGAGGAGCTTCCCGCCCCGCGTCGGATCGCCCCGTACTCGTACGCGCAGAGCGGCGACGTGCACGCGGGTGGCGAGGAGATCGGCACCGGCCGCCTCGTCCTGCTCCACGACCCGGCGGGCAACGACGCGTGGCAGGGCACCTTCCGCCTGGTCACGTTCGCGCGCGCCGACGTCGACGCGGAGATGGCCAGCGACCCGGTTCTCGCCGAGGTCGGCTGGAGCTGGCTGGTCGAGGCGCTCTTCGCCAAGGGTGCCTCGTACGTCGCCCCGAGCGGGAGCGTGACCACGGTCCGCACCGAGGGGTTCGGCGGCATGGAGGAGGACGGATCGAGCGCCCAGCTCGAGATCCGCGCCTCGTGGACCCCGTTGTTCGGCACCGGTGACGGTCTCGCCGCGCACGCCTCCGCGTGGAGCGAGCTGCTCTGCACGGTGGCCGGACTCCCCCCGCTGGCTCCCGGCGTGCTGACCCTCCCCCGACGCGGGCGCGAGGGACGGCCGCGCCGGTGACGAGCGACGCCGGCGACGCCCCCGCGGAGGAGGTCGTCCTCCCTCCGCTCGAGCTGCACGAGCCTCTGCCCGGTGTCGTGGACGACGCCGACGGCCTCACCGCGGTCCTCGAGGCCTTCTCGCACGGGACGGGCCCTGTCGCGATCGACGCCGAGCGCGCCTCCGGATACCGCTACTCCCAGCGCGCCTACCTGATCCAGCTGCGCCGCGAGGGTGCCGGGACGGCGCTGGTCGACCCGACCGCCTTCGAGGACCTCCACAGCCTGGACGACGTCCTCGCCCCGACCGAGTGGATCCTGCACGCCGCGACGCAGGACCTGCCGTCGCTGGCGGAGGTGGGGCTGCGTCCCCGCGCGCTCTTCGACACCGAGCTGGCCGGGCGCCTGCTCAACCTGCCGCGGGTCGGCCTGGCCGCCCTGGTCCAGGAGATCTACGGGATGAGTCTCGCCAAGGAGCACTCGGCCGCCGACTGGTCGCGGCGCCCGCTCCCCGAGCCGTGGCTCCTGTACGCCGCCCTCGACGTGGAGCCGCTCGTCGGCCTGCGCGACGCCCTGGAGGAGCGCCTGGAGCGCGCCGGCAAGCTGGAGTGGGCTCACGAGGAGTTCACGGCGCTGCTCGACTTCGCCGGGCCCGCCGTCCGCAGCGAGCCCTGGCGCCGAACGTCGGGGATCCACAAGGTCAGGGGCGCCCGTCGCCTCGCCGTGGTGCGGGCGCTGTGGCAGGCGCGCGACGCCATCGCCCGCGAGCGGGACGTGACCCCCGGACGGATCCTCAACGACGCCGCGATCGTCGTCATCGCCCGGGCGACACCGGCGAACCGGCAGGAGCTGCGCGACCTGGAGGTCATGCGGGGCCGCGGGGCGCGCCGCTACCTCGACACGTGGGACCTCGCCGTGACGGAGGCGCGCGACCTGGCGGACAAGGACCTGCCGTCGACGTCGTCGGGCGACTCCGACGGTCCGCCGCCTGCCCGGGCGTGGGCCGAGCGCAACCCTGAGGCAGCCGCCCGGCTGGCGGCGTACCGGACGACCCTCACCGAGATCGCCGAGCGCCACGACCTGCCGCTGGAGAACCTCCTCACGCCCGACATCGTGCGGCGGCTGGCGTGGGACGACGCGGTGAAGGCCGACGACGACGCGATCGCGGAGTTCCTCGCCGGCCGGGGGGCCCGTCCGTGGCAGGTCGCGCTCACCGCTCCGGCGCTCGCGGCGGCACGCCGCGCGCTCTGAGCACGCACTACGCTGGCCGCGTGGCCGACTTCAAGAAGCCGCTCGTCGCGGGTCCGGACCTGTTCACCGCGCGCCAGGGGGACGAGGACCCGGTGGCGCGCGCCGAGGCCGGCGCCCGGGTGGCGCACCTGATGGTCCGCGGGGCGCGCGACGCCGCGGACCAGGCGACCACGGAGCGGGTCCTGGCGCTGGCCGACGAGCACGGCCTGGACCTCCTCGCCGAGCTGTGGGCCGACGCGCCCGCGGACTCGCTCGCCGGGGCCCTCTGGCGTCTGTACGTCCTGCGGACGTGGGTCCGGCGCGACCCCGTCCAGGCGGCGCGGGAGTTCGACGCAGGCAAGCTGCACGCCCCGGTGGACGAGGTCGTCGCGGGGGTCGTCGATCCCCCGGGACCGCAGGAGGTCGTGGCGCTCGTCGACGCCGTCGTCCGTGGCGTCGTCACGAACGACCTCGCGGACACCCTGGACCGTGCCGCCGCCTTCGCCCGGATCGTCGGCATCGGACGCGCCGCCCTGGGCGAGGCCGACAGCATCGGTGCGGTCAGCGCATCCCGGCTCGTGGACACCGCGGCGGCCCTGCAGAGCGCGGCCCGGAATGAACGACGGGGCGAGTTGGTTTAGGCTTGGCGTGCGCCGGGCTGTGGTAGCCCCGGGTCCCAAAATTAGCCGCTACGAGCGGCCACGCGCCGTGAGGCGCTCCCAGCCCGGCGCACTACTTCTCAGCGGTGTCCGCGGAGTCGATCACGACCTCCGGCGCTGCGCGATCCCGCTTCGTGGGTGATGCTCTCGTCATGGACTCCGAATCCCTCGGTACGACCGACGTGGACGTCGTCGTCATCGGCACCGGCCCCGGCGGCGAGGCCGCGACCAGCGCCCTCGCACGGGCCGGGCTCGACGTGGTGGCGGTCGAGGCCGCCCTCGTCGGCGGCGAGTGCCCCTACTACGGCTGCATCCCGTCGAAGACGCTGATCCGCTCGGCGGAGCTCCTCGCGTCCGCGCGGCGGGCCGACGGCGTCGCGGGCGAGGTCTCGGTGACGCCGGACTACGGCGACGCCTTCGCCCGGGTGCGCGAGATCACCGCCGACTGGGACGACACGGCAGCGGTCGCCCGGCTGGAGAAGGCCGGTGCGCGCCTGGTCCGCGGCACGGCGACGATCACGGGGCCGCGTACGGTCTCCGTCGGCGGCGCGAGCGTGACCGCGCGCCGGGGCATCCTCCTCGACGTCGGGACCCGGCCGTCCGCTCCCCCGATCGAGGGGCTCGCCGGGACGCCGTACTGGACCAACCGCGACATCCTCCGCAGCCCCGACCTCCCGACCTCGCTGCTCGTCCTCGGCGGCGGAGCCGTCGGGCTGGAGCTCGCCCAGGCCTACGCGCGCTACGGGACGGCGGTCACGGTGATCGACTCCGGTGCGCGGGTCCTGGCGAACGAAGAGCCGGAGGCCGGCGAGCTCGTCACCCAGGCGCTCGAGGACGACGGAGCGACCGTCCGCACCGGCAGCTCGGTCACCGCGGTCGCGCACGACGGCGAGCGCTTCTCGCTCACCCTCGAGGACGGGAGCGTCCTGGACGCCCAGCGGCTGCTCGTGGCCGCCGGGCGTACGCCCAACACCGACGCGCTGGGGCTGGACACGGTCGGCGTGCCGACCGACCACGGCTACGTCACGACCGACCCCCACCAGCGGGTGCTCGCCGACGGCGACCCCGTCGAAGGCCTGTGGGCCATCGGGGACATCACCGGCCGCGGCGGGTTCACCCACGTCTCGATGTACCAGTCGGCGATCGCGGTGGCCACGATCACCGGGCAGTCCGGGCCCGGCGCCTCGTACCGCGCGCTTCCCCGGGTGACCTTCACCGACCCCGAGGTGGGGGCGGTCGGGCTCACCGAGGAGCAGGCGCGGCGTCGCGGCCTGCACGTGCGCACCGGGATCACGGACCTCGCCGCGTCGTCGCGCGGCTCGACGTACGGCCCGGGCGCGCGGGGGCTGGTCAAGGTGGTCGCCGACGCCGAGCGCCGGGTCCTGGTGGGTGCGACGTCGGCAGGCCCCGCCGGCGGCGAGATCCTGGGCGCCCTCACGGTCGCGATCCAGGCCCAGGTCCCCTTGGAGGAGCTGTTGCGGACGATCTGGGCGTACCCCACCTTCCACCGCGCGATCGGGTCGGCGCTCGCGGACCTGTCCTGAACGCCCGGTGGCCGCGACATGACGGGCTCGTGACCGGGATCACCTCGGCGGCGGGTTCCCGGACCCCGTCCGGCTAGACTGCTCGAATGCTCAGGAACGTCCCCCGTCTGCCTGCCGTGATGCTCGCGGCAGCGCTGTCGGGACTCCTCCTGATGCTCGGAGGCACGGCGACCGCCGCCACCGCCCGCAGCCACTCGGCAGCCCCGGCCGATGCCCGTCCCTCGTCCGACCGCGGCGCGACCGTCACGAAGGCGACGCTCCACAAGGTCGACGCGGGCGCACGCTCGCAGCACGACCAGAACGGGCTCGGTCCCGACCTCGCCGCGCTCCCGGTGACCGGCACCGACGGCGGCCGTGTCGTCGGTGCCGCCCGGGCGAGCGCCGCGCGCGAGGCACTCCACGGCCGCGCCGCCTCCCCCACGCACAGCCGCGCCCCGCCCCGCTGACGGCCCGACCTTCGCCCGTCCTGCCGCGCTCCCGCGCGGCTTCCCGTCAGCAGAATCCCGGAGCCTTCCGTGTCACGTCCCGAATCCCGCGCGCCGCTGTGGCGCGCACTGGCGGCGCTCGCCGTCCTCGTCATCTCGGCGGTCGTCGCCCTCAACTTCACCCCACGTCTCGGGCTCGACCTCAAGGGCGGGACCCAGATCGTCCTCGAGACCAAGGACACCGAGCGCGTCAAGGCCGACGGTGAGGCCACCGACCGTGCCCTCGAGGTGCTCCGCGGCCGCGTCGACGCCCTGGGCGTCTCGGAGCCGACGCTCGCGCGCTCCGGCGAGAACCGCATCATCGTCGAGCTCCCGGGCGTCCAGGACCCCCGTGAGGCCGCCGAGGTCATCGGCCAGACCGCTCAGCTCACCTTCCACAACGTGATCGGCCCGGCCCAGGAGGGCGCGCAGCCTGCCGAGGGGCAGACGCAGGTCAACGACGAGGACGGCAACCCCATCCTCGTCGGCCCGCAGCTGCTCGACGGCAACGGCGTGACCAGCGCGAAGGCCGAGCAGGAGCAGCAGTCGCTGCAGTGGGTCGTCAACGTCCGGTTCAACGACGAGGGCACGCCCGGCTGGAAGCAGCTCGTCAACGAGGCCTGCGCCAACACCGCCGGCGGCCAGCGCATCGCGATCATGCTCGACCAGAAGGTCATCTCCTCCCCGGCCGTCCAGCCGAGCCTCTGCGCCGGCCCCGGGTCCACCACGAGCATCACCGGCAACTTCAACGCCGACTCGGCGAAGGAGCTGTCGGTCCTGATCGAGGGCGGCGCGCTGCCGGTCCCGGTCGAGGTCATCGAGCAGCGCACCGTCGGTGCGACCCTGGGCGACTCCGCGATCAAGGCGTCGTTCGAGGCCGGCGTCATCGGCGTCGCGCTGACCGCGATCTTCATCATCGTCGTGTACCGCCTGATGGGCTTCCTCGCCAGCATCGCGCTCGGCACTTACGCCCTCCTGTCGTACGCCATGCTCGTGTGGCTCGGTGCCACCCTGACGCTGCCCGGCCTGGCAGGCTTCGTGCTCGCCATCGGTCTCGCGATCGACGCCAACGTCCTGGTCTTCGAACGCGCGCGGGAGGAGTACGCCCGAAGGCGGGGCGACGGGATGCCACGCGCCCTCGACACCGGCTACAAGAAGGCCTGGACGGCGATCCTCGACTCCAACGTCACGACGATCATCGCGGCCGGGCTGCTGTTCGTCTTCGCCAGCGGCCCCGTCAAGGGCTTCGGCGTCACGCTGACGATCGGCACCATCGCGTCGATGGTCTCGGCGCTGGTCATCGCCCGCGTGCTCACCGACTGGGCGGTCCGCCGGTCGTTCGTGCAGAAGCGCCCCGCCATCACGGGCCTCAGCGGAACCGGTAAGTTCCGCGCCTGGTTGGTGACGAAGGGCCCCTTCATCCTCAAGCGGTCCGGCATGCTCGTCGGGCTCACGCTCGCCGCGGTCGCCATCGCCATCACCGGTGTCATCACCCAGGGCCTGAACCTGGGCGTCGAGTTCACCGGCGGACGGGTCCTGGACTACCAGGTCAGCAAGCCGATCTCCGCCGACGACGCTCGCGAGGCGGTCGCGGACGCAGGCTTCCCGAGCGCGGTCGTGCAGGAGTCCGGTGGTGAGTCCGGGGACCAGAACAACATCACGGTCCGGACCGACAAGATCACCGACGACGAAGCGGTCAAGATCCAGGACGCCCTGGACGAGATCGCCGGGCCGGTCACGAAGGATCGCGACGAGCTGATCGGCCCGAGCCTCGGCAAGGAGCTGCGCAACCAGGCGATCATCGCGTTCATCATCGCCCTCGCCGCGCAGATGCTCTACCTGTCGATCCGGTTCCGATGGACGTTCGCCAGTGCGGCGGTCCTCGCGCTCGCGGTGACGGTCACGCTCGTCGTCGGCATCTTCGCGTGGGCGGGAGAACCGGTGGACGGGGTGTTCCTCGCGGCGATCCTGTCGATCATCGGCCTGGACGTGAACGACACCGTCGTCGTGTTCGACCGGATCCGCGAGAACCTCCGAGAACGCAAGAAGGGCGAGAGCCTGCGGAAGGTCTTCAACGACTCGATCATGCAGACCGTCCCCCGCACGGTGAACACCGGCCTCGGCGCCATCTTCATCCTCGCCGCGCTCGCGGTCCTGGGTGGTGCGTCGCTGCAGCCCTTCGCGATCGCGCTGCTGCTGGGCCTGACCCTCGGCACGCTCGGCACGGTGTTCGTGGCGTCGCCGATCGCGGTCCTGCTCGAGGAGCGGTTCCAGCCGAAGGACAAGGGCGACAAGGTCGCGGCCGCGGACCCGTACGCCGCCGTCCCCGCCGGAGGCCGGGAGGCCGGCGCGCTCTGACGGGCGCTCCCCCGGGACACGGACGACCCGCCATCGGGCCGCTGCGGCGGTCGCGGTGGCGGGTCGTCCCGTCGTACGGCGCCCGTACGCCGCGGGTGGCCGGCGGGCGGCTCAGAAGGTGCCGGTGCGCTCGCGCGAGACCGTGAAGCCGTGCTTGCTCTCGGTGTGCAGGCAGGTCACGCCGGTGCGCTGGCTGGTGCAGCCGTAGTCGCCGACCACGGTGGAGTGCCCGTACGCGAGCTCTGGCGACTTCCCGGCGAGCGAGGGCGCGCCGCAGCTGAAGTAGCCGCCGGACGCGTCGACGACCAGCGTGCCGCCCCAGTCCTCGCCACAGCCGTCGGGCTTCGGCGGGGGCTCGAAGGCGAAGTCCAGGATGTCGCAACGCGCGCCGTCCTCGCCGAGGCGGCACACGATGTTGCCGGTCGGGCTCTGGAACGCGCGCATCGGGTCGCCCACGTCGGGGAGGTCGGTGTCGACGTCGTCGAGCGGCAGCTGCGCCGTCCGTGGCGAGGACGTCGGCGGCGGCGGTGTGGGCGATGCCTCGGCGGTCGTCAGGTCCGACGCCGAGCCGCAGCCGGCGAGCGCGAGCCCGGCGATCACGGCGACGTGGGCGAGCACGAGCGACCGAGGTCGGTGCACGGTGGTCCTTCCGTCCGGGGGGGCTGGTCTCGTCGGCCACTCTAGGTGACCGCCCCACGGCTACGACGCCAGGTAGCGGGCGAGGCCGTCCCCACCACGCCGCATCATCGCGGTGTGGTTGAGCCGGAAGACCGGCGCCAACAGGTGACCTGCGGCGTTCATCCA
This sequence comes from Mumia spirodelae, assembly GCF_050632745.1. Classification (NCBI taxonomy): domain Bacteria; kingdom Bacillati; phylum Actinomycetota; class Actinomycetes; order Propionibacteriales; family Nocardioidaceae; genus Mumia; species Mumia spirodelae. Next base: position 1,753,272 of record NZ_JBODSD010000001.1, on the reverse strand, counting down.
CGGCTCGGTGGTGACGACCTCCTGCGAGTAGCGGAGGACCGTCCCGTCCTCCCGGGCGCCCAGCCGCCAGCTCGCCCATCCCTCGAGATCGCCTGCGATCTCGGCCAGGAGGTGGCGGGAGGTCTCGTCGACACGCGTGCGGTGGAGGGTGAGGTGCAGCGTGTACGGGAGGGTCGAGCGGATCGCGAGGCGGGCGGTGTCGTCGTCGATGCCGACGACGTGGCGCACGTCCGGCCACCACAGCGCGTAGTGCTCGAGGTCGGCGACGGCGTCGAAGGCCTGGGCCACGGGCGCGCCGACCCGCCAGGTGGTCGCGAACGAGTAGTGGCGCGGCGTCACGACGCGACGAGGCGCTCTGTGCGGGCGCCGCCGACGGACTCGAACCGGCGCGGCTGACAGGTGAGGAGGACGACCTGGGCGGTGCGGCCGACGTCGTTGAGCACGACCGCGAGGCGCTCCAGCCGCTCGGGGTCGGAGAACCCGAGCGTGTCGTCGAGGATCACCGGCGCTCCCTCCTCGGTGTCGACGAGCTGCGCGCAGGCCAGGCGGCCGAGGACGGCGAGCTGCTCCCGCGCTCCCCCGGACAGCGAGGAGAACGGGACCGTGCGGCCGCCGAGGGTGCGGGTCTCGATGGCGAGGTCGGTGCTGATCGCCACCTCGAAGTCGGGTCCGAAGACGACCTTGCCCAGCCGGTCGATCCGCTCCTTGAAGGGCGCGACGTAGTGTCGTTGCGCCTCGTCACGGTGACGCAGGAGCGTGCTGCTGAGGAGGTCCGCGGCCTGCGCGGCGCGGTGCAGTCGCCCGTAGGTCGCCCGCGCGACGTCGAGGGCGGCCTCGGCCTCGACGAGGCGGTCGTGGATCCCCTCGGCGGCGCGGTCGTCGAGCAGGGTCTGCAGCTCGACGCGGCGCTGGTCCGAGCGAGTCAGCTCACGGTCGACGCTCTCGACGAGCTCGCGGGCGTTGGCGAGCTCCATGGCGAGGGTCTCCGGCGACGCGGCCTCGAACGCGGCACGGGACCGCTCGGCCGCGCTCACGGCGGCGTCATGCGTCTCGGCGGCGGCGACGACCGCAGCGTCCAGGTCCTCGTCGCTGTCCTGGGCCCGCGCCTCGGCCAGCCGCGCGGTCTCGCGCTCGTGCTCGTGCAGGGCGCTCTCGAGCTCCTGGCGCACCCGCACGGCCCTCTCCCCCGCGGCAGCGAGGGCCTCACGCGCCCCGTCGTGGTCGTCCCGCGCCGTGGTCGCCTCGGCATCGGCCGCGTCGGCCGCGAGGCGTGGGCTCTCGGCAGCGTCCTCGAGCGCACCGAGGTCCGCGGCGGGCGCGTCCCCGTCCCGCGCGTCGGTGTCGACGGCGACCACGTCCGCGCGTCGCCGCTCCAGCGTCACGAGCCGGACCTCGAGGTCCTCCAGCGTCGTCCCGTCGAGCACGTCACCCAGCGTGCCCTCGGCCGCGAGGAGCCGCGACTCCGCCTGACGGCGGCGTTCGTGCGCCGTGCGAGCCTCGGTCAGCGACCCGACCCCAGCCTCGCGCAGGGCGACGTCGAAGGCGTCCCGGGCCTGTCCGACGCGCCGGTCGAGGTCGGCGGGGGGCGTGCCGGGACGCACCACGACCTCGACCACCCCCTCGACCGCGACGGTCACGTCGTCGAGCACCGCGGACTCGTACGGCGCCGACCCGACGTCGTCGCCCGCCGCGGTGACCCGATGGTCACCGAGCCTGCGCACCTCCAGGCGCGCCGCCGCGGCGTCTCGGGCGCCCTCGGCGACCTGAACCTCGGTCGCCCGGTCGTTGAGCCGGGCCAGGACGTCGTCGTCGACCCGCAGCAGATCGCGCCCGGCCCGGGCGCTCGCCCGCTCCTCGCCGGCCTCGCGGGCACGACGCACACGTTGGGCGAGGGCGAGCCGCTCGGCAGCGTCACGGTGCCGGGTGACGTCCAGCGCCGCGGCCACGGCGGCGCGTCGTGCCTCGCGTGCGCGCTCACCCGCGTCCGCAGCCCGGCGCCGCGCCTCCTCCTCGGCCGCGCGCGCCGCGGAGTGCGCCGCGGAGACCTCGTCCACCCGTGCCGTCAGCCCGTCGACGGTCGTGGCCCGGCGCGCCAGGTCGGCGACGAGGCTCCGGCGGTCGTCGCGGGCGCGCTGCGCGTGCGCGAGGGAGCGCGCCGCGAGGGTCGACGCCTCCTGCGAGCGCCGGAGGTCGTCCCGGAGCGTGTCGACGGCGCGAACCGCGTCCTCGGCGCGGCACAGCTTGCCGTCGGCGTCGATCGACAGGTCCGAGAGCCGCGCGTGCTCCTGCTCGTTGCGGGCGTAGTCCTCGACGTAGCGGTCCATCTCGGCGCTCCGCGCCCGCAGCCGCTCGACCTGCGCCTCGAGGTCGGTGATCTCCGCGTCGGCCTGCGCGTAGTCGCCTCGGGGCCTGCCGTTCGCAGTGAGGTAGCGCTCGCGCTCCTCAGCCACCCCGGCCATCAGCGCATCGTGGTCGCCGGTCGCGCCGGCCGAGTCGTCGAGGGCCCGGTGGAGCGCGGAGATGCGGGCCAGGTCGGGCTGGTCGAGCGACTCCCCCTGGACGACCTCCAGCGCCTCCCACAGGTCGACGTCGACGGTCTCGGCGAGGATCCTGGCGAAGCGCTGGTGCGCCTCGTCCCCGCTGACCTGCTCCCGCGAGGGCGCCCTCACGTCCAGCTCGGTGACGGGTGACTTCAGCCAGCGCTTGCGGTAGACGAGCGTGTAGGGCCCCGTCCGCAGCTCGAGCTCGGCCTCGGGCCCGACGTCGTGCCCGACCGGCTTCACGTCGCGCACGGCCTGGCTGCGCGAGCTGGACTTGGTCGTCCGGAGCAGGCGGACAGCCTCGGCGACCGAGGACTTGCCCGCCTCGTTGGGGCCGACGACGACCGTCACACCGTCACCGAAGCGGACGGTCGACTCCTCGACGCCCCGGAAGTGCCGGAGCGTGACCCGGACGAGCCTCATCGACCAGCCCCCGCGAGGCGGTAGAGCAGGCCCAGGGCGTCCTGCGCCACCGGGGCGTCGGGCCCGTCGGACGCCGCCAGCCCGGTCAGCTCCTCGAGCGCCGCCTGCGCGAACCCGCTCAGGCCCAGGTCGGCGAAGTCGTGGCCGTCGGGCAGCACGGCCAGGTCGGTGTGGCGCTCCCACGCGTCGAGGCGCGCGAAGAGGTCGCCGGCCTCCTCCAGGATGCCGTCCAGCCGCGCCTTCTCCGCGGTCGACAGCGTGCCGCGGAGAGCCAGCCAGACGGCGGTGCGGTCCTTGTCGGGCAGGCCCGCGAGCCGCGCGGCCAGGCGGTCCACGTCCTCGGGCGAGGCGAGCTCCTCGTCGACGACCTCGAACCGCCAGCGCCCGACGTGCTCACGCGCGACGGACACCGCACCCGAGGCGGGGTCGACGTCCACGACGAGCACGTTGCCGGGGTCCTCCTCGCGACGCGACGTGACCTCGGGCGCTCCCGCGTACCAGATGCGGTCCTCGACCTGCGTGGTCGAGTGCCGGTCGCCGAGGACCGCGACATGGGCCCGGCCCGTGTCGAGCGCCTTCGTGAGCGTCGGGACGTCGATCGCCGCGAGTGCGTCCCGGTCCGGGTTGAACGTGCTGGCGACCCCGTGTCCCGCGACGACGCGGACGAGCCCGTCCGAGGTCGGCTGCAGGCCGGCGCACGCGTCCGCGACGAGGTCACGGGTCGGGTGCTTGCCGAACCACGGAGCGCCGACGACCTCGGCGCCCTCGACCACGGCGTAGGGCGCGCTGTCGCGCAGCACGTGGACGTGGTCCGGCACGCGGTCGCGGAACGGCTTTGCGTCGTAGATCGACGCGGCGTCGAGCGGGTCGTGGTTGCCCGGGAGTAGCACGACGGGGACCGTGAAGCTCCGGAGAACCTCGAAGGTGCGGGCGATGATCGCGCGGTCGAGCTGGTTGGACTCGAACACGTCGCCGCAGACGACCACGAAGGCAGCGCCCCGCTCCGTCGCGACCTCGCCGATCCTGCGCACCGCGTCGAGACGGGCCTGCTGGAACCGGGCACGGGCCTCGTCGCCGAGGAACCAGGCAGTCATGCCGAGCTGCCAGTCCGCTGTCGCGATGAAGCGCACGCCACACCTCCGGGGTCCGAGCGAGCCTCCGAGCAGGCTCGATCCGAGCCTAGTGAGAACGCCGGACAGGATCCGGGACGCGCGCCGAGGCTGGGGACGATCCGTTCCTGGGGAGAACGTTCCCTCGGGAGGACGTTCGTCGGGAGCGCCCGCGTGCAGCCACGCGTCAGAGCGGCTGCGCCCCCACCCAGCGCGTCGCCTCTGCTCCTGCGGCGACGGCGGCCCGCAGCGCCCCGGCCCGGTCCTCTCCCGAGGCCAGTGCCGCCGCCAGGGCGCCGGCGAAGGCGTCTCCCGCACCCGTCGTGTCCACCGGATCGACCGGCGGCGGGCTCGCGGTCTCCTCGCCCCAGCGGGCGCCCCGGGCGCCGAGCGTGACGCACGTCGACGCCGCGTCGTACGCGCGCGCCTCGTGCTCGTTGACGACCACCGGGTCGGCGAGCGCGAGCAGCGACGGCGGCAACGGTCGTACGGGCGAGGCGTTGAGGACCAGCCGCGTCCGCGCCTCGGAGGCGATCTCCGCGACCGTCTCGACGGTGTCCTGGCCGATCTCGAGCTGCACCAGCACCGCGTCCGCCGCACGGATCGTCGCCGCGGCCCCGTGCACGTCGGCCGGCGTGAGCCGCGCGTTCGCCCCGGGCGCGACGACGATCGTGTTCTCGCCCTCCGCGTCGACGACGATGAGTGCCGTCCCGGTGGGCGCGTCCGGCGTGGTCGTCAGGTGGGTCACGTCGACCCCGGCGGCGACGAGCGCGTCGCGGTACGCGCGTCCGTCGGCGTCGTCGCCGACCCGGCCGACGATCGCGACCTCGGCACCGGCACGCGCGGCGGCGAGCGCCTGGTTGGCACCCTTGCCCCCGCGCAGGCGTACGAGGTCCCCGCCGAGGACGGTCTCGCCCGGCGACGGATGCCGGTCGACCTCCGTCACGAGGTCGACGTTGAGCGATCCGACGACGACGACCCGGCCGACCGCTCTCCCGCGGCCTCCGGTGGGAGAGGCCGCCGTCACCGCTGGACCGCCCGCGCCGTGTCGTCGGCGTGCGACGCCTGCGGACCGGCGCCGATCGTGGTCAGGAACAGGTCACGCGTCGCCTCGGCGTCGATCCCGACCGCGACGTCGACGAGGTGGCCGAGGGAGTCGACGCCGTGCACCGCGTCCTCACCGAGGACGTACCGCCGGTCGACCACGGTCTGCCCCCGCGTCAGGCCGGGCGCCAGCGCGACGTGGACCGGCCAGCGGTGGGTGGTGATGAGCCCGGGCTCGGCGACCGCGCAGACGGCGCCCGCATCCCCGATCAGCCCGCCGTGCCCCACGCGCGGGTCGCTGCGGATGACCTCGTGGGAGTGCGCGAGGAGGCGCCCTGCCAGGGCGACGGCCGGGTCGGGGTCCTGGCGCAGGGCCTCGTACGTCTCCGCCTCGACGACGACCTGGGAGAAGACGTCCAGCCCGTACAGCGTCACCGGCACACCGGAGCCGAGCACGATCGCCGCGGCCTCGGGGTCGTGCCAGACGTTGAACTCGGCGACGGCGGTCGCGTTGCCGCCCTCCGCGGCGCCGCCCATGGCGATGATCCCGGCGAGGTTGTCCTTGACCTCCGGGTACGCCCGCAGCAGCAGCGCGAGGTTGGTCATCGGCGCCAGCGGGACGAGGGTCACCGGCTCCGGCGAGTCGAGGATCGTCATCCGCAGCAGCTCGAGCGCTCCCCCGGCGAACGGCGTACGCGACGACGCGGGAAGCCCCTGTGCCCCCAACCCGTCGGCCCCGTGCACGTGACGGGCGTCGCGGGCGACCTCCAGCAGCGGCTGAGCGGCGCCCCGGGCCACGGGGACGTCCGGCGCGTCGAGCACGTCGAGGACCGCGAGCGAGTTCGTCACGACCTGGTCGACGTCGGCGTTGCCCGCGACGCAGGTGATCGCCCGCACGTCCAGCGCCGGGTGCCGGACGGCCATCATCAGCGCCAGCGCGTCGTCCACACCGGTGTCGACGTCCAGCACGACCGGGACCGGCTTCGTGGTGCTCGGCTCGAGCGGGGGGTTGCTCATGGGCACACCGTAGTCGCGTCCGGCTGTGCGTGACCTCACTTGGCCACTCCGCCCGACTTCGCTACCGTCGAAGGTTGGCGTGGGGCCGTCCTCCGGGGCTCCTGCGCGCCTCTCCTCCGACCGAACGACGCCCGCCGAGAAGGGCACAGACCGACGCGGATCTCCGCGGGAAGGGACGCATGGCGGCCAAGAAGACCGAGTCCGACGACGACGCAGGCGTCCTGTCAGGCGTGTCCACCAGCCAGGTGGTCGGCAGCGCTCTGGCTGCGGTGACGGCAGCCGTCGCAGGCTCGTGGCTCGGGGTCGCCGGCACCCTCATCGGTGCGGCGGTCGGCTCGATCGTGGCGACGATCGCCGGCACGATCTACACCAACTCGATCCGCAAGAGCCGCCAGCTCGCCCAGGCGGCCCGGCTGACCAGCCTCGCGACCCTCGCCAAGCGTGATCCCCGAGGAGCGGGCGGTACGGCGGTGCTGCCGGTCCCCGAGGCCCTGGACGCGGCGGGCCAGCCCGGCGACGGCGGGGTCGAGGACATCGTCGACCCCGAGGTCGAGGCGGAACGCACCGTGGAGGAGGCCGAGGAAGCGGCCGACGAGGCCGCCCGCAAGAAGCTCATCACCTGGCGCGGTGTCGTGGCCGCCGCGGTCGTCAGCCTGGTGCTCGCCCTCGGCGGCATCTGGGCCTTCGAGGCCGTCGTCGGCCACCCGATCGGCAACAGCGACAAGACCGGCACGACGTTCAGCAACGTCGGCACGACCCGCGACGACGGCGACAAGAAGAACGACGAGAACGAGTCGCCGCAGCCCAGCACCCCCACGGAGTCCACCGACCCCAGCGAGCCCACGCCGAGCGCCGAGACGACGAGCCCGTCGGAGGGCGAGGAGCCCGCGCCCTCGGAACCCACCACGCCCGCGCCCACGACCGAGTCGACCCCGTCGCCGACACCGGAGCCGACGCCGAACTCGGAGGAGGACCCGTCGCTCGGGCAGTCGACGCCCGCACCGACCGACGCGGCGCCGACGCCGTCGTCGGTCGACGGCTGACACGCTGGTTTGATGGACCGGTGACGTTCTCCTTCTCCGTCGGCGACCGCCTCGCCGACTCCGTCGACGGCGCCCAGGGGCGTACCGGCGTGATCTCGACCCCGCACGGCGACATCCAGACCCCGGCGTTCGTGCCCGTCGGCACCAAGGCCACCGTGAAGGCCGTGCTGCCGGAGACGATGGGCGACCTCGGCGCGCAGGCGCTGCTCGCCAACGCCTACCACCTCTACCTCCAGCCTGGGCCGGAGATCGTCGACGAGGCCGGCGGCGTCGGCGCGTTCATGAACTGGCGCGGCCCGACCTTCACCGACTCCGGCGGGTTCCAGGTGCTCTCGCTCGGCGCCGGCTTCCGCAAGGTGCTCGCGATGGACACCACCGGTCGTACGGCCGACGACGTCATCGCCGAGGGCAAGGAGCGGCTCGCCCACATCGACGACGAGGGCGTCACCTTCAAGAGCCACCTCGACGGGTCCAAGCACCGGTTCACCCCCGAGGTGTCGATGCGGATCCAGCACCAGCTCGGCGCGGACATCATCTTCGCCTTCGACGAGTGCACGACGCTGATGAACACCCGCGACTACCAGGAGCGGTCGGTCGAGCGCACCCAGGCGTGGGCGGTCCGGTGCGTCTCCGAGCACGAGAAGCTGACCGACGCGCGCGCCGACAAGCCGTACCAAGCGCTGTTCGGCGTGGTCCAGGGCGCGCAGTACGAGGACCTGCGGCGGCAGTCCGCGCGCGGGCTCGTGGAGCTCGGCTTCGACGGGTACGGGATCGGTGGCGCGCTGGAGAAGGAGCACCTCGGCACGATCGTCGGCTGGGTGAGCGAGGAGCTGCCCGAGGACAAGCCGCGCCACCTGCTCGGCATCGGGGAGCCGGACGACCTGTTCACCGGGATCGAGAACGGCGCGGACACGTTCGACTGCGTGAGCCCGTCGCGCGTGGCGCGCTCGAGCCGCGTCTACACGCACGACGGCCAGCGCAACCTCCTGGTGGCGGCGAGCCGGCGGAAGTTCGCGCCGATCGACGAGGAGTGCGACTGCTACACGTGCGCGCACTACACCGAGGCCTACCTGCACCACCTGTTCAAGGCCAAGGAGTACAACGCCGCGACGCTGGTGACGATCCACAACGAACGGTTCATCGTGCGGCTGGTCGACCGGATCCGCGCCTCGATCTCGGACGGGATGTACGCCGCGCTGAAGGCGGACTTCCTCGGGCGCTACTACGCCTGAGGCTCGGCGGCCTCCGGCGGGGCGGAGCGCCAGTAGGTGGGCTCGCGGGACTTCAGCCACCGGATCACGAGCATCGTGACCGGCATGACGACCAGCTCGACGCCGACCTTGTAGACGAACCCGACGACCGCGTAGTTCCAGAACTGGCCCCAGGTCGTGATGCCGATGACCGAGGCGGCGATCGCGCAGAAGATCAGGGTGTCCGCGAGCTCCCCGACGCCCGTGGAGGTGATCAGGCGGGCGAACAGCCCGCGCTCGGCCGTACGGGACTTCATCCGCACCAGGACGACGCTGTTGAGGAGCTGTCCGACCATGTAGCCGGCGAGGCTGGCCAGCACGATCCGGGGGACGAATCCGAGCACCGCCTCGTACGCGCCCTGGTTCTCGTAGAACGACGCCGCAGGCGCGTGCTGGACGACCCAGAAGGTCACCGACGCGAGAAGGGCCATCGCGAAGCCGGTGATGATCGCGCGCCGGGCCGCCTTGAACCCGTACACCTCGGAGATGACGTCGCCGAGGATGTAGGCGAGCGGGAACAGGAACGCACCCCCGTCGGTGATGATCGGCCACAGCTGGAGACTGCCGATCGTCCACGAGCCCGACCCGAGTTCGATGCCCTTGGTCGCCACGATGTTGGAGACGACGAGGACGACGCAGAACGTCGCGAGGATGACGTCGAAGTGCGTCGACCCGCGCGAGGCGTAGTGGACGACGCGGTCGTCGGTGCGGTCGGGTGCGGGGGTGGTCATGCGCTCAGCCTCACGCGAAGGGGATCCGTCGGTCCAGCCGCAGCGACATCCGGCCCGCCCAGCGCCACAGGCGCGCGACGGCGTCACGGTCCTCGTCGGTCACGAGGTTGCCCATCAGGCGCAGCGCGATCGTCATCAGCGCGTACGACCGCATGCCGACCGGCCCGCCGTACGTCACCACACCGGGCACGGTGAGGAGTCCGGCCAGGCGACGGGCGATCGAGAACGCCTCGCCGTAGTGCCTGCGCAGGACGGCGGGCCACGCGGTGGCGAGGTCGGCCCTTGCGGCGAGCTGCTCCGCGACCAGCCGACCCGTCTCCAGGCCGTAGTCGATGCCCTCCCCGTTGAGCGGGTTCACGCAGCCGGCCGCATCGCCGATCAGCGCCCAGTTGGCGCCGGCAACACCGGAGACCGCACCGCCCATCGGCAGCAGCGCGGAGGTGGGGGCGCGCAGCTCGTCGGCCAGCTCCCACTCCGTACGACGCAGCCGGGCGTAGTGCTCCATCAGCGGGCGCAGCTGCACGTTGGCGGGGCGCTTGGAGGTCGCGAGGGTGCCGACACCGAGGTTCACCTCGCCGTCGGCCAGCGGGAAGATCCAGCCGTAGCCGCTCAGCAGGTCGCCCTGCTCGTCGCGCAGCTCGAGGTGGCTGGAGATCCACGGGTCGTCGCTGCGGGCGGACTTCACGTACGACCGCGCAGCCACGCCGTACGCCGTCTCGCGGTGCCACTCCCGCCCGAGCACGCGCCCGAGCGGGGACCGCACGCCGTCGGCGACGACCACGCGCTCGGCCGCGACGTGGTGGGGCCCGTGCGCGGTCTTGAAGACGACCTCGGAGATCCGTGCGCCGTCGCGGACGACGTCCACCGCACGGGCGCCGTCGAGAGGCGTCGCGCCCGCGTCCAGGGCCGTCGTACGGATGTGGGCGTCGAGCTCGGTGCGCGGCACCGCGGAGCCATGGTCCGGCAGCGAGCCGCCCGGCCACGGGAGCATCAGGGTCTGGCCGAAGCCGGAAGCGCGGAGACCCCGGTTGGTCCCGTGCCGGCGGACCCAGGGGCCGAGGTCGAGGCGGTCGAGCTCGGCGATCGCGCGCGGGGTCAGGCCGTCGCCGCAGGTCTTGTCCCGGGGGAACCGCGCCGCGTCGGCAAGGACCACGTCGAGCCCCTGGCGCGCCGCCCACGCGGCGGCCGCGGAGCCCGCAGGTCCGGCGCCGACGACGAGGACGTCGGTACGCGTGGGCGGGCTCGCGGCGGGTTCGGGGCTCACGCGCACGATTCTGTCATCCCGTCCCAGCCCCCGGCCCACGGTGGGCGGCGGTGAGTGTGGTCCCACGCCACGACCCGCAGGTGGGACCGTACTCACCGCGCACCGTCCCGTCCCGTGCCGCGGGCCGTCCCGTCAGGTCCCGTTCCGCCCGCCGCAGCCGTCCGCAGCCCTGCCCGTGTCGGTGCCGCGCAGCAGAATGGCCCGTATGCTCCTCGCCGACGTCGTCGCCACCTCCCAGGCCGTCGCCGGGACGCGGTCGCGCCTGGCCAAGCGGGCCGCGCTCGCCGACCTGCTGCGGCGGACCGAGCCCGAGGACCTCGAGGTCGTCGTCACCTACCTCGCGGGTGAGCTGCGCCAGCGTCGTACGGGCCTGGGCTGGGCGTCGCTGCGCGCCATGCCCGCGCCGGCCGACGAGCCGTCGCTCACCGTCGGTGAGGTCGACGCGACGTTCGCCGCGATGGCCGACATGTCCGGGGCGGGTTCGCAGGGCGCCCGTGCCGAGGCGGCGCAGCGGCTGTTCGGGGCGGCGACGGCCGACGAGCAGCGGTTCCTCGCCGGCCTGATCTCGGGCGACGTCCGCCAGGGAGCGCTGGACTCGATCGTCCTCGACGCGCTCGCGGAGGCGTCGGACGTGCCGGCGGCCGACATCCGGCGGGCGGCGATGCTGCAGGGCTCCACTCCCCCGGTCGCCGTGGCGGCGATGAGCGGGGGCCGGGAGGCCGTCGCTGCCGCGGCCGTGCTCTCCCCGGGACGCGCGGTCCGGCCGATGCTCGCCTCCAGCGCCCCCGACGTGGCCGGCGCGCTCGACAAGGTCGGCCCCGCGCTGCCGGCCTCGGTCGACACCAAGCTCGACGGCATCCGCATCCAGGTCCACCGCGTGGGCGACGACGTGCGCGTCTTCACCCGCAGCCTGGATGACATCACCGACCGGGTCCCGCAGATCGCCGACACCGTGCGCGGACTCGACGCCGATCCCCTCGTCCTCGACGGCGAGGCGGTCGTCATCGAGCGCGACGGGCGCCCGGCCCCGTTCCAGGACATCGCCTCGCTCGGCGCGACGCACCCTCGCGGGTCGGCCCCGGATCTGCGGTCCGGCGAGGACGTACGCGTCCTGTCGCCGGTGTTCTTCGACGTCCTGCACGCCGACGGCGAGGACCTGCTCGACCGGCCGCTGCACGCGCGGCTCGACGCCCTCGAGCGCATCGCGCCCGGGCTCGGGGTCCCGCGGTTGCAGACCGCCGACGCCGAAGCGGCCCAGCGGTTCTTCGAGGAGGCCGTCGCGGGCGGTTACGAGGGCGTCGTCGTGAAGTCGCTGGACGCCCCGTACGACGCCGGCCGGCGCGGTGCCGCCTGGGTCAAGGTCAAGCCCCGCCACACCCTCGACCTCGTCGTCCTGGCGGTCGAGTGGGGATCGGGCCGACGCAAGGGCTGGCTGAGCAACATCCACCTCGGCGCACGCGATCCGGAGGGCGGGTTCGTGATGCTCGGCAAGACCTTCAAGGGCATGACCGACGAGATGCTGCAGTGGCAGACCGAGCGGTTCACCGAGCTGGCGGTCGAGGGCACCGACGCCCACGTGGTGCCGCTGCGGCCCGAGCAGGTCGTCGAGGTCGCGTTCGACGGCGTCCAGCGCTCGCCGCGCTACCCCGGCGGCGTCGCCCTGCGGTTCGCGCGGGTGCTGCGCTACCGCGACGACAAGACGCCGGCCGAGGCCGACACCATAGACGCCGTGCGCGCCCTGGGCTGAGCGCCGCCGGACCGGACCCACGCTCCACCGAGCGCCGGATAAGTGCGCCGAGCGCCGCGTATACCCGTCGCTCCGTGCACGTAACCGGCGTTCCGTACGACGCCACGCGCCACCCGGCGCCACAGGGCGACGCGGCCACGCCACGATTCGGCAACGGCCGCCCCTATATCGTGTACGCGCTCCCGCCCCGTGTGCGACAGTGCACGCACCCGTCCCCTCCGCTCGGGAGAGAGTCATGGTCATGCAGCCCCACAACTGGGCCCTGCTCGCGTACACGCTGGCCTCCGTCGCGCTCGTCGCAGTCCTCGTCGTCGTCCTCTGGCGTAGCCGCAAGGTCGGGGTGTACGACGCCGTCCTCCCGCTTCTCGTCACGCTCGGACTCGCGTACGACAATGCGCTGCTGACCTTCGGTGCCTCGTGGGGCGAGAGCACGGCGCTCGAGATCGCGTCGTACCCGCGCTACCTCATGCACGCCGTCTTCACTCCCCTGCTGGTGATCTTCGCCGCGCTCACCGCGCACCGGTGGGACGTCCGAGGATTCCGGCAGCGGCCGAGCATCGTGGCGTGGTCGGCCGTGACGCTGGTGATCATCGGACTCGGCCTGTCGGGCGAGATCGGCATGCACCTCACGCCGGTGACGCAGGACGGGGTCCTCAGCTACAAGCACCTCGACGGCGCGCCACCGTTCGCCGAGATCGCGACGATCGGCGCCCTCATCGTCATCGGGGTCATGGTCGCCCGCAGCGCCCGTTGGCCGTGGATCCTCGCCGGCGCCGCGCAGATGTTCGTCGTCGCCGCGGTCGCCGCGTCGAACGCGATCGTCACGAACCTCGCTGAGATCCTGCTTCTGGCGGCGATGACGTCCACCGCCCGCGAGACCGTGCGGCGCGCGACGATGACCCCAGACGCTCTCAGCGCCGACCACGCCGCACCGAGCGGCGAGGTACGCGCTGCGGGCTGAGGCGGCACGGAGGAGGCGGACACCGATGGCTCGGTCACGCAAGGCACGCGAGTCGGACATCGAGGACGTCGCGATGGCCCTCCCCCGCGTCGAGAAGGTCCCCGGGTGGGGCGGCCTGCCGTCGTACCGGGTGAGCAAGAAGTTCTTCGTCGGCTACCGCACCCCGCGCCCGGACGCGCTCGACGCCGAGACGGGCGAGCGACTGACCGACGTCCTCGTGTTCCGCGTGCCCGACGAGGGCGACAAGCTGGCGCTCGTCCAGGGCGACGGCCCGTGGTTCACGACCGACCACTTCAACGGATACAACGCCGTGCTGCTCCGCCTCGCGCACCTCGGCCAGCTCACCCGCGACGAGCTGGCCGAGATCATCGAGGACGCCTGGCGGTCGCAGGCCCCGAAGACCGTGGTGAAGAAGTGGGAAGCCGAGCGTGGCGACTGACAAGGATCCCGTCAGACGCGCGCTGTGGGAGCGCCTGGGAGGCCTCGCCCTGGCCGTCGCCCTGCTCGCCCTGACGTCGGCGTTCTGGTGGCAGATCTCCGGCACGTCGTACGGCGACCGCGGCGCCCTCGACCGTGCCCGCGACCAACCGCACCAGCAGGTCGTCGTGGTCGACGACAGGAGCCTGTCCCCAGCGGAGCGGGACGCACTCGGCACCGAGAGCGCGATCGTCGCGCTTCCGGACGGCTCGAACGCTGACCTGTGGGCCCTGGACTACGGGATCTTCGACGTGTTCTCCGGCGGGCCCGAGCCGGGAGATGTCGTCGAGGTCGTCGTCGACCCCGACGACCGCACGTGGGCTGCTGACGTCGCCGGCGCGGGCGCACCGCTCCTGGACCGCGTCCGGTACCTCCTGATCAGTGCCCTTCCCCTGCTGCTGCCGACGCTCGTCGCCGCCAGGTACGCACTCCGCGGCGGAGTCCCCCTCCGAGCCTTGCGCACCCTCCGCCGCCCCCGCGACCGCGTCGACGCCGAGGTCGTCTCGGTCATGCACACGCGCGAGCGAGACACGCGCTCGGTCACCCTCCGCCTCCGCGTGGGCGACGACGAGTACAGCTGGGACGCCACCCTCCCGAAGGGCTGCGTCCCCTACGTCGGCGGCACCCTGGACCTGCACGGCGACGTCCGCGACAAGGGCTGGGTGACGGCCGTCGACGAGCAGTACGGGACTGCGTTCCCCCGCTCCCGGCTCCGCCAGTGGGGCGCCGAGCCACCGACGAGGACCTGGCACCCGACGGACGGCGTCGTCGGCGCACTGTGACGCCGACGGAATGCCGAACCCGCTGGCTCGGTTCCGACGGGCATGGACGATCTCCATCCGCTGCTGCGCACGCGCTCCAGCCCGGCCAGGTTCGACGCCGGGCACGAGATCACGGAGCCTGAGGTCGCCCTGCTGGTCGAGGCGGCGCGCTGGGCTCCGTCGGCCGGCAACGCGCAGCCGTGGAGCTTCGTCGTCGCCCCGCGGGCCACGGCGGTGCACGACCGCCTCGTACGACGGCTCGCGCCGAGCGCAGCGCGGTGGGCGCCGGATGCCAGCGTCCTCGTCGTCAACGTGGCGCACGCGTTCTGGGAGGACTCGGAGCTCGCGTACTCCGAGTTCGCCGACTACGACCTCGGGCAGGCCGTCGCGCACATGACGGTGCAGGCGCAGGCGATGGGGCTCGCGTCTCGCCAGTTCCGGGCGTTCGACCTGGACGCCCTCAGCAAGGATCTCGCGATCCCCGCGGGGTGGCAGGTCCGGACCATGACCGCGATCGGCCGGCCCCTCGACGTGGGCCTGCACCCGCGGGACCGACGCGAGCACGGCGACCTGATCCTGCCCACGGACCGCTGAGCCCGCGTCGCCTCCGCCCCTACTCCCCGAGCGTGCCCGACCGCGCCTTCACGGCCGCCTCGGTCCGGCTCGACACCCCGAGCTTGCGGAGGATCGCCGACACGTGGACCGACGCCGTCTTCGGACTGATGAACAACCGCTCGGCGACCTGTCCGTTGGTGAGCCCTTCCGCGACCAGCTCCAGCACCTGACGCTCGCGCTCGGTCAGCTCCTCGCCGTCGCCACGCCGGTGCGCGCGGAGCCCTCCCGTCTCGAGAAGCTCCTCCGCCTGGCCCGCCACGAGCCCGCAGCCGATCGCGCGCGCCGCCGCCACCGCCTCCGTGAGCCGGTCGCGCGCGGCCGCCCGCTCGCCCGCGTCGAGCAGCGCAACCCCGTCGCGGTAGAGCGCGTACGGCCGCAGGTGCGCGGGTCCGGCGGACTCGGCGACTGCCGACCACGGCCCTTCGCCGAGCTCGGCCGAGAACAACGCCGACCAGAGCGGGTGGGTCGGCCACTCGGCGTACGCGTCCACCTGCGCCTGGAACGGAGCAGCGTCGGGCACGGCTCCCCCGGACGCCTCCGCGTCGGGCGCCTCCGCCCCGGCCGCCTCCGCCCCGGCCGACCGGCGGAGCTGGCCGATCGCGCGCGCAGCGACGGCCAGCACCGGGAGCTGGTAAGCGGGGTTGCGCTCCTGGTCGGGCCGGAGCACCACGCCGGAGATCAGCCGCAGCGCCTCCTCGGCGTCGCCCCGCAGCAGCGCCAGCTCGGCGAGCGTGGCCGCGACCCGCGTGCGGACCTGCTCCTCGAGCCGCCCGAACCGCTCCCAGTCGGCGAGCTTGGCGCGCACGATCGCCTCCGCGGCCGGCACGTCGCCGCGCCACATCAGCAGCCAGGCCCAGCGCTCCCGCAGGTAGACCGCGAAGGTGCTCGTCGAGACCAGCGGCACCGCGCGCTCGTACCACGCGGCGGCCGTGTCCCACTCCCCGAGCGCCAGCTGCGCCTCCGCCGCGTTGCCCTCGAGCATCGCGTCGCTGCTCCAGCCGGCTCCGAGCGCGCGGGACCGCCGCGCGCCCTCCTCGGCCAGCGCCAGCGCATCCTCGTACCGTCCCCAGACGAGACGCGCCTCCGAGGCGTTGACGTAGTAGCGCGACAGGGCGACGAAGTCGTCGGCGGCCAGCTCGCGACACCGCTCGAGGTCGTCGAAGCCGCCGGCGTCGCCGAGCGTGACGCGGCTGACGCCCCGCATGTTCAGCGCGATCGAGGCCTCACGGCTCGCTCCGACCGACATCGCCGTCTCGTAGCACTCGGTCGCGGTGGTGATGCCCTCGGCAGAGCGGCCGTCGAGCATGGCGTCGCGCGCCTTCGACACCAGGAGCCGCGCACGCACCTCGTCGTGCTCCCCCGGCGGGACCAGCGCCAGCGCCCGCTCGAGGAACGCCCGCCCCTCGACGCTGCCGGCCTGGGCGGCGATCACCGAGGCGTCGTCCAGCGCACCGGCGAGACCCAGCGGATCGTCGTCCGGCCACTCGTCGAGGGCCTGGTGGCACAGCGCGAGCGCACGGTCGAGCCGGGTCATCGAGCGCACCGACTGGGCGACGCGGACGAGCATCGCGTGGTGCGGGACGCCCGCGACCGCCTCCGCGTCGGGGACCATCTCCCACAGCTCGAGCGCCCGCTCGCCCAGCGCGGCGGCGGTGGTCCACGCGCCGGCGCGGTCGGCCGCGTCGTGGCCCGAGACCGCGGCGGCGAGCGCGCGGTCGAGCACGCGGGCACGCCACCAGTGGTCGGCGATCTCGGACAGCCGCGCGACGGAGGTCGGGCGGGCCTCGAGCGCCTCCGCGTACGCCGCGTGGAGCCGTCGCCGCTCACCCGGCAGGAGCTCGGTGAGGACGGCCTCCTGCACGAGGGCGTGCCGGAACGCGTACGCGTCCGCGTCCCCCACCAGCACCGCCGCCTCGACCGCCTCACGTGCTACGGGCTCGGAGGCGGCCACGGCATCGGCGCCGAGGGCGTCCGTGAGCAGGTCGTACGGCGCGCGCGGGCCAGCTGCGGCCACCTGACGGCAGAACTCCCGCGCGGCGGGCGAGAGCCGCGAGTAGCGCAGCAGGAGC
Organism: Mumia spirodelae; assembly: GCF_050632745.1. Classification (NCBI taxonomy): domain Bacteria; kingdom Bacillati; phylum Actinomycetota; class Actinomycetes; order Propionibacteriales; family Nocardioidaceae; genus Mumia; species Mumia spirodelae. The sequence continues at coordinate 1,736,221 of NZ_JBODSD010000001.1, read as the reverse complement.
ACGTCGCGGAGCGAGTCGGGCAGGTCGACCCCGAGGAACCCGACGAGCTCCTCGACGAAGAACGGCACTCCCTCGCTGCGGTCGACGAGGTCGGCGAGTCCGGGTCCGATGTCCTCGGCGTCGAGCAACGCGGCGGCGAGCTGCGCGATCTCGGCGTCGTCGAGACGGGGAAGGTCCACCCGCGTGACCAGCCGGGCCCGCTCCAGCTCGGCGAGCGTCGTCCGCAGCGGGTGCCCGCGCCCGACATCGTCGCTGCGATAGCTCAGCACCAGGAGGACCGACTCGTCCATCCCCATCCGTGCGAGGCGGGCGACGGTGGCGCGCGTCGCCTCGTCGGCCCAGTGCAGGTCCTCGACCACCACGACGACCGGGCGCTCGCGGCCGACGGCTGCCAGCAGCCCCGCCACGACCTCGGGCAGCCGACCCGGGCTGATGTCGGTGCGGACGTCGATCAGCCGCGGCGCGACCAGCCCGAGCGCGTCGGCACCGGGACCGGCCGCCTCGAGGGTTCGTTCGACACCGAGGGCGCCGACCACGTCGCGCAGCACGCCTTCGAGCGCGGCGTACGGGAGGGGGCCGGAGCCGGAGTCGGCGCACGCCCCGCTGACCACGAGCGCCTCGTCGGCCTCGCGCACCTGCGCGACGAACTCCTCCAGCAGGCGGCTCTTGCCGATCCCCGCCTCGCCCGCGACCACCAGCGTGCGGGGCGTGCCGCCGCGGACGTCGGAGAACGCTGCGCGCAGCTCGCCGAGCTCGCGGGCGCGGCCCACCAGCGGTGCGCGGACTCGGGACATGCCCTCATCGTGCCGCACCGCGCCGACACCCCCGCCAGAAGGCTCGGGACGGGCGCTAGGCGTCGCCCGTCGCCACCGGCCGCGTCGGATCGCTCACCCACTCGCTCCACGACCCGGCATACAGCGCCGCGTCGACCCCGACCCGCCACAGCGCGAGCACCTCGTGCGCGGCCGTCACGCCCGAGCCGCAGTAGACGGCGACCTCGCGCCCCGGCACCGCCCCGAGCCCGACGAAACGGTCCGCCAGCACCTCCGCGGGCCGCCAGCGCCCGTCCGCGTCGACGTTGTCGAAGGTCGGCGCGCTCACGGCACCGGGCACGTGGCCCGCGACCGGGTCGATCGGCTCGACCTCGCCGCGGTAGCGCGGCGTCACCCGCGCGTCGAGGAGCACGCCGTCGCGCCCGACGCGCGCCGCACCGTCGGCGTCGACCACCGGGAGGTGCCCCGGGTCCGCGACGAAGTCCCCCGGCTCAACGACCGCCTCCTCCGACGCCACCGGCAACCCCGCCGCCTCCCACGCCGCGAATCCGCCGTCGAGCAGCCGTACGTCGGGGTGGCCGTGATACGTCAGCAACCACCACGCCCGCGCGGCCGCCGTGCCGTCGGCGCCGTCGTACACGACCACGGGCACCCCGGACCGTACGCCGTGCGCCCTCATCGCGGTCGCGAACCGCGCAGGATCCGGCAGCGGGTGACGCCCGCGGCGCCCGTCACCCGGCGGGTCGGCGAGCTCGGTGTCCATGTCCACGTACGCCGCTCCGGGCACGTGACCGGCCTGGTACGCCGCGCGTCCGGGCTCGCCGCCGAGGACGTAGCGGACATCCAGGACCACCACCTCGCCGTTCTCCACCAACGTGGCCAGGGCGCCGGCCGTGACGAGGGGTTCGCGTAGGGGATCAGCCATGCGCACACGGTAGCCTCGTGCCTCGTGGCGAGCCTGCTCTTCTTCACCGGGACCATGGACAGCGGCAAGTCGACGCTGGCGCTCCAGACCAACCACAACCACGCGGCTCGCGGGCGCGTCGGGCGGATCTTCACCAGCCAGGACCGGGCCGGCGACGGTCGGCTCTCCAGCCGCCTCGGTCTGTCGACCGACGCGATCGAGGTCGACCCCTCGTTCGACTTCTGGGACCACGTCGTCAGCGCGCTGACGGCCGGCGGGCGGATCGACTACCTGATCTGCGACGAGGCCCAGTTCTACACCGCCGACCAGGTCGAGGCGCTCGCCCGGATCGCCGACGAGCTCCAGATCGACGTCTTCGCGTTCGGCATCCTCACCGACTTCCGCACGCGCCTGTTCGAGGGCTCGGCGCGCCTCGTCGAGCTCGCCGACCGCATCCAGCCGCTGCAGGTCGAGGCGCTGTGCTGGTGCGGCAAGCGCGCGACCCACAACGCCCGCACCGAGAACGGCGTCATGGTCACCGAGGGCGACCAGATCGTCGTCGGCGACGTGGACGAGCCGGGCCTGCCCACCCCCAACATCGGGTACGAGGTGCTCTGCCGCCAGCACCACCGGCGCCGGATGACGACCGCGCGGGCCCGTGCCGTCACGACCTTGAACGACCCGCTGCCCTTCGGCGGCTGACCGTCACCCCTCCACCCCCATCAGGCGGAAGACCTCGACCCGCTCCGCCTTGCCCTTGAGCTCCAGGAACCCGAGCGACTCCGCCCGCGCCTCCGGCAGCAGCGCCAGGGTCGCGGCGCTCACCGCGACGCCGCCCGCCGGGGCCTTCCCCTCGATCCGCGACGCGGTGTTGACGGTGTCGCCGATGACCGTGTGGGTGCGGCCGCCGGCGGTGCCGAGCACGCTCACCGAGACCGGGCCCGAGTTGACCCCGACCCGGAAGCGCGGCCAGTCGGGGTGCTCGCGGACCACCGCCCGGGTGGCCTCCTGGAGGGCGAGGCCCGCGAGCGCGGCGCGACGCGCGTGGTCGGGCTGGTCGCCGCGGCGGTTGAACGTCACCATCAGCGCGTCGCCGATGATCCGGTCGACGTCCCCGCCGTAGCGCCCGACCACGGGCGGCACCGCCACCTCGAAGAACGTGTTGAGCATCTGGGTGACCTCGCGGGGCTCGTGCGCCTCGGAGAACGTCGTGAACCCCTGCAGGTCGGCGAAGAGGATGCTCATGTCGCGCTGCCCCTCGGACGTGTCCTCGAGGTAGAGCTCGGCGAACCGCTCCTCGTGCCACTGCCGCCGGGCCGTCAGCGCGACCAGCAGCACCGCGGCCAGCATCAGGACGTGCCACTCCCACCACGACAGGTGCCAGTTCCGGGAGAACGCGACCGCGACCGAGGCCTCGGCAAGCAGCACGAACGCCGACGCCATCGCGAGGGGCAGGGAGGCGTGCCGCTGGCGCCAGAGCATCACGTAGTGCCACGCGGCCCACGCGTAGCCCACGACCGCCGCGCCCGCGAAGGCGGTGAGTACACCGTCGACCTGCTCGGGCACAGCCCCGGCGTCGAACGGCCAGATCGCCGCGAGGGACAGCACCGCCCAGCCCGCGACCAGCGCGACGATCACGCCGCGCAGCAGGACGGCGCGCCCGACGATGCGGACGTCCCGCTCCCCGCTGAGGTCGCTCCCGGACCACACCGCGAACACCGCCCCGAGCGCGAGGCCCGCAGGCGTCGCGAGGACGAACCCGGCGTTGGGCGTGGTCAGCAGCACGCCTGGCGTGGCCAGCGCGTGCAGCCCGAGGAAGGCCGCCGTGACCAGGAACGCGTACGAGGCGAGCAGGACGCGGGCGTCGCCGCGCTGGAGCGCCGCGGCCCCCATCGCGTACGCCAGGACCGCACCGATCAGTGCCGCCGACAGGACCAGCCAGAAGTGCGCGGGGTGGTCCTCCCACGCGATGTCGAACTCGGGCCGCCCGAGCAGGAGCGCCAGCCCGAGCAGGGGTAGGGCGAGGAACACGGTGATGGCGACTCCACCGGTCCGCCCTGGCGCGGCGGGCCCGCTGGACGTGGCGGCGCGGTGCTCAGGCATCGCCCTCGGCCAGACACTCGTGCACCTGCGAGACGACCACGGAGCCCTCGCCCACCGCGGAGGCGACGCGCTTGACGGAGCCCGCACGCAGGTCACCGACCACGAACACCCCCGGCATCGTCGACTCGTACGGCCGTGGGGGCCGCTCGCGCGGCCAGACCCCGTCGATCTCGGCATCCACGCCCGCGAGGACGAACCCGCGCTCGTCGCGCCGTACCTCCTCTGGCAGCCACTCCGTACGAGGCTGGGCGCCGATCATCAGGAACAGGCCGTCGGTCTCCTCCTTCTCCTCCCGCCCGCTGCGGCGGTCCCGGAGCACGATGCGCTCGAGCCAGCCCTCCCCCTCCCCGCCGACCACCTCGGTCCCGGTCCGGACGGAGACGTTCTCGGCCGCGGCGATCGCGTCGACGAGGTACTGGGACATGCCGGCCTCGATCGTCTCGGCGCGGATGGCGAGCGTCACGTGGGCGCAGTAGCGCGCCAGGTGCAGCACCGCCTGCCCTGCGGAGTTGCCGCCCCCGACGACGACCGCCCGCCGTCCCGCCATCGCGTGCGCCTCGGACACGCTCGCGCCGTAGAACACCCCGGCACCGCTGAGGTCCTCCAGCTCGGGAACGCCCAGACGTCGGTACGAGACTCCCGTCGCGAGCACCACGGCGCGGGCCGTCACCCGGCCGACGTCGGCGATCTCGACCTCGAACCCGCCCCCCTCGGCGTGCCGGAGGCCCACGACCTCGCGCATGAGGAGCACGTGTGCCCCGAACACCCACGCCTGCTGGTAGCCCCGCTGCGCCAGCTCGGCGCCGCTGATGCCACGGGAGAAGCCGAGGTAGTTGCGGATCAGCGAGCTCGACCCGGCCTGGCCGCCGATCGCCTCGCGCTCGACGACCAGGGTCCGCAGCCCCTCGGAGGAGCCGTAGACGCCGGCGGCGAGCCCGGCCGGACCGGCTCCGACGACCACGAGGTCGAACGCGCGGTCGCGGTCGAGGGAGGTCCGTACGCCCCAGGCCTCCGCGATCTGGACGTCGCTGGGGTCGCGGAGCACGACGCCGCCGATCGCCGGCATCCAGACCAGGACGTCCACGCCGGTCAGGTCGTGCCCACGGTGGCGTACGGCGCGCTCGACCTTGTCGGCGAGCTCGGTGCCGCGCTCACGGAAGGCGTGCGGGATGCCGTTGCGGACCAGGAGGCTGCGGATCTCGGCCGCCCGCGCCGAGCCTCGGCCCGCGACCACCACCACCTCGCGCATCGTGGTGGCGTCGCTGCGGGACCACTCCTGGACGAACTCGGCGACGGTCCGGTGGAACAGCTCGTCGCGCCACGTCCACGGCTTGAGCACGTAGTAGCTGACGTCGCCGACCGCGACCGCGGACAGGATGCTGCGGGCGACGTCGCGGCTGGCCCAGGCGCCCCAGGCGACGAGCATCGCCCGCCGCGCGTCGGGGTGCAGGCGCCGGGCGGCGTCGAGGACGGCGGCGCGGTCGGCCGGCTCGAGCGCGTGGTCCACAAGCACGACGGCGACCGGAGCGGAGCGCTCGTGCGCACGCTCCAGGGTGCGGACGGCGTCGTCCGCCGTCAGCTCGCCACGGACCCGGAAGTCGATCCCGAAGGCACGGGTCAGCTCCCCCTCGAGGCGTTCGAGCGAGTCCGGGTCGCGGTCGACCGCGAGCAGCAGCGGGCGCGCGGCGCCGCCCGTGCGGGCGTGGGCCATAACCGCACGCTAGCGAGCAGCCACCCCCCCTACCGCGTCGTTTTCACGCTGCCTCACCCGTCCACGAGCAGCGGCACCCGCATCTCCGCGGCCGTCACCGACCCGTGGAACCCCGCCATCTGCAGCTCGATCGCGAAGTGGCGCGACGAGAACACCCCGAAGTCGCCGAGCGAGGCCACGAGGACGTCGCCGATCCGCGGGCGGACGGTGTCGTCGATCGAGCCGAACCAGCCCGCCGCCTCGGCCTCGTCTCGGGTGAGGACCAGCGCCCGGTCCCCCACCCGCTCACGCCAGCGCTCGGCGACCGCGTGCTCCGCTCCGGAGCGGGTGTAGAGGTGCCGGAACCGGGCCTCCCCGGCGAAGACGATCACGTCGGTGAGCATCGCGGGCTCGGCCTCGACGTCGAAGCGCCCGGCCCGCGGCAGGTCGAGCATGCCGTGGTCGGCGGTGACGAGCAGCGCTGTGCCGGGCGAGAGCGCGTCCCTCAGGTCGGCCAGGTCCTGGTCGATCCCCCGGAGCCGGTCCCGCCACTCCGGCGAGGTGCAGCCCTTCTCGTGGCCGGTGTGGTCGAGCGTGGACTCGTAGGTGTAGACGAGCGAGCCGGGTGTCGCCTCGGACGCCTCCACGACCACGTCGAGCCGCTCGTACACCGACGCGAACGGGTGGAACGGCACCCCGCCCTGGCTACACACGGTCAGCCCGCTCCCCTCGAACTCCGCCTTGTTGACCGTCGAGGTGGGGATGCCGGCGGCGTCGATGCGCTCGAACATCGTCGGGTACGGCTGCCACTCGGCCGGATCGACCGTCGGGTCCCAGCGCAGCGAGTTCATGACGCGGTCGGTGCCCGGGATGCGGCTGGTGTAGCCGACGACGCCGTGGCGGCCCGGCGGCAGCCCGGTCCCGAGCGAGGTCAGGCTGGTCGCCGTCGTCGACGGCAGCCCGGACAGCAGCGGCTCACGGTCGAGCAGGCCGGCGAGGTACGGCGCGGCGTCGGCGTTCTCCACGAGCAGGTCGTAGCCGAGCCCGTCGACCAGCACGACGACGTAGCGCTCGGCTGTGGGGAGCCCGAGCGCGTCGGTCCAGCTCGGGACGCCCATCGCGGCCGCGACGCTGGGGAGGACGGAGGTCAGGGCACGCCCGTCGTAGTCGACGACGGGAAGCACCTCGCCGGTGGCGGTCACCGGGGACGGCTCGTGGCCGCCGAGAGCTCGCGGGTGAAGGCGAGGAGGCGCTGGACCGCGCCGCCCCCGTCGGCGGCGGCGCTCACGCGCAGCGAGAAGTCGTCAGCCGTCGCCGACCCGGTGTAGCCGTGGTCCGCCTCGCAGTTGGGGTCGGAGCAGGCGGCCGGCTCGAGGTCGAGCCGTCGTACGGCGCCCCACCCGATCGTCAGCACCGCCTCTGCGGCGTCGTGGGGCGAGTCCGCGCTCACCGCGGTCGCCGTCGGCACGGTGCGGGTGACCACGACGGAGTCGACCGTCCGCAGCGGCACCGCCTCGGTCGTCGTCGAGGTGTAGGGCTCGGGCAGGACGTCGTCGGCGGGGTGCTCGTCGGTGTGCGCGAGCACCAGCCGCGTCGGCGTCAGCGTCAGCACGGTCATGTGCCGGCGCACCTCGTCGCGGTCGAAGGTCGGCTCGTGGTGGAGCACGTAGGCCACGACGGGCTCGTCGGCGAGCGCGTCGGCGATCCCTGCCGCGACGACCTGCGGGTAGTAGCCGGTCGTCTCGATGTCGGCGCTCAGCTCGGCGGTGCGGTCGCGCTGCTGGTCCGAGGTCTCGGTGCGCTGGGGCGACGGGTGTCGGTTGGCCATGTCCCCAAGTCTCGCACTGTCACCGAGATCACGTCCTGCGGTCCCCACAGCAGCCGCCCTCACCGTGTGCCGACGCCACCTCATGCGCCCGCCATCGTGTCCCCGAGGCCGACCGGTGTGCTGAGGCGGCGGACGTACCAGTCGCGGCGGTTGTCGACCGGCTGCGCGACCCGCGCGCGAGCCTTGAGGACGCGATAGGCGTCCTGACCTGCGAGGACCGGCTCGAGGTTGAGCTCGGAGACCTCGGGGAGGTCGTCCTTGAGCGCGGCCACCCGCTGGAGCAGGTCCTCGACGGAGTCCAGGTCCGCGCGGGGGCCGCCGCGGTAGCCGAAGAGCAGCGGCGCCGACTTCAGCTCGCGGATCATGCCCGCCACGTCGACGTCGGTGACCGGCGGGATCCGGTACGACCGGTCCTCGAGGAGGTCCGCCGCCGCTCCGGAGAGCGCGAAGGACAGCAGCGGTCCGAAGAGCGGGTCCTCGACGGTCCGGATCGACATCGGGACGCCGGGAGGGGCCATCTTCTGCACCACGAACATCGCACGCTCGGGCGGGCCGATGTAGTCGGTCATCGCCGTCCACGCCTCGCGCATGTCGTCGGCGTCGGAGATGTTGCGCCAGACGTGGGTCATGTCGGGCCGCGCGCGTACGGTGTCCGCGGTGGCCTTGAGCACGACGTTCCAGCCGAACCGGTCGCCGGCCGCGATCGCCGCGTCGAGGGTGGGCGCGCGGTCCCAGTCCCACAGGTCGATCCCGTACAGGCGCAGGAGCTCGTGCACCTCGTCGTCGGTGAGCCAGCCGCCGCCCGGGCTGCGGCCCAGCGCGGCGCGGACGAGGGAGCTCGCGCGCTCGCGGTCCACGTCCTCGTAGTGGGCGATCTCGCCCTGCTCGCTGCCCGCCCACGCCGCATAGCTGACCACGCGCGCCAGGGCGCGTACGGCCGACTCGGGAGCGGAGTACGAGGGGACCGAGCCGCGACCGGCCGCACCCTCGACGTCGGGGACCCGGAGCAGCTCCGGGACGCCCTCGGTACCGAGGAAGGTCGAGACGATCGGCTTGTCCGACTGCTCCCCCACGGCGGCCAGGACGTTGGCGACGTCCTCGCCGGAGGTGTTCACCGGCGGGATGTAGACCGCGACGATCGCGTCGACCTCGGGGTTGTCGATCGCGGCGTCGAGGGCCTGCTCGAAGTCGTCGGCGCCCGCGTTCGCTCCCAGGGCGATGGGGTCGGCGACCTTGAGACCGGAGGCGGTGGCGGCGTCGGCGACCAGCAGCGCCAGGGCGTCGGAGTTGCCGACCACGGCCACCCGGGGGCCGCGGGGCAGGGGCTGGTGGGCGAGCAGCTGCGCCACGTCGAACATCTCGTCCAGCGTGTCGACCTGGATCACGCCCGCCTGACGGAACATCGCGTCGACCGCCGACTGCGGGGCGGTGGTCTTGCGGACGGCGTGGCCGACCGGGACGCCCTGCGTGGAGCGGCCCGACTTCACGGCCACGATCGGCTTCTTGCGCCCGACGCGGCGGGCGATGCGGGAGAACTTGCGGGGGTTGCCGATCGACTCGAGGTAGAGCAGGACGACCTCGGTGGCGTCGTCCTCCTCCCAGTACTGGAGGAGGTCGTTGCCGGAGACGTCGGCGCGGTTGCCCGCGGAGACGAACGTGGAAAGACCCAGACCGCGGCGGTCCACGTTCTCGAGGATCGCGAGCCCGAGCGCACCGGACTGGCAGAAGAAGCCGACCCGGCCGCGCGGCGGGATGATCGGCGACAGCGACGCGTTGAGGCGGACCTGGGACGAGGTGTTGATGACGCCGAGGCAGTTGGGGCCGACGAGACGCAGCCCGTACGACCGGGCGAGCCCGACCAGGCGACGCTGGCGCCGGCGCCCCTCCTCGCCGATCTCGGCGAAGCCGGACGAGATCACGACGAGGCCGTGCACGCCCTTGGCAGCACAGTCGAGGACGACCTCGGGGACCGACTCCGAGGGCACCGCGATCACGGCGAGGTCGACCTCGCCGGGGATGTCCTGGACGGTCTTGTACGCCGGCAGCCCGGACACCGCCTCGGCCTGCGGGTTCACGGCGTAGACCGCGCCCGCGAAGTCGCCGAGCACGAGGTTGCGGACCATGTTCTGGCCGATCGTGTCCTGGCGGCGGCTGGCGCCGACGACGGCGACGCTGCGGGCGTTGAAGAAGCGCTCGATGGACGCGGCCTCCGCGCGGTGCTCGCGCGACTGCATGACGCCGATCGCGGTCTCGGTCGGGTCGATGGGGAACACGAGGCGCATGACGCCGTCCTCGACGCTGCGCTCGACCTGGTAGCCCTGGTCGCGGAAGACCTGGATCATCCGCACGTTCTCCGGCAGCACGTCGGCGACGAAGCGGTGGATGCCCATCTCGCGGCCCGCCTGCGCCAAGTGCTCGAGCAGGAGCTGTCCGAGCCCGCGGCCCTGCTGGTCGTCCTCGACGAGGAACGCGACCTCGGCCTCCCCGTCGGCCACCGCGTCGTACCGGCCGACCGCGATGATGCTGGCGCCGATCGTCACCACGAACGCGACGCGGCGGAGGTAGTCGACCTCGGTGAACCGCTTGACGTCACGGTCGGACAGCGTCGGGTACGGCGCGAAGAACCGGTAGTACTTCGACTGCTCCGACACGCGGGCGTAGAACCGGACGAGCTCTTCGGCGTCGTCCGGGGTGATGGGACGGAGGTGGGCGGCACCTCCGTCGCGGAGCACGACGTCCGCCTCCCAGTGCTCGGGGTAGCGCTCGTCGGCTGCGTCGGATTCCTCGGCCACATCCAGGAATCTACCGTCTGCGACCCAGCGTCGTGGCGTCGCAACCCGGGGCCGTCGGCATGATGGCCTAGGGTTCTGGACATCCCCGGGATCAGAGGCGGGCGCACCGACCGGGCGCCCGTCGGAAAGAAGGACGTGCATGGCCCGCCGTACGCCGAGCAGCCCGCCACCAGAGGACTTCGAGGAGCACATCCTCGACGTCGACGTGCGCGAGGAGATGCGGTCGAGCTTCTTGGAGTACGCCTACTCGGTCATCTACTCCCGGGCGCTCCCCGACGCGCGCGACGGACTCAAGCCGGTCCAGCGCCGGATCCTCTACACGATGGACGACATGAACCTGCGGCCCGACCGCGGGACGGTCAAGAGCGCGCGCGTCGTCGGCGAGGTGATGGGTCGCCTCCACCCGCACGGTGACGGCTCGATCTACGACGCCCTGGTGCGGATGGTGCAGCCGTGGTCGCTGCGGCTCCCCCTCGTCCACGGCCAGGGCAACTTCGGCTCGCCCGACGACGGTCCGGCCGCGATGCGCTACACCGAGTGCCGGATGGCGCCTCCCGCCCTGGCGATGACCGAGAGCATCGACGAGGACACGGTCGACTTCAAGCCCAACTACGACGCCCGTGAGGAGGAGCCCTCGGTCCTCCCCGCGGCACTCCCCAACCTCCTGGTCAACGGCGCGTCGGGCATCGCGGTGGGCATGGCCACCAACATGGCCCCGCACAACCTGGTCGAGGTCGTCCAGGCCCTGCGCCACCTGATCAAGCGGCCCGACGCCTCGCTCGACGACCTGATGCGCTTCGTCCCGGGGCCCGACCTGCCGACCGGCGGCAAGATCATCGGCCTCGACGGCATCCGCGAGGCGTACGCGACCGGCCGCGGCAAGTTCACGATGCGCGCGACGGCCCAGATCGAGAGCATCACGGCGCGCCGCAAGGGCATCGTGATCACCCAGCTCCCGTACGGCGTCGGCCCGGAGAAGGTCATCGAGCGCATCAAGACGCTCGTCCAGTCCAAGAAGCTCCAGGGCATCTCCGACCTCAAGAACCTCTCCGAGGCCGAGATCAACCTCGTCATCGAGGTCAAGAACGGCTTCAACCCCGACGCGGTCCTCGCCCAGCTCTACAAGATGACGCCGCTGGAGGACTCCTTCGGCATCAACAACGTCGCCCTGGTCGACGGCCAGCCCCGCACGCTGGGGCTCAAGGACCTGCTCGAGGTCTTCCTCGACCACCGCTTCGAGGTGGTCCGCCGCCGCAGCGAGTTCCGACGCCGCAAGGCCGCCGACCGGCTGCACCTCGTCGAGGGTCTGCTCATCGCCATCCTCGACATCGACGAGGTCATCCAGCTCGTCCGCAGCAGCGACACCCGCAGCGAGGCGCACGAGCGCCTGAAGACGGTCTTCGACCTCTCCGACGCCCAGGCCTCCTACATCCTGGACCTCCAGCTTGGGCGCCTCACGCGGACCTCCCGCATCGAGCTCGAGCGTGAGGCGGAGGAGTTGCGCGCCACGATCGAGGAGCTCGACGCGATCCTCGGCGACGAGGCGCTCCTCAAGGGGCTGGTGTCCGACGAGCTCGGCGAGGTCGCCAAGAAGTACGGCACCCCGCGCCGTACCGTCCTCCTGGAGAGCGCCGGCCAGGCCGTCACGGCCGCCGTCCCGCTCGAGGTCACCGACGATCCGTGCTTCGTGCTGCTGTCCGCGACGGGTCTGCTCGCCCGCACGGCCGACGACACCGTGCCCGACGCCGAGTCGGGTCGGCACATGCACGACGTCATCGCGTCGGCGGTCCGGGCGACCGCACGCGGCGAGGTCGGCCTGCTCACCTCGGCGGGCCGCGTCATCAAGATGAGCGTGATCGACCTCCCGGCCCTGCCCCCGACCGCGGCCGCGCCCAACCTGCAGGGCGGCGCGCTGTGGGCGGAGGTCACCCAGACCGAGCTGCTCCCGGACGAGCGGGCGCTCGCGCTGACGACGTTCTCCCTGGACTCCCCGGGGCTGGCGCTCGGCACGCGCCGGGGCGTGGTGAAGCGGGTGAAGCCCGAATACCTCGGCAGCCGCGACGCGTGGGACGTGGTCTCGCTCGACGACGGCGACGAGGTCGTCGGCATCCGCGAGCTGCGCACGGGCGACGAGGAGCTGTGCTTCATCACGACCGACGCGCAGCTCCTGCGCTTCAACGCGTCGACGGTGCGGCCCCAGGGCCGTACGGGCGGTGGCGTCGCGGGCATCAAGCTGGCGGCCGGCGCGTCGGTGCTGTTCTTCGGGGCGTTCGAGCCGGCCGAGGACGCCGAGGTCGTCACGATCGCCGGCTCGGCCGGTACGCTGCCGGGCGCCGAGGCCGGCTCGGTCAAGGTCACGCCGTTCGAGGCCTATCCGGCCAAGGGACGCGCGACCGGCGGCGTACGCTGCCAGCGGCTGCTCAAGGGCGAGGACGCGCTCGTGCTCGCGTGGGCCGGGCCCGGACCGGCGATGGCGTCGGGGTCGGGCGGTGCGGCGGCGACGCTGCCCGCGGTCGATCCGCGGCGCGACGGGTCCGGGACCCCGGGAGCGCAGCCGGTGCTCGCCGTCGGCAGCCCGGTGGCGACGCAGGTCGGCTGAGGCCGACCCGGCGCCGTCAGCCCGGGGCCGACCCGGCGCCGTCACGCCGGCGCGGTCGTGGGCGCGTTCGCGCGGTGGTGCGCCTCCTGGACGGCCCACGAGTTCCCGTCGGGGTCGTCGAAGAAGATGTAGGACCAGAAGTCGCGGTGCTCGGGATCCGCGCCGGGCAGCAGCTCACCGTCCTCGAAGTGCTGGATGCCCGGATTCGCGACACCACGGTCCTCGAGGTGGGCGTGGGCGGCCTCGATGTCGTCGACGACGAGGTGCAGGCCCTTCGTCGCGCCGGGCTCTGCACCGTTCATGCCGATCCCGAACGAGATCGAGCACCCCGATCCGGGAGGCGTCAGCTGGACGACGCGGAACGCGTCGCTCGGCTGGTGGTCCACGTCGAGGTGGAACCCGAGGCGTTCGTAGAACTCCTTGGCGCGGTCGACGTCGGCGACGCCGAGGACGATGTTCTCGAGCTTCCAGTCCATCTGAGGATCCTCTTCTCTGGCGTGTCCGGCCGATCCCGACGACCCGACGCTTCGGAGGGACGACTCTCTCGTGGCACCGGACTCATCGGCTGCCGGCGCGTCCCGGCCGACCCCTATGCTGACGCCATGCTGAAGCGTGCCACCTTTGCCGTCCTCCTGCCTGCCCTCGTCCTCACGGTTGCGGGGTGCACCGGGGACGACGACGGCGGAGACGGTGACGGCGGCGAGGACCTGGCCGGGCGCCTGAGCGCGGCGCAGACCGTGCTCGACGACGCGCAGAGCCTGGAGCTGGACCTCACCACGCCCGAGCTCCCGAGCGGCACGACCGGCCTCCTCGAGGCGAAGGGCACCGGCACGCACGCCCCGGCGTTCGAGGGCGACGTCAAGGTGTCGCTCAAGGGCGTGCCCATCAACGCCGAGGTGGTCTCGGTCGACGGCACGGTCCACGCCAAGACCGGCTTCTCGCCGACCTTCCTGCCCCTCGACCCGGCATCGATCGGCGCTCCGGACCCCGCGACCCTCATGCGCAGCGACGACGGGATCTCGTCGCTGCTGACCGAGACCGACGACCTGAAGTCCGGCGGCGAGAGCCGCGACGGGCGTGACGTCCTGACGACGATCACCGGCACGATCGAGGGAGCCGTCATCCGCGGGCTGATCCCGACGGCACAGGCTGATACGACGTTCGACGCGACCTACCGCCTGACCGAGGACGACGTGCTGCGCGACGTCACGCTCGAGGGGCTGTTCTACGCCGGCGACGAGCCCGTGACCTACACGGTCGCGGTGACCGCCTCCGACGACCCGGTCGAGATCACCGCACCGTGAGCGAGCCGGCACCGGCTCCGGCACCGAGCGCGAACCGGGCGGCGCGCGTCCTTCTCGCCCTCGCGGCCGTGGCTGTCGCGTTCGCCGCCGCCGACACGTACGTCGTCGTCATGGCGCTCCCGGACATGATGACCGCCGCGGGGCTCGGTCTCGACGAGCTGCAGCGCGCAGCGCCGATCGTGTCCGGGTTCCTGCTCGGCTATGTCGCCGTCCTCCCGCTCGTCGGTCGCATCGCCGACCTTCGGGGCCGGCGCCCGGTCCTCGTCGGGTCGCTGGTGCTGTTCGCGGTCGGCTCCGTGGTGACGGCCGCGGCCGACGGCCTGGCCCCGATGGTCGCCGGACGGTTCCTGCAGGGGGTAGGCGGTGGCGGGCTCGTCCCGGCGACGCTCGCCCTCGTGGCGGACCTGTGGCCGCCCCGTCGCCGCGGGGTGCCGCTCGGCATCGTCGGCGCGGTGCAGGAGCTCGGCAGCGTCCTCGGACCCCTGTACGGCGCAGCTGTCCTCGCGGTCGGCGACTGGCGCGCGATCTTCTGGCTGAACTGCGCCGTGGGCCTCGTCCTCGCCGCCGCCATCGCCGCCCCGCTCGCCGCCGCGTCCGCGCCGCGGGCCGCCCCGTCGGCGCGCGCGTCGCGTCCGGAGCGCGGCCGGACGGCCCCTCTCCCCGACATCCTCGGCGCGGTCCTCGCCGTCCTCACCGTCGCCGGCATCGCGCTGGCGATCGGCCAGCCCGCCCGGCTGCGCAACGACGTCGAGATCGGCACCCTTTTCCTGCCCGTGGTGGGCGAGTCGCGCTGGACGACGCCCGTCGCGCTGGCGACGTACGCCCTCGGGGCAGCGTTCGTCCTCCGCGAGCTGACCGCTCGGCGCCCGCTCGTCGCCCTCCGCACCTGGCCCGCGACGGCACGCGCCGTGGACCTGGTCGGCGCCGGACTGCTCGGTCTGGCGCTCGGGTGCGTGATCGTCACCTTCGCCTCCGCCGACCCGGAGACCAGCGTCGTCTCCCCCGCCGCTCCGGCACTGCTGGGCGTCGCCGCGCTCGCCGCCATCGGGTTCGTCGTCCGGCAGCGTACGGCCGCCGCGCCCCTGGTCCCCCGACACACGCTCCGCGAGCGGCCGGCGTGGGGTGCGCTCGTCGTGTCCCTGTTCGTGGGTGCGGCGCTCATCGCGGCGCTGGTGGACGTCCCGTTCTTCGCCCGGCTCACCGAGCACCGCGGGTCGCAGCTCGGTGCCGCGCTGGTGCTCGTCGAATTCCTGGTCGCGATCCCGGTCGGCGCGGTCGTCGGCGGCTACGCGACCCGCCGCCTCCGACCGGCCTGGATCGCCGGCGCGGGCATGGCGCTCGCCTGCGTCTGCTTCGTCGTGATGGCGGGCTGGGACAGCGACGCGCTCTCCCACCTGTCCTCGTCGGTGGCACTCGCGGCGGCGGGACTCGGGTTCGGCCTCGCCGTCGCACCGGTGAACGCCGCGCTCCTCGACGCGACGCCCGACGAGACGCACGGGATCGCCTCCGCCCTGGTCGTCGTCGCCCGCATGGTCGGCATGCTCGTCGGTGTCTCGATCCTCACGTCGTGGGGCCTGCGGGCGTACCACGACGCGGTGGAGCGCATCCCTCCGCTCTCCGAGGTGTGCCCGGGTTCCGCGACCGCCTGCAAGGCGTACAACGCCGAGCTCGTCGACGCGGGGATCGTGCAGCTCAGCACCGTGTTCACCGGCGCCGCCGTCTGCGCGGGGATCGCCGCGCTCGCTGCCGTCCTGCTGCTCACAGGGCGTCCCGGCGTCGGTGTGAGCGAGACGGCCGACTAGGTTCGGACCATGACGTCAGCCGCTCCCGAGCCTCGCGACTTCTCCGACCTGCTCGCCGCGAACCGCGCGTACGCCGACGCCTTCGACCTCTCCGGGTTCGACGGCGTCGCCCGTGCCGGGGTCGCGATCGTGACCTGCATGGACTCCCGGATCGACCCGCTGCGGATGGTCGGGCTCGAGCCCGGCGACGCGAAGATCCTCCGTAACCCCGGTGGACGCGTCACCGAGCAGGTGCTCGTCGCCCTCGTCCTCGGCGCGAACCTGCTGCAGGTGGACCGCGTCCTCGTCATCGAGCACACCCGGTGCGCGATGGCCAGCGCGTCGGAGTCCGAGCTCCAGGCCCGGATCGGCGACGCCACGGGCACGGACGCGACCTGGATGTTCCTCGGCGCAATCAACGACCAGCGCGCCGAGCTCGCCGAGTCGGTGCACAAGATCGACTCGCACCCGCTGATCCCGCCGCACGTGAAGGCCGGCGGCTTCCTGTACGACGTCGACACGGGTCTGCTCGAGCAGGTCGTCTGAGGCTGGTCACGTACGGCAGCGCGGCCCGCCGCCGTAGCGTGCCGGCCCGCCGCCGTACGACCGCCTCAGCGCGGCCGTACCGTCGTCCCGCCCCAGGCCTCCGGCGGCACGTCCTCGAGCGTCTCGGTGAACGTCCAGCGGTGCCCGGCCAGGTCCTCGGCGACGTACTGGCGCTCGCCGTACTCGAACGTCGTCGGCTCCATCACGATCGGCGCGCCGCACGACCGGGCGTGCTCGCAGTGCTCGTCGATCCCGTCGACGCGGACCATGACGAGGTGGGTGACCTCGCCGCCGCGCGGCGGGCGCTGGTCGTGGCGGACGTCGGCGACGATGACCGCCCCGTCCCCGACTCCGAGCTGCGCACGGTGGTCCTCGCCGATGCGGACGTGCTCCACGAACCCGAACGCCGACGCGAGCCAGGCGACGGCGGCCCGGACGTCGGGATAGACGAGGACCGGGACGACCGTGGCCGCCGGGATCGAGCGGTTGCGCCTCACCCCGCCCATCCTGCGCCCGCAGGCGCCGCCGGCGCTAGGCGTCGATGCGGTCCGCGTCCAGCTCGTAGGCGCCCTGGACGATGAACTCCTTGCGCGGGGCCACCTCGTTGCCCATGAGCAGCTCGAAGACCTCGCTGGCCTCCTCCGCGTCGTCGACGGTGAGTCGCCGCAGCGTCCGGTGACGCGGGTCCATCGTGGTCTCCTTGAGCTGGTCGGCGTCCATCTCGCCGAGGCCCTTGTAGCGCTGGATCGGGTCCTTCCAGCGCAGGCCCTTCTTGCTCAGCTCGGCGAGCTTCCGCTGCAGCTCGGGGTCGGAGTAGGTGTAGACGTACTTGTCCATCCCCTTCTTGGGGTTGGTCAGCTCGATCCGGTGCAGCGGCGGCACGGCGGAGTAGACGCGCCCCTCCTCGACGAGAGGGCGCATGTAGCGGAAGAAGAGCGTCGCCAGCAGGCAGCGGATGTGGGCGCCGTCGGCATCGGCGTCGGCCATGAAGATGATCCGGCCGTAGCGCGCCTGCTCGGTGTCGAACGTGCGTCCGGAGCCGGCGCCGACGACCTGGATGATCGACGAGCACTCGGCGTTCTTGAGCATGTCGGCGATCGACGACTTCTGGACGTTGAGGATCTTGCCCCGGATGGGGAGCAGCGCCTGGTAGTCCGAGGAGCGCGCGGCCTTGGCGGTGCCGAGCGCGGAGTCGCCCTCCACGATGAACAGCTCGGTGCGCTCGGCGTCGTTGCTGCGGCAGTCGGCGAGCTTGGCCGGGAGCGAGCTCGACTCCAGGGCGTTCTTGCGACGCTGCGTCTCGCGCTGCTGGCGCGCCATCTCGCGGGTCCGGGCCGCGGCGACGACCTTCTCCATCACCGCCCGGGCCTTCGCCTTGTGCGCGGTCTTGTTGGAGGTGAGGAACGCCTTCAGCTCGTCGGAGACCACCTTGGTGACGATGCGGGTCACGGGCGGCGTCCCGAGGACCTCCTTGGTCTGGCCCTCGAACTGCGGCTCGGCCAGCCGGACCGTCACCACGGCGGTCAGTCCCTCGAGGATGTCGTCCTTGATGACGTCCTTGTCGTTGGCCTTGAGCTGACGGTTGGCCCGCAGCACGTCGTTGAAGGTCTTGGTGAGCGCGCGCTCGAACCCGGCGACGTGGGTGCCGCCCTTCGGGGTGGCGATGATGTTGACGAACGACCGCGTCACGGTCTCGTAGCCAGTCCCCCACCGCAGCGCGATGTCGACGCCCAGGTCGCGCTCGACGTCCTGCGGGGTCATGTGTCCCTTGTCGTCGAGCAGCGGCACGGTCTCGGTGAAGTGCCCGCTCCCGGACAGCCGCAGGACGTCGGAGACCTCCGGGTCCGGGGCGAGGAACTCGCAGAACTCCGTGATGCCGCCGTCGTGCTTGAACGACTCCTTCTGCGGCGCGTCTCCGCGCTCGTCGCGCAGCACGATCTCGAGCCCGGGGACCAGGAACGAGGTCTGCCGGGCGCGGGCGACGAGCTCGTCGTACGAGAACTCGGCGCCCTTGATGAAGATCTGGTGGTCAGCCCAGTAGCGGACGCGGGTGCCGGTCGTCGTCTTCTTGACCCGGCCCAGCTTGCGCAGCCCGCTCGCAGGGGTGAACGTCGCGTCGGCGCCCTCGCCGTCGAACGAGCCCGGCGCTCCGCGGCGGAAGGACATCTCCCAGCGCGCCCCGTCCTTGGCCACCTCGACGTCGAGCCGCTCCGACAGCGCGTTGACGACCGAGGCGCCCACGCCGTGCAGGCCGCCGGTGGCGACGTACGAGCCGCCACCGAACTTGCCGCCGGCGTGGAGCTTGGTGAAGACGACCTCGACACCGCTCAGACCGGTCTTGGTCTCGGTGTCGACGGGGATGCCGCGCCCGTTGTCCTCCACCTCGACCGAGCCGTCGGGGTGCAGGACCACCTCGATGCGGTCGCAGAAACCGCCCAGCGCCTCGTCCACGGCGTTGTCGATGATCTCCCAGAGGCAGTGCATCAGGCCCCGGGTGTCGGTGGAGCCGATGTACATCCCCGGTCGCTTGCGGACCGCCTCCAGGCCCTCGAGGACCAGCAGGTTGCGAGCGTTGTACTCGGTGTCGATGAGAGGCTCCTTCTCCACGAGCTCCGGGGTCGTCCGGCGCGACGGTGCCAATCTACCCAGGAGGTACGACGGACCCGGCGCACCGGGCGGACCTCGCGAGACGGCGTGTCGTCCGCCACACCGTGAGCGGTGCCGTGGCCTCGTTGCCGACGCCAGGTACGGTCGAGGTGTCGGGCCGATCACCGAGGAGCCCGGCGCGGGAACACCTACTCGTGGTTGGATGTTGATCCGGGAGAAGGCACCAAGCCTTCTCCTTTGTTGGAAATGTCGTTCGGGGAACCGAACCGTTCGGAGAGAAGAGGTCAGACGTGACAACTGTTGTCGCCCCCACCGCTGCCCTCAGCGCCGCTGATCGTTGCGACCGTTGTGGAGCCCAGGCCTATGTCCGAGCTGAGCTCGCCAACGGCTTCGAGCTCCTGTTCTGCGCCCACCACGCTCGTGCGCACGACTCCAAGCTTCGTGAGGTCGCCGCGACCATCCACGACGAGAGCGACAAGCTCACCGCCACCCCGGCGACGGCGCCGGCCGAGGAGCACTGACACCCGGTACGACATCGACGAGGGGCCCCGCACCACCTGGTGCGGGGCCCTTCGTCATGTCAGGGCGTTCAGGTGACGTTGGCCCAGGCTGGTACGACGATGATCCCTTCGACGACCGCCCGGCCGACGATCGAGTTCACGGCGACCCGGACACGCCCGCGCGACTTCGCGGTCATCCTCGAAACGTCGGTGATCACGCCGTAGCGCGTGCCTCGCTCGCGTTCGACGTCGTAGAGCTCGCTCGCCCTCCTCCCCGGGAGCTTGACGAAAATCGTCTCCGGGCGGGGCTTCTCGGTGACGACGAGCGCGACGCGGCTACCCCTTCCGGCCGGCACGCGCAGCGCGGCGTCGGCTCGCAGCTCCACCGCCCATCCGTCGGCGAAACGCCGGCCGCGTAGACGTGCCGCAGGCCCGGAGACCTTAGTCGCCTTCCTTCCGTAGGCCCGCGAAGCGCACCCGGCGTCGCTCCAGCTCCCGACACGTCCGACCGCATCGTGCGGGCGGACCTGGACGCAAGCAGTCGTCCCTCGTGCCAGACGAAGGTCGAGGGACATCGGCCCGTTGCCGTACTTGGGTGTCCGGTTCGTCCAGGCGGGTCGCCGCGCGTGCGAGAGACCCCGCCGCACTCGCACGTCGACGCGCGTCACCCTCGTGTCGTCGGTGGCCTTCCACCGGAAGCGCACTCGCTCACCAGTCACGAGCCGCAGAGACTCGTGACCGCCGGGAAAGCCGACGCCTGGCCCGAAGGAGTCGACCTCCCACCGGATCGTCGTCCCCGCGATGATGGAGCCGTCCCACGCATCGCGACGGACGAGGTCGACGTGAAGGCTCTCCCCCGCGCGCCCGTCGAAGCCGTAGACGCCTCCTCCGAGGTGCGGACATGCGACGTACCGGACCAGACCTTCGACCGTCCAGCACTCCAAACGGACGCTCGACGGGTCGACGCCGGTCATCCTCCAACGGATCGACACCGGAGAGCCGGCACGGACGACGGAGGGACGCCGGGTCACGTCGATCCTGAGTTTCGGTTCGTACGACGTTCCGTGCACCAGGCGCGTCCGGTTCAGGAGATAGACCTCGCCGCCCGAGGCGGCGACCGGCGCATCCTCGTAGTACCAAGCAAGGTCGGTGGGATCGGTGAGGCGCAGCGTCGCCCACCTGCCGCCGATGTCCTTGCGGTAGACGTTCTCGAACGTCCGCTCGACGTACACCCACGACGACTCGTCCGCGGAGAGCGCCACCGGCAGCCCCTCTCGGTCCGCGCCCAGCCCGTCCTGCGAGATCGTCTCGGCCGACCACGTCGCTCCGCCGTTGGTCGAGGAGACCATCATCCGGCGCGTTCGGATGCCGTCCGGCTGTGCCGATGCGACGGCAACCGCGCCATCGCCCCGCACCGCGACGTCGAGCTGCGACGCCTGCCGCGTCGGGCCCAGGTCGTGCCGCGTCCACGGCGCGCCATCGGCGGAGACGTAGGCAACCTGCCGCCACTCGCCCGTAGTCGCGTCGCGCTCGGTGGTCGCGAGTGCGCTCGTGCCGGCGCGGGTGTCGACGACGAGTCGCCCGGCGCGGGCCGCGGGTGTGAACCTGAGCTCCTCGGTCCACGATCGCGCGCCGTCGCGGCTTGTGAGAACGACAACCTGGTCGGCGGCCCGCCCTGCGACGACGACCCGGTCGCCGTCGGCGGTGACTGCGGGAAGCCCCAGTTCGGAGGCGAAGACATCCGGCAGCACATCCTGGCGCGCTCCGTCGAACGCCGCGCGGACGAGCCGGGGACGCCCAGTCCGGCCGGCGACGAGGACCGCGTCGTCAGCGATCGCGGCGTCGCCGAGCGTCGTCCAGACCTCGTCGGTCAGCTGCAGCTGGCTGAGGGTCCGACCGCGGTCTTGTGAAACGGCGATGCGGTGGACGTCCCGCGAGCGCCACGTCGCGACGACGGTGTCCCCAGCCGCGTCGAGGGAACGCTCACCGTAGACCAGGTCAGCGCCGACCGGTGACAGCTCTCGGGAGGTCCACGTCCACCAGTTCTCGTCGGGCAGGGGGTCTTGCCCATCAGCTGCCACAGGCAAAGGCGTCGACATCACCACCGCACCAGCGAGAAGCACCGAAGACAGCATGGACGCGACGGCAACGGCCAATCGCCGCGACAAGTTGGTCACCCAACAGCTCCTCTAGGCGTGTTCGTCGGCACGCGGGAGCGTGACACCAGGAGTGTTTTATAGCGCACCACAACGATCCTGGGAAGCCCTTACGATCTACCCGGCTCAGGGGCAGTCCGTACGACCGAAGTCCACCTCGGCCCCGTCCGTGGCCGGCGTGAAGCGGTAGCAGACCCGCTCCGTCCCGGGGGTGCCGAACGGCTCGCCCACCTCGCGCTCGTACCGCACCACCACCTCGAGGTCGTCGCTGCTGCGCGAGCCCTTCGAGTCCACGACCTCTCCCACGCGGACCCAGGAGCCGAGCTTCTCCCCCGTGTCAGCACCCCGGAAGAGCCCGAGGTTGAGGCGGTTGCGATCGAGGTCGGCTTGCTTCCAGTCCCAGGAGTGGCCGCACCCACCGAGCACGAGGGTCGCAACCGCGACCAGGACGGCGAGAGGGAGTCGGCGTGTCACCACGCCCAGCGAGGCACGACCGCCACGCCGTCGATCACGATCGAGCCCGGGGCTGACGCCAGGACCCTCAATCTCCCCGATCGCTCAACCGGATCGTGGAAGAACCAGACCGCCTTGAACGTCGCCGGTCCACGCTCACCGAACACGTAGCGGGTGTCTCCGCGCGGGTAGAGGAGACCCGCTCCCATCTTTCGCGTCTGCTTGTAGACGACGTACACCGCGGACCCAGCCTCGACCCCTCTCAGGACGAGGCGTCCCTCGCCCTTCAGCCGGGAGGCGACACCCCCGTAGTAGCGCCGGTCGCGCACCTTCTTCACGGTCCCCTTGCGCAGCACCTGCCGGTCGTCGTACGCCCGTGCGGTGCAGCCGACGTTGCCCCACGCGGACACGTTGCCAGCGTCGTCGTACGCCCGGGCCTGCACGCAGACGATCTTTCCGCGTGGCACGCGCAGCCGTACCGTCCGCGCTGTCGTACGTGCGAGCGCCGGGGTGCTCCGCCAGCGCTGGGACATGCGCGACGCGGTCTGCGCACTCACCGAGTAGCGCACGTCGTACGACGCGACGTTCGACTCGAGGTCGGACGTCACCCAGCTGAAGAGCTGGGTGGAAGCGAGCGTGTGCCGCTGCCCGTCCGTGGCCCATGGCACGTCAGGTGGCGTCACATCTGCAGAAGCCCCGGCGACAGGGGTCCCCGTGAGGACCACCGACGCGAGAGCGGCTCCGACCGCAGCCGCCCGGCCACGCGTGATCAGTGCCATCGATCCTCCTCGAACGACGATGGCGAGAATGAAAGCAGACCGGGGGGTCACGCGGCACGGTGACCGCACCCGGTGATCTGGCACCCTTCCCTCATGGGAACCCTCGGCACCGTCCTCGTCGGTCTCGCGATCCTCGTTGGGCTCGCGGGGATCATCGTGCCGATCCTGCCCGGCTCGCTCCTCATCTGGGCCGCGATCGGCGTGTGGGCGATCGCGGTCGGCGAGCCGACAGGGTGGGTCGTCTTCGGTCTCGCGACCGGCGTCTACGCGCTGACGCTCGTGGTCCAGTACGCGGTCCCGGGCAAGCGGCTCAAGGACGCCGGAGTGCCGGGCAAGGCGATGCTCGCGGGCGGCGTTCTCGGTGTCGTCGGGTTCTTCGTGATCCCGTTCGTGGGGTTGTTCGTGGGCTTCGTGCTCGGCGTGTACGCGTGGGAGCTCAACCGTCTCCGCATCCACAGCGCGGCGTGGACGGCGACGAAGCACGCGATGAAGGCCGCTGGCCTCTCCATCCTGATCGAGCTCGCGGGCGGCCTCGTCTCGACGACGCTCTGGGGAGTCGGGGTCGTCCTCGTCTGAGCCTGTGGACGCTCGAACCGCGGTGTCGGTGCGAACCGATATTGTCGAACACATGATCGATATCGAGGCTCCGTCACCCCACGGGCCCGCGGACGGCGGCATCGCCGAGGCGCTGCTCGCCGCGCTCCGCCTGCGCGTCGAGGAGGCCGTCTCGGGCGCCCGGGTCCGGATCGGCTCCGCGCAGGAGGCGCACCTGGCCGCGGGTGCAGGCGAGATCGAGGTCGCCAAGGCCTGCGAGGCGGTGGTGAGGGCGGCTCAAGGGATCCAGCACGACGCCGTGTCCTCACTCGAGCAACGGAGGACCTCCACAGGCCCCGACCAGGACGCGACCAGCCGCCGCGTTCACGCACGCTCGCTTCGTGCCGAGGTCGGCCTGGCTCGCGGTGTCGGCAACGCTGCGGCAGCGCACACGATCGAGACTTCTGTCGCGCTGCGCGAGCACCCGCTGACGCACGCCCTCCTCCGCGACGGCGCCATCAGCGCCACGGCGGCTGCGGCCGTGTGCACGGAGACGGCCGCGCTCGACCGTCGGCTGCGACGTCGCGTCGACGAGCTCGTGGCGGCGAGCCTGCCGGGCATGTCCGTCAGAGAAGCCTCAGCCACCGCACGACGCCACGTCCTGGCGCTCGACGCCGAGGCCGGCGCAGCCCGCGCCGAGGCCGCGCGGGCGACGCGCCACGTCCGGCTACGCCGCCTGCCGGACGCGATGGCCGAGCTCACGGTCCGCGGACCGGCGGAGCAGATCGTCGGCGCATGGCGGCGCCTCCACACCGACACGTTCGCTCTGAAGTCAGCCGGGACCCAAGCCCTCGGCAGGACCACCCGGCAGCTCGCCGCCGATCTCGCGATCGAGGGCCTGACGGGCGTCCAGGTCGACACGGCCGACGGTGCATCGACGCGGATCGCCGCTGAGATCGGTCTGCTCATGCGGCCGGAGACGCTGTTCGGCACCGAGGACACCCCCGGCGTCCTGGACGGCTACGGCCCGATCCCGGCTGCACTGTGCCGTCGGCTCGCGGGCGGGGACGCGACCTGGATCCGTCGGCTCTTCACCGACGACCGCGGCGATCCGCGGGACGCTGACGAGCGCCGGAGGCGGTTCCCGGCCCGGATCGCGCGGTTGATCCGGGCGACCGACGGCCAGTGCCTCCGCCCCTACTGCGACTGCGACATCACCGACATCGACCACGTCGCACGCCACAGCGGCGGTGGTGCCACCTCGCGAGGCAATGCACAAGGCCTCTGCCGTCACGACAACCTCGCGAAGGAAGCGCCGGGCTGGACCGTACGCACCTCCGTGGCGGCCGGCGCCCCCGACGACGACACGGACAGCGTTCCCGACACGATCACGTGGACCACCCCGACCGGTCACGCCTACACCGCCCGCCGCCACCACCGCGACGGTCGCGGGCCCGCCTTCATCGCCTACCGACGGCCACGCATCGAGCTCAGCTCGGTCGAGACGCACCTCCACGACCTGATCCGCGAGCACCGACCGACCCGGCAATGAGCTGGTGCAGCCGCAACGAGCTGGTGCACACCCTCGCGATCGCACGTCGTACGACGAAGCGCCCGCCCGGATCCGGGACAGGCGCTTCGAGGTGCGGCACGGCGTTCAGACGGCACCGCGGTTCACGGGACTCACATCGTGTTGACGATCAGCCCGATGTGGGTGAAGAAGTTCATCGCCCCGAACAGCAGGAAGGCGACGCCCGCGATCCCCCACACCCAGCCGGTGACAGAGACGACCCAGTCTCGGCCGGCACGCACGCCACGGCTCAACCGGTTGATCGCGAACGGGAACAGCACCGCGCCGATGCCGACGAGGGCGATGAGCCCGGACATGAAGGTCGCCTCCACCATCGGGTAGTCGGCGAACGCGCCAGAGATCGGCTCCTCGGCCGGGGCGGCGAACAGCTGGTACTTGATGCCGGCCACCGCGATCGCGATCAGCCCGAGGCCCAGACCGAAGACGAACACGCCGATCGGCTTGACCAGCGCCTTGACGGCCTCGCGCGGGTTCTCCGCCGCGAGGATCGCCTCACCGCGACGCCAGAGCCCGAGAGCCGCGAACAGCAGCAGCACGCCGAAGCCGAGGCTCGTCTCGCCGAAGATGATGTTGTCGAACGGGAAGCCGCCGGCCGCAAGCGGCCACGTCAGGGTCATGTGGGCGCCGGTGATCGTGAGGATCGTGCCGAGCGCGCCGAAGTTCAGCGCCCATCCCGACGGGCTGATGCTGGCCGGATCCTTCAGGAAGTCTCGCGCCAGCCAGACCAGTCCGATCAGACCGGCGCCGACCGCGACGGCCATGATCGTGTTGTACGTGGGCATCGTCGCCCAGTCGATCTTGAGTCCCTCTGCGAGGACCATCTCGCGTCATCCCTTTCCACACGTGCGAGGAGAAAACTTATACGCTCGTATTAACTTCGAGCCTCGCTACGGTATTCCACGCAGGACAGGACGACGTCAGGAGGGTCCGATGGCGGCACGAGCGCCGCGCCAGAGCCGCAGCGCAGCGCGGCTCGACACACTGCGGGAGGCCGCGGGATCACTGCTCATCGACGAGGGCCCGGACGCGATCACGTTCCGTGGCGTCGCCAAGGCGGCCGGCCTCCCCGCGGGCACCGCCTCGTACTACTTCGACTCGCGCGACCAGCTGTACGCCGCCGCCGTCGAGGCCGCGGAGCACCAGCGCACGACCGCGGCGCAGGACCGTGCCGACGCTCTCGAGCCGCGGTTCCGAGAGGCGCCGGAGGTCGCCCGGCTCCTCATCGAGGTCGCGTACGCGCCTCACGTCGCCGACGACGTCGTCGCCCTCCGCCTCGAGCCGATGCTCGCCGCCCAGCGCAGCTCCGACCTCCGCGACACGATGGCCGCCTCGCGCCCTCGCCTCCTGCGGGCGCTCGCGACCGTGATCACCCGCAGCGAGCACCCCGAGCCGTCGACCGACGATCTCGACCTGCTCGCGCAGGTGGTCGACGCCGCACTCCTGTACGCCCGCGGCCGCGGCAGCGACCACGTCCTCGACGACGCGTCACGCACCGTCGCGCGCATGCTCACGCTGCTCGACCGCGAGCGCGAAGGCACCGCGTCGCAGCACCGGCCCGAGGGAGACGCGGACGAACCGCAGGGCGACGCCGCGCCTCAGGACGCCGCGCCTCAGTAGGTGCTCGTACGACGCCGCGACCGCTCGCGGTTGTCGCGTCGTCCCAGCCACCAGGCCATCACGACGCCCGCGAGCGCACCCATCAGGTGCCCTTCCCACGAGATGCCGGCCTGGCCCGGGAGGATGCCGCCGACGATCCCGCCGTACATCACCGCGACCACGACCGCGACGAGGACCGCGACCAGGCGGCGGGTGACGATGCCCCACACCACGAGGAACGCGGCGTAGCCGTAGATCAGCCCGCTGGCTCCGATGTGGACCGTGTACGGCGCACCGATGAGCCACGTCCCGAGCCCGCCGATGAGCACGATGCCGAACGTCGCAGGCCAGAAGCGCGACCGCGCCGTGTACGCGAGCAGGATGCCCAGCACGAGGAACGCGGTGCTGTTGGCGATCAGGTGGTCGAAGCCGCCGTGCAGGAACGGGGCGGCCACGACTCCGTACAACCCGTCGGTGTCGCGGGGGCGGATGCCGTGCTGGTCCAGGAAGACCCCGGGCAGCGCGTCGAAGAGCTCCAGCAGCCACATGACGCCGAGCAGGACGAGCACCGGGATCGCGGGGCCCAGGTACGACCGACGGGCCGGCGTGCTCGTCGTGGACATGCCCTCAGCGTATCGACGTACGACAAGACCGGTCTGCGGTCCGACGTCACCGACCCGCCACCCGCCGGCCACGTCCCGGACACCGTCGCGTCGCCCTGCGCCACCAGGGTTGACCCGCCCACGTCCCCGAACCCAGGAGCCTCACGTGGTTCACCTCCACGCCCGACCCCGACGCGCGACCGCGGCGCTCGCGACGGCCGCGGTCCTCGGCGCCGTCTGCAGCGCCGCGGCCTTCCCGGCGTCCGCCTCCCCCGCCCCCACCGTCGGCGCGCCCCGCGCCGTCGTCGCCACCGCCGAGACGCCGACCGCCTTCGACGACGACGCTGGCGGCAACGCCGACGCCGACGACCCCGCGATCTGGGTCGCGCCGAAGGACCGGTCCCGCAGCCTCGTCCTCGGCACGCTCAAGAACGGCGGCCTCGACGCGTACGACCTCCGCGGCCGCCTCGTCCAGCACGTCGCCGCGCCCGCCGCCCCCGCCGAGGGCCTGGAGTCGAGCCGCTTCAACAACGTCGACATCGCCGCGGGCGTCAGGCTCCGCGGCGCGACGACCGACGTCGCCGTGGTCACCGACCGCGGGCGCGACCGGCTGCGGTTCTACGCGATCGACGGCTCCGCCGACCGCCCTCGTACGAGCGGAGCGCGCGGCGCGAACGCTGACCGCCGCCCGGTCCTGCGGGACATCACCGACCCGTCGGCTCCGCGACTGTTCGCGCCGGACGAGGCGGCGGTGGAGGAGCAGGCGACCGGCTACGGCCTGGCGGTACGACCCGATCCCGCCGGCGGACTGCCGTACGTCGTCGTGAGCCAGCGCCACCGGACGACCCTCGGCCTCTTCCGGCTCGTCGTCACCGCGGAGGGAACCGTCTCCTACGCCCCGGTGGACGACCTCGCCCTCCCGTCGACGTTCCGGCGCGACGAGGGCGGCACCTGGACGCCGTGCGGCGAGCCGGGCGAGGACCCGCAGGTCGAAGGGATGGTCGTGGACGTGCGCAACGACGTCCTGTACGCCGCGCAGGAGGACGTCGGCATCTGGCGGATCCCCCTGGGCCGCAAGGCGCTGGGCACCCCGACGCTCGTCGAGCGGGTACGCGAGTTCGGCGCGCCCGCGACGTACGACCCGGAGACCGAGGAGTGCACGGTCACCGGGAGCTCTCCCTCGAGCGGGCACCACCTCACCGCAGACGCGGAGGGCCTGACGATCGCGTACGGGCGCGACGGGGCGCTGACGCTGGTGGCCTCGAGCCAGGGCGACAGCACCTTCTCGACCTTCCGGATCGGGCACCGCTGGAAGCACCTGAGCACGTTCGCGGTCGCCGACTCGACGCGCACCGACGGCGTCCAGCACAGCGACGGCGCCGCGGTCGTGACGACGCCGCTCGGACGGGAGTTCCCGCGCGGTCTGCTCGTCGTCCACGACGGCGAGGAGGCGCCGTCGTCGCTCGGCGATGATGGCGAGGAGCGCGTCGGGACCAACTTCAAGCTGCTCGACTGGTCGCAGGTCGGGCGCTGACACGCCAGGCAGGCTGGACCCGCCGCGCCGGAGCCAGAACCGCCCCAGCTCCGCGCGCGCGTCAGTCCCGCGACGCACGAGCGCCGCGTACGGAGATCCGTACGCGGCGCTCGTCGCCGGTGTCAGAGGCGGCGCTCAGTCGAGGTAGTCCCGCAGCACCTGCGAGCGCGACGGGTGACGCAGCTTGCTCATCGTCTTGGACTCGATCTGGCGGATCCGCTCGCGCGTGACGCCGTAGACCTTGCCGATCTCGTCGAGCGTCTTGGGCTGCCCATCGGTGAGACCGAAGCGCATCGAGACCACGCCGGCCTCGCGCTCCGAGAGCGTGTCGAGGACCGCGTGGAGCTGCTCCTGCAGGAGCGTGAACGAGACGGCGTCGGCCGGGACGATCGCCTCGGAGTCCTCGATGAGGTCGCCGAACTCGGAGTCGCCGTCCTCGCCCAGCGGCGTGTGGAGGCTGATCGGCTCACGGCCGTACTTCTGGACCTCGACGACCTTCTCCGGGGTCATGTCGAGCTCCTTGGCGAGCTCCTCCGGAGTGGGCTCGCGACCCAGGTCCTGCAGCATCTGGCGCTGGACACGGGCGAGCTTGTTGATGACCTCGACCATGTGGACCGGGATGCGGATCGTGCGGGCCTGGTCGGCCATCGCGCGGGTGATCGCCTGACGGATCCACCACGTCGCGTAGGTCGAGAACTTGAAGCCCTTGGTGTAGTCGAACTTCTCGACCGCACGGATCAGGCCCAGGTTGCCCTCCTGGATCAGGTCCAGGAACAGCATCCCGCGGCCGGTGTAGCGCTTGGCCAGCGAGACGACCAGTCGGAGGTTGGCCTCGAGGAGGTGGTTCTTGGCGCGGCGGCCGTCCTCGACGATCCACTCGAGCTCCTCGCGCACCGAGTCGGACAGCTTGCCGCCCGAGGCGAGCTTCTCCTCGGCGAACAGGCCGGCCTCGATCCGCTTCGCCAGCTCGACCTCCTGGCCGGCGTTGAGCAGGGAGACCTTGCCGATCTGCTTGAGGTAGTCCTTGACCGGGTCGGCGGTCGCACCGGCGACGGTGACCTGCTGCTCCGGCTCGTCGGTGTCGTCGGCGGCCGAGATCGTGAAGCCCGACGCCTCGTCCTCCTTGAGAGTCGGATCGTTCTTCAGATCCTTCTCGAACTCCGAGTCGGAGATGTCCGGGAGGACCTTCTTGCCGTTCTCGTCGACGATGATCGCGCCGGCCGTGACGTCGACCTCGCCGGTCTTCTTGGCCGCGGTCTTCTTCGCGGGCGCCTTCTTCGCCGCGGCCTTCTTGGCCGGCGCAGCCTTCTTGGCTGCTGGCTTCTTGGTCGCGCTCTGGGAGGTCGAGGCCTTCACCGAGGTCCGGGCGGCTGCTGCCTCCGCGACGACCGTCTTGCGTGCTCGACTATCGGGCGCTGAAACCACGAGGTGACTCCCTAGGGGTGCTCGGACCACGAAGGTCGCTGCAGGCGTTCGAGGGCGCGGTCAACCGGCCTCCCGTCAACCGCGGCATCGTCCAGTGTGCCACGCGCTCGGGGCGAACCACGAACCGCCTGGCCCAGGAAAGCGGACCGTGACCGAAACGCGACTTTTGAACCCTACGTGAGGGGCGTCGGCGAGACGCCACGACCCGTCGTCAGGCCTTGACGGCGAGGACCGGGCAGGTGGCGTCGAGAAGCACGCGCTGGGCGTTGCTGCCCAGGATGAGCTTGCCGACCGGGGACCTCCGGCGCAGCCCGATGATGATGAAGTCGGCGCCGGACTCGTCGGCAACCTTGATCAGGTCGTCTGCCGGGTCCATGCCGCGCACGAGCTGGCGGACCTCGGCGTCGACGCCGGAGTCGGCGAGCTGCTCGCGGACCTCCTTGAGCTGCTCCTCGGTCTGGACGGCGTCCTCGTCGTCGAAGTCACGACCACCACGGTGGGAGTTGACCACGACGAGGTGTGAGCCTCGAAGCTTCGCCTCCTCCACGGCCCGCGCGAGAGCCGCACGGCCCTCCGGCTTGGGGACGTAACCCACGACGATCGTGCCCATCCTCGACCTCCATAGCTGCGACGGTGATCCGACAGTATCCCTGATCGGCGCCGCTCGACACCTGGCCCACCCTGCGCGACGAAAACCCGGGCGCGGTGTGTGGACATCCTCGTCCGCACGCCACCTCGAGGACCCACTCTGGAGCCATGACCCTGCGCCCCTCCCCCGTTCCCGAGTCGTTGGCCGGCATGCCTCCGGCCGCCGCCGCGCGACTCGTCGCCGGGCTCGTGGACCGCTGGGTCCGGCGGGCCGTCCCGCCGGACGGCGACCCGCGCCTGTCGGTCTGGACGTACGACGCCGCGCGCGCGTCGTTGGCCGGCCAGTGGACCTCGCCGGCACGGGCCGCGCGGCGCCTCGACGGGTGGATGCGCGCCGACGTCGTGGAGCGGCTCGCGGCGGCGCTCCGCCCCGGCGAGGGACACCGCGCGCCGATGCTGGTCTGGGAGCGCACGGGACGACCGGAGGCGAGGAAGGCCGACCTCGCCTGGTACGCAGCCTGGCGGGCGTGGTCGCGCGGCGAGCCCGCCGCGTTCCTGGTCGTCACCCGCGCCGGGTGGATGAGCCTCCCCGACGGCACGGTGGGCAGGCGCCAGGTGCGGCGTCCGGCGTCTCAGTCCCAGGTGTGGACCGGCTCGTTGGAGTGCATCCGCTCCCGGTAGTCCTGCGTCATCGCCCGCAGCGCCTCCGCCCGGTCGGTGCCGGCCCGCTCGTACAGCGTGCGGAAGCGCTCGACCTGCCAGGTCGCACCGTTGCGGCCGGTGAGGCACCGCTGCTCGATGATCCCGAGGTACTTGTCGCGGTCGGCGGGATCGACCCCCAGCGAGTCGAGACCGTCGGCGGCCATCGGCAGGAGGCGCCGCAGGACGAGCTCGGTGACGCCGACGGTGCCGATCCCCGGCCAGTAGATCGACGCGCCGATGCCGTCCTTGGCCGCGGTCGTGAAGTTCTCCTCGGCGGCGCTGAAGGACATCTGCGTCCACAGCGGACGGTCGGCGTCGACCAGCGCACGGACCAGCCCGAAGTAGTACGCCGCGTTCGCGACCGTGTCGACCACCGTCGGCCCTGCGGGCAGGACGCGGTTCTCGACCCGCAGGTGCGGGCGGTCGCCGATCACGTCGTAGATCGGACGGTTCCACCGGTAGATCGTGCCGTTGTGCAGCCGCAGCTCGGACAGCGACGGCGGGTCGCCGGCGGCGAGCACGGCCTCCGGGTCCTCGTCGTCGAGGACCGGCAGCAGGGCAGGGAAGTAGCGGACGTTCTCCTCGAACAGGTCGAAGATCGAGGTGATCCACCGCTCGCCGAACCACACCCGCGGGCGGACGCCCTGGGCCTTCAGCTCCTCGGACCGGGTGTCGGTCGCCTGCTCGAAGAGCGGGATCCGGGTCTCGTGCCACAGCTGCTTGCCGAGCAGGAACGGCGAGTTGGCGCCGAGCGAGAGCTGGGTGGACGCGATGGCCTGGGACGCGTTCCAGTACGACGCGAACTCCGGCGGCCCGACCTGGAGGTGGAGCTGCACGCTGGTGCAGGCCGCCTCCGGCATGATCGACTCCGACGTGGTCGAGAGCCGCTCCTCCCCCGAGATCGAGATCGCGATGTCCTCGCCCCGCGCCGCGAGGACCTGCTCCGAGAGCAGGGCGTAGCGAGGGTTGGCCGAGATCGTGGCCGGCGTCATGTGCCCGGCCTTGAGGGTCGGCATGATCCCGATCATCAGCAGGTGCGCGTCGACCGACCGTGCGCGCTCCTCCGCGTGGTTGAGATCGTCGCGGATCGTGTCCTCGTAGTGCCTGAGCCCGTCGCCGTCGAGCGCGCGCGGATCGATGTTGATCTCGATGTTGAACTGGCCGAGCTCGGTCTGGAAGTCCTCGTCGGCGATCGCCGTGAGGACGTCCTCATTGCGCAGCGCCGGGTTGCCGTCGTCGTCGACGAGGTTGAGCTCGATCTCGACGCCGGTCATCGGACGCGACGCGTCGAAGCGCGTGTCGCGCAGCATGCGGGAGAAGACGTCCAGGCTCCGCCGGATCTTCTCCCGGAACGCGGTGCGGTCCTCACGGGTGAAGACCTGCTCGTCGACCTCTTGACCCATGCCATCCTCCTCGGCGTGGTCGTCGCGTCCGGACGACCCCCACACTAAGAGAGGCCGGGCACCGTCCGCAGAATGTCGTCGGTGCTCATGCCCTCCCAGTGAGCGGGATCGAGGCACCCGCTCAGCGCGGTCTGCACCAGCCCCGCCATCGAGTAGCGCGGGGCAACCTCGCGGACCCGGTCCAGAGCGCACTGTGCCTGTGCCCCGTCTCCGGCCAGCCATGCCGCGAACGCGGCGAGCGTCAACGGCGCCGCCTCGAAGGGCCGCACCGCGCTGACGGCCACCTCGCGCCACAGCGCGAGGCTCTCGAGCGCGTTGTCGCGCGTGATCCCTGCCCAGAGCACGTCGCGGACCACGACGAGCGACGTCCAGACCGACAGCGCTGCCTTGTCGGCTGCGGACAGGGCGGGCCCGGTGCCGGCCACGGCGTCCGCCGCCGACAGCCACGCGTCGACGACCGGCCGGACCCGGTCGAGCCCCCGCTGGAGGAGCTCGGGGTCGCGCTGGGTCCGCCCGGGAAGCCGTCGCCGCCCGAGCGCGGAGGCCTCCACCGCGGTCGCCCGCTCCGCCTCGGCGCGGAGCAGACCGGCGACCGGGGCGAACCGGCGGACGAGGCCGTCGCGGTCGGGCAGGACCTCGACCCCGCGGAACACCGCCTCGGCGAGCAGCGGCGAGGTCCGGACGTCGCACGGGACGCCCTCCGGCGAGCAGCACGACGGATCCTCGCATGAGTAGGAGAAGTAGCGTGCGCCGTCGAAGCGGACCGCGTCCGTGACGAGCACGTCGTGGTCGCGCAGCCGTTGGGTCATCGCGTCGGCGAGCCGGCGCGCGTCCTCGTCGCGGTGCGCGTCGGCGTACGCCACGAGCGCGACGGCGTCGGGCTCCTGCAGCAGCAGGTAGCCGACGAGCTGCTCGGCCGCGTCCTCCACGTGCTCCACCGGCGGGAGGTCCACGCGCAACCGGAACCCGGCGCGGCAGGAGGGACCGTCGAGGCACACGGCCACCAACGAGTCATGGGGGTGGAATCCGAGCAGAACCGGGACCACGGCGATCAGGTCGGACAGGGTGCGGGCACGCATCACGTCGGTCATGCCGGGAGGGTGGGTCCTCCGCGTGCGCCCGGGACACGCGATCGGCCGCCTGTGGACGAACGTCCGGCAGCCCCTGTGGACGACCAGGCACGCCGGTCCGCGTGCCACCCGCGGTGCCTGGCGCCGGGCACGTCCGCGCCCGAGGACAGAATGGGACCCATGCGCCGCCAGGCCACCATCCTCCACCTCGACCTCGACGCGTTCTTCGCCGCCGTCGAGCAGCGCGACAAGCCGTCGCTGCGCGGCAAGCCCGTCGTCGTCGGCGGTCTCGGCCACCGTGGCGTCGTGTCCACCGCGTCGTACGAGGCACGGGTCTTCGGGGTGCGCTCGGCCATGCGGACCGCCGAGGCGCGGGCGCGCTGCCCGCACGCGGCGTACCTCTCGGGGCGCTTCGACGCCTACCGTGCGGCGAGCCGCATCGTGATGGGGCGCCTGCGGGAGGTCTCCCCGCTGGTCGAGCCCCTCTCGCTCGACGAGGCGTTCGTCGACCTGGCCGCCGGGGAGGAGTCGCGGCACCTCGACCTCGACGGGGTCACCGCGCTCGCCGAGCGGGTCCGCGCCGACGTCGCCGAGCGCACCGGAGGCCTCACGGCGTCGGTCGGCGTCGCGTCCTCGAAGTTCCTCGCCAAGATCGCGAGCGAGCTGGCCAAGCCCGACGGGCTCCACGTCATCGCGCCCGGCACGGAGCTGACCACGCTGGACCCGCTGGGCGTCCGGACGATCCCCGGCGTCGGCCCCGTCACCGCCGAGCGACTACGGAGGATCGGCGTCCACACCGTCGCCGAGCTGCGCGCGCTCGACCTCCCGGAGCTCACGTCGCTGCTCGGCACCGCGTACGGCACCTCGTTGCACGCGCTCGCCCGCGGCGAGGACCACCGCGAGGTCGTGGCCGAGCGCGAGACCAAGTCGCTCAGCGTCGAGGACACCTTCGAGACCGACATCACCGACCCCCGCGTGCTCGCCGACGTGGCCACGACGATGAGCCGCCGGGTCTCGGAGCGGCTGCGCGGCAACGGCATGTCCGGCCGCACGGTCACGCTCAAGATCCGCCACCACGACTTCGAGACCCACACCCGGTCGGCGACGCTCGCCGGCCCGACCGACGACGCGCGCGTCATCGCGCGGACGGCGACCGGGCTGCTCGCGGAGATCGACACGTCCTCCGGCATCCGGCTGCTGGGCGTCGGCGTCTCCGGCATGGCGGACTGGGTGCAGGACGACCTCTTCGTCGCCGACGCCGAGACGCCCGACGACGAGGAGCTCGCGGCGGCGGCCGCCCCGGGGACCGGTGCGGCCGCCCTCGCCTCCGACGTCTCCGCGGTCCCCACCGCCGGTGCCGTCCCCCGTCCGCTCCGGGACCGTCCGCGCTGGTCGCCCGGAGCCGACGTCGTGCACGACGAGCACGGTCCCGGCTGGGTGTGGGGATCGGGGCTGGGCCGCGTCACGGTGCGCTTCGAGACCCGGGACACCGGGCCAGGTCCGGTCCGGACGTTCGACGCGGACGACCCGTCACTGCGACCCGGTACGGTCGAGCCATGAGCACGTCTTCCGGTCCGCGGCCGCCCGTCGCGCCGCGTCATCCGCAGGTCAGGGTCCACCACGGCGACGAGGTCGTCGACGACTACGAGTGGCTCCGCGACAAGGACGCAGCGGAGACCCGTGCCTACCTCGAGGCGGAGAACGCGTACGCGGCCGAGCGCACCGAGCACCTCGCGTCCCTGCGCGACCGCCTCTTCGACGAGATCAAGTCCCGCGTCCTGGAGACCGACCTGTCGGTGCCGGTGCGCCGCGGCTCCTGGTGGTACTACGCGCGCACCTTCGAGGGCCGCGAGTACGCCGTCCACTGCCGCTGCCCCGTCGCCGGCCCGGACGACTGGACGCCGCCCGAGCTCGACTCCGCGACCCCGGTCGAGGGCGAGGAGGTGCTGCTCGACGGCAACGCCGAGGCCGAGGGGCACGACTACTTCGCCCTCGGGGCGCTCACCGTGAGCCGCGACGGCTCCCTGCTCGCCTACTCGGTGGACACCGCGGGCGACGAGCGGTTCACGCTGCGCGTCAAGGACCTGCGGTCGGGCGACCTGCTCGACGACGAGGTCACCGACGTGTCGTACGGCGCGACGTGGTCCTTCGACGCGGGCCACCTCTACTACTCGACCGTCGACGACGCATGGCGTCCCGACAAGGTGTGGCGGCACACGATCGGCACCCCTGCCGAGGCCGACGAGCTGGTCTTCCACGAGACCGACGAGCGCTACTTCACCGGCGTCGGAGCCACCCGCAGCGACCGGTTCCTCGTGATCGCCTCCGGGTCCAAGATCACGACCGAGGTGCGGGTCCTCGACGCCACCGACCCCACCGGCGACTTCCGCGTGGTGGCTCCGCGCCGCGAGGGCGTCGAGTACTCGATCGAGCACGTCGTGATGGGCGGCGAGGACCGCTTCCTCGTGCTGCACAACGACGGCGCGGTCAACTTCACCCTCGCCAGCGCCCCGGTCGCCACGCCGGGGCCCGAGCACTGGCGTACGGAGATCCCGCACCGCGACGACACCCGCCTCGAGGACGTCGACGCGTTCGCCGGCTTCGTCGCGGTCAGCCTGCGCCGCGACGCGCTCAGCCAGGTCGCGATCGTCCGGCTCGACCCCGAGGCGGGGCCCGGCGCCCCGCTCGGCGAGCCTGCCGCGATCTCCTTCGACGAGCCGCTGTTCACCAGCGGTGTCGGCTCCAACCCCGAGTGGGACCAGCCCCTGGTCCGGCTCGGCTACACGTCGTTCGTCACGCCCGAGACCGTGTACGACTACGTCGTCGCGTCCGAGGAGCTGATCCTGCGCAAGCAGCAGCCCGTGCTCGGCGGCTACGACCCCGACGCGTACGAGCAGCACCGCGTCTGGGCGACCGCGCGCGACGGCGCACGCGTGCCGATCTCGGTCGTCGCGCGCAAGGGTGTGGTCCGCGACGGCAGCGCTCCGGCGCTCCTCTACGGCTACGGCGCGTACGAGTCCAGCATGGATCCCGCCTTCCGCGTGACCCGGCTGCCCCTCCTGGACCGCGGCATCGTCTTCGCCGTCGCGCACGTGCGCGGTGGCGGCGAGATGGGGCGCGGCTGGTACGAGGACGGCCGCCTGCTCCACAAGAAGAACACCTTCACCGACTTCGTCGACTGCGCGCGCCACCTCGTCGACGAGCAGTGGACCTCGCACGAGCGTCTCGTCGCGGAGGGCGGCTCCGCCGGAGGTCTGCTGATGGGCGCCGTCGCCAACGACGCACCCGCCGACTTCGCGGGCATCCTCGCCGTCGTCCCGTTCGTCGACGCGCTGACCTCGATCCTGGACCCCTCGCTCCCCTTGACGGTGATCGAGTGGGACGAGTGGGGCGACCCGCTGCACGACCCCGAGGTCTACGCCTACATGAAGTCCTACACGCCCTACGAGAACGTCACGGCGCAGGCCTATCCCAAGATCCTCGCCATCACGAGCCTCAACGACACCCGCGTGCTCTACGTCGAGCCCGCGAAGTGGGTGGCGCGGCTCCGCGCCATGGCCGAGGCGGACGTGATCCTCAAGACGGAGATGAGCGCAGGGCACGGTGGCGTGAGCGGACGGTACGAGTCGTGGC
Source organism: Mumia spirodelae (assembly GCF_050632745.1). Lineage (NCBI taxonomy): Bacteria > Bacillati > Actinomycetota > Actinomycetes > Propionibacteriales > Nocardioidaceae > Mumia > Mumia spirodelae. The sequence continues at coordinate 1,698,728 of NZ_JBODSD010000001.1, read as the reverse complement.
GCGAGCGCGCGTACGAGCTCGCGTGGATCATCGACACCGCAGGAGCGCCGCACGTGCCTGCCGCCGGTTGAGCGAGCCTGCGCGTCACCGCCGTCCGGACGAGCGTGCGGTCGAACGACTCTGTCAGTCCGCCGCGGCAGGATGACGGCATGACGCGGACGATCTACTACACGGCGAGCAGCCTCGACGGTTTCCTGGCCACCTCCGACCACTCGCTCGACTGGCTGCTGTCTCAACCGGTGTCGGAGCAGCTGCAGGGCGAGATGGAGGGCCTCACGACGCGGTTCGGGGCGCAGCTGATGGGGGCGAGCACCTATCAGTGGCTGCTCGACAACGAGGATCTCCTCACGAACCCGGAGAAGTGGCCCTACCCGACGCCGTCCTGGGTCATGACCCACCGTGACCTGCCTGCCGTGCCGGGAGCCGACATCCGCTTCGCCCAGGGCGACGTCGCTGCTGTCCACGCGGAGATGGTCGCGGCGGCCGGCGACAAGGACGTCTGGGTCGTCGGCGGCGGTGATCTCGCCGGGCAGCTGGCCGACGCGGGCCTGCTGGACGAGATCGAGGTGTCCTACGCGCCCGTGACCCTCGGTTCCGGGATGCCGCTGCTTCCTCGACGCATTGACCTGGAGCTGCGTGAGGTTCGTCACGACGCCCCGTTCGTGCTGGCCCGTCTGGAGGTCAAGAAGCCCTGATTTCCCGCGAAACATGTGATCTGGGCTAAGAAACACCTGAGACCGGCACCTTTAGCACGCTCCGTTCGTCTTTTCCAGTGCCGGACGGAATCGACCGGCGGCCGATGGCGTTAAACCCATCGAACCCAGAACGATCCGAAGGAGCTGGTCTTTGTGACGACAGCAACGACTCAGGTGCGCGAGCGCGTCGAGGGACGAGACAGCGTCGGGATGTACCTCGACGAGATCTCGCGCACTCCGCTGCTCGACGCCGCTCGGGAGGTCGAGCTGAGCAAGGCCATCGAAGCCGGACTCTTCGCCAAGAGCCTCCTCGCCGAGGGGCGCGTCGGGCGCAAGAAGGGTGGCGCCCCCAAGTCCGCCACCCAGGAGGAGCTCGAGTGGATGGTCGCCGAGGGCGACCGCGCTCTCGACGAGTTCATCACCGCCAACCTGCGTCTGGTCGTCTCCATCGCCCGCAAGTACGGCCGCTCGCAGATGCCGCTGCTGGACCTGGTCCAGGAGGGCAACACGGGCCTCATCCGTGCGGTCGAGAAGTTCGACTACGCCAAGGGCTTCAAGTTCTCGACGTACGCGACGTGGTGGGTCCGGCAGGCCATCACCCGCGGCATCGCCCAGCAGGGCCGCGTCGTGCGCCTCCCCGTCCACGTCGTCGAGGAGCTCAACCAGGTCGGTGCGGCGCGCCGCAACCTGGAGCGCAAGCTCGGCTACGAGCCCGACCCGGCGGAGATCGCCGAGGAGCTGGGCATGGAGGTCGACCGCGTGCTCGACCTGATCTCGTGGGGCCGCGACCACGTCAGCCTCGACTCCCCCGTGGACGAGGACGGCGACACGTCGCTCGGCGACCTGGTCGCCCGCGAGACGCAGCCCGGCCCGGACCACGCGGTCCTCGACACCGAGTCGCGCGACCGGCTGTCGGGCCTGGTGGAGCACCTCGGCGAGCGTGAGGCCGACATCATCCGCTGCCGGTACGGCCTGCTTGACGGCCGTCAGCACAAGCTTGCCGACATCGGCAAGCGCCACGGGATCTCCGCCGAGCGGGTTCGCCAGCTCGAGCGGGAGGCGATCCAGCGCCTGCGCAAGATCGCCGATCCCGATCTCGCCGCCTGACGGGGGCGCAGCGAGCAAGGGACGACGAACGGGCCGGTGCCCTTCGACCGACGAGGTCGAGGGCACCGGCCCGTCGTCGTCTGATCTCCCGTGCACGGCACGCACGTCGGGCCGCGGCGCCGTCAGGCCTCCCAGGGCGGCTGGTCGCCCATCTTCTCGTAGTAGTGCGCGAGGTGCGCCTTTGCGCGGTCGGCCTCGTCGGACGGGATGTCGACGCCTCCCCGAGCGCCGTCGAGAACGCCGGCGGCAGCGATGATGCCCCGCGGCACCGCGCGGAGGCGTCCGTCCACGACGTCGGCCACCAGAAGCTTGTAGGACGTGAAGTTGTCCGGGGCGTCTCCGTCGTACCAGAGGTGGGCGTCCCGGTACTTCGCGTTGGGCCCGTCCTCCGCTCCCGCCCAGGTGCGGACCCGCTTCTCTGCCGCGGCTCCGTCCCACTCTCGGTCACGGTCGGCCAGCGGCAGGTCCTGGAATCGTGTGACGGTCATGCCTCCACGAGACCCCGAGCCGCCAGGCACCGCCACCCGAAGCAGGCCCCACGAGGCTAGCCGCCGGGTGTGACCGCCTCACCGCTCGACAGCCGGGCCCACAGGCGATCGACCTCACGCTCGAGGTCGTCGAGCGAGCCGGTGTTGTCGATGACCACGTCGGCGGCCGCCAGGCGCTCGTCGCGCGAGGCCTGCGCCCCGATCCGGCTCTCAGCCTCCGCCCGCGTCATGCCGCGCTGCGAGACCAGCCGTTCGATCTGCACGTCCACCGGTGCGTCGACCACCACGACGACGTCGTAGCGCCCTGCCTGTCCGGTCTCCACCAGCAGGGGCACGTCGTGGACCACGACGGCGTCCGGTCCGGCAGCCGCCTCCAGCTCGACGGCGCGGGCGCGTACGAGGGGGTGGATGATGCCTTCGAGATCGCGTCGGGCGGCGGCGTCGGCGAAGACCAGCGCGCCCAGCGCCGGGCGGTCCAGGCGTCCGTCCGGCCCGAGGACCTGGTCGCCGAAGCGCTCGACGACAGCGGCGAGCCCGGGGGTGCCGGGCTCGACGACCTCGCGCGACAGCACGTCCGCGTCGACCACGACGGCGCCGCGGTCGCGCAGCAGCGCCGTGACCGCGCTCTTGCCGGCGCCGATCCCGCCGGTCAGTCCGACCCGTGTCACGCGGGCCGCCGCGTCTCGACGTCGCGCGCGACGCGGTGGTCGGCCTTCAGCTGCTCCGCACGGTCTCGCGTCGCGTCGTCGAGCGGGACCACCTCGACAGCGGTCATGCGGTCGTACGCCCGGAGCAGGGTGCTCGCCACCGTGTCCACGTCCAGCCCGGGCACCTCCTCGAACACCGAGCCGACCGACCTCCGCTGGAACGGAAGCTCCAGCCGGTTGTGCACCACCGGGAGGGCTGCACGCAGCGTGGGACCGTCGCCGAGCACGATGATCGCGCTGAACAGCCACGCGCCCCGCACCACGCGCTGCGCCGTGCCGACCAGCTTGGTGACGCCGCGCGCGTTGATGCTGTACTCCCCCGGGCAGTACTCCCCCGGCACGGCGCCGACCCGCGCGTCGATCCCGAGATCCACCAGCACCGACGTGAGCAACGCCCCGTAGTCGCGGAACCGGTCCCGCATGCCCGTCCCGGGATCGGGGTCCGGGCTCACGTGGTCGATCACGAGGGCCTTGTCGGTGTACGCCGCGACCCGGCCGCCCGCGCCTCGGACGATCGGTGCGAAGCCGAGCGCGCGGCACGCCGCGGCGGCCGACGCGAAGCCAGGGCGCCGGACGTCCGAGCGACCGAACGCCGCCGTCGGCGTGCCCGGGACGCTGATCCGCACCGTCGGACCTATCTCGCCGGCCGACGCCTGGCGAAGCAGCGCGTGCGCAGTCGCGACATCGGCGACGGGGTCGGGGTCGACCGGCTTGGGGTCGAGGATGAAGCGCACGGGGAAAGGCTACCTATCGGTCCGGGGACACGACGAGGCCCCCGCCCAAGTGGGCAGGGGCCTCGTGCAGCGCGTCAGCGGGAACGGGTGGTCACTCGCCGCCGGTGAGCTTGTCGCGCAGCGCCTGCAGCGCCTCGTCCGAGGCGAGAGCACCGCCGGTCGAACGACCGGTGTCCTGCGAGGTGGACGACGAGGACGTCGAGCCGCCGGACGAGTACGACCCGCCCGTGGTCTGACCGGCCTCGCGCGCCGCGACCTCGGCGTCCGCGATCTGCTTCTTGTGGGCCTCCCAGCGGGCGTGGGCCTCGGCGTACTGCCGCTCCCAGGTCTCGCGCTGCTCGTCGTACCCCTCGCGCCACTCGCCGGTCTCCGGGTCGAAGCCCTCGGGGTAGATGTAGTTGCCCTGCGCGTCGTAGGACGACGCCATGCCGTACAGCGTGGGGTCGAACTCGTCGGCGTCCTGCGCGACCTCGGTCTCGTTGGCCTGCTTCAGCGACAGCGAGATGCGACGACGCTCGAGGTCGATGTCGATGATCTTCACCATCACCGAGTCGCCGACCTGGACGACCTGCTCGGGGATCTCCACGTGGCGCTCAGCCAGCTCGGAGATGTGCACCAGGCCCTCGATGCCCTCCTCGACGCGGACGAACGCGCCGAACGGGACGAGCTTGGTGACCTTGCCCGGCACGATCTGGCCGATCTGGTGGGTCCGGGCGAAGTGCTGCCACGGATCCTCCTGGGTCGCCTTCAGCGACAGCGAGACGCGCTCGCGGTCCATGTCGACGTCCAGGACCTCGACCGTGACCTCGTCGCCGACCTGCACGACCTCGCTCGGGTGGTCGATGTGCTTCCACGACAGCTCCGAGACGTGCACGAGGCCGTCCACGCCGCCGAGATCGACGAACGCACCGAAGTTGACGATGGAGGACACGACACCCTTGCGGATCTGGCCCTTCTGGAGCTGCGTGAGGAAGTTCTGGCGGACCTCGGACTGGGTCTGCTCGAGCCACGCACGGCGGGACAGGACCACGTTGTTGCGGTTCTTGTCGAGCTCGATGATCTTGGCCTCGAGCTTCTGACCGACGTACGGGGCCAGGTCGCGGACGCGCCGCATCTCGACGAGCGAGGCGGGAAGGAAGCCGCGGAGCCCGATGTCGAGGATCAGGCCGCCCTTGACGACCTCGATGACGGTGCCCTCGACGACGCCGTCCTCCTCCTTGATCTTCTCGATGTCGCCCCAGGCGCGCTCGTACTGCGCCCGCTTCTTCGAGAGGATCAGACGTCCCTCCTTGTCCTCCTTCTGGAGGACGAGGGCCTCGACGGCGTCGCCGACCGAGACGACCTCGTGGGGGTCGACGTCGTGCTTGATGGACAGCTCCCGAGAGGGGATGACACCTTCGGTCTTGTAGCCGATGTCGAGGAGGACCTCGTCCCGATCGACCTTGACGATGGTGCCGTCGACGATGTCACCGTCGTTGAAGTACTTGATGGTCTTGTCGACCGCTGCGAGGAAGTCCTCCTCGGTGCCGATGTCGTTGATAGCGACCTGCGGCGCGGGTGCTGCCTGGATGCTGCTCGTCATATGGGATTGAGCTCCGATGGGTGGATAGAAGTCGTGCCGGAACGGTGCGAACCCTGGATCGCTGCGTGCTGGTGACTGCTGAGGTGCGACATCGTCGCTGAGCAGGGGCCGAACACGGGCGAGCACGAACCCGCTCGGTCTGGGGCCGTACGAGTCCACAACGCACATCTAGGGTACGGGGTGGCTCGTCGCACGGTCAACGCGGGCTACCACACCCCCCGCCGTGGGTCATCGAGCGGGTCGGTCCCTTGCGCCGACGGCTAGCGCGCCGGGGCGAGGAATGCGGCCAGCGCGTCGGCGTACATCCCCGGGTCGCTCGCGCCCATCAGCTCGCGGGCGGCGTGCATCGCCAGCTGCGGAGCCCCGACGTCCACGGTCGTGATGCCGGTGCGGGCGGCGGTCATGGGGCCGACCGTGGACCCGCACGGGAGGTCGGCTCGGTGCTCGTAGCGCTGGAGCGGGACGCCGGCCTGCTCGCAGGCGAGCGCGAACGCGGCGGTCCCGGTGGCGTCGGTGGCGTAGCGGAGGTTGGGGTGGACCTTGAGGACGGGACCGCCGTTGGGCACGATCCGGTGGTACGGCTCGTGGCGGTCGGCGTAGTTCGGGTGCGTCGCGTGGGCCATGTCGCCCGACGCGACCACCGATCCCGCCACCGCGCGGTGGTAGTCGTCCCGCGAGCCGCCGGCGGACAGGACGATCCGCTCGAGCACGGTGACCAGCAGGTCCGACTCGGCGCCGCGGTCGGAGGTGGAGCCGACCTCCTCGTGGTCGAACAGCACCAGGACGGGCACGACACCCTCGGTCGCCCGCTCGACGACGTCGAGGAGCGCCCTCGTCCCCGCCCAGCAGGTCGTCTGGTTGTCCAGCCGCGGCGCGGCCAGCAGGTCGTCGTTCCGTCCGAAGACGCGGCTCGGCACCAGGTCGTGGGTCATCAGCTCCCACCCGAGGAGCGCGTCACGCTCCACGTCGAGCCGCTCGGCGACGTCGGCCAGGAGGTCGGCGCCCTCCCCCACCCCGTACACCGCGTCGAGGTGGCGCTGCGGGTCGAGGGTGACGCCCTTGCGGTCCTCCGAGAGGTGGATCGCCAGCTGCGGGACGGTCAGCACGGGCTCGTCGATACGGACGAGGAGCTGCTCCGCACGTCGGTCGCGGCGGACGGTGACCCGGCCGGAGAGGCCGAGCTCGCGGTCGAGCCAGGAGTTGAGCAGCGGCCCGCCGTACGGCTGCAGCGCGAGGGTCTCCCATCCCGCGCTGGTGCGGTCGTGGTGCTGCTTGACGCGGAGGTTCGGCGAGTCGGTGTGACCACCGACGATGCGGAACGCCGACCCGGGACCGGTCGCGGACTCCGTGGACCACGCAACCACCGAGCCGCCACGGACCAGGAAGTAGCGGCCCTGATCCGTCGGCCAGGGCTCGGTCTCGCGAACCTCGGCGAAGCCGGCGGCACGCAGTCGGCGCGCCACCTCCGCGCAGAGGTGGAAGGGGCTCGGAGAAGCGTCGACGAGCGCGCACAGATCCTGTGCGCGCTCGTCGCGTGGGCTGGGGGCGAAGCTCGTCGTCGACATCGACGCCATCGTAGCCAGGCTGTCGGTCAGGCCAGCCCGGCTACGCGGCGTGATGCGATCAGGCCCTCGTGGCCGTCGACTCTGCCGGCGAGTCGGAGTCGGTCGACGCGTGCTTCGGCGTCGCGCCGTCGCTGCGGCGCCCGCGGAGCAGGAGGATCGCACCGCCGATGATGAGCAGTCCACCGAGGATCCCGCCGACCAGCGGGATGGTGGTGCGCACCATGCCGAGGAGCGAGGCCTTGGTCTTGTACTCGTCGACGGTCGCCTTGACGGTCTCGTCGTCGTAGCCCAGCTTGGCGTCGGTGATCGTCGCCTTGACCTCACCCTCGACGTCGAGCGTCGCGAGCTGCTCCTCCTGGCCCTTGATGATGACGCCGGTCTCCGGCTCGACCCACAGGGTGCGGACGTTGGAGTACATGCGGTCGGCGACGACGGTCGGCGTGCCCGGCTCTCCGACGAGGCTGCCCGGGACGGGCTGTTCCGCGATCTTGGTCGGCTCGATCGTCTGGACGAACTTGTAGACCGACAGGCCCTCGAGCTCGTCGGTGCCCTCGTACTCCGCCGGCACCGCCTTCTTGAGCGAGCCGTCCCAGAAGTCGACCGCGTCCTTCTGGGTGTTGAACGGGAACTTGAAGTAGTTGCCGAAGAAGCTGAACGGCTCGATCTCGACGCCGTTGCTCTCCGTCTTGGCGCCGGCCCAACGGACCGTCTCGCCGGTGTGGCGGTCGAACGGGACGACGTCGCGCGTCCCGCTCAGCGCCTGGTCGGCGGGGGTGCCGGGAGGGGCCGTGTAGGAGAAGGTGTCCCACACCGCGAGGTCCTCGTCCAGCTCGTCGCTGGCGTCCTTGCTCGCCTCGACCTGGCCGACGACCTGGCGCCGCGACTCGAGCGGGCCGGTCTCGATGGCCGGGCCGCCGGGAGCAGCCACGTTCAGGTAGGTGGCGTCGTCGCCCTCCGCGGTCTTGGAGACCGTCTCCGAGACCTGGTCGAGCGGCACGACGGCCAGCTGGTCGTACGCGTACGTCTTGGCCAGGATGGCCAGCACCAGGAGGAACGCGCCGATGATGACGGCGGCGAACCCGGTCTTCTTGCCCACGTGAACTCCCTCACAGTCGTTGAGACGCGGGAGACACTACCAGTCAGTAGCCCTCGGGTGACATGCACGACTACAACGATTCCGCAAAGTCCGCCACTCCAGGCCTGCAGAGACCGGGGAACGGCTCGGGTGGGAGCACCCCCGCGACTAGACTCCCTGCGGTGAGCACCCTTGCCGCGGACACCAAGCGGGCGGTCCGTGGCTGGATCCCCGCCGACCTGTCGCGCGCCCAGAAGGTGACCGCGGTCGCTCTCGCGCTGATCGTGGTGCAGCTGGCGCTGCGGACCTGGGTCGTCGGCGGCAGCTGGTTCTTCGAGGACGACTTCCAGTTCCTCACCGACATCGCGCGGGGCGAGGACGACCTCGCGTGGTACCTGCGCCCGCACAACGTCCACTTCATGCCGTTGAGCTTCGTCCTGGTCAAGGTCGTGACCTGGGGCGGCCCGTTCGCGTGGTGGCTCGCCGCGCTCCAGACGATCGTGCTCCAGGCGCTGGCGAGCCTGAGCTGCTGGTGGATGCTGCGCAAGCTCTTCGGCGACCGTCCGGCGATCCTGGTCCCGCTGACGCTCTACCTGTTCAGCGTCCTCAGCATCCCGAGCCTCACCTGGTACGCGGCGATGATCAACCAGATCCCGCTGCACAGCTGCATCTTCCTGGGCGTGCTCGCGCACGTCACCTACCTGCGGACGCGGCGCTACCGCTACGCCCTGCTGGCGACCCTCGTCTGCGCCGTCGGGATGCTCTTCTACGTCAAGGCGATCGCGCTGCCGATGGTGTTCGGCCTCCTCGCCCTCCTCTACTTCGGCAGCGGCCCGCTCGGTCGGCGCTTCCTTGCGGTCGTGCGCCGCTACCTCTGGGGCTGGCTGACGTACGCGGCGCTCGGCACCGCGTACCTCGTCATGTACTTCCTCCACATGCCTCGCGAGTCCGGGACTGGCGACACCGACTACCCGGCACTGGCGCAGTCGATGCTGTTCGACACGCTCGGGACGGGTCTGAGCGGTCTGTCGTGGTCCTGGGAGCTCCTCAACGACGGCCCTCGGTCGGTGACCGCACCCACGACGGTCCTCGTGACCCTGTCGTGGCTGGCCGTCGTGGCGGGATGGGGCTACCTGTACGCGACCCGCGTACGTGCCCTCCGCTCTCTGGTCATCGCCATCCCCTACCTCCTGCTGGGCTACGGGATCATCGCCGTCGGGCGCTCGGGCTCGTTCGGCGCGATCAGCGGCAACGAGGCACGCTACCTGTCCGACGCGACCTGCGTGCTCGCCCTCGCACTGGCCCTCGCGATGATGCCGCTGCGGGGCGCGGTCGAGTCGTCCGCACGCCGCCCTCGGCCCCTGGTGACGTTCCGGCTGGCACGAGGCTTCGTCGTCGGCGTGCTCGTCGCGTACGTCGCCGCCTCGACGTGGTCGTCGGTCACGTACGCCCGTCCGTGGCACGACGGCAACGCCACCAAGGACTTCGGGCTGACCGCGATCGCGTCGATCGAGGAGACCGACCGGCCCGAGCTCGCCGACGTGCCGGTCCCCGACCAGGTCATGTGGAACGTCAACACCCCCTACAACCTCCCGTCGTGGATGTTCGCGCCGCTCGGCGACCGGTTCACGACGCCGAGGGTGGCGAACGACCTGATGATGCTCTCGGACGAAGGGGTCGTGTCCCAGGCGGTCGTGGTCCCCGGTGTGGCCTCGGTCCCCGGACCCATCGACGGCTGCGGCTACTCGCTCGCCGGCGCCGAGGCCGTCACGATCCCGCTCGAGGGCGCGACGTTCGACTACCCCTTCTGGATGGCGATCGGCTACCTGGCGGGCGAGGACGGGTACGCCGCCGTGTCCGCCGGCGACAACGCGTACCGCGTGCACCTCGAGCGGGGGCTCCACACGCTGTTCCTCCCGACGGTCGGCAGCATCGACGCGGTGTCGATCGACGCCGGGGGGCGTAACGTGTGCGTGGACCGAGTGACGGTGGGGACGTTGGAAGCGATGGAGCGATGAAGGACCGTCCCGACGAGCGGGAGCACCGCAAGATCTACCCCGCGCTCGACACGATGCGCGCCATCGCGTCCGTCGCGGTCGTCGCGACCCACGTCGCGTTCTGGGCGGGGTTCTACAGCGAGGGCACGCTCGGCGCGCTCACCGCGCGGATGGACTTCGGCGTCGCCGTGTTCTTCGTGCTCTCCGGGTTCCTGCTCAGCCAGCCCTACCTCGCGGCCCAGGCGACCCGCCGTACGCTCCCTCCCGCCGGTCGCTACTTCTGGCACCGCGCCCTGCGCATCCTGCCCGTCTACTGGGTCGCGGTCGTCGCCGCCCTCACCCTCCTTCCGGAGAACGACACCGCGTCGCCTGCGGACTGGCTGGAGAACCTCACGCTGACGCGTCTCTACAGCGGCGAGCTCACCCCGGGCCTCACGCAGATGTGGAGCCTGTCCACCGAGGTGGCGTTCTACGTCCTGCTGCCGCTCGGCATGGCGGTGCTGGCGCGGACGGTGTGCCGTCGCCGCTGGCGACCGGTCGCCCTCCTGGTCGTGCTGGGCGTCCTGTCGCTGCTGAGCTGGGTGTGGGTCGCGCTCTCCGGGACCGACGTCCTCGGTGGGTTGTCCTCGCCAGGCCAGTGGCTGCCTTCCTACCTCAGCTGGTTCAGCGTCGGCATCGCCTTCGCCGTCGCCGAGATCGAGCGGTCCACCCTCGTCCGGCGGCTCGCCGCCGCGCCGTGGACGGCGTGGCTCGCCGCGGGCGCGGTGCTGCTGGTCGCGAGCACGCCGGTCGCGGGCCCGGTGCTCCTCGAGCCTCCGTCGGCGACCGAGGCGGTCGTCAAGAACGTCCTGTACGCCGTCGCCGCGGGCCTGCTCGTCCTGCCGGCGATCTTCGCCGAGCCGTCGACGGCGTTCCAGCGGGTGCTGTCCGTCCCGGCGCTGCGGCACCTGGGCTTCATCTCGTACAGCCTCTTCTGCTGCCACCTCGTGGTGCTCCACCTCGTGTTCACGTGGCGCGACTACGAGCTGTTCTCGGCACCGGGTCTCGAGCTGTTCGCGCTGACGCTGGTGGGCAGCCTGCTCGTCTCCGAGGTCCTCTACCGCGTGGTCGAGCTGCCCGCCCTGCGCCTGCGCAACGTCGGCCGGAGGCGCACTCCGCCCACGACGGCCGCGGAGAGCAGCCCGAGCGAGGCCACGACCAGCAGCTGAGGCCACGCGATGTCACCGGCCCAGCCGGTGTCGGTCCCCCACGGCCGTACGGCGTACGCGACCGTCGCGACGAGCACCGGGGCGCCGGCCAGCCAAGCGATCGCCTCGTCGGAACGGGCTCTCACCACGCCGCCGACGAGCCACGCGACGACGGCGACCGCCACGCCGACCGTCCCGGCGAGCAGGCCCGCGGCGACGCAGACGCCGGCGAGCACGCCCCAGCTCCTGCCCCGCCGCTCCTCCGGTCGGCTCGAGCGCACCCGGCGGCGGAGCAGTGTCAGTGCGAGCAGCGCGAGGAACGTGAGGCCGCCGAAGACCAGGGCGGCACGGTAGCGCGTCGAGGGCGCGTAGGTCAGCGCCAGCTTCTCCTGGTCGCCGTCGACGACCCAGCCCTGCTGCCACCCGTTGACCTGGACGGGAGTCGCGCCCGCGGGCGCGTCCCAACCGGCGTTGCCGTTCTCCGCGACGGTCACCAGCCGGTCCGACGGCGAGCGCCCGTCGAGCGGCACGGTCCTGGACGTCCGTCCCCACGTGGTCGGGGTAGCCGCGGTGGACTCCGCCGTACCGTCGAGTCCGCCGAGCGTCAGGGAGAGCGGACGGAAGACGTCGTTGCCGACGATGCGGACGCGGTGCTTGCCCTCCGTCAGGTCGACCTGGCGGATCCCGCAGATCTCAGCGGCGAACGACTGTGCAGAGAGGAGGTCGGCCCCCGAGGTGCGCACGCGCGTCTCGAAGCGCCGTCCGTCGATCTCCACCGCGGGCCCGTTGCCGCACCGCCCGACGAGGTCGTCGGCGCGCGGCGGTTGAGGGAAGACGGCACGGCGGGACGGCAACCGGATCTCGCTGACACCGACGGGGAGGGGCGTCCTGGTGCCGAAGGCGTCGACGACCTCGCGCTCGTCCGTGGCGCCGAAGTGGATCTCGACCGACTGGGCGCGGACCGGCGCGAACTGCGCAACGCCGTCCACGAACGTGACCTCCCGCTCCGTCCCGTCGGGGAACACCAGCCGGGCCTCGCGCGGCTCGGACGCGGACAGGTCGCGATGGGTCGTCACGGCGACCCGGCTGACCCGGCGCTCACCGACCCACGCCAGCGTCAGCGTCGGATCGGTGTCGTCGGCGGAGGCGACCCAGCCCGTGTCCGGGTTCGCGTCGATCGCGCGGACCACGCTGTTGCGGGAGTCCTCGACCAGGTACGAGCTCGCAGCGGCGACCGCGAGTCTTCCCTGCTGGGCGGCCGCGTCGAAGGCGGCACCGCCGACCGGGGCCACCTCGAGACGGACGTCGTACGAGGCGTCGCCGCCGAGCTCGAGCTCGCGATCCAGCACACGACCGTCCTCGCCCCACTCCTCGCGGTCCGCCACGCAGCGGGTGGCGCCCTCGACGTCGAGACAGCCCGAGCGGTACGCCTGGTCGACGGTCATGACGATCTCGTCAGGGGCGCCCCAGTCCGACGGCAGGCGCGGCATCACCAGCGGCCGCGTCACCTCGAGGCCCGGCACCTCGACCTCGGTCAGCGCCAGCGGGTCGAACGCGGAGGCCGCGCCGGCCACGCGGATGCTCCTCGTCGCGCCCGCGGGCAGGTCGACGGTCGTCGCCACCCCGGGCTGCGCCGTGACGGCAACCTCGCCTGCGTCGGTACGGACGGTCAGGCGACGCGCCCGCTCGGCGCTCGGGTCGAGCGTCACGGAGATCGTGTCGACGTCTGCCGGCCCGCCGAGCTCGAGCTCGAGCCACGACGTCTCCGCGTCACCAGCCCCGGCCCGCCAGGTCGTCCGAGGGTCGCCGTCGAAGGCGGACCACGGCTGCTCACCCGGCACGACAGGCCCCGGAGAACCCGCGTCCGACTGCGAGGAGGACGCGGTGAGCCGCGTCGCACCCACCAGGCGCGGCACGGAGACGAAGCGCTCGTGCGGGCTGACGCGGTAGTCGTGCACGGGTCGGTCGAGCGAGTACGGCTCGTTCTCGGCGAGCGACGCCGAACGGTTCTGCTCGGCCCGGCCGAACGCCGCCTCCTGGCGACGCGCCCCGTCGGTGAGGACGACCTGCTCGGGACGCTCCTCGCCCACGAGGTCGTCCGCCAGGACCGCGGAGCCGCCGAGGTCACCCAGCTCGTCGAGCGTCAGGAGGGACTCCGGACCGCCGGCGACGACCGGTGTGCTCTCGGCGTCCTGGACGGAGACCGGGCTGCGGCCCGAGGATCCGACGGCGAAGATCTCGACGGCTGGGCGCACGGCCTGCCAGCCGTCCTTGATCAGGACGTCCTCGCCGTCCTCGTCGGTGAGGACAGCCGGGCTGCCCATCGTGGGACCGAACTGCGCCACGGAGGTCACCCCCGGCGTGTCGGCGAGCGTCGCGTAGACGCGTTCGGGATCGGTGTGCTCGGTGCCGCCCGACAAGTCGTTGCGCACCACCAGGTAGCGCACGCCCGACCGCTCCAAGAAGCGCGCGAGGCCTTCGGACCCCTCGCCGGAAGCGAGCCGTCGCTCGATCGCGTCGAGCGTGCGGATGTTGCCACCCGGAGCGAGCGGGATCGCGTTGCGCACCGCCCACGGGGAGTCGGCGAGCGGTTGGAGGACGTCGTCCCCGGTCCTGCCCCACAGGTAGTCACCGAACGCGGACGCCGGCACGAGCAACGCCCGCTGACCGGAGTCGTGCGTGTCGAGCCAGGTCGCGGCCTCGCGCCAGTAGCCCGGGACGCTGTCGAAGGTCCCGCGGTTGGCGAGGTTGCCGGTCCATGCCGGCACCGTCGCGCCCACGACGGCTGCGACGCCCAGGACCGCGACGCCGGTCCGCAGCGTCCGCGCGCCGTCGGCGTCGCGCACCTTGGCGCCGATCCCCGACAGCACGGCGGCGAGGCCCAGGACGAGCGGGATCCGCACCACGAGGTCGAACTTGTGGGTGTTGCGCAGCGGCGAGAGCAGGCCGTCGAGCGCGTGCTGGACGGACTCCGCGCCCCATCCGTGGACCACGCCGGTGTGTCCCAAGGTCAGCAGCACCAGGCCGAGGACCAGGCCGCACAGGAGGAAGCGACGGTGCGGCGTCCCGCGCCGGGCGACGCCGACGATGCCCAGGGCGACGACCACGGCGCCGTTGACGATCAGGCCGATCGAGCGCAGGAGGTCGTTCCCGGCGACGGAGTTGGCATCGACGTACGGCACCCAGTTGCTGGTTCCGCGGAGCGCGTCGAACAAGGTCGCCGCGAACGTCGTCGTCGAGGCGCTCTCGATGTAGTCGAGGAACGGCGGGCTGTACTCCCCCAGCAGGAAGAGCGGTACGAGCCACCAGAGCGTGCCGAGGAGCACGAACACCGGCCACCAGATCATCATCGAGCGGCGGCGCGGCGACGCGGGCGCCAGGAGCAGCCACAGCGCGCCGAGCGGGATCACCGCGAATGTCGCGACCGCGTTCACGCCGCCGACGCAGGCGACCGCGAGCGCGCTCAGCGCCGCCATCCAACGGGGGTCGTGCCGGCGCATCCCGATCACGAGCGGGACGAGGACCCACGGCGCCAGCGCCATCGGCCAGACCTCGATGGAGCTCGGGCCGATGACCGACAGCATCCGCGGCGACAGGGCGTAGGCGAGCCCGGCGACGATCCGTGCCCACGGCGCGCCGATCCGCAGCGCGCCCGCCAGCTTGACGATGCCGAGGAACGCCGTGACCAGGAGGAGCGACCACCACAGGCGCTGGATCACCCACGGCTCGAGCCGAGCCAGGTCGCCGAGCAGGAAGAACGGCCCCATCGGGAAGAGGTAGCCGTACGCCTGGTTCTGGACCTGCCCGAACGCGCCGACCGGGTCCCACAGCGTCAGAGCACGGCCGAGGAAGCCCCCCGGGTCGATGACGAGGTCGAGCTTGGTGTCGGTCAGGATCCGACCCGGCGTCTGGACGAACGCGAGGGCGACCAGGCCGAGGCTGACCGCGGCGAGGCGGAACCGCCAGGTCAGCCTTCCGTCGCGCGTCAGCGTTTGCGCAGGACGATCGCGAGGTTCCACGTGGTCACCTCCCGCAGGAGGGGTACGTGGAGGGTCCACCACGCCCAGCGCGGGTGGTAGCGCGGCATCAGCTCGAGCACCTCCGCCTGGTCCTGGGACCGCGCCCACCGCATCCCCGCGCCGGCGGTGACGGCGAACAGCGACGTACCGAAGTCGTTCTTGGGCCGCTTGCCGTGAGTCCGGGCGTAGCGGTCGGCGGCGCGGTAGCCGCCGAGGTAGTGCCACGGCGCCGTCTCGTGGCCGCCCCACGGTCCGAACCACAGTGTGTAGGAGAGGAACACGAGACCGCCCGGGCGCGTCACCCGGAGCATCTCGTCGGCCATCGTCCAGGGCTCGGGCACGTGCTCGAGCACGTTGGAGGAGTAGGTGACGTCGAAGGCACCATCGCGGAACGGGAGAGACATCCCGCTCCCGATCACCGTCCCGGGCTCAGGGTCGCCGAGACCGGACAGCTCGCCCAGGTCGGAGTCGAGGGGGGTGTACGTGGCGCCCGCGTCACGGAACGCGCTCGCGAAGTACCCCGGACCGCCGCCGACGTCGAGGACCCGCTGACCCCGGAGGTCGCCGTACCGCGAGAGCTGACCGACCGAGTCGGCCGCGAGCATCCCGTAGAAGTGGTCGGGATCGGTCTGCTCGACGCGGTGCGCGCGGAACAGACGGATCGACCGACCCAGGGTCGGACGCGACGGGGCCGGGAGGGACGGTGCGGTCACGCGCCGACGATAACCGACGAGCCTGAGGGCATCGTGACATACCTAACTCGCTGGTAACCTTGGCGCTCTTGGGAGGGAGACCAAGTTTCATGTCGCTGCACCACACCACCTCGGGCCACGTGCTGATCTGCAACTGGCGCGACACCCGCAACCCTGAGGGCGGCGGCTCGGAGAGGTTCGTGGAGGAGGTCGCGCTCGGGCTCGTGGAGCGCGGCTACAAGGTGACGGCGTTCTGCGCCGCCCACGACAACGCCCCCCGCGACGAGGTCCGCGACGGCATCCGCTTCGTGCGGCGCGGCGACAAGATGGCCGTGTACGCGTTCGCGTTCCTCGGTCTGCTGCTGCGCCGGTTCGGACGCGTCGACGTCGTGGTCGACGTCCAGAACGGGCTCCCCTTCTTCACCCGGCTCGCGACCCGCAAGCCGGTGGTGGTGCTCGTCCACCACGTGCACCGTGAGCAGTGGCCGGTCGTCTACCCGGGTCTGACGGGACGCATCGGCTGGTGGATCGAGTCACGGCTCGCCCCCCGTCTCTACCGGCGCTCGCGCTACGTCGCGGTCTCGACCGCGACCCGCGACGAGCTGGTC
This sequence comes from Mumia spirodelae, assembly GCF_050632745.1. Classification (NCBI taxonomy): domain Bacteria; kingdom Bacillati; phylum Actinomycetota; class Actinomycetes; order Propionibacteriales; family Nocardioidaceae; genus Mumia; species Mumia spirodelae. Next base: position 1,682,272 of record NZ_JBODSD010000001.1, on the reverse strand, counting down.
GCCCTCGGTGTGGACGCGGACCGGATCTCGATCGTCCACAACGGCACCGACCCGAGCCCGGTCACGCACGCACGCCGCTCCGAGCACCCGTCGATGTGCGTCGTCGGCCGGCTCGTCCCGCACAAGCAGGTCGAGCACGCGATCGACGCCGTCGCCGAGCTGACCGAGATGCCGGACCTCGAGCTCACCGTCGTCGGCGACGGCTGGTGGGAGGAAGAGCTGCGTGCGTACGCCGAGAAGCGCGGCGTCGCCGACCGCGTGGTCTTCACCGGGTTCGTCGACGAGCGCACCAAGCACGAGGTCTACGCGAGCTCGTGGCTCATGGTGCTCCCCTCCCTGAAGGAGGGCTGGGGTCTGGTGGTCGGCGAGGCCGGCTCGCACGGGACCCCCACGATCGCCTACCGGTCGGCCGGCGGGACCCAGGAGTCCGTCGACGACGGTGAGTCGGGCGAGCTCGTCGACGAGCGGCCCGACTTCGTGGACGCGGTCCGCCGGATGCTCAGCGACCACGAGTACCGCGAGCGTCTGGGCAAGGGCGCCTACGAGAAGTCGCGGGTCTTCACCTGGGCGCAGACGCGAGAAGGCTTCGCCAGCGTCCTGGCGAAGCCTTCTCGGTGAGTGTTGCGGGGTCGGTCAGCCGTTGGACCCGTAGTCGACGACCTGCGTCGTCGGCTGAGTCGGGTTGGTGTCGGCCGCCTGCGTCTGGACGACGCCCACGACCGTGGCCGCACCGAGGCCGGCACCGACGACGATGGCGGCCACACCGCCAAGGAAACTACCCACGAGATTCATCCCTCCTGAAGTCTGAGCGGCCAGGTTACCAGCCAGTTGGGCCGGATGACCAACATCACGGCAGAACTCGTCTCGAGGGCCCGATCCTCTAGTGTGAGCCGCACCATGAGCCCCAACCGACCCCGACGGACGCCCGCAGCCGGCTTGCTCGTCTCGATGCGGCCGCGCCAGTGGCTGAAGAACCTCATCGTCGCCACGGCACCGCTGGCGGCGGGGGTCCTGACGGAGCCCGAGGTCCTGGTCCGCGTCGTTCTCGCCGTCGTGACGTTCACCCTCGTGTCGGCCGCCGTCTACCTCGTCAACGACGTCTGCGACGCGGAGGAGGACAGGCGGCACCCGCTGAAGTCGATGCGCCCGATCGCCGCGGGCGAGGTGTCACCACCGACCGCACTGCTCGCCGGCGGAGTCCTCGCCACGGTCGGGATCGGGGCCGGGACCGCGCTCGACTGGCGGCTCGGGCTGACGCTCGCGATCTACGCCGCCCTCCAGGTGTCGTACGCGCTGTGGCTCAAGCACATGGCGGTGATCGACCTCGCGGTCGTGGCGTCGGGGTTCCTGCTCCGCGCCGTCGGGGGCGGCGTCGCGACCGGTGTCGTGCTGTCGCAGTGGTTCCTGCTCGTCGCCGCCTTCGGCTCGCTCTTCATGGTCGCGGGCAAGCGCTACTCCGAGTTCCACGCTCTCGGCAGCCACGCCGGGACGCGTCGCTCGCTCGAGCTCTACTCCGAGTCGTACCTGCGCTTCGTCTGGGGGCTCGCGGCCGGCGTCACGATCACCGCGTACAGCCTCTGGGCCTTCGAGATCTCGCCCAGCTCCGGTGTGCCGTGGCAGGCCATCTCCATCGCCCCGTTCGTGCTGGGGCTGCTCCGCTACTCCGTCGACATCGACCGTGGCCTCGCGGGTGAGCCTGAGGACATCGTGCTCCGCGACCGCGTCCTGCAGTCGATCGGGCTCATCTGGCTCGTGACCTTCGCCCTCGGCGTCGCGGCCTGAGCCGAACTCACTCCGGCACGGCGTACACGGCCAGCTCGTCGCCCGTGAACACGGGATCCAGGGCAGCCAGCAGGCTCCCCAGCTCGTCGGCGCCGAACGCGTCCAGCTCGACCACGACGAGGCCGATCCCCTCCTCGCGCAGCCCGGCAACCGGGTCGCTCGAGTCGAGGGCGCGCCCGACGGCCTGGGCTCGGCGGTCCTCCCCCGCGACGACCCGGCCGGAGATCACGAGGTCGTCGTTGACCACCGTCTCCCGTGGGAAGTAGCGCCCGGCCGGGTCCAGGACGACACGCCCGTCGTTCCAGGCCGGAGCGCGGAACGAGCTGAACGGGAGGGCCAGCAGGTCTCCCTCGGCGTCGCTGTCGGCGATCGCCTCACGGGCCTGGTCCCACTCCTTCGGGTACGAGACTGGTTGGAGCCGTCCCGCCGCACCCCATGCAAGGTCCGGCATCACGGCGATCGGCAGCAGGACCGCGACCGCCAGGACGCTCCACCGGGCGAAGCGCTCTCGCAGCCGAGTCGTCAGCGCCTCCACACCGGAGGCGACAAGGTACGCCTGCAACGGGGCGAGCAGGGCGAGGTAGCGGGCCCCGTCGCGCAGCAGGCCGCCACCGGGGACGTTCTCCACGACCCACCCGAGGAGATCGGGGACGAAGGCGCCGAGCAGCGCGACCACCAGGCCCACCGCCGCGGCCGGCACGAGCGCAAGGAGAACCGTCCGTCGTCGGGGGCGACGCCAGGCCGCGACGGCACCGACCGCCATCACCGCCCACAGCACGAGGCAGAAGATCGTGGCCGCGGGCAGGTCGCGCGAGTCGGGGACGACGTCGACGTTCCAGATCCCGCCGAGGCTGAGCGCCGCGCCGACGCGTCCGAGCCCGGCCTCCGGCTGCAGCGCGAACGCCTCGACGCCCGCCGGGTCGCTGCGCCCCACGGCGGGGTGCGCGAACCCCGCGACGATCCAGGGCAGGTTCAGGACGAGCGCCAGACCGAGCGCCCGTGCGCAGCGGCGTCCGCACACCGAGGCCACGAGGACGGCGCCGATCACGCCCGACGCCGGGGTCAGCGCGGTCGCCGCGAGCGGAAGGACCAAGCGCCACCACCGCACCCGCTCCCCCGCCCGGACCCGCAGGCACACGACGACGAGCCACGGGAGCGCCGCGTAGGCGACCAGGAGCGGCCAGTGCCCGATCACAAGACGCTCGGCCACGTAGGGATTCCAGACGAACCATGTGGTCCCGGCCAGCTGCGGACCGAGCCCGAAGCGCTCGAGCATCCGCGCAGCCCCCGCGCCGGCCGCGACGAAGACGCCGACGAGCACGATCTTCTGCAGCAGCCAGCCTGGGATCACCAGGTTGAGGACGGCGACGACCGCGTCCGACGGGACCGCTCTCGGCATCGCCGACCCGAGGCCCCACACGTCCGGACGCGTCACGTCGAGCCGAGGGACGAACACCATGTCGTACGACAGGACGTAGCCCCACGCCAGCATCGGCGCGCACACCAGCAGCGCCATGACCCACGGCCAGGCGCTCCTCACGCGACGTCGCTCCATCACGCATGGTTATATCGGGTCCGTGCCTGCGCCCCCTCCTGAACCGTCGCGCGCCCCTGCCGCCGTCAGCGCCGGAGGTCGGATCGCCGTCGCGATGACGATCCAGAACGTCGGGGCCTACGCGTTCACCCTTCTCGCGGCGCGCCTGCTCATCCCGGCGTCCTTCGGGGCGCTCACCGCGCTGCTCGGCGTCATCCTCGTCGCGAACGTCGCGTCGCTGGCAGTCCAGACGACGACGGCGCGCCGGATCGCGGTCGACCCGGCCAGCGCCGACCGTGTGGCCGGCACCGCGACCGCGGTCTCCGCGACGCTGGGCGTCGGGGTCGGGGTGGCGCTGGTCGTCCTCAGTCCGCTGCTCGCCGAGATCCTGCAGCTCGACTCGGTGTGGCCGGTCGTCCTGTGCGGAGGCGCCGTCGTGCCGCTGACGCTGATGGGTGCGCTCGCGGGCATCACCCAGGGACAGCACCGCTGGACGTCGCTGTCGGCCGTGTACATCATGAGCGGGGTCGGCCGCGTGGTCTTCGGCACCGCCGCGATGGCGATCAGCGCCACCCCCACCTCGGCGGTCGCCGGGATCATGGTCGGTGCGTGGCTGCCCGTGATCGTGTGCGCACGGTTCCTCCGTCCCGGCGGGCTGTCCGGGGCGCGCAGCTACGCGTGGGAGGTGCTGGCGGGGTCCCACGCCATGCTGGCCTACCTCGTCCTCAGCAACCTCGACGCGCTCCTCGCCCGCGTGGCGCTGACGCCGCACGACAGCGGCCTGTACGGGGCAGGACTCATCCTGACCAAGGCCGCGCTCTTCCTCCCCCAGTTCGTCGGGATCGTCGCGTTCCCGCGGCTCGCGCGCGCCCGACCCGAGCGCGCGCGGCGGCTCGCGACCGGCGCGGTCGCGCTCGTCGGCCTGTGCGCGACGGCAGCGACGGCGCTGCTCCCCTGGCTCGCGCTCGTGCTCGTCGGGGGGAAGCAGTACGCGGAGGTGGAGCCGCTGCTCTGGCTCTTCGCGCTCGAGGGGTCGCTGCTCGCGATCGTGCAGCTGCTCGTCTTCGACGCTCTCGCCCGCCGCTCGCACGGCATCGTGGCCGTGCTCTGGAGCGCCAGTGCGATCGCCGCCGCGGTGATCCTGCTGGCGCCGCTGCACGTCGCCGGTGTCGTGATCACGATGGTCGTCACGGCCGCCGTGGTCGCGATCGCGGCCTGGGTGCTGTCGAACCGCGCACCGGGCTGACCCGGCGAGAGCCGGCCTGTTGGACCGGCCTGTTGGACCGGCCCGGCGGGCTAGTGCCCGGCCTCGTGCCAGGACCGGCCCACGCCGACCGAGACGTCCAGCGGCACCGCGAGGGTCGCCGCCGCGGCCATCTCGGCCCGGACCAGCTTCTCGACCTCGTCCCGCTCCCCTGCCGCGACCTCGAGCACGAGCTCGTCGTGGACCTGGAGGAGCAGCCGTGACGCCAGGCCCGACTCGCGCAGGGCGCGGTGGACGCCCAGCATCGCGACCTTGATGATGTCGGCGGCCGACCCCTGGATGGGGGCGTTCAGGGCCATCCGCTCGGCCATCTCGCGCCGCTGCCGGTTGTCGCTGGTCAGGTCGGGGAGATAGCGCCGGCGACCCATGATCGTCTCGGTGAACCCGGTCCGCCGAGCCTTGTCGACCACCCCGCGCAGGTAGTCGCGGACGCCACCGAACTGCGCGAAGTACTCGTCCATGAGCGCCTGCGCCTCGCGCGTCTCGATCCCGAGCTGCTGGCTCAGGCCGTACGACGAGAGCCCGTAGGCGAGGCCGTAGTTCATCGCCTTGATGCGCGACCGCATGCCGACGTCGATCGCGTCGGGCTCGACCTGGAACACCCGCGACGCGGTGATCGTGTGGAAGTCGGCACCGGAGTTGAAGGCGTCGATGATGCCCCGGTCCTCGGACAGGTCGGCCATGATCCGCATCTCGATCTGGCTGTAGTCGGCCGTCAGCAGCGTCTCGAACGCCTCGCCGACGACGAACGCCTCCCGGATGCGGCGTCCGGCGGCGGTGCGGATCGGGATGTTCTGGAGGTTGGGGTCGGCCGAGCTCAGGCGCCCGGTCGCGGCGATGGTCTGGTTGTACGTCGTGTGGATCCGCCCGTCCGGTGCGACGGTCTTGCGCAGCCCCTCGACGGTGACCCGGAGCCGCGTCGCGTCGCGGTGCTCCAGCATGTGCAGCAGGAACGGGTGCTCGGTCTTGACGTAGAGCTGCTGCAGCGCGTCGGCGTCGGTCGTGTAGCCCGTCTTGGTGCGCTTGGTCTTGGGCATCCCGAGCTCGTCGAAGAGCACCACCTGCAGCTGCTTGGGCGAGCCGAGGTTGATCTCCTTGCCGATCACCGCGTACGCCTCGTCGGCGGCGGTGCGCACGCGGGTGGCGAACTCCTCCTCGAGCGACTCGAGCGCGTCGCCGTCGACCGCGACCCCGACCTCCTCCATGTCGGCCAGCACCTGCACCAGCGGCAGCTCGACCGTGTCGAGCAGCGTCCGGCCGCCCTGCTTGTCGAGCTCCTCGTCCAAGGCGGCCCCGAGCTCGACGACCGCGGCCGCCTGCAGCATCGCGTCCTGCGCGGCGGCGTCGTCGGCGACGTCGAGCGTCAGCTGGTCGCCGTGGTCCTCCACGCGCAGCTCGCGCTTGAGGTAGCGCAGCGCAAGGTCCTCCAGGTCGTACGAGCGCTGGTCGGGGCGTGCGAGGTAGGCCGCGAGCGCCGTGTCGCTGGCGACCCCGTCCACCGCCCAGCCCTGGGCGCGGAGCGCGAGGATCGGCCCCTTCGCGTCGTGCAGCACCTTCGGCCGCTCCGCGTCGCCGAGCCACGACGCGACCGCGGTGTCGTCCTCGGGCGTGAGCGCGGCGACGTCCCACCACGCGGCGGCGCCGTCGGCGGTCGCGACCGCGAGGGCGTCGACGCGGCCGGTGCCGCGGCCCCACGACCCGCTGACCTGGACGCCCACGCGGACCCCGGGCGGGGCGTGCTCGGCCAGCCACGGGCCGACCTGGCCCTCGCCGAGCACCTCGCCGGCGACCTCGAAGCCCTCCTCGGCCTCTGGCTCCTCGGTCGAGAGCGTCTCGAACAACCGGTCGCGCAGCACCCGGAACTCCAGGCCGTCGAAGACCCGGTGCACGGCGTCGCGGTCCCACGGCTGCATGGCGAGGTCGCCCGTCGTCACCGGCAGGTCGAGGTCGCGGACCAGTGCGTTGATGCGACGGTTGCGGACCACGTCGCCGAGGTGGTCGCGGAAGGACTGGCCGGCCTTGCCGGGGACCTTGTCGGCGTCGCGGACCAGGCCCTCGAGGCCGTCGAACTGGGCCAGCCACTTCGCGGCGGTCTTGGGGCCGACGCCGGGCACGCCCGGGAGGTTGTCGCTGGTCTCACCGACGAGAGCGGCAACGTCGGGGTAGCGCTCCGGAAGGACGCCGTACTTCTCCTCGACCGCCTGCGGGGTCATGCGCGCCAGGTCCGAGACGCCCTTGCGCGGGTAGAGCACCGTCGTCCGGTCGGTGACGAGCTGCAGGGCGTCGCGGTCGCCGGTGCAGATCAGCACCTCGAAGCCGTCCTGCTCGGCCCGCGTCGCGAGGGTGCCGATGATGTCGTCGGCCTCGTAGCCCTCCAGCTCGAGGTAGGTCACGTGCAGCGCGTCGAGGACCTCCTTGACCAGCGCGACCTGCCCGCTGAACTCCTCCGGAGACTTGGAGCGGTTGGCCTTGTAGCCCGCGTACTCCTCGCTGCGGAAGGTCTGGCGCGACACGTCGAACGCGACGGCGAGGTGGGTCGGCTGCTCGTCGCGGAGGACGTTGATGAGCATCGACGTGAACCCGTAGACCGCGTTGGTGTGCTGCCCCGTGGTCGTGGAGAAGTTCTCCACGGGCAGGGCGAAGAAGGCCCGGTAGGCCACCGAGTGGCCGTCGATGAGGAGCAGACGGCCGGAGTCGGCCGTGGCGGTGTCAGCGGTGCTGGTCGAGTCCACGCACCGACTCTAACGGGCCGTGCCGACAGCGTTCGGGCGGCCGACGACGCCCGCGGCGAGGTCGCGTGACGGCTCAGTCGCGGAGGCCGGCCCGGGCCAGCGCGTCGTGGGTACGGCGCAGGGAGCGGCGCACCGCGATCAGGCGCCCCGTGCCGCGGCTGGCGGCCGTACGACCGGCCGCGCGCGCCCTCAGGACCCGCACCTTGGCGGCGCGCACGGTCGCGTAGTGGCCGAACCCGATGCGGGTCAGGAACCGGTGGGCGTCGCGCGAGGCCGACGGCGCCCACGCGTAGACCAGGCTCGAGTCGACCTGCTCCGCCCAGTCCACCGCGACGTTCATCAGCGACCACGCGATGCCCTTGCGGCGGTAGCGGGGGTGCACGTGCAGCTCGCTGACGACCACGACCGTACGGAGGTGCAGCGGGGTCGCCGCGGAGAGGTCGACCTGGATCGCCCCGACCACGCGGTCGCCGAACACGGCGACGCAGAGCCGCCGTGAGGAGGAGTCGTCGAGGCGGCCGAGCGCCTCGGTCGCCTCGTCCTCGGAGGGCTCGTCCCACTCGGCGACGACCTGGGTCGCGTCGGTGAGGGAGGCACCGTCCGCCACGCAGGCGGACCAGAGGTCGATCAGGCCACGGGCGTCGCTGGGACGGGCTTCACGGACCTCAAGCGGCAGACGTGCCACCACCCCTCCTCCCGCGAGCGCGAGCCCGCGACGTCACGCTCCTGCGGGCGGGGCCCGAACCGAGCGGCCTGGTGTCGAGTTCGGGGTGAAACACTACGCCGTGGCGGGCCTCGCTGTCAGTGGGTCCGGGAAGGGGAGACGTGTTCGTCGGAGCAGGAACGGTCGTCAACGTCGGCGCCGTCCTCGTCGGCTCGGGGATCGGCCTGCTGGTAGGCAACCGGCTCCCCGCGCGGACGCGGGCGGTGGTCACCGACGGCCTCGGCCTCGTCACCCTCCTCATCGCGGGGCTCTCCGCCGTCGCGGTGACCGACCGGGTCCTCTCCGACGCGGTCGGACCCAGCGCGCCGGTCCTCATCGTCCTCGGGGCGGTCGTGATCGGCGGCGTGGTCGGCTCGCTGCTGCGGATCGAGCACCGCCTCGAGAGCTCGGGAGGCTGGCTGCAGGCCCGGCTGGGAGGCAGCGGTGACGAAGGAGCCCGGGCGCGGTTCGTGGAGGGGTTCGTGACCGCGTCCCTCGTCTTCTGCGTCGGTCCGCTCACGATCCTCGGCTCGATCACCGACGGGCTCGGCGGCGGCGCGGAGCAGCTGCTGCTCAAGTCCGCCCTCGACGGCTTCGCGTCGATCGCCTTCGCGGCCTCGCTCGGGGCCGGGGTGATGGCCTCGGCGATCGCCGTGGGCGTGATCCAGGGCAGCTTCACGCTGCTGGGCGCGGTCATGGGCTCGTTCGTGCCCGAGCCGCACGTCGTCGCCCTCAGCGCCACCGGCGGCGTCCTGCTCGTGGGCGTGGGGCTGCGGCTGCTCAACATCCGCCCGGTGGCGGTCGGGGACATGATCCCCGCGCTGCTGGTCGCCCCGCTCCTCGTGCAGTCGGTGATCTGGCTGCGCTGACCGAGTCCTGCGCTGACCGATCCTGCTCTGGCCGATCCTGCTCTGGCGGGGGGCTGCTCCCCTACTGCGGGTCGGCCGCGCTCTCCGGACCGGTCGCGCCACCGAGTGCGGGACCGTGCTCGACGACGCCCTCGGCGACGGCGCGCATCGGCAGGCGAAGGTCCATCGCAGTCTTCTGGATCCAGCGGAACGCCGCCGGCTCGGAGATCCCCAGCGCCTCCTGCAGGAGCCCCTTGGCGCGCTCCACGGCCCGGCGCGTCTCCAGCCGGTCCTCCAGGCCCGCGACCTCGGCCTCCAGCGCGGCGATCTCGGCGAAGCGGCTGACCGCCATCTCGATCGCCGGCACGAGGTCGGACTTGCTGAAGGGCTTCACGAGGTACGCCATGGCGCCGGCGTCGCGCGCCCGCTCGACGAGCTCGCGCTGGCTGAACGCCGTGAGCATGACGACGGGGGCGATCCGCTGGGACGCGATCCGCTCGGCGGCCGAGATCCCGTCGAGCTTCGGCATCTTGACGTCCATCACGACGAGGTCGGGCCGCAGCTCCTCGGCGAGGGCGACCGCCTGCTCGCCGTCGGCGGCCTGACCGACCACCTCGACGCCCTCCTCCGCGAGCATCTCGGCGAGGTCCAGACGGATGAGCGCCTCGTCCTCGGCGATGACGACGCGGCGGACGGGGGACGGCGTACCAGGGGTGCTCTGCGCAGAAGTCACGTGAGAAGGTTATCCCGCGCCCGTCGGGGTCCGAGGCGCGAGCCGGGTTGGCGGAATGGTAGACGCGGTGGTCTCAAACACCACTGTCCGAAAGGATGTGCGGGTTCGAGTCCCGCACCCGGCACTTCACCCCTCTTCCAGAGGCGCCCCGAGAAATCTTCGTGCAACATCGGTCGTCTACGCTCCCACGTCGCACAGGATCGTTGACCGGGACAACCGGGTCGGAAGGGTTTCCAACCGTTTCATAACGGCTTGGAATCTTCACGGTTCGAGCGGCTTTCCCTGTGCTACAACGATGCAGTTACTGCATGGGACGCAAAACGTCCGCCCCGGACACATCCGGGGCCGGGCCACGACGAATCGGAGGACACCACCGTGTCTCGTTCCACGAAGGCGCTCGCGGCCGCCGCGGTGCTGGCCCTTGCCCTCGCGGGCTGTGCCAACACCGACGACGGTGACAGCGGCGACGACAACAACGCTGCACCCGAGCTCGAGGTGCAGACTGCAATCGAGGCGCCCTCGGACGCCGTCCAGCCCGCGGGTGACGGCAACGCCGAGTGCCCGGCGACGACGACCCTCGCCTACATCGGCGCCGAGACCGGCCCGAACGCCCAGCTGGGCATCAACATCCTCAACGGTGTTCAGCTCGCGATCAACGAGCACAACGAGAACAACGCGAACTGCCAGGTCCAGCTGCGCAAGTTCGACACCGAGGGTGACCCCAACAAGGCCACCGGCCCGGTGACCCAGGCGACGAACGACGAGAACATCATCGGCGTCATCGGCCTGCCGTTCTCCGGTGAGTCCAAGGCGACCGGCAACATCCTCGAGCAGGCCGGACTCGTCCACATCACGCCGTCGGCGACCAACCCGCTGCTGACGACCAACGGCTGGACGACGTTCTTCCGTGGTCTGGGCAACGACAACGTCCAGGGCCCGGCCGTCCCGGTCCTCGCCGAGAAGCTCGGTGCCGACAAGGTCTACGTCGTCCAGGACGACTCCGACTACGGCATCGGCCTCGCCACCTCGACCACCGAGGCGCTCGGCGACAACCTCGCCGGCACCGACAAGGTGACGACGGGTCAGAAGGACTTCTCCGCGACGATCTCCAAGATCCTCGCCGAGAAGCCGGACGCGGTGTTCTACTCGGGCTACTACGCCGAGGCGGCTCCGTTCAACCAGCAGCTGGTCGGCAAGGGCTACAAGGGCATCTTCATCGGCCCCGACGGCGTCAAGGACCAGCAGTTCATCGACCAGGCCGGCGATGCCTCGAGCAACGCCTACTTCACCTGCCCGTGCATCCCGGGCGAGCTGATCACCAGCTTCGCCGACGCCTACAAGGGTGTCTCCAACGGCGCTGCGCCGGGTACGTACTCGGTCGAGGGCTACGACGCCACGACGATCCTGCTCGCGGGCATCGACGGCGGCAACCAGGACCGCGCGAAGCTGAAGGACTGGGTCAAGAACTACGACGCCCAGGGCATCAGCAAGAAGTTCAAGTGGGACGAGACCGGTGAGCTCACGGAGCTTCCCGTCTACGGCTACAAGGTGCAGGACGGCGCGATCGTCTCGGTCGGCGTGATCGAGTAACGACCAAGCTGCCAACGGAGGGGGTCCGTCTGATCCAGACGGACCCCCTCGCTGCCCTTCCGACTCCCAAAAGGAGCCCAAGTGGACCAGTGGATCACCCTCGACTGGGATGCACTGGGTGCGAACTTCTGGAGCGCGACCGTCGACGGACTCACGTTCGGCGGGATCTACGCGCTCGTCGCGCTCGGCTACACCCTCGTGTACGGCGTTCTCAACCTCATCAACTTCGCGCACTCCGAGGTCTTCATCGTCGGTGCGTACGCGATCGTCTTCACCCTGACGTCGCTCGGGTTCGGCCCGTCCGTCCCCAACCTCGCCTGGTACCAGATCGCGGCGAACCTCTTGCTCGCCGTCATCTTCGGCATGCTCGCCTCCGCGATAACAGCGTTCATCGTCGAGCGGGTCGCCTACAAACCGCTCCGTGTCAAAGGCGCGCCGAGACTGGTTTTCCTGATCTCGGCGATCGGCATGTCGTTCGTCATCCAGTACCTGATCTTCGTCTGGCGGGGGCCCAACCCCGAGCCGTCGGTGATCATGTTCGAGAACAAGGCGATCTTCGACATCGGCGGGACGCTGATCTACTTCGACTCGATCCTCATCGTGACCGCGGCGATCGTCATGATGATCGCCGTCGACCAGTTCATCCGGCGTACCAAGCTCGGCCGCGGCATCCGCGCCGTGGCGCAGGACCCGGACACGGCCACCCTGATGGGCGTCAACCGTGAGCGCATCATCATCAGCACGTTCGTCATCGGCGGTCTGCTCGCCGGCGTCGCCGCGCTCTTCTACGTGATGAAGGTGCCGTCGGGCGTCCTCTACCTCGGCGGCTTCGTCCTCGGCGTCAAGGCGTTCACCGCCGCCGTCCTCGGCGGCATCGGCAACGTGCGGGGCGCGCTCCTCGGCGGTCTGCTGCTCGGCTTGATCGGCAACTACGGCCAGATCCTGCTCGGCAGCGCGCAGTGGACCGACGTGGTGTGCTTCGTGGTCCTGATCGTCGTCCTGATGGTCCGGCCGGAGGGCATCCTCGGCAGCAACCTCGGAAAGGTGAGGGCATGAGCACCGGTACGCCGATGGGCGGAGCCTCGGAGTCCCAGGCCCGCGCCGACGAGCTGCTGGACGAGACGACCAAGCCGTCTCGCTTCCAGGCGCTCTCCGACTGGTGGAACCACCTCCCGCGCGTCGGGCAGTGGGGCTTCCTCCTGATCGCCGTCGCGGCGGCCTTCGTGCTGCCGCTGGTCAACATCCCGCTGATCACCACCGAGCCGGGCAACAACTGGCCGCTGGCGTGCGCCGAGATGGCGCGCTACGCCCTGGTCGCGATCGGCCTCAACGTCGTGGTCGGCCAGGCCGGACTGCTCGACCTGGGCTACGTCGGCTTCTTCGCGGTCGGCGCGTACGTCGCCGCACTGTGGACGTCGCCTGACTCGACGATGGTCCACATCCCGTACCTCCTGACCCTGCCGCTCGCGGCGATGGTCACGGTGGTGTTCGGCGTGCTCCTCGGCATCCCGACGCTCCGGCTACGAGGCGACTACCTCGCGATCGTGACGCTCGGCTTCGGCGAGATCATCCGCCTCCTGGCGACGATCATCCCGGCGCTGAAGGGTCAGGTCGGCTTCCAGAACGTCGGCCGCCCGCCGGGCGAGAACGCCGACGGCAACCCGATCTTCGCCAACAGCGCGGGTGCCCCGTGGTACTGGATGACGATCACGGTGATCATCGTGATCATGATCGCGCTCGGCAACCTCGAGCGCAGCCGTGTGGGCCGCAACTGGATCGCCCTGCGCGAGGACGAGGACGCCGCCGAGATCATGGGCGTGCCGACGTTCCGCTACAAGCTGTGGGCGTTCGGCATCGGCGCCGCGCTCGGTGGCTCCGCGGGAGCCATCGCGGCCGGCCAGATCGGCTTCGTCAACAACCAGCGGTTCGACGTGCAGATGTCGATCATGTTCCTCGTGGCGGTCGTCCTCGGCGGCCAGGGCAACAAGTTCGGCGCGATCATCGGCGGGGCGCTCGTCGCGTACATCCCGCTGCGGTTCACCGCGATCGCCGAGTACAAGTACCTCATCTTCGGTGCCGTGCTCGTCGTGCTGATGATCTTCCGGCCGCAGGGTCTCTTCGGCAAGCGTCCGCACCTGCTCACGTTCGAACGCCGAGCGCACAAGCGGATCGCGAACCTGGCCGACGCGCCCTCGACCCCCGTCCCCGCTGCGAAGGAGACCGGACAGTGACCGAGCACTCCGCTCCCCCGCCGGCGACTCCCAAGCCGGACGCGCCGCCGCCGCTGGACTCCGAGGTGGCCCAGATGGCCGCCGCGGAGCGCGACATCGCGGTCGAGGTCGGTGACAAGCTCGTCGAGATCCAGAACCTCACGATGCGCTTCGGCGGCCTGACGGCGCTTGACGACGTCACGTTCGACATCAAGCGCGGCGAGATCCTGGGACTGATCGGGCCCAACGGCGCCGGCAAGACGACCTGCTTCAACGCGATGACGGGCGTCTACCGGCCGACCGAAGGGCAGGTCCTCCTCGAGGGCGACGCGATCGGTCGTCGCAAGCAGCACAAGATCACGCGGCTGGGCATCGCCCGGACCTTCCAGAACGTCCGCCTGTTCGGCGAGATGACGGCGCTGGAGAACGTCGTGGTCGGCCTCGACGCCCGCCACAAGGTCGGCGTCTGGGGATCGCTGTTCCGGACCCCGCGGCTCTACCGCGAGGAGAAGGAGGCGATCGACCGTGGCATGGCGCTGCTGGAGTTCGTGGGCATCGCGGACAAGGCGATGGTCCAGGCGAGCGCCCTGCCGTACGGCTACCAGCGCCGCCTCGAGATCGCCCGTGCGCTCGCGACCGATCCCAAGCTGCTGTGCCTCGACGAGCCTGCGGCCGGGTTCAACCCCGCGGAGAAGGAAGAGCTCATGCAGCTCATCCGGACCATCCGCGCGGACGGCTACACCGTGCTGCTCATCGAGCACGACATGCGGCTCGTCATGGGCGTGACCGACCGGATCGTGGTCCTGGAGTTCGGCAAGAAGATCGCCGACGGGCTCCCGAAGGACATCCGCAACGACCCGACGGTCATCGCCGCCTACCTCGGAGAGGAAGACTGACGTGGCGTTGCTCGAGATCAACGACGTCTCGGTCCACTACGGACGCATCCAGGCCCTGCACGGCATCTCGCTGACCGTCGACGAGGGCGAGATCGTCACCCTCATCGGCGCGAACGGTGCCGGCAAGACCACGACGATGCGCGCGCTGGCCGGGCTGCTCAGCCTGTCCTCGGGCAGCGTGACCTTCGAGGGCGAGGACATCTCCAAGCTCGCGGGTCACAAGCGCGTCGTGCGCGGCATCTCGCTGACTCCCGAAGGGCGCGGGATCTTCCCCGCCATGACGGTCCGCGAGAACCTCGAGATGGGGACGTACGCCCTCAAGGACCGCGAGACGGTCGACGAGAGCTTCGACCGGGTCTTCGACCTGTTCCCGCGGCTCAAGGAGCGCGAGGCGCAGGCCGGCGGCACGCTGTCCGGCGGTGAGCAGCAGATGCTCGCCATCGGGCGCGCCCTCATGGGCCGGCCGAAGGTGCTGCTCCTCGACGAGCCCTCGATGGGCCTGGCCCCGCAGTTCATCCGGCAGATCTTCTCGATCATCTCGCAGGTGAACGAGCAGGGGATCACGGTGCTGCTGGTGGAGCAGAACGCGAACCAGGCGCTCAGCCGCGCCGACCGCGCGTACGTGCTCGAGACCGGGCGCATCACGCGTTCGGGCACCGGCGCGGAGCTGCTCGCCGACCCGGCGGTCAAGGAGGCCTACCTCGGCGTGGCCTGAGGCCTCGTACGACGAAGCCGGCCCGCTCCCCTCTCGGGAGCGGGCCGGCTTCGTCGTACGGGCTGGTTCGCGGCTGCGGACGGGTCCTAGTCGCGGACGAGCGGCGTGGTGTACGCCGGCGAGACGCCCCTGATCGCGTCGCCCATGCGGTGGACCCGCAGCGCGTTGGTCGACCCGGGGATGCCCGGGGGGCTCCCGGCGACGATCACGACCTCGTCGCCCTCCGAGCACTGCCCGATCTCGAGCAGCGCGCGGTCGACCTGCAGCACCATCATGTCGGTGTGCTCCACCTCGGGGACGAGGAACGTCTGGACGCCCCACGACATCGCGAGCTGGTTGCGGACGACCGGGTCGGGCGTGAACGCCAGCACCGGCACCGTCGAGCGGTAGCGCGTCATCCGGCGGGCGCTGTCACCCGACGTCGTGAACGCGCACAGGTACTTCGCGCCGACGCTCTGCGCGACGCCGGCGGCCGCACGCCCGATCACGCCGCTGCGCGTCTTCGGGTCCCAGTGGTACGCCGCCATCCGGGGCAGGCCGTGCTCCTCGGTGCTCTCGACGATGCGGGCCATCGTGCGGACCGTCTCCATGGGGAACTCCCCCACGCTGGTCTCGCCCGACAGCATGACAGCGTCCGCGCCGTCCAGGACCGCGTTGGCGACGTCGGAGGCCTCGGCCCGGGTCGGGCGGGGCGCGGAGATCATCGACTCCAGCATCTGGGTGGCGACGACGACCGGCTTGGCGTTGCGGCGCGCCTTCTCGACGATCAGCTTCTGGACGACCGGCACGTCCTCGAGCGGCAGCTCGACGCCCAGGTCGCCGCGCGCGACCATGACGCCGTCGAAGGCGTCCATGATCTCGTCGAGGTTCTCGACCGCCTGCGGCTTCTCGATCTTGGCGATGACCGGGCGGCGGACGCCCTCCTCGTCCATGATCGCGTGGACGTCGTCGACGTCGGCGCCGCGGCGGACGAAGGACAGCGCGATGAAGTCGACCCCGGCGCGCAGCGCCCAGCGCAGGTCGTCGCGGTCCTTCTCCGACAGCGCCGGCACGCTCACGTTGACGCCGGGGAGGTTGATGCCCTTGTTGTTGCTGAGGACACCGGGGACCTCGCACACCGTGAGCACGTCGGTCTCGGTGACCTCCGTCGCGCGCAGGCGTACCTTGCCGTCGTCGATGAGGATCACGTCGCCGGGCTTCACGTCGCCGGGGAGCCCCGCGTACGTCGTGGAGCACCGCTTGTCGTCGCCGGGGACGTCCTCGACGGTGATGGTGAACGTGTCGCCCTCGGCGAGCGCCACGGGACCGGACGCGAACCGTCCGAGCCGGATCTTGGGGCCCTGCAGGTCGGCCAGGATGGCGATCGGCTCTCCCAGGACCTCAGCGGCGTTGCGGGTCCACGCGAACGAACGCTCGTGGGTCGCGTGGTCACCGTGGCTGAGGTTGAGGCGGGCGACGTTCATGCCGGCTCTTGCCAGCTCGAGGATCTTCTCCTCCGACCAGACGGCGGGACCGATGGTGCAGACGATCTTTGCTCTACGCACCAGACAACCCTAGAGCGCCTCACGGGGGCAGCGCGAGCCGACCCGCGATATTTGTTGTTTCGGAAGCAAATTTCTCGCAGAGTGGACACGAACGGGCGGTGACCAGGAGGTCACCGCCCGTTCACGAGGTCTCCTCCGTCAGACGACCAGCGGGCGCTCCGTCGGCAGGATCGGCGACGGGAGGTTCGTCGAGCCGTTGAGGAAGGCGTCCACCCCGGCCGCGCACGAGCGCCCCTCGGCGAGCGCCCACACGATCAGCGACTGCCCGCGTCCGGCGTCGCCGGCGACGAACACGCCCTCGACGTCGGTCATGTACGACGCGTCGCGCGCGACGTTGCCGCGCTCGTCGAGCCCCACACCGAGCTGCGAGACCACGCCGTCGGTCTCCGGACCGGTGAATCCCATCGCGAGCAGGACCAGCTGCGTCGGGATCTCGCGGACACTGCCCTCGACCTCCTGGAAGCGACCGTCGACCATCTCCACCTCGACCATGCGCAGCGCACGGACGTTGCCGTCGGCGTCGCCGAGGAACTCCTGGGTCGAGACCGCGTACACACGGTCACCGCCCTCCTCGTGCGCGGACGCGACCCGGTAGATCATCGGGTAGGTCGGCCAGGGCTGGTGACCGGGGCGCTCCTCCGACGGCCGCGGCATGATCTCCAGCTGGGTGATCGAGCGCGCCTGCTGACGGATCGCGGTGCCGAGGCAGTCCGCGCCCGTGTCGCCGCCGCCGATGATGACGACGTCCTTGCCCTCGGCGGTGATCTGCCCGTCGACGGTCTCACCGAGCGCGACGCGGTTGGCCTGCGGCAGGTACTCCATCGCCTGGTGGATCCCGCCGAGCTCCCGCCCGGTCGTGGGCAGGTCGCGGCGCACGGTCGCACCGGTGGCGAGCACGACGGCGTCGTAGCGGTCGCGGAGCTCCTCGCCGGTGATGTCGACGCCGACGGCCACGCCGTTGCGGAAGACCGTGCCCTCGGCCGTCATCTGCTCGATGCGGCGGTCGAGGACGGACTTCTCCATCTTGAACTCGGGGATGCCGTAGCGGAGCAGCCCGCCCGGACGGTCGTCGCGCTCGTAGACGGCGACGGTGTGGCCGGCACGCGTGAGCTGCTGGGCGACCGCGAGTCCCGCGGGACCGGACCCGATGACGGCGACGGTCCTGCCGGTCAGCCACTCCGGGGGCTCGGGCACGACACGACCGTCGTCCCAGGCGCGGTCGATGATCGAGACCTCGACGTTCTTGATCGTCACCGCGTCGCGGTTGATGCCCACGACGCAGGCGGTCTCGCACGGGGCCGGGCAGAGGCGCCCGGTGAACTCCGGGAAGTTGTTCGTCGCGTGCAGCCGCGACAGCGCCTCGTCCCAGTCGTCACGCCAGACCAGGTCGTTCCACTCCGGGATCAGGTTGCCCAGCGGGCACCCGGAGTGGCAGAACGGGATGCCGCAGTCCATGCAGCGTCCGGCCTGCTCGGTGATGATCGGCAGGAGGGCCCGCCCCGGCGTACCGGGATAGACCTCCTTCCAGTCGTGGATGCGGTCGCCCACCGGCCGGCGCTGCGCGACCTCGCGCGGCGTCTTCATGAAACCCTTCGGATCAGCCACGGATCGCTGCCTCCATCATCGCTGCGGTGGTCTCGTCCTCGCCGAGACCGGCCTCCTCGGCTGCGGCACGCGCCTGCAGCACCCTGCGGTAGTCCATCGGCATGACCTCGGAGAACCGCGTCAGCGAGGCCTCCCAGTCGGCCAGCAGCTTCGCCGCCACCTCCGAACCGGTCTCCTCGGCGTGCCGGGTGACCAGGGCCTTGAGCTCGTCGGGCTGGCCGACCTCGTGCACCTCGACCAGCTCGCGGTTGACGAGTTCGGTGTCGAGGTCGAGGACGTACGCGACGCCGCCGCTCATGCCGGCCGCGACGTTGCGTCCCGTGCTGCCGAGGATGACGACACGGCCGCCCGTCATGTACTCGCAGGCATGGTCGCCCACGCCCTCCACCACGGCGGTGGCGCCGGAGTTGCGCACGCAGAACCGCTCGCCCGCGCGCCCGCGGACGAAGATCTCGCCGCTGGTCGCGCCGTAGCCGATCACGTTGCCGGCGATGATCTGGTCCTCGGCGACGAAGCGTGCCTCGCGCGGCGGACGGATCACGAGCCGGCCACCGGACAGGCCCTTGCCGACGTAGTCGTTGCCGTCACCCTCGAGACGCAGCGTGATGCCGCGCGGCACGAAGGCGCCGAACGACTGCCCCGCCGAGCCGGTGAAGGTGATGTCGATCGTGTCGTCCGGCAGCCCCGCGCCGCGGTAGCGCTTGGTCACCTCGTGACCGAGCATCGTGCCGACGGTCCGGTTGACGTTGCGGATCTCCAGCTGCGCCCGCACCGGCTCGCCGCGCTCCAGCGCGTCGCGCGAGAGCGCGATCAGCTCGTTGTCGAGCGCTCGCGCCAGGCCGTGGTCCTGCGTGGTGGTGTTGTGCAGCGCCGTGCCCTCGGGGAGCTCCGGCACGTGCAGGATCGGCGTCAGGTCGAGGCCGCTCGCCTTCCAGTGCGCGACCGCCTCACGGGAGTCGAGCACCTCCGCGTGGCCGACGGCCTCCTCGATCGAGCGGAAGCCGAGGGCCGCGAGGTACTCGCGCACCTCCTCCGCGACGTACTCGAAGAAGTTCACGACGAACTCCGGCCTGCCCGAGAACTTCTTGCGCAGGTCGCGGTTCTGGGTGGCCACGCCCACCGGGCAGGTGTCGAGGTGGCAGACGCGCATCATGATGCAGCCCGACACGACCAGCGGGGCGGTCGCGAAGCCGAACTCCTCCGCACCGAGCAGCGCGGCGACGACCACGTCGCGGCCGGTCTTGAGCTGGCCGTCGGCCTGGACCACGATCCGGTCGCGCAGCCCGTTGAGCAGCAGCGTCTGCTGGGTCTCGGCGAGGCCGAGCTCCCAGGGACCACCGGCGTGCTTGAGCGACGTCAGCGGGGAGGCACCCGTGCCTCCGTCGTTGCCCGAGATGAGCACGACGTCCGCGTGCGCCTTCGAGACGCCTGCGGCGACCGTGCCGACGCCGACCTCCGCGACCAGCTTGACGTGGACCCGCGCGGACGGGTTCGCGTTCTTGAGGTCGTGGATGAGCTGCTTGAGGTCCTCGATCGAGTAGATGTCGTGGTGCGGCGGCGGCGAGATGAGGCCGACACCCGGCGTCGAGTGACGCGTACGGGCGACCCACGGGTAGACCTTCGGACCAGGCAGCTGTCCACCCTCGCCGGGCTTCGCGCCCTGCGCCATCTTGATCTGGATGTCGTCGGCGTTCGTGAGGTACTCCGACGTCACGCCGAACCGGCCCGACGCGACCTGCTTGATCGCGCTGCGGCGCTCGGGGTCGTACAGACGCTCCGGGTCCTCGCCGCCCTCGCCGGTGTTGGACTTGCCGCCGAGGCGGTTCATCGCGACGGCGAGGGTCTCGTGGGCCTCCTGGCTGATGGACCCGTACGACATCGCGCCGGTGGAGAACCGCTTGACGATCTCCGAGACCGGCTCGACCTCCTCGAGCGGCACCGGCGGGCGCACACCCTCCTTGAGCTTGAGGAGCCCGCGCAGCGTCATCAGGCGCTCGGACTGGTCGTCCACGCGCTGGGTGTACTGCTTGAAGACGTCGTAGCGCCCGGCCCGCGTCGAGTGCTGGAGACGGAAGACCGTCTCGGGGTCGAAGAGGTGCTCGGCACCGTCGCGACGCCACTGGTACTCGCCGCCGGTGTCGAGCTGGCGGCGCGAGGCCGAGATGCCGGCCGTCGGGTACGCCTTGGCGTGCCGGATGCGCACCTCCTCGGCGACGACGTCGAGGTCGATGCCGCCCAGGCGCGAGGTGGTCCCCGTGAAGTAGCGGTCGACGAGCTCCGCGGACAGGCCCACGGCCTCGAAGATCTGGGCGCCGGTGTACGACGCGACCGTCGAGACGCCCATCTTGGACATCACCTTGAGCACGCCCTTGCCGAGGGCGTAGCGGAGGTTGGCCACAGCCTTCTCGGGCGCGACGCCCTCGACGTAGACCGCGTTGCGGGCCAGGTCCTCGGCCGTCTCGAGCGCGAGGTACGGGTTGACCGCCGACGCGCCGAAGCCGAGCAGCAGCGCGACGTGGTGGACCTCGCGCACGTCCCCGGCCTCGACCAGGAGGCCGACGCGGGTCCGGGTCTTCTCGCGGACGAGGTGGTGGTGCAGCGCGCCGGTCATCAGCAGCGACGGGATCGGCGCCAGCTCGTGGTTGGCGTGCCGGTCCGACAGCACGATGATGCGGGCGCCGTCGGCGATCGCCGCGGACACCTCCCGGCACAGGTCGTCCAGGCGCTTGCGCAGCGCGTCGGCACCGCCAGCGACGTCGTACAGGCCGCGGACGACGTACGTCGACAGGCCCGGCATGTTGCCGTGCCGGTTGACGTGACGGATCTTGGCGAGCTCGTCGTTGGTGATCACCGGGAACGACATCTGCAGCTGACGGCACGACGCCGGGGTGGCCTCGAGCAGGTTGCCCTCGGCGCCGACGGTGCTGAGCAACGAGGTGACGAGCTCCTCGCGGATCGCGTCGAGCGGCGGGTTGGTCACCTGCGCGAACAGCTGGTTGAAGTAGTCGAAGAGCAGCCGCGACCGGTTCGACAGCACCGCGATCGGCGTGTCGGTGCCCATCGAGCCGATCGGCTCCGCCCCGGTGCGCGCCATCGGCGCGACGAGGATGCGGAGCTCCTCCTCGGTGTAGCCGAAGACCTGCTGAC
The DNA here is from genome assembly GCF_050632745.1 of Mumia spirodelae. Taxonomy (NCBI): domain Bacteria; kingdom Bacillati; phylum Actinomycetota; class Actinomycetes; order Propionibacteriales; family Nocardioidaceae; genus Mumia; species Mumia spirodelae. Next base: position 1,660,969 of record NZ_JBODSD010000001.1, on the reverse strand, counting down.
GGCGGGTCACCGACGCGTGGGTGTGCACGACGTGCTCGATCTCGGGCAGGTCCGAGAAGCGGACGAGGCCCGAGTACAGCCACTCGTCGTACGGGTGGGCGCTCGCGAGGTCCTTCTTGATCTCCTCGTTGGCGACGACGCGCTTCTCCTCGAGGTCGAGGAGGAACATCTGCCCGGGCTCGAGACGGCCCTTGCTCACGATCGTGGCCGGGTCGAGGTCGAGCACACCGGCCTCGGAGGCGAGGACGACGAGCCCGTCCTCGGTCTGCCAGAAGCGGCCCGGACGGAGGCCGTTGCGGTCGAGGACCGCGCCGATCTGGGTGCCGTCGGTGAAGACCACGCAGGCGGGACCGTCCCACGGCTCCATCATCGTGGAGTGGAACTCGTAGAAGGCGCGGAGCTTCGGGTCCATCTCCGGGTTGTTCTCCCACGCCTCCGGGATCATCATCATGACCGCGTGCGGGAGGCTGCGACCGCCCAGGTGCAGGAGCTCCAGGGCCTCGTCGAAGGACGCCGAGTCGGAGTCCTCGGGATCGACGATCGGGAAGAGCCGCTGGAGGTCGCCCGGGATCAGGTCCGACTCCAGCAGCGCCTCGCGGGCGCGCATCCAGTTGCGGTTGCCGCGGGCGGTGTTGATCTCGCCGTTGTGCGCGATGAACCGGAACGGGTGCGCCAGCGGCCAGCTCGGGAACGTGTTCGTCGAGAAGCGGCTGTGCACGACCGCCAGCGCCGAGGCGATCCGGGCGTCGGTGAGGTCGGGGAAGAAGTGGTCGAGCTGGTCCGTCGTGAGCATGCCCTTGTAGGTGAGCGTGCGGGCCGACAGCGACGGGAAGTAGACGTCGAGCTCGTGCTCGGCGCGCTTGCGCAGCGCGAAGGTACGACGGTCGAGGTCGATGCCGGTCCGGCTGCCCTCGGCGTCGGCGACGAAGAGCTGCGCGAACGACGGCATCGCGCCGCGCGCCGTCGCCCCGAGGATGCTGGGGTTGACCGGGACCTCGCGCCAGCCCAGCACGGTGAGGCTCTCCTCGGCGGCGAGGCTCTCGATGGCGGCGCGGGCGGACGCAGAGGCCTCGGCCTCCACGGGCAGGAAGCCGATCCCGACCGCGTACGCGCCCGCCTCGGGCAGCGCGAAGTCGACCACGTCACGCAGGAACGCGTCAGGCACCTGGATGAGGATGCCGGCACCGTCGCCGGAGTCGACCTCCGCGCCGACGGCGCCGCGGTGGTCGAGGTTGCGCAGGGCGGTCAGGCCCTGCGCGACGATCTCGTGGCTGGCCTGTCCGGTCAGCGTGGCCACGAACGCGACGCCACAGGCGTCGTGCTCGTCCTCGCCGGAGTACAGACCTTGAGCTGGGGGAATCCCGCGCATGCCGCTCTTCTCCCGTCGTCTTCGCTATGGCGCTGCGGACAGGGGGAGCTCGCACAGACCGTGCCGTTCAGAGCACGGTGCTGTTCAAAACGAGAGTGCCGGTCCGTCAGCGGGGGAACAACCACACCGAAGGGACGACCTTGGCCCTCACATGGCTTGCTCAGGTTACACGATTGTTGCGGGCAACGACCCCTCGGTACGTCCGGCGCTCACGCGGCCACGCCTCCGACGAGGCTGCCGATCAGGAAGGTCAGGCCTGCGGCAGCGCTGCCGAGGACCAGCTGACGCAGACCGCCGTACCACCAGGGCCGGTCGGTGATGGCGGTGACGAGGGCTCCGGTGCCGAACAGGGCGAGCAGGGACACGGCGATCGTGGGGGCCAACGAGGTGATCCCGAGGATCAGCGGCAGGAGGGGGATCAGCGCTCCGACCGCGAAGGAGAGGAACGACGAGACCGCGGCGAGCATCGGGGAGGGGAGGTCGGCGATGTCGACGCCGAGCTCCTCGCGGGCGTGGACCCGCACGGCGTTGTCGGGGTCGGAGTGGATCTGCTGCGCCACCTCCCGGGCGACGTCCTCCTCGACCCCCTTGGCGACGAACATCGAGGCGAGCTCGGCCTGCTCGCGCAGGTCGTGGCGCAGGATCTCGCGGCGCTCGCGCTTGACCTGGGCCCGCGCGAACTCCACCTGGCTGGCGACCGAGGTGTACTCCCCCACGGCCATCGAGAACGCTCCCGCAGCCAGGCCCGCGAACCCGGCGATGATGACCGGGGTCGGGTCGCTGGTGCCGCCCGCCATGCCCATGATCAGGGCGAAGTTGGAGACCAGACCGTCCGAGGCACCGAAGACGGACGGGCGCAGCCAACCCCCGGTGACGTCGGGATGCTCGTCGCCGATGGTGTCGGGGTCCGGCAGCGGGTACGCGGCCGGATCAGCGGCTCCGTCGGGCATGGAGGCCTCGGTCATACCCCGAATCTACGACCGGGGAGCGTCTCCGTCATCCAAGGAACGGCTTGCCTCACCGTCGCCGGAGGCCCGGTGGGAGGTCTCGTCACCGTCGTCGGGGTCGGCCGAGGGCGTGTCGTCCGAGGGTGCGTCAGCATCGGCGTCCGCGCTCTCGTCCTCCGCGGCACCAGGCGTCTCGTCGCCCTCGGTCCCACCGCTGTCCGCGTCGCGCGGGTCGACCTGGACGACCGTCTCCCGCTCGCCGCGGCCGGTGCGGGTCAGCCACACGAAGAGCGCGACCGCGGCCGCGAAGAGCGCGATCGACGTCCACTGGTTGAGCCGCAGGCCGAGGAACTCGTGGGCCGTGTCGATCCGCAGGCCCTCGATCCAGAAGCGGCCGAGCGTGTAGATCGCGACGTACAGGGCGACGACGCGGCCACCACCGAGACGGAACCGCCGGTCGGCCCAGATCAGCACGAAGAATCCGACGAGGTTCCAGATCGACTCGTACAGGAACGTCGGGTGGAAGGTGTCGTACTGCTCGAAGCCCGCGGGCCGGTGGGCCGCGTCGATCTCGAGACCCCACGGCAGGTCCGTCGGGCTGCCGAAGAGCTCCTGGTTGAACCAGTTGCCGAAGCGGCCGATCGCCTGGCCGAGGAGGATGCCCGGAGCGAGCGCGTCGGCGAACGGTGCGAAGCGGATGCCGTGCCGCCGGCAGCCGATGTAGGCACCGACCGCACCCAGCGAGATGGCGCCCCAGATCCCGAGGCCGCCCTCCCAGATGTAGAGCGCCCGGATCGCCTCGCGGCCCTCGCCGAAGTACAGCTCGGGGTTGGTCAGCACGTGGTAGAGCCGCGCGCCGACCAGACCGAACGGGATCGCCCAGACGGCGACGTCCGCCACCGCGCCGGGCTTGCCGCCCCGCGCCTGGAAACGGCGGTCGCCGACCCAGATGGAGGCGACGACGCCCGCGATGATGCAGAAGGCGTAGGCCCGCAGCGGGAACGGCCCGAGGTGCCAGACCGACTCCGACGGGCTCGGGATGGACGCGAGGATCACGCGGGGGCTCCCTCTTGTGAGGCCGGGGCGGCGGCACGGGCGCGCTCGACGCCCGCGCGCAGGTCCTCGGCGAGACGGCGTACGGCGGCCACACCCGCGGCCGTGTCCGTGCCGGCCTGGAGCAGGCAGGCGACGAGTGCGGAGCCGACGATCACGGCGTCGGCGAAGCGCCCGACCTCGGCCGCCTGGTCGCCGTTGCTCACCCCGAGCCCGACGCCGACCGGGATGTCGCTCACCGCACGCACGCGCTCGACCAGCGCCGGCGCAGCGGTGCTCGTGGCCGTCCGGGCCCCGGTCACCCCCATCACGGAGGTGGCGTACAGGAAGCCGCTGGATGCCTGCGCGGTCATCGCGATCCGCGCGTCGGTCGACGACGGGGCGACGAGGAACACCCGGTCGAGCCCGTGCTCCGCCGACGCGGCCAGCCACTCGCCGGCCTCGTCAGGGATCAGGTCCGGCGTGATCAGGCCCGCTCCCCCGACGGCGGCCAGGCGCGCGGAGAACGCGTCGACACCGACCCGCTCGATCGGGTTCCAGTAGGTCATCACGAGGGTCGGCGCGCCGGTCGCGGCGACGGCCTCCACGGTGTCGAAGACGTCGGCGACCCGGGTGCCGGCGCGCAGCGCGGCGTCGGCGGCCTTCTGGATGGTGGGGCCGTCCATCACCGGGTCGGAGTACGGGAGGCCGATCTCGACGACGTCGACCCCACCCTCGACCATGGCGACCATCGCGTCGATCGCGGTCTGCTTGTCGGGGAAACCGGCCGGCAGGTAGCCGACGAGGGCGGGCCGGCCCTCGGCACGGATGCGCCCCATGACGTCGGACAGGTGGCTCATGCGTCGACCTCCGCCGCGAGCAGGCCGAAGTACTCGGCGGCCGTGTGGGCGTCCTTGTCGCCGCGGCCCGACAGGTTGACCAGGATCGTCGGCGTCCGGCCGAGCTCCTGGGCCAGCTGCGGCGCGATCCGCAGGGCGCCGGCGATCGCGTGCGCGGACTCGATCGCCGGGATGATGCCCTCCGTCTTGCAGAGCAGGTCGAAGGCCGCCATCGCCTCGTCGTCGGTCACCGGCTCGTAGACCGCCCGCCCTGTCTCGGCGAGGTAGGCGTGCTCAGGGCCGACACCCGGGTAGTCGAGGCCCGCGGAGATCGAGTGCGACTCGATCGTCTGACCGTCCTCGTCCTGCAGGAGGTAGGACCGCGTGCCGTGCAGGACGCCGACGTCGCCGGCCGTGATCGTCGCGGCGTGCCGCCCGGTCTCGAAGCCGTCGCCTCCGGCCTCGAAGCCGTAGAGCCGCACGTCGGCGTCGTCGAGGAAGCCCGCGAACAGGCCGATCGCGTTGGAACCCCCGCCCACACAGGCGGCCGCAGCGTCGGGCAGGCTCCCGGTGCGCTCGAGCGTCTGTGCGCGGGCCTCGTCGCCGATCCCGCGCGTCAGGTCCCGGACCATCTCCGGGAACGGGTGGGCGCCCGCAGCGGTCCCGAGCAGGTAGTGCGTCTCGTCGACGGTGCTCACCCAGTCGCGCAGCGCCTCGTTGATCGCGTCCTTCAGCGTGCGGCTGCCGGTGGTCACCGGGACCACGGTCGCGCCGAGCATCTGCATCCGGGCGACGTTGAGCGCCTGCCGCTGGGTGTCGACCTCGCCCATGTAGACGACGCACTCGAGGTCGAGATAGGCGCAGGCGGTGGCGGTCGCGACGCCGTGCTGGCCCGCTCCGGTCTCCGCGATCACACGCCGCTTGCCCATCCGGCGGGTCAGCAGCGCCTGGCCGAGGACGTTGCGGATCTTGTGCGCGCCGGTGTGGTTGAGGTCCTCGCGCTTGAGCAGGATCCGGGCTCCGGCCCGCTCCGACAGGCGGGTCGCCTCGTACAGCGGGCTCGGGAGGTTGGCGTACTCCCGGAACATCCGGTCGAGCTCGCCGGTGAAGGTCGGGTCCGCCTGGGCCTCGCGCCAGGCCCGCTCGAGCTCGTCGAGAGGCGCGATGAGCGCCTCGGGCATGAAGCGTCCGCCGAAACGGCCGAAGTGGCCGTGCTCGTCGGGGAGCGTCGTGGGGCGGGTGCCGGCCGAGGCCGAGGAGCTGCTCATGGGGCGATCCTTGCAGGTGGCGTCAACACGCGGTGCGACGGGAGACGGGGGCCGGAGCGGGTCCGGTCACCATCGGTGCTGCAGCGCGGGGTGCGACCCGGCCGCCACCAGGTCGGCCACGGTCGAGCGCGGGTTGCCACCGGTCACGAGGGTCTCGCCGACCAGCACCACCTGGGCGCCCGAGCGGGCGTACTCGATGACGTCCTTGGTGTCGCGAACACCGGACTCGGCGACCTTGACGACCGAGTCGGGGATCCGCGGAGCGAGACGCGCGAAGGTGGTCCGGTCGACCTCCAGCGTCTTGAGGTTGCGGGCGTTGACGCCCACCAGGTCGGCACCGGCGGCGACGGCCCGCTCGACCTCCTCCTCGTCGTGCACCTCGACCAGCGGGGTGAGCCCGATGCTGCGGGCCCGCTCGATCAACGACTCGAGCGCCGACTGGTCGAGAGCGGCGACGATGAGCAGCGCCATGTCGGCGCCGGCGGCGCGGGCCTCCCACAGCTGGTAGGAGGTCGTGATGAAGTCCTTGCGCAGGACGGGGCACGCCACCTGGGCACGGACGGCGCGCAGGTCGTCGAGGCTGCCCGAGAAGCGCCGCTGCTCGGTCAGGACCGAGATCGCCGCGGCACCGCCGGCGGCGTAGTCGACCGCGAGCGCGGCGGGGTCCTTGATGTCGGCCAGCGAGCCCTTGGACGGGCTGGCACGCTTGACCTCGGCGATCACCGAGACGCCGTCGGCGCGGAACGCCGGCATCGGGTCGAGCGCGGGATCCTGGCGGCCGGCACGCTCCTTGAGGTCGGCCAGCGGCACGGTCGCCATGCGCTCCTCGAGGTCCTCGAGAACCCCCGCAAGGATGTCGTCGAGAACAGACATCGCGGACCTGCCTTCCCACCCGTGGACGCCGGCGCACGCTCCCCGACGTGACCGGCACTGCCTTCACAGGGTATCCAGCCCGGCGTCCATCGGATCACCGGCCCCTCACCGCGTGCCGGCGGTCGGGCAGAATGCGCGCACAGAACCTGGTACGACGCCCTGGTCGTCCGAGCGAGAGGACACGCGTGACGACTCCCCCCACTCCCCCGAGCCCCGAGGGCGAGCCGGCACCGTACGGCTTCGGCGCGCCGCCGCCGGAGCTCGGGGCGGAGCCGTACACGCCCGCGTCGGCGCCGCCGCCCGCACCGTACGTGCCGCCGCCCTCCCCGCCGCCGTACCCGCCGCCGTACGGGCCCCCGGTCCCGCCGACCTCGCAGAAGGCCGTCTGGGCGTTCGTCTGCGGCCTGCTGGGCATCGGCATGTGCTGCTTCCCGGTCGGCGTGGTCGGTCTGGTCCTCGGGCTGGTCGCCAAGCGTGAGGTCAACGACAGCCGGGGGCGCCTCGGCGGTGCGGGGTTCGCCCAGGCGGGGTTCGTGCTCGGCCTCATCAGCGTGGTGCTGTCGGTGCTCTACCTCGCGTTCACCGTCACCACCACGTTCCTGCCGCTGTTCTTCGTCTGAGACGACGGCGAGGGGTCGGTGCGTGCGAACCCTCGGTACGGCAGAATGCGGACCCCGAGCCCCTGATGAAGGAGCAACATGAGCTACCCCCCACCCGGCGGCCCGACGCCTCCGGGCAACGAGCCCCCCAGCTACGACCCGCCGCCGGGCGGCTACGGAGGCCCTCCTCCGGGCTACAACCCGCCTCCGGGCGGTGACCCGTACGGCCAGCAGCCGCCGAAGAACTCGACCAAGGCCACCTGGGCCCTGGTGACCGGCATCCTCGGGCTGTGCTGTGGCCCGCTCGGCATCGTCGGCATCGTCCTCGGTCGCCAGGCCAAGGACGAGATCGCGGCGTCGAACGGCCGTCTCACCGGCGCCGGCATGGCCCAGGCCGGTTTCATCATCGGCATCATCGCCGTGGTGCTCTGGGTCGTCGGCCTGATCCTGCGACTCGCGGACGTCGCCTGACGCACGCACGAGGGCCCCTCACCGCGCTGCGGTGAGGGGCCCTTCGTCGTGCGGGGGAGCGTCACGGAGCCAGCCAGGACCCCCACGGGGTGTTGCGGACGACCGTGAACACGAAGCCGATCGCGATCAGCACCACGCCGGTGCGCGACGAGATCGCGATCATCGACGCGCGCGGGTCGGCCAGCCGGCGCGGGATCCACGCGAGGTAGGCGACCGCGAGCGTGGCGACGAGCAGCACCGCGAGCACGTTGCTCGACAGCGCGACCGCGACGTCGAGGTCGGTGAGCGCGTGCACGGCACGCAACCCCCCGCACCCGGGGCAGTCCCACCCGGTGACGAGCTTGAACGGGCAGAACCCGTAGCTCCCGGACACGTTGGGGTCGCGGAAATGGAGCAGGGACGCGAGGGCGAGCCCGCCCGCGCCGACGACCAGCGGCGTCCGCAGAGCGCGCCAGGCCGAGGTCGCGGGCGGAGCCGTCGCGGGAGCGGTCACGCCTTCACGACCACCGACGAGACGATCATGTCGTGCCACGTCTGCTTCTTCTTGTCCCACAGCGGCCACAGTAGGTCGAGGAAGCACAGGTTGGACAGCACGTAGAGGAGCAGCCAGCGCAGCACGCCCTTGCCCGCCCCCTGCGGCTGACCGGTGCTCATCTCGATCACCGTGATGCCGAGGATCTGCTTGCCGAGGCTCTGGCCGCCCTTGCCCTGGCGGACGCCCTGGTTCCAGATCTGGACCGCGAGGCCCGCGAGGGCGCCGAGGATGATCAGGATCAGGCCGACCGCGAAGACGCCGCCGTTCGTGACCTCGCTCGTCGTGGTGTAGCCGGACGAGTCGGTCTCGGACTCGGTGGAGCTGGCGACCATCACGACGCCGATGATCACCGGGATGAGCGTGACGAGCGATGCGATCAGGCCGTCGATGATGAGCGCACCGGCACGCGACAGCCAGCTCGCGTACGGCGACGGCGGCTGGTACTCCGGGAGCGGCGCGTAGCCACCCCCGCCGTACTGGCCGTACTGCGGCGGCTGCTGCCCGTACGGCGGCTGCTGGCCGTAGCCGGGCGGAGGCTGCTGCCCGTACGGCGGCTGCTGGCCGTAGCCCGGCGGGGGCTGCTGACCGTAGGGCGGCTGCTGAGGCGGGCCGTACGGCGGCTGCTGGGGCGGGCCGTACGGCGGCTGGCCCTGACCCGGCGGCGGGCCGGGCTGCGGCTGCTGCGGCGGGTAGGGCGGCTGGTCGGACACGAGAGGCTCCCTTCGTCGCCGGAGCGGGCCCGGCGTTCGACGCGTACGGGGGAAGTCTCGCGGACTCAGTGCGCCTTGACGCCGAGACCCGCCGCGGACATCACCTTTGCGACCACGGCCGAGCCGAGGACGAGCGCGACGCCGATCCAGAACAGCACCCAGGCAGGGCCCATCAGCAGCGCCACGCCGCCCACGGTGAAACCGATCAGGCAGATGACGACCGCGGTCCAAGCGGCCGGGGAGGAACCATGCATCGTGCGAAACCTCTCTACGACGGGTCGTGCTCGCAGGCGAGCGTCAGGGGGACGTGCTCAGCCTAGACGGTCGGGTCCTCGCCGCGGTCGAGAGCCTTCCACGGGTCGTCGTCGGCCTCGGCGCGCTGCTGCCCGACCGAGTCGTAGCGCCGGCCCATCGACGGCCAGTGCCGCCCCCAGCGCACGACCGCCGCACCCGCGAGCGCGGACACGACCAGCGCCGCGAGGCAGGCCCAACGCCACGCCGTCGTCGTCGCCTCGTCGGCGAGCCGCTCCTGCAACGCCGCGTCGCCGGCCATCGCGGGCGAGTCGGCCAGCGAGGAGACGAGGGCGTCGTGCACCGCGTCACCGCCGGTCACCACCGCCACCGCAGCACCGAGCGACGCGAGCGCCACGACGAGGCCGACGCCGGTGCGGACCCGCCCGGCGCTCGCCAGGACGGCGACGCTGCCGGCGAGCGCGACCAGGGCGAGACCGCCCACGACCGGGAGCGCGTCGTTGCCGCTGACCGACACCGCGTCCCGCGCCAGGCCCTGGGTCTCCACCGTGACCTTGGACCACGGCTGCGACGCGGCGAAGAACGCCGCGGCGGCGCCGACGACACCGAGCAGGACGGTCAGGCCGTAGCCTCGACGGCTCACTGGCCCGGCTCGAGCAGGACGTCGGCGTCGAAGCAGGTCCGCGCGCCGGTGTGGCAGGCCGGCCCGGTCTGGGCGACCTTCACGAGCAGGGTGTCTCCGTCGCAGTCGAGACGGACCTCGCGGACGTGCTGGACGTTGCCCGAGGTCGCGCCCTTGACCCAGTACTCCTGGCGGCTGCGGCTCCAGAACGTCGACCGTCCTGACGTCAGCGTCCGGCGGAGCGCCTCGTCGTCCATCCACCCCACCATGAGCACCTCGTGGGTGTCGGCCTCCTGCACGACGGCAGGGACGAGTCCGTCGGCGTCGCGCTTGAGCCGAGCGGCGATCGCGGGGTCGAGGCGTGCGGTGTCAGTCACGCCAGCCATTCTCCCAGGTCGCACCAGCGGCGTCGTCGACGCCGTCGGGCGACGGGGAGGCCTCGATCCCGAGGTGAGCCTGCGCGACCCAGGAGGCGTGCAGGCGGGCGTACGTGCCGTCCGCGGTGGCCAGACGGGCGTGCGGGCCGTCCTCCACGAGGCGGCCCGCGTCGAAGACGAGGACCCGGTCGGCGGCCTCGGCCGTCGAGAGCCGGTGGGCGATCACCACGGAGGTGCGGCCGGCGAGGAGGTGCTCGAGCGCGCGGGACGCCCGCATCTCCGTCTGCGGGTCGACGGCGCTCGTCGCCTCGTCGAGCACGAGCAGGTCGGGGTCGGCGAGGTAGGCCCGCACCAGCGAGACCAGCTGCCGCTCCCCTGCCGACAGCGACTCGCCGCGCTGCCCCACCTGGGTGTCGAGCCCGTCGGGCAGGGTCGCGAACCAGTCGTCGAGGCCGAGCGCGGTGAACGCCGCCCGCATCTGCTCCGGCGTCGCCGCGAGGTCGCCGTAGCGGAGGTTCTCGGCGAGCGAGGCGTCGAAGAGGAAGCCCTCCTGCGGCACCATCACGACGCGCGACCGCAGGGTCGCGAAGCCGACCTCGCGCAGGTCCACGCCGTCGAGGGTGACCGTGCCGTCGCTCGGGTCCGACAGGCGGGTCAGGAGCTTGGCGAAGGTGCTCTTGCCGGAGCCCGTCTCGCCCACCACCGCGACCCGCTGGCGTGCCGGGATGGTGACGTCGACGTCGTGGAGCACGTCCGGCCCGCCGGGGTAGGCGAAGCGCACGTGGTCGAAGCCGACCTCCAGCGCCCCGTCGCGGAGCCGCGAGACGCCCTCGCCCGGGTCGCGGACGTCGGCCGGGGTGTCGAGGATCTCGATCACGCGCCGCCACGAGGAGATCGCGTTCTGCGCCTCGGTCAGGACCTGCGTCGCGGTCTGGACCGGGCCGACGAACAGCGAGACGAGGAACGCGAACGCGATCACGCCGCCGAGGGTGAGGTCGCCGGCCACGCCGAGCAGGACGCCGACGACGATCACGGCGGCGTTGGCGAGACCGCCCGCGACGCCCGCCGAGGCGAACGTGCCCGCGACCAGCCGCTGCGCGCGCACGTTGGCCCGCAGGTTGGCGTCGATCGCGTCGTCGATGCGGTGCTGGGTGCGGCGCTCGACGCCGTACGCGCGGACCACCGACGCTCCGACGACCGGCTCCGCGATCACGCCGAGCATCGTGCCGACGGTGGCCCGCGCGTGGTCGTACGCCCGCGACATGCGGCCCTGCAGCGCGACCAGCGTGACCACCAGCGGCACGAAGCACGCCCAGACGACGAGGGTGAGCTGCCAGCTGTAGAACGCCATGATGACCGTCGCGACCGCGACCTGGCCGATGCTCGTGACGATCATGATCCCGTTGAACTGCAGGAACAGCGACACCTGGTCGATGTCGGAGGTCACGCGCGAGACCAGCGCGCCGCGACGCTCGCGGTTCTGGGTGAGCACCGAGAGGTCGTGCACGTGCCGGAACGCCTTGACCCGCAGGTCGGCGAGCCCGCGCTCGCTCGCCGTGAACAGGCGGACCTTCATGGCCCACGCGCAGACGGCGGTCAGGAGCACGATGACCGCGGCCAGCGCGCTCCACCGCAGGACCACGCTCTCGTCGGGACCGCTCTCGGCGGCGAGGCCCTGGTCGATCGCGACCTGGACGACGATGGGGACGACGGCGCCACCGACGGTGCTGAGCGCGGCGAGCAGGAGGGTGAACGGCAGGCCCTTCGCGAGTGCGGGCGACAGCGCGAACCCGCGGCGGATGACGGCCAGCCCGCGGACGCGCGGCGTCCCGGGCCCTCCCACGCCGGTCACCGCCTCCGCGGGAGCCACCGCCCTCGTCCGGGTGCTCACGGTGCCTCCCGTGTGTGGTCGTAGGCCTGCACGATGTCGGCGTACTCCGGGGAGCGCGCGACGAGCTCCGTGTGCGTCCCGCGGTCGACGACGCGGCCGTCCCGCAGGAACAGCACCTCGTCGGCGAGGGCGATCGTGGCCTTGCGATAGGCGACGACGAACACCGTGGGGCCCTCGCCGGAGGCGGTGGACCGAGCGAGCGCAGACAGGATGCGCTGCTCGACGTCGGGGTCGAGCGCGCTCGTGGCGTCGTCGAGGATGAGCAGACGCGGGTCGCGCACCAGCGCACGGGCGAGGGCCAGACGCTGCCGTTGTCCTCCCGAGAGCGTCGTGCCGCGTTCGCCGAGCTGCGTGGCGACGCCGTCGGGGAGCGCGTCGACGAACGCGCTCGCCTGCGTCAGCTCGAGCACCTCCCGCAGCTGCGCGTCGTCGACGGCGGTGCCGAGGGTGATGTTGTCGCGGACGGTGTCGTCGAAGATGAACGTGTGCTGCGGCACCAGGGCGACCGCCTCGGCGAGCGCGTCGTGGGTCAGCGACGCGATGTCGGTGCCGTCGAGCCGGACCGTGCCGGCGTCGGGGTCGACGAGGCGGTCCAGGAGCGAGGCGAGCGTGCTCTTGCCCGAGCCGGTCAGCCCGACGACCGCGGTGACGGTGCCCGGCTGCAAGGTGAAGCTGAGGTCGTCGAGGACGGGGCGACGGGGGTCGTACCCGTACGCCACCTGATCGACGTCGACGCGCAGCGCCCCGTCGCCCGGCAGCACCTCGCGCCCGTACGGCATGTCGCCCGTCGCGCGCAGCACGGCCTGGATGCGGTCCCAGCCGACCACGGTGCGCGGCAGCTCCCCGAGCACCCAGCCGAACGCGCGCACGGGGAAGCCCACGACGGTGAACAGGTAGGCCACCTGGACCACGGCCCCGGCCTCGATGTCGCCGGCGATGACGCGCTCGACGCCGATCACGACGACGAGCAGCACGGCCAGGTTGGGGAGCATCTCGATCACCGGGTCGAACACCGAACGGATGCGGCCTGAGGCGACGTTGGCGTCGCGCAGCTCCTCCGTGACGGCCGCGAAGCGCGCCGTCTCCTCCTCCTCGCGGCCCAGCGTCTTGACGACGAGGGCGCCGTCGAACGACTCGTGGGCCACCGCGCTCACCTGGCCCCGCAGCTCCTGCGCCCGGGTGACCCGGGGCGACAGCAGGCGCTGGTAGCCGACGTTGACGGTGAAGAGGAGGGGGAACACGACCAGGCCGACGATCGTCAGCACGATGTCGGCGGTGAGCATCGCCACGACCGCGGTGACCAGCATCGCGGCGACGCCGACCGCCATCGGGAGCGGCATCATGACCGCCCAGGTGGCCTCCACGTCGGCGTTGGCGTTCGACAGCAGCTGGCCGGTCGGGTGGCGCGCGTGCCACGACATCGGGAGGGCGAGGTAGCGGCGGGTGACCTTGCGCCGGTACGACGCCATGAGGCGGTAGTAGACGATGCCGCCGACGAGACGGCGCACGATCACGCCCCAGGCCCGCAGGAGCGCGACCGACAGGAAGAGCAGGCACGCGACGACCGCGGCACCCGTCGCGATCTCGCCGTCACGGAAGGACGGGACGACCACGTGGTCGGTGGCCCAGCCGAGCACCCAGGCGTCGGCGACGGTCATCGCGCCGTAGACGAGGGAGCCGAGGACCGCGAGCGCGAACCGGCGCTTCTCCTCGGCGACCCCGATGCCGATGATGCCGAAGCCGCGGCGCGTCACGCTGCGGGCGGGGCGTACGGCGGTGCTCACCGTACGACGTGCCCGGCGGCGCGCAGGGCGTCCTTGACCTCGCCGATCGTGAGCACGCCGAAGTGGAAGACGCTCGCGGCGAGCAGCGCGTCCGCGCCGGCGTCGACCGCCTCGCAGAAGTGCTCGGCGGTGCCGGCGCCGCCGCTGGCGATCACCGGCACGTGCGTCACGGCGCGGGCGGCCCGGATCATCTCCAGGTCGAACCCGTCGCGCGTGCCGTCGGCGTCCATCGAGTTGAGGAGGACCTCGCCGATCCCCAGCTCGGTGGCCGTGCGGACCCACGCGATCGCGTCGCGTCCGGCGGAGCGGCGGCCGCCGTGGGTCGTGACCTCGAAGCCGGAAGGCTGGTCGGCGGCGCGGCGCGCGTCGACGCTCAGCACGAGCACCTGGTTGCCGAACCGCTCGGCGATCTCCGCGATCAGCTCGGGACGCTGGAGCGCGGCGGTGTTGACGCCGATCTTGTCGGCCCCGGCGCGCAGCAGGCGGTCGACGTCGTCGACGGTGCGGATGCCGCCGCCGACCGTGAGCGGGATGAAGACCTGCTCCGCGGTCTGCGAGACGACCTCGAACGTCGTGGCGCGGGCGTCGGAGGACGCGGTGATGTCGAGGAAGGTCAGCTCGTCGGCTCCCTCGGCGTCGTACACCCGGGCCATCTCGACGGGATCGCCGGCGTCGCGGAGGTCGACGAAGTTGACGCCCTTGACGACGCGTCCCGCGTCGACGTCGAGGCAGGGGATGACGCGAACCGCCAGCGTCACTTCGCGCTGTCCTGGGCTGCGTCGGAGACGGCCGCGAGCGCCTCGGGGAGCGTGAAGTTGCCGGCGTACAGCGCGGTGCCGATGATCGCGCCCTCGACGCCCTCGTCGACGAGGCCGGCGATCGCGCGCAGGTCGTCGAGGGTCGTCACGCCGCCGGAGGCGACGACCGGACGATCCGTGGCGGCGCAGACGTCGCGCAGCAGCTGGAGGTTGGGGCCCTGCAGCATGCCGTCCTTGTTGACGTCGGTGACGACGTAGCGCGCGCATCCCTCGGAGTCGAGCCGTGCCAGCACCTCGTACAGGTCACCGCCCTCGCGGGTCCACCCGCGCGCGGCGAGGGTGCGGCCGCGGACGTCGAGGCCCACGGCCACCCGGTCGCCGTACGTCGCGATGGCCTTGGCGCACCAGTCGGGGTTCTCGAGGGCGGCGGTGCCGATGTTGACGCGGCGGCAGCCGGTCGCCATCGCGCGGTCGAGCGAGGCGTCGTCACGGATGCCGCCCGACATCTCGACCTTCATGTCCACCGCGTCGACGATCTGCGCGAGGAGCTCGGCGTTGGAGCCGCGCCCGAACGCGGCGTCGAGGTCCACGAGGTGCAGCCACTCCGAGCCACCCTCCTGCCAGCGCAGCGCGGCCGAGACGGCGTCGCCGAAGGTCTTCTCGGAGCCGGCCACCCCCTGGACGAGCTGGACGGCCTGTCCCTCGATGACGTCGACGGCGGGGAGGAGCTCGAGCGTGGTCACGTCCTCGATCGTACTGACCGGGTCGGACGGAGGTGCCGGAGGCCAGGACTCGGGACGGCCGGGCTCAGGCGACCGCGACCGGGTGCCGGACGACGGCGGAGAAGAAGTAGCCGCCGTCGTTGAAGGGCACCTCGTCCGGCTGGGTGCGGCCGGCAGCGTCGGTCGCCCGGGCGAGCAGGACGTGCTCGCCGGACCCGCGAGGACGCCACGGGTACGACCACTGCGTCCAGCCCTCGCCCCGGCGGCGGCCCAGCCGAGCCGCGCCCCACGTCTCGCCGCCGTCGGTGCTGACCTCGACCCGCCGGACCGGCGCCGCGCCCGACCACGAGCGTCCGGTGAGGACGGTACGCCGGCCCGCAGGGATCTCCGCGCCCCGCGCGAGCTCGAACGCCGACTTCACCGGCGTCACCGTCAGCGGCGGCGCGTCGGCGGGATACGCAGGCCCCGTCATCCGGTACCACTTGGTGTTCCAGGGCGAGGTGAGCGTGGACCGGGACACCTCGAGCTCGCCGAGCCACTTGATGCTCGCGATGCCGATCCAGCCGGGCAGCAGGAGCCGTACCGGGAATCCGTGGTCGGGCAGCAGCGGACGCCCGTTCATCGCGTACACGAGCAGCGCGTCGTCGACCGCCTTCGCGACCGGGAACGGGCGCCGGACGGCTCCGTAGTCGACTCCCCCGCTCACGTACGGCGCGTCGAGCCCCGTGGCCTGGACGTCGACGGCGTCGCGGCGCAGTCCGAGCCGCCGCAGCACCAGCGAGAGCGGCACGCCGGTCCACCGCACCGTCCCCACCGCCCCGAGCTGCCACGCCGTCCCGCTGGCCGGCGTCCCCTGCTGGGTGGCGAAGAAGCTGCGTCCGTTGCCGGTGCACTCGAGCACCGTGGTGGCGGTGCGTGCCGGGAGCCGCAGGAGGTCGCGGTAGGTCAGCACGTGGGCGCGCTCGGCCGTCCGCGGGTCGGCCAGGCCGTCGCCGTGGATCCGCAGCTCCCACGTCGCGGCGTCGATGACCGGCGTGCTCGTGTGGTTGCGGACGAACAGCCGCTCCGGTGCGGTCAGGTAGCGGCGCGGGTCGACCGAGTCCCAACGCATCTCCGCGTTCGTGCCGAACGGCGTGAACCACTCGGTCGGGAGCGGCTTGAGGATCGGTCCGGACGGTACGGCGGTGGCCGGCGCCGACGGTGCGGTGACGGCCGCGGCGGGTGAGCCGCCGACGGCGCGGGCGGCGACCAGGGCGGCGGCGGCCCCGGCACCGAGCCGGAGGACGTCGCGGCGGGCGTACGAGGACGGCGAGTCGGGCGACATGCCCGCGACGCT
The DNA here is from genome assembly GCF_050632745.1 of Mumia spirodelae. Classification (NCBI taxonomy): domain Bacteria; kingdom Bacillati; phylum Actinomycetota; class Actinomycetes; order Propionibacteriales; family Nocardioidaceae; genus Mumia; species Mumia spirodelae. Next base: position 1,644,584 of record NZ_JBODSD010000001.1, on the reverse strand, counting down.
AGGGACGCGCGGCACCGCCGGGCAGGGTTTCGCGCACCCCGATCACAACCGCGCGCCACTCTGGGCGCACGCGCGGGGCTCAGGACAGGGACGTGACCCAGTTGCGCAGCAGCGCGGCGCCGGCGTCGCCGGACTTCTCGGGGTGGAACTGCGTGGCCGAGAGCGGGCCGTTCTCCGCCGCCGCGACGAAGCGGTCCCCGCCGTACGACGTCCAGGTGACCCGCGCCGGCATCGCCGGGTTGGGCTGCTCGAGCTCCCAGCGGCGTACGCCGTAGGAGTGCACGAAGTAGAACCGCTCGTCGGCGATCCCGTCGAAGAGCGTCGTCCCCTCCGGGGCGTCGACCGTGTTCCAGCCCATGTGCGGCACGATGTCGGCGTCGATCCGCTCGACGGTGCCCGGCCACTCGCCGCACCCGTCGGTCGTGACGCCGTGCTCGATCCCGGTCTCGAACAGGATCTGCATCCCCACGCAGATCCCGAGGACCGGCCGGCCTCCCGCGAGCCGCCGCCCGATGACCTGTTCGCCGCGCACGGACCTCAGCCCGCGCATGCAGGCGGCGTACGCTCCGACGCCTGGCACCACGAGCCCCCGGGCGCCGAGCGCGGTGTCGAAGTCCGCCGTCAGCGTCACGTCGGCGCCGGCGCGTTCGAGCGCCCGCACGGCCGAGCGCAGGTTGCCCGACCCGTAGTCGAGGACCGCGACGTCCGCCGTCATCGCTCTACCCTCTGTGCTCGCGCGCTCACAACGCCCCCTTGGTGCTCGGCACGCCGGTCTCCCGCGGGTCGATCTCGACCGCCTGGCGCAGCGCACGCGCGACCGCCTTGAACTGCGCCTCCGCGATGTGGTGCGGGTCGCGGCCGGAGACGAGACGGACGTGCATGGTCAGCCCCGCGTGGTGCGCGAGCGACTCGAGGACGTGCTGGGTGAGCGAGCCGCTGTACTGGCCGCCGATCACGACCGTCACCTGCGACTCGGGCTCACCGGCGTGGACGAAGTACGGCCGCCCCGACACGTCGACCACGGCTTGCGCGAGGGCCTCGTCGAGCGGCACGAGCGCGTCGCCGTACCGGCGGATGCCCGCCTTGTCGCCGAGCGCGGCGCGGATCGCCTCGCCGATGCAGATGGCGGTGTCCTCGACGGTGTGGTGCGCGTCGATGTGGAGGTCGCCCTCGGACCGCACGGTGAGGTCGATCAGCGAGTGGCGCGACAGCGCGGTCAGCATGTGGTCGTAGAAGCCGACGCCCGTCGCGATGTCGTGCGTCCCGGTGCCGTCGAGGTCGACCTCGACCACGACGTGCGACTCCGAGGTCTTGCGCTCGACGCGGGCGCGTCGCGGACCGGTGGTCTCGATCGTGGTCATGCCTTCTCCTGGGTCGCAGCCTGACGGGTCGGGAGGGTCTCGAGGGTCGCGACGAGCGCGTCGCGGAACGCGGCCATCTCCTCCGGCGTGCCGACGCTCACGCGCAGCCAGCCGTCGGGTCCGGTCTCGCGGATCAGCACGCCGTGGTCGAGGATGCCCTGCCACACCGCGTGCCGGTCCTCGAAGGTCCCGAACAGGACGAAGTTGGCGTCGGAGTCGACCACGTCGAAGCCCTGCTCGTGGAGCCACCGCGCGGTCTCGTCGCGGGTCTCGCGCAGGTCGGCGACCCGGGCGAGCATCTCGTCGGCGTGCCGCAACGCCGCCAGCGCGACGGTCTGGGTCACCGCCGAGAGGTGGTACGGGAGGCGGACGATCCGCAGCGCGTCCACGATCGCGGGATCGGCCGCGAGGTAGCCCAGGCGGCCGCCGGCGAACGCGAACGCCTTGCTCATGGTGCGCGTGACGATCAGGCGCGGGTAGTCGCCGAGCACCGACAGCGCGGTCGGCGTGTCCGGCCTGCGGAACTCCGCGTACGCCTCGTCGAGCACCACGATCCCCGGCGCGGCCTCGCAGATCGCGCGTACCGCGTCGAGGGTCAGCGACTCCCCCGTCGGGTTGTTGGGCGAGGCGAGCAGGACCACGTCCGGCTGCTCCGCCGCGATCAGCGCCAGCGCCGCGTCGACGTCGAACGTGAAGTCCTCGGCACGGCGCCCGGTGACCCAGCGGGTGTGGGTGTTGCGGGCGTACTCGGGATACATCGAGTACGTCGGGGTGAACGACGCCGCCGTGCGTCCCGGGCCGCCGAAGGCCTGGAGGATCTGCTGCATGACCTCGTTGGACCCGTTGGCCGCCCAGACGGCCTCGGGACCGAGCCCGTGCCCGAGGTACGACGCGAGCGCCGTCCGCAGCGCCCACGCCTCGCGGTCCGGGTAGCGGTTGAGGTCGGTCGCCACCACGCGCAGCGACTCGGCGATGTCGTCGGCGGTCGCCTTCGAGGGACCGTACGGGTTCTCGTTGACGTTCAGCTGCACCGGCACGTCGAGCTGCGGCGCGCCGTAGGGCTCGTACGGGCGCAGGTCGTCGCGGATCGGCAGCCACTCGGGAACGGTCACGACGCGCTCCCCTCGGGGGCGTCGAGGCGGATCGAGACCGCCGCGCCGTGCGAGGGCAGGTCCTCGGCCTCGGCGAGGACCACGACCTTCGGGCCGATCTCGCGCAGGGCCGGCTCGGCGTACGACACGACCTGCATGCTCTTGCAGAACGAGCGCACCGAGAGGCCGGACGAGTGGCAGGCGCAGCCCGCCGTCGGCAGCACGTGGTTGGACCCGGCCGCATAGTCGCCGAGCGAGACCGGCGACCAGCTGCCCACGAACACCGCACCGGCGTTCTCGACCCCGGCGGCGACCGCGTCCGCGTCGGCGGTCTGGATCTCGAGGTGCTCCGCGGCGTAGGCGTTCACGACGTCGAGCCCCTGGGCCACGTCGCGGACCAGGACGGTCGCGGACTGCGGGGAGACCAGCGCCGTCTCGATCCGCTCGGCGTGCTTGGCGGCCGGCACCTGGCGGGCGAGCTCCGCGTCGACGGCGTCGGCGAGGGCCGTGCTCGGGGTGACCAGCACCGCGGCGGCGAGAGGGTCGTGCTCCGCCTGGCTGATGAGGTCCGCGGCCACGAACGACGGCGTGGCGGTGTCGTCGGCCAGGATCGCGATCTCGGTCGGCCCCGCCTCGGAGTCGATGCCGGTCACGCTCTGGACCAGCCGCTTCGCCGCGACGACGTAGATGTTGCCCGGCCCGGTGACCAGGTCGACCGGCTCACACGGACCTGCGCCGTAGGCGAACATCGCGATCGCCTGGGCCCCGCCCACGGCGTACACCTCCTCGACGCCGAGCAGCGCGCACGCCGCCAGGACCGTCGGGTGCGGCGCGCCCCCGAACTCGCGCTGCGGCGGCGTCGCCAGGGCCAGCGAGCCGACGCCCGCGACCTGGGCCGGGACGGTGTTCATGATCACGCTCGACACCAGCGGCGCGAGGCCGCCGGGCACGTAGAGGCCGACGCGTCCGACCGGCACGATCCGGCGCTCGACACGCGCGCCCGGTGCCACCTCGGTGACCACGTCGCGCTCGAGCTCCGCCTCGCACGTCGCGCGGAGCCGGGCGATGGACTCCTCGAGCGCCTCGCGGACCTCCGGCGCCAGCGTCGTCAGGGCGGCGGCGATCTCCTCTGCCGGCACGGCGATCGTGTCGCGCTTCACCTGGTCGAAGCGCTCCGTCGCCTCGAGCACCGCCTCCACACCCCGGTGTCGCACGCCCTCGACGATCGGACGGACGACCTCCACGGCCGCCTCGACGTCGAACGGCGCGCGCGGGAGCAGCGCGCGGTACTGCGCGGGAGTCGTCCCCGCGGGGGTCTCCCGCAGGTCGGTGCGACGGATCATGTGCCAAGTCTACGGAGGAGGACGCGTCTTCCCCGTCGCTGCCCGCTCCGCGGTTAGGCTGGCGGCGTGGCACGCGCGATCCCGCTCTTCCCCCTCGGAAGCGTCGTCCTCCCGGGACAGACGGTCTCGCTGCACGTCTTCGAGGATCGCTACCGCGAGCTCGTCGCCTACCTGCTCGGCCTCCCCGAGGAGGAGCGCCGGTTCGGCATCGTCTCGATCCGCGAGGGCTACGAGGTCGGCGCGAGCGGCGTCCAGTCGATCCACCGGGTCGGCGTCGAGGTCGCGCTGACCGAGGTCACGGGCTACGACGACGGGCGGTACGACGTCACCGTGGACGCCATCGGTCGGATCCGCCTCGACGCGGGCGTCACCGGCGAGAGCTTCATGTGGGGCCATGTCGAGGACCTGGACGAGCCGGTCGGCGAGGGCGCGACCGCGGCTGCGGACCGGGCGCACGCGGTGTTCGACGCCTACCGGACCGAGCTCAACCGGTTCCGGCTGGACGCGAGCGTCGACGACCTCCCCGGCGACCCGGTCGACCTGTCCTACCTGCTGGCCTCGAGCGCCGTCCTCACCCTCCCCGACCGGCAGGACCTCCTCGAGGCCGACGACGCGGCCGAGCGGCTGCGCCGCTACCACCACCTGATGATCACCGAGATCGGCGCCATGCGCGCGGTCCCGAGCCTCCCCGCCGTCGACGTCGCACGCACCGCCTGGTCTCCTAACTGACATGGCCAAGAAGCAGTCCACGGGCACCCCGGCGACCCGCGTCCTGGAGACGTCGGGTGTGCGCTGGTCCGCCCACCCGTACGACCACGACCCGCGCGCTGCCTCGTACGGGCTCGAGGCGGCCGAGGCCCTGGGGGTCACGGCCGAGCAGGTCTTCAAGACGCTGCTCGCCGACTGCGACGGGGCGCTCGTCGTCGGCGTGGTCCCGGTCGACGCGCAGCTCGACCTCAAGGCGCTGGCGAAGGCCGTCGGCGCCAAGAAGGCCGTGATGGCCGATCCCGCCCAGGCGGAGCGGACCACGGGCTACGTCGTCGGGGGCATCTCTCCGCTCGGCCAGAAGCGCGCTCTGCCGACGGTCGTCGACGCCAGCGCGGAGGCCTGGGAGACCGTCTACGTCTCCGGTGGTCGCCGCGGCTTCGACGTGGGCCTCGGGCCGGCCGACCTCGTGGCGCTGACGCGCGCCACCGTCGCGGCGATCGCGCGCCGCTGAGCGACCGCGCCGAGCGACCGCCGCGTACCGACCGCCGCGTACCGGGCGGAGTGGACCTGCCGCTGCTAGAGTCCGCGCGTGTCGCACGAGCGCGAGGCAGGCACCACGATCCGACGTCCCGGACGTTGGGTCCTCCGGCACGTCGAGCGTTCCGGCTGGTTCACGACTCTCGTCAGCTGGGACCTGCGCGACGGGACGGTCGCACGCTGGGAGTCCCGCACGGCGCGACGGCGCGGCTGGGTCGCCCTCCACACCGCTGACGGCACGCCCGCAGGGGTCATCGCGGCCGAGCCGGCCACGGCACGCCGCCTGGGGCGGCTCAACCTCGTCGCCGCGATCTCGTTCGTGCTGGGCGGGTCGCTGTTCGCCGCGGGCGCCGTCGTCGCCCAGGTCGGCGCCGGCGGACCGAGGACGGCCGACGTCGTCTACCTGGTGGGCGGGTTCTTCTTCAGCCTCGGCGGGTACGTCTCCGTGGTGCAGGCGATCAACGCCCCGACCGAGATCGACGAGCACGGTTCGCTCAGCTCGACCGGATGGCGGTGGTGGGCGCTCAAGCCCCGCGACATCGGCTGGATGAGCGCGACCGTCCTGTTCGTGGGCACGCTGTTCTTCGCGGTCTCGCTGGTCGGCGCCTTCGCGCAGAACCTGACCGCACGGCAGTCCGACGGCTGGGTGTGGCTGCCCGACATCATCGGCTGCGTCTGCTTCCTCGTCTCGGGCCACCTCGCCTTCCTCGAGGTGTGCCACGGGAAGCTCGGCGTGCGTGCCCACGACCTGGGTTGGTGGGTCGTGGCCGTCAACCAGCTCGGATCGGTCCTGTTCTTCCTGGCCGGAGTCGCGGCGTTCGTCCGGCCGGCGACGTCCACGGTCGTCAACATCGGGCTGGTCAACTGGGGGACGTTCGCCGGCGCCGTCGGCTTCGTGATCGGCGGCGTCCTGCAGGCCTTCGAGCGCCCCGCCCGCCCCTCATCGCCCGGCCGCTCGTCCGCGTTGTGAAGGGTTGCGGTCGGTTCGCCAGCCCAGAAACCGACCGGAACCCTTCACAACGGGGACGGAGAGGGCTCGGTGTCAGCCGGGCTCGACCACGCCGGACGGCTTGGCCGGGTCCCAGCGCAGCAGCGCGCCGATCCCGTCGGTGAGCAGGTCGTCGTCGCCGTACACGATCGTGATCCCGGCGTCCTGCTGAGCGGCGGCCGTGCCGAGCGCGAGGTCAGCGCGCCGTGCCCGGGCGTCGCCCGACGACAGCTGGCGGATCTCGTCGCGGTGCATCGATAGCTCCAGCGGCTTGTCGCCGACCCAGACCTTGACCTCGGCCAGCGAGCTCACGGGTCCGGCGACCGCGTCGGAGATGAGGAGCTCCTCGACCTGGGCCTTGCGCAGCGCGTCGATGACCCGGTTGATGCCGGTCACGGCCATCGCGTTGCGCCCGAGCTCCTGACGGAACCGGTCGACCGACGCCGTACGACGCCGGACCCGGAACGCCTCCACGACCTCGTCGACCCGCGTCTCGAACGTGCTGTTGATCCCGTTGTTGCGGGCGCCGCCCTGGACGTGCTCGGTGATGTCCTTCGCGGCGACACCGAGCGCCCCCTGCACCAGGGCGACCGCGCGGACGTCGCCCGTGACGACCATCAGGTCGGGGCGGCGCTCGCTCACGATCCGGTCGAGGTCGGCGGCGACGGTCTCGGCGTTGCGTTCCCACGAGTCCTCAACGCGGCTCTCGATCCGCTTGTGCGACAGCCCGCCGCCGCGGATCTTGTTGAGCACGTCGTGGGTGCCGTCGACGCTCTCGCGCACCGGCGCTCCGCCGACGGCGCCGGACGTGGAGTCGTACAGCGTGATGTCGGCACCGGTCCGGTCGACCTCGGCCAGCAGGTAGCGGACCGTGTCGTCGGCCTCACGGGCCAGGGCGAACACGTCGGGGCCGAGCGACAGGACGGCCTCGTCCTTGCGGGGCGGGAAGAGGAGCAGGCGGTCCATGAGGATCCCTGCAGACCCCGCCACGATCAGGCGTCCGTGCGGGCCGGCGCCGCGCGTGGGCTGCAGCGCCTGCTCCTCCAGGACCGCCGACATCTCCGGTGTGATCCCTTGCCCGTCGAGCGACCGGCGCAGCTCGGACCAGCGCGCAGCGACGGCGCGGTCCCCGCTCTCTGTGTCGCGACTCGCGTCCATGACGACGGTCGCCAGCAACTCGTCGGACGGAAGCTGCTCGGTCAGCCACTGGAAGTGCATCCGTGCCCCTCTCTGCGGTGGGATCCCGATCCCGCCGGCGGGTCGCCGCTACGCGTGCCCCCGCGGCAGGTCATCGGCTTGCCTCCACCCTGCCCCAGCACGACGATGCGGACAACCGCGATGCACCCCGGAAGGAGTCGTCCGGGGTCGGCGCCCTCAGCCCCCGACCGACGGCAGCGGCTCGTCCGCGTGGTGGTCCTCCGCCGGCTCGCGCGGAAGAACCAGCCACGACACCAGGAGCAGCGCGAGGAGCGCCGCGACGGGCCACACGAACAGGACCCCGTACGCGTCGAGACCGACCTGCGCGGAGACGAGGGCACCAGCCGGTCGGGATCCGACGGTCGGCTCCGGCGGCCCCGCGATCACGCCGGCGCCCCAGGCGACCAGAGCGCCGAGCGCGCCGCCCAACGCGGTGCGCGCGATGACGGCGTTGCCCCCGTCCCGCCCCCACCGCCAGGTGGCGAAGCCGCCCCACAGGCCTGCCGCCACGGCGCCGACCCACACGTACGTGACGAGCACGCCGAACTGCGCGGTCGAGGCAGCCTCGTCCGCGCTCAGCCCGGACTGGTCACCCACGCGGATCACGGTGTACTCGATGGGATCGGCGAGCCAGGCCCAGACGACCCCGGCGACCGCACCCACCACGACGAACCCGAGCACGGTCGCGAAGGCGCCCTTGCGTGTCCTGCGCACTCGTTCCTCCTGTGAGCTCCCGTGCCCGACGGCACGGGGCTCCATCCTCTCCCACCGGCCCAGCGGCGCGGTCACACGGTCACGAGGCCAGGCACCCGGGGCCGAGCAGGGCCTTGAGGTCGGCGATCAGCGACGACGACGGGCTCACCCGAAGGCGAGGGTCGAGCCGCATCAGCTTGGTGCTCTTGCTGCCGACGAGCCGAAGGTGCACCTCGGTGGCGCCCGGGTGGCTCGAGAGGACGTCGCGGAGCTGGTCGAGGGTCGGCGGGGTGCACCGCGCGGTCGGGATCGAGATCACGACCGGGCCGTCGTCGCCCACGCTGAGGTCGGCCGCGGTCAGCTCGGTCGCCGAGATCTCGGGTGTGTCCTCCTTGCGCTTGAGGCGACCCTTGACGACGACCACCGCGTCCTCGACGAGGAGATGGCCCGAGAGCGTGTAGACCGATGGGAAGAGCATCACGTTGACCGCGCCCTCGAGGTCCTCGACGGTCACGATCGCCCAGGGGTCGCCCTTCTTGGTGAGCTTGCGCTGGATCGAGGTCACGAGCCCGGCCACGGTGATCTGCGCACCGTCCGGTCGCTCCTCGTCGGCGATCACGTCGCCGATCGTGCAGTCGCTGGTCGCGCGCAGGACGTGCTCGAGGCCGAAGAGCGGGTGGTCGGAGACGTACAGGCCGAGCATCTCGCGCTCGTGGGCGAGCAGCGTCGTCTTGTCCCACTCGTCGAGGTCGGGCACGACCACGGCCGCTCCGGCGAAGCCCGCGTCCGCGTCGTCGAGGCCCGCGAACAGCGAGTCCTGACCGATCGCCTCGTTGCGCTTGATGTCGACGTACTGGTCGACGGCGTCCTCGTGGATCGTCACGAGGGCGCGGCGGTGGTGCTTGAGCGAGTCGAAGGCGCCCGACTTGATGAGCGACTCGATCACACGCTTGTTGCAGACGACCGGCGGGACCTTCTCCATGAAGTCGGCGAAGTCGGTGAACGGGGACTTCTCCGTCCGGGCCTCCACGATCGCGTCGACGACGTTGTGGCCGACGTTGCGGACCGCCGACAGGCCGAACCGGATGTCAGGGCCGACCGCCGTGAAGTTGGCCTCGGAGTCGTTGACGTCGGGCGGGAGCACCTTGATCCCCATCCGCCGGCACTCGTTGAGGTAGATCGCGGACTTGTCCTTGTCACCCCGCACGCTGGTGAGGAGGGCCGCCATGTACTCGGCCGGGAAGTGCGCCTTGAGGTAGGCGGTCCAGTAGGACACGACACCGTACGCGGCGGAGTGCGCCTTGTTGAACGCGTAGTCGGAGAACGGGAGCAGGATGTCCCACAGCGTCTTGATCGCCGCCGCGGAGAAGCCACGCTCCGTCATGCCGGCGGAGAAGTTCGCGAACTGCTTGTCCAGCTCGGACTTCTTCTTCTTGCCCATCGCGCGGCGCAGCAGGTCGGCCTGTCCGAGCGAGTAGCCCGCGAGCTGCTGGGCGATCGCCATGACCTGCTCTTGGTAGACGATCAGGCCGTACGTCTCACCGAGGATGTCCTCGAGCGCGTCCGCGAGGTCGGGGTGGATCGGCTCGACCTTCTCGCGGCCGTTCTTGCGCCGGGCGTACTTGTTGTGGGAGTCGGCGCCCATCGGCCCGGGGCGGTAGAGCGCGCCCACGGCCGAGATGTCCTCGAAGCTGTCGGGGCGCATGCTGCGCAGGAGCGCCCGCATCGGCCCGCCGTCGAGCTGGAAGACGCCGAGGGTGTCTCCGCGCGACAGCAGCGCGAACGTCTCCTCGTCCGCCAGCTCGAGGTCCTCGAGGACGACCTCCTCACCGCGGTTGCTCCGGATGTTGTCGAGCGCGTCGTCGAGGACCGTGAGGTTGCGCAACCCCAGGAAGTCCATCTTGATGAGGCCGAGCGACTCGCACGTCGGGTAGTCGAACTGGGTGATGATCGCGCCGTCCTGCTCGCGCTTCATCACCGGGATGATGTCGAGCAGCGGCTCGCTCGACATGATGACGCCGGCCGCGTGGACGCCCCACTGGCGCTTCAGGCCCTCGAGCCCGACCGCCGTGTCGACGACCCGCTTGGCGTCGGGGTCGGTGTCGTAGAGCGACCGGAACTCGCCGCCCTCGTTGTAGCGGGCGTGGTCGGCGTTGAAGATCTCCTTGAGCGGGACGTCCTTGCCCATCACCAGCGGCGGCATCGCCTTGGTGATCCGCTCCCCCATCGAGAACGGGTAGCCGAGGACCCTCGAGGCGTCCTTGACGGCCTGCTTGGACTTGATCGTGCCGTAGGTGACGATCTGCGAGACGCGGTCGTCGCCGTACTTCTCGGTGACGTAGCGGATCACCTCACCACGCCGGCGCTCGTCGAAGTCGACGTCGAAGTCCGGCATCGAGACACGGTCGGGGTTGAGGAACCGCTCGAAGATCAGGCCGTGGACGATCGGGTCCAGGTCGGTGATGCGCATCGCGTACGCGACCATCGATCCCGCGCCGGAGCCACGGCCCGGCCCGACGCGGATGCCGTTCTCCTTGGCCCAGTTGATGAAGTCGGCGACGACGAGGAAGTAGCCGGCGAAGCCCATCTTGAGGATGACGTCCACCTCGAAGTCGGCGCGCTTGCGCACCTCCTCCGTGATGCCGTCCGGGTAGCGCTCGGCGAGGCCCCGGTCGACCTCCTTGAGCAGCCAGGTCTCCTCCGACTCGCCGTCGGGCACCGGGAAGCGCGGCATGTACGTGCCGACGCCCTCGCTGAACTCGACCTCGCAGCGCTGCGCGATCAGGAGGGTCGACTCGCAGGCCTCGGGCAGCCCGGCGTCCTGCTCCCAGATCTGCCGCATCTCCTGCGGGGACTTGATGTAGTAGCCGTTGCCGTCGAACTTGAAGCGCGTCGGGTCGGCCAGCGTCTTGCCCGACTGGACGCACAGCAGCGCCTCGTGGGCCGTCGCGTCGTCGGGGTGCGTGTAGTGGGAGTCGTTGGTCGCGACCAGCCGGAGGTCGAGGTCCTTGGCCAGGCGGAGGAGGTCGTCCCGCACCCGGGTCTCGATCGAGAGCCCGTGGTCCATCAGCTCCACGAAGAAGTTGTCGCGGCCGAAGATGTCCATGAACTCGGCCGCCGACTGGCGGGCCTTCGCGTAGTCGCCGATCCGGAGCCAGGTCTGCACCTCGCCCGACGGGCACCCGGTGGTCGCGATGAGACCCTCGGCGTACTCCGAGAGCAGCTCCCGGTCGGCGCGCGGCTTGTAGAAGAAGCCCTCGATCGAGGAGCGCGACGACAGGCGGAAGAGGTTGTGCATGCCGGTCGTGCTCTCGGCCAGCAGCGTCATGTGGGTGAAGGCACCACCGCCGGAGACGTCGTCGCTGCCGCCCTTGTTCCACTGGACGCGCTTGCGCTCCGTGCGGTGCGTGTCCGGCGTGAGGTAGGCCTCCATGCCGATGATCGGCTTGACCCCGGCCGCCTTCGCCTTGGAGTAGAAGTCGTACGCGCCGAACACGTTGCCGTGGTCGGTCATCGCGATGGCGTCCATCCCCAGCTCCGCCGTCCGCGCGAACATCTCGCTCAGTCTCGCCGCGCCGTCGAGCATGGAGTACTCGGTGTGGACGTGCAGGTGCACGAACGAGTCGGCGCTCGACATGGGGGTGGGGCCTCCTCAGGCACGCGGACGGGAGGGGAAGAGGAGTTCAGATTAGACGACGGCGACCCACACAAAAAGCAGGCTCACCGACCCCCGCCGACGACGGCTCGGGCGGGGTCGTGAAACGGCCGTCAGTCGGCGTCGCGGATGACCTCGAGCGCGTGCTGGAGATCGGCCGGGTACGGCGATGCGAACTCCACCCAGTCCCTGGACCGAGGGTGCTCGAAGCCCAGCCGGACGGCGTGCAGCCATTGCCGGTCCAGCCCCACGCGCGCCGTCAGCGTCGGGTCGGACCCGTACAGCGGGTCGCCCACGCACGGGTGCTTGAGCGCCGCCATGTGCACCCGGATCTGGTGCGTACGCCCGGTCTCGAGCTTGATCTCGAGCAGGCTCGCGAAGCGGTGCGCCTCGAGCGTCTCGTAGTGGGTCACGCTCGCGCGTCCGTCGGCCATCACCGCGAACTTCCAGTCGTGCTTGGGGTGGCGCCCGATCGGGGCGTCGACGGTGCCCTCGAGCGGGTCCGGGTGACCCTGGACGAGGGCGTGGTAGGTCTTGTCGACCGTACGGTCGCGGAACGCGCGCTTGAGGACCGTGTAGGCGTGCTCCGACTTCGCGACGACCATCAGGCCGCTCGTCCCCACGTCCAGCCGCTGCACGATGCCCTGCCGCTCCGGCGCTCCGGAGGTGCTGATGCGGAACCCCGCACCGGCGAGGTGACCCACGACGGTCGGACCGGTCCAACCGACGCTCGGGTGCGCGGCGACGCCGGCCGGCTTGTCGACCACGACGATCTCGTCGTCGTCGTGGACGATCCGGAGGTCCTCGACGATCTCGGGGACGATCTCGGCGACGTCGCGCTGCCGCGGGATCGCCACCTCGAGGAACGCTCCCGCCTCCACCCGGTCCGACTTCGACGCGGGACGGTGGTCCACCGTCACGTGCCCGTCGGTGACGAGCTCGGCGACGCGCGTGCGCGAGAGGCCGAGCAGACGGGCCAGCGCGGCGTCGAGACGCTCGCCGGCCAGCCCGTCCGGCACGAAGTAGGCCCGTTGCTCGGCGTCGGCCGCAGCGTCGGTCATGCCGGGTCCGGGTCGGAGCCGGACTTCTTCGCCATCCTCGTACCGTCCAGCCCGACTCCCCGCACCGTCTGGAGCACGATGATCACGGCGGCGACGTTGATCATCACGTCGGCGACGTTGAACACCGGCCAGTTCGGCGGCCAGTCGGGGAACTGGAGGAAGTCGACCACGTGCCCGCGCAGCGGGGACGGCTCCCGGAAGATCCGGTCGGTGAGGTTGCCGAGCGCCCCTGCCAGGAGCAGTCCCAGGCCGATCGCCCACAGGGGGTCGCGCAGCTGGCGTGCCATCCGGACCACGACCACGCAGACGGTGAGCGCGATGACGGTGAGCACGATCGTGAACCCGGTGGCCATCCCGAACGCGGCGCCCGGGTTGCGGACGAACGTCAGGTGCAGCACGTGCGGGATGACGACGACGGGGTCGGCGTCCTCGAGACGGGCGACGGCGATGATCTTGGTGGTGAGGTCGATGAGGTACCCGACGACCGCCACCACCGCGAACAGCACGATCCGTCGGGATCGTGCCGTGGGGCGGTCGGCGTCGTTGTCGGGGGTCAGCGACGTTCCTCGCGTTGCTTGCATGACATGCACAGTGTGGCACGGGGGAACGCCATCAGCCGCATCTTCCCGATCGGCTGCCCGCAGTTCTCGCAGTTGCCGTAGGTGCCGGTCTCGATCCGGCCGAGGGCCTTCTCGACCTGGATCAGCAGCTCGCGGTGGTTCGCGGCGAGCGACATCTCGGCATCGCGCTCGAGGGAGGTCGACCCCACGTCGGCCTGGTCGTTGCCCGCGCCGTCGACTCCCCCGCTGAGGAGGTCGGCGAGCCCGCGCTCGGCGATGCCGATCTCCTCGAGGAGACGGGTGCGGTCCGTCAGGAGCTCGCTCCGGACCTCCTCGATCTCCTCGGCGGTCCACGGATCCTCGTCGGGCTTGACGGCCAGGGTCCCGGTCGTCGTCGTCGGGTTCGTCACAGTGCTCGATGCTCCTGTCGTGCGCGTCTTCTTGGCCGCGACCCGGGTGGTCGCGGGTGCCGCCGTCTTGGCGGACGTCTTCTTGGCTGTCGTCTTCTTGGCGGTCGTCTTGGCGCTCGTCTTCTTGGCGGTCGTCTTCTTGGCGGTCGCGGCCTTCGTGGCCTTGGGTGGAGCCGACTTCTTCGCCGCGGTCTTCTTCGCGGGGGCGGCCTTCTTCGCGGCCGTCTTCTTGGCTGGCGTCGCCTTCTTCGCCGCGGTCTTCTTCGCCGCGGTCTTCTTGGCCGGCGTCGCCTTCTTCGCCGCGGTCTTCTTGGCCGGAGTCGCCTTCTTCGCAGCCGTCTTCTTCGCCGCGGCCTTCTTCGCCGCGGTCTTCTTCGCCGGCGTCGTCTTCTTCGCCGCGGTCTTCTTCGCCGGCGCCGCCTTCGTCGCGGACGCTGCCTTCTTCGCAGCCGTCTTCTTGGCGGGCGTCGCCTTCTTCGCCGGCGCGGCCTTGCTGCCGACCTTGCGTGCCGCAGCCTTCACCGCCGCAGCGCCCCGCGAGACGGCGCTCGGCTTCCTGGTCTTCGTCGTGCTCGCCATCTCTGGCCCCCTCGATGTGCACGAAATGCCACACATCGAGGCGATCCGGCCCGGATTGCCTCGATGTGACGTGGTGCCCGAACTGTAGGCGCGCTCTCGGACGTTCACAAGCCGATTTGCCCCGTGTCGCCCGCCAACCGCGTCGTACCCAGGGCTGGACTAGACTCGAGGCAGCCGCAGGCATCGAAGGGGACACGCGGCGCGCGACATCCTGTGCCGAAGCGATCCGGGGGCGGTGGGAGCCCGGAGCACAGCGCACGCCGTATCACCCCGGAGCCGCCGGAAGAACGGTGCTCGCCCGAGCACCCAGTAGACCCGCGCAGCGGCGGACAAGAGAGGGCGGGCGCTCCGTGTGCCCGCCAAGGAGGGTGGTACCGCGGGGCTGAGCCTCGTCCCTTCGCCGAGCCGAGATTTCGTGACTTGTCGGAGGATGACCGTGACCGCCGCGTACCAGCCCGTTCCCGCCCACGTGGACCTGCCCGCGATGGAGCGCGACGTCATCGCGCTCTGGGAGCGTGACGGCACGTTCGACAAGTCGCTCGAGCAGCGTGAGGGCGCCCCCCGCTGGACCTTCTACGAGGGCCCCCCGACGGCCAACGGCACCCCGGGCGTCCACCACGTCGAGGCCCGGGTCTTCAAGGACGTCTTCCCGCGGTTCCGCACCATGCAGGGCTACCTCGTCGAGCGCAAGGGCGGCTGGGACTGCCACGGTCTGCCGGTCGAGATCGCCGTCGAGAAGGAGCTCGGCTTCAACGGCAAGCCCGACATCGAGGCGTACGGCGTCGCCGAGTTCAACGCCCGCTGCCGCGAGGCCGTCCTCCGCAACGTCGACCTCTTCGAGCAGATGACCGAGCGGATGGGCTACTGGGTCGACACCGACGACCCGTACCGGACGATGGACACGCCGTACGTGGAGAGCGTCTGGTGGGCCCTCCAGCAGATCTTCGCCAAGGGGCTGCTCACCGAGGACTACCGCGTCGCGCCGTACTGCCCCCGCTGCGGCACCGGTCTGTCGGACCACGAGCTCGCGCAGGGCTACGAGACGGTCGTGGACCCGTCGGTGTACGTCCGGTTCCCGCTGACGTCGGGCCCGCTGGCGGGCGAGGCGTCGCTGCTGGTCTGGACCACCACGCCGTGGACGCTGGTCTCCAACGCCCTCGTCGCGGCGAAGGCGGACGTCACCTACGTCGCCGCCAGCAACGGCCAGGAGACGCTCGTCGTCGCGGAGCCGCTGCTGGAGAAGGTGCTCGGCGAGGGCTGGACGGTCGACGCGCGCTTCGAGGGCATCGAGATGGTCGACTGGACCTACCAGCGGCCGTTCGAGCTCGTCGCGTGGCCGGGCCGGGCGCACTTCGTCGTCAACGAGGAGTACGTCACCACCGAGGACGGCACCGGCCTCGTCCACCAGTCCCCTGCCTTCGGCGAGGACGACTTCCAGTCCTGCCGCCGCAACGGCGTCGAGATGGTCAACCCGATCGACCCGACAGGGCACTTCGACGCCGACCTCGACCTGATCGGCGGCGCGTTCTTCAAGAAGGCCGACGCCACGCTGGTCGACGACCTCCAGGCGCGTGGGCTGCTCTTCCGCCACGTGCCGTACGAGCACGCCTACCCGCACTGCTGGCGGTGCCACACGCCGCTGATGTACTACGCCTCCCCGGCCTGGTACGTCCGCACCACCGCCGCCAAGGACGCCCTCCTGCGGGAGAACGAGGCGACCAGCTGGTTCCCCGAGACCATCAAGTGGGGCCGGTACGGCGACTGGCTGCGCAACAACATCGACTGGTCGCTGTCGCGCAACCGCTACTGGGGCACGCCGCTGCCGATCTGGCGCAACGATGCCGACCCGAGCAAGCTCGTGTGCGTCGGGTCGCTGGCCGAGCTCTCGGAGCTGACCGGCCGTGACCTGTCCGACCTCGATCCCCACCGCCCGTACATCGACGACGTGACGTTCACGGTCGAGGGCGAGGAGGGAACCTACCGGCGCGTGCCCGAGGTCATCGACGCGTGGTTCGACTCCGGGTCGATGCCGTTCGCGCAGTGGGGCTACCCGCACCTCCCGGGGTCGGAGGAGAAGTTCCGTCAGGCCTTCCCCGCGCAGTACATCTGCGAGGCGATCGACCAGACCCGCGGCTGGTTCTACTCGCTGATGGCGGTCTCGACACTGGTGTTCGACCAGAACTCCTACGAGAACGTCGTCTGCCTCGGCCACATCCTCGCCGAGGACGGCCGCAAGATGTCCAAGCACCTGGGCAACATCCTGCTGCCCGTCCCGCTCATGGACGAGCACGGCGCCGACGCCGTCCGCTGGTTCATGGCGTGCTCCGGCTCGCCGTGGCAGGCGCGGCGTGTCGGCCACGGCGCCCTGCAGGAGATCGTCCGCAAGGTCCTGCTGACGTACTGGAACACCGTGGCCTTCCACGTCCTGTACGCCCGCACCGCCGGCTGGTCCCCCGCCGACGGTGCGCCGCCGGTGGCCGACCGTCCGGTCCTCGACCGGTGGCTGGTCTCGCGGACGCAGGAGCTGGTCTCCGAGGTCACGACGTGCCTCGAGCGGTTCGACACGCAGCGGGCCGGCGCCCTCCTGTCGCAGTTCGTCGACGACCTGTCCAACTGGTACGTACGCCGCTCCCGCCGGCGCTTCTGGAACGGCGACCCCGCCGCCCTGGCGACGCTCCACGACACGCTCGACGTGCTCACGCGGCTCATGGCGCCGCTCACGCCGTTCGTGACCGAGCGCGTCTGGCAGGACGTGGTCCGCGCCGCCGATCCCGACGCAGCGCCCTCGGTGCACCTGGCGTCGTGGCCGGTCCCGGACGAGTCCCTGACCGTGAAGGGTCTCGACGAGCAGGTCGCCCTCGCGCGACGGATCACCGAGCTCGGGCGCGCTGCGCGTGCGGAGGCCAAGGTCCGTACGCGCCAGCCGCTGCGCCGCGCCCTCGTGCCCTCGCGGGCGTGGGACCAGCTCGGTGAGGAGCTGCGGGTCGAGGTGTGCGACGAGCTGAACGTCGGCGGGCTCGAGTCGCTCGCTGCGGCGTCCGGCGACCTCGTCGAGCACTCCGCGAAGGGCAACTTCCGCAGCCTCGGCAAGAGGTTCGGCAAGCAGACGCCGAAGGTCGCCGCCGCGGTCGCCGAGGCCGATGCCGCGGCGCTCGCAGCCGCGGTCGCCGACGGCGGCACGTACGCGCTGGTGGTCGAGGGCGAGACCCTCGAGGTCACGGCCGACGACGTCATCGTCTCCGAGCGGCCCCGCGAGGGCTGGGCGGTCGTCAACGACCAGGGCGAGACGGTCGCGCTCGACCTCGAGCTGGACGACGAGCTCCGGCGCGCAGGCGTCGCGCGCGAGGTCGTCCGGATGCTGCAGGAGGCCCGCAAGAACGCCGGGCTGGAGGTGACCGACCGGATCCGCGTGACCTGGGCGGCCGACGGTGAGACCGCCGAGGCGGTACGGGCGCACGAGCCGGCGATCGCCGAGGAGGTGCTCGCGGTCGAGATCGGCGAGGGACCGGCGGTTCTGGACGGACATGTCGCGACCGACGCGGACCTCGGCGTCACGGTGTCGCTGCGGAAGGCCTGACGAGATCGTGGAGATCCGCCCGGAGGCGGCCGACGAGGCCGACGTCGTCGCCGACGTCTTGCTGGCCGCCTTCGGCGCGGAGGAGCGTGTCGTCGTCGACCTCGTCGCGGCGCTGCGGGCCTCGTCCGCGTACCGTCGCGAGCTCGCGCTCGTCGCCCTCGACGCGGGGGCGGTCGTCGGCCACGTGATGGTGAGCAGGGGTTGGGTCGACTCCCCTGACCGGCTCGTGGAGGTCGGCGTCCTCTCGCCGCTGTCGGTCCGGCCCGACCGCCAGGGCGAGGGCATCGGGACCGCGCTGCTCGCACGGGCCCTGGCGGAGGCACAGCAGACGTCGTGGCCGCTGGTCGTGCTCGAGGGCGCGCCGCGCTACTACGGCGCCCGGGGATTCGAGCGCGCCGACCGGTTCGGCCTGCTGCGCCCGTCCCCGCGGATCCCGGCGCCGGCCTTCTAGGTCGCCAGGCTGCCGTCGTACGACACCGGGGTCACCGGGGGCGTCGTCTACCCGGACCCGTTCTGGGCGCTCGACTGCGTCGGGCTCCGGGACGCGGAGCTGGTCGCCGCGATCGAGGCCGCGGGCTGAGCCGAGCCGCCCCTCCCCGAGCGGTGAGCTGAGTCCCACCCGGCTCCCGCGCGGTAGGACCACACTCACCGCCACCCCGGCAACCGGCGCTCCCCGACCCCGACTGGCGAACGGGCGGGAACGGCCGAAGGCCCCCTCCGACCGGGTGGTCGAAGGGGGCCTCCGGATGAGGGGGCGACCCGGTGGTCTCAGGAGCGCACGTCGTCGTCGCCGAACAGCGACTTCAGACGGCGCGGAGCGTGCTCCGGCGTGGAGCCGTGCACAGCGGCCGGCGTCGGAGCGGAGGTCGGCAGCGACGCTGCGACCGACTGCTCACCCTCGAGGTGCGAGAGCTGCGCCTGGAAGTAGCTCTTGAGGCGGCTGCGGTACTCGCGCTCGAAGGTGCGCAGACGCTCGACCTCGCGGTTGAGGTCGTCGCGCTCCTTCTCGATGTTGCCGAAGGCCTGCTGGCGGCGCTCGGCGGTCTCGGCGTCGAGCTTCTGGGCACGCATGCGCGCCTCGCTCTCGAGCCGCTCGGCCTTGCCGCG
This sequence comes from Mumia spirodelae, assembly GCF_050632745.1. Lineage (NCBI taxonomy): Bacteria > Bacillati > Actinomycetota > Actinomycetes > Propionibacteriales > Nocardioidaceae > Mumia > Mumia spirodelae. The sequence goes on along the minus strand of NZ_JBODSD010000001.1, from coordinate 1,625,717 downwards.
GGCCTCGTTCTCGACGCGGTCGGCCTTGGTGCGGGCCTCGCCGAGGATGCGGTCGGCCTCGTTCTTGGCGGCGTCGACGAGCTCGTCGGCGTTGTGCGTGGCGATCTCCAGCAGCCGGGCAGCCGCGCTGGAGGCGTCGCCGACCGACGACGAGACCGGCGCGGGAGCCGGGGCCGGCACGGGAGCCGGGGGCGGCGCAGCGATCGGGGCCGGAGCCGGGGCGGGCGCGCGGAAGGTGTCGAACGACGAGGTCGACGAACCGGAGCCGGACGAGGCAGCGGCGAGCTTGCTCCGCAGGTCCTCGTTCTCCAGTGTCAGACGCTCGAGCTCGGCCTCGACCTCGTCGAGGAACTGGTCGACCTCACCCATGTCGTAGCCCTCACGAAGCCGGACCGGGGTAAATCGCTTGTTCCGCACGTCCTCTGGCGTCAACGGCATGGTCTCACCTCGGGGTCATGTTTCATCGGACAGTCCTGACAACGGTACTCGGTCGGGGAAGCGGCTCCTGCGGCACCCCGTGGAGAACCACCTTAGTGCGACTCCCGCACCGGAAGAAGACTCCTGGTCAGCGGAAGAAGATCTGAGCGTTGATGATCTGCAGAAGGTAGAGACCGATCAGCAGAACCATCGGGGAGAGGTCCAGCGCCATCCCTCCGAACCGCACGGGTGGGATCACCCGGCGGACCGCCCGCATCGGCGGATCGGTGACGGAGTAGATGGCCTCGCAGATCACGAGGACGAAGCCCTTCGGCTGCCACGAGCGTGACAGCACCTGGACCCAGTCGATGACGAAGCGGGCCAGCAGGAGCAGGATGCAGGCCCACAGCACGAAGTTGATGAGCTCACCGGCGACGACCATGAGCGACAGTGTGTCCTACGTCAGCTCTGGTTGAAGAATCCGCCCTGGGCGAGACGCTGGCGATCCTCCGCCGTCACGGTGACGTTGGGCGGCGAGAGGAGGAACACCTTGTTGGTGATCCGCTCGATCGACCCGTAGACGGCGAAGATGAGACCCGCCGCGAAGTCGACCAGGCGCTTGGCGTCGTTGTCGTCCATCTCGGTGAGGTTCATGATCACCGGCGTGCCCTCGCGGAAGTGCTCGCCGATCGTGCGGGCCTCGTTGTAGGTCCGCGGGTGCAGCGTCGTGATCCGGGTGAACTCGGCCGGCTGCGGCACCGCAGTCGGTCCGGGCGCCGGGCGGCGCCGCTCGTCGATGCGGGCGACGGGCCGAGGCTCGGCCTCGCGCACCGCGGGGCGCGCGGGACGACGGGCTGCCTCCGGCTCGGACTCGTAGTCGTCGTAGTCGTCGTACTCGCCCGACTGCTCGACGAGGCCGAGGTACTCACCCATCTTGCGCATCGCGCCAGCCATCGCCTGACCTCCCTGGAACCACGCTGCTTGCTGAAGAACTGTGGACGACGAGGCTCGCCGTCGCCCTCAACCTACCCGAGCGGAGGGCGCTCTCCGAGCACCGAACGCCCAATCCGTACGTGTGTCGCGCCGTGCCGTACGGCGGCCTCGAGGTCGCCGCTCATCCCGGCCGAGATCGCCGTGGCACCGGGGTGGGCGGCGGCGACGCTGGCGGCGATCTCGGCCAGCCGGGCGAAGGCGTCGTCGGGGTCGGCGTCGAGCGGCGCGACGGCCATCACGCCCTCGAGCGTCAGCGCCTGCGCCTGCGCGATGCGGGCCGCCAGCTCGAGCACCTCGCCGGGCGCGGCCCCCGCTCTGCCCACCGGGTCGTCGTCGCGACCCTCCAGGTTGACCTGCACGAGGACGCCGACGTGGCGACCCGCGCGCTGGGCACCACCGTCGAGCGCGTCGACCAGGCGTGGCCGGTCGACGGAGTGCACGACGTCGGCGTAGCGGGCCACCGCGGCGGCCTTGTTGGTCTGGAGACCCCCCACGAAGTGCCACCGCAGCCCCGCAGCGGCCTCACCAGCCTCGTCGCGCTTGCGCGCCGCCTCGGGGTGCCTGTTCTCCCCCACGTCGGTCACGCCGAGCTCGACCAGCGCGACGACGTCGGACGCCGGATAGGTCTTGGTCACCACGACGAGGGTGATCTCGTCGGCGGCGCGGCCTGCCGAGTCGGCTGCCGCGGCGATGCGGTCGTGGACGGTACGGAGGTTGCGCGCGAGCTCGTGGCGCCGCGCGTCGTCGACGTCGGTCACGCGCTCAGCCTCGCACGCGCACGAGACCGGCGAGCCGCCCGGACCGCTCTCCCTGCCGACGGTAGGAGAAGTAGTCCTTCTCACCCTCGATCGTGCACATAGCGTGGTCGTCGGCCAGGTCGTGCACCTCGACGCCCGCGGCCTGGAGCTGTCCGGCGACGCCCGCGGGGAGGTCCAGCGCCGGTGTCCCCCACCGGGTCTCCGACCAGGTCCGCGCGACCTGGCGGGCGACGTCGTCCCGCATCGTCTCGGGCACCTCGTAGCACCGTCCACACGCCCGTGGACCGACCCACGCCCGGATCTCGCCGGCTCCGAGTGCGCGCATCGCCTCCACGGCCGCGGTCGCGACGTCGAGGACGACGCCCTTCCGCCCGGCGTGCACCACACCGACGACGGCGGCGCGATCGTCGGCGAGCACCACCGGGACGCAGTCGGCCACCCGGACGACGAGCACCGCGCCGGGTACCGACGTCACGAGAGCGTCGGCCTCGGGGGCCGGGCGCGCGGGGTCGTCGCCGGTCACCACGTGCACGTCACGACCGTGGACCTGGCGCATCAGCCAGGCACGCTCCGGGTCTCCGCCGAGGGCCTGGACCGCCGCACGAAGGTTGCGCGCGACGGTCTCCCCGTCGTCCCCGTTGCTCGCGCCGAGGTTCAGCGAGGCCCACGGGCCGGTGCTCTCGCCGTCGTGGCGGTCGGAGAAGGCGAGGTCGACGCGCTCCAAGGACTCCTGGTACGCGAACACTTACTTCAGGAAGTCCGGGATGTCGAGATCGTCCTCGAAGGGATCGGCCTGGCGCTTCGGCGTCGACGGGCGACCGCCGTTGCCTGCTCCGGCCCCCGCGCCGACGCCGTTCGAAGGGGTGTGCGCCGTCGTGCCGTTCGTGCCCTGCGTCGCGCCGTCCGACCCCTGGGTCCGCACGCCGACCGGGACGCGGTCCTCGCGCTCCGTGGCGTCGTCGCGCGCTGCCGGGGCGGCCGGCGGCTCCTTGCTCACGGGGCGGGCCGGAGCCGCGTCGCGGCGCAGCGCCGGACGCGAGGCGTCGCGCCGCTTGGGCGTGCCGCCGTCGAACCCGGCGGCGATGACCGTGACGCGCACCTCGTCGCCGAGGGCGTCGTCGATCACGGCGCCGAAGATGATGTTGGCCTCGGCGTGGGCCGCCTCGCTCACCAGTGCCGCAGCCTCGTTGATCTCGAAGAGACCGAGGTCCGAGCCGCCCGCGATCGAGAGCAGGACGCCGTGCGCCCCGTCGATCGAGGCCTCGAGCAGCGGGCTCGACACGGCCATCTCCGCAGCGGCCACGGCGCGGTCGTCCCCACGCGCCGAGCCGATGCCCATGAGGGCGGAGCCCGCGTCGGACATCACGGACTTGACGTCCGCGAAGTCGAGGTTGATCAGGCCCGGCGTGGTGATCAGGTCGGTGATGCCCGAGACGCCCTGGAGGAGCACCTGGTCGGCCTGCTTGAACGCGTCGATCATCGTCACGTTGCGGTCGCTGATCGACAGCAGCCGGTCGTTCGGGATGACGATGAGGGTGTCGACCTCCTCCCGCAGGGACTCGATGCCGTCGTCGGCCTGGTTGGCGCGGCGGCGGCCCTCGAAGGAGAACGGGCGGGTCACGACGCCGATCGTGAGCGCACCCAGCGAGCGGGCGATGCGCGCGACGACCGGGGCACCGCCGGTGCCCGTGCCGCCGCCCTCGCCCGCGGTGACGAACACCATGTCGGCCCCCTTGAGGACCTCCTCGATGTCGTCCGCGTGGTCGTCCGCGGCCTGGCGACCGGTGTCGGGGTTGGCGCCGGCACCGAGACCTCGGGTGAGCTCCCGGCCGATGTCGAGCTTCACGTCGGCGTCGCTCATGAGCAGCGCCTGCGCGTCGGTGTTGATCGCGATGAACTCGACTCCCTTGAGGCCGGCCTCGATCATCCGGTTGACGGCGTTGACGCCGCCTCCTCCGATGCCGACCACCTTGATCACGGCCAGGTAGTTCTGAGCTGCCACGATGGTGCCCCTCACGTGCTTGGTGTGTCTCCGAGTTATCACGAGGCACCGCAGTCCGGCTGTCGGCGCCAGCGGATCCGGACTGTGCTTCCGAACCCTAACCCTCAAGTTCAGGGTTATAGTTATGTCAACCTCGTGTCTGTGCACGAACTTACGGGGTGGACCTCGCCGACCTGCGCCGACACGCCGCCGACGTCGTCACCGAAGACGAGCGTGCGTGCACCGGGACGTCGCGCGCCCGGTCAGCTCGCGACGGGCGGCCGGGTCGGCGACGCGGTGCGCAGGACCCAGCCGAGCACGACGTTCGCCCCCGCGAGCACCAGCGAGACCGCGACGACGCCAGGCATGCGGTCGTCGGCCACCAGGTCGAGGTACGACGCGACCGTGGTCCACGCGAGCGGCGCGGCGGGGATCCACGCGAGGCCGAGCACCGTGAACCCGGCCGCCCTCCCCCGCCAGAGCATCAGTGCGGCGACGCTCGCGAGCACGAGCACGGCCGTCCCTCCGACGAGCGACCAGAAGAGCACCTGGTCGGCCGACAGCGGCTCCGTCGAGAGCGCGAGACGCTTGGTCAGCTCCAGGAACGACCAGGTCACCACGACCAGCGAGCCGAGGGCGAGCAGCAGGCACTGCGCGATGCCGATCGCGACCGCGCCGCCCGTGGTCCTCGAGCCCATGGCCGGAAACTACACCCGCCCGAGGGACCCCGCGACTCGCGCGAGAGCCGCCGGGTCAGGGCCGGATCGTGGGCCGCTCGGGCGCGCTCACGTCGTACGCGCTCGCCTTCTGGCGCAGCAGCGCCGTCAGCACCTCTGCCTTGAGCTCGGCGTGGTCCGCGCTCCCCCAGGCGACCTCGGCGCCGTCGCGGAGATCGAGCGTGATCCCGTCGCGGCTGCTCACATGGACCTCGCGCACCCGCCGCGCGAGCGTGCGGTCCATCGCCCGGACCGCCTCCGCCGCCTCCTTCAGCGCCTCGCCCCGGGGCCCGGAGCCCGCGGTGAGGACGACCTGCGGGAGCCGGGACGGCGCCTTGCCCGACGGCGGGTAGACGACGCCGTCGGGATCGATGAGGCGGACGTCCTCCCCACCGGCCAGCCGCGCCACGGGCGTCCGCTCGACCACCTCGACGACGACCGTGCGCGGCCACTGACGGCGTACGTCGACCGTGGCCAGCTGCGGGATCTCCTCGACGCGCTCGCGGATCGCGTCGAGGTCGACCCGCGCGAGCGGCTGGCCCTCCTCGACCTCGGCGCTCGCCCGCACCACGGCGGACGGCACCGTGCTCGTCCCGCGGACGTCGACGGTGTGGGCGCCGAGGACCGGCGTCTCCAGCACGACCCAGGTGCCGACGCCGACCACCGCCAGGACGGCGGCGGCGACCAGGTACGGACGCAGCCGCCGGAGCCGCGCCCTCCAGCGCCGCCCGGCGAACCGGTCCGTGACCGTCACGACTGCGCGTCCCTCTCCTCCAGGCGCGCGGCGAGGCGCGGCCCGACGGTCGTGATGTCGCCCGCACCGAGCAGCAGCACGAGGTCGCCCGGACGGGCCAGCGCCGCGAGCTGCGCGTCGAGCACGTCGAGCGGGTCGCCCGCGTGCACGCGGTCGGCAGGCAGCCGCACCGTGTCGCGCACCAGGGCCGACGTGACCTCGGGGTCGGCGTCCTCGCGCGCGAGGTAGATGTCGGTCACGACGACCTCGTCGGCGGCGCTCAAGGCCTCGCCCATCGCCGCACCGAAGATCCGCGTACGGCTCACCAGGTGCGGCTGGAAGGCCACGACGACGCGGCCCTCGCCGGACAGCGCCCGCGCGGCCTGGAGGTCGCCGGCGATCTCGACCGGGTGGTGCGCGTACGAGTCGTACACGCGCACGCCCGCGGCGGAGCCGACCAGCTCCATCCGCCGGCTCGCCCCGCCGTACGCGGCGAGCCCGGCGGCGGCGTCCTCGAACGACGCCCCGCACTCCAGCGCCGCGCCGAGGGCTCCGAGCGCGTCGACGACGTAGTGCTCCCCGGGCACCTGCAAGGTGACGCGTCCGAGGGTCTTCCCCGCGCGGACGACGGTGAACGCGGTGCCGCCGCCTTCGGTGGTCAGGTCGGTGCCGCGCAGGTCCGTCCCCTCACCGAGCCCCGCGCGGACGACGCGCAGCCCGCGCTCCTCGGCGCGCCGCGCGAGCGTGGCCGCGCCGGGGTCGTCGACGCACAGGACGACGAACCCGTCCGCCGCCACGCGGTCGACGAACTGTGCGAAGGCCCGCTCGTACGCCTCCGGGGTGCCCCAGACGTCGAGGTGGTCCGCGTCGACGTTGGTGACCACGGCGCCATAAGGCTCGTAGACCAGGAAGGCCCCGTCGCTCTCGTCGGCCTCCGCGACGAACCAGCGGCCGGCGCCGGCGTGCGCGTTGGTCCCCAGCGAGGCGACCGGCGCGCCGATCGCGTACGACGGGTCGAGCCCTGCCTGGACCAGCGCCGTGGTCAGCATCGAGGTCGTCGTCGTCTTGCCGTGGGTGCCGGCCACCGCGACCACGTCGCGGCCGATCATCACCGACTGCAGTCCGGCCGAGCGCGGGTAGAGGCGCAGCCCGCGCTCGAGGGCCGCGACGATCTCGGGATTGTCCTCCCGGACGGCGGTGGTGGCGATGACCGTGTCGGCGCCGGCGAGGTTGTCGGCGGCCTGCCCGACCGTCACGGTCGCGCCGTCGCGCTCGAGCGCGCGCAGGAGCGGGGAGTCGGCCGCGTCGCTGCCCTGCACGGCGATGCCGCGCTCGAGCATGATCCGCGCGATCGCGGAGAGACCCGCGCCGCCGATGCCGACGAGGTGGACCACGCCGAGGTCCTCGGCCGCCTCGATTCGCTCCGGGACGTCGATCCTCATCCCTGCTCCGCCTCGCCGGCGGCGGCGTCGATCACGACCTTGGCGAGCACCTCGTCGGCGTCGCGCGGCATGAGGTCGGAGGCCGCGGCGGACATCTTCGCGAGGCGGTCCGCGTCGCGCAGCAACGAGACCACGGCGGTCGCGACCCACTCCGGCGTCAGCGCCGCGTCGTCCACGAGGATGCCTCCCCCGGCACCGACCACGGGGTGCGCGTTGAGCGCCTGCTCGCCGTTGCCGATCGGGAGCGGCACGAACACCGCGGGCAGCCCGACCGCGGCGACCTCGGCCACCGTGTTGGCGCCGGAGCGGCAGACGATCGCGTCGGCGGCGGCGTACGCGAGGTCGATGCGGTCGATGAAGGGCAGCGTCACGTACGGCGGCTGGCCGGGCGTGCGCTCGACCTGGGCCTCCTCGACCCGGCCGGCGGCGTGCAGCACCTGGACCCCGGCGGCGGCGAGCTCGTCGGCGGCGCCGGACACGGCCTGGTTGATCCGCCGCGCACCCTGCGAGCCGCCGGTGACCAGCAGCGTCGGCAGGTCGGGGTCGAGCCCGAACGTGCGCCGCGCCTCCGCCCGCTCGGCCGGGCGATCGAGGCGCGCGATCTGCTCGCGCATCGGCAGGCCGATGTAGCGCGCGTGCGGCAGCGGCGTCTCGGGGAAGCTGGTGAAGACGTGCGAGGTGAACCGGGCTCCCAGCTTGTTGGCGATGCCGGGCAGGGCGTTCTGCTCGTGCACCACGATCGGGACCTTGCGCTTGCGCGCGACCAGGTACGCCGGCACCGACACGTAGCCGCCGAACCCGACCACCACGTCGGGGCGCACCCGGTCGAAGACCTCACCCGTCGCCTTGACGGTCCCCGCCAGCCTGCCCGGCACCCGCAGCAGCTCCGTGCTCAGGCTGCGCGGCAGCGGCACGGCCGGGACGAGCTCGAGGGGGTAGCCCGCCTGCGGGACGAGGGTCACCTCCAGCCCCTTGGGGGTGCCGAGGGCGGTGATCTCCGCCTCGGGCTCGATCCTGCGTACCGCGGCCGCGGTCGCCAGCAGGGGTGAGGTGTGGCCGGCGGTGCCTCCGCCGGCCAGGAGGACGCGTGGCGCCACCGATCATCCTTCCTCGCGGACGGTCCGTCCGACAGGTCGTGGGGCTGTGCTCGTGGGGTTGCTCAGCGTGGAGTCGTGCAGCCGCACCGTACCGCCTGCGGCACGACCGCTGGCACGCCGCCGTCGGTGCGCTCGCAGGGCCGCCTCCGCGCCGGGTTCGGTGCGCGCGAAGTTCGCGAGCAGCGCGAGCGCGACCACGGTCGGGACCAGCGCAGACCCACCGTACGAGATGAGGGGCAGCGGGATGCCGATGACCGGCAGCATGCCGAGGACCATGCCGATGTTGATGATCGCCTGGACCATCAGCCACACGGTGATGCCGGCGGCGGCGTAGCGGGCGAAGGGGTCCTGGGCCCGTCGTGCGATGCGGAACCCGACGTACGCGAGGAGCCCGAAGAGCAGCAGCACGCTCAGCGCGCCCACCAGCCCGAGCTCCTCGCCGATCACCGCGAACACGAAGTCGGTGTGGGCGCCCGGGAGCGAGCCCCACTTCTGGCGGCTGCCGCCGAGACCCACGCCGAGCCACTGCCCGGTCGCCAGCCCCATCAGCCCGTGGGCCGCCTGGTAGCCGCTGCCCTGGGCGTCGGCGAACGGGTCGGTGAACGACGTGATGCGCTTGATCCGCTCGTCGCTGGACTGGACGAAGTACAGCGCGAGCGCGGCGGTGCCGAGGAGCGCGATGAGGAAGACGCGCCCGGGCAGCCCCGCGACGAACAGCAGTCCCAGGATGATCGCGAACAGGACGAGCGCCGTCCCGAGGTCGCGCTGCAGCACGACGAGCATCGCGACGAAGCCGGTGACCGGCAGCATCGGGATCAGCACGTGCTTGGGGTCGCGCAGCAGGCGCTGCTTGCGCGCGAAGAGGTCGGCGGTCCACAGCACGATCGCGAGCTTGGCGATCTCGGACGGCTGGATGAGGAACGGGCCCCCGAAGTTCAGCCAGTTCTGGTTGCCGCGGACCTCGTAGCCCAACGGGGTGAAGGTCAGGGCGAGCAGCACCAGGGCGAGCAGGAGCAGCGGGTAGACGCACCACCGGAGCGGTCGCAGCGGCATCTTCCAGGCGATCAGGCCGAGGACGAGCGCGACGACGAGGAACCCGGCCTGGCGCGCCGCGATCGCGTACGGGTTGCCGCTGTTCTGGTACGACGTGACCGAGCTGGCGCTCAGCACCATCACCATGCCGAAGCCGATCAGGAGGCCTGACAGGGCGAGCACCAGGTAGTACGACGTGAGCGGCTTCTCGAGGGTGTCGCGCAGGGACGCGGCCCACGTCTGCCTGCCGGACCTCGCCACTTGTCGCCTCCCGATCGTCTGCTCGCCGGGCGGCGGGGTCACCCCCGCGTCGCGCGGTGCCTGGCCACGGCTGCGGCGAAGGAGTCGCCTCGCTCGGCGTAGCTCGTGAACTGGTCCAAGGACGCGCACCCCGGGGCGAGCAGCACGGTGTCGCCCGCCCGGGCGAACCCTGCTGCCGCGTCCACGACGCGGTCCATGAGCACATCCTTGCCCGCATCGACCTCGACGACGGGCACCTCCGGCGCGTGTCGCCGCAACGCGTCATGGATCACGGCGCGGTCGGCGCCGACCAGGACCGCCGCCCGCAGCCGGTCACGGGTGCGCGTGACGAGCTCGTCGAACGTCGTGCCCTTGGCCTGTCCGCCGGCCACCCAGACGACCGACGGGTACGCGAGCAGCGACCCCAGCGCCGCGTGCGGGTTGGTCGCCTTCGAGTCGTCGACGTAGGTGACGCCGTCGACCTCGGCCACCTGCTGGATGCGGTGCGCGCCGGGCTCGTACGCCCGCAGTCCCTCGCGCACGGCGACCGGGGCCACGCCGTGGGCGCGGGCCAGCGCCGCCGCCGCGAGCGCGTTGGCGACCACGTGCGGTGCGGGCGGCTCCCCCGCCGGGCCTGCGAGGTCGCCCAGCGTGGCCAGCTCGGCGGCGCTGGTCGTGCGCTCGGGCACGAACGCGCGGTCGGCGAGCACGTCGTCGACCATCCCGAGCATGCCCACCGACGGCACGCCGAGGGTGAACCCGATGGCGCGCGCCCCCTCCTGCACGTCGGCCTCGCGGACCAGGCGCTCGGTCTGCGGGTCGGCGGTGTTGTAGACGCACGCGCGCTCCACGTGCTCGTAGACGCGCCCCTTGTCCCGGGCGTAGTCGGCGGCGCCGCCGTGCCAGTCGAGATGGTCGTCGGCGACGTTGAGGACGGCCGAGGCCTCGCACGCGATCCGGTCGGCGAAGTGCAGCTGGAAGCTCGACAGCTCGACCGCGAGCACGTCGTAGCCGGTCGGGTCCATCACCGCCTCCGTCACGGGTACGCCGATGTTGCCCACCGCAGGCGCCCGCAACCCGGCGGCGCGGAGGATCGAGGCGAGCATCTGGACGGTCGTCGTCTTGCCGTTGGTGCCGGTGACCGCCAGCCACGGCGCCGCACCGGGAGCGCGCAGCCGCCAGGCCAGCTCGGGCTCGGACCACACCGCGACGCCGCCCGCGACCGCCTCGGCGACGATCGGGGTCCGCGGCGGGAGGCCGGGGTACGGGACCAGGAGCGTGGCATCGTCCGGCAGCGTCGCCGTCGCCCCGGCGCCCAGCCGCACCTCGGCGCCGAGCACCTCGAGGATGCCGGCCCGCTCACGCAGGAGGTCGCCGTCGCCGTCGTCGAGGATGGTGACGCGTGCGCCGACCTGGACGAGCGCGTCCGCGGCGGCGTACCCGCTCGCCCCGAGTCCGGCGACGACCGCGTGCACGCCCTCCCAGGAGTCGAGCCGGCCCAGCAGGTCGACGTCGGGCCCGCCGGTCACAGGCCGCTGACCCACTCGGAGTAGAAGATGCCGAGGCCGAGCGCCACGAAGAGGCCGCTGATGATCCAGAAGCGGACCACGATCGTGATCTCGGCCCAGCCCATCAGCTCGAAGTGGTGCTGCAGCGGGGCCATCCGGAACAACCGCTTGCCGCCCGACATCTTGAACCAGCCGACCTGCAGGATCACCGACAGCGTGATGATCACGGGGAGCCCGGCGAGCACCAGGAGGAGGACCTCGGTGCGGGTCATGATCGCGAACCCGGCGATCGCACCGCCCAGCGAGAGGGAGCCGGTGTCGCCCATGAAGATCTTGGCCGGCGACGCGTTCCACCAGAGGAACCCGAAGCACGCGCCGGTGAGCGCGGCCGCGACGACGGCGAGGTCCAGCGGGTCGCGGACGTCGTAGCACTTCGGTCCTGGGTTGAAGGCGCAGGACTGGTTGCTCTGCCAGAGGTTGATGAGCATGTAGGCACCGAAGATCATCACCGACGCGCCGGTGGCGAGACCGTCCAGGCCGTCGGTCAGGTTCACGGCGTTGCTGGTGCCCCAGATCATCACCAGCACCCACACCACGATCACCGCCGCCGGCAGCGTCCACCCGGGGATGTCACGGATGAACGAGATGCCCTCGGAGATCGGGGTGCGGCCGTTGGCGTCGGGGAAGTTCAGCGCCAGCATCGCGAAGCTCAGCGCCACGATCGCCTGCCCGGCCAGCTTGGCCTTGGACCGCAGGCCGAGGCTGCGCTGCTTGATGACCTTGATGTAGTCGTCGAGGAAGCCGACCAGCCCGAGCCCGACGAACAGGTAGAGCAGGAGCAGCGCCGAAGCCGTCGGGGCGCTGCCCGTGATCAGCTTCGCGAGCGCGTAGGCGAGCACCACCGAGATGATGATGACCAGGCCACCCATCGTCGGGGTGCCGCGCTTGGTGTGGTGCGAGGTCGGGCCGTCGTCGCGGATCAGCTGCCCGTAGCCCTTGCGTACGAGCAGGCGGATCGCCAGCGGCGTGCCGAGCAGCGTGCCGATCAGCCCGAAACCGCTGGCGATCAGAATGGCCCTCATCGACCGTCGTTCCCTTCGTCCTCCGGGGCGGACATCAGGGCTGCCGCCACCCGCTCCAGGCCGCTCGCTCGAGAGGCCTTCACCAGCACGACGTCACCCGCGCCGGCGTACGACCGCAGCCATGCGACGGCGTCGGAGACGTCGTCGACGGCGACGGAGTCCCCTCCCGCCGCGAGCGCCGCCTCGTGGACCGGACGTGCGCCCGGTCCGACGGCGACCACGTGGGTGACACCGAGGTCCGCCGCGAGAGTACCAACGTCGAGGTGTGCCTGGTGCGTCGCACCGCCGAGCTCGAGCATCTCGCCGAGGACGGCGACCACCCTGCCCTCGCCGCGCATCGCGACCACCGCGCGCAGGGCGGCGGCGGTCGACTCGGGGTTGGCGTTGTAGGCGTCGTTGACCAGGACGAGACCGTCCTCGCGCACCAGGCGCTCCATCCGCCACGACGAGCGGGTCACGACCGACCGCAGCGCGTCGGCGACGGTCGCGAGGTCGAGGCCGACCGCGAGGGCGACCGCGGTGGCGGCGGCGGCGTTGGAGGCCTGGTGGGCACCGAGCAGCGGGACGTGGACGTCCACGCCCTCTCCGCCGGCCACGAGACGGAACCGCGGCTCGCCGTCCGCCCCGACCACGAGGTCGTGCACCGCGACGTCCGCGTCCGCGGCAGCGCCGTACGTCACGACCCGTGCGGCCGTCCTGCTGCGCATCGCGGCCACGGTCGGGTCGTCGGCGTTGAGGACGGCGACTCCGTCGGCGGGCAGCGCCTCGACGAGCTCGCCCTTCGTGCGGGCGATCGTCTCCACCGACCCGAACTCGCCCAGGTGGGCGCTCCCGACGTTGAGCACCGCGCCGAAGTCGGGACGCGCGATCGCGCACAGCTCGGCGATGTTGCCCAGGGCGCGCGCACCCATCTCGACCACCAGGAAGCGCGTGGTCTCCTCGGCGCGCAGCACCGTGAGCGGCACACCGAGCTCGTTGTTGTAGTTGCCGGCGGTCGCGACGGTGGCGGCGCCGCGGGACAGCACCTGGGCCAGGAGGTCCTTCACGCTCGTCTTGCCCTGCGAGCCGGTGACGCCGACGACGGTGCACCCGTCGAGGCGCCCGCGCACGTCGGCGGCGAGCAGGCCGAGCGCCCGGGGGACGTCGTCGACCACGACGCAGGGGCCCTCGACCGTCCGCTCCGCCAGCACCGCGGCGGCACCGGCGCGGAGGGCGGCGGAGGCGTAGGCGTGGCCGTCGACGTGCTCCCCCTGGACCGCGACGAACAGGCCGCCGGTCGTGACGGCGCGCGAGTCGAGCGTGGCGGGTCCGGTGACGACGACGCCGTCGGCCTCGTACGCCGTGCCGCCGACGATCTCGGCGACCCGCGTGAGGGACGTGGCGATCACGCTTCTCTCCCCCGTCCGCGCAGGAGCTCCTCGAGGACCTCGCGGTCGTCGAACGGGTGGACCACGTCGCCGACGACCTGGCCGCGCTCGTGCCCCTTGCCGGCCACCACCACCACGTCACCGGGGCGGGCCGCGTCGACGGCGTGCGCGATCGCCTCGCGCCGGTCGCCGATCTCGACCAGCGTCGCTGCCGCACCGGCCAGGTCGGCGCTCTGCGCGCCGGCCAGCACGGCGGCGCGGATCGCGGCCGGGTCCTCGCTGCGCGGGTTGTCGTCGGTCACCACGACGACGTCGGCGAGCTCGGCCGCGACGGCCCCCATCAGCGGGCGCTTGCCGTGGTCGCGGTCGCCGCCGGCGCCGACGACGACGAACAGCCGCCCGGACCCGAGACCGCGCAGCGACTCCAGCACCGCGCGGAGGGCGTCCGGCTTGTGGGCGTAGTCGACGATCGCGGTGAAGTCCTGGCCGGCGTCGACAGGCTCCATCCGTCCGGGCACGCCGGTGCAGGCGGCGATCCCGGCCAGCACGTCCTCGATGGCACGGCCGGTGGCGGTGACCGCGGCGAGGACGGCGAGGGCGTTGGCGACGTTGAAGCGCCCGGGGAGCCGGACCACGAGCGTGCGCTCCTGGCCGTCCGGGCCGACGACCTGGGCCGTGGAGCCGGACGCGGTGCTCTCCAGGGCGGTGACCCGCCAGTCGGCCTCCTCGCGACCGTGCAGCGACACGGTGGTGACCGGGAGGGACGTCGAGGCCGCGAGCCGGCGCCCGTACGGGTCGTCGACGTCGACGACGGCCTGCGCGGCGTGCTCGGGCGTGAACAGCGACGCCTTGGCCGCGAAGTAGTCCTCCACGTCGGCGTGGAAGTCGAGGTGGTCGCGGCCCAGGTTGAGGAAGACGGCGACGTCGTACACGACGCCGTCGACGCGGTGCAGCGCGAGGGCGTGGCTGGAGACCTCCATGACGACCGCGTCGGCGCCGTGGTCGCGCATCACCGCGAAGAGCGCGTGCAGCGCGGGCGCCTCGGGCGTGGTCAGCGCGGAGCTCACCGGCTGCCGGTCCAGGAACGCACCGGTCGTGCCGATCGCCCCGACCCGGTCGCCGCACGCCCGCAGCGCCGAGGCAGCGAGGTAGGCGCTGGTCGTCTTGCCCTGCGTGCCGGTGATCCCGATCGTCGTGAGGCTCTCGGCCGGCCGCGCGTAGACCTGCGCCGCGACCCGCCCCAGGACCGCACGAGGGTCGTCCACGCGCAGGACGGCCACGTCCACGTCCGCACCGGCGACCAGCTCGGCGCCCTCGGCGTCGGTGAGGACGGCGACCGCGCCGCGTCCCACGGCGTCGGCGGCGAACCGCGCACCGTGCGTGCGCGACCCCGGCAGGGCGGCGTACAGGTCGCCGTCGCGGACGTCGCCGGAGGCGAGGGTGACCCCGGTCACCGGGCTCGCCGGCCCTCCGAGGAGGGTCGCGCCGGCGGTGGCGGCGAGGTCGTCGAGGTCGACCGGGACCACTGAGGGTGGACGCGTGTCGAGCGGGCGGAGAGGCTCAGAAGACATTGCTGCCGAGCGTATCGACACTCACCACTTCACCGGCGTCCTGGGCGCGCGCGACCCGCTCGGAGCGATGCCGTAGCGCTGCAGCGACTGCTGCATGATGTCGCGGAACACCGGGCCGGCCGTGCCGCTGCCGGAGCCGCCGCCGCGCGGGTTGTCGAGCACGACGTAGGTGAGGAACCGGGGCTTCTCGGCCGGGGCGAAGCCGATGAACGAGACGGTGTTCTCGCCGCGCACGTAGCGGCCGGTCTCGGGGTTGACGCGCCAGGCGGTGCCCGTCTTGCCGGCGACGCGGTAGCCCGGGATCGCCACGTTGGACGCGGACCCGTCGGGGCCGGTCACCGCCTCCATCATCGTCGTCACCATCGAGGCCGCCTCCTTCGACACGACCTCGCGCGTCGCGGGAGCCTCCTGGGGCTCCGTCGTGCCACCGACCCGTCGGACCTCGGTGACCAGCCGTGGCGCGGTGTAGCGGCCGCCGTTGGCGATCGCGGCGACCGCCGCGACCTCCTGCATCGCGGTCACCGAGATGCCCTGGCCGAACGAGATCGTCGCGTGCTGCGCCGTCGACCAGCGCTCGGCCGGGCTGAGGATGCCTCGCGACTCCGAGGGCAGCCCGACGCCGGTGCGCTCCCCGAAGCCGAACTTCGCGAGGTAGTCGTGCAGGGTCGCGTCGTCCATCTGCTGGGCGAGCGCGATCGTCCCGAGGTTGGACGACTTCGCGACCACGCCCGCGGCCGTCAGCTTCAGCCGCCCGTGGTCCCACCAGTCGCTGATCGTGAAGCCGTCGAGCGTGAGCTCCCGCGGGACCCGCACCTTGGTCTCGGGCGTGACCAGACCGGCGTCGGCGAGCGCGGCCATCGTGACGACCTTCTGCACCGAGCCCGGCTCGTACACGTTCTGGACGGCGCGGTTGTTCATCGACGCGGCGGTGACCGTCGAGCGGTCCTCGGCGTCGAACGTCGGCAGCTGCGACATCTGGAGGACCTGCATCGACTCGAGGTCCACGGTGATCGCGACTCCCCAGTCGGACCCGCTCTCGCGGACCGCGGCGGCCAGCCGCTTGTCGGCGTACCACTGGAGGTCGCGGTCGATCGTCGTGACCACGTCGGCGCCAGGGACCGGCTCCTTCATCGTCTGACGTGCCAGCGGGATGCGGACGCCCTTGGGCGACGTCTCGTACGTGGCCTTGCCGTCGCTGCCGGTGAGGTCGCGGTCGAAGGCCTTCTCCAGGCCGCTCGTCCCCTCGCCGGTCTCGCCGGACACCAGCCCCACGAGCGTCGCGCCCAGGGTCCCGCCGGGGTAGGTCCGTACGGCGTCGCGCTCGGTGGTCACGCCGTTGACCAGGCGCGCCTCGGTGAGCTTGGCCATCGCCGCGTTGGCCTGGTACGTCGGCACCTTCCGCGCGACGTAGACGAACTGCGTCCCGTCGCGTCGCAGCTTCTCGACCGCGTCGAAGTAGTCGATGTCGAGCTCGGCGGCGAGGATGCTCGCGATCTCGGTCGCGTTCTCGGCCGTGAACCGCGGGTTGGCGATGATCGCGCGGGCGTCGAGCGAGGTGGCCAGCGGCTCGCCGTCGCGGTCGAGGATCTGGCCGCGGTCGGCGTGCAGGACCGTCGGCTGCATCGACTCCTTGAGCGCACGGGCGGCGTACGCGTTCGCGTCGACGCCCTGGATCTGGACGAGGCGCCCGGCGAAGACCACGAGCAGGGTGGCGACCACGACGAAGCAGAACCGCGCGCGGTTGCGCACCGCGGGGCTCACTCCCGGTCCCCCACCGCCGCCGGGGACGGACCCCCGACGCCGGACGGCTGGCTCTGGCTGCGCGTCGCCGGCTCGGGGTCGCCGACGACCTTGCCGTCCGGGAGCCGGAGGAACACCGGGTTGGTGTTCGGCACCATCCCGAGCTCGGCGGCGCGGTCGGCCAGCGCCGCGGGAGTCGACCGCTGCTCGACCTCGAGGGCGAGCTCGGCGTGCTGGCTCTGGAGCGCCTCCGCCTGCTTCTCGAGCTCGGCGAGCTGGAACGCGCCGTTCTGCATCGAGGTGTTGAGCAGGAGGAGCCCGATCAACCCGCCGGCGAGCAGCGTGACGACCAGCAGCACGAACGGCGCCCGGGGCGTCCGGGGCCGGCGCGCGGGCACGACGCGCAGCGCGCCGCGCGACGACGGCTGCGGCCGTCCCGGTGCCCGGCGCGGTGCGTTCTGGGCGATGCTCATGCTGCCTCCTTCACGCGCTCGATCGCGCGCAGCCTGACCGGCTTCGCGCGGGGGTTCTCCTCGATCTCCGTCTCCGACGCGGTCTCCGCACCACGGGTCACCAGCCGGAACCGCGGCTGCTGGGACTCCGGCACCACCGGCAGGCCCGGCGGGACGTCGACCCTCGTCACGGCGGCGAAGGCCTGCTTGACGATCCGGTCCTCCAGCGAGTGGTACGCCATCGCCACCACCCGTCCGCCGACCCCGACGGCGTCCAGCGCCGCGGGGATGGCGCGACGGAGGACGCCGAGCTCGTCGTTGACCTCGATGCGCAGCGCCTGAAACGTCCGCTTGGCCGGGTTGCCGCCCGTGCGCATCGCGGCTGCCGGGAGCGCCTCCCGGACCAGCGCCACGAGCTCGTCGCTGGTGCGCAGCGGCGCCGTGGCGCGACGCCGGACGATCGCGTCGGCGATCCGGGTGGCGTGCTTCTCCTCGCCGTAGGTCCGCAGGATGCGGACGAGCTCGTTGCGGTCATAGGTCTCGAGGACCTCCGCCGCGGTCGGCCCCTCGCGGCCCATCCGCATGTCCAGCGGTGCGGGGCGCGCGTACGAGAAGCCGCGCTCGTCGAGGTCGAGCTGCATGGACGAGACGCCGAGGTCGAACAGCACGGCGTCCACGCGCGTGCGGCCGGCCTCGGCGATCGCCTCGTCGAGGTGGTCGTAGACGCCCTCGAAGAACGTCACCCGTCCTTCGAACGGGGCGAGCCGCTCCCGGGAGCGCCGCAGCGCCTCCGGGTCTCGGTCGATCCCGATCACGTGCACGTCGCCGAAGCGCGTCAGAACCGCCTCGGTGTGCCCGCCCAGGCCCAGCGTCGCGTCGACCAGGACCGCGTCGCTTCCGGCCAGGGCGGGCGCGAGGAGCTCCACCGTCCGCTCCAGGAGCACCGGCACGTGCTTCGTCTCACCCATGCGTCCCGCCCCCGGGACGTCCGACCACCATCTCGACCCCTCGTTCCGTGTGGTTCAGCGTGTGTCGCGCCTCGGCCCGCTACCCGTGCGGTCCGATCGCGGTCGGTTCGTCCGGCCAGGTCCCTGGCCGCTTGCCCTGGGAAGTCACCTCCTGGCACCGGGGAAGTGGAGCCAGCGGGGTGGAGCAAGCGGCCCAGAGGCCTCGACGGACGAGCCCTCAGAGCAGTCCCTCGATCACCTCCTCCGACAAGGTCGCGAAGCTCTCCTCCTGCTCGTCGGAGTACTCCGACCAGCGGGTCGCGTCCCAGATCTCCACCCGCTCCATGGCTCCGACGACGACGCAGTCGCGGTCGAGCCGCGCGTACTCGCGCAGCATCGGCGGGACGGTGATGCGGCCCTGCTTGTCGGGGACCTCGTCCGACGCCCCCGAGAAGAGGACGCGGATGAAGTCGCGGGTCGCCTTGTTCGTGAACGGCGTCTTGCTGATCCGGTCGCTGAACTCCTCGAAGCTCGCCTGCGGCCAGACGTAGATGCAGCGGTCCTGCCCCTTCGTCAGCACGAGGCCCTCCGTGAGTCGTTCGCGGAACTTGGCGGGAAGGAACAGGCGGCCCTTGTCATCGAGGCGGGGCGTGTACGTGCCGAAGAACATCGCACCGCACCCTCCCCCGTGCTCGCGCCGACGGTCTGACGACCGACTGTTGCTCCACTTTGCGCCACTCTACTCCACAACGCACCACCGTCAACCGATCCGCGCCACCGGCGCGCCACTCATGGCGCTCCGTGGGGAGGTTTCGTCCCGTCGGTCGACCCGCACGGATCGCTGCGACCACGGGCATTCGTCTGGCCTGAGGGGCTCCGATGGGGAAGAGTGGAGCGTGGGTGGAGCACCGCACGCGTCCCCTCTCGCTCCGAGCCCGCCCGTTGGGTCGCACGGGTAGTCTCGGCAACCTCGGGGGACGACGGTGTCGCCACCCGACCGACGCCCCCGCTGGATCCCAGGAGGACCGCCGTGACGACGACACCTCGCCGAGAGCCGGCCGCGCCGCCCGGGCCCGACCAGACCGACGAGCTCGTCGCCGCCGCCCAGCGCCTCGTGGACAACGTGGGCACCGTGATCGTGGGCAAGTCCGACGTCGTGCGCACCGCCGTCGTCGTGCTCCTCGCCGGCGGTCACCTCCTCCTCGAGGACGTCCCCGGCGTGGGCAAGACGATGCTGAGCAAGGCGCTCGCCCGGTCGATCGACGGCTCGATGCGCCGCATCCAGTTCACGCCCGACCTGCTCCCGAGCGACGTCACCGGCACCTCGGTGTGGGACCCGGCGACGCGGACGTTCGAGTTCCGCCCCGGTGCCGTCTTCGGCAACGTGGTCGTCGGCGACGAGATCAACCGCGCCTCGCCCAAGACGCAGTCGGCGCTGCTGGAGTGCATGGAGGAGCGCCAGGTCACCGTCGACGGCACCTCGTACCCGCTCGAGGACCCGTTCATGGTCGTTGCCACCCAGAACCCGCTGGAGATGGAGGGCACCTACCCGCTGCCCGAGGCGCAGCGCGACCGGTTCATGGCCCGGGTCGCGATGGGCTACCCGTCGGCCGAGGCCGAGGCGGCGATGCTGCGTGAGCACGGCGGGGCCGATCCGCTCGCCGACCTCCTCCCGGTCACCGACGTGAAGCAGGTCGCCGACCTGGTCGCCACCGTGCGCACGGTCCACGTCGCCCGCGCCATCGAGGAGTACGCCGTCGCGATCACCACGGCCACCCGCAGCTCCGCGCGCCTGCGGCTCGGCGCCTCGCCCCGCGCAACGCTCCACCTGGTCCGCGCGGCGCGGGCCCGCGCCGCGCTCGAGCGCCGGCCGTACGTGCTGCCCGACGACGTCTCCACCCTCGCGGTCCCGGTGCTCGCGCACCGGCTGCTGCTCTCCCCCGACGCCGTCGTGGCGGGGTGGCAGGCCGCCGACGTCGTGCGCGAGATCCTCGCCGAGGTCCGCGTTCCCGAGCCTGGACGATGACGTGCGCGAGACGCTCGGCGCCCTGACGTCCCGCGGACGTGCTTTCGTCGCGGCCGGCGTCACGGTGCTTCTCGGCGGCATCGTCCTGGGCCTCGACGTGCTCGTGCAGATCGGCGCGCTCGCTCTGGCCCTCCCCCTGCTGGCGGTCCTCGCCGTCGCCCACAGCCGGAGCACGGTGGGGGCGGCCCGCGAGGTGTCCCCGGCACGCGTCCCGGCGGGCACGGACGTCGAGGTCTCGCTCGACCTCTCCGGCGGCGGGCGCGGGACGTCGGGCACCCTCCTCCTAGAGGACCGGCTGCCGGACGCCCTCGGCGGCGACCGCCGCTTCGCCGTCGACACGATCGGGACGCGCTGGCACTGCCCCGCACGCTACAAGCTGGTCCCCCGGCGCCGCGGCTTCTACGCGCTCGGCCCCCTGTCGGTGCGGGTCGGCGACCCCTTCGGCTTCCTCTCGGTCCGCAAGACCTTCCACACCACGACCCCGCTCGTCGTGACGCCGACCGTCCACCCTCTCGGGAGGCTGTGGGCCGGCGGCGTCGGCGCGGAGCAGGGCGAGCACCGCGTACGACTCGGCTCGACCGGCCGCGCCGACGACACCTCCGTCCGCGAGTACCGCGTCGGCGACGACCTCCGCCGCATCCACTGGCGGACGACCGCGCGGACCGGCGAGCTGATGGTCCGCCGCGAGGAGGAGGGCCGGCACGCCGACACGACCGTCTACCTGGACACCCGCCGCGACGTCCACCGTCCGGGGTCGGACGGGACCTTCGAGTGGGCGGTGTCGGCCGCCGCCTCGGTCGCCGCGCACTTCTCCGGCCACGGCTGGGACGTCCGCCTCGTCACCGACACCACCGACTCCCACGACTCCGCCCCGGACGAGCTCGGGCTGATCCTCGACGAGCTCGCGGCCGTCCGCATGTCGGCGCGGCGCGGCAGCGACATGGTGCCCGCCGACGTCCTCACCTCGCGAGGGACGGTCGTGGCGATCGTCACCGGGTCCGACCCGGAGGCGCTGGACCACCTGGACCGCTGCTCGCTCGGTGCCGGGCGCCGACTGGCCCTCGTCCTCGACGCCGACGGCTGGCTGCGCGGGGCGCACGGGGGCACCGGCAACGCGGCCGACCTCGCGGCCACCGCTCGCGCGCGAGGGTGGGCGGCCACGGCGGTCGGGGGTGGAGACACCGTCGGCGAGGCCTGGCACGCGCTCGCCCTCCAGTCGGCCAAGGAGGCGGTCCGATGACCGGGCGGATCGGCCACGCGCTCTGGGTCGGCCTGTGGGTCTGGCTGCTCGCGGTCGCCGTCGGCGGCACCTTCTCCCCGCTCGTGCTCGACAGCAGCTTCCTCGCCGAGGGCGCGCTCGGCGCCGCCGCCGTGGTCGTCACCGGCGTCTTCCTCCGTGCCGCGGGGGCGCCCCGCCCCTTGGTCCTCGGCGCGCAGGGCGTCGTGACGGTCGGCTGGCTCACCGCGGCGTACGGCGCCGGCACCGGCATCGCCGGGGTCGTCCCCACCCCCGCCACGCTCGAGCGGGCCCGCGCCCTGGCCGACGCGACGTATCAGCACGCGCAGCGCTATGCCGCACCGGTGCCCGACATCGAGGCGCTGAGCGCGACCCTCGCGACGCTCGTCGTGGTCCTCGCGCTCGTGATCGACGTGCTGGCCACCGAGCTGCGGTGGACCCCCGCGCTCGGACTCGTGCTCCTCGCGGTCGTGATGGTGCCGGCGACGCTCCTCGAGGGCGAGGTGCCGATCGCCGTCTTCGTGCTCGGCGCGGCCGCGTACGCCGGCCTGCTCGCCGTCACCCGACGCGACGAAGGCAGGGCCTGGGGACCTCGTGTGGTCGGTCTCAGCACCCGGCCGGCCGATCCCGTCGACTCGGCGGTCGGGCACGCCCGCGCAGCGGTCCCGGCGGTCGGGATCACCGTCGGTGCCATCGCCGTCGCGCTCGTCGTCCCGCTGCTCGCGCCGAGCGCCGCGCAGAGCCTGTTCGACGGTGCCGGCTCGGGCAGCGGCACCGGCAACGGCACCGGTCTGGACAACCCGGTCCTCGACATGCGCCGCAACCTCCGCGGCCAGAGCCGCGACGTCCTGCTGACGATGCGCGAGGAGGGCGAGTCGCCCCGGCCCCGCTACGTCCGTCTTGCCTCCCTCCAGGCGGTCGGCCAGCAGGGATGGACCCTCGGCGACAGGGTCGGCGCCGGGCAGCAGCTCGACGACGACCTTCCCGCCATCCCCGGCCTCAACCAGGGCGTCGACGCCCGGGCGATGCGCTACGGCGTCGCCGTGTCCCCGGGCTTCGACACGCGTTGGCTCCCGCACGTGTACGCGCCGACGGCCGTGTCGCTCCCCGACGACGCCGGCGTCGAGATCGACCGGAGCATGCTCGACATCAGCCGCATCCCCCGCCTGGGGTCCTTCGCCGGCGAGTCGTACACGGTCGAGTCCCTCGTCGCCCGCCCGACCGAGGCCGACCTGCGCACCGCGCCCGCCTCGACCCTGACGATGTCGTCGTACGTCACCCTGCCCGACCAGACCCCGCAGGTCGTCCACGAGCGCGCCGAGGAGGTGACCGCGGGCACCACCAACGCGTTCGACCGGGCACTGGCGTTGCAGCGCTGGTTCCGCCAGGAGGGCGGCTTCGAGTACTCGCTCGACCAGCGTCCGGGCTCCGGCATGGAGACCATCGAGCGGTTCCTCACCGACGACCGTGTCGGCTACTGCGAGCAGTTCGCGACCGCGATGGCGATGATGGCCCGATCGCTGGGCATCCCGTCGCGGGTCTCGGTCGGCTTCCTCTCCGGCGAGCCGGGCCGACAGGCCGGGACCTGGGTCTTCCGCGGGACCGACATGCATGCCTGGCCGGAGCTCTACTTCGCCGGCATCGGCTGGGTCGGGTTCGAGCCGACGCCGGGCGGCAGCGGCTACACACCGCCGACCTTCGCGGAGGGCAGCGCGAGCTCCCAGGAGGTGCCGCTTCCCTCGGCGAGCCCGACGGCGCTGCCGACCGGGGCACCGTCCCCTCCGCCCGGGAGCGCGGGGGCCGGGACGACCGCCGACGAGTCCGGCGCCGGCCGGTCGTGGCTGCCGATGGTCCTCGTGCTCGGCGGCCTGGTGCTGATCGGCCTCGCCGTCCCGAGCGCCGTCCGCACCGCGCGGCGGCGCCACCGCTCCCGTCCGCACGACGATCCCGCCCTCGCCGTGGAGGACGCCTGGGCCGAGGTGCGCGACACCGCGACCGACTACGGCATCGGGTGGACCGACGGCGTCTCGCCTCGTACGGCGGTTGCAGCCGTGCGGGCGCGGCTCGGGGACGACCCCGCCACCGGGGCGGCGATCGACACGCTCGTCGACGCGGTCGAGCGCAGCCGGTACGCACCGGCGTACGAGCCGGCGGACCTGACCGCGGCCGTCGACCGGCTGCGGGAGGCGATCGCGCACAGCGTCTCCGGGCGCCGTCGGGTCATCGCCGTCGTGCTCCCCCGGTCGGTGCTGGCGTCGAACGCCCGGCGGCACGCGGTGCGCGACGAGGACGAGGTCCTGTCGCTGCGGGAGTGAGGCCCGCCCAGGGCTCCACACACCCTCCGGCGGGACCCGGCCACGACCCCGGACATGACGCGGACCCGCCGCTTGGCGGGTCCGGGATGGGGATCTGGTCTAGGAGTCGGAGTCGCGGCGGCGCTTCCAGCGCTCCTCCATGCGGTGCATGAAGGACTCCGACGAGTTGCCGCTGCCGTGGCTCGGTCGGGGCGGCGTGGCCTGCGGGTTGGTCTCGGGGCCGTCGACGTCGCGCGATCTCCACGTCGTGAGGAAGAAGTAGGCGCCGGCGACCATCAGCGCAAACCCCACCACCCCCAACGGCGTGGAAGCGGCGATCACGCCGGTCATGAGCAGCGCCACGCCCGCGACGAACCCGATCGACGCCAGAACCACGATGCGACGCGCCCGGGCTCGGAGCTTCGAGCCTCGCAAGGTCGATGCGAGTCGTGGGTCCTCGGCAGCGAGTGCTTGCTCGAGCTGCTCGAGCAGTCTCTGCTCTTCCTCTGAGAGCGGCACGTCGGGCCTCCCTGAAACTCCGACCGGCTGTTGCCGGACCTTTTGCTCCAGTCTAGGCAGGCGGTCACGGCTACGCCACAGCACGGGCTATTGTTTGTGCGCACGGGGGTGTCGGCCCCCGTCCGTCACTCGGGAAGGACGCCGATGCTCCGGTTCACCACCCTCGTCAGCTCTGCTGCCCTCGTGCTCGCCGGCACCGCCCTCGGCGCCGCCTCGACCGCGGGCGCGACGACGAGCACGGCCTCCGCGGTGGCCACGCAGGCCGCTCCGTCGACCGCCGCCACGGCCCTCCGGGCGGCCAAGCCGTCCCAGAAGGACCGCTTCTACCGGGCCACGACCCGCCCCGGCGACCGCGACCGCTCGGTGACCTCGATCAAGCACGTGCGCGAGCTCCAGTACCGGCTCCGCTGGGCGGGCGTCTACGGCGGCTCGGTCAACGGCGTCTACACCGCCCGCACCGCGAAGGCCGTGAAGAAGTTCCAGAAGCGAGTCGGCCTCAAGCGCAGCGGGGTCGCGAGCACCGCGACCTGGAAGCGCCTCATCCAGAAGACGGTCCGCGGGAAGTCCAGCATCCCGAAGCGCTGCAAGTCCTCGGGCTGGAACATCTGCTACGACCGCAAGCGCCACCAGGTCGTGCTCTACAAGAACGGCACCCTCTGGAACAGCTGGCTCGCGCGCAGCGGGATGGCCTCGGCGAAGACCCGCACGGGCAAGTTCACGGTCTTCTACCGCAGCAAGAACCACGTCAGCTCGATCTACGAGTCCAAGATGCCGTACGCCCAGTTCTTCTCCGGCGGCCAGGCGTTCCACGCCTCGTACCTGATGATGGACCCGTTCGTCGGCCACAGCCACGGCTGCGTGAACCTCTACATCCCCGACGCCAAGCAGCTGTGGGCCCTCACGGCCGACAAGCCGCTCAAGGTCACGATCTACGGCGCCTGGGACTGATCCTCAGTCCGTCGCCCGCACGGCGAGGACGTGCAGGAGCCCCGCCAGCGCACGCAGGCGGGGCTCCTGCGCTGCTGCGTCCTCCAGCGCGGTGAGCGCCTGCCGGTCGGCGTCTGACTCGACGAGCGCCGGTGGCACGAGGTCGGCGAGGACGCGGACGCCGTCGACCCGCTCGACCCTCAGCCCGGCGTCGCCGACGAGCGTCGTGAGCTCCTCGAGCGTGTAGCGCCGTGGCCCGTCGACGGAGCGGTCCCAGGTCGCGGCGCGCAGGTCGAGCAGGCGTCGCGCCCGCAGCAGGTCGCCCGAGACCGCCCGTCCGAGGACAGCCCGCATCCGGCCCGCGGCCAGCACGCTCACGTGGCCTCCCGGACGCAGGACGTCAGCCGTCGCGGCGATCGTCGCCGGGGGGTCGTCGACGACCTCCAACAACCCGTGGCACAGCACGAGGTCGACCGATCCCGCGGCGACGTGCTCGCCGAGCTCCGCGACGTCGCTCTGCACCGCCCGGACCCGGTCGGTGACCTCCGCCGCGGCGGCACGCCGGCCGAGCATCGCGAGCGCGTCGGCGTTGCGGTCCACGACCAGCACCTCGTGGCCGAGGCGCGCCAGGGCGACGGCGTGGCCGCCGGTCCCACCGCCGAGGTCGACGACCGCCAGGGGCTCGCCACCGCCTCCGACCACGCCTGCGAGCAGCACGTCGAGGTCGCCGCCAGGACGACCGCCGCGGGACCCCGGTGCGGGCTCGGCGTTCACGCGACCCAGTGTGCCAGCCGCCGCACGGCCCCGCAGCGTCCCGGACCCCGCGGGGAGTACGGTCGGCCTGTGAATGCCACCCATCCCCGTGTCCAGCAGGTGATCGACGCCCTCGCCGAGCACGGCGTCGTCGACGAGGTCGTCCGTGTGCTGCCCGACTCCGCACGGACGGCGCGGGAGGCGGCGGACGCGCTCGGCGTCGAGGTCGGCGCGATCGCCAACAGCCTCGTGTTCGAGGCCGACGGCGAGGCCGTCCTCGTGCTGACCAGCGGAGCGCACCGCGTCGACACCGCCGCCCTCGCCGCCGCGCACGGCCTGCCGCCCCTCGAGCGCGCCCGCCCGGAGACGGTCCGCGCCGCGACGGGGCAGGTCATCGGCGGGGTCGCGCCGGTCGGTCACCCGGCTCCGCTGAGGACCTTCGTCGACCTCGCCCTGCGCGACTACGAGGTGGTCTGGGCGGCGGCCGGACACCCGCACGCGGTCTTCGCGACGTCGTTCGACCAGCTGGTGACGATCACCGGGGGCACGCCGACCGAGGTCGCCTGAGCGGGCAGCAGACAGGGCGCCTGTCGCGATCGACCGACGCCCTGGAAGAGGAATGGAGCTGCCCGCCCGGCCCGACCCCCGACGCGAGCCGGACGGGCAGCATCACGTCCAGTGTGGTACCCCGAAGGCCCCCGCGCCATGAGCGCTGGTACTCAATCGTGACCTGAGCACTTCCGCCTGCCTCCTCGGCCGCAGGTGCGCGACGGGAGCGTCACGCACCCGCGTACGCGTCGGCGAGCAGCCGGTACGACGCGATGCGCTCCTCCGGGTCGTGCACCTGGGTGGTGACGATCAGCTCGTCGGCGTCGGCCTCCTTGCGGCGACGCTCGAGGTCGTCGCGGACCTCGGCCGGAGTGCCGACGCTGGTGAACCGCCGGCGCCGCTGCACCAGCTGGCGCTCCGCCGCGGTCCAGGGGTGGGCGGCAGCCTCCTCCGGCGTCGGCAGCGGGCCCGGCCGGTTCTGCATCAGCCGCACCATCGAGAGCTCGGAGGCGAGAGCCAACGTCTCGGCGCGCTCGCGCGTCTCGGAGACGATCGCCGCGACGCCGAGCATCACGCGCGGCTCGGGCCACTGCGCGGACGGCGTGAAGGACTCGCGGTAGAGACGGACCGCCTCGCCCGGGTCGGCGGCGCCGAAGTGGCCGGCGAACGAGTACGCGGTGCCGAGCGCGCCCGCAGCCGTCCCGCCGTGCAGGCTGGATCCGAGGATCCACACCGGCGGGAGCGGGACGTCGGTCGGGATCGCGTGGACCGGGGCGAGCGGGTGGTCCGCCTCGAAGCCCTCGACGTACGCGCGGAGCTCGGCGTACAGCGACGGGAACTGGTCGGACGTCACGGCCTCGGCGCTGCGCCGCAGCGCGTACGCCGTCAGCTGGTCGGTGCCAGGGGCGCGTCCGAGCCCGAGGTCGATGCGACCCGGGTGGAGCCCCTCGAGGACGCGGAACCACTCGGCGACGGCGAGCGGGGACCAGTTCGGGAGCATGATGCCGCCCGACCCGACGCGGATGCGCTCGGTCGCGGCGGCCACGGTGGCGATCATCACCGGTGGCGCCGAGCTCGCGACGCTCGGGATCGCGTGGTGCTCGGCCAGCCAGTAGCGGTGGAACCCGATCTGGTCGGCCTCCTTCGCGAGCGCCACCGTCTCGTGCAGCGCCGACGAAGCGGGGCGGCCGGAACCGATGGGCGACAGGTCGAGGACGGACAGGGTCGACAGAGGTGCGGAAGTCACACTGCGTCCCAACGCCCCGGACCGTCCCGCTCTTCCCTCGCGGCCTGCTCGGTAGCCTGACGGCGTGGCTGACGTGGTGGTGGTCGGAGGAGGGTTCGCGGGGATCTCGGCGGCGGTCCGCATCGCCAAGATGCGCCACCGGGTCGTCCTCCTCGAGGCCGGTGACCGGCTCGGCGGCCAGCTCGCGCCGTACGAGACCGACGGCTGGTCCTTCGACCACGGCCTCTCGGAGCTGACGCTGCCGGCGACCGTGCGCGACCTCTTCAAGAAGTCGGGCCGCCCGCTGGACCGCGTCCTGGACCTCGAGCCGCTGCCCGTCGCTCGGCGCCACGTGCTCGACCGCGACCTGGTCCTCGACCTGCCGGCGGGCAGCCGCGGCGCGCAGACCGACGCGATCGACGCGGTCCTCGGCCCCGGCAAGGGTGAGCGCTGGACGCGGTGGCTCGACGCGTTCGACGACGTGTGGGAGGTGCTCCGCCGGGTCGCGCTCGGTCGGCCGCTGGTCGGCCGCGGCGACTTCGACCGCGAGCAGTGGCGCACGCTGCGACCGCGGCTCTCGCTCGACCGTGCCGCGCGCCGCGGACTGCGCGACCCGTACCTGCGCGCCCTCGTCCTCGACCGGCACCGCCTCGACGGCCAGCAGCCGCGGTCGATGCCCGCCTTCCTGGGGGCGTACGACCTCGTCGAGCGCTCGTTCGGACGCTGGCGCGTCGCCGGGGGTACGACGGCCCTGCTCGCCGCGCTCGAGCGGCGGCTCGAGGAGCGCCGGGTCGACGTCCGGCTCGGGACGCGTGCCCACGACGTGACGGGGTCCGACGCGGTGGACGGGGTCGTCACCGACGACGGCCACCTGCCCGCCGAGGTGGTGGTGTGGGCGGCCCCGGTCGGGCCCGGCGGACGACGCGAGACCGACGCGCTCCCCCGCGTCCCGTCCTCGCGCACCTACCTCGGGCTCGGCCCGTACGCCCCGCGGCTGGCGCAGGAGACCGTCGTCCACGGCACGCCGGTGCGGATCATGCCCAGCGCGACCCACACCGGGGACGGCCAGGCGTGGACCGTCGAGCACGTCGGCGCGGAGGACCCGCTGGTCACCCTGCGCCGAGCCGGGATCGACGTCGGCGACCACGTCGCGTACCGGGAGGACGTGAGCGCCGTCGACCTCGTCCGACGGCACGGGGCGCGGGACGGGTGGCAGTGGTCGGGATGGCGTACGGCGTTCCAGGTCCCCGGCGTCGGGCAGGCGCGAAGCGGCTACCTCCGCGTGGGCGTCAACGCCCACCCCGGCGCGTCTACGGAGCTGGTGGCCCTGGGGACGGCCGCTGCGGCGGAGACGCTGCGGCCGGGTGCGTCCACTCCTGCCGGAGCCCGCTGAGCAGGGAGCCGAGGTAGCGGGGACGCTCGATGCCGTCGTCCTCCACCGTGCACGCGGCGACGCCGAAGCCGGCGGCGACCAGGCCGCTCACCCACCACGCCACGACGAGCGCGTCGCCGCGGACGCCGTCGTGGAAGTACAGGTAGGCACAGCCGACGAACACGGCGGCCCCGATCAGTCCGCCGAGCACCAGCATCCCCCGTTTGCGGTGCTGCTCCCGAGTCACACCTTCAGGATCGCACCGGCGAGGTCCACCCGCCGGACGTTGCGGTTTCCCGCGTGTCGCAGGTCACACCGCCGGGATCGACGCGAGGCTCTCGTAGATGCGGCGGGTCGCCGACGACCGGTTGAGCGTGTAGAAGTGCAGGCCCGGCGCGCCTCCCTCGAGCAGCGCGTCGCACAGCTCGGTCGCGATCAGCGTGCCCTCGGCGCGCAGCGCGTCCGCGTCGTCGGCCCACGGCTCGAGGCGCGAGACCACCGTCGCCGGGACCGGGTGGCCGGACAGGTCGGCCATCCGCGTGATCTGGCCGAGGTTGGTGATCGGCATGATGCCCGGGACGACCGGGATGTCGCAGCCGCGCGCCCGGACCCGCTCGACGAGCGCGAAGTAGTCCTCGGCGAGGAAGAAGAAGTCGGTGACGACGAACTCGGCGCCGGCGCGCGCCTTGGCGACCACCACCTCGGCGTCGGCGTCGAGGCTCGCCGCCTCGCGATGGCCCTTGGGGTAGGCGGCCGCACCGACGCAGAACGTGCCGAGCCCCGAGACCAGCGCGACCAGCTCGTCGCCGTGGTCGAGACCCCCGGGGTGCGACGTCCACGGCGCGCCGGGTCCGCCCACCGGGTCGCCGCGCAGGGCGAGGATGTTGCGCACGCCGGCCGCGGCGTACTGGCCGAGCACGGAGCGCAGGTCGTCGCGGGACTGCCCGACGCACGTCAGGTGTCCCATCGGACGCAGCGTGGTCTCGGTCGCGATGCGCTCGGTGATGCGCACGGTCCGGTCGCGCGTGGAGCCGCCGGCGCCGTACGTCACCGACACGAAGGTCGGGTGCAGCGGCTCCAGCTCGCGGATCGCGGTCCACAGCGCGCGCTCGCCGGCGTCGTTCTTCGGCGGGAAGAACTCGAACGAGAAGCTCGGCGCGGGCGCGGCGATGTCCTCGCTGAGACGGCGTGCGGTCGACATGGGGTCACTGTAGCCGCGGCCCGCGACCGCTACGGCGAGACGACCGTCCCGTGGACGTAGGTAGGGTGACGACGTGACCGCCTCCCCCGACCTCGCGACCCGGGTCGGCGACGACCTGCGGACCTTCCTCGCCGCGCAGCGCGAGCGCCTCGCACCCCTCGGTCCCCGGCTCGACTCCTTCCTCGACGCCGCCGAGGAGGCCGCGTCGGGCGGCAAGCGGCTCCGCGCCGCGTTCTGCCACGCGGGCTGGGTCGTCGGCGGCGGGACCGGTGACGACGTCGCCGTCACCCGTGCCGCCGCGTCGTTGGAGTGGCTGCAGGCGAGCGCGCTCGTGCACGACGACGTCATCGACGCCTCCATGACCCGGCGCGGGCGCCCGGCGGCCCACGCGGCGTTCGCGATCGCGCACCGCGAGGCCGGGTGGACCGGCGACCCCGACGCGTACGGCACCGGTGCCGCGATCCTCCTCGGCGACCTGCTGCTGTCGTGGGCGGACGAGATGTTCCGGACGTCCGGCTTCGCCCCGGCGGTCGTCGCCCGCGCGACGCCGTACCTCGACACCTGCAAGTCCGAGGTCGTCTCCGGGCAGTTCCTCGACCTGGTGGGCCAGGCGATCGGCGAGAGCTCCGTCGACGAGGCGCTGCGGGTGGTGCGCTACAAGTCGGCGAAGTACACCGTCGAGCGCCCGCTCCACCTCGGCGCCGCCCTCGCCGGTGCCGGACCGGAGACGGTCGATGCCCTGAGCGCGTACGCCGTCCCGGTCGGGGAGGCGTTCCAGCTGCGCGACGACGTGCTCGGGGTGTTCGGCGACCCGGCGGTCACCGGCAAGCCGGCCGGCGACGACCTGCGCGAGGGCAAGCAGACGGTGCTGGTCGCGCACGCGTACGCCCGTGCGAGCCTCGAGCAGCGGGCCGAGCTCGACCTCGGTCTGGGCGACCCCGACCTCACGCCGGCCGCGGTCGACCGGATCCGCGACGTGATCCGCGACACCGGCGCGCTCGCGCGGCTCGAGGAGGACATCGCCGACCTCGAGGAGCGGGCCGCGGCCGCGCTCTCGCTGCCGCCGCTGGCGCCGCACGCCGCGACGCTGTCCGACCTCGCGGCCCGCGCCGTACGCCGTTCGGCCTGAACCACCGGTCGCACGCGCGTGGCCCGGGTCGTCAGAACCCCAGCGCCTGCGCTCTCCTGCGCACCTCGCGCCCGCGTCCCTCGCGCAGCGCGTCGACCGGGCGGCCGGGGAGCGTGTCGTCGGCGGTGAACAGCCACACCGCCGCCTCGTCGTCGGTGAAGCGGGCGTCACCGAGCAGGACCAGCGTCCCCCGCAGTCCGTCCAGCGTCGCGCCGTCGGCGAGGAGCAGCGCCGGCACGCGCTGCTTCGACGACGTCGCGGTGCGCACGGCGAGCAGGTCGCGCTCGCGGACCTTCTGGCGTACGCGGCTCACCGTCGTCTCCAGCTCCACCGCGACCTCGTCGAGCGTGAGCCACTCCTCCACGAGGTCGTCGAGCTGTTCGCCCGTCGTCGGGGCGGGTCCGGTCTCGTCAGCCATGGGACAAGACTCGCACGGCCGTACCGTCTCGCCTCCCTCGGTCGGCTGGTCGGCTCACCTACACTGAGGCGGGGCCTTTCCACGCGTCCGCATGCCCGCACGAGGACCCGGCCCGCTCGACGTGAGGAGGTGACCGTGGCGACGCTCGACGACGACCTGCTCGTGGGACGCGTGCTCGACGGTCGCTACCACCTGCGCAAGATCCTTGCCCGCGGCGGCATGGGCACCGTGCTTCTCGCCACCGACACCCGTCTCGACCGCACCGTGGCCGTCAAGGTCATGCAGGCCGGCCCCGACGACCGGGGGTTCACGACGCGTCTGCAGGTCGAGGCCCGCGCCGCCGCCCGGCTCAACCACCCCAACGTGGTCGCGGTGTTCGACCAGGGCGAGGACACGGGGCTGCTCTACCTCGTCATGGAGTACGTGCCGGGGCACACCCTGCGCGACGTGATCAGCCGCGAGGCTCCCCTGCCGCCCCGACGGGTGCTCACCCTCGTGGAGCCGCTGCTCCTCGCGCTCTCCGCGGCGCACGACACGCGCATGATCCACCGCGACGTGAAGCCGGAGAACGTCCTCATCACGCCCGGCGGCCAGGTGAAGGTCGCCGACTTCGGCCTCGCCCGGGCGTTCAGCTCCGACACCGAGGCGACCTCGGGCGTCCTCGTCGGCTCCGTCTCGTACCTCGCGCCCGAGCTCGTCCTCAACGAGGGCGCCGACGCCCGGTGCGACGTGTACGCGGTCGGCGCGATGATGTTCGAGATGCTCACCGGGTCCAAGCCGCACACCGGCGAGACCCCGATCCAGGTCGCCTACCAGCACGTGCACGCCGACGTGCCGGCGCCGTCCACGATGGTCGCCGGCATCCCGCCGTACGTCGACGCCCTGGTCGCCCGCGCGACCGCCCGCGACCACGACCAGCGCTCGGCCGACGCCCGGGTCCTCCTCCACCAGGTGCGACGGGTGCGCTCGGCGCTGGAGGCGGAGGTCAGCGACGACATCGAGCTCACCCAGGACCTCCAGCTGCACCGGATCGCGGTCGCCTCCAGCGACGAGCTGCCCGATCTCGCCGCCGCGACCGCCCTCGCGCCCGCGGTCGCCGGTCACGACGCGTGGGGGGCGTCCGACGACTACGCCGACGCGCCGACGGCCGTGGGGTCGTACGACGACGCCGGCCTCGGCCACGACGACACGGTCGGCTACCGGCCAGGGCCGCCGGAGGCGTACGACTCCGGGTACGAGGCCACGCGGACGGTCACCCGGGACGCCGCCGGGATCCCCTCCGCACCGGTCGCGACCACGCCGGCAGCGGAGCACAACCGGCGCCAGCGCCGCCGCGGGCGCCGGATGCTCATCGCGGTGCTGGTCGTCGCGCTGGTCGCCGCCGGCGTCGGCTGGTGGTACGGGGTGGCCCGGTACGACTCCGCGCCGGACCTGGTCGGGATACCGCTGGCGCAGGCGCGGGCCGAGGGCCAGCGGGCCGGCTACACCGTGGAGACCGGCGGCGAGGCATACAGCGAGACCGTCGCCCGTGGCTCGATCGTCTCCACCGATCCCGGGCCCGGCGGCCGGATCCTCCCCGAAGGGACGCTCACGCTGGTCGTCTCCAAGGGCAAGGAGCGCTATCCGATGCCCGACCTCCAGGGGATGAGCGAGAGCGAGGCGGAGTCGGCGCTCGCCGACGTCAAGGCGGTCATCGGCCAGGTGGACCGCAAGTACAGCGAGTCCGTCGACCAGGGCGACGTCATCTCGATGTCGCTGCCCGTCGGGCGCATGATCCGTCCCGACACCGCGGTCGACCTCGTCGTGAGCAAGGGACGGCGACCGGTCGACGTCGCGGACTACACCGGCAAGTCCGTCGACCACGCGCAGGCCAAGCTGGAGAAGGCCGGGTTCGAGGTGGACGTCGACCGGGTGTACGACGCGGAGGTCCCCAAGGACCAGGTCATGGCCCAGGACCCGTCGAGCGGCACCGCCTACAAGGGCGACACCGTCAAGCTCACCGTCTCGGACGGCCCGGAGCCGATCGAGGTTCCCGGGGTGATCGGCAAGAACGTCGACGACGCGCGGGCGATCCTCGAGGCAGCCGGGTTCAAGGTGAAGGTCGAGAAGGAGCGCATCCACTTCGGCAGCAACCTCGTGTCGCGCCAGTCCCCGGGCGGGGGCGACGAGGCGCCGCCCGGGTCGACGATCCTGCTGCGCATCGTCTGACGCCGCGCTCCGGCGTTCGCGGTGCTCCCACCGCAAGCCGGGCCGTCCGTCGTGCGGTCGGGCAGTCGTACCGTCCGGACGGTCGGACTAGGATGGCCTTCGTGCCCACCCCCTCCAGCTCCGCTCCCGTCACGCATGCCCGCAACCCCCTCGGCGCGCACGTCGCCGTCGGCGCGGGGCTCGCTCGCGGGGCCTGGGCGACGATGCGCGGGCTGGGTGCGGACACCCTCCAGGTCTTCGCCGGCAACCCGCGCGGCTGGGCGGCGTCGAAGGGCGACCCCGCCCAGGACTCCGCCTTCCGGACCCGCTGCGAGGACGAGGGCGTGCCCGCGTTCGTCCACGCGCCGTACCTGGTGAACCTCGGCAGCCCGAACCCTGCCACGTACGAGAAGTCGGTGGCCGCCGTCGCGCACAACCTCGCGCGCACCGCCGCGATCGGCGCGCGGGGCCTGGTCGTGCACACGGGCTCGTGCGTCGACGACGGGACGTACGACGTCGCGCTCAAACAGGTCCGCGAGGGCCTCCTCCCCCTCCTCGACGCGCTTCCCGACGACGGACCGCGTCTCCTCCTCGAGCCCACCGCCGGCCAAGGACGCTCGCTGTGCGCGCGGGTCGACGATCTGGAGCCGTACCTCGACGCCCTCGACCACCACCCCCGTCTCGGCATCTGCCTCGACACGTGCCACGCGTTCGCGGCCGGCGAGCCGCTCGACGAGCCCGACGGTGTGGCGGCGACCCTCGAGCGGCTGGTCGAGATCGCCGGTCCGGGCCGGCTCGCGCTGGTCCACGCCAACGACTCCAAGGACGTGCGCGGCAGCTTCAAGGACCGTCACGAGCGGATCGGCCAGGGCCACCTCGGGGCCGACGCGTTCGCCGCCCTGCTGGCGCACCCGGTCACCGAGGGCGTTCCGTTCATCCTCGAGACCCCCGGGGGCGTCGAGGCGTGGGGCGAGGACCTGGTCCTCCTGGCCGGGCTGCGCGACCGGTGAGCGGGCAGACGATGGAGCACGATGCGGGCACGCGGCGCCAGGGACTGCTGGCCGCGGCTGCGCTGCTGAGCGTGACTGCCGCGTGGGGATCGACGTTCTTCCTGATCAAGGACCTGGTGGAGGTGGTCCCCCCGCTGGACTTCCTCGCGGTCCGCTTCGCGATCGCCGCCGTCGCGCTGTTTCTCCTGCGGCCGCGCGCCGTCCTCGCGTTGTCGGGCGACGCGCTGAAGCGGGGCGTCGTCCTCGGTCTGGTGTACGGCGCGGCGCAAATCCTCCAGACCGTCGGGCTCGCGCACACCGCGGCGAGCGTCTCCGGCTTCGTGACCGGCATGTACGTCGTGTTCACGCCGATCCTCGCCGCGCTCGTCCTGCGGCAGCGGATCGGCGCACCGGTGTGGATCGCGGTCGTCGTCGCGACGGTCGGACTGGGTTTCCTGTCGCTGGACGGGCTGTCGATCGGCTACGGCGAGGGCATCACACTGCTCTCTGCCGTGCTCTACGCCGCGCACATCGTGATGCTCGGGGCCTGGACGTCGGCCCGCGAGGCGTACGCGCTGGCGGTGGTCCAGATGGCCGTGATCTCGGTGATGTGCCTGATCATGACCGCGCCGGGCGGCGTGACGCTGCCGCAGACCGGCGGGCAGTGGCTGAGCATGGTCTACATGGCGCTGGTCGCGGGCGCGTTCGCGATGCTCGCCCAGACCTGGGCGCAGGCGCACCTGCCGGCGACGCGGGCCGCGATCATCATGTCGATGGAGCCGGTCTTCGCGGCGGCGTTCGCGATCGGGTTCACCGCGGAGTCCCTCACCTTGCGGACGCTGCTGGGCGGCGGGATGGTGCTGGCGGCGATGCTGATCGCCGAGGCGGTGCCCCGCCGGCACGTCGAGGCCGAGGTCCCGCACCTCTCCCAGTAGCCGGGTCATCCTCCGCCGGTGACCCGGGTTCCGACAGGTCAGCGCAGGCGCTCGACGGCGAACTCGAGCGGCGGGTTCGCGATCACGTCCTGGGCGGCCACGACCTCCATCTCGCCGGCCCCCGTACGACGGGTGTGGTCGAGGATCCCGAAGATCGACGAGGCCACCTTCGCGAGGGCGTCGGGCACGTCCATCTCGGACTGCAGCAGCCGGCCGAGGAACATCGAGGTCGTCGCGTCGCCGGAGCCCGCGACCACGTTCATCTCGAGCCGCGGCGTCGTCACCACGTACGCGCCGGTGTCGTCCACCGCGATCATCGAGAGGGTCTCCTCGCTCGGGTCGAGCACCTCGACCGACGTGACGAGAACGATCCGAGGCCCGCGCGCCCGCAGCGCGTCGACGGCCTCGAGCAGCGCGTCGAGCGTGCCGACCTCCGCCCCGGTGAGCAGCTCGAGCTCGAACTGGTTGGGCGTCGTGATGTCGGCGGCCGGCACGATCCGGTCGCGCATCAGCTCCGCGATCCCCGGCCGGACGTAGACGCCCCGACCGCGGTCGCCGATCACCGGGTCGGCGCAGTAGAGCGCGTCGGGGTTGGCGGCCTTCACCTTCGCCACCGCGTCGAGGATCACCTCGGCGATCTCGGGAGCACCCTGGTAGCCGGACAGGACTGCGGCGAGGCCCGGGAACACGCCCCGCTCCCCCACACCGGTGATGACGTCGGCGACCTGGGCCGCCTCGAAGACGGTCCCGCGCCACACGCCGTAGCCGGAGTGGTTCGAGAACGCGACCGTGTTGACGGGCCACGTGTCGACGCCGAGACGCTGGAGCGGGAAGACGGCCGAGCTGTTGCCCGCGTGGCCGTACGCGACGGAGGACTGGATCGAAAGGACCTGCACGGTCCTCAGCGTACGGCCTGGCGTACCGTCGCCTCGTGCCGACCGACGCAGACCACCACTTCTACGAGCCGCGGCACGGGCACCGCCTGCCGCACGACCCGTTCAACGCGATCGTCGCGCCGCGCCCGATCGGCTGGGTCTCGACCCGCAGCCGCGATGGCGTCGTCAACCTGGCGCCGTACAGCTTCTTCAACGCCTTCGCCTACACGCCGCCGATCATCGGGTTCGCGAGCACCAGCCGCAAGGACAGCGTCGCGAACGCCGAGGCCACCGGCGAGTTCTGCTGGAACCTCGTCACCGAGGACCTCGCGGAGGCCATGAACGCGACCTCGGCGATCGTGGCGCCCGACATCGACGAGATGCGGCTCGCGGGCCTCACGCCGACACCCGGCCGCGTCGTCGACGTGCCGTACGTCGCGGAGTCCCCGGTCGCCTTCGAGTGCCGGACCTCGCAGGTGATCCGGCTGACCGCGGCCGACGGGACCCCGGCTGAGAGCTGGTTGACGCTCGGCGAGGTGGTCGGCATCCACATCGCGCACGACCTGCTGGTCGACGGGATCTACGACACGGCGCGGGCGCGCCCGCTGCTGCGCGGCGGCGGGCCGACGGCGTACTTCGGGATCCGTCCGGAGCACCGGCTGGACATGCGCCGCCCGAGCTGACCCGACCGGGGCTGGGGTTTGCCACGCTGGCGTGGCAAACCGCGAGCGGAAACGGCAGGGCAGCGGCCGACCTCGCCGCGTCAGCCTCGCCGCGGGTCAGCGGGCGCGCAGCATCTCCGCGACGAGGAACGCCAGCTCGAGGGACTGCGCACGGTTGAGCCGCGGGTCGCACAGCGTCTCGTAGCGGTGCGCGAGGTCGGCCGCCGAGAGCTTGCTCCCGCCGCCGACGCACTCGGTGACGTCGTCGCCGGTGAGCTCGACGTGAACGCCGCCGGGCCACGTGCCGAGGGCGCGGTGCACCTCGAAGAAGCCCCGCACCTCGTCGATGACGTCGTCGAACTCGCGGGTCTTGTAGCCGTTGTCGGTGGCGAAGGTGTTGCCGTGCATCGGGTCGGTGATCCAGGCCACCTGCACGCCTGCCGCGGTGACCTTCTCCACCAGCTCGGGCAGCAGGTCACGGATCTTGCCGGCGCCGAAGCGCGTCACGAACGTGAGCTTGCCCGGGATGTTGTCCGGGTTGAGGGTCCGGGCGTACGCGAGGGCGTCGTCCGGCGTCGTCGTCGGGCCGAGCTTGATGCCGACCGGGTTGGCGATCCGGCTCAGCAGCTCGACGTGCGCGCCGCCGAGCTGGCGCGTGCGCTCACCGATCCACAGGAAGTGTCCGGAGACGTCGTACAGGTGACCGGTACGCGAGTCGACCCGCGTCAGGGCCTGCTCGTACTCGAGGATGAGCGCCTCGTGCGACGAGTAGAAGTCGACCGTGTGGAACTCCTCGGGATCGATCCCGATCGCGTCCATGAACGCGAGCGCCTTGTCGATCTCGGTGCCGATCGACTCGTACTTGGCGCCCACGGGGCTGTTGCGGACGAAGTCGCTGTTCCAGGCGTGCATCTTGCGCAGGTCGGCGTAGCCGCCCTGGGTGAACGCGCGCGCGAGGTTCAAGGTGGCCGCCGAGGCGTGGTAGACCTCGAGCAGGCGCTGCGGGTCGTGCGCCCGCGCCTCGGGCGTGAAGTCGAAGCCGTTGACGGCGTCGCCCCGGTACGCCGGGAGCGTCACGCCGTCACGGGTCTCCGTGTCGCTGGAGCGCGGCTTGGCGTACTGGCCGGCCATCCGCCCGATCTTCACGACCGGGACGCTCGCCGCGTACGTCAGCACGACCGCCATCGACAGCAGCACGCGGAGCTTGTTGCGGATGTTGTCGGCGTTGACGCCCTCGAAGGTCTCGGCGCAGTCGCCGCCCTGGAGCACGAACGCCTCGCCGCGTGCCACCGCCCCGAGCTTGTCGCGCAGCTGGTCGGCCTCGCCGGCGAAGACCAGCGGCGGCATCCCGCGCAGGCGCTCCACGGCCGCGTCGCGCGCGGCCAGGTCGGTGTACGTCGGCTGCTGCGCCGCGCCGAGGGCGCGCAGCTCTTCGAGGGTCGGGATGCTCACCGTCCCAGCGTACGACGCCCGTCCCACGGGCCCGTGCGGGTCCCGCTCGGCGGACGGCGGTCAGCCGAGCAGGGCCTGCACCTCGGCGTACTGCTCGGGAGGGACCGTCTTCAGGCGGCCGACCGCGTCGGCGAGCGGCACCCGGACGATGTCGTCGCCCCGCAGCGCGACCATCGAGCCCCACGCCCCGTCGACCACCGCCTCCACCGCGTGCAGGCCGTAGCGGGTGCCGAGGACCCGGTCGTACGCCGTGGGCGTGCCGCCGCGCTGGACGTGACCGAGGACCACGGCGCGCGTGGACGAGCCGGTCCCCCGCCCGATCTCGGCGGCGACCCAGTCCCCGACACCACCGAGCTGGACGTGCCCGAAGGCGTCCGTCCCCGTGCGGGCGAGCACCTCCTCGCCGCCCTCGGGGACGGCGCCCTCGGCGACCACGACGATCGGGGCCCGGCCGCGCGCGGACACCCTCGCGCAGGTCTCGAGCACTGCGTCGCTGGAGAAGGGCTGCTCGGGGACGAGGATGGCGTCGGCGCCGCCGGCGAGGCCCGAGCGGAGCGCGATCCAGCCGGCGTGGCGGCCCATGACCTCGACCACGATCGCGCGGTGGTGGGACTCGGCGGTGGTCCGCACCCGGTCCACGGCCTCCGTCGCGATCATCACCGCGGTGTCGTGCCCGATCGTGACGTCGGTGGCGGAGAGGTCGTTGTCGATCGTCTTCGGGATCCCGACCACGGGGACGCCCTCGCCGGCCAGCGCGTGCGCGACGCCGAGGGTGTCCTCGCCGCCGATCGCGATCAGCGCGTCGCACCCGGCCGCCTCGAGCCCTGCGCGGACCCGGGCGATCCCGTCCTCCGTCCCGAGGGGGTTGGTGCGCGACGATCCGAGCAGCGTGCCGCCCCGGTCGAGCTGGTCGGAGACGTCGGCCCACTCCAGCGGCCGGGTGTCCACGTCGATCGGTCCGCGCCACCCGTCGCGGAAGCCCAGCACCTCCATCGACGGCTCGGAGGCGGCACGGCGTACGACCGCGCGCAGCGCCGCGTTGAGGCCGGGGCAGTCGCCGCCACCGGTCAGGACACCGACTCGCATGGTTTCTCCGTCCTGCTCCGAGCCGTGGGGGTTGGGGGCTGCTACTCGTCGAGGCCGCGCTCGATCGCGTAGCGCACCAGCTCGACCCGGTTGTGCAGCTGGAGCTTGCGCAGGGTGTTCTGGACGTGGTTCTGGACCGTCCGGTGGCTGAGCACCAGCCGCTCGGCGATCTGCTTGTAGGTCAGCCCCTTGGCGACCAGGCGGAGCACCTCGGTCTCGCGCTCGGTGAGGCGCGGGGCGTCGGGCTCGTCGGCGGGAGGGGCCTCGGACAGCCGGCGGTACTCGCCGAGGACGAGACCCGCGAGCCCCGGGGTGAAGACCGACTCGCCGCGCGCCACGGCCTCCACGGCGTCGAGGAGCGCCTCGCGGGAGGCCGACTTCACGAGGTAGCCGCTGGCACCGGCCTTGACGGCGTCGAGGACGTCCTGCTGCTCGCCGGAGGCGCTCAGGACCAGGACCTTGGTGTCGAGCCCGCGCTGGGTGAGCGTGGCGGTGACCTCCACGCCGTCGGGCGCGGGGATGTTGAGGTCCAGCAGGAGGACCTCGGGACGCGTCGCGAGCACCCGGTTGATCGCCTCGGTGCCGTTGGCCGCGGTCGCGACCACCTCGAGCCCCGCCTCGGTCAGATCGCGCGCGACGCCCTCGCGCCACAACGGGTGGTCGTCGACGACCATCACTCGCACCATGCGCGGAACCCTATCGCGTCCCGGCAGGTCCAGGCACCCGCGCCAGCGGCACCGTCAGCTCCCACTCGCAGCCCTGACCGGCGGTGTCGACGAGGTCGGCCTCGCCGCCCAGGTCGCGCAGCCGGCCCTTGATCGACGTCGCGACGCCCATCCGGCCCTCGGCCTCGGCCTGCTCCAGACGACCCGCCGGGATCCCGGGGCCGTCGTCGCGCACGCTCACCACCACGCGGTCGTCCAGCGCCTCGAGCAGGATCCAGGTCGACGTCTCGGGGCCGCCGTGCAGGAGGGAGTTGGACCGGCACGCCAGAACCGCGGCGACCAGCTCGTCGACGACCTCCGTCGGCAGCATCACCGGGCGGCTCGGGGTGGCGACGCTGACCCGCGGCTCGGCCAGGGCGTCGAGCGCCCGCCCCAGGTCGACCAGCTCCCCGTCGGCTGCGGTCTCGTCCCGCGCCCGCGACTGGATCAGGCTGCGGAGCGCGAGCTCCTGCTCCCCCGCCAGCCGGCCCAGCTCCGCGGCCTCGCCGCCGATCTCGGCCCCGCGACGCTGCACCAGCGCGAGCACCTGGAGCACGCCGTCGTGCACCGCCCGGGCCAGCCGCTCGCGCTCGGTCGCGATCGCGGCGGCGCGCTCGGCCTCCACCCTGCGGACGGCCGACACCCGCAAGGCGTGGGCGCAGTAGCCGACCAGCATGGCCGCGAGCACCATCAGGAAGATGTTGCCGACCGTCGACGAGTTGACCGTCGGGCGCATCGTGACGTCGACGCTCTGCACGATCGCGGTGGCGAGCAGACCGCCGGTCACGCCCCAGCGCACCGCCCAGCACAGGACGACGGTCGTCACCCAGTACGTCGTGAGGGTGAAGGTGTGCTCACGGATCATCTCGTCCGTGTGGGTGTAGAGCGTGGAGCGCAGCAGCGCCAGGGTCACCAGCATGTCGACCACGAACACCCACGTGGCCCGGTGCCGCGGCTCGTACAGCCAGGTGACGACCCCGGACCAGACGACCATCACGCCGATCAGGGCCCACGCGGCTCCGGGGTGCTCGAAGTCGCGCCATCGCGCGGCGTTGACGCCGACCGCGTACACGAGCGTGACGGCCCGCAGAACCGTGAGCACCCGGTAGAACTGGTCGTCGACCTGCTGCGCGGCGCGCGTGACGCGGTCCATCGTCCTGCGCCTACGACGCCTTCGGGAGCTCGCGGACCTCGGGGTCCGACGGTGCCTCGGGATCGGCCTTGCGCGAGCGCGACGCGTACGTGTCGACGTACTCCTGGCCCGAGAGGCGCATGATCTCGTACATGATCTCGTCGGTGATCGCGCGCAGGATGTAGCGGTCGTCGGCCATGCCCTCGTAGCGGCTGAAGTCCAGCGGCTTGCCGAAGCGCACGCTCGGACGCACGTAGCGGCCGAAGATCTTGCCCGGAGGGGCGACCACGTTGGTGCCGGTGACCGCGACCGGGACGACCGTCACGCCGGACTCCAGCGCGAGCCGCGCGACACCGGTGCGCCCGCGGTAGAGGCGGCCGTCGGGCGAGCGGGTGCCCTCGGGATAGATCCCGCACACCTCACCCTTGGACAGCAGCCGCAGCTGCGTCCGCAGGGCTCCCTCGGAGGCCCGTCCACCCGTCCGGTCGATCGGGACCTGGCCGGTCGAGGAGAAGAACGTCTTCTGGAACCAGCCCTTGATCCCGGGCGACGTGAAGTACTCCGCCTTGGCGACGAAGGTGACCCGGCGCGGCACCACCAGCGGCATGAACAGCCAGTCGCTGTAGGAGAGGTGGTTGCTCGCGATGATCACCGGCCCCTCGGCGGGCACGTTCTCCGTCCCCGACGCCTCGGGGCGGAAGATGAGCCGCAGCACCGGGCCGAGAATCACGAACTTGAGCAGCCAGTAGGTCAAAGCACCCCTCCTTGATCAGCGAAAGCGTACAGCGCCTTGGCCCCTCTGCTGTACGGACGGGCGACACCTGGGCGAAGATGGCCCCATGGCCGACTCCCCCACGCTCCACCCGCTCGCGCACCCGCTGGCCGTCGACGGCGGCCCGACCGGCGTGCTGCTGAGCCACGGCTTCACCGGGTCCCCGGCGTCGATGGCCCCGTGGGGGCGCTACCTCGCCGAGCAGGGCTTCACCGTCCGCGTGCCCCGTCTGCCCGGCCACGGGACGACGTGGCGCGAGATGAACCGGACGCGTTGGGAGGACTGGTACGCCGAGGTGGACCGCGCGCTGTCGGACCTGCGCGCGCGCTGCGAGCACGTCGCCGTCGCCGGGCTGTCGATGGGGGGCGCCCTCGCGCTGCGCCTGGCCGAGCAGCGGCCCGACGACGTGGACGCGGTGGTCCTCGTCAACCCCGCCGTCAACCTGGTCGACCGGCGCCTGGCCGCCCTCCCCGTGCTGCGGCACCTGGTCCCGTCCCTGCCGGGCATCGGCAACGACATCAAGAAGCCGGGCGTCGAGGAGTCCGGGTACGACCGCACGCCGCTGCACGCGCTGTGGTCCCAGACCCGGCTGTGGGCCGACGTCCGGGCCAACCTCCACAAGGTGTCCCAGCCGCTGCTGCTGTTCCGATCGGCCGAGGACCACGTCGTCGACCCGTCGTCGGGTCGCATCATCCTCGCCGGGGTCTCGTCGGCCGTCGCGGTCGAGGTCGTCCTCGCCGACAGCTACCACGTCGCGACGATCGACCACGACGCCGAGCGCATCTGGTCGGAGTCGGCGGACTTCATCACCCGGCACACCGCCGGGACGACGCGGGAGGGTGACCCGGCCCGGTGAGCGGCGCGACCTCCGACGACGAGGAGTTCGAGCGGATCGTCGCCGGCCTCGAGCTCTCGCTCCCCGAGCTGGACACCCCCGCCGAGGCGGACGAGAAGCCCGAGCCCCGCGAAGGCTCCGACTCCCACGACCTCCTGGAGCCGCAGCACGGCGTCTTCCAGCCGCGGTGGTCCGACGCCGTCGCGGGCGAGGACGACGACGACCCGTGGGACGAGGGCGACTTCGTGCCCCCGGTGCCCGAGCCGCTGCCCCCGGGAGACCGGTGGACCCGGCTCGCCTGGGCCGCGCTGATCGGCGGCCCGGTCCTGC
The DNA here is from genome assembly GCF_050632745.1 of Mumia spirodelae. Taxonomy (NCBI): domain Bacteria; kingdom Bacillati; phylum Actinomycetota; class Actinomycetes; order Propionibacteriales; family Nocardioidaceae; genus Mumia; species Mumia spirodelae. The sequence continues at coordinate 1,582,032 of NZ_JBODSD010000001.1, read as the reverse complement.
TCTTCGCCCTGGCGGTGATCGGCGCGCCCGTGCCGGGGGTGATCCCCGGCGCCGCCGTCGTGGCGTTCGTGGTGGCGCTCGTCGTGCTGCTGGTGCGGCGCGGCGACCACGACCGCGGCGACGACCCCGACCACGGTGCGGTGATCTGAGCCGACGGGCCGGCGTCACGCGACGGTGAACGCCTCGCGGAAGCGCTCCAGGGCGACGTCGGAGTCGCCCGAGGCCCACGCCTCCATCGCCACGACGCCGCCGTAGCCCGCCTCGGCGAGCTCACGGGCGACGTACGACCAGCGGACCTCGCCGGTGCCGGGCTCGCGGCGCCCCGGCACGTCGGCGACCTGCACCTCGCCGACGTACGGCACCGCCCGCCGGACCAGCTCGACGAGGTTCCCCTCGCCGATCTGCGCGTGGTAGAGGTCGAGGTTCATCTTGAGGTGGTCGCTGCCGACCGCGCGGACGAGCGCGAGCGTGTCCGCGGCGCGGCCGAACGGCGTACCAGGGTGGTCGACCTCGGTGTTGAGGTTCTCCAGGACGTACGTCACGCCCTCGCGCTCGGCCAGCGCGGCGACCCGCTCGAGCGTGCGCAGCGCTGCGAGCCACATGTCCCCCGTGACCACCTCGACGGGACGGACCGGGATGCCGCCGTCACCGAGGCCGGTCCCGTGGATGTTGAGCGTCGGGCACCCGATCGCGTGCGCGAACGGGATCGACGCCTCGGCGGTGCGCAGCAGGTCGTCGGCGCCGTCCCTCGTGACGAGGTCGCCGCTCAGGTAGCCGGTCATCGAGGTGAACCGCGCGCCGGTGCCGGCCAGCTGCTCGGCGTCCTTGTCGGTCCAGTCCCAGATCTCGACCGCGAACCCGGCGTCGTGGATGGCCCGAACCCGCTCGAGGTGGGGCAGGTCGAGGTGGACCATCTCGGAGCAGACGGCGAGGGTGAAGCTCACGCCGGGAGTCCTTTGTCGACCTCGACGCGGGCGTCGGCCTGCATCGACGCGATGCACGCCTGCGCGATCGCGAGCGCGGCCCGCGCGTCAGCGCCGGTCACGTACGGCGCCCGGCCCTCCTGCACGGCGGCCACGAACTCGGCGAACTCCGCCGCGTACGCGTCGCCGAGCAGCTCGACGTCGCCGCGCGCGGTCGCCGCCCGCCGGCCGGAGACGTCGTGCAGCCGCATCGACGACGACGCCCCGTCCCCCGCGGTCACCATGCCGGCCGAGCCCAGGACCTCGCCGCGGACGTCATAACCGTACGCCGCCGCGAAGCACGCCTCCGCGGTCGCGATCGCCCCGTTGTCGTAGCGGATCACGACGACCGCAGAGTCGAGCAGGCCCGTCGCCTTGAACTCCGGCGCGACCAGGGCGTCGGCCGTGGCCAGGACGTCGACGGCGCGCGCACCGGGGTTGAGCCAGCCGAGCGTGTCGAAGTCGTGGATCAGCGTCTGCGTGAAGATCGTCCACGGCGGCACGCCACCGGGGTCCGCGGGGCCGTCGCCCGGATCACGGGTGAGCGACCGGAGCATGCGTACGCTGCCGATCGCGCCGTCGGCGATCGCGTCGTGGGCCGCCCGGAAGTCGCGGGCGAAGCGCCGGTTGAAGCCGACCTGGAAGGCGACCCCGGCTGCCGCCGTCGCGGCGATCCCCGCGTCGATCTCGGCGAGGGTCATGCCCGCCGGCTTCTCGCAGAACACGTGCTTGCCCGCCTCGGCGGCCGCGACCACCAGCGCCGCGTGCGCCGTGGACGACGCGGCGACGACGACCGCGTCCACGTCGTCGGCCCCGATCACCGCCTCCGCCGAGGTCTCCCCGCGGGCGCCGAGCGGCTCGGCCAGCGCCGCGGCGACGCCGGGCCGTGGGTCGGCGACGGCGACGAGCGTGGCCCCGTGGACCCGGCGCGCGAGCGTCTCGGCGTGGGCGGCACCGATGCGACCCGCACCCACCAGCCCGACGCGCAGCGCGGTCACCGGCCCGCTCCCGGCGCGTAGAGCTCAGGACGCGGGGCGGACCCGACCGCCTGGCGTACGCCGCTGGTGAGCGCGGCGACGCCGGCCTCCGCGACGACGTTCGCGCGGTAGCCGTCCCATGTCGTCGGTCCGTCGACCCCGCCGGCCAGCGCCGCCCGCACCCACGCGCCGAGCTCGGCCCGGTACGCGTCGGCGAAGTGCACCACGAAGTCCCGCGCGACCGCCACGCCCTCGACGCCGGCGACGCGCGTGCTGACCGCGGCCGTGGGCGCCAGCGCCGCGGTGCCGGTCGTGCCGACGACCTCGCAGCGCACGTCGTACCCGTAGCCCGCGTTGACGAACACCTCCACCGTGGCGAGCGCTCCCCCGGCCATCTCCAGCGTCGCGAGCTGCGGGTCCGGCAGGCCGTCGCGCACCGGCGACTCGACCCGGATGCCGACCACCTCGTCGTCGAGGAGCCACGCGACCGTGTCGAGCTCGTGGATCATCGAGCCGGTGACGATGCCGGGACCGGTCGCGCTGGTGGTGCTGGACGCGTTGCGGTGCACGTTGTGGACGACGCGTGCCTCGCCGAGGACGCCGGACGCCAGGGTCTCCTTGAGCCGGACGTAGCCGGGGTCGTACCGGCGCATGAAGCCGACCTGGACCAGCCGGCGTCCCGCGGCCACCTCGGCCTCGACGACCCGCAACGCGTCCTGCGCCGTGACGGCGAGCGGCTTCTCGCAGAGGGCGGGCTTGCCGGCTTCGATGCACGCCACGGCGAGGTCGGCGTGCGTCACGTCGGGCGAGGCGATGACGACGGCGTCGACCTCGTCGGAGCCGATCAGGTCCTCGGCCGACGGTGCCACCTCGCCTCCCGCCTGCTCGGCCACCTGCTTGGCCCGCTCGGTGTCGCGGTCGTAGACCCGGGTCACCGTCGCGCCCGGCACCGCCGTCGTGAGGGTACGGACGTGGTCGGCGCCCATCGCGCCCGCGCCGACGACGCCGACGCGCAGCGGCGCCCTCACAGCGTCACCCACCGACGCTCGGCGAGCGACGTCCGCATCGCGTCGACCGTCTCCGCGGCGACGACCGCGTCGTGGATCGTCGCTCCGTGCGGCTTGCCCGCGGCGACCGAGCGCACGAACCGCTCGGCCTCGATGACCTTGAGGTCGTCGTACCCCATCGCGATGCCCCCTCCGGGCTGGAACGCGCCGAGCTCACCGTCGCCCGGCCTCACGAACCAGGTCGCGTACGAGGCGTCCTGGTAGTCCTGGTCGAGGCAGACCCGCAGCTCGCCCATCCGGCGGAAGTCCCAGGCGAGTGCGCCCTTCGTGCCGTGGACCTCGATGCCGTACGTGCACTGCTCGCCCACCGACGCGCGGCTGGACGTGAGCGTCCCGCGCGCACCGCCGGCGAAGCGGAGCAGCGCCGCGACGTAGTCCTCGTTCTCGACCTCGACGAGCGGCCCCTCCCCGCCGCGCGAGAAGTGCGACGCCGCCCCGAGGGCGGGCGGCCGCTGCGGGATGAAGCGGGCGTCGTCGACCACCAGCTCGGCGATGTCGCCCGCGACGAACCGGGCCAGGTCGGTGGCGTGGCTGACGAGGTCGCCGAGCACGCCGGAGCCGGCGTACGCGTTCTGGAACCGCCAGGTCAGCGCGCCCTGCGGGTGCGCGGCGTAGTCGGAGACGAACCGGACGTCGACGTGGGTCAGCGTGCCGATCCGCCCGGACTCGACGAGCGCCTTCGCCCGCTCGACGGCGGGGGCGTTGCGGTAGTTGAACCCGACGGCCGACTGCACTCCTGCCGCGTCCACGGCCACCGCGACGGCTCGGGTCTCGGCGGAGCTGCGCCCGGCGGGCTTCTCGATCCAGAGGTGCTTGCCGGCCTCGGCGACGGCCGTCCCGACCTCGGCGTGGATGTGGTTCGGTCCGGTCACCGACACGGCGTCGACGTCGTCGCGCTCGAGGACGGAGCGCCAGTCGGCCGTGGTGCTCGCGAACCCGTACGCCGCGGCCGCGCGCGCGAGCCGGTCGTCGTCGGCGGTGTCCGCGACCGCGACCAGCCGAGGACGCAGGGGTGCGTCCGGGTAGTGGTGGAGCAGGCGGGAGTAGGCCCGGGCGTGCGCCTGGCCCATCCACCCGAACCCGACCACCGCCACACCGAGGTCGTGGGTCATGCGCGGGTCCGTCCCTCGGGCTCGGCGGACGAGTCGATCGCCGCCTCGACCTCGGCCGCGTCGGCGACGAGCTCCTGGGCGATCGCGGAGTCCTCCCCGAGGTCGCGGCTCAGCTCGTGGCTCAGCGCCTCCAGCTCCGCCCCGCCGGCCATCATCGCGGTCAGCTCGTCGAGCGTCATCTCCGACTTCGGGAAGTCGCCCATGCTGCGCCCGCGGCGGAGCAGCACGAAGCGGTCGCCGACCGGGTACGCGTGGTGCGGGTTGTGCGTGATGAACACGACGCCGAGGCCGCGCTCGCGTGCCTTCGCGATGTACTTGAGCACGACTCCGGACTGCTTCACGCCGAGGGCGGCGGTGGGCTCGTCGAGGATCAGCACCCGCGCGCCGAAGTAGACCGCTCGCGCGATCGCGACGCACTGCCGCTCACCGCCCGAGAGCGTCCCGATGGGCTGGTCGACGTCGCGCAGGTCGATGCCCATGTCGGCGAGCTCCTTCTTGGTCGTGCGCTTCATGAAGTCGATGTCGAGCCGCCGCAGCGGTCCGACCCCCTTCGTCGGCTCCGACCCCAGGAAGAAGTTGCGCCACACCGGCATCAGCGGCACCACCGCGAGGTCCTGGTAGACCGTCGCGATGCCGAGGTTCAGCGCGGCACGCGGGCTGGAGAACTGGCGCGCGATGCCGTCGACGAGCATCGTCCCCTCGGTGTGCTCGTGCGCCCCGGCGAGGATCTTGATGAACGTCGACTTGCCGGCGCCGTTGTCGCCGAGGACGCAGGTCACCTCGCCGGCGTTCACGGTGGTCGAGACGTCGCTCAGCGCGATGATGTTGCCGTAGCGCTTGCCGATGTCACGGACCTCGATGATCGCGGTCCCGGGAGGGGGCGGCGCGCTCGTGCTCACGGCGCCGGCCTCCTGGTCCTTGCTCGCCCTGCTCATCGTGCGTTCTCCGCCCTCTTGCGAACCCAGTTGTTGATCAGGCAGGCCCCGAGGAGCATCACGCCCAGGACCGCCTTGAGCCAGTTGCTGTCCCACCCGGAGTACGGGATGCCCTGGTTGACCATGCCGTAGATCAGGGCACCCAGGGCGGCGCCGATCGCGGACCCGTACCCGCCGGTGAGCAGGCACCCGCCGACCACCGCGCAGATGATGTAGATGAACTCCTGCCCGATGCCGGTGTTGCTCTGCACGGTCGAGGTGCGGAACAGCACGAGCATCCCGACCAGCCACCCCGCGAGGGCTGTGGTCATGAAGAGCCCGATCTTGGTGCGGAAGACGGGGACGCCGACCTGGCGCGAGGCCGGCTGCGCACCCCCGACCGCGAAGATCCAGTTGCCCGCTCGGGTGCGCATCAGCACCCACGAGGCGATGACCGTGACGGCGATCCACCAGAGCACCGACACGTGGATCGTGGCCCCGCCCACGGAGAAGGTCGAGCCGAAGATCGCGTGCGGCTGGTCGTAGTAGGGGACGTTGGACATCCCCTGGATCGCGACCTGGCCGATGATCAGCTTGACCAGCGCGAGGTCGATGCCCTGGAGCACGAAGAACGTGCCGAGGGTGACGATGAAGCTCGGCAGCCCCGTCTTCATCACCATGACGCCGTTGAGGGCGCCTACCGCCAGCGCGAGCACGAGCGCGACCAGGATCGCGACCCAGATGTTGAGCCCCCAGTGCGTGGTGAGCACGCCGACCGTGAGCCCGGTGAAGCCGGTCATGACACCGGCCGAGAGGTCGAACTCACCGCCGATCATCAGCAGCGCGACGGCGACCGCCATGATGCCGATCGTCGACGACGTCTGGAGCCAGGTGCTGGCCCCGGCCGGCGTCGCGAACGTGTCGGTCGTCAGGGCGAAGAAGAGGAACACCACGAGCGCGGCGATCAGGGCACCGATCTCGGGGCGCTTGAGGAGCCGCGCCACCGGCCCGGTCGTGGCGAGCCGTTCGTCGGGTTGTGCGGTTGCTGTTGCCATGTCCTTCTCCTGTCACGGTGCCTGCGGGGGCGGTGGGCCCCGGTCCCCCGGCCGGGACCCCACCAGGCGCGTCAGCGCGTACCGTTCTTCGCGAACTCGAGCACGTCGTCGGCGTTGTCCTGCGTGACGAACGCAGGCCCCGAATTGACCGGCTGGCCGCCGCCGACGTCGTTGCCGTTGATGTCCTTCAGGTAGAGCGTCGTCACGCCGAGGTAGCCCTGGACGTACGGCTGCTGGTCGACGGCGAACAGGATCTTGCCGTCCTGGATGTTGGTGATGACGTCCTCGGAGAGGTCGAAGGTCGCGATCTTCGCGCGGCTCCCGGCCTGCTCGACCGCCCCCACCGCGTCGATCGCGTACTGGCCGCCGAGCGTCAGCACGCCGTCGATCGAGGAGTCGGCCTGCAGCTTGGACGTGATGCTCGCCTGGACCGCGGCGTCGTCGGTGCCGTCGACCTGCAGGTTCTCGACCTTGCCGCCGAGGGTCTCGCTGACGGCCTTGCAGCGCTCCTCGAGGCCGACGTTGCCCGCCTCCTGGATCACGCAGATCACGTTGGAGAGGCCCTCGTCCTTGAGCCGCTGCCCGACGGCCTGGCCCGCGATCGTCTCGCTCTGCCCGACGTGGGTGATCGCCCCGAACTCCTGGAAGCGGTCGACGCCGGAGTTGATCGTCACCACGGGGATGCCGGCGGCGACGGCGGCCTTGATGCTCGTCTCGAGCCCGTCAGGGTTGGCCATCGAGACCACGATGCCGTCGACCTTGTCCGCGACCGCGCCGTCGATCTTCTGCGACTGGCCGGCAGGGTCCGGGTCGCTCTCGTACTGGATGGAGACCCCGTAGTCGTCGCCGGCCTGCTCGGCGCCGGACTTGACCCGGTCCCAGAACGCGTCACCGGCGCTGGAGTGCGTGATGACGGCGTACGTGAAGTCCTCCTTGTTGGAGGACGCGCCGTCGTCGTCCTGGCCGGTCCCGCTGCACGCGGTCAGCAGCAGGGCCGAGGCTGCGACGACCCCGAAGAGTCTGATCTTGTTCATGGCAGGCGATCTCCTTGGTTGGGGTTGGGCCCGAGATGGTGACGCTGGGTCTGCTTGTGCTGCTCGTACGTCGCGCGCGCCTCGCGGGTCGAGTCGAGCGTCGACACCTCCGCGACGGGCACGTCCCACCAGGCGGGGCTGTCCGGCGCCGGGACGAGCGGGTCGGTCTCGACGTGGATCACCGTCGTCCGGTCCGAGGCCTTCGCGCTGCGCAGCGCAGCCCGGAGGTCGTCGAGGCTCTTGGCGGAGATCACGTCGGCGCCGAACGACGCGGCGTTCGCGGCGAGGTCGACGGGGAGGCGCTCGCCGTCGATGCCCGACGGCGTCCGGTAACGGTAGCGGGTGCCGAACCGCTGCGAGCCGAGGGACTCCGACAGCGCACCGATCGACGCGAAGCCGTGGTTCTGGACGAGCACGACGATGATCTTGACACCCTCGGCGACCGCCGTCACGAGCTCGCTGCTCATCATCAGGTACGACCCGTCGCCGACCATCACGACGACGTCCCGCGGGTCGTCGGTGTCGTCGGCCGCCAGCTTCACGCCGAGGCCGCCCGCGATCTCGTATCCCATGCAGGAGTAGCCGTACTCCACGTGGTAGCCCTTGCGGTCGCGCGTGCGCCACAGCTTGTGCAGGTCGCCCGGCATCGACCCCGCCGCGCACACCACCACGTCGCGCGGGCCGGTGCCCTCGTTCACCGCACCGATCACGGCCGACTGCGCGAGCAGCGGCTCGTGCTCCACGCTGTACGCCGCCTCGACGACCGCGTCCCAGGCGCGGGCGCGCTCGGTCGCGTCGGCCGTGTGCTCGGCGGGTGCGCGCCAGCCCGCGAGCGCGCCGGTGAGCGCCTCAAGGCCGGTGCGGGCGTCCGCGACCAGCGGGAGGCCCGCCTGCTTGTACGCGTCGACGGCGGCGACGTTGAGGTTGACGAACCGGACGTCGGGGTGGGCGAACACGGTGCGCGACGCGGTCGTGAAGTCGCTCCAGCGCGTCCCGACCCCGACGACGACGTCGGCCTCGTTCGCGAGCGCGTCGGCCGCCGTCGTACCGGTCGCCCCGATCGCGCCGACGGCCTGCGGGTGGTCGTACGGGAGCGAGCCCTTGCCTGCCTGCGTCTCCGCCACCGGGATGCCGGTCGCCTCCGCGAACGCGCGCAGCGCGTCGTCGGCGCCGGCGTAGATGACTCCGCCACCCGCGACCACCAGCGGCCGCCTCGCCGACCGGATCAGCGCCGCGGCCTGCTCCACCAGGCTCGGCTCGGGCAGCGGCCGAGCGACGTGCCAGACGCGCCGCGCGAACAGCGCGTCGGGCCAGTCGTACGCCTCGGCCTGCACGTCCTGCGGCAGGCAGAGCGTGACGGCACCGGTGTCGGCAGGGTCGGTGAGCACCCGCATCGCGGCGAGGAGCGCGGACGGGAGCTGATCGGGCCGCTCGACGCGGTCCCAGTAGCGCGAGACCGGGCGGAAGGCGTCGTTGACCGACACGGCGGCGCTGGCCGGGTCCTCGAGCTCCTGGAGCACGGGGTTCGCGACGCGCGTGGCGAACACGTCGCCGGGGAGCAGCAGCACCGGCAGCCGGTTGATCGTGGCGAGCGCCGCCCCGGTGACCATGTTGGTGGCGCCGGGGCCGATCGACGCGGTGACCGCGAAGGCCGCCATCCGGTCGCGCTGCCGCGCGTACGCCACGCTGGCGTGGACCATCGCCTGCTCGTTGCGCCCCTGGAGGTAGCGCAGGTGCGACGGGTCGCCGGACCGCTCCCGCTCGAGCAGCGCCTCGCCGATGCCGGCGACGTTGCCGTGACCGAAGATGCCCCAGCAGCCGGCGAAGAACGCGGACTCCTGGCCGTCGCGCTCGACGTGCTGCGCCTCGAGGAAGCGTACGGTCGCCTGCGCGACGGTCAGCCGGGTCGTGCTCGGGTTCGTGCTCATCGGGGTCCTCCCATCGGGAGCCGGGGATCGACGGCTTGCGTCGCCCAGGTGTCGCGCACCCAGGCGTGCTGCGGGTCGTCGCTGATCAGCCACGCCCGCTCGTCGCCCGGCCCCGCCATCACGTTGAGGTAGTAGAGGTCGTAGCCGGGGGCGGCCATCGACGGACCGTGCCACCCGTGCGGGATGAGGACGACGTCGCCGGAGCGCACCTCGGCGAGCTCGTCGATCGCGGCACCGTCGTGGCCGTACACCCGCTGGTAGCCGATGCCCGGCCCGTTCGGACCGTCGGCCACCTCGAAGTAGTAGATCTCCTCCAGCTCGCTCTCGCCGTCGCGCTGCTCGTCGTGCTTGTGGGGCGGGTACGACGACCAGTTGCCGGCCGGCGTGAGCACCTCGCAGACGATCAGGCGGTCGGCCTCGAACGTGCCGGGGAGGCAGAGGTTGTGGACCTGGCGGCTCGCGCTGCCGGCTCCCCGCAGCTCGACCGGCACGTCGGAGGCCGGCACGTGGCGGAACGGGAGCGTACGGTCGCAGCGCGCGGACGCGAGCGCGAACCGGCCGCCGTCGTCGCTGACGAGCGTGAGGTCCGACCCGCGCGGCACGTACACGAAGTCGCTCGGGCCTGCGAACACGTCCGGTCGGCCGGCCACCACGAGCTCGTCGTCGCCGCAGCGCACGCGACACGAGCCGGAGAGGGCGAGCACCAGCACCTCGGCGTCCCCGGTCGCGGCGGCGTACGACTCCCCCGCCGCGAGCCGGACGACCCGCAGGCCGCTGAAGCCCCACCCGGCGCTCTCGGGCGTCACGTCGAGCGCGATGGTCCCCTCCGGGGCACTGCGGAGCACGTGGCGGCTCATCGGGCGATCATCTCCACCGTCGCGTCCACGGCCGCCTCGACGTCGCCGTCGGGTGGGTAGAGCAGGGAACGGCCGACGACCATCCCCCGCACGTTCGGGCTGGTCAGCGCCTTCGACCAGGCGGCGAACTGCGCGCCCTGGTCGGACGACACCTCGCCGCCGAGCAGGACCACCGGCAGCGTGGTGGCGGCGAGGACCGCCTCCATGTCGTCGACCACCGGGAGCTTGAGCCAGGTGCGAGCCGACGTCCCTCCCAGCCCTGCGGCCACGGTCGCCGAGCGGACCACGGCCTCGGTCGAGAGGTCGTTGCGCACGCGGCCGCGCTCGTCGCGGTGGGAGATGAACGGCTCGACCATCGCGGCGAGGCCGTGGGCGGCGAGCTCGTCGACCGCTCGTGCGCAGGCCTGCATCGTCCGCACCGTAGCGGGGTCCTCAGGGTCGATGCGCATCAGCATCTTGCCGCCCTGCAGGCCCGCCCGGTCGATCGCCGCCGCGTCGTACCCGGTGAAGCGGTCGTCGATCTCGAAGGCGGTGCCGGCGAGGCCGCCACGGTTCATCGAGCCGAAGACCACCTTGCCCTCCAGCGCGCCCATGAGCAGGAGGTCGTCGACGAGGTCCGCCGTGCCGAGGAAGCCGTCGACGCCGGGCCGCTCCAGCGCCCGCACGATCCGGTCGAGGAGCCGCGCCCGATCGCCCATCGCCAGCGGCGCGTCCCCCGCCCGCAGCGCGCCTCGCGCCGGGTGGTCCGCCGCGACGAGGAGGAGCCGCCCGGTCTGGCCGGTGAGTCCGTCGGGCCTGCGACGGTCGCCGGCCAGACGCGCGATGCGCTCCGGGTCCCGGACACGTGCGTCGAGGAGCTCCGCGACCGTCGACCCCGTCACGCGCGTGCTCATGCCGCACCGCCGAGCATCGCGGTGACCTGATCGACGTCGGGCATCGCGTCGGCGCAGGCGAGCTGGCCGGCGACGTACGCCCCGGCGGCGTTGGCGAAGGTGAGCGTCCGCCGCAGGTCCCAGCCCTCGAGCAGCCCGTGGCACAGCGCACCTCCGAACGCGTCTCCGGCGCCGAGACCGTTGACCACCTCGACCGGCACCGGCGGCACCGTCACGTGCGTGCGGCCGTCGGACCCCAGCACGCCGGCCGGGCCCTGCTTGACGACCGCCAGGTCGACCCCGGCGTCGCGCAGCGCCTTCGCCGCCGCCTCGGGGTCAGACTCCCCGACCGCGACCTGGCACTCCTCACGGTTGCCGACGGCGACGGTCACGTACGGCAGCGCGCGGGCGACCTGCGCGGAAGCGGCCTCGGCCGACTCCCAGAACATCGGGCGGTAGTCCAGGTCGAGCACCGTGACGCCACGCCCGCCGCGCGCCTCGAGCGCGGCCAGCGTCGCCTCGCGGCTCGGCTCCTCCGACAGTCCCGTCACGGTGACCCAGAAAACCTCCGCCGCACGCACGGCGTCGAGGTCGAGCTCGTCGGCGCGGATCTGCAGGTCGGGAGCCGTCGGGAGGCGGTAGAAGTACAGCGGGAAGTCGTCCGGCGGGAAGATCTCGCAGAAGGTGACCGGCGTCGGGAGGCCGGCGACCGCGGTCACGAACCGGTCGTCGACGCCGAACCCGCCGAGCGCACGGTGGACGAAGCGGCCGAACGGGTCCTCGCCGGTGCGGGTGATCACCGCCGAGCGGTGCCCCAGCCGCGACGCCGCCACGGCGACGTTGGTCGCACTCCCGCCCAGGAACTTGCCGAACGAGGTCACGTCGTCGAGAGGCACCCCGACCTGCTCCGGGTAGATGTCGACACCGACCCGGCCCATCGTCAGCACCTCGAAGGGTGTCGTCGAGCTCGGCGTCACGCGGTGATCCCCTCGAGGTAGGCCAGGCTCGCGCGCACGTCGCTCAGCGGACCCTCGCCCTCCGGCTCGTGGTCGAGCATCACGTCCTGCTCCAGGACGTACCACCCGTCGTACCCGTGCCCCTCCAGGAGCCCGACGAGCCCGGCGACGTCGACGTCTCCCTGGCCGAGCGGACGGAACAGGCCCGCGCGAACGGCGTCGCTGAACGTGACCCGGCCCTCATGGACGTCGGTCGCGAGCCGCGCGTCGACGTCCTTCAGGTGGACGTGGGCGACCCGGTCGGTGTGCGCCTTCGTCAGCAGCACCGGATCGACACCGGCCGCCATCAGGTGGCCCGTGTCGACGCACAGCGCGACGCGCGAGCGCTCGAGCACGGTCTCGACCTCGTCGCCGTTCTCGACCATGGTCCCGACATGGGGGTGGAGGACGGCGAGCAGGCCCCGCGCCTGGGCACGGTCGTGGAGGGCGTCGAGGTTCGCGCAGAGCGTCGTCCACTGCTCCTCGCTCAGCTCGGGACGCGCGTCGTACCCGTTGACGCCGGTCGCGGCGGCGAGGACGACGACCCCGGCGCCCGCGGCGACGCACGCGTCGGCGAACGCGTCGAACACCGGCGCGGGGTCGGTCACCTCGTCGTGGAGGACGACCGGCAGGAACCCTCCGACCGCCTGGAGCCCGTGCTCGCGCAGCACCGCCGCCTTGGCCGTGGGCTCGTCGGGCAGCCACCCCTCGGGCCCGAACTCCGTGGCCGCGAGGCCCAGCTGTCGCATCTCGTCGAGCACCCGCTCCCTCGCCATCTGGAGTCCCCAGCCCTCGACCTCGCACACGCCCCACGAGATGGGAGCTCCGGCGATCCGGCCACGCACCATGTCCACCCTGCCTTCGTCGCTGCTCACTCCTGACCTCGTCAGTGTGGCCGCGCTCACAGAGGCATGTCAACACTTTGTCAGGACATATAGACGTTTAGATGTCCTATGCCCCTATAGTTCACCCATGGGTGGAGGGCCACAGATCTCGCTGGACCGGTCGAGCCCGGTCCCGCTGTACTTCCAGATCGCCGAGCAGCTGGAGGGTGCGATCCTCAGCGGCGCGCTCGCGCCGGGGGACAAGATCGACAACGAGCTCGCCCTCGCCGACCGCCTCGGTCTCTCCCGCCCGACCGTCCGCCAGGCGATCCAGGTGCTGGTCGACAAGGGCATGGTGGTGCGCAAACGAGGGGTCGGCACGCAGGTGGTGCACGGCAAGGTCCGGCGCTCGGTCGAGCTGACCAGCCTGTACGACGACCTGGCCGCCGCAGGCCAGGACCCGCGTACGGAGGTGCTCGGCCTCCGCCGGGTCGAGGCCGGCGAGGAGGTCGCGCGCGAGCTGCAGCTCGAGCCGGGCGCGCCCGTGTGGTCGCTCGAGCGGGTGCGCTACATCGGCGACGAGCCGCTCGCCCTCATGCACAACCTGCTCCCGGCGCCGCTGCTCGACCTCGGCGCGATCGACCTCACCGACGTCGGCCTCTATGCCGCGATGCGGAACGCGGGGATCTGGATGCGCGTCGCCAAGCAGCGGATCGGCGCCCGGCGGGCCGACGCACGCGAGGCGCGGCTCCTCGCCGAACGCAAGGGCGCTCCCCTCCTGACCATGCAGCGGACCGCGTACGACGACGCCGGACGCGCCGTCGAGTACGGCGAGCACGCGTACCGGCCGGACCTCTACGCCTTCGAGCTCACGCTCGTCGACCGCTGAGGCGCACCAGCGAGCCCTCCGCACGAGGGCGGCGCCGGCGACCCCGGCGCGCCCGCCGACGGACGGTACGCGCCATGTCGGCCGCGCCGATCATGCCCGCGTCGTTGCCGAGGTGGGCGCGCACGATCAGCGCCTCGGGACGGAAGCCACGACCCGTCAACGTGTGCCGGAAGGCGTCGCGCGCCGGCTCCAGCAGCAGCTGGTCGGCGTCCGAGACACCTCCCCCGACGACGAAGAGACCGGGGTCGAAGGCCGCCGCGAGGTTCGCGATGCCCACCCCGAGCCACGAGCCGACGTCGTGCAGCGAGCGGATCGCGTCCTCGTCGCCCTCGCGCGCCAGCTCCGACACGACGATGCCGTTGACCCGCTCGACGTCGCCGTCGACGCGCTCGAGGAGGCGCTTGCCGTAGTCCTCGCCACGGTCCACCGCCCCGCGGGCGTCGCGGATGAGCGCGTTGCCGCTCGCGTACTGCTCCAGGCAGCCGCGGTTGCCGCACTCGCACGCACGCCCGTCGGGCACCACGATCATGTGCCCGAACTCGCCGGCGATGCCGAACCGGCCGCGGTGCGGACGTCCGTCGATGACGAGCGACCCGCCGATGCCCGTGCCGAGCGTCAGGCAGATCATGTCCTCCTCGTTCTGCGCCGCGCCGAAGCGCCACTCCGCCCACGCCGCGGCGTTGGCGTCGTTGTCGACGAGGACGGACAGGCCGGTACGCCGGCGTACCGCGTCGCGCAGCGGCTCGTGCCGCCACGCGAGGTGCGGAGAGAAGAGGACCGTCGACTGCGTCGCGTCGACGAAGCCGGCGGCGCCGATGCCGACCGACGTGACGTGGTGGTGGCGGCGCAGCGTCGCGACGATGTCCGCGATCGCGTCGAGGACGGCCGTCGGGCTCGTCGTCGGTGTGTCGCGGCTCAGCCGTTCGAGCACGTGGCCGTCGAGGTCGACTACCCCGGCCTTGACGCGGGTGCCGCCGATGTCGATGCCGATCGAGAGACGCTCAGCCATCCAGGCTCCCCGTCACCGTGCCCGGGCGAGGTCTGCGGCCCCGATCATCCCGGCGTCGTTGCCCAGGCTCGCCGGCCGGATCGCCGCCTGTGGCCGGTAGACCGGCGCCGACAACGAGCGGACGAACGCCGCGTGCGCGGGCTCGAGCAGCAGCGCGCCCGCCTTGGCGACGCCGCCGCCGACGGCGACCACGCTCGGGTCGATGACCGCGGCCAGCGACGCGATGCCCTCGCCGAGCCACCGCCCCACGTCCGCGATCAGCTCGATCGCCAGCGGGTCGCCCTTCTGCGCCTGCTCGGTCACCATCTGACCGGTGATCCGCGAGACGTCACCGTCGACGAGCGCCGCCAGCGGCTGCGCCTGCTCCATCTGCGCGCTGATCCGGTCGCGCGTCTCGCGCACGAGCGCGCGGCCGGAGGCGTACTGCTCCCAGCAGCCGTACTGGCCGCACCCGCAGCGGATCCCCGCGGGGACCATGCGCAGGTGCCCGATCTCCCCGGCGACGCCGAACGCCCCGCGGTCGAGCCGCCCACCCTGGATGATGCCGCCGCCGATGCCGGTGCCGACGGTCACGAGGAGCATGTCGTCGACGTCCGCGCCGGCGCCGAACCGGAACTCGCCCCACGCGGCCGCGTTGGCGTCGTTCTCGATCACGACAGGAAGGTCGACGAGGTCCTCGAGGCGGTCCGCGAGCGGCTCGTCGACCCACTTGATGTTGGGCGCGAAGAGGACGGTGCGTCGCGCGGCATCGACGAATCCCGCTGCGCCGACGCCGACGGCCTCGACGTCGTGGTCGCGCTTGAGCGCGTTGACCGAGCGGGCGACGGCGTCACCGATGAGGGTCGGATCGGTCGCCGGCGTCTTGAGCCGGTCCTGGACGACGATGGTGCCGTCCTCGTCGACGACAGCGACGGCGATCTTGGTCCCGCCGATGTCGACCCCGACCGTCACTCCCATGACTCGTCCTCCACGTCGATGTCCTGTCCTGCGTCGGCCGTCTGTCCGGGCTCGCCCTGCGGACGAGACTGCGCCCACGCGTCCACCACACCACGCGCGGCGAGCGTGAGCGAGGTCAGCGCCGACGCCAGGTGCTCGGCGACCTCGGGTCGCGCGTGCCGCACCACGGCGATCATCTGGCACAAGGGACAGTAGTCGCACGCCTCGGGCCGGTGCGCGTCAGCCGTCCCGTCGTCGGCGCCGTGAGCGCCCTCGGATGCCTGCTGCGCGAGCACGCGCGCCAGCTTGAGGGCCTCTTGCGCGAGGGTGCCGACGTGGTCACCGCCGGTCTGTGCGGTCATGCCTCTCCTCGAGCGGGGACGGTGGGTGCGCTGCGAGCGCAGTCGTCAGATCCTATCGAGACGCGCGTCACCCCCGGGTCTCCCGGTCACGCCTCGGCGGACTCCACGCGCTTCTTCAGGCCCTTCAGCGCCGTCTCGATGATGACCTTCTCCGCCTTGCGGCGCAGCATGCCCAGCAGCGGGATGGAGACCTCGACCGCGAGGCGGTAGGTCACGCGCGTCCTGCCGTCGCCGAGCGGCTCGAGGACGTACGCGCCGTCCATGCCCTTGACCATCGCGCCCGGCTCGGTGATCCGCCAGTCGACCTCGCGGTCGCCGTCCCACGTGTATCCGAGCGTGTAGGTGTCGCGGATCGGCGTCGCGTCGAGGACGAACTGCACCTCCGTCGCCCGGGCGCGGAACTCGTCGAGGTCGACGACCCGCGCCTCCTTCACCCCCGTCGCCCACGACGGGTACGACGCGAAGTCGGCGATGACCGCCATGATCACGCCCGGCTCGGCGTCGACCACGATGTCGCTGGTCGTCTGGTTGGTCATCCAGACCCTCCTGGTCGGTCGGTGCTGCGCCCGTTGCCGACCTTATCGCGCGCCGCGCTCGTCCTCGTCCGGGGCGCTCCCCTGTGTCGCCGCCGGCTCGGGCGGCTCCCCCACCGCGCGACCGACGTCGAGCGTGTCGCGGACCTGCGTGACCCAGCGCTTCAGCCGCTCGCGGTAGTCGCGGTCGATGCGCCGTGCGGCACGCCGCGACGGGGCCGCCGGCACCGGGTCGGCCTGCAGGAAGACGTGGACGATCGTCCCCTCGGCGGTCGCCTCGAGCCACACCTCCGCGGTCCCCTCCAGCGCGCCGCTCACGCTCCACCGCTTGCCGCGGTCGCCGCGGTCCTCGAAGCACCGGAGCTCCAGGCCGGGCAGCACGGCGGCCCACGCGGACTCCGCGCACAGCACCTCGCGCAGCGGACGCGGCGGCACGGCGGCGTACGTCTGGTCGATCACATCGACGGCCGGCATCGAGGTCTCCTTTAGGGGTGTTCGGACCGATGAATGTAACCTGCCCGAGGGGGAGTACGTCGTGTCGACGTACCCAGATCGCTCGATCGGAGGCAGTGTGCGCACCTACGCGACCCCACCCACGTACCAGGTCCCGGACACCGGGAGCATCACCGACGACGTCCTGGTGCGGGTGGGCAAGGACCCGGACCGGGTGTCCTTCCAGCGCAAGGTCGGCGGCGTCTGGGTCGACGTGACGATGGGCCAGTTCCGCGACGAGGTCGTGGCGCTGGGCAAGGGGTTCGTCGCGGCCGGCGTCGCGCCGGGTGACCGCGTCGCGATCCTCGCCCGCACCCGCTACGAGTGGACGCAGGTCGACTACGCGCTGTGGTGGATCGGCGCCGTCCCCGTCCCGATCTACGAGTCCTCGTCGGTCGAGCAGATCTCGTGGATCCTGTCCGACTCCGGCGCCGTGGGCTGCGTCGTGGAGAGCGACGAGCACGCCCAGCGGGTCGCCGCGTCGCGCTCGGAGCTGACCGCGCTCAAGGACGTCTGGTGCATCGACGACGGCTTCGACACGCTCGTGGCCGCGGGCCAGGTGGTCAGCGACGAGGACGTCGCCGCCCGCCGCGACGCGGTCGCGCCGGAGGACCTCGCGACGATCATCTACACCTCCGGCACCACCGGTCGTCCCAAGGGCGCGGAGCTGACCCACGCCAACTTCATGTTCGAGCTCGGCGACGCGATCGACATCCTCCCCGAGATCTTCGACCGCGACGACGCCGTCACGCTGCTCTTCCTCCCGCTCGCGCACGTGTTCGCCCGGATCATCGAGATCGGGGCCATCCGTGCGGGCGTCAAGCTCTCGCACACGCCGGACGTCAAGAACCTCCTGCCGGAGCTCGCGGAGATCAAGCCGACGTTCATCCTGGCCGTCCCGCGCGTGTTCGAGAAGGTCTACAACGGCGCCAGCCAGAACGCGCACGCGTCGGGCAAGGGCAAGATCTTCGACGTCGCGACCTCGACCGCCATCGCGTACAGCCGCGCCCGCGAGGCCGGCAAGCGCATCGGTCCCCTCCTCAAGGCCAAGCACGCGCTGTTCGACCGGCTCGTCTACACCAAGCTCCGCGACGCCATGGGCGGACGCGTCGAGCACGCGATCTCCGGCGGCGCCCCGCTCGGCGAGCGGCTCGCGCACTTCTTCTCCGGCATCGGCGTCCCGGTGATCGAGGGGTACGGCCTCACCGAGACCACCGCCGCGCTCGCCGCCAACATGGCCAGCGACTCCAAGATCGGCACCGTCGGGCGGCCGTTCCCGGGCACCGAGGTCCGCGTGGCCGAGGACGGCGAGCTCCTGTTCCGCGGCGGCCAGGTCTTCCGCGGCTACTGGAACGCCCCGGAGGCTACCGCGGCCGCGATCGACGAGGACGGCTGGTTCCACACCGGCGACGTCGGCGAGATCGACTCCGAGGGCTTCATCTCGATCACCGGTCGCAAGAAGGAGATCATCGTCACCGCCGGCGGCAAGAACGTGGTGCCTGCGGTTCTCGAGGACCGCATCCGCGCCCACGTGCTCGTGAGCCAGGCCGTCGTCGTGGGCGAGGGCAAGCCGTTCGTCGCCGCGCTGATCACCCTCGACGAGGAGTCGATCGGCCCGTGGCTCGAGCAGCACGGCAAGCCGGCCGACACGCCCGTCGCGCAGCTCGCCGACGACCCCGACGTGATCGCCGCCGTGCAGTCCGCGGTCGACGAGGCCAACACGCACGTGTCCAAGGCGGAGTCGATCCGCAAGTTCCGGATCCTGCCCAAGGACTGGACCGAGGAGGGCGGGCAGATCACGCCGACCCTCAAGCTCAAGCGCAACGTCGTGATGCGCGAGCACCGCGACGACGTCGAGGCGCTGTACGAGTAGGCCGTACGCCCCTCGCTCCGCGGCACCAGCCGGTCCTGGCTCCGCGGCAGCAGCCCGCGCCGTACCCCTCCCGCTCCTCCACGTTTGCCACGCCCGCACCGCAAGTGCCCCTCGTGCACCGCGAATCTGCGGTGCACGACGGGGCGTTCCGGTGCGGGCGTGGCAAACGCCACCCGCGGGCGTGCCCACCGGGACGGAGCGGCGTACGACGCGCGCCCACCGGCACGGCGCACCCGCCCCGCTCGGGTACCCCACCGGAACCCAACCGCCCCCACCGCACACGCTCGGGTCAGTGACGCTTCGCTCGGGTACCCCAACGGCGGCGAAGCCGCGAAGAACGGCGCTGGACGTGGAAGAGCCCCGGCCCACCGTGAGGCGGGCCGGGGCTCCTGACGTCTTGCGGGCGCGTCAACCGACGCTGTCCTGACGCGCGTCAACCGACGCGACGAACTCCCGAGATCGGCATCAGGTCCACCGACACGATCTCGACGCTGCGACCCGGACGCGGGGCGTGCACGAGCTTGCCGTTGCCGATGTAGATGCCCACGTGGCTCACCGGGCTGTAGTAGAAGACCAGGTCGCCGGGGCTCATCGAGGAGCGCGACACCGAGCTTCCCATCCCCGACTGCGCCGACGAGGAGTGCGGCAGCGACACGCCGGCCGCGCCGAACGCCGCCATCGTCAGGCCCGAGCAGTCCCAGCTGCTCGGCCCGGCCGCGCCGTACGAGTAAGGCTCGCCGAGCTGCGCGAGCGCGAAGTCGATCGCCTTCTTGGCCCGACCCGACGCGTTGACCTTCGGAGCGCTCGTCGACGGACGGTCGTCACCGCGGGTGGTGCCGCCGTGGTCGTTGTCGTAGACCTCTTCGCGCTCGGCGGGCGTCAGGCTGGCGACCAGCGCCTCGGCCTTGTCGACCCGGTCGTCGAGCTTCGCCTTCTGCTTCTTCATCTCCTTCTCGGCGTCGGAGATGACCTCGAGCTTGGCGGAGAGCTGCTCGCGGCGGACCTTGAGCTCGCCCGCCTCGCGCTCGAACGCGGCGAGGCGGTCGGCCTGGGTGCTGTTGTACGACTGCAGGGCGGTCAGGCCCTCCAGGAACTCGTCGACGTCGTCGCTGGCGAGGAGCTGCGTGGTCGGGCCCATCGGGGAGCTCGACAGCCGCTCGGTCACGGTCTTGGCGAGGGCGTTGCGCACCTCGTCGACCTCGGCCTGCTGCGCCTTGACGTCGGCGCGGAGCTTCTTGATCTGCTTGGTGGCGCCGTCGACCTCGGTCTTGAGCTCGAGATAGCGCTCGTTGGCCTGCTCGGCCTCGTGACTGAGCTTGGCTACCTCGCGCTGCGCCTCGGACAGGCTCGGAGTCTCGGGATCCGCTGCGCTCGGGGACGCGGTGAGCGTGGCAGCGAGGACCAACCCGGACCCGGCGGCGACGGCTGCCCTCATCGACAGCTTTCGGCCGTTCCGCACGTCGGACGGTCTCCTTCGTGTTCTCGACGCCTGCCGGGTGAGCTGACGGGTTCGGGCCAAGAACATGCCCTACCGTCCTCGCGGACGGATTCACCCCAGGAACATGGGTCCCCGGCTCCGGCGTCGATCCGGGGGATCTCGACCGAACTAGGCGGCGCGCCTGCGCTCTCCGGGGTAGAGAACTCCTCAGGCACGCGAGCCTCACCCTATGCGGCAACCGGGTGAGGAATCAACGACACCCTGGGGGAAACTCAGAACTCCCCTGCCATCGCGGACCCGAGGGTGAGAAGACTCACGCGTCCTCGACCGTCTCGCCGTCGACCTGCGTCACGAGCCGGAGCGGAGGGACGAGGCCGGCGGCGCTCAACGCCTCCAGCGCGGCGCCCTCGTCGGCGTCGAGGCTCACGCCCTCGTCGGGCGCGCCGAGGAGCGCGGTCACCACGCAGTCGCCGCAGGCGTGGGGTCGGACCAGGCAGCGGCCGCAGTCGATGGTCAGGAGCTCGCCGTGGCCCGTCGCCGGTCCCGGCTGCTGGTGGAGCACGCGAGATTCGTCCATGTCCGGGACGCTACGCAGCCGCTCTGACAGAAACCGCCGACCCGACACGCCGGTGCTCCGCGCGCCGCGGACCTGTCAGCGTGCGCGCCTAACGTCAGCAGCATGACCCTCGCCTCCGACGCCGCTCCCCCGTCTCCCGTCCCCATCCGCGGCGTCCAGGGCACCCTCGACGAGCTCGGACGGGACCTGTCCGGCATCACGTTCTGCGTCGTGGACCTCGAGACCACCGGGGGTTCGGCGGCGGCCGGCTCGATGATCACCGAGATCGGCGCGGTCAAGGTCCGGGGCGGCGAGATCCTCGGCGAGTTCCAGACCCTCGTCGACCCCGAGGGCCCGATCCCCACCTTCATCACGGTGCTCACCGGCATCACCGACGCCATGGTCG
Organism: Mumia spirodelae; assembly: GCF_050632745.1. Taxonomy (NCBI): domain Bacteria; kingdom Bacillati; phylum Actinomycetota; class Actinomycetes; order Propionibacteriales; family Nocardioidaceae; genus Mumia; species Mumia spirodelae. Next base: position 1,560,941 of record NZ_JBODSD010000001.1, on the reverse strand, counting down.
TCGCCGCGCCGAGGATCGGCGAGGCACTGCCGTCGTTCCTCGAGTTCGCCCGCGGCACCGTCCTGGTCGCGCACAACGCCCCGTTCGACGTCGGCTTCCTCAAGCACTTCACCCAGCACCTCGGGCTGACGTGGCCCGGGTTCGAGAGCCTCGACACCGCCCGCATCGCCCGGCGCGTCCTGCTGCGCGACGAGGTGCCCAACTGCAAGCTCGGCACCCTCGCCCGGCACTTCCACTCCGGCACCACCCCCAACCACCGTGCGCTCGCCGACGCCCGTGCCACCGTGGACGTCCTCCACGCGCTGCTCGAGCGCCTCGGCACGATGGGCGTGTCGACCATGGAGGAGCTGGCCACCTTCAGTGCGCGGGTGAGCGCCGCGCAGCGCAAGAAGAGCCGCCTGGCCGACCACCTCCCCCACGTCCCCGGCGTCTACCTCTTCCGCGACCGCCACGACAACGTCCTGTACGTCGGGACCTCCAAGGATCTCCGCGCGCGCGTCCGCTCCTACTTCACCTCGAGCGAGACCCGCACCCGGATGGGCGAGATGGTGGCGCTGGCCACGCGCGTCGAGGGCATCACGTGCGCGACGGCGCTCGAGGCGCAGGTCCGCGAGCTGCGGCTCATCGCGCACCACAAGCCGCCCTACAACCGCCGCTCGCGCCATCCCGAGCGCGCCACCTGGATCAAGCTCACTCGAGAGCCGTGGCCGCGGCTCTCGTTCGTCCGCAAGACCGACGACGACGCCGACTACCTCGGGCCGTTCACCCGCCGGGCGTCGGCCGAGCGCGTGGCCTCCGCGCTGTACGAGGCGTTCCGCATCCGCCAGTGCTCCGGTCGGCTCCCCCGCCGCCCGTCCCGCAGCGCGTGCGCGCTGGCGGAGATGGGCAGCTGTCTCGCGCCCTGCGACGGCACGGCCACCCCCGAGGCGTACGCGCTGGAGGTGGAGCGGGTCCGCACGGCCCTCACCCTCGACCCCGCCGAGGTCGTCGACGCGTCGACCGACCGGATGCGCACGCTGTCCGGGCAGGGCCGGTTCGAGGACGCCGCCCGCGAGCGCGACCGGCTCGTCACGCTCGTGCGGGCCACCCACCGCAGCCAGCGCCTCGCCGCGCTCCTCTCCTGCACCGAGGTCGTGGCCGCGCGTCCGCTCGACGAGCGCTGGCGCGAGTGGGAGGTGCACGTCGTACGCCGGGGGCGGCTGGTCGCCTCGGGCGTGATGCCGGCCTCGACGCCGTCGGCGCCGTGGGTCGTGGCCCTGCGCTCCACGGCCGAGACCGTCGTTCCCGACGACACCCCCGCCGCCACCGCTGCCGAGTCCGAGCTGGTCCTGCGCTGGCTGGAGTCCGACGGGGTGCGCCTCGTGGACCTCGACGGCCAGTGGGCGAGCCCCGTGCGCGGAGCCGGTCGCCACCTCCCGCTCGTCGAGGCGGCGGAGCGCTCGCGTGCCGCTGCGGCCCCCTTCGACGAGGCCCGCTCGGACGGCTGGCGCACCGAGCACCGGCCACGCCGATGACGAGTAGGCTGCAGGCCGTACGCCGACTCGTCCGCCAGGAGGGCCCGTGATCACCGCGATCGTGTTCATCAACGCCGAGGTCGACCGCATCCCGGAGGTCGCGGAGCAGGTCGCCGCGCTCGACGGCGTGAGCGAGGTCTACTCGGTGACGGGTCACATCGACCTGATCGCGCTCGTGCGGGTCCGCCGGACCGAGGAGATCGCCGACGTCGTGGCGGACCGCGTCAACAAGGTCGCGGGCGTCCGGTCGACCGAGACGCACATCGCGTTCCGGACCTACTCCCAGCACGACCTCGAGGCCGCGTTCAGCATCGGCGGCGAGTTCGAGTAGCCGACGCGGGTCAGGCCTCGCGGCGCGAGGCCTCGGCCCACCGACCCAGCGACTCTGCGGCGGCGCCGCTGTCCAGCGCCTCGCGCGCCCGGGCGACGTTGCGCTCCATGCGCGTCACGAGGTCGTCGTCGCCGCCCTCGTACGCCGCCAGTCCCGCAGCAGCGTTGAGGACCACCGCGTCGCGGACGGGTCCCTGCTCGCCGGCGAGGATCCGCCGGAAGACGTCGGCGTTGAAGGCGGGGTCGCCGCCGCGCAGCGCCTCCGCGGGCGACGGGGCGATCCCGAGGTCGCGCGGATCGAGGACGTGCTCCGAGACGGACTTCTCATTATCGGGTCCGGAGACGACCCACACGCGCGACGTCGTCGTGGTCGTGATCTCGTCGAGCCCGTCGTCGCCCCGGAACACCAGCGCGTCGAGGCCACGCCGGGCGAACACGCCCGCGACGACCCCCGCCATCCGTGCATCAGCCACACCGACGGCCATCGCCGCAGGCTTAGAGGGGTTGGTCAGCGGCCCCAGGAAGTTGAACGCGGTCGGGATGCCGAGCTCCTTGCGCGGAGCCGCGGTGAACCGGAACGAGGAGTGGAACACCGGGGCGAAGCAGAAGGTGATGCCGACCTCGCCGGCCAGCTCCGCGACGCGCGCGGGCGTCAGGTCGAGCCGGACGCCGAGCTTCTCGAGCACGTCCGCCGCACCGCTGGCGCTGGACGCCGCCCGGTTGCCGTGCTTCACGACCAGCGCGCCGGCCCCGCGCATGGTCACGGCCGACATCGTGGAGATGTTGACCGTCTTGGCGCGGTCTCCGCCGGTGCCGACGATGTCGACCGTCCGGCCCTCGACCTCGATCAGCGTCGCGTGGTCGAGCATCGTCGCGGCGAGGCCCTCGACCTCGGCGACCGTCTCGCCCTTCGCCCGCAGCGCGACCGCGAAGCCGGCGATCTGCGCGGGGGTGGCGTTGCCGGAGAGGATCTCCTCCATCGCCCACGCGGTCTGCTCAGCCGCGAGGTCCTCGTGGGCGACCAGCGCGCCGAGAACCTCCGGCCAGCGGGTCGCGACCGTCATGCCGGGGCGGTGGTCGCCGCGGGGGCGATCAGGCCGAGGACGGCGTTCGCGAGCTTCAGCGGGTCGATCGGGTGGCTCGACACCCCGTCGGCGCGCGACCAGGTCGCGAGCCAGGCGTCCTGCTCCCGTGCGGTCAGCACGAGCAGCGGCGGGCACTGGAAGATCTCGTCCTTCAGCTGCCGGGCCACGCCCATGCCACCGGCCGGGGTCGCCTCTCCGTCGAGGATCGCCAGGGCGATCCCGCCCGCGTCCATCTGCTGGAGGACGACCGGGAACGTCGCGCACTCGACGTACTCCACCGGCGGCAGGTCCGGGTGGATCCTGCGGCCGAGTGCGGTCGTCACCTGCGTACGGGTGTCGACGTCGTCGGAGTAGACGAGGACGCGAAGCGGGGCTTGGCGCTCGGACGCGACTTCAGTGCTGGGATCGGTCACAGCGCGATCGTAGCGACTCGTGGGCGCGTGAGGCAGGGGCCGGGGATGCCCCGCCCGGATCGGGGGTTAATAATGACACCCGTGGCGACGACATCTGTGATCCCAGCATCCCGCCTGCACGGGCAGCCCAACCGACCGTCCCAGGTCACGGTCGGCACCGTGGTCTGGCTGTCGAGCGAGCTGATGTTCTTCGCGGCCCTCTTCGCCGCGTACTTCACCATCCGGGCGGTCAGCCCCGAGCTGTGGGCGCTGGAGACGGCCAAGCTGAACGTCCCGTTCGCCACGGTCAACACGACGATCCTGGTGCTGTCGTCGGTGACCTGCCAGTGGGGCGTGTTCGCCGCCGAGAAGGGCAAGGTCGGCCGCAGCGGTCGCCTCTGGCAGTTCCGCGAGTGGGGCCTGCGCGAGTGGTTCGCCCTCACCTACCTGATGGGCGCCGTCTTCGTCGCCGGCCAGGCCACCGAGTACGTCGAGCTCGTCCACGAGGGCATCACGCTCGACTCCTCCGGCTACGGCTCGACGTTCTACCTCGCGACCGGCTTCCACGGCATCCACGTCATCGGTGGCCTCATCGCCTTCCTGCTCGTCATCGGCCGCACCTTCATGGCGCGTCGGTTCACCCACGAGCAGGCGATCTCGGCGATCGTGGTGTCGTACTACTGGCACTTCGTCGACATCGTCTGGGTCGGTCTGTTCCTGACCATCTACGCCCTGCAGTAAGGCGCGTCGCCGCCCGTCCCCCGACGGCCCGGCGACGAACCTCCAACAGAAGATCTGATTCAAGGCTTTAATCGAGAGATGGCGCCCTCGCCGGGGCGTCGCTGGCAAGGGGAACGAGGTTCACTCCGTGCGGTTCTTGTCCACCCACCGAAGGCACCCGCTGGCGGGCTACGCGGTGCTGCTCTTCGGCCTGCTCATCGCGGCCGCGCTGTACGCCGCCTTCGCCCCGGGGAAGGCCGACGCCGACACCGCGAACGACACCGCCAAGATCGAGGCGGGTCGTGAGCTGTTCCTCGTCGGCTGCGCGAGCTGCCACGGCATGAACGCCGAGGGCGTCATGACCAAGAGCGGCGGCAACTTCGGCCCGTCCCTCATCGGTGTCGGCGCCGCAGCGGTCGACTTCCAGGTGGGCACCGGTCGCATGCCCATGGCGCAGACCGCTCCCCAGGCCCCGCGCAAGACGCCCGTGTACGACGAGGAGGAGACCGACGCGCTCGCCACGTACATCGCGAGCCTCGGCCCCGGCCCCGCCGTGCCCGACGAGGAGTACACCGACGTCTCGGAGCTCTCGCAGGAGGAACTGACCCGCGGCGGCGAGTTCTTCCGTACGAACTGCACCGCGTGCCACAACTCGGTCGGCGCCGGCGGCGCCCTCCCCAGCGGCCGGTTCGCCCCGAGCCTGCGCGGCGTCAGCGAGAAGCACATCTACGAGGCCATGCAGACCGGTCCTCAGCAGATGCCCGTCTTCAGCGACGACGTCATCACGCCCGAGGACAAGCGGGCCATCATCGGCTACATCAAGAACGTCCAGGCCCAGCCGCAGGGCGGCTTCGGCGGCGGCGGCCTCGGCCCCGTCGTGGACGGCATGTTCGCCTGGATCATCGGAATCGGCGGTCTCGTCGCTGTCGCCGTCTGGCTGGCAGCGCACGGCGCCCGGGTGAAGAAGAAGAGGTCATGAGCTCCGAATCGCACGACGAGCAGCCGCACGACGACGCTCACCCGACCCACGACGAGATCGTCGCGCGCGAGGGCCACGACGTCGAGCCGGCCGAGCCGATCGACAACCCGGGGCTGCCCGAGCACCTTCCGCGTCCGACCGACGTGGACCCCAAGATGGAGAAGCGCGCCGAGCGCCAGGTCGCGGGCATGTTCACCGCCGCCATCGTGCTGGCCGTGGCGTTCTGCGTCGCCTACTTCACCATCCCGAAGGACGCCGAGATCTTCGGCTGGTTCTCGCTCAACCTCGCGCTGGGCGCGACCCTCGGTGCCGCGCTGTTCCTCATCGGCATCGGCGCCATCCAGTGGGCCAAGAAGCTCATGGCCGACCACGAGGTCATCGAGATGCGCCACCCGGCGCGCTCGTCCGACGAGGACCGCGCGGCGGCCATCGAGGCTGTCGACGCCGGTGTCGCCGAGTCCGGCTTCGGCCGCCGCCCGCTGATCCGCAACTCGCTCATCGGCGCAGTCGCCTTCCTCGGCCTGCCGGCGATCGTCATGCTGCGCGACCTCGGTCCGCTCCCCGGCGACAAGCTGTTCAACACCGTCTGGCGCCGTGGCATGCGCGTCGTCAACGACGTCTCCGGCGTCCCGCTGCGGCCCGGCGACATCGAGGTCGGCCAGCTCGTCAACGCTCAGCCGTCGGTGTTCTTCGAGACCGACAGCCACGGGCACGCCGTCTTCCACGGCACGGAGCTGCTCCAGGCCAAGGCGAAGGCGTCGGTCATCGTCGTCCGCATCCGTCCCGACGACATCACCCCGCGCAAGGGGCAGGCCAACTGGGACGTGGACGGCATCATGGTCTACTCCAAGATCTGCACGCACGTCGGCTGCCCGATCTCCCTGTGGGAGCAGCAGACCCACCACCTGCTCTGCCCGTGCCACCAGACCACGTACGACCTCGCCGACGGGGGCAAGGTCATCTTCGGTCCCGGCCACCGTCCGCTCCCTCAGCTACCCTTGGCAGTGGACGAGGACGGCTACCTGATCGCCACCAGCGACTTCCGCGAGCCGGTCGGCCCGAGTTTCCCTGAGGTGCACCAGAACCGTGACTGACACGATGAGCACGACAGAAACGCCGCTCAAGGACACCAAGTTCGGCCAGAAGGCTGCCGGACCGGTCGAGTGGCTCGACGACCGCCTGGGCCTCGGCGGCATGGTGCGCAAGAACATCCGCAAGGTGTTCCCCGACCACTGGTCGTTCCTGCTGGGCGAGATCGCCCTCTGGAGCTTCGTGGTGCTGCTGCTGACCGGCACGTTCCTGACGTTCTGGTTCCAGCCGAGCATGGCGGAGGTCCCGTACGAGGGCTCGTACGAGCCGATGCGCGGCCTCGAGATGTCGCAGGCCTATGCCTCGACGCTCAACATCTCCTTCGACATCCGCGGCGGTCTGCTGATCCGGCAGATCCACCACTGGGCGGCCGCGCTGTTCATGGCGGCGATCATCGCCCACATGCTGCGCGTGTTCTTCACCGGCGCCTACCGCAAGCCGCGCGAGCTCAACTGGCTGATCGGCATCGGCCTCTTCGCGATCGGCCTGATCGAGGGCTTCGCCGGCTACTCGCTGCCGGACGACCTGCTGTCCGGCACCGGCCTGCGCTTCGTCGACGGCCTGATCCGCTCGATCCCGATCGTCGGCTCCTACCTCGAGTTCTTCGTCTTCGGCGGGGAGTTCCCGGGTGAGCTGATCATCGCCCGCCTCTACATGGCGCACATCTTCCTGCTGCCAGGCCTGCTCCTGGGCCTGATCGCGGCCCACATGGTGCTGCTCGTGTACCACAAGCACACGCAGTGGCCTGGGCCCGGACGCACCGAGAAGAACGTCGTCGGCTTCCCGATGCTCCCCGTCTACGCGGCCAAGGCCGGCGGCTTCTTCTTCGTCGTCTTCGGCTTCACGACCCTGATGGCGGCATTCATCCAGATCAACCCGATCTGGACGTACGGCCCCTACAACCCGTCCGAGGTCACCGCAGGCTCGCAGCCTGACTGGTACATGGGCTGGGTCGAGGGCGCCGTCCGCATCATGCCCAACTGGGAGTTCACGATCGGCCCCCAGACGTTCTCCCTGAACGTCTTCATCCCGGCCGTGCTCCTGATGGGCATCCTGTTCACGGTCCTCGCGATCTGGCCGTTCTTCGAGTCGTGGGTCACGGGCGACAAGCAGGAGCACCACCTGCTGCAGCGTCCGCGCAACGCCCCGACCCGTACGGCGTTCGGCGTCGCCGGCATGACGTTCTACGGCGTCTGCTGGATCGCGGGCGGCAACGACATCATCGCGTTGAAGTTCAACCTGGACATCTTCACGATCACGTGGATGGCACGGGTGCTGGTGTTCGTCGGGCCGGTGATCGCGTTCATCATCACGCGCCGGATCTGCATCAGCCTCCAGCGCAAGGACAACGACACGCTGCTCCACGGCTACGAGACGGGCATCATCGTCCGCTCGGCCGAGGGGTCGTACGCCGAGGCGCACGCTCCGCTGCCGGTCGAGAAGGCGTTCGCGCTCACGGCCCGCCAGCGGGTCCCGGAGCTCGAGGCGCCGGTGTCGGAGGACGGCAACGGCGTCCGCAACCCGGCCGGCCGCAAGGCACGGCTCCGGGCGTGGGCGCGACGGTTCTTCTACGCCCACGACGTGGACAAGCCGACCAGGGCCGAGGTGGATGCCGCCGCGCACCACTTCCACGACGAGGTCTATCCGCCGCACGACTTCCCGGACGACTTCTCCGGTGTCAGCGAGACGGGCGTGCCGAAGCAGCACTGACGCACCGCAGCATCAAGGCCCCGCTCCCCCACTCCGGGGGGCGGGGCCTTCGCTGTGCCGTCACCGGGTCGCTCCCTGGCCTCACCGGGTCACCCTCTGGCCTCCGCGGGCCGCCCCGTGGCCGGCGGTTGGCGGTGCGGCGATCCGGAACGCGGCAGTGCCGCTGCACCAGGACGCGGGGATCGCTCCTCCGCCTCATCGGCCCACGCCCCCAGCGCGAACCGCCGGGCCAGATACGGACCCGGTGACGCCAGGAGGTGATCCGCCGGTGGGGACGGCGCTCAGGAGAGGGCGGAGCCCTTGGCGAACTGGGCGTACGAGACGTTCCAGTCGGTCCAGCCGTTCTGCGGCTCGAGCACCTTGCGCTCGGAGTTCACGAACTTCACCGGGTCGCCGATGTGGGAGATGCTGTAGAGCCACTCGGCGTTGCTGGTGCTCAGACCGGTGCACCCGTGGCTCACGTTGGCGGCGCCCTGCGAACCGACCGACCACGGCGCCGCGTGGATGAACTCGCCGGAGTTGGTGACCCGCATCGCGTAGCGGACGTCCTCGATGTTGTAGTACTCCGGATCGTCCTCCGACAGACCGGTCGTCGCCGCGTCCATCCGCTTGACCGGGTACTTCTCCATGATGACCTTGGTGCCGTTGCGGGTCTGGAAGCCCGCCTTGCCGGTCGTGGCCGGGAGGACGCGGGCGACCTTGCCGTTGATCCTGACGGTCGCCTTGTGCCGGGCGACGTCGACCACGGTCGTCACGGCGCGGTTGGTCACCGTGAAGCTGGTGTCGCGGTCCTCCTGGCCCCAGACGCCCTTCGCCGTACGGACGCTGTTGATGCCCGCGTGGACCTTGACCTTCGTGCCGGCCGGCCAGTACTTCTTCGGTCGGTAGTGCACCTCGGAGTCGCTCATCCAGCTCCAGGTGCCCTCGACGTTGGCGCTCGAGGTGACGACGAGGCGCTTCTCCACCTCGGCGCGGCGGGTGACCGGGATGTCGAACCGCACGATGATCGGCATGGCCACACCCACGGTCGCGCCGTCCATCGGAGAGACGGACGCGTACGCCTGCTGGTCGAGGCTGAGGGCCTGGGTCCGGAAGGCCCGGGTGACGGTCGCGGTGTTGCCGTCGTCGTCTCGCGTGCTCACGGTGACCGTGTAGCGCTTGCCAGGCTCCAGGAGACCCTTGGCTGCCCAGGCGCTCCCGTCGGCCGTCAGATCGCCGCTCACGGACGACTTTGCGGAAGCCTTCTTGCCGTAGTGGGCGCTGACGGCGGTGATGGTGCCGTGCGTGGCCCCGACGTTGAGCGTGGTGTCGACGGGGACGTTGCGAGCTCCGTCGTCGACGTTCATCGTGACCTCGGTCGCCGGGGTGGGTGACGCAGAGGCCGACGCCGAGGGAGTCGAGCCGTCGCCGTCGCCAGAGCCCGCGTCGTCCGAGCCGGCGCCGGCGGCGCTGCAGCCCGCGACGAGCGCTCCCACGGCGAGGACGCCGACCCAACGGCGTCCTGCGTGCAGCGCAAGCTGACGTCCCTGAAGCTTCATGATCCCCCTACGAACACACGTACGGCCTCAAAGGGTAGCAATCGCTGCCCAATCGAGGCCGTACGCGCGGTGTCGAGGCGGGAAAATCAGTGGGCGTAGAGCCCTCGGTAGTACTCGAAGACCCAGCCGCAGAGCGCGATCACGCCGAACGGCGTGGCGATCACGAACAGCCACCAGCCGAAGATCGCGCCGAGGATCATCGCCAGCATCGCCAGCGCTGCCCACAGCGGCCACCAGCTCCACGGAGGGTAGAAGCCGTACTCGCCGGCGCCCTCGGCGATCTCGGCGTCGTCGCGGTCCTCCAGGCGGGCGGGGATCTGCTTCGCCACGACCGCGAGGAAGAACGTCAGCAGCAGGCCCAGCAGGGCCGCCATCACCAGCGCGGTCGTCCCCGTCGGGTCCTCGGACGCGATCCAGTAGATCGGCGTCACGATCACGAGGAAGACGGAGATCGATGCGATGATCCAGGCCTCGGCCTTCACCGGTGGTCACCTTCCTGACGCGGGCCGGTCTGCTCGCGGAGCGCCTCTTCGTGGCCCTCGAGGTTGGGGGCGTCGGCGAATCCGCTGTCCAGGTCGTTGTCGACGTGCTCGAGGAGCGACAGCTCCGGGTGGTGCAGGTCGAACGCGGGGCTCTCCGAGCGGATGCGCGGCAGCGACGTGAAGTTATGCCGCGGCGGCGGGCTCGAGGTGGCCCACTCCAGCGAGCGGCCCCAACCCCACGGGTCGTCGACGCCGACCTTCGGGTTGTTGCGCGAGATCCAGACGTTGTAGAAGAACGGCAGCGTGGAGATCGCGAGCACGATCGCGCCGATCGTCGACACCTGGTTGAGGACCGTGAAGCCGTCCGCCGGCGAGTAGTCCGCGTAGCGACGCGGCATGCCCTCGACGCCCAGCCAGTGCTGCACGAGGAACGTCAGGTGGAAGCCGATGAATAGCAGCCAGAAGTGGATCTTGCCCAGACGCTCGTTGAGCATGTGCCCGGTCCACTTCGGCCACCAGTAGTAGAACCCGGCGAACATCGCGAACACGACGGTGCCGAAGACCACGTAGTGGAAGTGGGCGACCACGAAGTAGGAGTCGGACAGCTGGAAGTCCAGGGCCGGGGAGGCCAGGATGACGCCGGTCAGACCGCCGAAGAGGAACGTCGCGAGGAAGCCCAGCGAGAACACCAGCGGGGTGTCGAAGCTGATCGACCCACCCCACAGCGTGCCGATCCAGTTGAAGAACTTCACGCCGGTCGGCACCGCGATGAGGAACGTCATGAACGAGAAGAACGCCAGGTCGACCGAGCCGGTGACGAACATGTGGTGCGCCCACACCGCGACCGACAGGGCCGCGATCGCCAGCGTCGCCGCGACCAGACCGATGTAGCCGAAGATCGGCTTGCGGCTGAAGACGGGCAGCACCTCGCTGACGATGCCGAAGAACGGCAACGCGATGATGTAGACCTCGGGATGCCCGAAGAACCAGAACAGGTGCTGCCAGAGGACGGGCCCGCCTGTGGCCGCGTCGAAGACGTGGGCGCCCAGCTGCCGGTCGGCGAAGAGCGCGAGCAGGGCGGCCGCGAGGATCGGGAACGCGATCAGGACCAGGAGGCTCGTGACGAGCACGTTCCAGGTGAAGATCGGCATCCGGAACATCGTCATGCCGGGGGCGCGCATCGTGAAGATCGTGGTGACGAAGTTGACTGCACCGAGGATCGTGCCCAGACCGGACATGTAGAGGCCCAGGACCCACATGTCACCGCCGACGCCGGGCGAGTTGACCGCGTCGGACAGCGGGGCGTACGCGAACCAGCCGAAGCTCGCCGCGCCGCCGGGCACGAAGAAGCCCGCGACCGCGACCGAGCTGCCGAAGAGGAACAGCCAGAAGCTGAACATGTTGAGCCGCGGGAACGCGACGTCCGGCGAGCCGATCTGCAGCGGCATGATCCAGTTGGCGAAGCCGACGAACAGCGGCGTCGCGAACATCAGCAGCATGATCGTGCCGTGCATCGTGAAGAGCTGGTTGTAGGTCTCTTCGTCGACGATCTGCGTGCCGGGCGCAGCCAGCTCGGCCCGGATCAGCAGGGCGAGGATGCCGCCGATCAGGAAGAACGCGAACGACGCGACGAGGTACATCGTGCCGATCTGCTTGTGATCGGTCGTCGTGAGCATCGCGACGACGCGCTTGCCCAGAGGCTTCGGCGGCGGGACCTCTTCAGGCGTCGCTCCGGCCTGGGGTTCTGCGACCGCAGTCACTCGTTCTCTCCGTTCTCTGCGTTCTGCGCCTCGGCCAGGCCCGCGATACGGGTCGCCTCGGCGCCGCCCTCCGGCTGGCCGATCTGACCGGCCGCCTGGAGCTCCTGCAGGTGGGCGTCGTACTCGTCACGCGAGACGACGTGGACCTTGAAGATCATGCGGGTGTGGTAGAGCCCGCAGAGCTCCGCGCAGCGACCGGTGAAGACACCCTCGCGCGTCGGCGTGACGTCGAACGAGTTGGTCTTGCCGGGGATGATGTCCAGCTTGAAGTAGAACTCGGGGATCCAGAAGGAGTGGATCACGTCCGGCGAGACGAGGTCGAAGCGCACCGACTCGTCGACCGGAAGCCAGAGCTCCGTCGGGTCCGAGGTGTCTCCGAAGTCGAAGACGTCCTCCCCCGCGGTGGCCTCCTCGCCCAGGTAGTTGAACGTGAACTGCCACTTGCTGCCGACCACGGTGATGGTGTGGTCCGGGTCGTCGACCTTCTCGAGCATCTCGTTCTGAGACGTCACGGTCTGCGCGAAGAAGATCGCGACGATGATGACCGGGGCCACGGTGTAGAGGACCTCGAGCGGCAGGTGGTAGCGCAGCTGCGTCGGCACCTCGTTGCCCGGACGGCGCCGGTAGCGGACCATCGCCCAGAACATCAGGCCCAGGACGAGGACCATCACGACGGCGGCCGCGATCCACGCCCCGACCCACAGGACGAACATCGCGTCGACGCGGTCGCTCGCCCCCGGCGGGAGCGCCAAGCGCCCCCAGGCACTCGGATCGTCCGGCGAACAGCCACTCAGCAGCACGATCGCAGCGACGGCGAAACCGAGCCCGAGCGCCTTCGACCTGACCGGTCGACGACGCTCGTCCTGTGCTCGCTTGCCGCGCGCGAAGAGTTCCAGACCCACCAGGCGCCTTTCTGGCTCGAATCGACTCACACCGCAGTGCGCGTGCCGGGCGCCGCTGACGCGACGTCGAACGCCCTCACTGCGAACAGCAGCACCCTACTCCAGACTCGCTGGACGGACCGCTGGAGGTCCCCTCAGAAGCGCGGCAGGCGGTCGTCTACGATGCCCGCCGCCTCGTCGCCGTACTGGGAGCGCAGACGGGCCATCAGGGCCGGTCGCTCGAGCCGGTACTCCTGGGTCCCCGTGGTCTCCACGACGCTGGCCGCGAGGGCGCAGCCGAGCTGGGCGCACTGCTCGTGCGGGAGGTCGACACCCAGCCCCGCGAGGAAGCCGGCCCGGAAGGCGTCGCCCACCCCGGTGGGGTCGACGGCCGTGATGCCGGCGATCGCGGGGACGTCGACCACGGTGCCGTCGGCCTCGTAGATGCTGACGCCCTCCGCCCCCCGGGTGATGACGCGGGTGCCGACGCGCTGCTGGATCTCGCCGGAGCTCCAGCCGGTCTTCTTCTCCGTCAGCGCTGCCTCGTACTCGTTGCTGAAGAGGTACGCCGCGCCGTCGATCAGCGTCCGGATCAGCGCGCCGTCGGCGAAGGCGAGCTGCTGGGAGGGGTCGGCGGCGAAGCGGTATCCGCGCGCCCGGCTCTCCTCGGTGTGGCGGACCATGCCCTCGGGGTCGTCCGGGCCGATCAGCACGATGTCCCAGCCGCCGACGCGGTCGTGGATGGGCTTGAGCTCGATGTCGCGGGCCTCGGTCATCGCCCCCGCGTAGAACGTCGCGATCTGCGCCTGCGCGGCGTCTGTCGTGCAGACGAACCGCGCCGTGTGCTTGGTCTCCGACACGTGGACGCCCGAGCAGTCCACGCCGTGCCGCTCCAGCCAGGACCGGTAGTCGTCGAAGTCCTCACCGACGGCCCCGATCAGCACCGGCTCCTCGCCCAGCGCCGCCAGGCCGAAGGCGATGTTGGCGCCGCAGCCGCCCCGCCGTACGTCGAGGTCCTCGACGAGGAAGGACAGCGAGATCTTGTCGAGCTGGTCCACCACCAAGGAGTCGGAGAACCGTCCCGTGAAGGTCATCAGGTGGTCGTTGGCGATGGATCCGGATACGGCGATCTTCAACGGAGCTCCTCAGAAGCGTGACGCGTGCGCGCCCACGATAGTCGCGGTGGTGGGTGGGAGCCAGACGCACGACGACGGCCGCCCAGGAGGGATCCCCGGGCGGCCGTCGTCATCGGCCGTGCTGGCGCGTCAGAGACTCAGTGGAACGAGTCGCCGCACGCGCAGGAGCCGGTGGCGTTGGGGTTGTCGATCGTGAAGCCCTGCTTCTCGATGGTGTCGACGAAGTCGATCGTCGCGCCGTGGAGGTAGGGGACGCTCATGCGGTCGACCACCAGCGAGACGCCGTCGAACTCGCGGGTCTCGTCGCCGTCGAGCGTGCGCTCGTCGAAGAAGAGCTGGTAGCGCAGGCCGGAGCATCCGCCGGGCTGCACCGCGATGCGGAGTGCAAGATCGTCGCGGCCCTCCTGGTCGAGGAGGCTCTTCACCTTGGCGGCAGCGCCGTCGGTGAGGTTGACGCCCGTGATGGTCTCGCCGGCGTCGGTGCTCTGCACGGTCATGTGTTCTCCCGAAGTCTCTGGTGCGGGGCCGCCCGGATGGCGCGCTGTCAACGTCGAACGCGCGGTCCCGCCGTCTCATTCCCACGGTACGGCACCACGATACGCGGATCACGGCGCCGTACGGCAAGCGTTCCCCAGCGTACGTCGCGTGTCCCGCCGAGCCACGGCGTCCCGCGCTGCGGACGAGCCCGGCAGCGCCGCGGACCAGGCGGTCAGCGGTCGGACCAGGTGCGGGCGACCCGCTCCGCGAGGTGCCGCAGGGACTCGGCCGGCTCTGCCAGTGAGGCCTCCTCGCCGACGACGTCCACCATCGCGTACGCCGCCTCGACCCCCATCGCGCGGCGCTCGCGGGAGCCCACGAGCACCCGCCCCGCGATCACGACGCACGGGCGCAGGGCCGCCCCCGCGACCTCCGCGACGCCGTACACGACCTTGCCCTCGCGTGACGTGACGTCGTACGCGCCCTCCCCCGTCAGGACGAGGTCGCTCTCCCGGGCACGGGCGGCGAGCCCGACGGCGTCGGCGACCAGCGCGACGCCGGGCTCGACCGACGCCCCGAGCAGCTGCAGCGCGAACCCGAGCCCGCCGGCAGCGCCGGCTCCTGGCCGGTCGGCGACCTTGCGCTCCGCCGGCGCCGCGCCGCAGACGGCCACCACCAGGGCGTCGAGGATGCCGTCGACCCGGATGACGGCCGCGTCGTCGAGGCCCTTCTGCGGGCCGAACGTCCGGGCGGCGCCGAGGAGTCCGAGGAGCGGGTTGCGTACGTCGGTGGCGGCGACGAGCGCCACCCCCTCGAGCCGCTGCCGCACCGCGGTGACGTCGACGGACCCGACGCCCGCGAGGCCCCGTGGTCCCGCGTCGAGCGGCACGTCCGCGCGCGCTCCCAGGGCGGCGAGCATCCCCGCTCCCCCGTCCGTGGTCGCACTCCCTCCGAGCCCGACCACGACCCGGGCGGCTCCGGCGTCGACGGCGGCGGCCACGAGCTGCCCGACGCCGTACGTCGAGGCGTCCTCGGGGCTCCGTCGCGGATCGACCTCGAGCCCGCACGCGGCGGCCGACTCGACGTACGCCGTGAGCCCGCCCTCGTCGTCGACAAGGAGCAGCGGCGCGTCGACAGGCGTCCCGAGCGGACCGCGGACCCCCGTGACGACGACGCGCCGCCCGCCGAGCGAGGAGTGCAGGACGTCGACGAAGCCGGGCCCGCCGTCCGACATGGGGACGAGGACGGTCGTGTCCTCAGGGGCGGTCCGCGCCCACCCCCGGGCGATCGCCTCCGCGGCCTGCGGTGCGCTCAGCGTCCCCGCGAACGCGTCCGGGGCGACGAGCACGCGCACGGGTCAGGCCAGCGCCTTCTCGGCGGCCGCGAGGAGCACGCAGGTCGCGAGCCCGTCCATCGCGGCGCTGAGGTCGTCCAGCGACGGGTACGACGGGGCGATCCGGATGTTGCGGTCGCGCGGGTCGCTGCCGTACGGGAAGGACGCTCCGGCCGGGGTCAGCGCGATGCCGGCGCCCTTGGCCAGCTCGACGACCCGTGCCGCCGTGCCGTCGACGACGTCGAGGCTCACGAAGTAGCCGCCCCGCGGGTGCGTCCAGGTCGCGACGTCGTAGGCGCCGAGGCGCGAGGACAGGACCTCCTCGACCACCGCGAACTTGGGCGCGAGCAGGTCGCGGTGGCGACGCATCAGCGCCCGGACGCCCTCGGCATCGCCGAACAGCCGGACGTGGCGCAGCTGGTTGACCTTGTCGGGACCGATCGAGGCGAACTTCAGGTGGCTCTTGAACCAGGCCACGTTGGCCGGCGAGCTGCCGAAGAACGCCACCCCGGCACCGGCGAAGGTCACCTTGGAGGTGGAGGCGAAGACGAGCACCCGGTCGGGGTGCCCGCCGGCCGCCGCCAGCGACAGCGCGTCGGCGGTCTTGAGCTCGTCGGTGCTCAGGTGGTGGACGGCGTACGCGTTGTCCCAGAAGATCCGGAAGTCCGGCGCCGCCGCCGGCAGCGCGGTCAGACGTGCGGCGACCTCGGCGGAGGTGACGCCGCCGGTCGGGTTGGCGTACGTGGGGACGAGCCACATGCCCTTGATCGTCGGGTCGTCCGCCACCAGGGCCGCGACCGCCTCGACGTCGGGTCCGTCCTCGTTCATCGCGACCGGGACCATCTCGATGCCGAGCGACTCCAGAAGGGCGAAGTGGCGGTCGTACCCGGGGACCGGGCAGAGGAAGCGGACCTTCTCCTCGGCGACCCACGGGCGCGGCGACTCCGCGAACCCGTGCAGCATCGCCCAGACGAGGGTGTCGTGCATGATCGTGAGGCTCGAGCTGCCCTGCGCGAGCAGCTGCGGGACCGGGATACCGAGGAGCTCGGCGAAGATCTCGCGGAGCTCGACGAGCCCCTCGAGACCGCCGTAGTTGCGGGTGTCGCTGCCGTCGGCGGCGCGGAAGTCGGCCTCGCCCGGGAGCGCCAGCAGCGCGTTGGAGAGGTCGAGCTGCTCGGGCGACGGCTTGCCTCGCGTGAGATCGAGCGTCAGCCCGCGCGCACGCAGGTCCTCGTAGGCGGCACGCTGCTCCGACAGCAGCGTGCCGAGGGCGTCACGATCCAGGGTGTCGATGCTCATGGGGATCCTTGCGAGACGTGGTCCGACGGTGCGCCCCTGCCGTGTCGGACGCACCGGGTCGAATCTACCGAGTGCCGCCGCCGAGCCCGGGGGCACCCCAGATGGCGAGCCAGCGGCTCAGGTCCTTCTCCACCGGCAGGTCGTCGGTGACGATGCCGCGGACCTGCAGCTCGAGGGTGTTGTCGCGGCGCGGCTCCCCCGCGGGCGCGAACGGGTAGAAGGTGCCGCGCTTGTAGAGGTAGACCAGGCCGAGCGGCCGGTCGTCGGCGGTCGTGAAGTCGACCACGGAGCAGAGCAGCTGCGGGCCGAACCCGTTGTCGACCAGCGTGCTGTTGACCGCGTGGAGGTCGGTGACGAGCCCGCCGACGTCCTCCGGGTCGTGACGGACCACGAGCCAGGTGAAGCCGTACGGGTCGACCGAGCGCTCGACCTTCGGTCCGCCGTCGGCGTCGAGCAGCTCCTGCACGTCGGTCTGCATGGTGCTGAACGCGGCGCCCTCGGTCTGGCGGTAGCAGACGGCGCCGACGCCGGTCGGCCGGATCGACGCGGCCGCCTCCAGCGTGATCGCGGCCGACGGCAGGGCGAAGAGTGCGTCGAGGTCGGCCTGGGCCGGCTTCGAGCGGCCCATCAGGGCGTCCCAGAATCCCATCGCCGGGTCAGAGGGGTCGGCCGAGGTCGGCGGAGATGCGGGCGAGCTGCTCCAGGCGCTTCTCCACCGGCGGGTGCGAGCTCATCAGCCCGGCGAGCGAGTCGCGGGAGAACGCCGGGGTGGCGAAGAAGAAGGCGCTCATGTTCTCCACCTGGCGCAGGTCCTTGCTCGGGATCCGGCCCATGTCGCCGGTGATCTTGGTCAACGCCGACGCCAGGGCGGAGGGCTTGCCGGTCAGGTACGCGCCCGAGCGGTCCGCGCTCAGCTCGCGGTAGCGCGACAGCGCCCGCGTCAGCAGGAAGCTGATGAAGTAGGCCACGATGCTGGCGATCCACACGACCAGGAACATCAGCGCGCCGTTGTTGTTGCGGTCGCGGCTATTGCCCATGAACGGGAACCAGCGGATGAGGAAGCCGGCCAGCAGACCGAGCGAGGAGGCCACCGTCATGACCGACACGTCGCGGTTGGCGACGTGGGCCAGCTCGTGGCTGAGCACGCCCTCGAGCTCCTCGGCGTCCAGCCGGCGCAGGATGCCGGTGGTGACGCAGACTGCCGAGTGGCTCGGCGAGCGTCCGGTGGCGAAGGCGTTGGGGAGGTCGGTGTCGGCGATCGCGACCGTCGGCTTGGGCATGTCCGCCAGGGCGCACAGGCGGTCGATCATGCCGTGCAGCTCCGGAGCCTGCTCAGGCGTCACGACGCGGGCGCGCATCGACGCGAGGGCGAGCTTGTCGGAGAAGTACCACTGGCCCCACGCCAACGCGACGACGATCACCGCGGCCATGGCGGCGTTGGGCATCACCGTGATGAGGACGGCCCCGAAGGCCAGGTAGAGCGCCACCAGCCCGAGGCTCACGGCGCCCATCCGGCGGGTCAGACCCGCGTCGCTGCGAAATCGGGTCTTCGACATGTTTCCTCTCTCAGACCGCTCGTGGGGGGCGGTCGCCTGTTCCTCTTCAACGCACGACGGGCCCCGGTCGTTCCCGCCGCGCTTGCGCTGCGGCGGGAACGACCGTCGTACGACGTGGGCCCGGGTCAGCCCGGGATGAAGCCGTCGGCGCCGAGCAGGTCCTCGACCTCGGCGAGCGAGGCGTCCGGCGGCGGGAGCACCAGGTCTGACTCCACGAGCTCCTCGTCCGGCACCTCCTTGCCGATCTGGCGCACGAGGTCGAGCAGGCGGTTGAGGGCGTCGCCGAACGCCTCCTCGTCGTGGGCGGCGACCGCCGACTCCACCGCGTCGTCGAGCGCGTTGAGCTGGTCGAGGGCGTCGTCGGCGACCTCGAGCTGGCCCTCGGTCATGATCCGGACGATCACGCCTGGCCCTCCTGCTTCTCCTCCGCGGCGGCCTGCGGGGTTGCGTCGCCGGAGCCGAGCGCGGGCTTGTCCGCACCGGTGCCGAGCTGCCGCTTCATCGCCTCGAGCTCGGCGTCGACGCTCGAGGTGGAGGCCAGCGCGTCGAGCTCGCGGCTGATGTCGTCGTTCGGGCCGGCGGTGACGTCGTCGAGCGCACCCGAGGCCAGGAGCTCGTCGACGGCCCCGGCACGCGCCTGCATCTGGGCGGTCTTGTCCTCCGCGCGCTGCACGGCGAGGCCGACGTCACCCATCTCCTCCGAGATGCCGGTGAAGGCCTCGTTGATCCGGGTCTGAGCCTCGGCGGCGGTGTAGGTCGCCTTGATCGTCTCCTTGCGCGTACGGAAGGACTCGACCTTGGCCTGCAGGCGCTTCGACGCGAGCGTCAGCTTCTCCTCCTCGGCCTGCAGCGACGCGTGCTGCGTGTTGAGGTCGGCGATCTGCTGGTCCAGGCCCGAGCGGCGGGTGAGCGCCTCGCGGGCGAGGTCCTCGCGGTTCGCGGCGAGCGCCTTCTTGGCCTGGTCCTGGAGCTTGCCGGACTGCTGCTGCAGCTGGTTGATCTGCAGCTCGACCCGCTTGCGGCTGGTCGCGACGTCGGCGACCCCACGACGGACCTTCTGGAGCAGCTCGAGCTGCTTCTGGTAGCTGTAGTCCAGCGTCTCGCGCGGATCCTCCGCCTTGTCGAGCGCTGCGTTGGCCTTGCTGCGGAAGATCATGCCCATCCGCTTCATGATGCCCATCGTGGAGTCTGTCCCCTTCACAAGATCGCTGTTCTCCCCAACCTTACGGGCACCGGCGTCCTTCTGGGAGCGGCTGCGCGCCAGGTAGGCTCGTCCCATCGCCGACACCGCAGGCGCTGCACCGCGGCACTCCGGCACCGACTCCGACGACCCGAGGCACCCGTGTTCCGACGCAACAACCAGACCGACGCCCCCGCCGAGCCGATCCCGACCGAGCCGAAGCCGGACGGCAAGGGCCGCCCGACCCCGACGCGCAAGGAGGCGGAGGCCGCCCGCAAGGCGGCGCTGAAGTCCCCCACGTCGCGCAAGGACCTCGCGCGCGCCGACCGCGACCGCCGGGCGAAGGACCGGGTCAAGGTCCGCGAGGCGATGAGCACGGGCGACGACCGCTACCTGCCGGCGCGGGACAAGGGTCCGGTACGCCGCCTCGTCCGCAACGTCGTCGACTCCCGCCGCAACGTCGGCGAGTACCTGATGCCCGTCCTGGTCATCATCCTGCTGGTGAGCCTGGTCCGGGCGCCGTGGGCCGTGACCGCGATCTACACGCTGTGGCTCGTGACGATCGTCGGCACGATCGTCGACTCGTTCCTGCTGGTCCGCCGCGTCAAGCGCGAGGTCCGCGAGAAGTTCCCGGAGGCGAGCACGCGCGGGCTCACCGGCTACGCGATCCTGCGCAGCACGCAGATCCGCCGGCTGCGCCTGCCGAAGCCGCAGGTGCGGCACGGCGAGTCGTACTGAGCGGCACGGCGAGTCGTACTGAGGGGAGACCGCCCTCAGGGGTGGAGCGACATCGGGCCGAACACGACCCGGCCGTCCTCCAGCAACGTGACCCGGTCGACCCCCTGGTCGGCCAGGTCGGCGTAGAACTCGCCGACCCACGACTCCGCGTCGCCGCGGCTGGCGAACGAGCCGCCGTCGTCCTCGGGGGACACTTCGGTCCCTTCCTCCGTCTCGAAGCGCCAGGTCCACACCATGGGCGGCAGCCTAGGGCGTGGGCGCGTCACCCGGCGCGTCGGCCGCCGCGTCCTCGCTGACCTCCTGCCCGTCGTCGGTGTGGTGGAGGTGGGCCCGCTCGCCGTCGCGGTCGAAGATCGTGAGGATCTCGACCGGCGCCTCGTACGCCGCGATCGCGTGCGGGACCATCGTCGAGAACTCGGCGGCGTCGCCCTCGCGCACCAGCACCGTCCGCTCCCCCAGCTGGAGGCGCGCGGTGCCGGACAGCACCGTGAACCACTCGCGGCCCGGGTGCACCGGCAGCTCCGCAGGCACCGGCCGCTCGGGCGTGATGCGCATCTTGGCGACCGTCACGCCCTGCAGCGCGCGATCGTTGGACAGCAGCCACGTCGTCAGCCCGCGCGTGTGGTCGGCCTCCGGCCGGATCACGACGTCCTCGTCCTCCTCGGACTCGACGAGCTGGTCCAGCGTGGTGCCGAGCGCCCGCGCGATGGGGACGAGCTGGTCCAGCGCGATCCGCCGGTGACCCGTCTCGATGCGGCTCAGGGTCGACGGGCTCAGGTAACAGCGCGCGGCCAGCGCGTCCAGCGACCACCCGCGAGCGAGCCGCAGGCCACGGATCCGCTGGCGGACGACGGCGTCCAACACGATCTCTTGCGTCATGCGCAAGAGTCTATGTCAGGTACGCAACCCGCTCAGCGCGTCGACGCCGCTCTCCCCTCAGCGCGTCGACGACGCGACGAAAGGCGGCGCCGTCACCGCGAACGCCTCCGTCCGCCCCCGGACGTCCACCGTGACCTCGTCGCCCACCGCGACCGAGCGGTCGAGCAGCGCGAGCGCGACGCCCTGGCGCAACGTCGGCGAGAAGGTCCCGGACGTGACCCGGCCGACCTCCGCACCGCCCGCCGACACGACCATCCCGGGACGGGCGATGCCGCGACCCGACGCGACCAGCCCGCGCAGCAGAGGAACCTCGCCGGCGGCCCGCTGGGCCAGCAGCGCGTCGCGGCCCCAGAACTCCGGCTTGTCCCAGCCGACCGCCCAGCCGAGGCGCGCCATCACCGGGGAGATCTCGCGGGACAGGTCCTGGCCGTGCAGCGGGTAGCCCATCTCCGTCCGCAGCGTGTCGCGGGCGCCGAGCCCGCAGGCGCGGATCCCGTACTGCTCCCCCGCCGCGACGATCGCGTCCCACGCCGTCACCGCGGCTGCGGCCGGCACCACGAGCTCGTACCCGCGCTCGCCGGTGTATCCGGTCCGGCACACGGTGATCGCCTCACCGCCCAGCTCGGCCTCCGCGTACGACATGTAGTCGTGCGAGACCGGGAGCCCGATCGCTGCGAGCGTCTCGTCGCTGCGCGGGCCCTGGACGGCGAGCACGGCGAAGTCGTGGTGGCGGTCGGTGATCGTCAGCCCGTCCGGCGCGCGCTCGACCAGCCGGCGTACGACCTCCGCGGTGTTGGCGGCGTTCGGGACGAGCAGGACGTCGTCGTCCGCGCGCAGGTAGGCGATGAGGTCGTCCACGACGCCGCCGTCGTCGTCGCAGCACAGCGTGTACTGCGCCTGTCCCGGGCCGATCCGCCCGAAGGCGTTCGTCAGGCACCGGTCGAGGTACGCCGCCGCGCCCGGCCCCTGGACGGTGGCCTTGCCGAGGTGGCTGACGTCGAAGACGCCGACTGCCTCGCGGACGGCCTTGTGCTCGGCGAGCACGCCGCCGCCGGCGTACTCCAACGGCATCTCCCACCCGCCGAACTCGGCCAGCTTGGCACCGAGCTCGAGGTGGCGTGCGTGCAACGGAGAGTGGGCAAGCGTCATGCCCGCAACCTATCCCGCCCCGTCGGTAGGCTGACCGCCATGGCCCCGAAGAACGCAGAGCCCACCCTGACCCTCAGCTCCGCCGCTCCCGCGACCACCCGTGCCGACGTGGTCGTCGTGGGCGTCGGGCCCGACCTCAAGGCAGTCGCTCCCGCGGACACCGTGAGCAAGGCGTTCGGACGCTCGTTCGGCCCGACGCTGACGGCGCTCGGCTTCAAGGGCAAGAAGGGCGACGTCGCGGTCGTCCCGACCTCCGGCGCGATCAAGGCCGGCATCGTCGTCGCGGTCGGCGTCGGCGAGGACCCGTCCACCTCCGACCTCCGCAAGGCCGCCGCCCGCGCGATCAAGGCGGTGCACAACGCCTCGACGGTCGCGTACGCGCTGCCGACCGCCGACGCCGACGCCGTGCGCGCGATCGCCGAGGGAGTGCTGCTCGGCGGCTACCGGTTCGACCGCTACCGCACCGGGAGCGACGCGAAGGACGCGGCCGCCGACCGGCCCAACGCGGTGACGCTCCTGACCCGTCACGCGCGCGACGCCGAGGTCCTCGCGGCGCTCGAGGCGGCGAAGGCGACCGCCACCGCGGTCAACCGCACCCGCGACTGGGTCAACACCGGCCCCGGCGACCTGACGCCTGCGGCCTTCGCCGACGCCGTGACCGAGACCGCCAAGGCCGACGGCACCGCGGGCGTCAAGGTCACCGTGTGGGACGAGGCCAGGCTCGCCAAGGAGAGCTGCGGCGGCATCCTCGGTGTTGGCCAGGGCTCCGGCAACCCGCCGCGCCTGGTGCAGGTCACCTACAAGCCGAAGAAGCCCGTCGCGCACCTCGCCCTCGTCGGCAAGGGGATCACGTTCGACTCCGGAGGCCTGAGCCTCAAGCCCGGCGCCAGCATGATGACGATGAAGTGCGACATGGCCGGCGCGGCGTCGGTGGTGGCCGCGACCCTGGCGATCGCCGAGCTCGGGCTGCCCGTCCAGGTCACGGCCATCGCCTCGATGGCCGAGAACATGCCGAGCGGCACGGCGATGCGACCCGGCGACGTCATCGCGATCCGCGGCGGCACCACGGTCGAGGTGCACAACACCGACGCCGAGGGCCGGCTCGTGCTCGCCGACGGCCTCGTGCTCGCGACCGAGGCGAAGCCGGACGTGCTCGTCGACGTCGCGACGCTCACCGGAGCGGCCATGGTGGCGCTCGGCCTGCAGACCGCCGGCGTGATGGCCAACGACGACGCCCTCCGCGACGAGATCGTCGAGGTCGCCGACTCCGTGGGCGAGTCGTTCTGGGCCCTGCCGATCACCGACGAGGTCGTGTCCCGGGTGAAGAGCTCCGACCTGGCCGACCTGCGCCAGCACAACCCGAAGCCGGCCGGCGGTGCGCTGTTCGCGGCCGCCTTCCTGCGCGAGTTCGTCGGCGAGACCCGCTGGGCCCACCTGGACATCGCCGGACCCGCGTTCAACGACGCAGGGGCGTACGACGAGGTCCCCAAGGGCGGCACCGGGATGAGCGTGCGCACCCTCGTGGGTCTCGCGGAGCGCCTCGCCCGCCGCGTCGACTGACCGAGGGCGCAGGCGGCGTCACTCGCCCGAGGACGCCTCGCGGTCACGCCGCTTGCGCTCCTCGGCGACGCGACGGTTGTACTCGCGCATCCGCTGCGGGTAGCCGACGACCGCCGCGTCGTACGTCGGCACGCGGTGCTTGTTGCCGAAGTCGTGGGCCCACGAGGCGGACGGCACGCGGCGGCGGGTCCACTCCCCGTCCTTGGCGACGAGCAGCAACGTCACCTGCGAGACGGCCGTCGGTGGCTCGACGAATCCCTCCACGCCCGCGCGCGACTCGATGAACTTCTCGAGGTGGGCTCGGTCGGCGCTGTCCGAAGCACGGTCGGAGACCACCGCGCCACCGCCGGTGCGGTTGCGCTTCTTGCGTCGGAAGAGGCCCATCGAGTGTGCTCCTGCGGCTCGTGAGAGAAGGGGTCCTTCATGCTGTCTCCTCCCAGTCTGCCGTACCGACGGGTAGCGCCCCCACGTGTGCACCCCCTTGTCCGCAGTGACAAGATGAGGGGCGGCAGCAGGCAGCGAAGATCTCGCAGCCGACACCACCTGGAGGCAATTCGTGACCCAGTCCGCCCCCCACGCGCACGACGTCGTGGTGCTCGGTGGAGGGAGCGGGGGGTACGCCACCGCGCTCCGTGCCCGACAGCTCGGGCTGAGCGTGGCGCTCGTCGAGGAGGACAAGCTCGGCGGCACCTGCCTCCACCAGGGATGCATCCCGACCAAGGCGATGCTGCACGCCGCCGAGGTCGCCGACGCCGCACGGGACGCGTCGTCGTTCGGCGTCCGCGCGACGTACGACGGCGTCGACCTCGCTGCCGTCGCGAAGTACCGCGCCGGTGTCGTCGACCGTCTCTACCGCGGCCTCCAGGGACTCGTCCGCGGCGCCGGGATCGAGGTCGTCGAGGGCACCGGCCGTCTCGTCGGACCGCGGTCCGTCGCCGTCGGTGACACCGTCGTCACCGGCGCCAACCTGGTGCTCGCCACCGGGTCGTACGCCCGCACGCTGCCCGGCGTCGAGATCGCCGGCCGCGTCGTCACGTCCGACGGCGCGCTCACGCTCGAGGAGCTCCCGCGACGCGTCGTCGTCGTGGGCGGCAGCGTCATCGGTGTCGAGCTGGCCTCGGTGTGGCGCTCGTTCGGCTCCGAGGTCACGGTCGTCGAGGCGCTGCCGCACCTCGTCCCGCTCGAGGACGAGACCCTGTCGGTCCACCTCGAGCGCGCGTTCCGCAAGCGCGGGATCGCGTTCCGCACGGGGACGCCGATCACCAGCGTCAAGCAGGACGAGTCCACCGCCTACGTGACGCTGGAGGGCGGCGAGGTCCTCGAGGCCGACCTGGTCCTCGTGGCTGTAGGACGAGGCCCCCGCACCGACGGGCTGGGGCTCGCCGAGCAGGGCATCACCCTCGACCGCGGGTTCGTGGTCACCGACGAGCGGCTGCGCACGTCCGCCGAGGGCGTGTACGCCGTCGGCGACCTGGTCCGCGGGCTGCAGCTCGCGCACCGCGGGTTCGCCCACGGCCTCTTCGTCGCCGAGGAGATCGCCGGCCGCGCACCGCAGCCGGTGGTCGACAGCGGGATCCCGCGCGTCACCTACTGCGAGCCGGAGCTCGCGTCGGTCGGCCTCACCGAGGCGCAGGCCCGCGAGGCGCACGGCGACGACCGGGTCGCGACGTACGAGTACAACCTCGCCGGCAACGGCAAGACCCAGATCCTCCGCTCGTCCGGTCTCGTCAAGGTCGTCCGCGAGGTCGACGGTCCCGTCCTCGGCGTCCACATGATCGGCGCCCGGATGGGCGAGCAGGTCGGCGAGGCATCCTTGTGGGTGAACTGGGACGCGTTCCCCGAGGACGTCGCCGCGTTCGTCCACGCCCACCCCACCCAGAACGAAGCTCTCGGCGAGGCCGCGCTGGCCCTCGCCGGATCACCACTCCACGCACACGCCTGAGATCAAGACAGGGGTTCAACCCATGGCTACGCCCGTCACGCTTCCAGAGCTCGGAGAGAGCGTCACCGAAGGCACCGTCACGCGGTGGCTGAAGCAGGTCGGCGACACGGTTGCCGTCGACGAGCCGCTCCTCGAGGTCTCCACCGACAAGGTCGACACGGAGATCCCGTCGCCGGTCGCCGGTGTCCTGCTCGAGATCGCCGCGGCCGAGGACGAGACCGTCGAGGTCGGTGCCGTCCTCGCGACCATCGGTGAGGAGGGCGAGTCCGCGGGCGACGCGGCTCCGGCTGCCGACGAGGCTCCCGCAGAGGAGGCGCCGGCGGCTGAGGCTCCCGCCGAGGAGCAGCCCGCGCAGGAGCAGGCTCCGGCCGAGGAGGCCCCCGAGGAGCCCGCCGGCGAGTCGAGCACGCCGCCGGCCGACGACACGACCCCGGCGGTCGCCGCCGAGCAGGAGGCGGAGTCCGCCGAGGCATCCGCGCCCTCCGGTGGCTCCGGCGGCTCCGGCGACGCGACGCCGGTGACGCTGCCCGAGCTCGGCGAGAGCGTCACCGAGGGCACCGTCACGCGCTGGCTGAAGCAGGTCGGCGACGAGGTCGCGGTCGACGAGCCGCTCCTCGAGGTCTCCACCGACAAGGTCGACACCGAGATCCCCTCTCCCGTCGCGGGCACCCTGCTCGAGATCTCGGCGGGCGAGGACGAGACGGTCGAGGTCGGTGCGCAGCTCGCGCTGATCGGCAGCGCCGGCTCCTCCGGCGGGTCGGCACCGGCCGAGGCTCCTGCCGCTCCGGCTGAGCCCGAGCCGGCCGCGGAGCCCGAGCAGACCGCACCGCAGCAGGCCCCCGCCCAGCAGCAGGAGCAGCCGGCGCAGCAGGAGGCTCCGGCCCCGCAGGAGCAGCCCGCCGCGCAGGAGCAGCCGGCGCAGCAGGAGGCCCCCGCGCAGCAGGAGCAGCCCGCCGCCGCGACGACGGCGCCGAGCGCCGTCAAGCCCGACGGCCGCCAGTACGTGACGCCGATCGTGCGCAAGCTCGCCGAGCGCGAGGGCGTCGCCCTCGACGAGGTGTCGGGCACCGGCGTCGGTGGCCGCATCCGCAAGCAGGACGTCCTCGACGCGGCCGCCAAGGCACGCGAGGCAGCCGCGGCCGCCGCGGCCCCGGCACCGTCGGCTGCGCCCGCCGCGGCATCGACCGGTCCCGACGTCTCGGGCCTCGCCGGCACGGTGAAGAAGGCCAACCGGATCCGCCAGCTCACCGCGATCAAGACCAAGGAGTCCCTCCAGGTCGCGGCCCAGCTCACGCAGGTCCACGAGGTCGACCTCACGCGCATCGCCGCGCTGCGCGCGAAGCACAAGGCGTCGTTCCTCGACCGCGAGGGCGTGAAGCTGACCTACCTGCCGTTCATCGCGAAGGCGACGGTCGAGGCGCTGAAGGCGCACCCGAACGTCAATGCCTCGTACGACGAGGAGTCGAAGGAGATCACCTACCACGCGGCGATCAACCTCGGCATCGCCGTGGACACCGAGCGCGGCCTGCTCTCGGTCGTCGTGCACGACGCGGG
Organism: Mumia spirodelae; assembly: GCF_050632745.1. Classification (NCBI taxonomy): domain Bacteria; kingdom Bacillati; phylum Actinomycetota; class Actinomycetes; order Propionibacteriales; family Nocardioidaceae; genus Mumia; species Mumia spirodelae. The sequence continues at coordinate 1,533,658 of NZ_JBODSD010000001.1, read as the reverse complement.
CGACCTCAGCCTCGCCGGCCTCGCGCAGCGGATCAACGACCTCGCGACCCGGGCCCGCAGCGGCGACATCAAGCCGAACGAGCTCTCCGGCGGGACGTTCACGATCACCAACATCGGCAGCTTCGGCGGACTGTTCGACACGCCGATCCTCGTCCAGCCGCAGGCCGCGATGCTCGCGACCGGCGCGGTCGTGAAGCGCCCGGTGGTGGTCTCCGACGCCGACGGCAACGACGCGATCGCGATCCGCTCGATGGCGTACCTGCCGATGACCTACGACCACCGCCTGGTCGACGGCGCCGACGCCGGACGCTTCCTGACGACGGTCAAGAAGCGCCTCGAGGAGGGCGCCTTCGAGGCCGAGCTCGGCTGACCTCACCGGCCTCGTGCCGGATCGGACAGGACCTCGTGCGCCCGTGAGGATGGGCGCATGAGGTTCTGTCTTTCCGGGGCGTCCGGCTTCCTCGGCACCGCTCTCGGGGCGCACCTGCGCGAGCAGGGCCACGAGGTCGTCCGCCTCGTACGCCGCCCCGCGCGGGGTCCGTTCGAGGTCCGCTGGAACCCCGCGGAAGGCGAGCTCGACCACGAGGTGATCGACGACGCGGACGTCGTCGTCAACCTGTCCGGCGCTCCGATCGCCCACTGGCCCTGGACTCCCTCGTACCGTCGGACGCTGCTCCAGTCCCGCACCGCACCGACGCGGACGCTGGCCGAGGCGATCGCGCGGTCGCCGCAGCCGCCGGCCCTGCTCTCCGGCAGCGGCATCAACGCGTACGGCGACGACCGCGGCGACACGCTCCTGACCGAGGGCACGCCACGGGGGCGCGGATTCCTCGCCGACGTGGTCGAGCAGTGGGAGGCCGCTGCCGCTCCGGCGCAGCAGGCGGGCACACGCGTGTGCTTCCTGCGGACGTCCCCGGTGCTCGACTCCTCCGGAGGGCTGCTGCGCGTCATCGCCCTGCCGTTCCGGGTCGGTCTCGGCGGACGCCTCGGCTCAGGCGACCAGTACTTCCCGGTCGTCAGCCTGCGCGACTGGCTCGGGGCCGTCACGTTCCTCGCGGAGAACGACAACGCCTCAGGGCCGTACAACCTCGTCGCCCCGGAGCCCGCGACCAACGCCGACTTCACCCGGGCGCTGGCCTCGGCCCTGCGACGCCCCGCCGTCGTGCCCGTCCCCTCGTTCGGCCTCCGCCTCGCACTCGGCGGGCTGTCGGCCATGGCCCTCGGCTCCCTCCGCGCGGTCCCGGGACGGCTGGAGGAGGCCGGGCACACGTTCGCCGACAAGGACGTCCAGGACGTGGTCACGACCGCGCTCGGCCGCTGAGCCGGCCCGGCGCGTCAGCCCGCGAGCCGCTGCACCGACCCGATCCGCCACCCGGCCGCGGTGTCGTGGACGACGATGCGGCGCTCGGTCGCGCCGTCGCGCGGCATCTCACGCCAGGCCCCACCGTGCTGCCGCACCCGGACGGGCTCCAGCCGGTCGACGACACGGAGCACGACGCGCCCCGCCGTACGCCGCTCCACACGGAAGCGCAGGAGCGTGAACCGCACGGACTCGAGCTCCAACCCGCGCGACGCGTACCGCGCGAGGAGGTCGGCGTCCGCGGCCCGCTCACGGGCACCCGGGACGTACACGTCGTCCAGGAGACTCGCGTCCTTGCGGACGAACGCTGCCGACCGGGCCTCGTCCAGCACGGCGAGCCGGTCCATCCACGCCGCCTGGTCGACCGCGGACCGGCCCACCGCCAGCGCCACCCACCACAGTCCGGAGAGATCCATCGCGCCAGCATGGCGGAGCCTGGCTCACCGCGTCGGCCGTCGTCCACAGCCGCGTTAGGGTGGCTTCCGTGAGCGCACTGGAGATCCGCAGGATCGGCCTCGGCACCGACGGAACCGACTACGAGGAGATGTGGGCCCTGCAGCGCGAGCTGCACGCCGACCGTGTCGCCGGCCTCGTCGGAGACGTCGCGCTCTTCCTCGAGCACACGCCCGTCTTCACGGCGGGCACCCGCACCGAGGGGTGGGAGCGCCCGACCGACGGCAGCCGCGTCGTCGACATCGACCGTGGCGGCAACATCACGTTCCACGGCCCCGGCCAGCTCGTGGGCTACCCGATCGTGGCGCTGCCCGAGCACGTCCTGGTCGTCGACTACGTACGCCGGGTCGAGGAGGCCATGATCCGGACCGTGCGCGAGCTGGGGGTCGTCTGCGGACGCGTGCAGGGGCGCTCCGGCGTCTGGATCGCCGCCGACGACCGAGGCCCCGAGCGCAAGCTCGGCCAGCTCGGCATCCGCGTCGCTCGCGGCGTCACCATGCACGGGCTCGCGCTCAACTGCGACGTCGACATGAGCTGGTTCGCCAAGATCGTGCCGTGCGGCATCGCCGACGCAGGCGTGACCTCGCTGTCGCTCGAGCTCGACCGGCGCGTGTCGACGCTCGAGGTCGCCGACGCCCTCGAGCCGCACCTGCGCGAGCTCCTGGCCTGGGAGCCGTACGCCGCCAGTCCCGACCTCGGTGACGTGGCCGCCGCGGACGGCGTGACGTACGGGCTGGCCGCCCACCTCGTCTGAGCCGCGGTCGTCCGGGCTTCGCCGAGCACGTAGGGTGAACGACGTGACCATCGCACCTGAAGGACGCAAGCTGCTCCGTCTCGAGGCGCGCAACGCCGAGACGCCGATCGAGAAGAAGCCCGAGTGGATCAAGACCCGGGCCAAGATGGGCCCGGAGTACACCGAGCTCAAGCAGCTGGTCAAGAGCGAGGGCCTGCACACCGTCTGCCAGGAAGCCGGCTGTCCCAACATCTACGAGTGCTGGGAGGACCGCGAGGCCACGTTCCTCATCGGCGGCGAGGAGTGCACGCGTCGGTGCGACTTCTGCCAGATCGCCACCGGCAAGCCGAGCGCCCTGGACCGTGACGAGCCGCGTCGTGTGGCGGAGAGCGTCCGCACCATGGGCCTGCGCTACGCGACGATCACCGGCGTCGCCCGCGACGACCTCCCCGACGGCGGCTCCTGGCTGTACGCCGAGACCGTCCGCAAGATCCACGAGCTCAACCCGGGCACCGGCGTCGAGAATCTCATCCCCGACTTCAACGGCAAGCCCGAGCTCCTCGAGGAGGTCTTCGCCTCCCGTCCCGAGGTGCTGGCGCACAACGTCGAGACGGTGCCGCGGATCTTCAAGCGGATCCGACCGGCGTTCCGCTACGAGCGCTCGCTCGACGTGCTCACCCAGGCCCGGGCGTACGGGCTGGTGACGAAGTCCAACCTCATCCTCGGCATGGGCGAGACGCGCGGGGAGATCTCGCAGGCGATGCGCGACCTGTACGACGCGGGCTGCGAGCTCCTCACGATCACCCAGTACCTCCGCCCCTCGCCCCTGCACCACCCGGTCGAGCGGTGGGTCAAGCCCGAGGAGTTCGTGGAGCTCGGCGCGGAGGCCGAGGAGATCGGCTTCGCCGGGGTCCTGTCCGGACCGCTCGTCCGCTCCTCCTACCGCGCAGGGCGCCTCTACAAGCAGGCCATGGAGGCTCGTACGTCGGCCACGGCCTGAGGGTCCGCCGCGGTCGGCGACCGCGTACTCTGGGAGCCATGTCCACTCCTGACTCGCCGCCGCAGGGTCGCATCGCGCAGATCCGGTCCGCCTACTCGATCACCAAGCGCTCCGACAAGACGATCGGGCTCCGCCTGCTCGCCTGGTTCCTGGTGGTCGGCGGCGTCGTCTTCGCTCTCGGCTGGTTCCTCGGCGGCAGCGGCAGCATCCTCGGCATCATCCTGGTCTCGCTGCTGTCGGTGCTGACCGGCATCCTGGCCGCGCTGATCGTCTTCGGACGGCGCGCGGAGAAGGCGGCGTACGCGCAGGTCGAGGGTCAGGTCGGTGCGGCTGCCGGCGCGCTCGGGATGCTCAAGCGCGGCTGGAAGGTCGACCAGGCGGTCGCGTTCACCAAGAGCCAGGACGTGGTGCACCGCGTCGTCGGTCCGCCCGGGATCGTGCTGGTCGGCGAGGGCAACCCCAACCGCGTGCGCAACCTGCTGTCGGTCGAGCGCAAGAAGACCGTCCGCATCGTCGGCGAGGAGATCCCGGTCTCGACCGTCGTCGTCGGCCGCGACACCGACAAGGGCGAGGTCCCCCTGCCCAAGCTGGTCAACTCGATCCGCAAGTCCAAGCGGGCGCTCAAGCCGGCGCAGATCACGCCGGTCCTCAACAAGCTCAAGGCGCTCGACGCGATGCGTCCGCAGGCGCCGCTCCCCCGCGGGCCGGTCCCGACCAGCGCCAAGGGCGCGCGTCGGATGATGCAGGGCCGCTGAGCCCTCGGGCTACTCGGCCGACCGCGTCGCCTGCGCCCGCGGGCGGATGTAGGTGATCACCGACGCCGCCGCGACGTCGTGGAAGCCACGCCCCTCCTTGTTCTGGAGGAGCGGCGGGACGACCAGGCAGATCAGGGCGGTGCGCAGGAACGCGCGCAGCCCGATCGGCCGCCCGTTGGGGCCGACGACGCAGATGCCGACGACGCGCTTGCCGATCGAGAAGCCGAGCGTCGCGTCGAGCAGCGACACCTCGATCCAGAAGGCCAGGAGCGTCCACCACCCGTCGACCGCGCCCGCTCCGAAGGCGGGCGATCCCGTCACGACCGAGGCCGTGAACAGAGCGACGAACCAGTCGATCAGCAGGGCGACGACGCGGCGGCCGAAGCCGGCGACCTCGGGCATCGAGCTCGGGGGCCCGGGGGTACTCGTGGACACGACAACAACCCTACTCGGCGGTCACCAGAGCCCTGCTGCCGCAGGTCAGAACGCCTCTCGAGACGCTCGCGCCGACGCCCGAAACTTCGTAACATGGGCGAAACATTCGGGTCATGGCTGGGTAACTGGCTCTGCCTACCTTCGTGGGGACACAGCGACGTGACCCCAGTTCGCCCCCCGTACACGACGGCCGGCCTGCGTTCAGAGCCCTGGCCGAGGAGGCTTTATGTTCTCAAACCGCGACGAGCTCTTGGCCTACATCAGGGACGAGGGAGTCAAGTTCGTCGACGTCCGGTTCACCGATCTTCCCGGCATCCAGCAGCACTTCACGGTGCCGGTCTCGTCGTTCGACGAAGCGGTGTTCGAGGACGGGCTGATGTTCGACGGCTCCTCGGTGCGCGGCTTCCAGGCGATCCACGAGTCCGACATGGCGCTGTTCCCGGACCCGACGACCGCCTACATCGACCCCTTCCGGCCGGAGAAGACCCTCGCGCTCGAGTTCTTCATCCACGACCCGCTGACGGGCGAGGCGTACTCCCGCGACCCGCGCAACATCGCGCGGAAGGCTGAGGCCTACCTCGCGAGCACGGGCATCGGCGACACGGCGTTCTTCGCCCCCGAGGCCGAGTTCTACGTCTTCGACAGCGCCCGCTTCGAGACCTCCGCCAACCGCGGCTTCTACGAGATCGACTCGATCGCCGGCGCGTGGAACACGGGCGCCGAGGAGGAGGCCCGCGGCTACAAGGTCCGCTACAAGGGCGGCTACTTCCCCGTCTCCCCCACCGACCACTTCGCCGACCTCCGCAACGAGATGGTCCTCAAGCTCGAGGACTCCGGCCTCCAGGTCGAGCGCGCGCACCACGAGGTCGGCACCGCCGGCCAGGCGGAGATCAACTACCGCTTCGACACGCTGCTCAAGGCCGCGGACGATGTCATGAAGTTCAAGTACATCATCCGCAACACCGCCTGGGCCGCCGGCAAGACGGCGACCTTCATGCCGAAGCCCATCTTCGGCGACAACGGCTCGGGCATGCACTGCCACCAGTCGATCTGGAAGGACGGCGAGCCGCTGTTCTACGACGAGGCCGGCTACGGCGGTCTCTCGGAGACGGCGCGCCACTACATCGGCGGCATCCTGAAGCACGCGCCGTCGCTGCTCGCGTTCACCAACCCGACGGTCAACTCCTACCACCGTCTGGTGCCGGGCTTCGAGGCGCCGATCGCCCTCGTCTACAGCTCGCGCAACCGCTCGGCGTGCGTCCGCATCCCGATCACCGGCTCGAACCCGAAGGCCAAGCGCATCGAGTTCCGCTGCCCCGACCCGTCGGCGAACCCGTACCTCGCGTTCTCCGCGCTGCTGCTCGCCGGCATCGACGGCATCAAGAACAAGATCGAGCCGCCGGAGCCGATCGACAAGAACATCTACGAGCTCCCGCCGGACGAGTACAACCAGATCGAGTCGGTCCCGACCTCGCTCGGTGCCGTGCTCGACTCGCTCGAGGCCGATCACGAGTTCCTCACCCAGGGCGACGTCTTCACGCCGGACCTGATCGAGACGTGGATCGAGTACAAGCGCGAGAACGAGATCGCCCCGATCCAGCAGCGGCCGCACCCGCACGAGTTCGAGCTGTACTACGACATCTGAGGAGTGAGCCGGAGGGAGTCGCGAGGGACGAGCGGCTCCCGAAGGCGAGCCCCGCAAGATGTCGTACGAAGGACTCGACATCCGATCGCCGGTGCGCGCCGACCTGGGCGCCCAGCCGAGACGCGGCCCCGACCTGCGGAGACACCCCAGTGCTTCCGCAGAGTCTGGGGCCGCTCTCGTCTTCGTGGGCCCGACATTCACCCAGCGGGACGCTCCTCGCTCTTCGACGACGGCCTCCGGCACCTCTTGCTCTGAGGCGCGTCGTGATCCCACACTCGTAGCATGAGGCAGGAGCGCCAGAACAGTCCGAGCGGACCGGCCGCTCACGCATGAGCGCCGGGGAGGTCGTCATCGGACTTGTCTCAGCTCCGGGTACGGCCGCCGACGTCGCGTCGAACCTTGCCGACGATCTACGCGCAGAGCTGGGTGTCCAGCTGCCCACCGTCCAGTGGTGCGTTCCGACGGTGGTCGACGTGCTGGTCCATCCACCTGCAGACGACGCCGCCCTCGTCGCCGCGGCGAGGGAGCGGCTCCTGAAGGAGGACTGGGACCTGGTCGTCTGCCTCACGGACCTGCCCCTCCGGGCTCACCGGCGCCCGGTCGTGGCTCATGCCAGCCCATTACACGGCGTCGCGGTGGTGTGCGTGCCGGCGCTCGGCGCGGTGGGACTGCGTCAACGCATCCGAGGCGCGGTCGTGGGGCTCGTGCGCACCCTGCTCGGGGACACAGCAGATCCCGCGCTGCCGGGCCCTGCTGCCGGGCTCGGGCGCCGCGCCCGTGAGCTCGGGAGTCAGCATGAGGAGAACGACGGCAGTGTCATGTTCACTGCGAAGGTCCTGAGCGGTCACGTGCGACTCCTGATCGGGATGATCCGGGCCAACCAACCGTGGAGGCTTGCGATCGGACTCTCGAAAGCGCTGACCGCCGCACTGGCAACCGGCGTCTTCGTGCTCGTCACCCCCGACATCTGGCAGCTCGGCGACGCGCTCAGCTGGCCCAGACTTCTGGCGATCGGGGTGGGCTCTGTTGCGGCGATCACCACCGCGCTGATCGTCGGAGCGGGCCTGTGGGAACGTGCGCCGAATCCGGTGGGGGGTAAGCAGGTAACTCTCTTCAACCTGGCGACGACCGGAACCGTCGTGCTCGGTGTGCTCTTTCTGTACGCCGCGCTCCTTCTGCTCGCACTGCTGACGTCGCTGACTCTGGTGCCTGAACCCCTGCTCGAGGAGAACATCGGGCATGCGGTTCACGTTGGCGACTACGTGAAGCTGGTGTGGCTCGCCAGCGCTCTCGCGACGATCGGCGGAGCCCTTGGGGCGGGCTTGGAGACCGACGAAGCGGTTCGGTCCGCCGCCTACACGCACCGGCACGGGTCGGGTGACGTGGTGACGTGACGCGGGTGACCCCAGCGACCATCGCCCGCGCTCTCGCCGCGCACGGAAAACGGGCCTGGATCGGGGCCTGTCAGATCATTCACCGCGCGCGTGGGATTCACCCAGGACGTCGGTCTCGGCTCGTCCTTCGTACTTGACGAGCGGGGCATGTCGGGGCCTGATACGCGCCGCGTTGTCTTCATAGTCAGACCACAAGCCCGCGGCACGTGCCGCAGCAGTGCCCTCGTCGGTGTTGATGACGACCACGCCTCTTGTGAAGTCGAAGCCCACCGTTCGTACCCTGCCCTCCGGCGCGATGCCGATCTCGCGTACGAACCGCATGACCTTGGCCTCGAACTCTCGCTCCTTCATGTGCCGGCGCCCGGTCACCGGCGCCCCGCGGCCGCGAGAAACTCGTGGACCTGGCGGATCGCGACCGAGCCCTCGCCGACGGCTGAGGCGACGCGCTTGACCGACCCACTGCGTACGTCGCCGACGGCAAACACGCCCTGGCGGCGAGTCTCGAACAAGGCGTCGGAGGCATCGGCCGCAGGCCCGGTGAGGATGTACCCCTTGGCGTCCAGCGGGATCTCTCCCTCGAGCCAGCTTGTGTGCGGGGACGCACCGATCATCACGAACAGGGCCGTCGCCGCGACGCGGTGCTCCTCATCCGACTGGAGGTCGCGCACCAGCACCTCTTCGAGCGCTTCCTCCCCGATGAGCTCGCGCACCTCGCTGTTGCGCCAGACCACGATGCGTGGCGACTGCTCGACGCGGTCGGCCAGATAGCGGGACATGTCCCTGCACAGGTCACCGTGTCGGATGACGAGGTTGACGACCGGCGACTGACGGGCCAGGAAGCAGGCCGCCTGGCCCGCGGAGTTTCCGCCGCCCACGACGGTGACGGGGTCCTGTCGGCACAGCCGGGCCTCGAACTCCGTGGCGGCGTAGTAGATGCTGCTGCGCTCGAGGCGGTCCGTTCCTGGGATGTCGAGACGTCGATAGCGCACACCCGTCGCGATGAGCACGGCGTGCGCGACGAGGGAGTCCCCCTCCGCCAGTCCCACCGTGTGATAGCCGTCGGCCTGTGTGAGCGAGGTCGCCTCGCCGGGGATGCTGAAGGCGGCGCCGAACTTTCGGGCCTGTACCACGGCGCGGTCGGCCAGCTCGGCGCCGGTGATACCGGCCGGGAAGCCCAGGTAGTTCTCTATCTGGGACGACGTGGCCGCCTGTCCGCCGGTGGCGAGTGCGTCCAGGACGACCGTCGAGAGTCCCTCGGAGGCGGCGTAGACAGCCGCCGCCAGTCCGCCCGGGCCTGCGCCGACAACCACGAGGTCGTACGCAGTCCGGTCTGGCGCCGCTCGCAGCCCGATGAGGTCGGCCAGCTCCTTGGTGCTGGGGTTCCGCAGAACCGTCTGTCCTTTCCAGATCACGACGGGGGTCTGGTCGGGTGGGATGCCGAACGCCCGCAGGGTTGCCTCCGCCTCGGGATCCTCCTCCACGTCCTCCCAACGGCACGGGATGCGGTTGCGGCTCGCGAAGTCCCTCAGCAGGCGGGTGCTCGCGGAGTAGCGCGACCCGATGATCCGGAGGCCGGCGCCGAGGTCGGCATGAAGGGCGCGTCGCAGGATGAACGCCCGCAGGATCAGATCTCCGAGCGCCTGATCCTGGGTGACCGCCTCCTTGAGGCGGTCGTAGGGCACTTCAACGACCTCCACGTCCGTCTGGGCGACGGCGGTGACGTAGACCGCTTGGCCGGTCAGGATGGACAGGTCCCTTACGAAGCGGCCTCGCCCGTGGACGGCGAGCACCCGCGACTCTCCCTCGGGGCCCTCCTCCTGAACAACCCGGACCCTGCCGTCCAGGACGACGAACAGACCGCAGTCGCGGTCCCCCGCGCAGAAGAGCGTGGTGCCCTTGGTCAGCGCCTTCCGCTCTCCGTAGCGCGAGAGCAGCATGATCTGATCATCGCTGAGCCGGGGGTAGGCGCCGGTGGTGTCGGGGGTCTCGCGAAGGTCCGCGGGCTCGACGTCAGATGAACTGCTCGTCGACATAGCACCATCTCCAGTTCTCCCCCGGCTCGAGCGAACGCACGACGACGTGGGCCGTCGTGGCGGCGTGAGCGCGCGCGTGTCGCATCGGTGACGAGTCGCAGCAACCGACCCGGCCACAGGTCATGCATTGGCGCAGGTGAACCCATGGCGTACCAGACTGCACGCAATCGGCGCAGACACGCTGCGCGGGCGGCGGCACGGGCCGGATGACTCGCAGGTGCGGATCCGCGCCGACGCGCTTCGGGTTGGCAGTCATCGCGCTCCTGTCGGAAGCTTGGCCTCGAGCCACGAGCGCAGGTGCTGCTCCGGAAGGGCGCCGACCTGTCTGTCGACCACCTTGCCGCGCTCGAGGAGGACCAGCGTCGGAATCGACTGGACCTCGAACCGCCGGCTCACAGCCGGGTTCTCGTCAGCGTTGACCTTGACCAGCTTGAGGTGGCCGGCCAGGTCCCCGGCCAGCCTCTCCAAGGCCGGGCTCACCATCCGGCAAGGGCCGCACCACGGCGCCCACACATCGACCAGCACAGGCAGGCTCGACTCGTCCGCGACGGCCTGGAACTCCAGGTCGTTCGCGTCCACCACCCAGCGCAGCGGAGTGCTGCACCTCCCGCAGCGGGGCGCACCCTCGGCGACCGCCGGCACGCGGTTCTTGGCTCCGCAGTTGCCGCACTCGACCTTCGTCGACTTCTGGGTGGACGCGGTCATGCCGCGACCCGCCCTTCTGACCGGCTGCCGGCCGTCACCCTGATCTTCCCGTCGACGACGTCGACCGAGATCACGCCCCCGTCGCCCGCATCCCCGCGCAGCAGCGCCCGGCCGACCTGAGTCTCCACCTCCCGGGAGATGAGCCGACGCAGCGGACGGGCGCCGTACGCCGGGTCGAAACCCTGGTCGGCGATGTAGCGACGCGCCGCAGCGGTGACGTCGAGGGAGATTCGCATGTCGGCCAGCCGCTGGTGCAGCTCCTCGAGCTGGAGGTCGACGATGCGCTCGATCTCGGCGAGCGTCAGTGGCTTGAACATGACGATCTCGTCGACACGGTTGAGGAACTCCGGCCGGAAGTGCGACTGCAGCAGGCGCATCACACTCGAGCGTGCTTCCTCCTTGACCTCGCCGCCCGCGGTGACCCCGTCGAGGAGGTATTCCGAGCCGATGTTGGAGGTCATGATCAGCACGGTGTTGCGGAAGCCGACGGTCCGGCCGTGGGAGTCGGTCAGGCGGCCGTCGTCGAGCACCTGAAGCAGCGTGTTGAAGACGTCGACGTGGGCCTTCTCGATCTCGTCGAGCAGGACCACCGAGTAGGGCTTGCGGCGTACGGCCTCGGTGAGCTGACCGCCCTCTTCGTAGCCGACGTAGCCGGGTGGCGCTCCGACCAGCCTGCTGACGGTGTGCCGTTCCTGGTACTCGCTCATGTCGATCCGGATCATGTTCTCCGCAGTGTCGAACAGTGCGGTGGCCAGCGTCTTGGCCAGCTCCGTCTTGCCGACCCCTGTGGGGCCCAGGAAGATGAACGACCCGATCGGCCGCTGGGGGTTCTTGATGCCTGAGCGGGCGCGCACGACCGCGTCGGCCACCAGCTGGACCGCCTCGTCCTGGCCGATGACACGCTCGTGGAGCACCTCGTCCAGGCGCAGCAGCTTGTCGCGCTCCCCCTCCTGCAGGCGCGTGACCGGGATGCCGGTCCAGCGCGACACGATGTCGGCGATCTCGTCGGCGGTCACCACCTCGCGCAGGAGCCGACGGCCGCCCTGCTTGCCGGCCAGTCGGGACTCGGCCGCCTCCAGCCGCCGCTGGATCTCCGGCAGCTGGCCGTGTCGCAGGGACGCCGCGCGGTTGAGGTCGTACTCGCGCTCGGCCCGCTCGCTCTCCAGACGTACCTGCTCCAGCTCCTGGCGTAGAGACTGCACCTCGCGAAGCGCCGACCGCTCGGCCTCCCACTGCGCGCGCAGGGCATCGGCTTCGGCCCGCGCATCGGCCAGCTCCTTGCGCAGCTCGTCGAGGCGGGCCCTGCTCGCGGCGTCCTCCTCCTCCGAGAGCGCCGCCTCCTCGATCTCCATCCGGGTCACGCGTCTGGTGAGCTCGTCGAGCTCGGCCGGCATCGAGTCGATCTCGGTGCGCAGCATCGCGCACGCCTCGTCGACGAGATCGATGGCCTTGTCGGGCAGGAAGCGGTCGGAGATGTAGCGGTGGCTCAGGGTCACGGCTGCCACGAGAGCGCCGTCGTGGATCTTCACGCCGTGGAATACCTCGAACCGCTCGCGGAGCCCACGCAGGATCGAGAGGGCGTCCTCCTCGTCGGGCTCGTCGACCAGGACCGGCTGGAACCGCCGCTCGAGCGCCGCGTCCTTCTCGATGTGCGTGCGGTACTCGTCCAAGGTGGTCGCGCCGATCATGTGGAGCTCACCGCGGGCGAGCAAGGGCTTGAGCATGTTGCCGGCATCCATCGCACCCTCGGCGGCGCCGGCACCCACGACGGTGTGCAGCTCGTCGACGAACAGCAGGATGTGGCCCTCGGCGCTCTGCACCTCGTTGAGCACGGCCTTGAGCCTCTCCTCGAACTCTCCGCGATACTTCGCCCCGGCGATGAGCGCGCCCATGTCGAGGGCGAACACGGTCTTGTCCCGCAGTCCCTCCGGCACGTCGGCGTCGGCGATCCGCTGGGCCAGACCTTCGACGATCGCTGTCTTGCCCACCCCGGGCTCGCCGATGAGGACCGGGTTGTTCTTGCTCTTGCGGGACAAGATCTGGATGGTCCGGCGGATCTCGGAATCGCGTCCGATGACCGGCTCGAGCCTGCCCGCCGCGGCGGCCGTGACGAGATCGCGGCCGTACTTCTCCAGCGCCTCATAGGTTCCCTCGGGGGTCGCCGAGGTCACCCGTTGGTGACCGCGCACCTGAGTCAGTGCGGCCAGGAACGTGTCCCGGGTCAGCCCTTGAGCGCGAAGAAGCCGCCCCGCCGCAGATCCAGCCCCCTCCTCGGCCAGAGCGATCACGAGGTGCTCGACAGAGACGTACTCGTCCTTCAGCCTCCGCGCCTCACGGTCGGCCGTGTCGAGCAGCCGCGAGAGCCGCTGGGTGATGTGCACCTGCCCGGGGGTCACTCCCGGCCCGCTGACCCGCGGGCGCCGGCCGAGCTCGGCCTCGAGCTCCTCGCGCAGCCGGTCCGGGTCTGCCCCCGCCCGGGCGAGCAGAGGAGCGACCAAGCCCTCCTCCTGGTCGAGCAGTGCGAGCAGCAGATGCTCTCCGTCCACCTCCGCGTGGCCGAACCGCAGCGCCTTGGTCTGGGCGTCGTGCAGAGCCTCCTGCGACTTCTGGGTCAGTCTGTTCATGTCCATGGAGCGTCTCCTCGTCGTGACGTACGCCGTTGTGCCTTCTCCAGCTCCGCGATCCTGTCGAGCAGCTCGACGACCAGACCGATGGCGCAGTAGCTGAGGTTCAGGCTCATCCGGAGCCGCTGGATCCTGGCCATCTCCTTCACCTGGGAGGGGTTGAACCACAAGCGCCCCTGCGCATCGCGGGTGACGTCCAGCAGTCCGAGGGCAACCAGGCGGCGTACGAGCTCTGGGTGTACGCCGGTGAGCTGCGCATAGCTCTCCAAGCTGAGCCGGGAGGGCCGAGCGAGAGCGAACTGTGTGACCGCTGTCATCGTCTGCTCCTCGCGTCAAAGCTGGACACCTTCGCGAGCTCCTCGAAGAGCCGTTGCTCCTCGTCGGTGAGGGTCCGGGGAATGCGGACCTGCAGCTCGGCGTAGAAGTCCCCCGGCTTCCCGCGCCTGTGGGGAAGCCCGCGGCCCTTGAGCCGCAACCTGCGGTGGCTGGACGAGCCTGCTGGAACCTTCACCGTGGCCATCCCGCCGGGAGTGTCGACGGACACCGACGCGCCCAGGGCGGCCTCCCATGGAGCGATCGGCAGGAGGGCGTGCAGGTCGCGACCCTCGACCCTGTAGCGCGGGTGGTCGGCGATCCGGACGACCAGGTAGAGGTCTCCGGCGGCCGCCGAGCCGCTGCCCGCGCCGCCCTGCCCGCGCAGCCGGATCCGTTGACCGTCGACCACACCCGCCGGGATCGTGACGTCCAGCGTGCGGGGGCCGTCAGGACCACTGATCGTGAAGCTGCGCTCGGTGCCGTGGTAGGCCTCCTCGACCGAGACCTCCACCTCCGCTTCGTGGTCGGAGCCCGGCACCGGGCCAGGTCCCCAGCCCTCCCGGCCCCGTCCGCCCCGGCCCCGTCCGCCGAAGATCCCCCCGAGCAGGTCCTCGATATCGATGTCGTCGCCCAAGTCGCCGGCACCGAAACCTCCCGACGGGCCGGCCCCCGACGACCAGCGACCGCGCGCACCCGCCCCGGCGTCGGCGTACGTCCGGCCCTGACGCCAGGCGGCCGGGTCCGTGTCGGGCGGGACGCGCCGGAAGTCCTCGCCGAAGGCGTCGTAGCGGCGACGCAGCTCGGGATCGGACAGCACGTCGTACGCCTCGGCGATCTCCTTGAACCGCTCCTCGGCGCCGGACTGCTTGTTGACGTCCGGGTGGTTCTGGCGCGCCAGCCGGCGATAGGCGCGCTGGATGTCGTCCGGGTCGGCATCTCGGGAGACCCCGAGGACCTCGTAGAAATCTCTGGCCATCAGGGTGCCCTGGTGGCCACCACGACCGCGGCGGGACGCAGCAGCTTGTCATCGGGCCCGTAGCCAGGGCGCACGACGTGAGCCACGGTCCCGGGCACCAGCCCCTCACCTGACACAGTGCTGACCGCCTCGTGCACGGCGGGGTCGAAAGCCCTGCCGTCGTCGTCGCGACGCGGGTATCCGAGGTCGGCCAGGACGCCGACTGCCTGCGCCAGCACGGCTCGGACGCCCTCGACCACCGAGTCGGGGTCGGACGACGCGTGCTCGAGCGCGCGCTCCAGGTTGTCCAGGACCGGCAGCCAGCTGGCGGCCACGGCCGCCCGTTCCTGCTCGCGGGCGCGGGCCACATCGCGCGCACAACGCTTGCGGAAGTTGTCCAGCTCGGCAGCAGTACGGCGCCACGCATCCTCAAGGTCGGCGATCTGGCGCGCCTGGTCGACGCGTTCGGGCTCGTCGACACGTCTCGCCGCATCATTCCCCAGGACCTCGTCGCCCCCTGTCCCGTTCATCGGGGCCTCGGACGTCGGCACCTCGTGATCGGACATGGCGATCAGCGGGAGGTGAACTCGGCGTCGATGACGTCGTCGTCATCGCCGTCAGAGGTGTCCTCGGAGGCGCCTGCCGACCCGGTCGACGGTCCACCGCCATCCCGGGCCGCGGCGTTCAGCACCTGGCTCATCTGGTGGAGCTCCCCGGTCAGGGCGCGAAGGCGGTCCACGGGTTCGTCGCCCTCGACCGCCTGGCGGGCCTCCTCGACCAGCATCTCGGCCCGGGCGCGGTCGTGCTCGGGTACCGATGCACCAGCCTCCTCGAGAGCCTTGCGCACCTGGTAGGCCACGGAGTCCAGCTCGTTGCGCGCATCGACCCGCTCGCGCAGGGCGGCGTCCTCACCACGGTGAGTCTCGGCGTCCTTGATCATCCGTTCGACCTCCTCCTGGCTGAGAGTGGAGGTCTCGCTGATGGTCACCTGCTGCTCGGCACCGGTGTCCTTGTCGCGCGCCGAGACGTGCAGGATGCCGTTGGCGTCGATGTCGAAGGTCACCTCGATCTGGGGCACCCCGCGCGGCGCGGGACGAATGTCCTCCAGCCGGAACCGGGCCAGCACGCGGTTGTCGGCCGCTCGCTCCCGCTCCCCCTGCAGCACGACGACGTCGACGGCCGACTGGTTGTCCTCCGCGGTCGTGAAGATCTCGGTCCGTCGAGCCGGGATGGTGGTGTTCCGCTCGATGACCTTGGTCATCACGCCGCCCATCGTCTCCAGACCCAGCGACAGGGGCGTGACGTCGAGCAGCAGCACGTCCTTCACATCACCCTTGATGATCGCCGCCTGGACGGCCGCGCCGATCGCGACGACCTCGTCCGGGTTGACGGTCATGTTGGGTTCCTTGCCACCGGTCAGGCGGCGTACCAGCGCCTGGACGGCCGGGATCCGCGTGGACCCACCCACCAGGATGACCTCGTCGATGTCGTCGGCGGTGACCTTGGCGTCCTCCATGGCCTGCTTGACCGGACCGAGGCAGCGGTCGATGAGGTCGGCCGTGAGCTGTTCGAAGGTGGACCTCATCAGGTTGACGTTGAGGTGCTTGGGCCCTGAGGCGTCAGCGGTGACGAAGGGAAGGTTGACGGCGGTCTGAGTGACCGCCGACAGCTCGACCTTGGCCTTTTCGGCGGCCTCGAACAGGCGCTGGAGAGCTTGGGGGTCGTCGCGAAGGTCGATGCCGTTGGACTTCTCGAACTCGTCCGCCAGGTAGTCGACGATACGTCGATCGAAGTCGTCGCCGCCGAGATGTGTGTCCCCGGCCGTCGACCGGACCTCGACCACGCCGTCCCCGACCGTGAGGAGGCTGACGTCGAACGTGCCACCGCCGAGGTCGAAGACCAGCACGGTCTCGTTCTCCAGCTTGTCCATCCCGTACGCAAGCGCGGCAGCCGTCGGCTCGTTGATGATCCGGAGGACCTCGAGCCCGGCGATCTTGCCGGCGTCCTTCGTGGCCTGCCGCTGCGCGTCGTTGAAGTGCGCGGGGACGGTGATGACCGCCTCGGTGACCCGCTCGCCGAGGAACTTCCCGGCGTCGTCGACCAGCTTGCGGAGGACCTGCGCCGAGATCTCTTCAGGAGCGTAGAGCTTGCCGTTCACCTGGAAGCGCACCGCGCCGTCGGGGCCAGGGACCACGTCGAAGGAGACGGTCGTCATCTCGCTGCTGACCTCGTCGTACTTGTGGCCGATGAAGCGCTTCGCGGAGTAGATCGTCCCCTTCGGGTTCAGGATCGCCTGACGTCGAGCCATCTGGCCGACCAGTCGCTCGCCGTTCTCCAAGAAGGCGACCACGGACGGCGTGGTCCGGTTGCCCTCCGCGTTGGGGATGACCTGCGGCTGTCCGCCTTCCATCGCCGCGATCACCGAGTTCGTCGTTCCCAAGTCGATGCCTACTGCCCTGGCCATGACCACTCCATCCGCCGGAAGCTGCTGTCACGGCCATGCTTCTCGCGGGCCACGTCGCCGGCATCCCATGAACGGGTGCTTCTTCACGGCCGGGATCGGGCCGGCATCACAGCTAGTCGATGTGGCCGCGGCGCCGCAGCGCCTGCACCGTCAGCTGGACCCGCGAGTGGACGTCGAGCTTGAGGTAGATGTGCTTGAGGTGGGCGTCCACGGTATGGCGGGACACGGAGAGATCCTCGGCGACCCCGCGATTCGTCATCCCCCGGGAGACGCGGGAGACGACCCGCAGCTCGGCGCCGGTGAGGGACGCCCATCCGCGGTCTGTGGCGTCCTCGTCGTCCGCGTCTACCCTGACCAAGGGATACCGGGCTCGCCCGACAGCTCCCGCACCTGGCCTGAGCTCCGCCGGATCCACGTAGTGGGGGTTGTCGATCACCGTGGCGTCCAGCAGGACCTTGGGGTGGGTATGGAGTACTCCGACGAGCATCTCGGCCCCGAACTTCTTGAGGTCGTACAGGCACATGAGGATGGCAGGCATCTGCTCGACGACGTGGTTGAGGGACGACTCGTAGACGAACAGGTCGTCCCAGCCCGGGGCGCCGGACAGCACCCACGACATCTCGCCGGCGGCTCTGAGGAGGCCGAAGTCGTCTGCGATCGCCGCGTCCACGCTCCCGGCGAGGAAGCTCATCATGTCGTCGACGCAGAACTCCCCCGAGCGGAGGTAGGCATCCGATGAACGCTCGACGTCGAGCTGTGCCGATCGTCGCGAGTAGTCCGGGCCGGGCTGCCCAACGGCCCGGTCCCGGACCAGCGCCGGCTCGACATCGTCGATCAGGCAAAGGCACTTGTCACCGTGCCGCAAGCCCTCCTCGAGGAAGGGATACAACAACCGGTCACGCTCGGCCGGCCCCGAGTAGAGCGCACAGAAATGGGACCCTGAACTGACAGCGCCGACCCCAGGGATCCCGAGGCTCAAACCGTTCATGGTGGCCACCGTTCCAGTGGATCCGTGGGAGGACTACCACACTACGCGCACCTGCGACGTGTCGCTGCTCGCCGTTTCGCTGGGCGATCGCCCGGGACGAGCAAGATCACGCCCGCGCGCGATCTCCGTCGGGGCCCCGCAGCGCGTGCGGGCCGTCGTCAGGCGCCTTCGCCGTGGGCCCACGCGTGTCCGCGCGAGCGCCGTGGGTACAGGTGCACCATGAACCTCCTCCACGTCGGTCTCGTGGCTGACCCGGCCTCGCCCACCCAGATGGCGCATCGGATCAAGGACCTCGATCCACCGAAGGGCGAGCGTCACGGAGGCTGGGACGTCGAGGTCGTGAGCGAGCCGTTCACCACCGGGTCCGAAGATGTCGACACCGCGTTGGTGCGTCTGGGAGACCAGGCTCACCAGCACGAGTGGGACCTCGTCGTGGGGCTGACCGAGCTTCCCCTTCGAGACGACGACGGCCGCTACCTCCTCGTCGAAGCCGACCCCCATCAGCGGACGGCCGTGCTGTCACTGCCTGCGCTCGGCGGACTGCGGATGCAAGCACGCACTCGCCGCGCAGTGCGCACGCTCGTCGGCGGCATGGCCGACCCCACATCCGAGGAGGAGCACCGCATCCTGCTTCCCCGGTTCGGGGGCCGCTGGCGACTGCTCGCAGGGATGGTACTTGCCAACCGACCGTGGCTCCTCGTGCCCGGCCTCAAGTCCGCACTCGTCGCGGCGCTGGCGACCGGAGCGATCGCCACGATCAACTCCACGGTCTGGCTACTGGCAGGGTCGCTGTCCTCGTGGCGCCTCCTGGTCGCGACGATCGCCTCCGTCGCGCTTGTCGTCGCCTGGCTCGTCATTGACGGCAAGCTGTGGGACCACCCCGACGACGACTCCGCCGAGGCCCGGGAACGGTCCCGCCTCTACAACATCTCGACCCTGGTGACACTCACCGCTGGGGTGCTCATCTGCTACGCGGCGCTCTACGTGGTGAACCTCCTCTGGGCACTGTTCGTCCTCGACCCCTCCGTGATGGGCGGTTACCTCAACACCTCACTCGGCTACGACGACATCTTCGTGCTCGCCTGGTTCGTGGCGTCGGCGGCGACCGTTGGTGGGGGTCTGGGCAGCGGCTTGGAGTCGGACGAGGCGATCCGCGCGGCCGCGTACTCCAAGCGCGAGGAAGAGCGTCGCAACCGTCTCGCACACCAACGGAACTCGGACCGCCGTCAGTCAGGTCGTGGCCCGGCGGGAAGGCGACGCTGAGCACGTCGGCGTCAGATGCAGACGAGCGGTCCCCGGGCCCTGCGTGGAGCAGGATCCGGGGACCGCGTCGTTCTCGGTGCTACCGCGGGGGATAGCCGGTGTCGCGGCGCTCCTCGACCACGTGGGTCGAGCGGGTCCGCTGGTGGTTGACGACCAGCGAGATCACGACGGCCACGATTCCTGCCACGAGCAGGATCCAGCCGAGGGTCCCGGTATCCACGGCTGACGTGTCGAAGTTGATGACGTCCAGCGCGAAGATGAGGCCCAACACGATCAGAACGATGCCGAGTCCGATGACCACGACAGTCCCTCCTTGTCGACGACATGAGCACTCGGCCCCGTACCCAGGACGGGTGTCGCTCAAACCTCGCCGAACAGCCTCTCCGCCGCACGCGAGTCGGCGTACTCCTCGAACCGCGCGATCTTCCCGTCACGCATCGTGACGACGAGGCACGACGGGATGCGGACAGGCTGACCGTCCGGGCTCGTCCCGACGGCGACGGACTGCACCACCCAGCCGCCGTCGAACACCTTCACATGGACGTCTTCGACGCGCAGCTCCGCCCCCTTCTCCACCGACCGCGTACGCGAGGGCGTCGCGAGGATCTCCGCCTCCCGCTCCCCGATGTTGTGCCAGGTGCTCGCGCCCGGCGCGTAGACGTCGTCCGCGGCCCGGCGCCCGGCGAGGAAGTCGGGGAGCCACCGACGAGCCAGGGCGGCGGCCTGAGCCACACCCTCAGGAGTCGGGGTCTCGATCGCGGGCTCGGTCATCGGTCCTCCACGGGCGTCCGGCGTCGTCGGTGCAGCGCCACGACGATATCCCCGCTGCGCCGGCGAGGGAGTCGGCCTCGGCAACCGACCCAGCATGTGAACGCTGACCCCCGCCGTTGGTCCCGCCAGCAGCCCCCTGGAGGACGCAGTAACCCCTGGGAAATCCGATCGTCACCAGGGGTTGCGTGACCTGTCTCACATCTCTATGTTAATGGGGAATCACATCACCGAAGGAAGACGACGAGCCCTACGGGGGCCCGCCGAAGGCGTCCGCGGTGATGCCCAACCTCGTCGGGAAGCAGGTGGAGCACGTGGTCGACATGAACAGACGCGGCGTCTTGACACTCGGAGCCGCACTCGGACTAGCAAGCGTCGTCAACCCCTCGGCGGCCTGGTCGTGGTCGCCCGCCGCGTCGGTCGCCGGCAGCGGAGCAGGCGTCGATCCGCAGTGGGTCTGGGACGACGACATCGACCGGATCATGGCCTCGGTCGTCGACAAGGGCCAGGTCGCGGCGGTCAACAACGCGATCGGCCCGTGGGTCAACAACAACCACCCCATCCCGACCGGCCTCCCGCCGGAGCTCGCGGGGTTCCTGCAGGACAACACCAAGCTCCCGTCGTGGGCCGACATGACGAAGCTGCGGCGGGCGGCCGACTTCAACCGCCGCAAGGACACCTACCTCTTCGTCATCTACGGCATCGGCGGCGGCATCATGAGCACCGTCATCCCGCGCGAGGCCAGGTCCGTCTACTGGTCCAAGGGCGGCGCCGACATGCAAGACCGCGCCGCCAAGACGTTCACCTTCGGGTACGACCTGAGCGACCTGAACGCCTTCGAGCCGAGCGGCCAGTTCCTGGTGACCTCGAACAAGACCCGGATGGTGCACGCGGCCGTCCGCCACCTCCTCCCGCAGTCGCCGTACTGGCAGGCGGTCGCGGAGGAGGAGATCCCGATCAGCAACGCCGACATCCTCGTCACCTTCCACAGCACGGGCACCTTCGCGCACAAGAAGCTGAAGGACTGGGGCGTGCCGATGTCCACCGCGGACCAGGACGCCTTCCTCCACTCCTGGCAGGTGGCCCTGCACATGCTCGGTGTGCGCGACGAGTACATCCCGGCCACGTGGGCCGCCGCCCACGCGCAGTCCGCTCAGGTCCTCACCCCGATCCTGGCTCCCACGCCCGAGGGCAAGGCGCTCGCCGAGGTCCTGCTCGGCCTCACCGCTCAGGTCGACCTCGGGGTCACCCGCGGCTTCCTCAACGAGTTCGTCCGCTATCAGCTCGGCAACGACATCGGCGACTGGCTCGGGCTCAAGCGCGACTACGTGTCGGCCGCGCTGATCCGGACGGCATGGCCGACCTACATCGCCTTCCGCGAGGGGCTCCTCCCCCTCGTCCCGGCCAACTTCTACCTGTTCGACCAGTTCGTGCGTGCGCTGGCGATGGCGTTCCTCAACAAGGGCGGCTCGGGCACCACGACGCCCATCACCATCCCCGACACCAACCGACCCGGCGCCTGAGCCGGACCGTACGACGCGGGTGGGCCGGGGCAAGCGAAGCCCGGCCCACCCGCTCCGCGAGGTCTCAGTCGCGCCATCCCAGCGCGCTGAGCAGCAGCGCGGCGACGGAGCGACGGGCGTCGGGTGAGTCCTGCCACCGGAGCCTCCGACCGGCCTCCACCACCACACCGAACCCTGCGTGCACGAGCACCCGCGCATCGCGGGCGTTCAGGTCGGGCTGGGCGGCACGCAGCTGCTGCTCCCAGAGCGCGATGTGGTCGCGCTGCGCCAGCACCAGCGGCCGCTGCAGGGCTGCGGGCAGACCGACGAGCTCCGCCTCGGCGACGCTGGTGAGCGAGCGGTGCTCGAAGCTGTACGCGACGTACGTCTCCGCCAGCGCGGCCACCGCGGCGTGCGGATCGGCGCATCCCCTCAGCGCCTGCTCGACCGACTGCGACAGCAGCCCCGCGGCCTGCAGGCACGCTGCGGCGAGGATGTCCACCTTCCCCGGGTAGTGGCGATAGATCGCCGACGGCGCGAGCCCGACGGCCTCGGCGATCCGGCCGAGGGACACGTTGGCGAAGCCGTCGCGCTCGAACAGCGGGATGGCGGCGGCGAGGATCTCGGCGCGGCGGATCCGGACCACGGGCGGCGAGGGCACCTCGACCGAGGCGCTGGCGACGGCTCGCGGACGCTCGGTCGCGACCACCCTCGACGCGGCTCCGACGAGCAGCTTCTCGGCGCGCTGGGCGGAGATGCGCGTGCGGTGCATCGTGATCGACCCGATGGCTCCCAGCGCTGCGGCGGCCCGGAGGGCGGGGTCGAGATCACCCTCCTCGGCGGTCACCGCATCGGTCACCCGGTCGACGACCTGGCCGAACTTGCCCCGCAGCAC
This sequence comes from Mumia spirodelae, assembly GCF_050632745.1. NCBI lineage: Bacteria > Bacillati > Actinomycetota > Actinomycetes > Propionibacteriales > Nocardioidaceae > Mumia > Mumia spirodelae. Next base: position 1,511,371 of record NZ_JBODSD010000001.1, on the reverse strand, counting down.
CCGGCGGTCGTCCGGGTTGAGGTAGCGCGCCTCCCACCGGTAGACGCCGCCGGAGGCCCGGTGGGCGATCGTCACCCGGCTCGCGGCGAGGAAGAGCTCGTCGAGGGTCGCCTCGGGCGGCAGCTCGTCGAGCGCCTCGACCAGACCGTCGGCCATGAAGGTCGCGCACTCGGCGAAGAGCGTGTACTTGTTCGGGAAGTGCCGGTAGAGGGCGGGAGCCGTGATGCCGACCTCGAGGGCGATCTCCTCCATCGACGCGGCGTGGTAGCCGCGCTCGTTGAAGACGCGGCCCGCGGCGTCGATGATGAGCTGCCGTCGGTTGCGCGGACGCGTGGCGGGGCTGGACGGCGGAGCAGGCTCCATGGCTCGTCGCTAGAGGTGGTCCGGCACCGTCAGCGCGTCGGGGTCCGAGCGCGGCGGGATGAAGGAGAGCGCAGCCTGCACCAGCGTCGTACGCGCCTTCAGCTGCGCCTTGCGCCGGAGACCGCGTTCGTCGCCGAGCCGTTCCTCGACCGCCGCCTCGACCTGCTCGTCGGTGAAGGTCGGCCGTGTCCCGGCCTCGACCTCGATGTCCGGCAGGCTGACCAGGACCGGCAGCAGCTGGTCACCCAGCCCGCTCATCAGCTGGTAGCGCTCGTACCGCGAGAGCGCCTCCCACGCCTCGTCGACGTCACGCCGGCCCTTGCGCACGTCCTTGTCCTGCGACGCCATCACGGCCTTGGCCACGCCGGTCAGCGCCGCCGACAGCTCGTGCTCGGTGAACTTCATGATCCGATCATGCCCGGCGCCGGTTCGCCGCGGACAGCCGCGTCGTGACCGTCCCGCAGAATCACCAGGTTCCCCGGGACCCCGAAACATGGCTGTAACGCAACGCTGTCAGGATGGTTCACGGTTTCGCACCATCTCTGAGGAGTGCGCACCGCCCCCGCGCTCGCTCCTCAGTCACGAACGGCCCTGGACTCCCCCGATCCGGGGCCGTTCTCCGTTCCCGCGGCCCTTCCCGCGGCCCAGCCCTGGAAGCCGTCGACGAGATCCGCCACGTCGGTGAGCCCGAGCTGCGCGAGCGTGTACGCGGCCAGGCTCGAGCCGTACCCCTCGTTGCAGACGACGACGATGCGCCGGTCGGGGTCGTCGTGTCCCGCGAGCCGGTGCGGGCTCGTCGGGTCGAGCCGCCACTCGAGGACGTTGCGGTCGATCACGACGGCACCCGGCAACGGTCCGTCGGAACGGCGCTGCTCGCTCGGCCGGATGTCGACCACGAGGGCACCCGCAGCGAGCTCGCGCTCGAGGTCCTCGGGCTGGACGCGGTCGATGTGGCGGCGGCACTGGGCCAGCAGCCGGTCGATGGACGAGGGGTCCGAGTCGCTCACAGGGCCAGTCTCGCCCGTCACGGCACCTGCGGCAGGACCTTCTCGCCGTAGAACCGGATCATGTCGAGGTCGTGCGGGCCCATGTTGGCGAGGTACAGGGCGTCGTACCCCGCGTCCGCGTACGTCTGGATCAGCTCGAGGTGGTCCTCCGGGTCGTTGCCCGCCACCACGGACTCCTTGGTCGACTCCCGCGTCACGAGCTGCGACGCCTGCTCGAAGTGCTCCGGCGTGGGCAGCACCTGGGCGAGCTCACCGGGCAGCCCGGCGTTCGGCCACAACCGGTACGCGTGGTCCCAGCCCTCGTCCTTCGTCGGTGCGAAGGCGACCTTCGCCCCTGCGTGCGCGGGTCGGCCGTCCGCCTGTGCCTTGAACGTGGAGACGAGGTCGGCGTCGGGCGAGGTGCCGATGTAGCCGTCGCCGATCTTCGCGGCGAGGTCGAGCGCCTTCGGACCGAACGCGGACACGAAGATCTCCGGCGGGGTCTCTGGGAGCGTGTAGATCCGGGCGTGGTCGACGGCGTAGTGACGCCCGCGCGACGTGACGACGTCGCCGGTCCAGAGCTCGCGGATCAGCGCGACCGCCTCCTCCAGCATCTCGAGGCGCGTCTCCTGCGCCGGCCACGCGGGGTCGAACGCGTGCTCGTTCAGCGCCTCGCCCGTGCCGACGCCGAGCGTGAACCGCCCGCCGAGCAGCTGCGCGGACGTCGCTGCGGCCTGCGCCACGATCGCCGGGTGGATCCGCACGGTCGGACAGGTGACCGCGGTGGTCACCGGCAGGTCGCACACCTGGCTCACCGCGCCGATCATGCTCCACACGAAGGGGCTCTGGCCCTGCTCGTCGTTCCACGGGTGGAAGTGGTCGCTGATCCAGAGCCCGGCGAAGCCCGCTTCCTCCGCGGCCCTCGCCTGGGCGATCAGCGCCTCCGGTCCGTACTCCTCCGTCGAGAGGAAGAAGCCCACACGCATCGACAGCCTCCTAGATCGCACTCCGTCCGGGTGTACCCCCGCGACAGGACGTTCATGCGGCGCGCTGGTCGACCGGCTCGGCCTTCCTCGCCCTCGGTACGCGCGTGATCAGCGTGAGCGCGACGGCTGCGAGCGCGATGATCCCGATCGTCGTGTACCCGAGCGTGTAGTTCGGCTCGCCGCTGTCCCCGAGCAGGGCCGAGATCACGATCGGGCCGATGACGCCGCCCAGGCTCCACCCGATGAGCATCAGCCCGTAGATCGCGCCGGCGTACGTCACCCCGAAGTAGTCGCCGGCGGTGGCCGGCATCGTCCCGAACCCGCCGCCGTAGCAGAGGTAGACGATCGCGGCGAGCGCGAACCAGAACACCTGACCGCTGGCGTGCGGCAGCAGGATGAGGCAGACGCCCTGGAGGGCGAGCATCGCCGCGAACGCCGGCATCCGTCCGATCCGGTCGGACGCGGCCGCCCACACGATCCGTCCACCGCCGTTGAAGATCGCCAGCACCCCGACCACGGTGGCCGCCGCGGCCGTGCTGTAGCCCGCGATCCCCTCGGCGCTGCCGGCGGCCTGGGAGATCAGGGCGATGCCTGCGGTGACGTTGAGCGTGAGGATGGCGGTGAGCAGGTACCACTGCGGCGTACGGAGGGCTTCCTTCTCCGTGTACTCCTTCATGGTGTGGCCGGCTCCCCCGACGCTCGCCGCCTCGTACCCCGGGACGACGTAGCCCTCGGGCGGGTTGCGGAACACGGAGGCGCCCGCGAGCGACATCACGAGGTAGGCGAGGCCGAGCCACAGGAACGCCTTGGACGGCTGGTCCTCGTCCTGGCCGATGAGCCAGGCGGCGATCGGCGAGGTGAGGACCGCCCCGAAGCCGAAGCCGCCGACAGCCAGGCCGGTGATCAGCCCCTTCTTGTCGGGGAACCACTTCTGCAGCATCGCGATCGGCACGATGTAGGCGACGCCGAGACCGAACCCGCTGATGACGCCGTACCCGAGGATCAGCAGCCACAGGTCGTCCGCGCCGCGGGTGAACGAGGCGATGACGATGCCGATCGCGTAGATGATGCCGCCCGTCAGCGCGACCACGCGGGGGCCCCGCCGGTCCTGCACCCGGCCGCCGATGTAGCTGCCGATGAAGATCATCGCGATCGTGACGGTGAAGGGCAGGGACGCCTGCACCTTCGTCAGCTCCCAGGGCTCAGCCTCCTGGTACGCCTTCGCGAAGACCGACCACGCGTAGACCGCTCCGATCGAGAACTGCAGCAGCAGGCCTCCGCCGACCAGCACCCATCTGTTCATCGCTGCCCTCCTGCCTCGTTCACGGCTGGTAGCGGACAGGCCCCTCTCGTTGCAGACGCTCCCGCTGCGGCACGACCGTGTACTTCGGATCCTTGGCAGACTCCTGCCCAGCCTCGAAGATGCCGAAACGTGTGCAGACCGACCCGGCCAGGAGCGCGAGGCCCGACGCGGCGGCGGCAGCACGGCTGCGCCCGGCCAGCACGGCCCCGACGGCGCCGGCCGCGGTGAGCACCCGGGAGGCTCGCATGAGGCGTCCGGCCCTGCCTTGGTGGAGCGGTTCGGCGGTGATGCCCATCGACCGCTCCATCCGCGCCTCCATTGCCAGCTCCAGCGCCGCACCGGCGGCGGCGAGGCGGCGTACGGGGCCGGTCTCGGAGGGCGGCGCACCGATCAGGCCGAGCCCGGCCGCGGCCGCTGCGGCAGAGCCGACGAAGACGAACGGCAGCTCCTTGTACGCCGCGTGCCACGAGGGCGTGGCGGTGTCGGCGAGGAGGACGGCGGTGTAGGCGGCGACCGGCGGTGCGGTGAGCCCCGCCATGACCCCTGCCGGCCGCCCGAGCGTGGACGCGAGCGCGAGGGGCCCGGACCCGTTCCGTGCGGCCGGCAGGAGGCTGATCGCCTCGGCCGCCGCCGCGGCCCCGGCGAACGGTCCGTAGGTGGAGAGGATCCACGTCCCGACCGACATCGGCGACGTGAGCTTGGCCGTCCGAAGCATGTTCGTGAAGCGCGACGGCTTGCCGAGGTCGCGCACGAGGGCGCCCATCGAGAACCCGAGCGCGCCGAGCGCGGCCAGGCGGCTCGTACGGCGCAGCGCCGGTCGCCCGGTCAGGTCAGCGCCGGCGGCGATCAGCGAGGAGCCGGCCGCCAGCCCCCCGGCGAAGAGGTAGGCCGGGATGTCGGCCTCCCAGGGCGAGGGCTTGACGATCGGCCGCCCGTAGTACGAGGTGAACTCGGCCTCGGGCACCATGCTGCGCTCGGCGCCGCCACCGCGACGGCGCCGACCCGTCCGCCGGCCCGCGGACCCGGGGGTGGCCAGGCGGTCGCTCATCGGCGCCTCCCGAGGAACGCCACGGCGACCCCGGCGAGCATGACCGCCGCCGCCGCGGAGGCCCGGCGGAACATGTCGGGGAGGTCCTTCGTGGTCACCACGGGATCGGGCGGGAAGCCGTACACCTCGGGCTCGTCGAGCAGCAGGAAGAACGCGCCCGTCCCCCCGACGCCGTCGTCGGGGTCGTTGCCGTACAGGCGCGCGTCCATGATGCCCGCGTCGTGCAGCTGGGCGACACGCGTGTTCGCGCGCTCCCGCAGCTCCTCGACGTCCCCGAACTGGATCGACTGCGTGGGGCACGCCTGGGCGCACGCCGGGGTCTGGCCGGCGCCGAGCCGGTCGTAGCAGAGCGTGCACTTCTGGGCGATGCCGACGTTCTTCGCGCCCTCGGGGGACGTCCGGCGCTCGATGACGCCGTACGGGCACGCAGGAACGCAGTAGCCGCAGCCGTTGCAGATGTCGTCCTGCACGACCACGGTGCCGAACTCGGTGCGGAACAGCGATCCCGTCGGGCAGACGTCGAGGCAGGCGGCGTGGGTGCAGTGCTTGCACACGTCGGAGGACATCAGCCAGCGGAAGTCCGGCTTCTCCGCGGTGCCGTCGGCCACCCCGTCGCCGTCGGCCCGGTGCCGTCCGATGTCGGGCATCCCCAGGTCCACCGTCGCGCGCAGCCCGGTCTCCTGCTCCCCCAACGGCTTCGGCTGCTCGATGAAGGCGACGTGGCGCCACTGGTTGGCGTTGAGCGAGTGGCTGTTGTCGTACGACGAGCTGAGCATCTCGAAGTGGTCGGCGGGGACGTCGTTCCACTCCTTGCACGCGACCTCGCAGGCCTTGCAGCCGATGCAGATGCTGGTGTCGGTGAAGAAGCCCTTGCGCTTCGGGCGGTCCTCGCCGTACCCCGCCTCGCTCGCAGGGTCGAGCGGACCCCAGAGGTCGTTGTCCCGGAAGAGGCTCGTCATCGGTTCTCCTCGCTCTCGGGTCCGGCGCCGTCCACGGCGAGCCCTGCTCGACGACCGTAGTCCTCGACCAGCCGCCGCAGCGCGGGACCGGTCGGCCGGCGCCCCGGTCGTACGTCGCAGGTGCCCACCTTCGACTCCTGGATGAGGACGTTCGGGTCCAGCGTGATGCCGAGCAGGTCGTTCGCGGAGTCGCCGGTGACGAGCCCGCCCTCGCCCCAGTGGTACGGCAGCCACACCTGGTGTACGGTCCGCCCGTCGACCTTCAGCGGCGACAGCCGCTCGGTGACCAGGACCCGGGCCTCGATCGCGGAGCGGGCCGTGACCACGGTGGCCCAGCCGCCGTGCTCGAGCCCACGCTCCTGGGCCAGCTCGGGCGAGACCTCGAGGAACATCTCCGGCTGCAGCTCGGCCAGGCGCGCGACGTACCGGCTCATCCCTCCGGCGGTGTGGTGCTCGGTGAGCCGGCTGGTCGTGAACACGTACGGGAAGACGTCCCCGTGGCGCTGCGGCGGCGAGGGGTTCAGCAGGTTGTCGTCGCGGTCGTACTGCTTGCGCGTCGGGTTGGCCTGCTGACCGTACAGCGGGTTGCGGAACGGCGACTCGACCGGCTCGTAGTGCGTGGGCAGCGGACCGTCGATGAGCCCCTGCGGCACGAAGAGCGCCCCCTTCCCGTCGCCCTGCATGATGAACGGGTCGTCGCCCGCGAGGGCCGCGACGCCCTCGGCGTCCTCGTCGGGTCGGTACGACGGGGGCTTGGTCTTCTCGAAGTCCGGCACGTCGTCGCCGGTCCACTCCCCCGCGTCCTCGTCCCACCACACGTACGCCTTGCGCCCGCTCCAGGGCTTGCCGTCCGGGTCCGCCGAGGCGCGGTTGTAGAGCAGGCGCCGGTTCGCCGGCCACGCCCATCCCCACTCCGGCGCCACCGCCGACTGCTCGCGCGCCGGCTTGCGGCGGGCGGCCTGGTTCACGCCGTCCTTGAAGACGCCGGTGTAGATCCAGCAGCCGCCGAGCGTCGAACCGTCGTCCTTCATCTCGGTGAAGCTGGCGAGAGGACGCCCGGTCGCCACCTCGTAGCCGTTGATCTCCCGCAGGACCGCCTCGGCGCTCGGCTCGTCGTGCGGGCCGTGCGTCGGGTAGTCCCACGCGAGCCGCTGGATCGGGACGTCGCGGTCCTCGGTGGAGTCGGCGTACCGCTCCCTCACGAGCCGGCCGAGGTGGTAGAAGAACCAGAGCTCGGAGCGGCAGTCGCCCGGCGGGTCCACCGCCTTCTCGCGCCACTGGAGCATGCGCTGGGTCTGGGTGAACGTGCCTTCCTTCTCGACGTGCGAGGCGGCCGGGAGCAGGAAGACCTCCGTACGACAGCGCTCGGGGACGATCTCCCCGGTCGCGACCTCCGGCGAGCTCTTCCAGAAGGTCGCGCTCTCGATCTCGAAGAGGTCGCGCACGACGAGCCAGTCCAGGTTCGCCATACCGAGACGCTGCGCGCGGCCGTGCGCGGACCCGACCGCCGGGTTCTGGCCGAGCAGGAAGTAGCCCTTGACCTTGCCGTCGATCATGTCCATCACGGTCCGGTACGTCCCGTGGTCGCCGGTGAGCCTCGGCAGGTAGTCGAACGCGTAGTCGTTCTCCTGCGTCGCCGCGTCGCCGTAGTACGCCTTCAGCAGGTTGATCCCGTACGCGCCCGCGTTGGCCCAGAAGCCCTTCGAGCCCGGGTGCCGGACGGCGTCGATCCAGTCCCCGAGGCTCTGGTGGTCCTCGGCGTTCGGCATCGGGAGGTAGCCCGGGAGGATGTTGAACAGCGTCGGGATGTCGGTCGACCCCTGGATGCTCGCGTGGCCACGAAGCGCCATGATGCCGCCGCCGGGACGTCCCATGTTGCCGAGCAGGAGCTGGAGGATCGCGCCGGTCCGGATGTACTGCACGCCCACGCTGTGCTGGGTCCAGCCGACGCTGTAGACGAGCGCCGTGGTCCGGTCGCGGGTCGAGTTCCTGGCCCAGGACCGGCAGACCTCGAGGAACTGCTCCTCAGTGACGCCGCACGTCCGGGCGACCATCTCGGGGGTGTATCGCGCGTAGTGGCGCTTGAGGATCTGGTAGACGCAGTGCGGGTGCTGCAGCGTCTCGTCGCGGGGCGGGTGCGCCCCGACGCCTATGCCGTGCGTCTCGTGCTGCAGCGCGCTCGCGGTCTCGCGCTGCATCTCGTGGTCCTGCCGCGCCGCGCCCGAGGCCTCCTGGTCGGCGTACTGCCACGACGCCGGCTCGTACGTCCGCGACTCCGGGTCGAACCCCGAGAACAGCCCGTCGAGGTCCTCGGTGTCCTGGAAGTCGTCGCTGACGATCGTGGCCGCGTTCGTGTACGCGACGACGTACTCGCGGAAGTCGAGCTCGTTGGTCAGCACGTAGTTGACGATGCCGCCCAGGAACGCGATGTCGCTGCCCGCGCGGATCGGCACGAACGTGTCGGCGAGCGCGCTGGTGCGTGTGAAGCGCGGGTCGACGTGGATGATCTTGGCGCCCCTCGCCTTCGCCTCCATCACCCACTGGAAGCCGACCGGGTGCGCCTCGGCCATGTTGGATCCCTGGATGACGATGCAGTCAGCGTTGGCGAGATCCTGGAGGTAGGTGGTGGCGCCTCCACGCCCGAACGAGGCCCCCAGACCGGGGACCGTGGCGGAGTGTCAAATGCGCGCCTGGTTCTCGATCTGGATCGCGCCCATCGCGGTGAACAGCTTCTTGATGAGGTAGTTCTCCTCGTTGTCGAGGGTGGCTCCTCCGAGGCTCGCGATGCCGAGCGTCCGACGCACCCGGCGCCCCTTCTCGTCGACGTCCTGCCACGTGTCGTTGCGCGCCTGGACCACGCGGTCCGCGATCATCTCCATCGCGGTCCCGAGCTCGAGGTCGGTCCACTCGGTCGCGTACGGCGCGCGGTACTTGACGGTGGTCTGGCGCAGCGAGCTCGTGACGAGGTTCTTGCTCGCCGCGCCCTTCGGGCAGAGCCGGCCACGGTTGACCGGGCTGTCGGGGTCGCCCTCGATCTGCACGACCTGCTCGTCCTTGACGAAGACCTTCTGGGCGCACCCCACGGCGCAGTAGGGACACACGCTCTTGGCGACGCGGTCGGCGGTCTCGGTGCGGGCCGTGATCTCCTCCGTGCGCCGGGAGCGGACCGCCGTGCCCCGTCCGAGACGGTCGGCACCGACCAGCTGCCGGAGCACCGGCCACGCCAGGAACGTCCTCGCCACGAGCCTCACCTCCGCGTCTGGGCAGCACGGTACCCCTGCCGGTACGGCCGCACACGTCAGTGCACGACGACGACCGCGTCCCCGCGCGGGACCAGCTCACCGACCACCGGATAGCCGGGGACCTCGCCGGCGACGAGGAGCCCGCCGGAGGTCTGGGCGTCGGCCAGCAGTACCAGCTCGTCCTCGCCGACCGACGACTGCAGGTGCGGGCGGACCCAGGCCAGGTTGCGGCGGCTCCCGCCCGGGACGAACCCGTCACGGAGCGCGTCACGGGCGCCGTCGACGTACGGGACGGAGGCGGCGTCCACGACCGCGGTCACCCCGCTCGCCCGCGCCATCTTGAAGAGGTGGCCGAGCATGCCGAAGCCCGTGACGTCGGTGGCCGCCCGACAGCCGGCGTCGAGCGCGGCGCGGGAGGCGTCGCGGTTCAGCGTGGTCATCGTCGCGACGGCGGCGTCGAACCGCTCGCCCGTCGCCTTGTGCCGGTTGTTGAGCACGCCGAGCCCGAGGGGCTTGGTGAGCGTCAGCGGCGTGCCCGGCACGGCCGCGTCGTTGCGCAGCAGCCGGTCCGGGTGCGCCAGGCCGGTGACCGCCAGGCCGTACTTCGGCTCCGCGTCGTCGATGCTGTGCCCGCCCGCGAGGTGGGTGTCGGCCTCGCGGCAGACGTCGGCGCCGCCGCGCAGAACCTCGCGAGCGACGTCGAACGGGATCCGGTCCCGCGGCCACGCCAGCAGGTTGAGCGCGACCAGCGGCTCGCCCCCCATCGCGTACACGTCCGACAGCGCGTTGGCCGCGGCGATCCGGCCCCAGTCGTACGGGTCGTCGACCACGGGCGTGAAGAAGTCCGTGGTCGCCACGACCGCCCGCTCGCCGTCGATGCGGACGGCCGCGGCGTCGTCGCCGTGCTCGAGTCCGACGAGCAGGTCCCCCGAGGGCGTCCCCAAGGGCAGGTCGCCGAGGACTCGCTCCAGCTCCCCCGGGGGCACCTTGCACGCGCAGCCGCCGCCGGCGGCGTAGTGGGTCAGACGGAGCTCGGGCTCGACCGTGGTCATCTGGCCAATCTAGGTGCTGTCGCGCCGCGAGGGCAGGTGGCGGAGGCGGACGGGAATCGAACCCGCCGGACCCAGCGACTGGGTCCCTACGGTTTTGAAGACCGCGCCCGTCACCAGACGAGGTACGCCTCCTCGAGCACCGCGACCACTGTATCGGCGATGATCGGAGCCGTGGACACAGATCCGAGGCGTCGTACGCCGCGCACGGACGCCGTGCTGGCCGACCCGCGGCTTCGTCGTGCCGCCGACCGCCTCGGCGAGCGGCTCGTGAAGCAGGCCGTCGCGGGGGCGCTCGAGCGGTGCCGCGCCGGCGAGCTCGCTCCGGACGACGTGGCCGACGCGGCCGTCGACGCGCTGCCCCGCACCGCCACCCGGCTGCGCAAGGTCCTCAACGCCACGGGCGTGGTCGTGCACACCAACCTCGGTCGCGCACCGCTCTCCCCTGCCGCCGTCGAGGCGCTCGCGGTGGCGGCCGGCGCCACGGACGTGGAGCTCGATCTGGTCACGGGACAGCGCGGACGTCGGGGGCGCTCCGCGCTCGCGGCGTTGTCCGACGCGGTCCCGGACGCCGGCGGCGTGCACGTCGTGAACAACGGCGCCGCGGCGCTCGCGCTCGTCACCTGTGCCCTCGCGTCCGCCGGCGGACGCGTCGTGGTGGCACGCGGCGAGCTGGTCGAGATCGGGGACGGCTTCCGGATCCCGGAGCTGCTGGAGTCGGTCGGCGCCCGGCTGCACGAGGTCGGCACCACGAACCGCGTACGGCTCGCCGACTACCGGGCCGCGGTCGAGGACGGCGACGGCGTCGCGTTCGTCCTCAAGGTGCACCCGTCGAACTTCGTGGTGTCCGGCTTCACCTCGTCCGTGCCCGTCGAGGAGCTGGCGACCCTCGGGGTGCCGGTGGTCGTCGACATCGGTTCGGGGCTGCTCGCCCCGCACCCCCGGCTGCCCGACGAGCCGAGCGCCTCGGCAGCGCTGCGGGCAGGCGCCGACCTGGTCACGGCCTCCGGCGACAAGCTCCTGGGCGGGCCGCAGTGCGGCCTGCTGCTCGGTCGTACGGCGCTGGTCGAGCGGCTGCGCCGGCACCCGTTCGCCCGCGCCCTCCGCGTCGACAAGCTGACGCTCGCCGCGCTCGAGGCGACCCTCGTGGGCCCGACGCCGCCCGTGCTCGCGGCGCTGGCGACCGCTCCTGAGCACCTGATGACGCGCGCCCGTCGCGTGGCGGAGCAGCTCGGCGACCTCGGGCTCACCCCCGCGGCCGAGGCGGTCGCCTCCGTCGCCGCCGTCGGCGGCGGTGGCGCGCCCGGGGTCGACCTGCCGAGCGCCGCTGTCGCGCTCCCGGGGCGGCTCGCGGCGCCGTTGCGCGCCGACCCCGAGGTGCCGGTGGTGGGCAGGGTCGAGCGCGACCGCCTGCTGCTCGACCTCGTCGCCGTCGCGGAGGAGGACGAACCAGACCTGGTCGCGGCTGTCAGACGCGCGACGTGCGGGGGCGCCGGCTGAGAGGGTGGAGACGTGCACGTCGTCGCGACCGCCGGACATGTCGACCACGGGAAGACGACCCTGGTCGACACGCTCACCGGCATGCGCTCCGACCGGCTCCGCGAGGAGCGGGAGCGCGGGTTGTCGATCGAGCTCGGATACGTCTGGACGTCCTTCCCGCAGGTCGGTGAGGTCGCCTTCGTCGACGTCCCCGGTCACGAGCGGTTCGTCACCACGATGCTGGCGGGCGTCGGCCCGGCGCCCGCGGTCCTCCTCGTCGTCGCGGCGGACGACCCGTGGATGCCGCAGGCTGCCGAGCACCTCGCCGCCCTCGACGCCCTCGGTGTGACGCACGGGGTCGTCGCGGTGACCCGCGCGGACCTCGCCGACCCGGGTCCGATGATCGAGCGGGCCACCGCGGAGGTGGCGAGGACGGCGCTGCGCGGCGCACCTGTCGTGCCGGTCAGCGCACCGACCGGTCAGGGGCTGGACGCGCTGCGGGACGCGCTCGTCGCGGTGGTCGCCCGGCTCCCTGCGCCGGATCCGCACGCGGACGTGCGCCTGTGGGTCGACCGCCGGTTCAGCATCACGGGTGCGGGCACCGTGGTGACCGGGACGCTGCCGGCGGGGACGATCGCACAGGGCGACGAGCTCGAGGTGCACGGCGCCGACGGGACGGGGATCGTCCGCGTGCGTGGCCTGCAGTCGCTGGGGAGCCCCGTGTCCTCGGCCCAAGGTGTCGCGCGCACGGCCCTCAACCTCACCGGTGACGGCGTGGGCCTGGTCGACCGTGGCTCGGCGCTCGTCACCCCGGGCGCCTGGTGGGAGACGCCCGTGGTCGACTGCCGTATCACCGGCGACCTCGGGCGGCTGCCGACGCTGCCCGTGCTCCACGTCGGCGCGACCGCGGTGACCGTCCGCACCCGCCCTCTGGGGGACGAGGCTGCGGGTCTCGTCCGCCTGACGCTCCGGCTCCCGCTCCCGCTGCGGGTGGGCGACCGGGCCCTGCTGCGCGACCCCGGGAGCCGGCGGGTCTGGGGCCTCGAGGTGCTCGACCCTGCGCCGCCGTCGTTGCGGCGGCGCGGTGCGGCCACCGCCCGGGCCGCGGAGCTGAGCGCCATGACGGGGCGCCCCGACCTCGCCTCGGAGCTGGACCGTCGCGGTGTCGCCGAGGTGGAGACGCTGCGTCGGATCGGGGTCGGGACGGACGTCCGGCCGTCCGGAGCCGTCGAGGCGGCGGGCTGGCTCATGTCGGGGTGCCGCACCGACGAGGTGGCCTCGGCGGTCGCCGACGCCGTTGCCGACCACGCGCGGTCCCATCCTCTCGATCCGGGTGTCGCCCCGGGCGCCCTGGCCAAGCGGCTCGGGCTGCCGACCGCGGAGCTCGTCGTCGCGGCGCTCCGCCCTCCGCTTCGGCTGCACGAGGGCCGGGTCGTGTCCCGCGCGGCAGGAGGGGCGCTGCCGGCGGACGTCGAGGAGGCCGTGGCCGCGCTGGAGAAGGAGCTCGCCGACGCCCCGTTCGCGGCCCCGACCGCCGACCGCCTGGCGGAGCTCGGGCTCGACGACCGGCGCGCGGCCGCCGCGGCCAAGGCGGGGCGGCTCCTGCGGGTCGCCCCCGGCATCGTCCTCCTGCCCGGGGCCGACCAGCGTGCGGTGCTGCGGCTGGCCGAGCTCCCGCAACCGTTCACCGCGAGCGAGGCACGGACCCACCTCGACACCAGCCGTCGCGTGGTGCTGGCGCTGCTCGACCACCTGGACCGTGCCCGTCTGACCCGTCGCCTTCCTGACGACCGCCGGGAGATCGTCCGCCGCGCGTGAGGTGGTCGCCGGGGCGGCGCGGGGCGCTCAGCCCGCCACGGGGACGTCCGGACGCGGCTGCGTCCGGTCGTCGTGCGTCGCCATCTCGCTCCAGGCCTCGAGCTCCGCCGCGGCGACCATCTCCGCGCGGTTCGGCGGCGGCGTCTCGCGCACCGTCTTCAGGCACTCGTGCCAGTCCGGGTTGCGGGCGTACCAGGAGTGCCCGTAGATCTCGGCGACCGGACCGTCCTGCAGGCCCGGGTCGTACGCGATGGGGTCCGCGAGCCGCCAGTCGGCACCGCACCGGCGGGTCCGGTAGGGGCTCGTGTACTCGTCGTCCTGCTCACCGCCGAACGGCTCCGGGAAGTGGTGCGACCGGGCGCCCTCGGCGTCGATCTGGTGGCTCCACGACAGCACGGGGCCGGCCAGCTCGTCGGTCGTCCGGTAGAGGTTGATCCAGGCGCCGTTGAGCTCGCGGTAGAGCTGGTTGATCGCGGTGAAGCTGACGTACGCCGGGAAGGCCTTGGGGAAGATCACCCGCAGCTGCGACCCGAAGGTGACGAGCGCGACCCGGTCGCGTTCCTCGTCGTCGAGCAGCATCATCGTCGCGAAGCTGATCAGGCTCCCCTGGCTGTGGCCGCAGAGCACGAGGTCGCGCTGGGTCCCGTCCGCGGGCACCCGAGCCAGGTGCCACCGGATCCGCTCGCGCAGGTCCTCGACGCAGCGCTTGGAGTAGGCGCGCGGCGAGAAGGGGTGCACGGCGTGCGGCCAGAACGCGAGCACGTCCCAGACCACGTTGAGGCCGCGCCGCTTGCCCTCCTCCGCGACCGCCTTGCGGCTCTGCAGCAGCAGCCAGCCCGCGGCCGCGATCAGCAGCCACGCGCCGAACAGCGCCACGACGTTGGACTTCGCGACACCGTCGGCGCCGACGACGTACTTCGGCTGGCTGAGGACGTCGAGCCATCCCGGCGCGTGGCCGCACGTGCTGGGGTCGCGCGAGTTGATGCACGGCACGAGCTCCACCGCGAGCACGACCGCGAGGACCATGCCGGCCCCCGCGAAGCTGAGGCAGATGGCACCGACCGCGTTCTTCACGCGGGCCTTCTGCACGGCGAACCGCACGCGGGAGACCCACCGCTGCGGGACGAGGAGCGAGCCGCCGTCGGTGTACATCGCGGTGACCCGCTCGCCGGTACGACGGCGCCGCCGCATGCGCCAGACGACCACGCCGATCAGGATCACGACGAGGATGACGACGTTGAGTCCCCACGCGTACGCGACGCGGTCGAGCATCGGCGTCGTCCCGACCGTCACCTGGGCGCCGTCGGACGTGCCCGCGACCGGCGTCGACAGGTTGAGCGCCGACGAGATGCCGGTCGCGACCGCAGCGGAGAACCCGACGCCGATGAAGGTGCCGATCGCGGTGAAGAGCGCCGCGGCCATGCCTCCGGCGTACGGGGCGAAGTAGCGGCCCGGCGTGCCCTTCGCCGGCCGCTGCGAGCGCTGGACGAGCACCAGCAGCAGGTTGACGACGAACAGCGCGAGCAGCGCGGCGACGCCGATGACGAGGAGCCAGTTGGCGATCACGTCGAACGCCTCCGGGCGGTCGCGCAGCATCGTCCACTCGACCTTGCTCACGCCGCCCATGTCGGCGACCGAGGCGACGAGCAGCGCGACGCTGCCGACCAGCGCGAGGATGCCCAGCACGGCGGTCGTCTGCTTCCACACCTCGCGCCACGTGGCCTCGCCCGACGGCAGCCGGTCGCGCGTGCCCTTCTCGGGGTCGCCGAGGAGGGTGACGACGACCACGACGGCCACCCAGCCCATCAGCGCGAGCTGCAGGGTCACCTTGTCGCGCTCCCACGCGAACGGGTGCGCCACCCAGATCCCCATCGCGGCCACGACGAGCAGGCCCGCGGCCAGGTGGAGGTCGCGCAGCGTCGGCGTGCGGGTGTCGCCGGAGTAGAACGACTCCTGCGCCAGCGGCGTGACGGAGCGCTCCTTCGGCGGCTCGTAGGTCTCGGCCGGGGCGGGCGCCGGGACTCCGGAGCGTCGCGCGTCGATGCGGTTCCACAGCGCGCGCACGCGTCCCTGCCGGTAGCCGCGGCCCAGGAACGCGATCACCACGACCACGAGCGCGGTGAGGAGGACGGCGGTCCCGAGGACGACGCCCGGCTGGAGCGACTGGAGGAACCGCACGCTCGGGGCCCAGCGCCACGCGATGAGGTCGATGAGGACCAGCCCGGCGGCGAAGGCGAACATCGAGGTCAGCAGGACGCCGACGAGGCGCAGCAGCGCGTCGCACACGGCGTGGAGCAACCGCGGGACCGTCCCGGGCCCGATCGGCGGCAGCATGTAGTGCGCCCCGTTGACCATGCCGAAGGGCAGCAGGATCAGCCAGAGCGCCTTGACGCGGCTGCCGGACGTCAGGCGACCCCAGTGGTAGGCCTCCAGCGTCTGCCCCGCGTGACCCTCCAGCTCGTTGCCCGAGGCGTCGACCGAGCGGAAGTAGCGGGACTCGTCGTCACCGCCGACCTGGCACACGTACGGGCGGTCCAGCATGGACCCTGCCGGTGTGCCGCTGACCCCGTGGACCCTGAGCTCCACCCAGGGCTCGACGCTCTCGGTTGCGGGCATCGCAGCCACCCCCTTCGGTCCGACGGTAGACCCGGCGGGGGTCGGGTGACGCCGTGCTTGTCGCACGACGTCGTGCCAAGGTGAGACGTGGCCCCGAACGAAGGTGAGACGTGGCCCCGAACGAAGGTGAGACATGGCGTCGAGCACCCTGGACGTGGACGGACGATCCCTCAAGGTCAGCAACCTCGACAAGGTCCTCTACCCGGAGGAGGGGACGACCAAGTACGACGTGATCCGCTACGTGCTGTCGGTCGCCGACCCGCTGCTCCGGCAGCTCGCGGACCGGCCGTGCACCCGCAAGCGCTGGCCCGACGGTGTGGAGAAGGACCCGTTCTTCGAGAAGAACGTCCCTCGGGGCACGCCGGACTGGGTCCGCACCGTCGAGGTCGCGACTCCCGGCAGCTCGACCGGCCGCGACTCGCTCGTGTTCCCGGTCGTCGAGCACCGCTCGGACCTCGTCTGGCTCGCCAACCTCGCCGCGCTCGAGCTGCACACCCCGCAATGGACCGTCGGTCCCCGGGGCGGGATCCGCGACGCCGACCGGCTGGTGATCGACCTCGACCCCGGCGAGCCGGCGGGCATCGAGGAGGCGGTGGAGGTCGGGCACCTCGTCCGCGACCGGCTCGAGGCGGACGGCTGGCGCACGGTGCCCGTCACGAGCGGCAGCAAGGGACTGCACCTGTATGCGTCCCACGGCCGTGAGTCGTCGCCGGACGCGCTGCGCGACTACGCCCGCGGCATCGCCGACGAGCTGTCCGGAGAGCACCCCGACCGCGTGCTGTCGGTGATGCGCCGGGCCGACCGGCGCGGCAAGGTCTTCCTCGACTGGAGCCAGAACGTGCGCGCGAAGACGACGGTCACGCCGTACTCGCTCCGCGGCCGCTCGCGCCCGTGGGTCGCCGCGCCGCGCACGTGGGACGAGCTCGAGGACCCTGCCAAGGTCCACCAGGTGCTGTACACGGACATGGCCGAGCGGCTCGAGCGGTACGGGGACCCGATGACCGCGCTGACCAAGGACTGACGCGGCTCAGCGCGCGGCCGGCGCGCCCTGCATCAGCCCGAGGAGCCGGTCCGCCGTCGCGAGCAGGTCGGGCGCGGGCTCCAGCCCTGCGACGTCGTCGCGGACGGCCGGGTCGGCCCACCCCGAGCCGCCGAGAAGAACCGGCGCTCCGACCGTCGGCGAGGCGACGGCGACGACGACGTCCGGCGCCGGGGCGTGGCTGGCCCACAGGTACACCGCGGCCGGAGTCACCCGACCGAGCAGCCCGGCCAGCGCCGTACCCGTCACCTCGAAGCCGAGAGACAGCACGGCGACGCCCTTGCCGGCCAGCGCCGCCTCGAGCGCGAGCACCGCCAGCGACTCCGCCTCCGCGTCGACCGAGGCCAGCACGAGCGGGCGTGTCCCGAGGAAGCGCGGTGCGTACGCCCGGGCCACCGACCGCAGCTCGACCTCGAGGCGCTCGCGGACGATGCGCTCGGACTCGACACCGAGCTTGGCCTGCTCGACCTGGTCGGCGGTGTCCTGCAGCGCGGGTGCGAGCACGTTGACCCAGGCGCCGAGGACGCCCCAGTCCCGGATCGTGTCGGACAGGTGCGCGGTGAGCCCGACGACGTCGAGGACCGCGCCGGCGTCGACGATCCGTCCGACCGACTCGCTCGGCGTGGCGATGACGTGACCCGGCGCGTTGTAGAGCGGGTCGTCGGAGGCGAGAGCGGCGACCAGGCCGCTGGAGTCGAGCGACAGCGCGACCCGGGCCGCGGACTGCGCGGAGACGCCGCTCATGACGATGCGGTTCATCAGCTGGACGCGACGGATGTCGGTCTCGCTGTAGCGGCGGTGCCCGCCCTCCGTACGGCGGCTGGGGCCGATGCCGTAGCGGCGCTCCCAGGTGCGCAGGGTCGGGGTCGCGACGCCTACGCGTTCCGCGACCGCACCCACGCCCCAGAGGAGCTCCGACTCGTCATCCATGCTCGTCTCCAACCCCGGCTGCGCCGGGTGTCGTGCTCCCACGCCGTCCCCCGGGACGGAGAGCGCCGCCGACCCTCTCTCGCCCATCGAAGGAGTATCTCGTTCACGAGTGTCACCCCTGCACGTGCGGTCCGCCACACGGATCTTGACGCCCTGAATCAGATTTGGATAAGTTCTGAACCAGTTGCATGCCGCGTTGATTCATAGGGGGTACCAACATGGCAAGCATTGCCCGCCTACCGATGCCTCTGATGGAGGCGTACGAGTGGCAGTACGAGGGTGCCTGCCGTGAGGCCGACCCCGAGACGTTCTTCTCTCCCGAGTCCGAGCGCGGCCCTCGCCGGCACGCTCGCGAGCACCTGGCCAAGACGTACTGTGCGCGATGCCCAGTACGTGACCAGTGCTTGCAGCACGCGCTCAAGGTGAAGGAGCCGTACGGCGTCTGGGGTGGTCTGACGACGGGCGAGCGGGCCGCGCTCCTCACCGGGGAGCGAACCGCCGGGTAAGAAGCACCACGAGATGGTCGGCCGGGCCCCGCACCGGCCGACCATGACCCGGCTCCCTCAGCTCAGCCCCAGAAGACCCGCTCGACGACCTGGCGCGCCCGGCGCGTCGCCCTGAGGTAGTCGTCGACCATCTGCTCCCCGCCGTCGATGCCGTAGCCGAGCAGCCACGCCACCCCCGCACGGTCGTTCGCGTTGGCCGGCAGCGAGACGACAGGCCGGTTGCGCAGCAGCACGAACGCGTTGCGGATCCGGCTCACGAGTCGCCACGCGTCCTCCAGCACCGCCGCGTCCTCCCGCGCGAGCAGCCCCGCCTCAGTAGCAGCCCGGAGCGCCGGCAGCGTCTCGGTCGTCCGCAGCCCCTCGATCTCGTGCGCGTGCTGCATCTGCAGCAGCTGCACCGTCCACTCGACGTCCGCGATTCCCCCGCGGCCCAGCTTGAGGTGCGTGGCCGGGTCCGCGCCGCGCGGCAGCCGCTCGGAGTCGACCCGCGCCTTGATGCGCCGGATCTCGCGCACGTCGTTGTCGGAGACGCCGTGCTCCGGCCACCGCAGCGGGTCGACCAGGTCGCGGAACGCCGCGCTCAGCTCGGGATCCCCCACCACGGGCGCGGCGCGCAGCAGCGCCTGCGCCTCCCACACCATCGACCAGCGGGCGTAGTAGGCGCGGTACGACGCGAGCGTGCGCACCAGCGGACCGGACCGGCCCTCCGGGCGCAGGTCGGCGTCGACCTCGAGCGACGGGTCCGGACCGGCCGTGCCCAGGATGCGCCGCAGCTCGGTCGCCACCGCGGACGCGCCCTGGCTCGCAGCCGACTCGTCGGCGCCCGGCAGCGGGTCGTGGACGAACATCACGTCGGCGTCCGAGCCGTAGCCCGACTCACGCCCGCCGAGCCGCCCCATCAGGACGACGGCGATCCGGGTCGGCACCGGCTCGCCGCGCTGCTGCTCGACGGTGCGGGTGGCGATCTGGAGGGCGGCGTCGAGCGTGGCCACGGTCAGGTCGCTCAGCGCGTGCCCGACCTCGACGACGTCGAGCCGCCCGAGCACGTCGGACATGGCGATCCGGGACAGCTCCCGGCGGCGGACGCGGCGCACCGTACGGATCGCCTCGTCCGGGTCGCCGTGCCGGCGTACCGCCGAGCGGGTCTCGGTCAGGATCCGGTCGTACGTGCGCGGCTCGAGCTCGGCGTCGTCGCCCAGCATCGCCACCGCCTCCGGCGCCCGGTGGATCAGGTCGGTGACGTACGCGCTGCCGGCGAGCATCTTGGCCAGCTGCTCGGCGCCCTCGCCCTCGTCACGGAGCTTGCGGAGGTACCAGTGGGTGGCGCCGAGGCTCTCCGAGACCCGGCGGAACGCGAGCAGCCCCCCGTCGGGGTTCGGCGACTCCGCGAACCACGCGAGCATCGCGGGCATCAGCTGGCGCTGGATCGCCGCCGAGCGGCGTACGCCGGAGGTGAGCGCCTTGATGTGCGTCAGCGCGGCGCGCGGGTCGTCGTAGCCGAGGGCCTCGAGCCGCGCCTGGGCCGCCTCCGGCGTGAGACGCAGCGCGTCGGACGGCATCGACGCGACCGCGTCCAGCAGCGGCCGGTAGAACAGCTTCTGGTGGAGCCGGAGCACCTCCCGGCGCTGCGCCTGCCACTCCCGCAGCAGGTTGCGGGCGGGGTCGGTCCGGAACGCGAGCGTGCGCCCGATCATCCGGAGGGTCTCGTCGTCGGTCGGCACGAGGTGCGTACGGCGCAGCCCGTCGAGCTGGATGCGGTGCTCGAAGGTGCGCAGGAACGTGTACGCCTCGAGCATCGCCGCACCGTCGGTCCGCGCGACGTAGCCGCCGTCGACGAGCGCCTGGAGGGCGTCGGTCGTGGAGCGGACGCGGAGGCGCTCGTCGGTCCGGCCGTGCACGAGCTGCAGGAGCTGCACGGCGAACTCGACGTCGCGGAGCCCACCCGGGCCGAGCTTGAGCTCGCGGTCGAGCTGCGGGGTCGGGATGTTGTCGATGACGCGGCGCCGCATCGCCCTCGTGTCGGGCACGAAGTGGGGGCGCGTCGCCGCCTGCCACACCATCGGCGCGAGCGCGTCGACGTACGCCGCACCGAGGTCGGCGTCGCCCGCGACCGGACGGGCCTTGAGCAGCGCCTGGAACTCCCAGGTGCTCGCCCAGCGCTCGTAGTACGTGACGTGGCTGGCGAGCGTACGGACGAGCGGGCCGTCCTTGCCCTCGGGACGCAGGTTGGCGTCGACCTCCCAGATCGTGCCCTCGCGCGTGTGCTCGCCGCAGATCCGGATCACGGCCGAGGCCAGGCGCGTGGCGACCTTCGTGGCGCGCTGCTCGTCGGCACCGTCGGCCGCGGCGTGCACGAAGATCACGTCGACGTCGCTGACGTAGTTGAGCTCCCGCCCGCCGCACTTGCCCATCGCGATGATCGCGAGGCGCGCCAGCTCCGAGTCGTCGACCTCGGCGCGCGCGAGGCGCAGCGCGGTCGCGAGCGTGGCGCCCGCGAGGTCCGCGAGCTCGGCGGCGGTCGTCTCGTACCGGCTGCGCCGTGTCAGGTCCCGGGCGGCGATCTGCAGCAGCTGGCGCTTGTACGCGACCCGCAGCGCGTCGCGGTCCGCGACGTCGGCCAGCACCTGCTCGAACGCGGCCTGGTCGCGCGGCTCGACCGGCATGGTCGTCGCCCGCAGGTCGAGGACCGCCTCGGGGTGGACCGTGAGGAACTCCCCCAGCGCCCGGCTCGCGCCGAGCACGGCGACCAGGCGCGTGAGCAGCTCCGGATCTCCCTCGAGATGCGCCTCGAGGTCGTCCAGCCCGGACGCGATGGCGCACAGGTGGCGCAGCGCGAGGTCCGGGTCGGCACCCTGCGCGACCCGCTCCACGACGGCCGCCGAGCGGATCCCGCACTCGTCGAGCAGGCGCCCGGCACCGTCGGCGTCGGCGAACCCGAGCCGCGCCAACCAGCCGGACGTCGTCCTCAGACGCTGTGGCCTCTGGTCGTCCGGCACGCTCAGACCCGCGTGACCAGCCGGTCGAGCTCGAACTGCGTGACCTGCGTGCGGTAGTCGTGCCACTCGGTGCGCTTGTTGCGAAGGAAGAAGTCGTAGACGTGCTCGCCCAGCGTCTCGGCGACCAGCTCGCTGCTCTCCATCTCGCGGATCGCCTCGTCGAGGTTGCGCGGCAGCGGGGCGATGCCCAGCGCACGACGCTCGGTCTCGGTCAGTGCCCAGACGTCGTCCTCAGCCTCGGGGGGCAGCTCGTAGCCCTCCTCGATGCCCTTGAGCCCGGCCGCGAGCACCATCGCGAACGCGAGGTACGGGTTGCAGCCGGAGTCGATCGCCCGGTGCTCGATGCGCGCCGACTGCCCCTTCTGCGGCTTGTACATCGGCACGCGGACGAGCGCCGAGCGGTTGTTGTGGCCCCAGCAGACGTACGACGGGGCCTCGCCGCCGAAGATCAGCCGCTTGTAGGAGTTGACCCACTGGTTGGTGATCGCGGTGATCTCCGAGGTGTGCTGGAGGATACCCGCGATGAAGGAGCGCCCGGTGCGGGAGAGCTGGTACTCCGCGCCGGCCTCGTAGAAGGCGTTCTCGTCGCCCTCGAACAGGCTCATGTGCGTGTGCATGCCCGAGCCCGGGTGATCGGTGTAGGGCTTGGGCATGAAGCTGGCCCACAGCCCCTGCGAGAGCGCGACCTCCCGGACGACCGTGCGGAACGTCATGATGTTGTCGGCCGTGGTGAGCGCGTCGGCGTAGCGGAGGTCGATCTCCTGCTGGCCCGGGCCGCCCTCGTGGTGGCTGTACTCCACCGAGATGCCCATCGCCTCGAGCATCGTGATCACCTCGCGGCGGAAGTCCTGCCCGCCGCCCTGCGCCGTGTGGTCGAAGTAGCCCGAGTCGTCCACCGGGACCGGCACGCCGCCGGGGGACGGCTTGCCCTTGAAGAGGAAGAACTCGACCTCGGGGTGGGTGTAGAAGGTGAAGCCCATCTCCGCGGCCTTGGCGAGGGTCCGCTTGAGGACGAAGCGCGGATCGGCGTACGACGGGCTCCCGTCGGGCAGCTGGATGTCGCAGAACATGCGTGCGGTGGCGGGCGTCTCGCCGCGCCACGGCAGGATCTGGAAGGTCGTGGGGTCGGGCTTCGCGAGCATGTCGGCCTCGTGGACGCGGGCGAAGCCCTCGATCGCCGACCCGTCGAACCCGATGCCCTCCTCGAAGGCGCCCTCGAGCTCGGCCGGCGCGACGGCGACCGACTTCAGCGAGCCCAGGACGTCGGTGAACCAGAGCCGGACGAAGCGGACGTCGCGCTCCTCGAGCGCGCGCAGCACGAAGTCTTCCTGCTTACCCATGGGGTTAGTGTGCCCGTGATTCGTGACAGGCGGGTGAACTGGGGTCCCGCCTCATCCCCGCTAGGCTCGCCACGTGCCTCAGCTTCGTGTCGCTCTCGCCCAGGTCAACGCCCGCGTCGGTGATCTCGACGCCAACGCGGGCCTCGTGCTCGAGCAGTGCCGGGCCGCCCACGAGGCGGGTGCGCACCTGGTCGTGTTCCCCGAGATGGTCCTGACGGGCTACCCGCTGGAGGACCTCGCGATGCGGGCCTCGGTCGTCGCCGCGTCGCAGGCCGCCGCCGACGCGCTCGCCGCCCGGCTGGCCGAGGAGGGCCTCGGCGACCTGGTCGCGATCGTCGGCTTCCTCGACCAGGCCACGGGCGTCGCCGAGGGCCCCGGCATCCCCAAGAACGCACCCCAGAACGCGGTCGCGGTCATGCACGGCGGCAGGATCGTCGCGCGCCAGGCCAAGATCCACCTCTGGAACTACGGCGTCGGCGACGAGATCCGCACCTTCGTCCCCGGTGACGTCCTGCAGGTCGTCGAGGTGCGCGGCGTCGACGTCGCGACCGTGATCTGCGAGGACCTGTGGCGCGACGGCATCGCCTCGGCGGTCCGGGCCGCCGGCGCCGGGCTGCTCGTCGTCCCCAACGGCTCGCCGTACGAGGCCAACAAGGACGACGTCCGTCTCGAGCTGTGCCGCCGGCGCGCGGTCGAGGGCGGCGTCGCCGTCGCGTACGTGAACCTCGTCGGCGGCCAGGACGAACTCGTGTTCGACGGCGACTCGCTCGTCGTCGACGGCTCCGGCACGCTGCTCGCCCGCACGGCGCAGTTCGTCGAGGAGCTCCTCGTCGTCGACCTCGACCTGCCGGCCGCGCGGCGCCTCACGCCTCCGGAGGGCACCCGCTTCGCCGGGCTCCGGGTCGAGCGGACCGTGATCTCGAGCGATCCCGTCGCGCCGTACGAGCCCGTGCCGTCGCCGATCCTCCCCCGCCTGGGAGACCACGAGGAGATCTACCGCGCCCTCGTCACGGGGCTGCGCGACTACGTCGACAAGAACGGCTTCCGCTCGGTCCTCCTCGGGCTCTCCGGCGGCATCGACTCCACGCTGTGCGGCGCGATCGCGGTGGACGCGCTCGGGCCGGAGCGGGTGTTCGGCGTGTCCAACCCGAGCGAGTACTCGACCGAGCACTCCCGCTCAGACGCCGCCGAGCTCGCGCGCCGGACCGGGCTCGACCTGCGCACGGTCCCGATCGCCCCGATGGTCGACGCGTTCCAGAAGGCGCTCGGCCTCACCGGTCTCGCCGAGGAGAACCTCCAGGCGCGGGTCCGCGCCGTGGTCTGGATGGGCCTGTCCAACCAGGAGGGCCACCTCGTGCTCGCCTGCGGCAACAAGTCCGAGGTCGCGACCGGATACTCGACGATCTACGGCGACGCGGTCGGCGGGTACGCCCCGATCAAGGACGTCCGCAAGACGCTGGTCTGGGAGCTCGCGCGCTGGCGCAACGCGTACGCCGAGTCGCGGGGCGAGCAGCCCCCGATCCCGGAGAACGCGATCAGCAAGCCGCCGTCGGCCGAGCTGCGGCCCGGTCAGCTCGACACGGACTCGCTGCCGCCGTACGAGATCCTCGACGGCATCCTCGACGCGTACGTCGAGCGAGACCTGTCGGCTGCGGCGGTGGTCGCGGAGGGCTTCGACGCCGAGCTGGTCGAGCGCGTCGTCACCCTCGTCGACCGCGCCGAGTACAAGCGTCGCCAGTACCCGCCGGGCCCGAAGGTCACCCGCCGCAACTTCGGTCGCGACCGCCGCGTCCCGATCACGCACCGCTGGCGCGAGCACCTCGCCGACGACTGAGGCGTTTACCTCCGTGTAACGCATCACACACCGGATGCCCCCTCGGTGGGGTTCAGCCGCGCCGTCACGTCGTGGCACGCTGAGAAGGTCCGTGGACTCCATCCGGGAGCTGCGAGAACGAAGGAACGACCATGTCCGAGAACACCTCCGCCGCCGGCGGAACCCCCCAGGAGGAGCCCGCCCCGTACGGCACCGGCTCTCGCCCGTCCACCCCGACGCCCGCGACCGCACCGCCGGCGCGCAAGCGTGTCCGCACCTTCACCCTCCAGCAGATGAAGGAGCGCGGCGAGAAGTGGACGATGCTCACCGCGTACGACCAGTACGCCGCCCAGATCTTCGACGAGGCGGGCGTCCACGTCCTGCTCGTCGGTGACTCGGCCGCCAACAACGTCTACGGGTACGAGTCGTCGCTGCCGGTGAGCGTCGACGAGCTCCTCCCCCTCGTCCGCGCCGTCTCGCGCTCGGCGCCGCACGCATTCGTGCTCGGCGACCTGCCGTTCGGCTCCTACCAGGGCTCGCCCGAGCAGGCGTACGACACCGCGGTGCGGTTCATGAAGGAGGGCCACGCCCACGGGGTCAAGCTCGAGGGCGGCGCCGAGATGGTCCCGCAGATCCGCCGGCTCGTCGAGGGCGGCGTACCGGTCTGCGCGCACATCGGGTTCACGCCCCAGTCGGAGCACGCGCTCGGCGGCTACCGGGTGCAGGGGCGCGGTGACGCGGCGAAGAAGACGATCGACGACGCGCTCGCGGTGCAGGAGGCCGGCGCGTTCGCGGTGGTCATGGAGATGGTGCCCGGCGACGTCGCGACCGAGATCACCCAGAAGCTGCGCATCCCGACCGTCGGCATCGGCGCGGGTGCCGGCACCGACGCCCAGGTCCTCGTCTGGCAGGACATGATGGGTCTCAACGCCGGACGGCTCCCGCGCTTCGTGAAGAAGTACGCGGACCTGCGGACGACGATGCTCGACGCCGCCCGGGCGTACGTCGCCGACGTCGAGGGCGGGGCGTTCCCGTCCGAGGAGCACACCTTCTGAGGTTTGCCACGCCAACGCGGCGTGCTTCGGTTGGCGCGGGAGGCTTCCCGCGCCAACCGCGGTTTGCCGCGCCAGCGTGGCAGACCGCGGTCAGTCGAGCCGGCCGGGCAGACCGGGGTCAGTCGAGCCGGATCCCCGCGAGCTGGGTCGCCTGAGCGACGAGGCGGTCGGCGCTGTCCCACACGGTCGTGATCTCGTCCACCCGCTCGGCCTCGACCAGCTGGGCGCGGTGCAGGATCGTCAGCGGGCCGGGCATCGGCAGCGCCCGCACGTAGACGGTCATCTCCAGCGTCGGGACCGACCCGGTCGGCTTGATCTCCATCGTCGCGGGCGGGAACGCGTCCACCGCATACAGCAGCGACAGCGGGTCGAAGTCGGCGCCGTCGAGGAAGGCGAGCCACCCGCGCAGCTCGCCGGAGCCGCTGGGCCGTCCGCGCGCGAAGGACGCCGTGGCCGGGTCGAGCCGCAGGTCGACCTGGTCCATCACCGGCACGTGCAGCCCGGTCGGGCTGGTGCCGGGGACGCGGAGCCCGTCGTCCCGCGACGCCGTCGGCCGAGGCGGGGCGCCCGCGTCCCAGTGCGGCACGGTGGCCTGCTCGAGCGTGCCGACCATGAAGACCGCCTCGACGCACGCCCGCCCGTCCTGCAGCATCGTCGCGCGCACGTGGTCGGCGCTGCGGCCCTTGCGGAGGATCGCGGTCTCGATCGCGACCGGCCCCGCGTCGGGCGAGTGGAGGTAGTGCGCCGAGGTCGTCACGACGTGCTCGTGACCGACGCTCGCGACCGCCGCGCGGCCGAGCATCGTCAGGAGATAACCCCCGTTGGGCTTCGTCCCGACGCCCCACTCCGGGTCCACCACCGCCTCGTACGCACCGTCGCCGGTGGCGCGGACGGCGCTGACGTCAGCGAACGGGCGTAGCGCGTCGGGCATGCGGACTCCTCGGGTCGACGGGCCCCCATCATGGCGCCCACCTCCGACAGGTCCGTGCGCGGGATCAGCTGCTGGTGCTGCCCGGGCTCGGCGCGTCGTCGTTCCAGTCGGGGTCGTTGTCCCACCGCTCGTTGCGCTCCTGCGCGATCTCGAGCGCGCGCTCGGCCTCCTCGCGCGTGTCGTACGGGCCGAGGCGATCGAGCGCCTTGCAGCCCTCCTCGCCCTCGACCGCGTGGTGCTTGATGCAGTAGTAGAACTTGCCGTCCGCCATCTCGACCTCCTCCCACCATCCTGCCCGAGCGCGCCGACACGCGCCGAACGCCCCTCGCGCGGCGACCTAGACTCGTCGCGTGACCGTGCTGATCCCCCACACCCTGTCCCCGCGCCGCAGTGTTCCCGGCTCGATCGCGACTCCCGAGTACGTCGATCGGCCGGCGCCCACGCCGTACGACGGACCGGAGATCCGCAGCGCCGAGACGATCGCCGCGATGCGGGTCGCCGGCCGGATCGCGGCGCAGGCGCTGGACGCGGTCGAGGCCGCGATCGCCCCCGGGGTGACCACCGACGAGCTCGACGCGATCGGTCACGCGTTCGTCGTCGACCACGGGGCGTACCCGTCGACGCTCGGCTACCGCGGCTACCCGAAGTCGCTGTGCACCAGCGTCAACGAGGTGATCTGCCACGGCATCCCGGACGCACGCCCGCTCGAGGACGGCGACATCGTCAACGTCGACATCACCGCCTACATCGACGGCGTGCACGGGGACACCAACAAGACCTACCTCGTCGGCGACGTGGACGAGGAGTCGCGCCTGCTGGTCGAGCGGACCGAGGAGGCGCTCGCGCGGGCGATCCGGGCGGTGAAGCCCGGCCGCCAGATCAACGTCGTCGGCCGGGTCATCGAGTCGTACGCGAAGCGCTTCGGCTACGGCGTCGTGCGAGACTTCACCGGTCACGGGGTCGGACCGGCCTTCCACGACGGGCTGATCGTGCCGCACTACGACGACCCGCGCTACGACACCGTCATCAAGACCGGCATGACGTTCACCATCGAGCCGATGCTGACCCTGGGCTCGATCGACTGGGACCTGTGGGACGACGGCTGGACGGCGACGACCAAGGACAAGTCGCGTACGGCGCAGTTCGAGCACACGCTCCTCGTGACCGACACCGGGGCGGAGATCCTCACGCTCTCGTGACGCGCCATGCGCCGACCGTGATCTACGACGCAATGTCGTAGCCGGTGACGGATCCGCTGGTGACGCCCGGTACGGTCGGTGCCGTGACCGTACTCGCCGCACCCCCGCAGACCCACCCCCGGACCCGGCTCGCGTTCCGCGTCGTCGCCTTCGCCGAGGCGGTGTCGTGGGCGGGCCTGCTGATCGGGATGTTCTTCAAGTGGATCCTGGAGACGACCGAGGTCGGCGTGAAGATCTTCGGCCCGATCCACGGCGGCATCTTCGTCGCGTACGTCGTGATGTGCCTCGTCGCCTGGCGCACCTTCGGCTGGTCCTTCAAGGTGGCCGTCGCCGCCCTGGCGTCGAGCATCCCGCCGTTCTTCACGGTGCTCTTCGAGGTGTGGGCGGACCGCCGGGGTCTGCTCGGCGGCGCCGCACGCCGCTGACGCGGCCGTACCCGCGCCACGTCGTCGTCGCGAGCGACGACGACTCCCTCCGTGGCCAGATCTGGACACGTCGTTGACGCTCGTGTCGTCTGGGCGATTGTATCGATTCAATCTGTTGCCCACGTCACACGACGATCCTCCGGAGGGACCATGTCGCGAGCGCGTCTGACGCGTCCGATCCACCTCGCCGCAGCCGCGGCGCTCGTCACCGGAGTGCTGGTCGCCGCCGCGCCCGCCGTCCCGGCGACCACGACGGCCACGAGCCCGACGACGGGAGGGGGCACCGCGGAGGCGCTGGCCCCCCGCCTCACCGCGAGCACCTTCGCCGACCCGCCGGCCGCCGTACGGCCGAAGTACCGGTGGTGGATGCCACAGGCCTACACCGACGACGACCAGCTGCGCGCCGAGCTCGCCGACATGCGCGCCGCCGGCGCCGGTGGTGCGGAGGTGGCGGCCTTCACCTTCCAGGGCTCGGGCACCACCAGCCAGAGCTTCCTCGACCAGTACGCCTGGGGCACCACGCGCTGGACGGACAAGGTGCTCACGATGCTCGAGGCTGCCGACGAGCTCGACCTGGGCCTCGACCTCACCGTCGGCCCCCGTTGGCCCGCGATCGTGCCGTCCGTGAACGACGTGAACGATCCCCGCGCCGCGCAGCAGCTGGTGTTCGCGTACGAGTTCGGCGCGGGCGGCTCGACGCGCTCGGGCGCTCTGCCCACCAACCTGACGCCCGCGCCGCCCGCCGGTGCGGAGACCACGCTCGTCACCGCCCTCGTCGCCCGCTGCACGGACGCGGCGTGCGGGACACAGCAGAGCGGTCCGCGCCTGCTCGACCACGACTCGGTCGTGGAGGTGACCGGTGAGGTCGCCGACGACGGCACGCTCGCCTACACCTTCCCCGGTGGATCCGACGACACCTATGCGCTGATCACGTTCCGGCAGACGGCCGCAGGCGACCGGCTCACCGGGCTGAGCGCCTCCGGCCCGAACTACTACCTGGACCACCTCAGCGCCCAGGGCGTGAAGGCGACGACCGACTTCTACGACGAGAAGGTCCTCACGACCGAGGTCGGCGACGCCATCCGGCGCGTCGGCCGCGTCGACCTGTACGAGGACTCGCTGGAGATCGGCAACACCCAGAAGTGGACCTGGGACTTCGCCGACCAGTGGGAGGAGCGGCGCGGGTACTCGCCGCTGCGCGACCTCCCCGCGATCGCCGGCGCCGGGGCGCAAGGCCGGTCTGCAGCGACGTTCTTCGACTTCGCCGACGGGGTCGGCGACCGCGTCCGCCGCGACTACCGCCAGACCTGGAGCGACCTCTACCGGGACGTCCGGATGACCGGCCTCCGCGAGTGGGCCCACTCGCACGGGATGAGGCTGCGCGTGCAGCCGTACGGGCACCCGGTCGACACCCCCGACGTCGCAGCCTTCGTCGACGTGCCCGAAGGCGAGTCGCTCGCGTTCAACCACAACATCGAGGACTACAAGCTCCTTGCCGTCGGCGCGCACCGCAGCGGCAGCAAGGTCGTGTCCAACGAGTGCTGCGCGACCCGTGAGAAGGTCTGGGACACCCGCGCCGGTGGCGCGACCGATCCCGGGAACCTCCAGGCGGTCTACCGCGGCTACGCCGGCGGCGTCACCCAGGTCGTCTGGCACGGATACCCGCACCGCATCCGGGGCCCGGAGGGCACCTCGGAGCAGACCCGCTGGCCGGGCATGACGTACGGGGGCAACACCTCGTTCGCCGAGGCGTTCGGCGCGAAGGGCGGTCCGAGCTGGACCGACTACCGCCCCGTGAACGACAACCTCGCACGGATGCAGCTCGTGCTGCGCCAAGGCGCACCGCGCTACGACGTGGGCGTCTACTGGGAGGACTACGGGCTTCCCGGCCACGGCACCACCGGCGCCGGCGAGCAGTCGATGCTGTCCTCGACCTCCGCGCTCGCCGCGGACGGCTACACCTACGAGTACGTCAGCCCGGCCCACCTCTCCCGCGACGACGCGCGCGTGCGGGGCGGACGACTGTTCCCCGCGACCAGCGCGTACGGCGCGCTCGTGCTCAAGGAGCAGCGGGCGATGCCGCTCGAGACCGCCCGTAGGATCGCCGGTCTCGTCCGCGACGGGCTGACGCTCGTGGTGGTCGGCGACCTGCCGCGGACGACCCCGGGTCTCCACTCCGCCGACGCGGAGAGCCGTGAGCTTCGCCAGGTCATGGCGGACCTCACGGGGTCGCGACGTGTGGTCCGCGTCGACGAGATGGACGACGTCCCGGCCGCCCTCGAGCGTGCCGGGATCGAGCCGGCGGCCGCCCACACCGAGGCGTCCGCCGACATCCTGAGCGTCCGCCGCGAGGACGACACCACGAACTACTACTACCTCTTCAACCAGACCAGCGCCCCGGCGGAGCAGACCGTCGCGCTCGAGGGCGCGGGGAAGCCGTACCTGCTGGACACGTGGAAGGGCACGATCACCCCGATCCGCGACTACCGCACCCGTGGCGGCCGCACCCTGGTCGACGTCGACCTCGCCGCCGCGGATGCGACGGTCGTCGCCCTGAGCACGCGACGCGACGGCGGGTTCGGCGCGCACGGACGCGACGACGCACCCGGTGCCGCGAGCGGCGGCAAGGACGCCCCAGCGGCGCCCGTCGCCCTGGCCGACTGGAGCCTCGCCGTCGAGGGATGGGGCCCAGGCGCTTCCGGCAAGGCCGGCGACACGGCGAAGACGCCGCTGCCGCCGGTGGACCTGACGGCGTCCGCCGACGGCACGCTGCCGGCCTGGTCCGCGATCACGCCTGGCGCCGGCTACGCGACGAACCTCTCGGACGTGTCCGGCATCGGCACCTACACGACGTCGTTCACGCTGGACCGAGGCTGGTCCCGCGTGACAGGTGCCTACCTCGACCTCGGCGAAGCGGTCGACACCGTCCGCGTGTCCGTCAACGGCAAGGACCTCGGCCTCGTCGACCCGCAGGACCTCCGGCACGTCGAGGTCGGCTCGGCGCTGCGGGTCGGGAGCAACACCGTCACCGTCCGGGTCGCGTCCACGCTCCTCAACGCCGTCCGCGTCGCTCCGGGGACCGGGGCCAGCGGCCGGGCGCGGTCCGACTACGGACTGCTCGGGCCGGTCCGCATCGCCCCGTACGACGGCGGGTCCAGCCTCTACGCGGAGGCCCTGGACCGCGCCCTCCCGGTCGCGGCCGGCGGGACGAACCAGGCGCGGATCCGCCTGCGCAACGGGTCCGAGCGTGCCGTACGCGTCGCGCTCTCCCCCACCGTCGAGGGCACGGCGACCGTCGTGGACGCGCCACGGCAGGTCGAGCTCCGGGGAGGCGAGTCGAAGACCGTCGTGGTGACTGTGCGGGGAGCAGCCGCCAGCGGCGAGTCCGTGCTCGACGTCGGTGTGCAGGGCAACAACGGGACCTCGGGCGACGCGACGGTGCGGCTGGTCCACTCCGACGACCTCGCAGCCAACGCGCTCGGCAGCCCCTTCCCGCGGACGTTCTCGAGCTCGGCGCAGGACCGCTACCCGGCGACAGGGACCACCGACGACAGCGCGGCGACGTTCTGGGTGTCGGGCGGCAACGTGCCCGGCCAGGCACCGACCCCGCAACGACCGGAGACGCTCGGCGTCGACCTCGGGGCTCCCACCACGGTGAGCGCCCTGCGCCTGATCGGGCGCACCGAGTACGGCCCGCGGACGTACGAGGTCCAGACCTCGGCCGACGGGCGTCGCTGGAAGACCGTCGCCGACGTCGTCGACGCGCCGAAGGCCGGCGCGGTGACGTCGTTCGAGCCGGTCAAGGCCCGGTTCGTCCGCGCACGGATCACCGCGGGCTACTACACGTCGCAGCCGGGGAACAACACCCAGGTGATCGATCTCGGCGTCTTTGCACCGGCAGGCGCCAACCTCGCACGGCGCGCGACCGCCTCGGCGTCGAGCACGCACGCGAACTTCCGCGTGAGCACCGTCAACGACGGCTCCGTCGCCGGTCAGTCCGACTACGCGGTCTGGAACGCCGGCAACGGCTGGAACGACGCCACCCGGGCGGCGTGGCCGGACACGCTGACCCTGACGTGGACCTCGCCGGTCTCGCTCTCGCGGGCCGTGGTGCGCACGGTCGACAACGGCACGAACCCCGTCGCAACGTTCGGGCTGCGTGACTACGACGTGCAGGCGCTCGTCGACGGGGAGTGGGTCACGGTCGACGAGGTCCGCGACAACACCGAGAGGGCGACGCTGGAGTCGCGCTTCGACCGGGTGCGGGCGACGGCTCTACGGCTGTCGATCACCGACACGAACGACCATGCGTACAGCCGCGTGGTCGAGCTGGAGGCGTACGACGACTGACGCCCACCGCCCTGGACGGCCGCCCGGTCGTCCAGGGCGGTGGCGGCCGTACGACCCCGCGGGGGCGGATGAGCCGGCCTGTAGGCCGGATTCTGTCAGGGTGTCAACCCACCCCGGCGACCATCTCTCTCGGCGCCGCGTCACCGCGACGCTCCAGCGACCTACCCGCAGGCTCGGCGAGCAGCGTCAGCGCCTGCGCGGGCCCGGAGGCCCTTCTTGGTCTTGCTCCCGGTGGGGTTTACCTAGCCGCCCCGGTCACCCGGGGCGCTGGTGGGCTCTTACCCCACCCTTTCACCCTTACCCGCACCTCACGCGTCGCGTGAGGCCGCTGGCGGTCTGCTCTCTGTGGCACTGTCCCGCACGTCACCGTGGGTGGGCGTTACCCACCACCGTGCTCTGTGGAGTCCGGACCTTCCTCGGCGTCGTCGGTGCGCACCGACGACGACGCGGCCGCCCGGCCGACTCATCCGCGTCAGCCACAGTAGCGGACCGCGGGCGGCACCCCGCATTTGGTCCGCGCTTCGCCACCACCTAGACTGGGCACCGCGAAAGGGAGTAGTCCCCAACATCCGTGTCGACACACTGACCTTCGGGTCCGGTGCGGAAGGCGTCACCTCGGTGACGCGGACGAGACTTTCGGCCAGCGACACGACCCTATGGACGTGCCTGGTCGAAGGCGCTCCCGGAGGCTCTTCGTCCAGGTGACGAGGAGCCCTTTTTCATGTTGTACGCGTTCTTGCTGAGCACCGCGGTCATCTTCATCGCCGAGCTCGGTGACAAGAGCCAGCTGATGGCGATGACGTTCGCCACCCGCTACCGCCCCCGCGACGTGCTGATCGGCATCACCGTCGCCACCGCCGTCGTCCACCTCGTGTCGGTGGGCATCGGCTTCTGGGTCGGTGAGGCCTTCGCGGACGCGCAGCAGTGGATCACCCTCGCGGCCGGGCTCGCGTTCCTGTTCTTCGCGGCGTGGACGCTGCGCGGCGACGAGCTCAGCGCCGACGAGCGCGAGAAGGCGCAGCGCAGCACCGGTGCTGCGGTGTGGGCCGTCGGCGGTGCGTTCTTCCTGGCCGAGCTGGGCGACAAGACCATGCTGGCGACCATCACCTTGGCGACGCAGGAGAACTGGCTCGGGACCTGGATCGGCAGCACGCTCGGCATGGTCGCCGCGGACGCGCTCGCGATCCTGCTCGGCGCGTGGCTCGGCAAGCAGCTGCCGGAGAAGGTCATCAAGTACGGCGCGTCGGCGCTGTTCGCGGTCTTCGGCGTGTGGCTCGTGGCGGAGGGCGCAGGCTGGCTCTGACGCGGCCCCTCACGCCCGCGCCAGCGCCTCCTCACGCCCCGTTGGTGGCGCCCGGGGGACCCCCCGCCCCCCCCCGCCCCCACCAACGCGCGGCGGGTTGGGACGCAGCTACGGCGCGAGACGGAACCGTACGGCGCGAGCGTCCGGGTCGGCCCGCTCCAGCACGACCGTGACGGCGTCGCCGAGCGGCAGCGGCGCCGTACCCTCGACCGGCGCCTCCACGGCCGGGTCGTCGAGCAGCACCGTGCCGCGGGTCTCGTCCCGGTCGTCGGCGTCGATCACGGCCCCGGTGAAGGTCTGCCCCACCGCACCGGCGAGCACGACCGCCTCCACGAGGTCGAGCACCGCGCGGTCGAACGACGAGGCGAGGCGCCCCGTCCCCGCCATCACCTCGGGCAGGTCCGGCAGACCCGACCGGACCCACGTGGGCACCTCGGTGCCGGCGCTCACCGCGAGGCAGACCTCGCTCACGTACCGGTCGGCGAGGCGGCGCAGCGGTGCGGTCGCGTGCGCGTACGGGGCGGCGATCGCGCTGTGCTCCGCGTACTCCGGAGCGGCCCCGTCGAACGCGACGTAGCCGGCCCCGCGCAGCAGCCCGGTGCACGCCTCCAGCATCGCGACGTGCCGAGGCAGCGCGGGGTCGAGGGTGCGGACGAACTCGGGGTACGACGTCCCCTCGGGCCACGCGATCCCCAGACCGCGCGCAGCGCGGCGCAGCCGCCGGAGGCCCCGCTCGTCCGCAGGCGGCAGCGTACGGACGAGCCCGACCTCCGCCTCCAGCATCAGCCCGGCGGCCGCCATCCCGGTGAGCAGCGAGATCTGCTCGTTCCAGCCTTCGGACGCGACCGGCTTGCGGAACGTCAGGGACCACGACCCGTCGTCGCTGCGCTCGATCTCCTGCGTCGGAAGCGGCAGGCTCACGCCTCCGCGCTCGACCTCGAGGGCCTGCCGCCGCTCCCCCACCGCGCGCAGCAGCGCCAGCGTCTCCGGTCCGGTGCCCGCATCGACCTGCCCCTGCACGCCCTCGTAGTCGAGCTGCGCCGTGCTCCGGACCCGTGCCCGCTCGACCCGCACGTCGCGCTGCCCGCCCTCGGCGTCGAGGTCGATCGACCACAGCACCGCCGGGCGTACGACGTCGGGGAGCAGGCTCGCCGCGTCCTCCGACAGCGCCGGCGGGTGCAGCGGGATCCGGCGCGACGGCGCGTACAGGGTCTGACCCCGCCGGTGCGCCTCGCGGTCGACGGCGCCGCCCGGGGCGACGTACGACGCCACGTCCGCGATCGCGTAGTGCACCGTCCACCCGTCGCCGCTGCGCTCGATGAACATCGCCTGGTCGAGGTCGCGTGCGCCCGGCGGGTCGATCGTGAGCAGCGGGAGGTCCGTCCGGTCGAGGTCCGGCAGCTCGACCTGCTCGGCCGACGCCGCCGCCTCCGCGAGGACCTCCGGCGGGAACTCGGCGTCGACCCCCAGCTCCTCGGCGATGGCGTCGATACGGCCCTCGAGAGCGGGCACGGCGGCGGAGTCGACCGAGTAGTACGCGCGCGTCATGACATTCACCCTAGGAGAGCGGAGGTCCCCGCGCGGGGCGACGCGAGCCGGTCGCGGTGCGCTCCGTAGGATCGGCCCGTGCTGGTCCTCCTCCCGCCGTCCGAAGGCAAGTCCGTCCCCCGGCGGGGTCGTCCGCTCGACCTGG
The DNA here is from genome assembly GCF_050632745.1 of Mumia spirodelae. NCBI lineage: Bacteria > Bacillati > Actinomycetota > Actinomycetes > Propionibacteriales > Nocardioidaceae > Mumia > Mumia spirodelae. The sequence continues at coordinate 1,475,942 of NZ_JBODSD010000001.1, read as the reverse complement.
GCACGCTGTCGTTCCCCGAGCTCACCGCCACGCGGCGCCGGATCGCGGACACGCTCGTCGAGCTCTGCAGCAGCGACCCCGACAAGGCCGCCGACGTCCTCGGGCTCGGACCGACCCAGGCCGACGCCCTCGCGCGCGACGCCACGCTGTGGACCCAGCCGACGGCACGGGCGGACGCGGTCTACGACGGCGTCCTGTACGCCGCGCTGGACCTCGGCACGCTCGACCCGGCCGCACGGCGACGCGCGAGCCGGTCCCTGGCGTTCGCGAGCGCGCTCTTCGGACTCGTGCGGCCCGCCGACCGGATCCCGGCGTACCGGCTCTCGGGCAACGTGACGCTTCCCGAGCTCGGCACGATCGCCAGCCAGTGGCGCGACCAGCTCGGGCCGGTGGTGGCCGGGGTGGTCGGGTCGGGACTCCTGGTCGACCTGCGGTCCTCGACGTACGCGGCGCTGTGGAAGCCGGACGGGCCGAAGGAGCGGATCGCGACCGTGCGCGTCCTGCACGAGTCGGTCGGGCGGCGCACCGTCGTGAGCCACTTCAACAAGGCGACGAAGGGGCGCATCGTGCGGGCGCTCCTCGCCGAAGGCGCCTCGCCTCGTACGGTGTCCGCCCTCGCCGACGTCCTGCGGGACCTCGGCTGGACCGTCGAGCAGCACGGGAGCCGTCTCGACGTCGTGGTGACCGAGGTCTGACGCCCCCGCCCCGTCCCCGATTTGTGCAGGAAATCAAGGAACCTCTGACCGGATTCCTTGACCAGCTGCACGAATCGGGGACGAGACCGTCAGTCGGGGACGACGTCGTACGCGCGGAGCGTCGCGATGCCGTCGGGCCAGATGCGCACCGTGCTCACCGAGGCCGGCTGCAGCTCGAGCCGGTGGATCACCGGCATCGGCGCATCCAGGGCCAGCCGCACGAACATCTTGATCGGCGTCACGTGGCTCACGAGCACGACGTGCTTGCCGCCGTACGACGCCACGAGCCGCCGCTGCAGCTTCTGGATGCGCGCGAAGACCGTGTCGTACGACTCCCCGCCCGGGGGCGCGACCGACGTCGAGCGGAGCCACGCGTCGAGGCCGTCGCCGTCGCGCTCCTGCACCTCCGCGAAGGTCAGGCCGTCCCAGTCGCCGAACGCCGCCTCGATCAACCCGTCCTCGACGACCACCTCGACGCCGAGGTCGTTCGCGAGCACCTCGGCGGTCTCGCGGCAGCGGCGCAGCGGTGAGCTGAGGACCGCGTCGACAGCGTCCGCGCCCTCGCGCGACACGTACGCCGCTGCGCGGTGCGCCTGTGCCCGACCCACGTCGTTCAGGCCCGGATCGGCCCCGCCCGCTCCCGAGAACACCTTCGCGAGCGTGCTGTCGGTCGCGCCGTGGCGGACCAGGGTCAGCGTGGTCGGAGGGTCCGCGAGCGGGTCGCGCCAGCCGACCATCGGGTTGCGCGCACCCTGGCGCGCGTCCGTGGCACCGTCCGGCGCGGCATCCCCCGCAGGACGGACCGCGTCCCCTGTGGAACGCCGTGCGGGCTTGCCCGCCGCCGCGTCGAGCGCGTCGTTGAGGATGGCGTCCGCGGCCTTGTTGCGCTCGCGGGGCACCCAGGTCCACTCCACGTCCGACGGAGCCAGCTCACGCGCGCGCCGGGCGAGCGGCACCATGTCCGGGTGCTTGACCTTCCAGCGGCCCGCCATCTGCTCGATGACCAGCTTGGAGTCCATCCGGACCTCGACCTCGGCCCCGGGCGCGTGCTCCGCGGCGAGCTCGAGCCCGGCGATGAGCCCGCTGTACTCGGCGACGTTGTTGGTCGCGATCCCGATCGTCTCCGCCCGTTGCGCGACGACCTCCCCGGTGTCCGCGTCACGCAGCACCGCTCCGTACGCCGCCGGCCCGGGGTTGCCGCGCGAGCCGCCGTCGGCCTCGATGACGACCCGCCGCGGTGCGCTCACAGACCGGACTCGGTGGTCCGGACGAGGATCCGGTCGCACTCGGGGCAGCGCAGCACCTCGTCGCTCGGCTTGCCGGCGATCTCGCGCAGGTCGGCACCGTTGATCTCGAGCCGGCACCCCTCGCAGCGCTTGTGCCGCAGCGCGGCCGCACCGACGCCGCCGTGGCTGGCGCGGACCTTCTGGTAGAGCGTGAGCAGCGGCTCGGCGACCCGGCTGACCGCCGCGCCCCGCTCGGCCCGCACCGCCTCGGCGGACGCGTCGATCTCGCTGGTCGACTCCTCGAGCGCCGCCACCTCGTCGGCGATGCGCGCGTCGAGCGAGGCCAGCGCGTCGGTCGCCGCGGCGAGCTCGGTCTGGGCCGCCTCCAGCTCCTCCATCACCTCGAGCTCGTCGTCCTCGAGAGAGGCGATGCGCCGGTCGAGCGCGACGATCTCGTTCTGCAGGCTCTGGAGGTCCTTCGGGCTGGTGACCTGCCCCGAGTCGAGCCGCGTCTGGTCGCGGTCGCGCCGGGCGCGGACGTTGGCGACCTCCTGGTCGGCCTTGGTCTGGTCGGACGTCAGGTCCGCGACCGTGGTCTGGGCCCGCACGCTGCGCGCGTGCACCGACTCGCGCTCCTGGCGCAGCTGCTCGAGCGTCGCGACCTGGGGCAGGTTCTTGCGGCGGTGGGCGAGCTGCGACAGCTGCGAGTCGAGGCCCTGGACCTCGAGCAGGGCGAGCTGGTCGAACGGGTCAGCTTTCAGCGTGGGCTCCTCTGACGGGTACGGACGGGTGCGCGCGTACCGCTGGACATGACCGGGGCTCCACCGTATTACTCCGACCACCCGAGGTGCGACGTCCACGGGTCGGTGACGACGGTCGAGACCTGGACCTGCACCGTACTCCCCTGCGCGTCGAGCCAGCCGCGCAGCCGGTCGGCCAGCACCGGGAGCCAGGTCCACTCCGCGGCCCAGTGCGGCACGTCGACGACCGCCGGGGCGTCGGGGTGCTCGCGCAGCTCGGACACGGGGTGGTGCCGCAGGTCCGACGTGAGGTACGCGTCGACGCCGGCGGCGCGCGCACGGTCGAGCAGGAAGTCTCCCGAGCCGCCGCACACGGCCACTCTGCGCACGGTCGCCTCGGGATCTCCCGCGACCCGCGCCGCGCTGTGGTGCGCCGGCAGCGCGGCGACGACCTGCGCGACGAACCGCGACAGCGGCACCGGCTCCACGAGCGTCCCGACGCGACCGCTCCCCCGGCCCTCGTCCGCGACGTCGGCCATCTCGGTGACCGTGTAGGCGACCTCCTCGTACGGGTGCGCGGCCCGGGCGGCCGCGAGGACGGCGCCGCGCAGCCGGCGCGCGGCGACCATCTCGATCCGCGTCTCCTCGACGTGCTCGACCGCGCCGATCCCGCCGATCGCCGGCGAGGCGCCGTCTCCCGGACGGAACGAGCCCGTGCCGTCGGTGACGAACTGGCACCGGTCGTAGTCGCCGACCGCGCCTGCTCCCGCGTCGTGCATCGCCGCGGCGACGCGCTCGGCCGCCTCCCGCGGGGCGTAGACCACCCACGCGTCGAGCGGGTCGACCGGGTCGGCGTCGAGCGGGACGAGGTCGGTGAGCCCGATCGCCCGGGCGAGCGAGTCCGAGACGCCGAGCGCGGGCGAGTCTGCGTTGGTGTGGCAGGTGTGCAGCGTGATCCCGTGGCGGACGAGGTCGGTGACCACGCGGCCCTTCGGCGTCGTGGCCGCGACCGAGTGCACGCCCTTGAGGAGCAGCGGGTGGTGCGTGACGACCAGGTCGGCCTCGTACGCGACCGCCTCGTCGACCACCGCGCGGACGGGGTCGACGGCGAGGAGGATCCGACGCAGCGGCGTGTCGGGGTCGCCGACCGACGTCCCCACCGCGTCCCAGGAGTCGGCGTGGCCCGGCGGGTACCACGTGTCGAGCAGGCTGATGACGTCGCGCACGTGCAGGTCGCTCACGCCCGCCACCCTACGACTCCGGCGTCGTGCGTCCGTACAGGCTGGGGCACCACGTCGTCGCCCCCAGGTCGCGGACGACGTCGGCCCGGAGGAACACGCGGTGCCCGCACACGTCGGCCACCTCGCGGTAGCGGGTCGCCACGGCGTCGTCGAACGCCGCGGTGTCGATGCCCCACCACGTGAAGGAGCCCATCTCGACCAGCCACTCCGGCGCGTGCGCCCCGTCGAGCAGCGCGGTCATCTGCTCGAGGTCGGGGTCGCGCACGCGGACGGGCAGGCTCCAGGAGTACGGGTACGGGGCATACAGCCCGGCCACCCGCAGCACCTGCGGAGACCCGTACGCGACGAGCCCCGCGTCGCCGGCCACCGCCCGCTCGCGGATCCACTCGCCCACGGCCGTCCCGCTCGACGGGCGCCCCTGGACCGCGGCCGGTGCGAGCCACAGCACGCCCACGAGCGTCGAGACCAGGGTCAGCCCGACGGTCACCCGCACGACCCGCACGAGTCCGCTGCGGATCGCGAGCGCGGCGCCGAGGCTCAGCGGGAGGGCGAGCTGCAGCGCGTAGTGGCGCCACCAGGAGCCGCCCCCGGCGATGCCGACGACCGCGTACGCCGCGACCGCCAGCGTGGCGACCGCGATCGGGCGACGACGCTCGCGCACCCCGGCCCAGACGGTGACCGCGGCGAGGAAGACCGCTCCGCTGCCGAGGAGGGCGAGCGCGAACACCCGCATCCGCGCCTCCGGGCCGACGGTGCTCGAGCCGAGGATCACCCCGACCGCCTGCTCGCGGAAGCCGTACATCGCCTCCCAGAGCGCTCCGACGCCAGGACCTGCCGCGGCCCACCACAGCGTCGCGAGCAGCGGCAGCGCCGCCCCGGCGGCGCAGGCCGCGGCGAGCTTCCACCCGCGACGGCCGACCAGGAGCCACAGCACGGCGGCGAAGACGAACCCGTCGGCGAAGTTCTGCTTCATCATCAGCGCGGTGGCCCCGGCCACGCCCGCGGCCGCCGCCAGGGATGCCCGGGCACGCGGCGTCGTCGCCTCGTACGTCGCGGCGAGCGTCAGCGCGACGCACACCGTGACGAAGGTGACCGCCGGCATCGCGGTCATCAGGCGAGGCCCGCTGAAGACGGGCGTCGAGGTCACCGCCGCCATGACGAGCGACGCGGCGAGAGCACCACGGGCGCCGCCGACGACCCGCCCCGCGAACCACGCCGCGGCCACGGCGACGAGGGCGAGCACGAGCGCGACCAGCCGGAGCGCGACCCGGTCGCCCAGCAGGCCCGACCCGAGATCGGCCAGGCGGAAGAGCACGAGCAGGCCGGGCGGGCGGTCGACCCACTGGTTGCCGTACAGCGAGCCGTCGGTGGTGCCCCACTGGTGCGCGACGAGGAGGAAGCCGCCCTCGTCGGAGGACAGCGGCGACCACACGTAGGGCAGGCGGAACAGGGCCGTCAGCGCCAGGACGCCGACGAGCACCGGACCGCGACCTGACTCGGCCCACCGCACGACGTCACGCGGCGCCCCTGCGCCCCGGCGTCGCGCCGACTGCACGACCTCGCTGCTCAGTACTCGATCACGACGCGACCGTCGATCCTCCCGTGCTCCATCTCGTCGAAGATGTCGTTGATCTCCCCGAGCTCGCGCGTGGTCACCGTCGGGTGGATCAGGCCGCGGGCGTAGAAGTCGAGGGCCTCCGCCATGTCCTGTCGCGTCCCGACGATGCTGCCACGCAGGGTCAGGCCCTTGAGGACGACGTCGAAGATCGGCGTGGCGAAGTCGCCGGGCGGCAGACCCACGAACGAGATCGTGCCCCCGCGCTTGGAGAACCCGATGGCCTGACTGAACGCCGCGGGGCTGACCGCCGTCACGACGACGCCGTCGACGCCGCCGATCTCGTCCTGGATCCGCGCGACCGGGTCCTCGCTGCGGGCGTTCACCACGAGCTCGGCGCCATGTCGCGTCGCGAGCTCGAGCTTGTCGTCGGCGACGTCGACGGCCACGACCCGCATCCCCATCGCACGGGCGTACTGGACAGCGACGTGGCCGAGCCCGCCGATGCCGGAGATCGCGACCCACTGTCCGGGGCGTGCCTCGGTCGTCTTGAGGGACTTGTAGACGGTGACGCCCGCGCAGAGCACCGGCGCGACCTCGACCGGGTCGGCACCGGCGGGGATGCGCGGTGCGTACGTGGCGTCGACCAGCATGTGGTCGCCGAACGAGCCGTTGACCGAGTAGCCGCCGTTCTTCTGCTGAGGGCACAACGTCTCCCACCCCGAGCGGCAGAACTCGCACCTCCCGCAGGCGGACCAGAACCACGCGTTGCCGACGAGGTCGCCCGGACTCAGGTCGTCGACGCCCTCGCCGACCGCCACGACCTCACCGACGCCCTCGTGGCCCGGGATGAACGGGGGTTCGGGACGGACCGGCCAGTCGCCGTGCGCGGCGTGGAGGTCGGTGTGGCACACGCCCGTCGTCAGCACCCGCACGAGGGCCTCGCCCGGCCCGGGCACGGGGAGCTCCCACTCCTTCACCTCGAGCGGAGCGCCGAAGCTCGTGACGGTGGCAGCGCGCATCGCGTCGGACATCGACGGTCCCCCTGTGTCGTCGCGGATCCTCCCACGAGACTAGTCGCGCCGAGGGTCGGACGCAGTGACCGTCGACCGAACGTTCGGCGACGTCGCAGCGACGGCCCGGAGTCGGGCCGCGGGATGAGGTGGGCGCAGAGGGGATCGAACCCCCGACCGCCTCGTTGTAAGCGAGGTGCTCTACCGCTGAGCTATGCGCCCGGAAACGCCCGCGATGGTCCGCGTGCGGCGCCTCACACTACCCGATGGCACCGCCGGCTGAGGACAGAGGCGTGGCCGCTGGCGTCTCGGGTCACCAGCGGCCACGCGTTACTCAGTCTTGCACAGATCCAGGGCTGCGCGGGAGGTCATGCAGAGATTTCCTCCAGTGCCCCGAGGTAGCCCGAGAGGTCGCGCGCGTCGGGGAGACCGTTCTCGATCTTCCAGCGCACGACACCCTCCTCGTCGACCAGGAAGCTGCCGCGGAGCGCGCACCCGCGAGCCTCGTCGAACACGCCGTACGACGACGCGACCGCACCGTGCGGCCAGAAGTCGCTCAGCAGGGAGAAGCTCAGCTTGTCCTGCTCCGCGAACGCGCGCAGCGCGAACATCGGGTCGCAGGAGACGGCGAGCACCTCGGCCCCGAGGTCGTTGAACGCCGCGAGGTTGTCGCGGAGCTCGCACAGCTCACCGGTGCAGATCCCGCTGAACGCGAACGGGTAGAAGACGACGAGCGTCTTCTTGCCCTTGCGCGCCGACAGCGACACCTCCTCGCCGTGCTGGTTCTTGAGGGTGAAGTCCGGGGCGGGGGTACCGATCTCGATCGTCATGGAGGGAAGTCACTCGCTCTCGTCCGTGGGGGTCAGCCGACGCTTGAGGACCTTGCCGGTCGCGTTGCGCGGCAGCTCGTCCACGAAGCGTACTTCGCGCGGAACCTTGTAACGAGCGAGGCGTTCGCGGACGTGCGCCTTCAGCTCGTCCTCGCTCGCCGCGGCTCCCGGGCGCAGCGCCACCCACGCCGCCAGGCGGTGCCCGAACTCGGCGTCCTCCACGCCCACGACGGCGACCTCGAGCACCGCCGGGTGACGCGCCAGGCAGTCCTCGACCTCCTGCGGGTAGACGTTCTCGCCGCCGGAGACGATCATCTCGTCGTCGCGACCCTCGACGAAGAGCAGCCCGTCGCGCAGCGTGCCGACGTCACCGGTCGACATCAGCCCGTCGCGGACCTCCTTGCCGGTGCCGTTGGTGTAGCCCTCGAACGGCAGGCCGTTGCGGACGAAGATGCGCCCTTCCGACCCCGACGCCGGCCGCCCCTCGCCGTCGTACAGCGCGACGACCGTCCCGATCGGCGGTGCGCCCGCCGTCCCGGGGTGGGCGCGCAGGTCCGCCGGGCGCGCGATCGTCGCCCAGGCGCACTCGGTCGACCCGTAGGTGTTGTAGAGGTTGTCGCCGAACTGGTCCATCCAGGCCGTGGCGAGGTCGCCGGGGAGCGCCGAGCCGCTGGCGGCGACCACCTTCAGCCCGCTCAGGTCGTACGTGTCGAGCTCGTCTGGCGGCAGCTGGAGCGCGCGCTGGAGCATCACCGGGATGACGACCGCCGCGTCGCACCGCTGCCTCGCGAGGGTCTCGAGGAAGTCGCGCGGCTCGAAACGGCGACGCAGCACGAGCGTCGAGCCGAGCAGCATCGCGAGGTTGAGATGGCCCCAGCCCCACGTGTGGAACAGCGGAGCGGCCACGTGCACGGTCATCCGGGCGCGCAGCGGGATCCGCGACAGCAGCGCAGCCCCGGCGCTGATCGAGCCCGAGCCCCGGCTCGCGCCCTTCGGCGCACCGGTGGTGCCCGAGGTCAGGATGACCGAGTGGCCCTCGCGGCTGGGGACGGGCGGCTCCGTCCCCGGGTGGTCGGCCACGAGTGCGGCCACCGACCGCGGGGTCGGCGTGTCCGTCCAGGCGACGACCCGCACGACGTCGGACGGCACCGCCTCCACCACCTCGCCGAACTCCTCGTCGTGGACCACGACGCGCGGCTTCTCCCGCTCGAGCAGCTCGCGCGCCTGGGGGCCGGAGAAGGCGGTGTTGAGGTAGAGCACGTCCGCGCCGAGTCGGCCGACCGCGATGGCGGTGATGATGAACCAGCGGTGGTTGCGGGCCATCAGCGCGACCCCGTCGCCCTCGCCGACGCCGAGGTCGGCAAGACCGCGGGCGAGCGCGTTGGCCTGCGCACCGAGGTCGGCGAAGGTGATCGAGCCCAGGTCGTCGTGGACCGCGACCGCGTGCGGGGTCCGCGCGGCCAGCGACGCGTAGCCCCCGGCGAGGCCGGTGCCCCAACGGGCGAGCGACCGCCCGACGCCGACCAGGGCGCGCGGGCCGTACGGACGGACGACGCCGGAGGTGGCGAGCGTCGCGAGGGTCAGCGCTGCGGCTCCGGCACGGTGGTGACCAGGGCCGCGGAGCTCGTTCGTCATGGCAAACCTCGGGGAGTCGGCGACACGTGCTCGCATTGTAACCATGAGTTACATCTAGCGGGACGTGTCGTCTCCCCGCGCCGCCCCGGACGGGCCGACGCGTGCGGCTGCGACCTCAGCGCTTGTGCGTGGACAGCTTCGTGGCGGCCCAGTCCGGGCCCGCGGACGCGGTCGTCGTCGTGGACAGGCCCGCGATCGGCGCGGCCTCCGCGATGTCGCCGTTGTCGACGTAGCCCGGCCGGCCGACCTTCGGCGTCAGCAGCCAGACGGTCCCGCCCTCGACCAGGTCCTGGAGCGAGTCCATCAGCGCGTCGGCCAGGTCGCCGTCGTCTTCTCTCCACCAGAGCACGACGCCGTCCACGACCTCGCCGTAGTCGCCGTCCACCATCTCGCTGCCGATGCGATCCTCGATCGCCTCACGGAGCGCGTCGTCGACGTCCTCGTCCCAGCCGAGCTCCTGGACGACCATGTCGGGCTTGAAGCCCAGACGGTCCCCATGCCCCGGACGGTCCGCGTCCTGCGCGGTGGCGCTCACCGATGCCTCCCCAAGTGATGTGCTTCCCCAGGCTTCCTCCTGCCTAGGCGCCACACACTAGCGGCTCTCGGCCCGTCGGGGGCAGGGAGCGCGCCAGAGTCCCGCCAGGTCAGCCGGTACGGGAGGCTACTCGCGGGTACTGGAACGCGGTGGAAGGATGGAGAGTGGACGGCAGGCGACCCACCGGAAGCCGCCGAACACCGCCGCTGCGCACACCCGGCGCAGTCGCGATCTGTGCGAGAGAAGGATTCGAGAAGTGGCCCAGTCACCCGAGCGGCCCCCCGTCATCCACGAGGGCCTCCCGTCCCAGCTCCCCGACATCGATCCGGACGAGACCACCGAGTGGCTCGACTCGTTCGACGAGATGATCGACGAACGCGGACGTGGCCGCGCGCGCTACGTGATGCTGCGCCTCCTCGAGCGGGCACGTGAGAAGCAGGTCGGAGTGCCGGCGCTCACCAGCACCGACTACATCAACAGCATCCCGCCCGAGCGCGAGCCGTGGTTCCCCGGCGACGAGGACGTCGAGCGACGCATCCGCGCCTACATCCGCTGGAACGCCGCCGTCATGGTGTCGCGGGCCAACCGCCCCGGCCTCGGCGTCGGCGGCCACATCGCGACGTACCAGTCCGCCGCGAGCCTGTACGAGGTGGGCTTCAACCACTTCTTCCGCGGCAAGGACCACCCCGGTGGCGGCGACCAGGTCTTCATCCAGGGCCACGCCTCCCCCGGCATCTACGCCCGGGCGTTCCTCGAGGGGCGACTCACCGAGGAGCAGCTCGACAAGTTCCGCCAGGAGGTCAGCCACGGCCGGGGCAAGGGGCTCTCGTCGTACCCGCACCCGCGGCTGATGCCCGACTTCTGGGAGTTCCCCACCGTCTCGATGGGTCTGGCGGCGCTCAACTCGATCTACCAGGCGCGGTTCAACCGCTACCTCCAGAACCGCGGCATCAAGGACACCAGCGAGCAGCGCGTCTGGGCGTTCCTCGGCGACGGCGAGATGGGCGAGCCCGAGTCCCTCGGTGCGATCGGCCTGGCCGCCCGCGAGGAGCTCGACAACCTCACGTTCGTCATCAACTGCAACCTCCAGCAGCTCGACGGCCCGGTGCGCGGCAACGGCAAGATCATCCAGGAGCTGGAGTCGACCTTCCGCGGTGCCGGATGGAACGTCGTCAAGGTCATCTGGGGCCGCGAGTGGGACGACCTGCTCGCCCGCGACGTCGACGGCGTCCTCGTCAACCAGATGAACCGCACGCCGGACGGCCAGTTCCAGACGTACTCGATCGAGGACGGCTCCTACACCCGCGACCACTTCTTCGGCGCGGACCCGCGACTGCTCAAGATGGTCGAGCACCTCACCGACGACCAGATCTCCAAGCTGCCGCGCGGCGGTCACGACTACCGCAAGGTCTACTCGGCGTTCGAGGCCGCGATGAACCACACGGGGCAGCCGACCGTGATCCTCGCGCAGACCATCAAGGGCTGGACGATCGACGCGCTGGAGGGCCGCAACGCGACCCACCAGATGAAGAAGCTCACCAAGGCCGACCTCAAGAAGTTCCGCGACCGGCTCTACCTGCCGATCAGCGACGAGGAGATCGACGGGTCCGACCTCGCGCCGTTCTACCACCCGGGCGAGGACTCCGACGAGATCCAGTACATGCGCGAGCGCCGCCGCCAGCTCGGTGGCTCGCTGCCCAAGCGCGTGATCCGGTCGAAGCCGCTCGAGCTGCCCGGCGACGCGACGTACGCGGAGCTGCGCGGCGGGTCCGGCAACCAGCCGATCGCGACGACGATGGCCTTCGTCCGCCTGCTGCGCAACCTCATGCGCGACAAGGGTGTGGGCTCGCGCGTGGTGCCGATCGCTCCGGACGAGTTCCGCACGTTCGGCATGGACTCGATGTTCCCGACGGCGAAGGTCTACAACCCGCACGGCCAGTCGTACGAGTCGGTGGACCGCAAGATCCTCCTCGCGTACAAGGAGTCGACCGCGGGCCAGCTCCTCCACGAGGGCATCAGCGAGGCCGGCGCCGTCGCCTCGATGACCGCGGCCGGGTCGGCGTACTCGACGCACGGCGAGCCGATGATCCCGGTCTACATCTTCTACTCGATGTTCGGGTTCCAGCGGACCGGCGACTCGCTGTGGGCGATGGCCGACCAGCTCTCGCGCGGCTTCCTCGTGGGCGCCACGGCCGGCCGCACGACGCTGACGGGCGAGGGCCTGCAGCACGCGGACGGCCACTCCCCGCTGCTCGCGCGGACCAACCCGGCGGCGATCCACTACGACCCGGCGTTCGGCTTCGAGATCAGCCACATCGTCCAGCGCGGCATGCAGCGGATGTACGGCTCGACCGAGGAGCACCCGCACGGCGAGGACGTCTTCTACTACCTCACCGTCTACAACGAGCCGGTCGTCCAGCCCGCCGAGCCTGAGGGTCTCGACGTGGAGGCGCTCCTCAAGGGCATGTACCGCTACCGCGAGGCGCCCGAGCGCGGCGAGGACTCGCCGCAGGCGCAGATCCTCGCCTCGGGTGTGGCCGTGCCGTGGGCGCTGGAGGCGCAGCAGATCCTCGCCGACGAGTACGACGTCCGGGCGCACGTGTGGTCGGTCACGTCGTGGAACGAGCTCGCCCGTGACGCGGACGCCGCCGAGCGCGCGACGTTCAACGCTCCCGGCGACGAGCCGGCGCAGCCGTTCGTCACCCGGGCGCTGGCCGACGCGCGTGGTCCTGTCCTGGCGGTCAGCGACTACATGCGCGCCGTCCCGGACCAGATCGCCCGCTGGGTCCCGCAGGCGTGGACGTCGCTGGGTGCCGACGGGTTCGGCTTCGCCGACACCCGCGCCGCCGCGCGCCGGTACTTCCAGATCGACACCGCGTCGATCGTCGTGGGCGTCCTCGAGGCCCTCGCCGCCGCCGGCGAGGTCAAGCCCGAGACCGCCGCGGAGGCGTACGCGCGCTTCCAGATCGACGACCCGACCGCGGTCGCCGGCGTCCCGCAGGAAGGCAGCGACGCCTGACGTACCGGAGACGAGGGGTGACCACCGACGCACAGAACGTTCGCCGGGGGTTCACCCCTCGTCCTCTAGAATGTCTCCATGGCTCCCCGTGACGACTCGACGCTCGACGCTGCCACGACGGGGTCCGTGAGCCCGCCGGCACCTGGGTCGACCCTCGTCGAGACCGAGGCGCCGGTCGTCCAGCGGACGCCCGCGTGGGTGCGGGTGCTGCGCTGGCCCTACACCTTCCTGGTGGTCTTCTCGGTCGTCGTCGGCGTCTTCACGATCTGGGCGTCCTACTACCTCGACCTCCCGATGCGCGACCCCGAGGGCTTCCTCGGCCCGGCGTACGTGCGCCTGCCCGCGCTCGGGCTCCTCTTCATCGGCGGTGGCCTCGCCGTCCAGGCCTTCCTGCAGACCAAGAGCTTCCGCGGGCTGTGGTCGCGCGCGGTGACGATCGTGCGCACGGAGTGGAGCTGGGGCCGGCTCGTCCACGCCGCGCTCGGCCTGATCGCGTTCTACGTCTCCTACGTGAGCTACCGCAACCTCAAGAGCTTCCTGCCGATCGTGCGCGAGGACGTGCTGCACGACGCCGACCTGATGAAGATCGACCACTGGCTCTTCTTCGGGCACTACCCCGCGCTGCTGCTCCACGACCTGCTCGGCACGGGGTTCATCGCGCTGATCCTGTCGACGATCTACGTCTCCTACCTGATGCTCGTGCCGGTCTCGCTGGCCGCGGTTCTCGTGCTCAACAAGAACCTCTCGCTGGGCGCCTGGTACGCGACGGCGCTGAGCCTCAACTGGATCCTCGGGGCGGCGAGCTACTACCTCGTCCCGACGCTCGGCCCGGTGTTCGCCAACCAGTCCCTCTTCGCCGACCTGCCCGGCGACAGCGGCGTGGCGGCGCTGCAGCGCTCGCTCGCGCACGCCCGCTACGACGTCCTGAGCGACCCGTGGGCGACGGAGAAGATCCACGGCATCGCGGGCTTCGCCTCGCTCCACGTCTCGGTGGTGCTCACCGCGTGCCTGTTCTTCAGCATCGTCGGGCTCAACAAGTGGCTGATGCGCGCGCTCTGGGTCTACTTCACCGGCACCGTGCTGGCGACGATCTACTTCGGCTGGCACTACGTGGCCGACGACTTCGGCGGCGCGCTCATCGCGGTCCTGTCGATCGCGATCGGCGCCGCGGTGACCGGCAACCGGGGCTACCGCAAGAAGCGCAAGCTCGAGCGCCAGGCGCAGGAGGCCGAGCTCGAGGCACCGTCGGTCTGACGGCGTCGTACGCCGTCGGCCGGCGGAGCGCCTCCCTCGCGAGTCTCGTTAGCCGGCGGCGCCGAGGTCGTCGGTCGTGAGGTCGACGACCGCGGCCGCGGCCTCGACGGAGTCCTGCGCCCCGTCGACGCGTGCCCCGCTCTTGAGGATCGCCCTCCAGTGGCGCGGCCGGAAGGTCGCCGGCGGCGCGCTGTCGACGAAGCGCGTGAGCACCTCGACGAACAGCTCGGGCTCGTCCTTGTGCGGGAAGTGGCCGGAGTCGGGGAACAGCTCGACGACGGTGTGCGGGGAGCGACGCTGGGCCGCGAGCGCGTGCCGCGGCGGGATGACCACGTCGCCGACACCCCAGATCAGGCAGAACGGGATGACCTCGGCCAGGTAGGCGCGGTCCTTCATCGTGATGCGCTGTCCGCGCCAGTCCACCACGTGGCTCGTCACGGCCCGCACGGCTGCCCGAGCGCCGGGGTCGCACAGCAGCCGGTAGACGTCGGCGACCTCGTCGAGGTCGCGTGTGTACGGCAGGCCCGAGCGGGCGAGACCACGGAGGACGGTCCGGACCGGGCCGCGCAACGGCGGGAGGGTCGCTGCTCCGAGGCCGAGGCCCGCACCCGGAACGGTGAGCAGCCGGATCAGCGGCGAGACGTCGGTGCCGAGCCCTCCCGGGGCGACGAGGCAGATGCGCTCGGTCCGCTCGGGGTACTGGTAGGCGAACTGCATCGCGACCCCGCCCCCGAAGCTGTGGCCGACGACGGTCACCCGGTCGATCTCCAGGTAGGTCAGGAGGTCGCGCATCGCGTTGGCATAGCCGCCGAGCGAGTAGTCCGCGCGCGGCTTGTCCGACTCCCCGTGGCCCAGGAAGTCCGGGACCACCACCGTGAACCGCTCGGCAAGGCGCGCGGCCACCGGCAGCCAGGTCGTCGAGTCGCAGCCGAGCCCGTGGAGGAGCAGGAGCGCCGGGCCGGACCCGGCGAGCCGGTACGCGCGGCGGTAGCCGTGCAGGGTGACGAACCGCGTCTCCAGGTCACCTGGGATCGGGTCGTCCATCCGGGGGGCTCCTCCGTGCTGGGAAGTCGGGCCAGGATACCGGCCGTCGACCAGCGCTGCACCTACCCTGGGCCTTGTGACCCCGGAGACGCGTGAGCGCTACGCACAGGTGCTGGACAAGGCGTCCGGCGACCTGACCACCGCCGCGATCGCGACCATGGAGCGCGACCTCGAGTGGTTCAACGAGCTCGACGCCGAGCACCGCTCGTGGATCTCCCTCATCGCGCACGCCGGCATCGCGCAGTGCGCGGAGTGGCTGCGGACGGGCGCGTCCCCGCTGGACGTCACCGCCACCGTCTTCGGCGCGGCCCCCCGCGCCCTCACGCGCCACGTGACACTGCACCAGACCGTGTCGATGGTGAAGACCACGATCGAGGTCATCGAGCGCCACATCGAGGTGCTCTTCCCCGCGGAGGACGCCCTGGAGGTCCGGCGCGCGGTCTCGACGTACGCGCGGGAGGTCGCCTTCGCGACGGCGGACGTCTACGCCAGGGCGGCGGAGTCGCGCGGGCAGTGGGACGCGCGGATGGAGGCGCTCGTCGTCGACGCCGTGGTCCGCGGCGAGCCGGAGGAGGTCATCCGGTCGCGGGCAGCGGCGCTGGGCTGGGAGGCGGAGGGCCGCGTGACCGTGCTGGTCGGGTCCGCGCCGCCCCCGACGGCCGGCGACGACGGCGTGGTCGAGGAGGTACGCCGCCGCGCGCGCGGTGCGGGCATGGCGACCCTGACGTCCGTGCAGCTCGAGCGCCTCGTCGTGCTCCTCGGCGACGTCACCGACCTCCAGGACGCCGGCGCGGCCGTCGTGGACGCCTTCGGGGAGGGCGCCGTGGTGATCGGGCCGGCCGTGGACCACATCGCCCACGCGCACCGCTCGGCACGGGCGGCGCTGGCAGGCCTCCGAGCCGCCCGGGGCTGGCCGGGCGCGCCGCGACCGGTCCGTGCCGACGACCTGCTCGTGGAGCGCTCGCTCGCCGGTGACGGGCACGCGCGGCGCACGCTGGTGGACCTCGTCCACACGCGCCTCGCGGACACCGACCCGACCCTGCACTCGACGCTGACCACGTTCCTCGAGCTGGGAGCGTCCGTCGAGGCCGCTGCGCGGAGGCTGTTCGTCCATCCCAACACCGTGCGCTACCGTCTACGGAAGGTCCGCGAGGCCACCGGGCTGGATCCGCTCAATCCGCGTGGCGCGTACACCCTCAGGGTCGGTCTGACGCTCGGCGGCCTGCTCACGGCGCCCGACGAGGCCAGAATCCACCGCCAGTTGTAGGAACCCCACAACTGCCTCAGGCAATTTTGGGTCGAGTCCGCTTCGTGATTGGCCTGTTCGGCGAGGCAATGTTGACCACGTGCTCGCGATACGCCATCGCGATCGACGCTGACGGAGCACCGCTCCCCGCCGCAACGGCCGGGGATCCGACCTACGCGGATCGGAGTGGACCGCCAGCAGAGATCGGGACGACGTCTCGCGCGGCAGTCGCGAGAGCGACGACAACGGGGGTCGTCATCGCCGTACGCCGACGGTGACGGACCGCGCGACGAGCACCGCCTCGCAGGGGCGTTCGGGGGTCGCCCTTGCGAGTTCGTCGGCCGCACCCGCACCGGGTGCGGCCGACGAACCCGGCCGTCGTCGCCCGCGACCGGGCCTCCAGCACCGTCTCCCGCCGAGGATCGCATGCACCCGTCCGATGCGTCCGTGGTCGACGAGCTGGGAGCGATCCTCGACCAGATCGCCCCCGACGCCGATCGCACGACGCTCAGCCTGTCGTCGTCGTTCACCGACGACCTCGGTCTGGACCGCCTCGCGCTGGTCCAGCTGTCGCTCGGCATCGAGGAGCGGTTCGGCTTCCCCGTGCCGGACGCCGATCTCGTGGCGCTCCGCACGGTCGGGGACGCCGTGGCGTACGTCGAGCACCGGCTCGCGACCCTCTGAGTCCTGCTCCCCCGACCGCCGGCGTGTCCTCTGTGGCGTCATTTGTCATGATGGAGGCCGACCAGCGAGAAGGGGCGCCTGGATGGATCTGAGCAAGGAGACCGCGGACGGAGCGCGCAACCGTCTCGCGGTCAAGATCGTGCTCGGTCTGGTCGCGGCAGGCGTGGCGATCGGTCTCCTGATGGGGTTCGCCGGGGCGTCGGCCATCCGCGCGCTCGGGTTCAAGGCGGATCCGCCGGCCGAGCCGGTCGCCAGCTCTCCGACCTCCGAACCCACCGACGAGCCCGAGACGGAGCCCACCACTCCTGCCCCGACGACGCCGGGCCCGTCGCCCGCGAAGAAGGAGCCGGCCTTCCGCGCGAGCAGCGACAAGGTGAGCCCTGGTGAGCGCATCGAGTTCAGCGGCCGCGCGCCCGGGCTCGGCTCCGGCGCGACGTTGCAGGTCCAGCGCAAGGAGGCCGACGGAGACTGGTCGGACTTCCCCGTCACGCTCGAGACCCGGAAGGGCGGCACGTTCTCCACGTGGATCGTGACGAGCAGGACGGGCCGCTGGGACTTCCGGGTGGTCGGCGAGGGGTTCTCCTCCCCCACCGCCACCGTCGAGATCGGCTGAGTCGGCTCTCAGCCGACCTGGTGGAGCCAGCGCACCGGCGCGCCGTCACCGGCGTACCGGAACGCCTCGAGCTCGTCGTCCCACGGGCGACCGAGCAGGAGCCCCAGCTCGTCCTCGAGCGTCGCCGTCCCGAGCGACGCCTTCGCCATCGCCGCCTTGAGCCGTTCCTCGGGCACCATGATGTCACCGTGCAGGCCGATCACCGCGTGGAAGACACCGAGGGACGGCGTCGACGAGAAGCGCACGCCCTCGCTGCGGGACGTCGGCTCCTCGGTGACCTCGAACCGTAGACGGTCCCAGCCGCGCAGGGCCGACGCCAGCGTGGCCGCGAGCCCCGCACCGCCCTGCCAGGAGACCTCGCACCGGTAGGTGCCCTGCTCGGCAGGCTGCGGCGACCACGCCAACGACGCGGGCGCGCCAAGGACGCCGGCCACCGCCCACTCGACGTGCGGGCAGAGCGCCGACGGCGCGGAGTGGACGTACAGGACACCCCGGGTGGCGTTGCTCATCAGTGCCTCCTGGATCGAGATCCGCCTTCCCCAACGTCCTCGACGGCAGGCACTGCCCCTCATTGTGCCGCATCGTGGCCCACCGCACCACGGCTCGGCGTGGATCGCGTCGCGCTGCGTGGAAGGATCGACGCGTACGCACCCGCGCTCGAGGAGGATCCCGTGAAGGTCGCCATCGCCGGAGGACACGGCAAGATCGCCCTGCTGCTCGCTCGCCAGCTCGCCGACGCGGGCCACGAGGCCGTCAGCCTGATCCGCAAGCCCGAGCAGTCCGACGACGTCCGCGCGGCGGGCGGCACTCCTGTCGTCCTGGACCTCGAGAACAGCACCGCGACCCAGGTGGCTGAGGCGCTCGCCGGCTGCGACGCCGCGGTGTTCGCCGCCGGGGCCGGACCCAGCTCCGGAGCGGCCCGCAAGTGGACCGTCGACCGCGACGGCGCCGTCCTGCTCGCGGCGGGCGCCCAGCTCGCAGGCGCGTACCGGTTCGTCGTCGTGTCCTCAATGGGCGCCGGCCAGGGCGACGCCGAGAGCGACGACGTCTTCCAGGTCTACCTCGCCGCCAAGGGCGAGGCCGACGACGCGGTGCGCGAGAGCGGGCTGGACTGGACGATCGTGCGCCCGGGGCAGCTCACCGACGACCCGGGCACCGGCCGCGTGACGGTCGGCGAGCACGTCGGCCGAGGGGCGATCCCTCGTGCGGACGTCGCGGCGGTGCTGGTCGCCGTCCTTGACCGGCCGTCGACCGTGCGGACGACGTTCGAGCTCGTCGGCGGCGACACCCCGGTCGGCGAGGCGCTCGAGGCGCTGCCGTCCGGGCCGCTGGTCTGACCCCGGGTCCCGTCAGGAGCGGATCGTGGCGAGCGCCGACACGACGTACTCGCGCGCCCGCGCCTTCCCGGTGAAGGCGACCTTCATGCTGGCGTCGTCGTCGCCGGCGCCCACGACCGTCACCTGGTGGCTGACCGCGAGGATCTCGGCGCCACCCTCGGCGGCGACGGTGTCCTGGAGCCTGCCGGCGACCTCCGCCATCGCGGCCGCGATGCTGGCGCTCGGCGACGACACCGCGTAGACGAGCGCCGTGCCCGGGGCGTCGGAGGGGTCGTGAGGCATCGACATCGCTGCTCCTGAGGCGTCGTGGGATCGTCCGGGCCCAGCATGGCAAACCGCGGCCGCGCCGCGCGCGACCAGGGTATGGGGAACAGCGCGGACCCGGGCTTACCCACCTCAGGTGAGCTGGTCGGCCCTCCAGCCCGCGGCGGCCGCCTGCGTCTTGTAGGTGACCAGGTCCTTCTTCAGCTCCTCGGTCATGAACGCGGGAGTGAGGTTGCCCGAGGCGAACTGCGCGTGGTCCGCCCAGAAGGTGGTGTTGAGCACGGCGGTCTGGCCGTTGAGCCCCACCACGTCGTACTCGTAGTGCGTCTCCCCCGGACCGGCGAACCCGCCCTCGAGGAGGAGCTGGAAGAACTCGCGCCACTGCACCATGCCGGTCCCCGCGGGCTTCCAGACCGAGCGCACCGTGCCGGTCGGCGTGCGCTCGACGAGCGTGTCCTTCAGCCCCACGCTTCGGATGTGGGACATCGCATAGCGGACGTTGGTCCGCCAGGCGCTCAGCGTCCCCTCGTTGGTCATGTGGCCGATGTCGAAGTTGATGCCGAGCTCGTCGGGGTCGGTGTCGCGGAGGATGTGCATCAGGTCCCAGACCGAGCGCGCGTTGGTGCCGTTGGTGGTGTGCGTGTGGTAAGCCGCGGTGGTGCCGTAGCGGCGGTTGAGCCGGGCCAGCCCGCGGACGCGCCTCCGGAACGCGTCGAGCTGCGCGAGGACCTCCTCCCCGAACGGCTGCGGGTCCGTCGCGTCCGGTCCGGACTGCACCTGGTAGGCGAACCCGCCCCAGCGGTAGAGGTCGATCCCTTCGTCCCGCGCGACGCGGAGGATGTCCTCGGCGCGGACGGGCGCTCCGTCCCGCTCGGCGACCGGGGTCACGTCGTCGACGATGTCGGTGGTGATGAACGAGCAGGTCGTCCCGGTGCTGCGTACGCCGGCGAGCATCGCGGGCAGGTTGGTCCGGACGTCGGCGAGGCTCGGGTCGACGTGACCGGTCCGGCGGACGGTGAGGTTGACGGCGCGGTAGCCCAGCTCGGCCGCCTTCTCACCGACGAGCACGCCGGTCTCGTACGGGCGCTCGTGGGCGTAGGCCTGCGTGGTGAGCCACTGCAGGTGCCGCGAGAAGATCGTCCAGGTGATGTGCGGCGGCCGCGGTCGCGGGCGCCCGGTCGGCAGTGCCTGAGCAGGACCGCCGGGTACGGCGGTGGTGCCCGCCGCGACAGCGGCGGCGGCGGCGGTCTGGAGGAAACGGCGTCGTTGCACGGGAGACTCCTTGCGTCGCAGAAGATCCGCTCAACCTACGCTGGCTGAAAGCGCTTCCGCAAGCGCTTGCGCTCCCGTGTGTCCACCACGCGTGGGGCGGGTGGGGCTCGAACCCACGACCTGACGGATTATGAGTCCGCTGCTCTAACCGGCTGAGCTACCGCCCCTGGCGGAGCCAGCCTAGTGCGGCGCTGCGCGCGGCAACCAGCCAGGATCGGGCCTACGATCGCGAGATGGCCGACGCGCAGACCGAGACCCCCGCCCTGAAACCGCTCGACGAGGACTGGGAGACGGCGCTCGCCGTGGTCGCCCACCCGGACGACATGGAGTTCGGCGCTGCGGCCGCGGTCGCCCGCTGGACCGGCCAGGGCAAGCGCGTCGTCTACTGCATGGCGACCGCCGGCGAGGCGGGGATCGACGGCATGGAGCCGGAGCGCACGCGCGAGGTGCGCACGGCGGAGGAGATCGAGTCGGCGCGCATCGTCGGGGTCGACACCGTCGAGTTCCTCGGGCTCCCCGACGGCATCGTCGAGTACGGCGTGCCGCTGCGACGGCTGATCGCGCGCATGGTGCGGGTCCACAAGCCGGAGATCGTGATCACCGGCAACTTCCAGCAGTTCTTCCCGAACCGCATCCTCAACCAGGCCGACCACATCGCCGTGGGACGTGCGACGCTCGACGCCGTCCGCGACGCGGGCAACCGCTGGGTGTTCCCCGAGCCCGGCATCGAACCGTGGGGCGGCGTCCGGCAGGTGTGGGTCTCGGGGTCGCCGGACGCCCGGCACGGCGTGGATATCAGCGACACCTTCGACGCCGGAGTCGCGTCGCTGCGTGCTCACCAGGCCTACCTGGACGGCCTCGGCTGGGTGGACTTCGACCCGGCCGCGTTCCTCGCGAGCATGGCCGAGCCGGCCGGCGAGCTGATGGGGACGCGGTACGCGACGTCGTTCGAGGTGTTCTCGCTGACGTTCTCCGGCGACGACTGAGACCAGGCCGGTGGTCCGCCGGTCGCGGACGTGCGAAGCGGCCTGACTCGCGGAGGTCTCCGCAGGTCAGGCCGCTTCTGGTGCTCCCCCGACTGGACTCGAACCAGTAACCTGCCGGTTAACAGCCGGCTGCTCTGCCAATTGAGCTACAGGGGATCGCCTCGAAGGCGCGACCGCTAGCCTAGCAAGCCCCACCCAGGCTCCCCAAACCGGGGTCAGGCGTCATCAGGACCGAGCCCGAGGTCGGAGCGGACCACGGCGAGAGCGCGTGCCGTGGCCTCCTGGACGGCCGCGTCGTCCGAGGACAGACCGCGGTCCAGGACGTAGGAGAAGGTGATGGGCCCGCGTCGTGTCGGCGAGCGGCGTGCCACGACCGTCACGGTGTCGCGGCCGCCGCCGACCTTCTCGTGGGCCTGCGCGACGATGCTGGCGTCGACCCGCTCGCGAGCCAGCTCGATGAGGCGCCCCGGGCCCTCGAAAGCGACGACCTCCCGGCGCAGCGCGCCCTCCTCGACCGTGGCGACGGTGACCGTGGACGCCTCGGCGTCCCACGCGAGCGTCTCCACCTGCTCCCAGGGGATGCGGCGACGCGCCCCCTCGCCCGCGCCGAGGTGGAGAGCGGCGTCGGTGCCGACCTGCCACTCCCCTCGGACGTCCTGCTGTGCGGCGAGCACCCGCTCACCGTGCTCGCGGGCGATGTCGCGGCGGACCTGACGGGGCAGGGTGGTGGCCATGCGGTCCATCATCGACCATCACGCTCCGAGCACCGACACGGCGGGATGCGCACGCAAGGTCCGCAGGGCACGACGCTCGGTCGCACGGACCCAGGCCGGCGTCCGTCCGAGCTCGTCCGCGACCCTCCGCGCCGACCGCGGTCCGCCGCCGTCGAGGCCGAACCGACGCTCGACGACGTCGCGATCGGCGTCGGGCAACGTGGACAGCGCGGCCCGCACGCCTTCCTCCGCACGGTGGTCGCGCGGCCCGGACCCGCCGGCGATTCCCTCCTCGACGCCGGCCGCGTCGAGCGACACGACCGGAGCGTCGGCGGCGAGCAGGCGCTCGACGTGCACCGTGACGAAGCCCGTGCGCGCGGCGATCGCCGCCGTCGACGGGGCGCGCCCGAGCTCGCGCACCAAGGAGTCGGCGGCGTCACGGCACACGACCACGTCCCGCTCCGCCTTGGGCGGCAGCCGCACCGCACGGCGCGTGCTGACGGCGTCGGCGACGTGGCGGCGTATCCAGGCGACGGCGTAGCTCGAGAACCGGGTCCCGCGCGCGGGATCGTAGCCGTCGACGGCCGCGATCAGCCCCACGACGCCCTCCTGGACGAGGTCGACGACGGGGACGCCCCGGTCCTGGTGCCGTCGCGCGAACGCCACCACCAGCCGTACGTTGGCGAGGATCAGGTGGGACCGGGCACGCAGGCCGGTCTCGACCAGCTCCGCGAGCCGGGCCCGCTCCGGCCCCTCGGCACCCTCGGCCTCCAACCGTTGCGCCGCACGGCGCCCCGCGGCGTACGCCTCAGCGAGCCGGTGCTCCTCGTCGGCGTCGAGCAGCGGGGTGCCCGTCAGGGCACGGAGCGGGTCGAGGGAGGTCCGGAGGGCGCTCGGCGCGAAGGTGGAGGGCATGCGCCCAGTCTTGTGCGGCGCCGACCGGTCGCGTGCGGGTCGCGAGACGGGCTGTGGACGGGCGCTCGGCCGTCGGTGCCGGGGACGAGTCGCGCGCCGCGGCGGGCGCCGACCGTCAGGGCAGCGAGCCGCCGATCGCCTTCTCGCGCAGCTGCCGGCGCTGCTGCTCGAGGGCGACGAGGTCGCCGAACATCTGGTTGTAGTCGGTCGCCGCCTCGAGCGGGTCGGTGCGCTGCAGCTTGGACTTCACGGCCGCGATGCGTCGCAGGACGGTGAGCTCCTGGACGCGTGCCACGAGGGCGAGGACGTAGCCCGCGTCGGGCACGCCGATCACGCGCAACGGGTCGACCGACAGCTGCGCCAGCGTCCGCTGGACCTGCGGGTCGTCGAGCCGGTCGCGCACCTGGGTCGCCCAGGCCTCGTCCGGCTTCGACGGCAGGCCTTCGGAGGTCGCCGCCGCCCAGATCGCCGTCGCGTACGGGTGGGTGAAGTCGTCGGCCTGGAGCTGGTCGGCGTACGGGGCGACGAGGTGGGGGTGCTGGACGAGCACCTTGAGCAGCTCGCGCTCGTCGGTGAAGCGCTGCTCCCCCAGGCTCGGCACGGGCGCGGCGACCGGGTCCGCCCCCGGGGTCGACGGTGCGTGGCCGTTCGTCGCGGGTGCGCCGTCGGAGCGGGCGTCCGACCGCGAGTCGGAACGTCCTGCGCCGCGGCCGGTGCTGCGGGCGGTCGGGCGGCGCCGGGCCGCGCCGAGCTCGCGCCGGACCTCGTCCAGCTCGACCCCGACGGTGGTGGCGATCTCGCGCACGAACTGCTCGACCTTGCCCTGGTCGCGGACCGACGAGACGAGCGCGACCGCGGCCCGCAGCGCGTCGACGCGCTGGTCGGCGTGGTCGAGGTCGTAGCGGGCGACGACGTTGCGCAGGACGAAGCGGTAGAGCGGGATGCGCGACGCCACCAGGTCGCGCACCGCCGCGTCGCCCTGCTGGAGCCGCAGGTCGCACGGGTCGAGCCCGTCGGGCTGCACCGCGACGTAGGTCTGCGCGACGAACTGCTCGTCGCCCTCGAACGCCCTCATCGCGGCCTTCTGGCCGGCCTCGTCGCCGTCGAAGGTGAAGATGACCTCGCCGCGCATCGCCTCGTGGTCGGCCAGCAGCCGGCGCAGGATGCGGCCGTGCTCCTCGCCGAAGGCCGTCCCGCAGGTCGCGACCGCGGTGCCGACGCCGGCCTCGTGGCACGCCATCACGTCGGTGTAGCCCTCGACGATCACGGCCTGGCTGGACTGCGAGATGACCTTGCGCGCGAGGTCGACGCCGTAGAGGACCTGGCTCTTCTTGTAGAGCGGGGTCTCGGGGGTGTTGAGGTACTTCGCCTCGATGCGGTCGTCGTCGAACAGCCGCCGCGCCCCGAACCCGACGACGTCGCTCGAGGCGTCGCGGATGGGCCAGATCAGGCGCCCGCGGAACCGGTCGTACGCCCCACGGCTGTTGCGTGCGACGAGCCCCGCCGTGACGAGGTCCTCCTCGGCGAACCCCCGCCCGACGAGGTGCCGGAAGAGCGCCTCGCCGTCGCGCGGGGCGAAGCCGACCCCGAACCGCTCGGCCGACTCGCGCCCGAACCCGCGGTCGGCGAGGAACTGCCTTCCGGTGAGTGCGTCCTTGCCGGACGCGAGCTGCTCGACGTAGAACTCCGCGGCCGCCGCGTTGGCCTTGACCAGCCGTCCGCGCTGCGCGAAGTCGCGTTGCGGACCGGCTGGGCCGTCGACGTAGGTCAGGGTGATCGCGTACTTCGCCGCGAGCCGCTCGACGGCCTCGCTGAAGCTGATCTGGTCGATCTTCTGGAGGAACGTGAAGACGTCGCCGCCCTCGCCGCAGCCGAAGCAGTAGTACATCCCGCGCGCCGGCGTCACGTTGAACGACGGCGACTTCTCGTCGTGGAACGGGCAGAGCCCCTTGCGGGAGCCGCCGCCGGCGTTGCGCAGCGTGACGTACTGCTCGATCACCTCGTCGATCCGCGCGCGCTCGCGCACTGCTGCGATGTCGTCCTCGCGGATCCGGCCTGCCACGCAGGCGAGTCTACGGTGCCGCGGCGAGCGCGCCGCGGTCGTGCACGGCCGAGGGTCAGAGCAGGCGACGTCCCCAGGCGCGCGCGGACTCGTCGGTGAGCGACGCGACCTGGTCCACGACCACGCGCAGGCGTGCGGCGTCGGACTCGGAAGCCCGCAGGTCGGCCGCGAACGGGGCCTCCAGGAGGTCCGGGGCCTTGGAGAGGAGGACCGCGACGAGACCGCTCAGAAGCTCCCTCTGCTGGGCGAGCAGCGCCACGCGTGCGTCGTCGCGCATGACGTAGTGCGCGGCCACCGCCTTGAGCACCGCGATCTCGTCACGGGTCGGGTCCGGGACGACGAGGTCGGCCTCGTAGCGGACCAGCGGGACGGCACCGTACGACGCCCGGGTGGCGTCGCGCGCGGCGGCGACGAACCGGCCGACGAGCGCGCTGGTGAGACTCTTGAGGGCGCCGAGCGACCGCCGGCTCCCGTCGTACGAGGCCGCCGGCCACTCCGGCATCGCGGTCAGGCGCGCGTACGCCGCGTCGAGCGCGTCGTCGCTCGCGTCGCGGGCGTACCACTCGCGGACCGTGGCCCAGATGACGTCGCGGTCCTCGGGGATGGTCCGCAGGTCGATCCCCCCGGCGACGATCCCGTCCTCGACGTCGTGCACGCAGTAGGCGATGTCGTCGGAGAGGTCCATGACCTGCGCCTCGAGGCAGCGACGGGCGTCCGGGGCGCCGAGGCGTGCCCACGCGAAGACCCGGAGGTCGTCGTCGTACACGCCGAACTTGCGGACCAGACGCGGCGACCCGTCGCCGTGCGCGCCCTCGGGGACCGGAGCGGCGTCGCGCGTCCACGGGTACTTGGTGCAGGCGTCGAGCGTCGCGCGGGTGAGGTTGAGCCCGACGCTCGCGCCGTCGGCGTCGAACGTCTTGGCCTCGAGCCGCGTGAGGATCCGCAACGTCTGCGCGTTGCCCTCGAACCCGCCGCACGACGCCGCCACCGCGTCCAGCGCCCGCTCCCCGTTGTGGCCGAACGGCGGATGGCCGAGGTCGTGGGCGAGCGCGGCGGAGTCCACCACGTCGGGGTCGCAGCCGAGCGACTTGCCGAGCTCGCGGGCGACCTGGGCCACCTCGAGCGAGTGGGTCAGGCGGTTGCGGACGAAGTCGTCCGTGCCCGGGCCGACCACCTGGGTCTTGGCCGCCAGGCGCCGCAACGCGGCGGAGTGCAGGATGCGCGCCCGGTCGCGCTCGAACGCGCTCCGACCTGCCCGCTTCGCGGGCTCGGGCACACGTCGCTCCCGGGCGGCAGCGTCGTACGCGCCGGGCGAGGGCGTGGAGAGGTCGGGTCCGGTCACGCCGACGAGCCTAGCGATCCGAGACGACGTCTTGCGCGTTCCTGGGCCACGTTCTACTCTGCGAAACGCCGTTCCAAAACCGACTCTCTCGGGAACGCATCGGTCGGTGTCGTGTCCATCCATCCCACGCACCAGGAGTACCGTTGAACAGCACTTCCGCGCGCCGTCCGGCGCGCTTCCTCGCGCTCGTCGCCTCGGTCGTCGGCGTCGTCGCCGCCTTCCTCGTCGGATCCCCGCCGCCCGCCTCGGCCGCCACGGCCTGCTCGGGCTACTCCTCCTCCAGCTCGGTGTGCGTCAGCTCACCGATCACCGTCGGCGGCACGTCGTACGCCGCCGACTGGTACCTCCCCAACGGCACGGCGAGCGGCCTCATGCTCGTCGAGCACGGGTTCAGCCGCAGCTGCAAGCACCTCCGCGGCACCAGCAAGGCGATCGCCGAGAAGGGCGTCATGGTCTTCTGCGTCGACGAGGACATGACGGCCGGCAACCCCGAGCTCGCCACGATCATCGGCAACGCGCTCGCCGACCGCACCGTCGTCCCGCCGAACGGCAAGCCGCTCCCGACGAAGTACATCGTCGGCGGCCACTCCGCGGGCGGGCAGTTCGCCGCCCTCGTCGGCCAGCAGCTCGACACCCGCGGCTACGCCGACCTCAAGGGCGCGATCATGTTCGACCCGGTCGCCGCGGAGGGCTTCTCCGCCGCGGTCTCGGCGATCTCGGCCGGCGGCACCCGTCCCGTCCTCAGCGTGGCGGCCCGTCCCAGCGTGATCAACCTCTTCAACAACTCGTTCGGAGCCCTCAACGACCTGCCCAACGGGTTCGTCGGGATCCAGCTCGTGTGGACCAGCTACTTCCTCGGCTCGCCGACGGGCGGGAGCTGCCACATCGACAGCGAGGGCGAGAACACCGACGTGATCGGCGTCGCCGGGGCGCTCTGCAGCCCGAACGCGACGCAGACCGCGCGGCTGCGCGACTTCGCCACCACGTGGGCGAAGGACCTCGCCACCGGGTCCTACACCGCCTCGCACTACTGCACGGACGCCGAGGTCGTCGCCACGTGCGGCTCCGCGGTGAAGGCGCTCGTCGACCGTACGCTGCCGCTGGCCGCGCCGATCCGATGAGGTGACGTGGTCCCCGCTGCCGGTCTCACCAGCGCCCGTTGCGCGGTCGGGGCTGGCAGCGGGGGCACGTGTACGACGAACGGTTCATGAACGGGTCGCGCCGCACCGGCGTGCCGCAGCGCGAGCACGGCTCGCCCTCCTGCCCGTAGACCTCCAGCGACCGCGAGAAGTAGCCGCTCTCCCCGTTCACCGCGACGTAGAGGGCGTCGAACGACGTGCCGCCCTGGGCGAGCGCCGCGGTCATCACCTCCCGCGCCGCGTCCAGGACGCGCTGGGCCTCCGTACGGCGCAGGGTGTCGGTCGGGCGGGCATAGTGCAACCGGGCACGCCACAGCGCCTCGTCGGCGTAGATGTTGCCGATGCCCGAGACCAGCGTCTGGTCGAGCAGCGCGCGCTTGAGGCCCGTACGCCGCCGGCGGAGGCGGTCGACGAACGCCGCGTCGTCGAACTGCGGGTCGAGCGGGTCGCGGGCGATGTGGGCGATCTCCGCAGGCAGCTCCGCGCCGCCCTCGCTGATGGCGAGGCCGCCGAACATGCGCTGGTCCACGAACCGCAGCTGCACGCCGTCCTCGAGGTCCAGCACCACGCGCAGGTGCCGCTCGGTGGGCGCGTCAGGCGGTTGGACGAGGAACTGGCCGCTCATGCCGAGGTGGGCCAGGACCGCGTCGCCGGACTCCAGCGGGAGCCAGAGGTACTTGCCGCGCCGCGAGGCGCCCAGGACCCGGTCGCCGGTGAGGCGGAGGGCGAAGTCCTCCGGGCCCGCGAGGTGACGACGCACCGGGCGGGTGTGCAGGACCTCCACGTGCTCGATGCGGCGGCCGGCGACGTGGTCGTCGAGGCCGCGGCGGACGACCTCGACCTCGGGGAGCTCGGGCATCGTGCTCGCGGCTCAGGAGTCGGCGCGCGACCCGGAGGCCGTGCCGGCCGACTCGGCGGCCTCGACGACCTCGGCGGCCGGGGCCACCGTGCCGTCCTCGTGGTCCACCGCGTCGACGGTCGCCTTGATGGCGCGCCACGCGGTCTCGGCGACCTGCTGCTCGGCCTCCTTCTTGGAGTGGCCGACACCCTCGCCGTACACCTGACCGCCGACGCGGACGTGCGCGGTGAAGGTCTTGTCGTGGTCCGGGCCCTCCTCCGTGAGGCGGTACTCGGGCACGCCGAGGCCGCGGTCGGAGGAGAGCTCCTGGAGGCTCGTCTTCCAGTCGAGACCGGCGCCGAGCTCGGCGGCCCGCTCCATCACGGGGTCGAAGAGCCGGTGCACGACCGCGCCGGCCCCCGGGAAGCCCTCCTGGAGGTAGATCGCGCCGATCAGGGCCTCGACGGTGTCGGAGAGGATCGACGACTTGTCGCGCCCACCCGTGGCCTCCTCGCCCCGGCCGAGCCGCAGGTGCGCGCCGAGGCCGAGGGAGCGCGCGACGTCCGCGAGGGCGCGCGCGTTCACGACCGCGGCCCGCAGCTTGGCGAGGCGGCCTTCGGGGAGGTCCGGGTGCGCGTTGTAGAGCGTGTCGGTGACGACCAGGCCGAGAACGGCGTCCCCGAGGAACTCGAGTCGCTCGTTGTTGGGGATGCCGCCGTTCTCGTACGCGTACGACCGGTGTGTCAGCGCCTGGGTCAGCAGTCCCGGCTCGAGGCCGGGAACGCCGAGCCGCTCGAGGAGCTCGGCGTTCGAAGCCGCGTCAGCGCCGTCGATGACGTCGGACACGGGTCGACGGCTCAGACGACCTGGCGCTGCTCGCCGCGGGGGCCGTACTGGCCGCACTCCGGGCAGGCACGGTGCGGCAGGTGCTTCGCACGGCACGCCGGGTTGGCGCAGGTCACGAGCTGCGGCGCCGACGCCTTCCACTGCGAACGGCGGTGGCGGGTGTTGCTGCGCGACATCTTGCGCTTCGGGACTGCCACTTCTTACTCCTCGTCTGGGCCGGGCTCGCGCCCGGTCTCTTCCGTACCGCCCGCGGGGCGGTCGTTGCCTTGCATCAGCTGGCTGAGCGCCGCCCAGCGTGGGTCGACGGCTTCGCCGTGTGTGTGCTCTGGGTCGTCCGCGAGCCGCGCCCCGCACTCAGGGCACAGTCCCGGGCAGTCCGGAACACACAACGGGTTGTGCGGCAGTGCGAGCACCACCGCGTCCCGCAGGACTGGCTCGAGGTCGAGCAGGTCTCCCTCGAGCCGGGCGGTGTCGTCGTCCTCTTCCTCGTCGTCGTAGACGTACAGCTCCTGGAGGTCGACGGTCATCTCACCGTCGATGTCCTTCAGGCAGCGTACGCACTCACCGGAGGTGTGCACCGAGGCGGTCCCCGTCACGAGGATCCCTTCCATGACCGACTCGAGCCGGAGCTCCAGGTCGATGTCACTTCCCTCGGGCACGCCGAGCATGTCGACACCCATCCCTGCCGGCGCCTTCTCCGAGAGCGTGAGCTCCCGCTGCGTTCCGGGTCGTCGCGCGATCTCGTGGGTGTCGAGAACGAACGGCGCCCGGGAGTCGAGCGAGGTCACACGCACTCCTTCAGGCATGGCAGGGAACGGCCTGCATGCAGGCCACGGACCAGGATAGCGAACCACCCCACGCCCACGCGAACCGAGGCGCGGGGCGACCCTCAGTGCCGCTCGGCGGCCAGCTTGGCCTGGAGCGCCTCGAGGACCACCGGCGGCACGTGCGGGGACACGTCGCCCCCGTGGCGCGCGACCTCCTTCACGAGGCTGGACGCGAGGAACGCGTACTCCGGGCTCGTGGGCATGAAGAGCGTGTCCACGTGCGCCAGCGTCGAGTTCATCTGGGCCATCTGGAGCTCGTAGTCGAAGTCGGAGACCGCCCGCAGCCCCTTGACGATCGCCGAGATGCCGTGCGCGGTGCAGAAGTCGACCAGCAGCCCCGAGAACGTCATCACCCGCACGTTGGGGAGGTCGCCGAGCACCTCCTCGAGGAGCGCGACCCGCTCGGCCGTGTTGAACATCACACGCTTGGAGTCGTTGATCCCGACCGCGACGACGACCTCGTCGAAGAGGCGCGAGGTGCGGGAGACGATGTCGACGTGTCCGAGGGTCACGGGATCGAACGACCCCGGGCAGACGGCCCTACTCATGCGGCTGACCGTACCAAAGCGCCGTCTCCCCGTAGCGACGGTGGGAGATGCCCTCGACCGTCTCCGGCCAGGCCAGGTCGGGGCCTCTCGTCGAGCGCTCGACGACGACCATCCCGTCCCGGTCCAGCCAGGCCGGGGGCGTCACCGCGGCCAGGACGGCGCCCAGGTCGGCGTCCGGCAGGTCGTACGGCGGATCGATCAGGATGACGTCGTACGGCCGTGGCGGCTGCCGCTCGGCGAACGCCCGGACCTTCTCGGCGACGACCGTCACCGCGTCCTCGAGCCCGAGCTCGCGGGCGTTGCGCCGGATGACGCCGGCCGTCCGCTTGTCCGCCTCCACGAACGTCGCGTGCTCCGCGCCGCGCGACAGCGCCTCGAGCCCCAGCGCCCCCGAGCCTGCGTACAGATCGAGGACGTGGAGCCGGTCGAGGCCGCCGAGCCTGGCCTCCAGGGCCGAGAACAGCGCCTCGCGGACGCGGTCGGAGGTCGGTCGTGTCCCCGACCCGGGGGGCGTGGCGAGACGGCGTCCGCCGAGGCGGCCGGCGATGATCCGGGTCACGAACGACCCCGCTCGTCGATCGCCAGGTCGCGCAGCGCGAACCGCAGGTGCTCCCACTCCTCGTTGAGCAGGACGTGCAGGCACTCGAGCACGCTCACCTGCCGTGAGGGCGCCCACGGGTCCGTACGCGGCTCCGCGAGGACCTCCGGCGTGACTCCGGCGATGAAGTCGCGCACCAGCGCCTGGTGCTCGGCACGGACGGCGAGGACCTCGTCGTACGACGCCGGCTCGCGGAAGACGCTGACGTCACCGCCGGTGTCCGCGTACTCGGCGAACGGCTGGCCGATCGGGTGGAACGGATGCTCCTCGCCGAAGATCGCGCCCCTCAGCCACACGTCGGTCGCCATGACGAGGTGGCGCAGCGTCTGGGCGAACGACCACTCGCCGTCGACCGAGACGTCCTCGCGCCCGCGCGCCGTCACGAGCGCGTCGGCCCACGCGGTCTCCACGGCCGACCAGGCGGCACGCAGCCCGGCGGGGTCGGTCGCATACTTCAGCTCGCGGCCCGGGAAGCGCTTCGCGAGCTCGCTCTCGACGTACGGCGCGACGTCGACGCCGTTGACCAGGAGCGGGCCGTCGGCGAGGTCGGGGGTGTCGAGATCCATCCCCGCGACGTAGACCCCTCGCATGACGACGCCGGCGAGGACGGAGCGCACGAACCGGGCGCCCGACAGGTCCTCGTCGACGAACTCCCTGCCCTCACCGGTCACGTCTTCTCCAGGTAGTCGGCCTGCGTGCTCTCCTCGAGCGAGCGTACGGCGTCGGCGAGCGACGGCAGACCGGCGAGGGCCGGGTCGTCGGTCACCACCGCGACCGCGTCCTCGCGGGCGTCGACGATGAGCTGCTCGTCGCGCACCACCGAGAGCAGCCGCAGGCTCGAGCGGACGCCCGACTGGCGGGCACCGAGCACGTCGCCCTCGCGCCGCATCTCCACGTCGAGCCGCGAGAGGGCGAACCCGTCCGCGGTGGCCGCGACCGCGTCCAGACGCTCGCGCGCGGCGCTGCCGGCCTCGGCTCCGGTGACCAGCAGGCACAGACCGGCGTGCGTCCCTCGACCGACACGCCCGCGCAGCTGGTGCAGCTGGGAGACGCCGAAACGGTCGGCGTCCATGATGACCATCGCGGTCGCGTTCGGGACGTCGACGCCGACCTCGATCACGGTGGTGGCGACCAGCACGTCGACCTCCCCGGCGGCGAACGCCCGCATCACCGCGTCCTTCTCCTCCGGCGGCATCCGTCCGTGCAGCGCCGCCGTCCTCAGACCCGCCAGCGGGCCGTCGCGGAGCAGGTCGTGGAGTGCCAGCACCGAGGTGAGGGGACGCGCCCCCTCGTCGTCGGCCGGCTCCAGCTCGGTCCCGTCCTCGGCCGCGTCCGAGCGCCGCCCGTCGTCGTCGCCGATGCGCGGGCACACGACGTACGCCTGCCGGCCCTTGCCGACCTCCTCGCGCAGGCGCTCCCAGGTCCGGTCGAGCCACGACGGCTTCTCCGCGGCGGGGACGACCGTCGACTGGATCGGCTGCCGGCCGCGCGGGAGCTCGGTCAGCGTCGACGTGTCGAGGTCGCCGAAGACGGTCATGGCCACGGTCCGCGGGATGGGCGTCGCCGTCATCACCAGGAGGTGCGGCGCGTCCGCGCCCTTGTCGGTGAGCGCCGCCCGCTGCTCGACCCCGAAGCGGTGCTGCTCGTCGACGACGACCAGCCCCAGCTCGGCCAGCTGCACGGTGTCCTCGAGCAGCGCGTGCGTCCCGACGAGGATCCCCGCCTCGCCCGAGGCGGCGTCGAGCAGCGCCTCGCGGCGCGCCTTCTGGCCCATCGACCCGGTGAGGAGCCGCACCCGGGTGGCGGCGTCGGCGGCGCCCAGCATCCCGGCCTGCGCCATCGGGCCGAGCATCGCCACCATCGACCGGTAGTGCTGCTGCGCGAGAACCTCGGTCGGGGCGAGCAGCACGGCCTGTCCCCCGGTGTCGACGACCTGGAGCATGGCGAGGAGGGCGACGACGGTCTTGCCGGAGCCGACCTCGCCCTGCAGCAGCCGCTGCATCGGCTGGTCGCGCCCGAGGTCGGCCTCGATCTGGGCGACGACCTCCTGCTGCCCCGTCGTCAGCGCGAACGGCAGCTGCGCCTCGAACCGGTCGCGCAGCCCGTCGGGCACGTGCGGCCGGCGGGTGGCCGCGGCCGACGCCAGCGCCTGCCGACGGACGGCGAGCGTCGTCTGGAGGACGAACGCCTCCTCGTACTTCAGCCGGTGCCGCGCCCGCCAGTGGTCCTCGGCCTCGCGGGGCCGGTGGATGTCCTGGTACGCCGTGCGGAGGTCGACCAGCCCGCGCCGGCGGCGTACGGGCTCGGGGACCGAGTCGTCGATCTCGTCCAGGGCGTCCAGCACGATCGCGACCGTCTTCTCCACCGTCCACGACGAGACCGCCTGCGTCGCGGGGTAGATCGGGACGATCGCGCCCGCGTACTCCTCCGCCTGGCCGCGCGCCTCCTCCTCGGACTCCGTCGGCCGGACCTCCGGGTGCAGCAGCTGCTTGCGGCCGCGGAAGGAGTTGACCTTCCCGGCGAACATCCCGAGCGTGCCCGGGCGCAGACGCTGCGCGATCCACGGCTGCCGGAAGAACGTGAGGACCAGCTCGCCCGTGCCGTCGGTGACCACGACCTCTGTGCGGACGTTCTTGCCGCCCGGCCGGCCGCCGCCCTTGGGCCGGAACGGGTAGTCCTTCGCGTGGACCACGCGCGCGAGCACCGTGACGTGCTCGTCGAGGCGCAGCTCGGACAGGTCGGTCAGCGTGCCGCGCTCGGCGTAGCGCCGCGGGTAGTGGCGGAGCAGGTCCTCGACGGTCGTGATGTCGAAGCTGCGCTCGAAGGCGTTCGCCGTCCGCGCCCCGACGACGGACGCGAGCCTGGTCTGCGGCGTGACGCCCACTACTCCACCGCCACCAGCAAGGGGTAGCGCTCCTGGCCCCCGTCGTACACGACCAGCTCCACGTCCGGCCGGCGTGCGCGCAGCCAGCGCTCGACGCGGGGCACGACGTCGGCGTCGAGGCCCTCGCCGGTCACGAGCGTCACCAGCTCGGCGCTGCCCGACATGAGCCGGTCGAGGACCTGGCGGGCGACGTCGGCCTGCTCGTCGCCGATCATCGAGAACTCCGCGTCCACGACACCGAGCACGTCGCCGACCAGACATGGTCCCGCCATCGTCATGCCGGACTCGGTCGCCACCGTGATCGCACCGTGCTGCGTGCCGCGGGCGGCGCTGGTCATCGCGACCACGTCGTCGTCGAACGGCTGGCCCGGCTCGTGCACCGCGACCGCGGCCAGCCCCTGAACCTGCGTCCAGGACGGGATCACGGTCGCGTGCACCCCGGCCTCGCGGGCCTGGGCCGCCGCCGCGTCGCACACGGCGCGGAAGTCGCGGCTGTTCGGGAGGACCACGACGTCGTCCGCTCCGCAGTCGAGGATCGTGTCGAGGACCGTGCTCACCGCGAGCGGTCCCCCGGCGGTCGTCTGCACCACGACCGCACCCGCGTCGCTGAACAGCGACGCGAGTCCCGGTCCTGCTGCGACGGCGACCACGGCGCGCGTCCCGGCCGAGCTCGTCCGGCCCCGCCCCTGCTCGGCGAAGTGCGTCACCGCGATCCGGTACGGGCGTCCCGCCTCGATGCCCGCCTCGATCGCCGCCCCGACGTCGTCGACGTGGACGTGGACGTTCCACAGGCGGTCGCCGCCGACGACGACGAGGCAGTCGCCGAGGCCGTCGAGGCGGGTCCGCAGCTCGGGGATCGCGTCGTCGGCGGCGTCGAGGAGGTACATCACCTCGTACGACGGTCCGTCCGGGTCGAGCTCGTGCGAGCCCGGGTCGTCGGCCAGCGGGCGCGGCATCTCGGAGAGCGGCTCCGGGTCGGGCACGAAGCGGCCGGTCAGCAGGTGCTCGGTGGTGTCGAGCACGACGACCAGCGCCCGTCCCCCGGCGTCGACGACGCCGGCACGGGCCAGGCGGTCGAGCTGCTCGGGCGTGCGCAGCAGCGCCTCGCGCGCCGCCGCCGCCGCCGCGGTGACCATCGCCGGCAGGGCGGCACCGGCGGCGGCCGCGTCCTGGGCGGCCTCCGCCGCGCGGCACGCCACGGTGAGGATCGTGCCCTCGACGGGATGCCCCACCGCCGCGTACGCCGCCGCGGCGGCCTTGCTCATCGCGTCCGCGACGTGCCCCGCCTCCGCCTCCGTCCCCTCGGACTCGGCCAGCGCCGGGAGCGACGCTCGCAGCAGCTGCGCCATGATCACGCCGGAGTTGCCGCGCGCCCCGAGCAGCGCGGCGTCGACGTAGTCGCGGACCACCGCGGGCAGCGGCGCGTCCGTGCCCTCCGACGCGGCGAGCGCCTGCTCGGCCGCCTCGAAGGTGACGTACACGTTGGTCCCGGTGTCGCCGTCGGGGACGGGGAAGACGTTGAGCGCGTCGATCTCCGCGCGGGCCGCACCGAGCGCCTCGGTGCACGCCCGGGCCCAGGCGGCGAAGGACTCCGAGGAGACGTGCGTCGTCATGACCTGAGAGACTAGTCCCGGGCAGGCCCCTACCGTGAGCGACGAGGCCGATTGGCTTCCGCCTTGCCCGATCGGATAATCTTGTCTTTTGGTAATCCCCCCTTCGACTCAACCGGGAGTGTTCGCTGTGGCTGCAGTCTGCGACGTGTGCGGCAAGAAGCCGGGTTTCGGCAACAACAAGCCGTGGTCGCGCAAGCGCACGCGGCGTCGTTTCGACCCCAACATCCAGCGTGTGCGCGCTGTCGTCGGTGCGACCCCCAAGCGCATGAACGTGTGCACCTCGTGCCTCAAGGCCGGCAAGGTCAGCCGCTGACCGGATCGCCGGCCGGTCGTCGCTGACGCGACGATCCCGCGGTCCCTCGCACGACGAGGCGGGCAGCACCCCCAGGGTGCGCCCGCCTCTTTGGTGTCCGCACGCCCTTCCGAGCGTGACGCGAGGGAGGTCCGCTCAGCGGTAGTGCTCGTGACCTCCGGGACCCTCCCACGGCGTCCCGTCGACGGTCACCCCGGCGCCGTCCGCGTCGTCGCGCTCGTTGACGACCCCGACGACCTGCCATCCCTGCGGCGCGCCGGCGGCGGCCGGGAAGGTCGCGGCGAGCGTGTGGTCGTCGCCACCGGTCAGCAGGAAGCCGAGCGGGTCGACGTTGGTCGCCGCGGCCACGTCCGCGATCGGCTCCGGCACCTCGAAGGCCGAAGCCTCCAGCGCGATCGTGACGCCGCTGGCCGCCGCGACGTGCCCGAGGTCTGCGACGAGCCCGTCGCTGACGTCGATCATCGCCGTCGCGCCGTGCGCGGCGGCGCGCGGCCCCTCCTCGTAAGGGGGCTCCGGACGGCGGTACGCCTCGACCAGGACCCGCGGCGAGCGGAACCCGCGGGCGAGGACGTGCAGCCCGGCACCGGCCCAGCCGACCCGGCCGGCGAGGGCGACCACGTCCCCGGGCCGGGCGCCCGACCGGAGGACGGGGTCCTGCGCGCACTCCCCGAGCACCGTGATCGCGATCGTCACGGCGTCGGAGGCCGTGACGTCTCCCCCGACGACCTCGGCGCCCACGAGCGCCGCCTCGTCGACGATGCCGCGGGTCAGGTCCTCGGCCCACGCGGTCTCGAGGTCGCGGGGTGCCGCGAACCCGACGGTGAGCGCGGTCGCGACCCCGCCCATCGCCATCACGTCGGCGAGGTTGGCTGCCGCTGCGCGCCGGCCGACGTCGTACGCCTCCGCCCAGTCCCGGCGGAAGTGCCGTCCCTCGACGAGCACGTCCGTCGACACGAGGACCGACCCGGACCCGACGCGGACGTACGCGCAGTCGTCGCCGGGTCCGACGAGCACGCGCTCCGAGCGCGGCTGGCGGGCGACCTGGGCGATCAACCCGAACTCGCCCAGCTCCCCGATGGTCTGACCGCCGCCCGAGCCCGCACGTGTCGTCTCCATGCGTCCATCCTGTCATCGCGGCGCGGGACGGACGACGCACCCGGGGCGACTTCGTGATCCCGCCACGTCACGTGCACGTCATGATCCTGTAGCGTGTCCGAGGCGGTGAACGTTGTCGAGCCACGGAGGAAGCCCAACATGGTCGTGCAGGCCTACATCCTGGTCCAGACCGAGGTCGGCAAGGCTGCCGACGTCGCCGCCGCCATCGCCCAGGTCAGCGGCGTGACGCTCGCCGAGGACGTGACCGGCCCCTACGACGTGATCGTCCGCGCGGAGGCCAAGCACGTCGACGAGCTCGGTGAGATGGTCGTCGCGCAGATCCAGCGCATCGACGGCATCACCCGGACCCTCACGTGTCCCGTCGTCCACTTCTGAGCCACCCCCTTCGTACGACCGCCGGCGCCCTCGGTCTGGTCGCCCTGCTCGTCGGCTGTGCCGACACGGTCGCGGTCGACGCTCCAGCCCCGTCCGACGATGTCGCCGAGGTCTGCGCCGACGTGCTCGACGACGTCCCGGCGACCGTGGCCGGTCAGGACGCCGTACGCGTCGCTCCGGCCGACGCCGGCCGCGCCTGGGGCAGCCCGGCGATCGTGCTCCGGTGCGGGGTGGACCGCCCCGCGAACCTCGAGGCGACCTCGCGCTGCGACGTCGTTGCCGACGTCGGATGGTTCACCGAGGAGGACGACGAGCGGTACGTCTTCACGACGATCGGCCGAGCGGCGTACGTCGAGGTGTCCGTGCCCCGGCGGTACGACCCGCCGGCCGACGCGCTCGCCGACCTCGCACCGGCCGTGAGCGCGCACGACCCGGTCGTCACGCCCTGCGTCTGAGTCAGCGCAGGCCGGTCGGACGCGCGAGCGCGTGCTCGACGAGGCGCTCGACGAGACGGCCGTAGTCGAGGCCGCTCGACTCCCACACCTGCGGGTACATCGAGTACGGGGTGAACCCCGGCATCGTGTTGACCTCGTTGATGTAGAGCGTGCCGTCGACGAGGAAGAAGTCGACGCGGGCGAGCCCCTCGCAGCCCAGCGCCTCGAACGCGCGCAGCGCCTTGGCCCGCACACGCTCGACGAGGACGTCCTCGATCGGAGCCGGGATGAGGTTCTTGGACGTTCCGTCGAGGTACTTCGCGCTGAAGTCGTAGAAGTCGTGACCGGCGCCGTGGTCGACGGCGATCTCGCCCGGCGTGCTGACCTCCAGCGAGCCGTCGGGGTTCTGGAGGACGCCGCACTCGACCTCCCGGGCCTCGACGGCGGCCTCCACGAGGACCTTGGGGTCGTGCTCCTCGGCGAGCGCGATCGCCGCCGCGAGCCCGTGCTCGTCGGAGACGAGCGTGCCGCCCATGCTGGAGCCGGCCCGCGCGGGCTTGACGAACACCGGGTAGTGCAACGACGCGACGGTCTCGCGGACGGCCGCCCGGTCGTGGCGCCACTCGTCCGCCGTGACGACGGCGTACGGGAGCTGCGGCAGCCCGGCGGCCGCGAAGAGCTGGTTGGCGACGGCCTTGTCCATGGCTACCGCGCTCGCGAGGACTCCGGAGCCGACGTAGCGGATGCCGGCCATCTCGAACAGGCCCTGGAGGGTGCCGTCCTCGCCCCACGGACCGTGGAGGAGCGGGAACGCGACGTCCACCGTCGCGAGCACCCGGCTCGAGCCGTCCGCGTCGAGCGCGAGGAGACGGTCGCCCGCCAGCGCGACCGGGGTGCCGGAGGCGTCGACCTCCGGGAGCCCGTCGGCGTCGGTGGCGATCTCGCCGTCGTAGAGGACCCAGCGTCCGTCGCGGGTGATGCCGACCGCGACGACC
This sequence comes from Mumia spirodelae, assembly GCF_050632745.1. Classification (NCBI taxonomy): domain Bacteria; kingdom Bacillati; phylum Actinomycetota; class Actinomycetes; order Propionibacteriales; family Nocardioidaceae; genus Mumia; species Mumia spirodelae. The sequence goes on along the minus strand of NZ_JBODSD010000001.1, from coordinate 1,437,195 downwards.
TCGTAGCGGTCGCGGTCGACGACCGCCAGCACCTCGCGCGCGGTCATGCAGGACACGGCGTGCTCGCTCGACCGGCCGCCGAACACGAGCAGGACGCAGGGACGGTCCGAAGTGATCGTCGGCACGGAACGGTCGGAAGGCGTGGCAGTCATCGGGGCGACCCTATCGCGAGCCTGGACAATGGTCGGCATGGCTCGCTCAGGATCGCTCTCCCTCGACACCCTGGTGGTCGCCGCAGGCCGCCCCGACCGCACACCCGACGCCCCGCTCAACGTGCCGCTGACCCCGGCCAGCACGTTCGTCGCGGGCGGTGAGCTGGAGTACGGCCGCTTCGGCAACCCGACGTGGCAGGCCTTCGAGGACGCCGTGGGGGCGCTCGAGGGCGGACGTGCCGTGATGTACGCCTCCGGGCTGGCAGCGGCGAGCGCCACCCTGTCGCTCGTGCCCGAGGGCGGCGTCGTCGTGGTGCCGCAGCACGCGTACAACGGCACGCTCGGTCTGCTGGCCGAGGCCGAGCGCCGCGGACGCGTCGTCGTACGCGCCGTCGACGTCACGGAGCCGGGTGCGCTGGTCGAGGCCGCGGACGGTGCGGCGATGGTGTGGATCGAGTCGCCGACCAACCCCGCGCTCGAGGTCGTGGACATCGCGGAGACCGCGGCCGCCGCCCGCACGCGGGGCGCCCTCGTCGTCGTCGACAACACGTTCGCGACGCCGCTGGTGCAGCAGCCGCTGTCCCTCGGCGCGGACGTCGTCGTCCACTCCGCCACGAAGCTGCTCGCGGGCCACAGCGACGCGCTGGCCGGGGTGGCGGTCGTCGCGGACGACGCGACGTACGAGCTTCTGGAGTCGTACCGGCGGATGCACGGGGCCGTCCCGGGCACGCTGGAGGCCTACCTGGCGACGCGGGGGCTGCGAACCCTCGCCGTACGGTTCGAGCGGGCCCAGGACAACGCGCGGCGCCTCGTGGAGCGGCTGACCGCGCACCCGCAGGTCGGGGACGTCCGCTACCCCGGGTTCGGGACGATCGTCACCTTCGAGCCGGCCGCCGGCGCCGAGGCCGCGCACCGCGTCGTGACGTCGAGCCGTCTGGTGGTCTGCACCACGAGCCTCGGCGGCGTCGAGTCGACCTGGGAGCGCCGCCGCCGGTGGGCCAGCGAGCCCGAGACCGTCCCCGACGCCCTGATCCGGATGTCGGTGGGCATCGAGGGCTTCGACGACCTCTGGGCCGACGTCGAGGCGGCGCTGGGGCACGCCTGACGCGTACGGCGCCGCCCTGCGGTCAGCGCACCTCGGGCTTCGGCGTCCGCGACACGAGCGTGGCGACGAGCTCCTTCGGCGTGGTCTCGCCGCGGATCAGCGCGGCGACCTGCTCGACGATCGGCATGTCGACGCCGTGGAGGCTCGCGAGCTCGGAGACGGAGTCGCTCGACTTCACGCCCTCGGCGACCTGGCGCGTCGAGGCGACGATCTCGTCGATGCTCATGCCGCGCCCGAGCTTCTCGCCGAACGTCCGGTTGCGCGACAACGGCGAGCTGCAGGTCGCGACGAGGTCGCCCATCCCGGCCAGCCCCATCATGGTCATCGGGTCCGCGCCCATGGCCATCCCGAGGCGCGCCGTCTCCGCGAGGCCGCGGGTGATGACCGACGCCTTCGCGTTGTCGCCGTAGCCCAGGCCGTCGGCGACACCGACGGCGAGCGCGATGACGTTCTTGGTGGTGCCGGCCAGCTCGCACCCGACGACGTCGGTGTTGGTGTACGGCCGGAAGGACGGCGTGTGGCACCAGCCCTGGAGGCGCTTCGCGACCGCCTCGTCCGCGCACGCGACGACCGCGGCCGCGGGCTCGCGTTGGGCGATCTCGCGCGCCAGGTTCGGGCCGGTGACGACCGCGATGCGCTCCGGACCGGCGCCCGTCAGCTCGGCGATGACCTCGCTCATCCGCAGGTGCGTCCCGAGCTCCACGCCCTTCATCAGGCTCACGATCACGGCGTCCGCGGGGATGTGCCGTGCCCAGTCGGTGAGGTTGGCCCGCAGCTGCTGCGACGGCACCGCGAGCACGACCACCTCGGCGCCGGAGAGGACCACGGCCGGGTCGTGGCTCGCCTTGATCGTCTCGGGCAGCAGGATGCCCGGAAGGTACTCAGGGTTCTCGCGCGTCTGGTTGATCGCGTCGCAGACCTCCGTACGGCGCCCCCACAGGTGGACCTCGTTGCCGGCGTCGGCCAGCACCAACGAGAAGGCGGTCCCCCAGGACCCTGCGCCGAGGACAGCGGTCTTCGCCATGCGTACTACTCCTTCGTGGCCGTCTGGCGTCGCGGTCGCGGACGCTCCTTGACCCGCGGGTCGTCCAGGGACATCCGCTCCGAGGGCACCGGCAGGTCGCGGAGCTTCGCGAGCTGCTCGGTGACGGCGTCCATGATCCGATCCGTGGCCGTCGCGAGGATAGCGGCCGTGACCTCCTGACCGCGAAGGTCGTCGAGATCGACCGGCGGGCCGGCCGCGATCTGCATCGTCTGCCGGGGCACGACGTGGAGCCGGCGGCCGTACGGCTCGAGGAACATGTTGGGCCCCCACTGCGCCACCGGTACGACCGGGCACCCGGTCTCGAGCGCGACGCGGGCGGCGCCGGTCTTGCCGGACATCGGCCACTCGTCGGGGTCGCGGGTGATCGTGCCCTCGGGGTAGAAGATGACGCCCTCGCCGTCGAGCACGGCCTGCTTGGCGGCGGCGAACGCGTCGGCGGCCTCGGACGTGCCGCGGTAGACCGGGATCTGACCGGTGGCACGCAGGATCTTGCCGATCACGGGGACGTCGAGGATAGCGGCCTTCGCCAGGTAGCGCGGGGGGACGCCGTTGTCGTACAGGAAGTGCGCCAGCATCACCGGGTCGGCGTGCGAGACGTGGTTGGCAGCGACCACGAAGCCCCGGTCGGCGGGCAGGTTCTCCGCACCCGACCACTCGCGCCTCACCGCGGCCGTGACCGGCGCGCGCAGCGCGGCGACGATGGTCCGCAGCACCATCCCGGGGTCACGGTCCGGGGACGCGGCTGCAGGGGTGTCCATCCGGCTGAGCCTAGTTCATCAGGGCCGGGTGCCGATGCCCGCTGCCAGGGCCGTGAGGCAAGATCGACCCGTGGCAGCACGGTGGACGCTGGTGGTCCCGATCAAGGACACCGCGGTGGGCAAGTCGCGGCTGGCGTCGCTGGGCGCGCAGCGGCCGGCGCTCGCGCGTGCGATGGCGCTCGACACGGTGGAGGCCGCGCTCGGCAGCCGCCTCGTGGGACGGGTCGTGGTGGTGACCTCCGATCCCGCGCTCGCGAGGGCGATGGTCGACGACGTCGCTCCCGGACGCGACACCTCTGTCGAGCTCGTCGCCGACCCGGGGACGGGTCTGCGGGACGCCGTGCTCGTCGGCGCACGAGCGGTCGAACGCGGTCCCCTCGCCGTCCTCACCGGAGATCTCCCCGGTCTCCGCCCGGACGACCTCGACCTCGTGCTGGACCAGGCGGCGAGATACGACGTGGCGGTCGTCGCCGACGCCGACGACGTCGGGACCACGCTGCTCGCGGTCGCCGACCCGTCGTCGCTCGACCCTCGGTTCGGGGAGAGCTCCCTGGCCGCCCACCGCGCGCAGGGCGCGGTGCCGATCGCGGCACCGGTCGGCCTGCGTCGCGACGTCGACCTCCCGGCGCACCTCGACGAGCTCCGCCCTCTGCTCGGCCCGCGGACGGCGTCGCTCGTCGCGCGCACCGCGGTACGGTGAGGCCATGCAGGCCACGATCGCGACCTTCGACGCCGACAGCGGGGGCACGCTCGTGCTCGACGACGGCGTGACGATGGCGTACGCGGCGGCCGCGGTCGAGGCGTCGCCCGTCCGCCACCTGCGTCCTGGTCAGCGCGTCATCGTCGAGCTGACCGGCGACAAGCGGCCGACCGTGCGGGCGCTGCGGATCCACTGATCCCGAGCACAGGTACGGCCCCGGCGGACGCCGGGGCCGCAGCTGCTCCTCGTCACACGCCGGCGGTCACCCGGGCCGGCGCCTTCTTCGCGGCGGTCTTCTTCGCCGCGGTCTTCTTCGCCGTGGTCTTCTTCGCCGTGGTCTTCTTCGCGGGTGCCTTCTTGGCCGCGGCCTTCTTCGCCGCGGTCTTCTTCGCCGTGGTCTTCTTGGCCGCCGTCGTCTTCTTGGCGGTGGCCTTCTTGGCCGTCGTCTTCTTCGCCGGCGACTTCTTGGCCGCGGTCTTCTTGGCCGCCGTCGTCTTCTTGGCGGTTGCCTTCTTCGCGGTCGTCTTCTTCGCCGGCGACTTCTTGGCCGTGGCCTTCTTCGCCGCCGTCGTCTTCTTGGCCGTCGCCTTCTTCGCGGTGGCCTTCTTCGCGGTGCTCTTCTTGGCTGCGGTCGTCTTCTTCGCGGTGGCCTTCTTCGCCGCCGTCGTCTTCTTGGCCGTCGCCTTCTTCGCGGTGGCCTTCTTCGCGGTGCTCTTCTTGGCTGCGGTCGTCTTCTTGGCCGTGGCCTTCTTCGCCGCGGACGTCTTCTTGGCGGCGGCCTTCTTCGCCGTCGTCTTCTTCGCCGGCGCCTTGGCCGCCGTCTTCACACCTGCCACCACGTTCTTCAGCTCCCCTCCGGGTTTGAACTTCGGGATGGTCCGATCCGCGATCACGTGGATCTCCCCCGTCCGCGGGTTCCGGACCTGTCGGCCGGTGCGGATGGATTGTTGGAACACTCCGAACCCGCTGAGCACGACACGGTCGCCTCGTGAGAGACGCTCGGTCAACGTCGTGATCACCGCGTCGAGTGCGCGCCGAGCCTGGGCACGGTTCCCCTCGAAGGAGGCCGCCAGCACCTCGACGAACTCGCTCTTGTTCAACGGCTTCCCCCCGGTGAACGGTTCGGTTCTTCGCGTTCGACGGTAAGCAATCGGCTTGTCCGTCTCAATCACCGTAGAGGCAAATGTCCGATCGTGTTGTTCTCGTGTCGCAGTGCCGTTGACCTGCGACGACGTCGTCATGACGCGTCGTCGTACCTGTGGTGAAGAACGACGAAGCCCGGAAACCACCGTGGCTACGTGGTTTCCGGGCTCCGGGGTGAAGCGGAGGTACGACGCGTCAGCGCGTCGTACCGAGGTCGCGCGTCGTCACAACGTCGCGGGCTTGAACGACGGTCGCTTCGCCTCGTACGCGCTGATCGCGTCCTCGTGCGAGAGCGTCAGGCCGATGTCGTCGAGTCCTTCGAGCAGACGCCAGCGTGTGTAGTCGTCGATGTCGAAGGAGTCCTCGACGCGCTCGACGCCCTCCCCCGCGGAGACCGTCCGCGCGACGAGGTCGACGGTGATCGTCGTGCCCGGCGCAGACTCGAGGAGGTCCCAGAGCTTCTGGACCGTCTTCTCCTCGACCTGCGCGGCGAGGAGTCCGGCCTTGCCCGAGTTGCCTCGGAAGATGTCACCGAAGCGCGGCGAGATCACCACGGCGAAGCCGTAGTTCTGCAGCGCCCACACGGCGTGCTCGCGCGACGACCCGGTGCCGAAGTCGGGACCGGCGACCAGCACGGTCGCCGAGGCGAAGGCCGGCTGGTTCAGGACGAACGAGGGGTCCTTGCGCCACCCGGCGAAGAGGCCGTCCTCGAACCCCGTGCGCGTCACGCGCTTGAGGTACTCGGCGGGGATGATCTGGTCGGTGTCGACGTTGCTGCGTCGCAGGGGCGCGCCGACTCCCGTGTGCGAGCTGAACTTCTCCATGAGCGTTACTCCGTGCGGTGTCGGTCAGGCGTTGACGAGGTCGGCGGGCGAGGCGAGGTGGCCGAGGATCGCGGTCGCCGCGGCGACCTCGGGCGAGACCAGGTGCGTACGCCCGCCCTTGCCCTGCCGCCCCTCGAAGTTGCGGTTCGACGTCGACGCGCTGCGCTCGCCGGGCGTCAGCTGGTCGGGGTTCATGCCGAGGCACATCGAGCAGCCCGCGCCGCGCCACTCCGCGCCCGCGTCCTTGAAGATGACGTCGAGGCCCTCCTCCTCGGCCTGCAGGCGCACCCGCACCGAGCCGGGGACGACCAGCAGCCGGGTCGAGCCGGCGACCTTGCGACCCTCGACGATCTTCGCTGCGGCTCGCAGGTCCTCCATGCGGCCGTTGGTGCACGAGCCGACGAAGACGGTGTCGACGGCGATGTCGCGCATCGGGGTCCCGGCGGTCAGCCCCATGTAGTCGAGCGCCCGCTCGGCGGCGACGCGCTCGCTCGGGTCGTCGAAGTCCTCCGGTGCGGGGACGTCGGCCGACAGCGGCACACCCTGTCCCGGGTTGGTGCCCCAGGTGACGAACGGCGTGACCTTGGAGGCGTCCAGCGTGACGACCTTGTCGAACTCCGCGTCGTCGTCGGTGACCAGTGTCCGCCAGTAGGCGACGGCGGCGTCCCAGTCCTCGCCCTTCGGCGCGTGCGGACGGCCCTCGAGGAACGCGAACGTGGTCTCGTCCGGCGCGATCATGCCGGCCTTGGCGCCCCACTCGATCGACATGTTGCAGACCGTCATCCGCGCCTCCATGGAGAGCTTGCGGATGGCCTCGCCGCGGTACTCGACGACGTAGCCCTGACCGCCACCCGTGGTCTCCTGCGCGATGAGCGCGAGGATCAGGTCCTTCGCGGTCGATCCCTCGGGGAGCTCGCCGACGACCTCGACGGCCAGCGTGCGCGGACCGGCCTGCGGCAGCGTCTGCGTCGCGAGCACGTGCTCGACCTCGCTGGTGCCGATGCCGAAGGCCAGCGCTCCGAAGGCGCCGTGCGTGGCGGTGTGCGAGTCGCCGCACACCACGGTGGTGCCCGGCTGGGTGAGGCCCAGCTGCGGACCGACCACGTGCACGATGCCCTGCTCGACGTCGCCCATCGGGTGCAGCCGGACGCCGAACTCCTCGCAGTTGCGGCGCAGCGTCTCGACCTGCGTGCGCGACACGGGGTCGGCGATCGGCTTGTCGAGGTCGGTCGTCGGGATGTTGTGGTCCTCGGTCGCGAGCGTGAGGTCGGGACGGCGCACCTTGCGACCGGCGAGGCGGAGCCCGTCGAACGCCTGTGGGCTCGTCACCTCGTGGATGAGGTGGAGGTCGATGAAGAGCAGGTCCGGCTCTCCCTCGGCACGTCGTACGACGTGCTCGTCCCACACCTTCTGCGCAAGGGTCCTGCCCATTGCTCGCTCCTCTTTCACGTGGCCCGTCGTCGGGCCGGTCTCGACGAGCGATCTCCCGCTCGGCCTCTATGCTTGCATTTCACAATGCGAGACGGCAATATCAAGGCATGGACAACTCTAGCGGAGTCGGCGTGCTCGACAAAGCCGCACTGGTCTTGTCGGCACTCGAGGCCGGTCCCGCCACCCTCGCGGGTCTCGTCTCCAGCACCGGTCTCGCCCGCCCCACCGCGCACCGCCTCGCCGTCGCCCTCGAGCACCACCGTCTCGTGGCCCGCGACATGCAGGGCCGGTTCGTCCTCGGACCCCGCCTCTCGGAGCTCTCGGCCGCGGCCGGCGAGGACCGTCTCCTCGCGGCCGCCGGCCCGGTCCTCGCGCGGCTGCGCGACATCACCGGCGAGTCCGCCCAGCTCTTCCGGCGCCAGGGCGACTACCGCGTGTGCGTCGCCGCCGCCGAGCGCCCGACCGGCCTCCGCGACACCGTCCCGGTCGGGAGCCAGCTCACGATGCGCGCCGGCTCAGCGGCGCAGATCCTGCTCGCGTGGGAGGACCCCGAGCGGATGAACCGCGGCCTCCAGAACGCCGCGTTCACGGCCGCCGCACTCTCGCAGGTACGCCGCCGCGGCTGGGCGCAGAGCGTCGGCGAGCGCGAGCCCGGCATCGCGTCGGTGTCCGCCAGCGTCCGCTCCCCTTCCGGCAAGGTGATCGCGGCCGTCTCGGTGTCGGGTCCGGTCGAGCGGCTCACCCGCCAGCCGGGCCGGATGCACGCTCCTGCCGTGGTCGCCGCCGCCGAGCGCCTGTCGCAGTCGCTGCGTCGCTCGGGCGAGTAGCCACGCTCGTACGCCCGTCGCTGACGCCCCGCGGCACGCAACGACGCGGCGCGGTGAGTCCGGTCCCACCGCGCGCCCCGCCCGTGGGACCCAGCTCACCGCCACGCCCCCGAGGATGTCGCGCGAGCCGCTCAGAACAGCCCGGGGCCCTGCTCGAGGTCGAGCAGCGTCTGCTTGCGGCCCAGACCACCGGCGTACCCGGTCAGCGTCCCGTTGGCGCCGATCACGCGGTGGCACGGCACGACGATCGGGATCGGGTTGGACGCGTTGGCGGACCCGACCGCCCGGGCGCCGAACGGACCGAGCTGGAGCTCTGCGGCCAGCTCGCCGTACGTGACGGTCTGCCCGTACGGGATCTCGCACAGCGCCTTCCAGACCGCGCGCTGGAACGCCGAGCCCTTCTGCGGCCCGAGCGGGAGGTCGAACGTCGTCCGCTCCCCCGCGAAGTACTCCTCGAGCTGCGACACCGCCGCGTCGAGCACCGCGTCGCGCGGGGCGTCCGGCTCCTCCCGCTCGGCGTCGAAGTCGATCGCGACGACATGGGTTCCGTCGCTGTGGACGCGCAGCCCGCCGATCGGGCTGTCGAGGTATGCGGTGGTCGTGGTGGTCATGGCTTCCTCTCGGTGGTCGAGGTGTCGGGGAGGTGCCAGAGGTGCATCGCGGCGTACGAGCGCCACGGGCTCCAGCGGGTCGTCGGGTCGTCGTCACCGGTGGCGACGACGTGCGCGTCGAGCCGGCGTCGGATCACGAGGTCGGTCGCGAGCAGGACGTCGGGGTCCCGGGTCGCGCGCATCAGGACGTAGTCCGCGGTCCACGGTCCGATCCCGCGCAGCTCGAGCAGCTGCGCGCGGAGCGCGGCCCGGTCGGCACTGGGGCCGATGTCGAGCTTGCCGACGGCGACCGCGTCGGCGAGCCCGGCGACGGTCGACGCCCGCGAGCGGGGCATCCCGAGCGTGGTCGGGTCGACCGCCGCCAGGACGTCGGGCTCGGGGAAGACGTGCGTCAGCGCGTACGCCGCCGCCAGCGGGTGGGACTCGGCCTCGAGGACGGCACCGTGCTGCGCGACGATGCGCGCCAGCGTGGTCCGCGCACCGGCGACCGAGACCTGCTGCCCGACCACGGCGCGGACCGCCAGCTCGTACCCGTCGACGTGACCGGGCACCCGCATCCCCGGCGTGGCCAGGACGGCGGCGCCGAGGTAGGGGTCCGCGCCGAGGGCCTCGTCGACGGCGACGGGATCGGCGTCGAGGTCGAGCATGCTCCGGCAGCGGGTGACCGCGGCCATGGTGTCCCGCAGGTCGGTCAGCTCCAGCACGCACCGCACGTGGTCCTCGGCGGGGGTGAGCGCGACGACGCCAGGACCGTGGGGCAGCCGGAGCGTGCGCGCGTACGTGCCGTCGCGCACGGTCTCCAGGCCGGGGACGGCCCGCGTCGCGAGGAAGGCCAGGAGCTCCTCGAACGCGAAGGGGCGTCGGACCGCGAGACGGAGCTCGATGCGACCCGACGACGTCCTGGGCGTACGACGGGAGTGCCGCTGGGCGGACTCGCGCAGTGCGCTCGGCGTCGCGTCGTACACGGTCCGCAGCGTGTCGTTGAACTGGCGGACCGACGCGAAGCCGGCGGCGAACGCCACGTCGGTCACCGGGACGTCGGTGGTCTCGAGGAGGATGCGGGCGTGGTGCGCGCGGTTGCTGCGGGCGATCGCGAGCGGCCCCGCACCGACCTCGTCGACGAGGATCCGGTGGACGTGCCGCGTGCTGTAGCCGAGCCGGTCGGCCAGCCCGGGGACGCCGTCGCTCTCGACGACACCGTCGCGGATGAGGCGCATCGCGCGTCCGACGGTGTCGGCGCGCACGTCCCACTCGGGTGATCCCGGCGCCGCGTCGGGGCGGCACCGCCGGCACGCCCGGAAGCCGGCGTCGTGCGCCGCCGCCGCGGCGGCGTAGAAACGCACGTTCTCCCGCTTCGGCGTCCGCGCGGGGCACGAGGGCCGGCAGTAGATGCCGGTGCTCGTCACCGCCGTGTAGAAGACGCCGTCGAAACGGGAGTCCCTCGCGCTCACTGCCCGGTAGCAGCGGTCCTCGTCGAGCTTCATGCGTCCAGCATGCCGCCCGCGACCGACAGGAACTAGCGGGATTCGGACGTTGCCGTGGCCGCGCGCCAGAACCGCGACTCGGCACAGGGTGAGAAACGCCAAGGCGCCCGAGTCCTGGTGGACTCGGGCGCCTGTTGTAGCCCCGACGGGATTCGAACCCGCGCTACCGCCTTGAGAGGGCGGCGTGCTAGGCCGCTACACAACGGGGCCTGGTGGTGAAAGAAGCCTACCGGACGGGCCGGAGGTCTCTCTCGCTGGGGTACTAGGACTCGAACCTAGACTAACGGTGCCAGAAACCGACGGGCTGCCAATTACCCCATACCCCATGGCTGCGGTCCGGATCCTTGCGTCCCCGAACCGAGAAGAACATTACCGGACGGCTTCGCGGCGCCCAAATCCGGGGGCCTCCTTGTGACCATCCTCGCAGGTCAGAGGCCGGATCTCGGGTACCCGAGCGAATCACGACCGACCCGAGCGTGCACGCTCGGGTCAGTGGCCGTCCGGTGGGGTACCCGGCCCGGCTCGAGCCGTACGACGCGGGCGGGCGCCAACGAGACCGGCCCCGACGTGAGCAAACTCACGCCGGGGCCGGAAGGTTTCACTCGCGACGGTGGCTCAGGCCTCCAGCGCGCGGTCGAGGCGCGCGAGGGTCCGCTCCTTGCCGAGCAGCTCGATCGACTCGAACAGCGGCGGCGAGATCCGGCGACCGGACACGGCGACGCGCACCGGCCCGAAGGCGTGCCGCGGCTTCAGCCCCATCTCGTCGACCAGGGCGGACCGCAGGGCGGCCTCGATCGACGCGGTGTCGAACGTCTCGAGCTCGGCGAGCGCACCGCGCGCAGCACGGACGACCGCGAGCCCGTCCTCGGTCAGCACCTTCGCGGCGTCGTCGGGGTCGACCGCGAACGCCGACTCCGGAACGAACAGGAAGGCGAGCATCTCCACGGCCTCGCTCAGCACCGTGATGCGCTCGTTGACCAGCGGCGTCGCCGCGGCGAGCAGCGCCAGGTCCCCCTCGGACGGCTCGGCCTCGACGAGACCCGCCTCGGCGAGGTACGGGACGAGCCGCGACGCGAGCTCCTCGACCGGGAGGTCGCGGATGTGCTGCGCGTTGATCGCCTCGCACTTCTTGGGGTCGAACTGCGCGGGATTCGGGTTGACCCGCGCGATGTCGAACGCCTCGGCCATCTCCTCCAGCGAGAAGATCTCGCGGTCGCCGCCGATCGACCAGCCGAGCAGCGCGAGGTAGTTGAGCAGGCCCTCGGGCAGGAAGCCGCGGTCGCGGTAGTCGGCGAGGCCGCCGCCGGGATCGCGCTTGGACAGCTTGCGGTTGCCCGGCCCCATCACGAACGGGAGGTGGCCGTAGTCCGGGACGACGCCCTCGCCGAGACCGAGCGCGACGAGCGCCCGGTGCAGCGGGATCTGGCGCGGCGTGGAGCTCAGGAGGTCCTCGCCGCGCAGGACGTGGGTGATGCCCATCATCGCGTCGTCGACGGGGTTGGTCAGCGTGTAGAGCGGCTGGCCGTTGGCGCGGACGATCACGTAGTCGGACACGTGCTCGGGCTCGAACGTGACCTCGCCGCGCACCAGGTCGGTGAAGGTGATCGCCTCGTCGGGCATGCGGAAGCGGATGACGGGCTTGCGACCCTCCGCCTCGTACGCCGCGCGCTGCTCCGCGGTGAGGTCGCGGTGCAGGCCGTCGTACCCGCTCGAGCGCCCCTCGGCGCGCGCGGCCTCACGGCGCTCCTCGAGCTCCTCGGGCGTGTCGTAGGCGTAGTACGCGTAGCCGGCGTCGACGAGCTTCTCGGCGACCTGGGTGTAGAGGTCCATCCGCTCGGACTGCCGGTACGGCCCGAAGCCGCCGCCGACCTCCGGACCCTCGTCCCAGTCCAGCCCGAGCCAGCGCAGCGCGTCGAGCAGGCCCTGGTAGGACTCCTCGGAGTCGCGTGCGGCGTCGGTGTCCTCGACGCGGAAGACGAACGTGCCGCCGTTGTGGCGCGCGTACGCCCAGTTGAACAGTGCCGTCCTGACGTTGCCGACGTGCAGGTTGCCCGTCGGCGACGGACAGAAGCGCACGCGGACAGCGGGACTGGACTCAGTCACGGGATACCACCTTGTTGGTCAGCGTTCCGATGCCCTCGACGGTGATGCTGACCTCGTCACCAGGGTTCATGGGACCGACGCCCTCAGGGGTGCCGGTGAGGATGACGTCGCCCGGGAGCAGCGTCATGAAGCTGGACACGTACGCGATGAGCTCGGGGATCTTGTTGAGCATGTCCGACGTCCGGCCGTCCTGGACGACCTCGCCGTTGAGCGTGGTCGTCACCCGCAGGTCGGTCACGTCGAGGTCGGTCTCGATCCACGGCCCGAGCGGGCAGAAGCCGTCGGCGCCCTTGGCCCGGCTCCACTGCCCGTCGGTCTTCTGGCGGTCGCGCGCCGTCACGTCGTTGGCGACGGTGTAGCCGTGGATCACCTTGGCGGCGTCCTCGGCGGGCACGTCCTTGCAGATGCGGCCGATCACCACGGCGAGCTCGCCCTCGTAGCTCAGCAGCTCGGTGAAGTCCGGGTAGAGGACCGGGTCGCCGGGACCGGTCACGCTCGTGTTGGGCTTGAGGAAGACGAGCGGCTCCTCGGGCACCTCGTTGCCGAGCTCGGCGGCGTGGGCCGCGTAGTTGCGGCCGATGCCCACCACCTTGCTCCGCGGGAGCACCGGGGCGAGCAGCCGGACGTCGTCGAGGGGGATCCGCTCCCCCGTCAGCTGGATGCCCGCGTAGAGCGGGTCGCCGGTGATCACGGCGATCACCGGCACGCCGTCGGCCTCGCCGACGACACCGAACCGGGGGTCCTCGTCGGTCGTGAATCTCGCGATACGCACGGGGTTCAGCCTATCCGCGGCGGGATACGGTGTGGTTCTCGCCCACAGCCCCAGGACCGGTCTCCATGAAGCTCGTCACCACCCCTGCGCTCCCGTCCCTCACGCCCGTCGCGGCCGGTGAGGACACGGAGTCCGCCGTACCGCTGCGCATCGGCGTCGTCCAGCACCGCTGGCGCGAGGACCCCGAGGAGCTCACGACCTCCCTCGACGACGCGATCGGGCAGGCCGCCGACGCCGGCGCACGGGTCGTCTTCCTGCCCGAGCTCACGCTCAGCCGTTACCCGGCCGACGTCCGGGCCGGCGAGGAGCCGGACGCGCTCGCGGAGGACCTCGAGGACGGCCCGACGTACGCGTTCGCCGCCCGCGCCGCCGCAGCCCACGGGGTCCACGTCCACGCGTCGTTGTACCGCCGCGCCCGCGACGCCTCGTCGCCGGACGACCGCCGCGGCCTCAACACCGCGATCCTCGTGTCCCCCGCCGGGGACCTCGTCGCACTCACCGACAAGCTCCACATCCCGGTCACCACCGGCTACTACGAGGACACCTGGTTCCGACCCGGCGCGGCCACCGACCCATACCCCGTCCACCGGGTCGGCGGGCTCGACGACCTCCGGGTCGGGATGCCGACCTGCTGGGACGAGTGGTTCCCCGAGGTGGCCCGCGCGTACGCCCTCGGCGGCGCGGAGCTCGTCGTCTACCCGACCGCGATCGGCTCGGAGCCGGACTACCCCGACTTCGACACCCAGCCGCTGCTGCGGACCGTGGTGACCGCGCACGGGATCACGGCGGGCACCTTCATGGTCGTCCCGAACCGCACCGGCGACGAGGGCACGGTGCGCTTCTACGGGAGCTCGTTCGTCTCCGACCCGTACGGCCGGGTGCTCGTGGAGGCGCCCCGCGACGAGGAGGCGGTGCTCGTCACCGACGTGGCGCGCGAGCAGCGGCGCGACTGGCTGACGCTCTTCCCGTTCCTGCGCACGCGGCGCCCGGACACCTACGACGTGCTGACGCGCCCGGTCGACGCCGAGCACCCGTTCGGCGGCGGGCGGTGAGCGGCGCGCTGCGGATGCCGGCCGAGACCGCTCCCCAGGACCGCGTCTGGATGGCGTTCCCGACCTCCGGCTACTCGCTCGGCGACACCGCGGAGGAGGCCGAGGAGGCGCGGGCGACCTGGAGCGCCGTGGCGCACGCCGTGGCCGACTTCGCCCCGGTGACGATGATCGTGGACCCCGACGACGTGCGCGACGCACGGCGCTGGCTGTCGGTGGCGGTCGAGATCGTCGAGGCGCCGCTGGACGACGCGTGGATGCGCGACATCGGACCCACGTTCGTCCACCGCGAGGACGGCACGGTCGCGGCCGTGGACTGGGTCTTCAACGGGTGGGGCCAGCAGGAGTGGGCGCACTGGGACCACGACGCGCGGATCGCGGCCGAGGTGGCGCGCGAGGCCGGGGTGCCGCGGATCGGCTCCCTCATGGTCAACGAGGGCGGCGGCTTCCACGTCGACGGGCTCGGGACGGTGCTGGTGACCGAGACGGTGCAGCGCGACCCGCAGCGCAACGCGGGCTGGTCGAGGGCGGACGTGGAGGCCGAGCTGGCGCGGACGATCGGCGCGGAGCACGCGGTCTGGCTGCCCCGGGGCCTGACGCGCGACAGCGAGCGCTACGGCACGCGCGGTCACGTCGACATCGTGGCGACCTTCCCGTCGCCGGGCCGGGTGCTCGTGCACGACCAGCGTGACGCCTCCCACCCGGACCACGCCGTGTCCGACGAGATCCGTACGACGCTGGCCGAGGCCGTCGACGTCCGCGGCGAGTCGCTCGAGCTGGTCCCGCTCCCTGCTCCGAGCACGCTGCGCGACGACGAAGGCTGGGTCGACTGGTCGTACGTGAACCACCTCGTCGTCAACGGCGGCGTCGTCGCGTGCGCGTTCGACGACCCCCACGACGCCGAGGCGGCGGCGGTGCTGCGCGAGGCGTACCCGGGTCGCGACGTCGTCGGCGTGGACGCGCGCCCGCTCTTCGCGCGCGGCGGGGGCATCCACTGCATCACGCAGCAGCAGCCGTCGGCAATGACCGCCGGATGACCGGTCAGGCCTCGCTCAGGTCCCCGTCGACGTAGAGCCACCGGCCGGCGCGGCGCTCGAAGCGGCTCCGCTCGTGCATCACCCCACGGCCGGCCGCGGTGCGGTAGTGCGCCCGGAACTCGACCTCGTCCCCGCTGGCGTCCACGATCTCGAGCCGCTCCCACGTGATCCCGGTGTCGGCCGCGAGGTCGTCCGGACGCGTACGAGGGTGCCAGGTGCGGAAGATGTGGTCGACGTCGCCGACGGCGTACGCCGCATAGCGCGACCGCATCAGCTCCTCGGGCGTCTCCGCCTGCGCCTCCTGGCGGTGCAGACGGCCGCAGCAGCCGTCGTACGACCTGCCCGTCCCGCAGGGGCACGGCCGTGCGAACGCGCTCATGCCGACCCGTAGCGGCGGTTGCGGCGCGCGTACTCCTCGATCGCCTTCCACAAGGCCCGCCGGTCCACGTCGGGCCACGCGATGTCGGAGAACACCATCTCCGCGTACGCCGACTGCCACAGGAGGAAGTTGCTCGTCCGCTGCTCGCCCGACGTGCGCCAGAAGAGGTCGACGTCAGGCATGTCGGGCTCGTCGAGGTAGCGCGCGAGCAGGTCCTCGTCGACCTTGCCCGGCCTGACCCGGCCCGCTGCGACGTCGCGGGCCAGCGCGGCCGCGGCGTCGGCGATCTCGGCGCGCCCGCCGTAGTTGACGCACATCGTCAGCGTGAGCACGTCGTTGTCCTTGGTGAGCTCCTCGGCGATCTCGAGCTCCTTGATCACGCTGCGCCACAGGCGGGGTCGCCGGCCCGCCCAGCGCACTCGCACACCCAGCGCGTGCATCTCGTCGCGGCGGCGTCGGATCACGTCGCGGTTGAAGCCCATGAGGAAGCGCACCTCCTCGGGCGAGCGCTTCCAGTTCTCGGTCGAGAACGCGTAGGCCGAGATCCACTTCACGCCGATCTCGATGCCGCCCTCGACGACGTCGAAGAGCGACGACTCCCCCGCCTCGTGCCCGGCCGTACGAGGCAGCCCCCGCTGCTTGGCCCAGCGGCCGTTGCCGTCCATCACGATCGCGACGTGGCGCGGGACCTGGTCGGGCGGGAGCGACGGCGGCGTGGCGCCCGAAGGGTGCGGAGTCGGGCGGCGTACGGGGTGGGTCACGTGACTCATTGTGTCCGGTCAGCGGTCGACGTAGTCCAGCGACCGCAGGCCTCGCTCGAGGTGCCACTGCAGGTACGCGGCGACGAGCCCGCTCGCCTCCCGCCGGGCCCGGTCCCCCGACGCCTCCGCCTGCGGCCACGAGCCGCTGAGGAGGAAGCCGAGCAGGGCGACCGTGTCCGGGGCCGGGTTGGCGGAGCCTGGGAGCCGGCAGTCGCTGCAGAGCATGCCGCCCGCGCCGGGGTTGAACGCCCGGTGCGGCCCGGCAACGCCGCAGCGCGCGCACGCGTCGAAGCTCGGCGCGTAGCCGGCGATCGCGAGCGAGCGCAGCAGGAACGAGTCGAGGATCAGTCCGCTCGGGTGCCGCCGGTCGGCCAGCGCGCGGAGGGCGCCGACGAGCAGCAGGTACTGCTGGGCCGCCGGATGGCCGTCCTCGCCGACGAGCCGGTCCGCGGACTCGAGCATCGAGGTGCCGCAGGTGTAGGCGCCGTAGTCGTTGCCGAGGCGACCGGCGTACGCGTCCAGGGTCTCGACCTGGGTGATGACGTCGAGGGTGCGGCCCTCCGCGAGCTGCAGGTCGACGTGCATGAACGGCTCGACCCGCGACCCGAAGCGTGAGCTCGTACGGCGCACGCCCTTCGCGACCGCCCGGACGCGCCCGTGGTGGCGCGTCAGGAGCGTGACGATGCGGTCCGCCTCGCCCAGCTTCTGGGTCCGGAGGACGACGGCCTCGTCGCGGTAGAGCGCCACGGGCACCATTCTGCCGTGCCGCTCGTCGTACCGGTGAGGGCCGCGCCGTCCGCACCAAGGGTTGATACCCATACCCCCTACCGGTATGTTGCCAGGCATGGACACCTACACCGCTCGTCGCCGCGCCGCCGCCCTGATCTCCGTCGTCGCCTTCGGGCTCGGCGTCTCCGCCTGCGGGACCGACGACCCGGGGAGCAGCGGCGAGCACGGCGGCCACGGCTCCGCCCAGTCCGACGGGTCCGACGACGCCACGGAGGCGGCAGACCACAACGACGCCGACGTCACGTTCGCCCAGCAGATGATCCCGCACCACCGTCAGGCCGTGGAGATGGCCGGGCTCGCCCCGTCGCGCGCCGGCAGCGAGGTCACCGACCTCGCGGCGCGCATCAGCGCTGCCCAGGACCCCGAGATCGCCACCATGACGAGCTGGCTCGAGGAGTGGGGCGAGGAGGTCCCGGCGGAGGACTCCGGCCACGCCGACCACGGCGGGACGGAGGGCATGATGTCGGCCGAGGACATGACCGCGCTCGCAGGCCTGTCGGGCGACGCGTTCGACGAGGCGTTCCTCACGATGATGATCGAGCACCACGAGGGCGCGATCACGATGGCCGAGGGCGTCCTCGGGGACGGCAAGAGCGCCGACGTGGCCGATCTCGCCCAGCAGATCTCCGACGCCCAGCGTGCCGAGGTCGACGAGATGCAGGACATGCTCGACTGAGCGGAGCCGAGCCGCCAGGCCGACCTACGCTGGGGAACGTGACCCCTCAGCTCCCCTTCCCCGTCGACGACCTCGTGGTCGTCGACGGGGCGCTCGCCACCGAGCTCGAGCGCCACGGCGCCGACATCACGACCGCGCTGTGGTCGGCCGCCCTGCTGCGTGACGACCCGGATCTGATCGCGCGGGTGCACCGCGACTACCTGGACGCCGGCGCCGACGTGATCATCACCGCCAGCTACCAGGCCACCGTCGAGGGCTTCGGAAGGCTCGGCATCCCCGCCTCGGAGGCGGAGCGGCTGATCGTCTCGTCGGTCACGCTGGCTCGCGACGTGCGCGACACCTTCGTCGCGGAGCACCCCGGACGCCGCCCGCTCGTCGCTGCGTCGGTCGGCCCGTACGGCGCGGCGCTGGCCGACGGGTCGGAGTACCGCGGCGACTACGGCCTCGACGTCACCGCCCTGCGCGCCTTCCACGGGGACAGGCTCGCCCTGCTCGTCGACGCCGGGCCCGATCTGCTCGCGTGCGAGACCGTCCCCTCCGCGGTCGAGGCGCAGGCGCTCGCGGAGCTTCTCGACGACGTCGACCTGCCCGGCTGGATCACCTTCACCGGTCGCGACGACCGCCACATCAGCGACGGCACGCCCGTCGCCGAGGTCGCCCGGAGGGTCGCGGACCACCGGGTGGCCGCGATCGGCATCAACTGCACCGCGCTCGAGCACATCGCTCCGCTGGTCGAGGACGTCGCCGCCGTCACCGACCTGCCGATCGTCGTCTACCCGAACTCCGGCGAGGTCTGGGACGCCGAGCACCGCCGCTGGACCGGGGCCTCGGCCCGCGGCTCGTGGGCGACATGGGTACGGCGCTGGCGCGACGCGGGCGCGGTCCTGGTCGGCGGGTGCTGCCGGACGACGCCGGACGACGTCGCGGAGATCGCTGCTCTGCGGGTGTGAGCGCGCGCCGCGCCGCGGTGCCCGTCTGACCACGGCACCGGGGACGTGTTACCGCTGGCGGAACGCTGTTACGCTCTCGCGACAGCCCGGCGGCGCGACCGCCAGGCCCGAGCGAGGAGCAGCATGAGCGACACCCCGTCCGAGCCCGGCGACACGGCCCCGTCGGAGAGCACCCGGATCACCCGCCGCGAGTGGCTGGCGATGCTGACGCTGTCGGTCGGCGTCTCCCTCGTCGTGATGGACATGACGATCGTCAACGTCGCCGTGCCCGTCATCATCGAGGACCTGGGGCTCACCGCCGCCGGCGCGCAGTGGATGAACGCGGTCTACCTGCTGATGCTCGCGTCGGTCCTCCTCGCGGCCGGCCGCTTCGGCGACCAGTACGGCCGCCGGCGGCTGTACGCCATCGGGCTCGTGCTGTTCATGGTCTCGAGCCTCGGCGCTGGTGCGGCGCAGAACCAGGAGACCCTGATCGCCGCGCGGTTCTTCCAGGGCCTCGGCGCCGCGATGATCGTCCCCAGCACCCTGTCGACCCTCAACGCGACCTTCCAGGGTCGGGCCCGCGGGATCGCGTTCGCGATCTGGGGCTCGACGATCGGCGGGATGGTCGCGGTCGGGCCGCTGATCGGTGGCTGGCTCGCCACCGAGTCCACCTGGCGGTGGGCGTTCTGGATCAACGTCCCGTTCGGCCTGCTCGCGCTGCTCGGCATCGCCAAGGTCCTCGACGAGTCGCGCGACACGGCGATGCAGCGCGGCACCGACCTTCCCGGTTTGGCGCTGTCGACGCTCGGGCTCGGCGGGATCGTCTTCGGCCTGATCGAGGGCCAGTACTACGGCTGGTGGCGACAGGAGTCCGGTGCACTCTCCCCTGTGCCGGTGGCGCTGGGGGTCGGCGTCGTCCTGGTGGTCGCGTTCGTCGTCGTCGAGCGCCGCCGGACGAGGGCCGGGCGCGTCACGCTGGTCGATCTCGGGCTGCTGCGCTTCCGCTCGCTGCGCTACGGCTCGATCGCCGCGCTGATCGTGGCCCTCGGCGAGATCGGTCTCATCTTCACGCTGCCGCTGCTGCTGCAGGGCGCCCTCGGCTACACCGCGCTCGAGACCGGGTTCCTGGTGCTCTGGCTCGCTGTCGGCACCTTCCTCGTCTCCGGCGCGACTCCCCCGCTGGTGGCCCGTCTCGGGCAGCGCACCGTGATCCGCGTCGGCCTGCTCCTCGAGGTGGTGGCGATCGCCGGGATGGCGCTCCTCATCAGCACCACGGTGAGCGGGACGACGATCGCCGTGCTGCTGTTCGTGTACGGCGCCGGTGTCGGCCTGGCGACCGCGCAGCTGACCAGCGTGATCCTGGCCGACATCCCGGTCGGGTCGAGCGGACAGGCCTCGGGCCTGCTGACGACCGTCCGCCAGCTCGGGTCCGCGCTGGGCATCGCCGTCCTCGGAGGTCTCCTCATCTCGGCGCTGGAGTCCAGGACCGCTGAGGGGCTCAACGCCGCGGACCTCACCTCGCCGCAGCAGGACGCGATCGTCGCGCTGGTGCACGACACGGCTGGCGCCGCGATCCCCGACCTGGCGAGCGACCCTGCGACCGCGCCCGCTGCCCAGGTGGCCGCGGACGCCCTCGTCTCCGCCAGCAGGATCACGACCGGGGTCGCCGCCGTGATCCTCGTCGGGGGGCTCGCCGCCACGCTCGCCCTGCCTGCGCTTCCCGCGGATCGCGCGGGAGGACGGCAGGGCGTCGACGCAGGTCGTGCGTCAGGACGGAGCCGCCGCCCCGCGCGCTCGTAGGCGCGGGACGGCACGGCCCAGCGTGGCGTCGTACCGGTGGGGCCTCGGGCGTCAGGCGCGCGCGGCTGCGGCGCGGTTGGCGGCCGAGACGACCGCCTTCAGCGAGGCGGTCACGATGCTCGGGTCGACACCGACGCCCCACACGATCTGGTCGCCGATCTCGCACTCCACGTACGCCGCGGCCGCCGCGTCGCCGCCGGAGGACAGCGCGTGCTCGGCGTAGTCGAGCACCCGGATGTCGCCGTTGACCGACGCGATCGCGTCGACGAACGCCGCGACCGGGCCGTTGCCCTCGCCCTTGATCGACTGGACGGTGTCGCCGACGCGGACGTCCACGACGAGCTCGTCCAGGCCGTCCTGGATCGTCGACGACCGGAACGCCTCCAGGGCGTACGGCGCGGACCGCTGGAGGTACTCGGCGGAGAACGCCTCCCAGATCTGCTCGACCGACATCTCGCCGGCCTCGCCCTCGGTCATCGACTGGACGACCCGGCTGAACTCGATCTGGAGCCGACGGGGCAGGTCCATCTTGTGCTCGGACTTCATGATGTACGCGACGCCGCCCTTGCCGGACTGGCTGTTGACGCGGATCACGGCCTCGTACGAGCGTCCGACGTCGTGCGGGTCGATCGGCAGGTACGGCGCCTCCCAGGGCATCTCCGACACGTCGATCCCGCGCTCGGCGGCCTGGCGGTCGAGATCCTCCAGACCCTTCTTGATCGCGTCCTGGTGCGAGCCCGAGAAGGCGGTGTAGACCAGGTCACCGGCGTACGGGTGGCGCGGGTGGACCGGCAGTCCGGTGCAGTACTCGACGGTCCGGCGTACCTCGTCGATGTCGGAGAAGTCGACCTGCGGGTCGATGCCCTGGCTGAAGAGGTTCATCCCCAGCGTCACCAGATCGACGTTGCCGGTGCGCTCGCCGTGGCCGAACAGGCAGCCCTCGACGCGGTCGGCGCCGGCCATCATCGCCAGCTCCGTCGCGGCCACGGCGGTGCCGCGGTCGTTGTGCGGGTGCAGCGAGATCGCGACGTTCTCGCGGCGCGAGATGTGGCGGCCGAAGTACTCGATCTGGTCGGCGTAGGTGTTGGGCGTCGCCATCTCGACGGTGGCGGGCAGGTTGAGGATGATCTCGCGACCGTCCTCCGGCTGCCACACGTCCATCACCGCCTCGCAGACCTCGATCGAGAAGTCGAGCTCGGCGCCGGTGAAGATCTCCGGCGAGTACTGGTAGCCGAAGTCGGTGCCCTGCAGGTACTCCTCGGCGTACTTCATCACCAGCTCGGTGCCGCGGACGGCGATCGCACGGCACTCGTTCCGGTCGACGCCGAAGACCACGCGACGGAACAGCGGTGCCACGGCGTTGTAGAGGTGGATGTTGGCGTTCTTCGCGCCGGCCAACGACTGCGCCGTGCGCTCGATCAGGTCCTCGCGGGCCTGCGTCAGGACGGAGATCGTGACGTCGTCCGGGATCAGGTCGTCCTCGATCAGGTGGCGGACGAACGCGAAGTCGGTCTCGCTCGCGCTCGGGAAGCCGACCTCGATCTCCTTGTAGCCCATCCGGACGAGCATGTCGAACATGCGCCGCTTGCGGGCCGGGGTCATCGGGTCGATCAGCGCCTGGTTGCCGTCGCGGAGATCGGTGGAGAGCCAGCGCGGTGCCTCGGTGATCGTCTTCGACGGCCAGGTGCGGTCAGGCAGGTCGATGGGAGCGAACGCGGGATAGCGCTGGAAGGGCATTCCGCTGGGCTGCTGAGGGGAGATGGCCATGGTGGGTTCCTCGTTCGGTGCGGTGGGGCTCGTCTTCGGGAGATGCCGCGGAGCGGCGACGGCCGGCCATGACGAACGCCGCGACGAGGGGGTCCGACCTAGAGCGAACCCTCGCCGCGGCACCGAAGGAGGAGGCGCGCGATGTACATGGCTGCGGCCAGCATAACCCACGGCGGCGCTAGTCTCGCCAGGTGGCCACTCTCCTGCTCGTGCACCACGCCCCCACCGCGACGGTCCAGGCGCTCGCCGCCGCGGTCGCCGCCGGCGCGCGTGACCCCGAGATCACGGGCGTCGAGGTCGTGGTCCGACCCGCGCTCGAGGCGACGGCGTCCGAGGTGCTCTCGGCCGACGGGTACGTCCTCGGGACCCCGGCCAACTTCGGCTACATGTCGGGCGCTCTGAAGCACTTCTTCGACAGCATCTTCCTCGAGGCCGGCGGGGCGCTGAGCGACGACGGCTCGGCGGCCGGGTCCACCCCCGGCGGCCCCGTACGACGCACCAAGCCGTACGGCCTGTGGGTGCACGGCCGCTACGACACGACCGGCGCCGTCCGCGCCGTCCAGTCGATCGTCGGCGCGCTGCCGTGGTCGCAGTCCGCCGCCGTGCTCGAGGTGCTCGGGGACGTCGGCGAGGCCGAGGAGGAGCGGGCGTACGAGCTCGGGGCGACGATCGCGGCCCTGCTGTCGGCCTGATGCCGAGACGTGCCGCTCCTCCTAGGGTGGAGGCGTGGCAGCTCGGAACCACGTCCTCACCCGTGCCGTCGTCGCGCTGGTCGCAGCGTCGACGCTGACGCTGTCCGCATGCTCCGGCGACGACAGCTCCGGCGAGCCCGAGGCGACCGCGACGGGCGAGTCGTCGCCCAGCGCGTCCGCGACGCCGACGGTGGCACCCGAGCCGGCCCTCGGCGCGTGCTACCGGCTCACGGTGGCGCAGCTCACGGAGGCTCACCCCGAGGCGGCGCCGGTCCCGTGCACCCAGCCGCACACCACGCAGACCTACCTCATGACGACGCTCTCCGGCATCGCCGAGCCGATCGACGCGACCGCCGTGGCCGCGACAGCGCAGCGGCAGTGCCGAGGTGCGCTGCGTGCGTACCTCCGGGCCACGCCCGCACGGCTCGCCCTCTCGCGCGCCACGTCGGCGTGGTTCGTGCCGACCGACGACGACCTCGAGGCCGGCGCACGGTGGCTGCGGTGCGACGTCGCCGTCAGCCGGACCGACACCACGCTGATGAACCTGCCGGAGAACGCTGCCGGGCTGCTGCGCCGGGACGCGGCGCTCGACCGGTACGGCCGGTGCGCGAGCACCGACCAGGCCGGGATCGCCGCCGGCCGGGGAGGCCGGGTGTGCGCGCTCCCCCACACCTGGCGCGCCGTGTCCGCGCGTCGCCTGGGCGCCGCCGGCGACCCGTACCCGGGAGCCTCAGTGCGCGGGGCCGTCCTCGACCGCTGCGAGGACGCGGCTCGGGCGTACACCGACAACAGCACGGGCGACATCGACGTCGGGTGGCTGCCGCCGAGCCGGGCGGAGTGGGCGGCCGGTGACCGGTTCGGGCTCTGCTGGACCCGCACGCGCGAGTGAGCCGCGTCACGACGGAGCCGACGGTTCGGTCCGCACCTCCCCGTACACTGGCTGCCGTCGTGCCGCCGACCCCCCGGAAGGACGTACTGTGACGGCCGCTCGCCGCCTCCGCATCCGCGACCTCGCCATCGCCACGTTCGGCGCGGGGGCTCTCGTCCTCGTCTCCGCCTGCGCGTCCGCGACGGACCTGGCCAAGGACGCAGACCCGACGACCCCCACGGCCTCGTCCGAGCCGCCGGTGCGGACGCTGCCCCCGACCGAGGGCACGCCGACCCCGAGCGCGGCACCGACGACGCCGACCGTCACCCTCCCCAAGGCCGGTGAGTGCCGCAAGCCGGGCGCCGTCGACGCCGCACTGCGCGTCAGCGACGACGACACGGCGCCGGTCGCGTGCGCGGGCGCCACCTCGGTCACCTACCTCGTCCGCACGATGCCGGCGACCGTCCAGGCCGCCGTCACGGCGTACGACACCACCCGCATCCTCAGCTCGGCCCGAGCGATCTGCGAGAAGGGCGCCATCGCCTACCTCGGGTCGGACGCGTCGACCTACAAGCGCTCGCAGTTCGGGTTCGTCGTGGGAGTGCCGAGCGCCGCGCAGACCGCGGCCGGCGCCCGGTGGATGCGGTGCGACCTCGTCCTGCCGGCGACGGCGGCACGCCTCGCCACCATCCCGGCGAAGTCCAAGGGAGCGCTGAAGGGCGCCGCGTCAGCGCGCTACATGCAGTGCGTCCGCGGTGACATCCGGCTCGCGACCGGCACGGTGCCGTGCACGACCAAGCACCAGTGGCGCGGTGTCGCCAGCGTCAAGCTCGGCGCCGCGAAGGCGAAGTACGCCGGCGCCAAGAAGGTCCAGGCGACGATGCGCGACCGCTGCCCTGCCCCGGTGCGGCGCTACCTCGACACCACCGGCTCGTTCGACTACGGCTACATCTCGCCCAGCCGGACGGCCTGGCAGCGCGGCGAGCGCTACGGCGTCTGCTTCGCGAAGACCCGCAAGTAGGTCACCGGGTCACTCCCTGGCCTCACCGGGTCAGAAGCCGAGGCGGCGGAGCTGCTTGGGGTCGCGCTGCCAGTCCTTCGCGACCTTGACCCGCAGGTCGAGGAACACCGGCGTGCCGAGGATCCGCTCGATCTGGCCGCGTGAGTCCGACCCGATCTGACGGAGCCGTGAGCCGCCCTTGCCGATCACGATGCCCTTCTGGCTGTCGCGCTCGACGAAGATCGTGGCGCGGACGTCGACCAGGGGCTTGTCCTCGGGGCGGTCCTCGCGCGGCACCATCTCCTCGATGACGACCGCGATCGAGTGCGGCAGCTCGTCGCGCACTCCCTCCAGCGACGCCTCGCGGATCACCTCGGCGACGAGCGTCTCCTCCGGCTCGTCGGTCAGCTGGCCGTCGGGATAGAGCGGCACGCCCTCGGGCAGCTCGCCGATCAGCAGGTCGCGCAGGTGCTCGACCTGGTAGCCGGACTTGGCCGACACCGGGACCACGTGCTTCCACTCCACCCCGAGCTCGTCACCGGTCGCCGCGATGTCGGCGAGGTGCTCGACGAGCCGGTCGGGAGCGACCTTGTCCGTCTTGGTCGCGAGCGCGAGCATCGGGGTCCGACGGATCTTGGCCAGCTCGCCCATCAGGTAGCGGTCGCCGGGGCCGATCTTCTGGTCGGCGGGCAGGCACACCCCGACCACGTCGACCTCCGCCCAGGTGCTGCGGACGAGGTCGTTGAGGCGCTCGCCCAGCAGCGTACGGGGGCGGTGAAGTCCAGGCGTGTCGACGAGGATCAGCTGCGCGTCCGGCGTGTGGACCAGCCCACGGATCACGTGGCGGGTCGTCTGCGGGCGCGACGACGTGATCGCGACCTTGTCACCGACGAGCGCGTTGGTGAGGGTCGACTTGCCGGCGTTGGGCCGGCCGACGAAGCAGGCGAAGCCGGACCGGAAGCCGCTCACGACTCGACCCGTCGCTGCGGCGCCCCGTGTGCGTCGGCGACGAACACCGGCACACCCTCACCGGCGAGGTCGCGTACGGCGGCGAGGTCCTCGTCGCGGACCGCCTCCGCGTCGGTGCTCACCGCCGCGGCCTCGAGCCCGGTCGCTCCCGACGACACGGCCATCGCGACGGCCAGGCTCAGCGCCGACAGCTGCAGCGACGGCAGGTCCACGGTCGCCGCAGCGTACGTCCGACCGTCGCGGTCGCGGACCGACGCACCCTCCGCAGCCCGGGTGCGTGCGCGGGAGGCGCGCGCGAGGGTCAGGATCTTGCGGTCCTCGGGGTCGTCGACGCTGAGCGGTGCGGATGCCATGCGGTCCAGGGTATCGGCGCGCACTCAGCCGGACGCGCTCGCGCCGACCGACTCCTCGGAGTCGCCGCCGGCGAGCTCGCGGCTCACCACGACCGTGCCGACGCGGTTGCGGCGCCCGCGCGGCGCCTCGGCCACGAACCGCAGCCCGTCGAGCGACACCTCGCTGCCCGCGATCGGGACCTTGCCGAGGTGCTTCGCCATCAGGCCACCGACCGAGTCGACGTCGTCGTCCTCGATCGGCACCCCGAAGAGCTCCTGGAGGTCGTCGACGTCGAAGCGGGCACTGATGCGTACGGAGCCGTTCGACAGGTGCTCGACGTCCTCCGGTGGCGCGTCGTACTCGTCGGTGATCTCGCCGACGATCTCCTCGAGGATGTCCTCGATCGTCACCATGCCCGCCGTACCGCCGTACTCGTCCACGACGATCGCGACGTGGGTGCGCTGAGCCTGCATCTCACGCAGGAGCTCGGCGGCGGGCTTGGAGTCGGGGACGTAGAGGCACGTCCGCATGACGGACTCGACCCGCTCCGTGGTCTCGGCGTCGCGGTTGTCGAACACGCGCTTGGTGATGTCCTTGAGGTACGCCATGCCGACGACGTCGTCGAGACTCTCGCCCGTCACCGGGATGCGCGAGAACCCGCTGCGCAGCGCGAGCGACATCGCCTGCCGCAGCGTCTTGGTGCGCTCGATGAAGACGACATCGGTCCGGGGCACCATCACCTCGCGCACGACGGTGTCGCCGAGCTCGAAGACCGAGTGGATCATCTGCCGCTCGCCGGACTCGATGAGCGCGCTCTGCTCGGCGAGGTCGACCAGCTCGCGGAGCTCGGCCTCCGACGAGAACGGGCCCTCACGGAAGCCCTTGCCGGGCGTGAGCGCGTTGCCGATCATGATGAGCACCCGTGGCACCGGGCCGAGGATGCGCGTGATCGCGACCAGCAGGGCCGCGGACACCAGCGCGACCCGCTCGGAGTTCTGGCGGCCGAGCGTGCGGGGTCCGACGCCGATCGCGACGAAGGAGACCACCGACATCACGAGCGTGGCGAGCAGGACCTGCTCCCACTGGCCGTCGAAGGCGTGCACGAACACCACCGCGACCATGACCACCGCGCCGGTCTCGGCGAGGATCCGCAGGAACAGCGCGGTGTTGATGTACGGGGCGGGGTCGCGGACGATCGCCGCGACCTTCGTGGCGCCGGAGCGGCCCTCCGCCACCAGCTCGTCGGCGCGGGCCTTGGAGAAGGTCGAGAGCGCGGCGTCGATGCTCGCGAGGAGCCCCGCGAGGACGACCAGCACGACCGCCGCGACGGTGAGCCACACGTCGGTGGTCATGACGACGCAGCCCCCGGCGTACGACCGCCGTCACGCCAGCGCCGCAGCAGCTCGTCCTGCAGCGAGAACATCTCCTCGTGCTCCTCCGGCTCCGCGTGGTCGTAGCCGAGGAGGTGCAGGATGCCGTGGACCGTCAGCAGCTCGAGGTGGTCGCCGAGCACCAGGCCCTCGGACTCGGCGTCCTTCTGGGCGACCTCGGGACACAGGACCATGTCGCCGAGGTAGCCCTCCTCCGCCTCCAGATCGTCGGTCCCCGGGCGCAGCTCGTCCATCGGGAAGGACAGGACGTCGGTCGGGCCCTTCTTGTCCATCCACTTCTCGTTGTACTCGGTCATCGTGCCGGGGTCGACGACGATCATCGTCAGCTCCGTGGCCGGCGCCAGGCGCATCTGCTCCATCACGAACCGGGACAGCCGGGTGAGGCCCTCGACGTCGACGGGCTCGCCGTCGGGGTCGCGATAGCTCGACTCGTCAAGAACGTCGACGTTCACGACCCTCGCCCTCGTACTCGTCGTAGGCGGCGACGATGCGGCCGACGAGCTTGTGCCGGACCACGTCGGCCGACGTCAGCATCGGGAACGCGATGTCCTTCACACCGTCCAGGATCTCCCGGACGACGCGAAGACCGCTGCGCTGCCCGTTGGGGAGGTCGATCTGGGTGATGTCGCCGGTGACGACCATCTTGGAGCCGAACCCCAGACGCGTGAGGAACATCTTCATCTGCTCCGGCGAGGTGTTCTGGGCCTCGTCGAGGATGATGAACGCGTCGTTGAGGGTGCGACCGCGCATGTAGGCCAGAGGAGCGACCTCGATCGTCCCGGCCGCGAGCAGCTTGGGGATCGTCTCGGGGTCGAGCATGTCGTGCAGCGCGTCGTACAACGGCCGCAGGTAGGGGTCGATCTTCTCGCTCAGCGTGCCGGGCAGGAAGCCGAGGTTCTCCCCTGCCTCCACGGCCGGACGCGTGAGGATGATCCGGTTGACCTCCTTGGCCTGCAGGGCCTGCACGGCCTTGGCCATGGCGAGGTAGGTCTTGCCGGTGCCGGCGGGGCCGATCCCGAAGACGATGGTCTGCCGGTCGATCGCGTCGACGTAGCGCTTCTGGTTGAGCGTCTTGGGACGGATCGTCCGGCCGCGGTTGGAGAGGATGTTGAGGCTCAGCACGTCGGCCGGGCGCTCCTCGGTCTCCGTCCGCAGGATCGCGATGCTCCGCTCGATGGTCTCCGTGGTCAGACCCTGGCCGGTTCGGATCATCGTCACGAGCTCCTCGAGGAGCCGCTCGACCATGGCCGACTCGGCTGCCGTGGCGCGGATCGAGACCTGGTTGCCGCGGACGTGGATGTCGGCGTCGAAGCTGGACTCGATCAGGCGCAGGAACTCGTCGGCGGGGCCGAGCAGCGCCACCATCGGGATGCTCGCCGGGATCGTGACGGTGTGCTGCAGGGGTTCAGGCGTAGTCATCGGCGCCCCCTCGGGGGCAGTTCTCCTTCGCGTCGATCGGACTCGTCCATCGTAGGCGGCACCGGCGGTCCCGTGCGACCACGAATCCACAGCCCCTGTCGTGCACGGCGCCCGCGATCAGCGGAACGCGTCGCGGATCCGGCCGAACATCCCGCGGTGCGGCGCCGCGAACTCGGCCTCGACCCGCTCCTCGCCCCGCTCGACGGCGAGCTCGTTGAGCAGCTCGCGCTGGCGGTCGTCGAGCTTGGTCGGGGTCTCGACCACGACCCTGACCTTGAGGTCGCCGCGGCCGACGCCCCGCAGGTGCGGGACCCCGCGACCGCGGATCGTCACCGTCTCGCCGGACTGCGTCCCGGGCACGATGTCGAAGCCGATGGTGGCGTCGGCGCCCTCGACGCCGGTGTCGGCCTCGAGGGTCGGCAGGTCGATCTGGGTCCCGAGCGCGGCGGCGGTCATCGGGACACGGACGTCGCAGTAGAGGTCGTCGTCGGAGCGGGTGTAGACGTCGTGCGGCTCCACCTCGACCTCGACGTACAGGTCGGCGGCGGGGCCTCCGCCGGGGCCGACCTCGCCCTCTCCGGTCAGTTGGATGCGCGTGCCGGTGTCGACACCGGCGGGCACCTTGATCGTGAGCGTACGACGGGCGCGGACGCGGCCGTCGCCGGCGCACTCCTCGCACGGGTTGGCGATCACCGTGCCGTAGCCCTGGCAGGTCGGGCACGGCCGCGCCGTCCGGATGTCGCCGAGGAACGACCGCTGGACGTGCTGCACCTCGCCGCGGCCACGGCAGGTCTGGCAGGTGATCGGGTCGGCGCCGTCCGCGGAGCCGTTGCCGTGGCACGTGCCGCAGACGACCGCCGTGTCGACCTTGAGCTCGCGCGTGGTCCCGAACGCGGCCTCCGCCAGCGGCACGCTGATGCGGATGAGGGCGTCGTTGCCGCGACGCGTACGACCGCGCGGGCCGCGCTGGGTCTGCTGGCCGAAGAACGCGTCCATGATGTCGCTGAACGAGAAGCCGGCACCGAAGCCGCCCGCTCCACCGCCGCCGAGCGGGTCGCCGCCACGGTCGTAGAAGGAGCGCTTCTCCGGGTCGGAGAGCACCTCGTACGCGACCGTCACGGTCTTGAACCGCTCCTGCGCCTCCGGGTCGGGGTTCACGTCCGGGTGCAGGCTTCGCGCCAGCTTGCGGTACGCCTTCTTGATCTCCTCCGGAGTCGCGTCGCGGCTCACACCGAGGGTCTCGTAGTAGTCCTGGCTCATGCGTCCTTGTCTGTCTCTCAGTCGCTGAGGGTCTGGCCGACGTAGCGGGCGACGGCTCGCACCGCCGCCATCGTGCCGGGGTAGTCCATCCGGGTGGGGCCGACGACGCCGAGGGTGGCGAGGGGCTCCGCATCGGTTCCGTACGCGGTGGCGACCAGGGAGGTCGCCGAGAGCTCCTCGTACGGGACCTCCGCGCCGATGCGCACGGTGAGCATGCTCGGCGAGGTCGCCTCGCCGAGGAGCTTGAGCAGCACCACGTGCTCCTCGAGCGCCTCGAGCACCGGCTTGATCGACGTGTCGAAGTCGGCGCCGAACCTTGCGAGGTTGGCGGCACCGCCCACGGCGACGCGCTCGTCGGCCCGCTCGTCGGAGAACGCGCGGGTCAACGTCGCGACGACCGCCGTGACGATCGGCCGCTCCTCCGGCCGGAAGGTCGTGATGAGATCGGCGACCGTGGCCGAGGCGTCGGGCAGACGCTGGCCGACCGCGGCGGCGATCACCTTGCCCCGGAGCTCCGCGAGCAGGTGCTCGCCCGGCTCCTCCGGCAGCTCGAGGATGCGCTGGTCGACGCGCCCGGAGCTGGTGATGAGCACCATGAGGATGCGGCCGCGGTCCATCGGGACCAGCTCGATGTGACGCACGGTCGAGCGGGTGAGCGACGGGTACTGCACGAGGGCGACCTGGTGGGTCAGCTGCGAGAGGAGCCGCACGCTGCGCTGCACCACGTCGTCGACGTCGACCGCGCCGTCGAGGAACGACTCGATCGCCCGCCGCTCGGGGATGCTCAGCCGCCGCACGGACGCCAGCCGGTCGACGAAGAGGCGGTAGCCCTTGTCGGTCGGGATCCGGCCCGCGCTGGTGTGCGGCTGGGCGATGAACCCGTGCTCCTCGAGGATCGCCATGTCGTTGCGGACGGTCGCCGGCGAGACGCCGAGCTGGTGGCGGTCCACCAGCGCCCGCGACCCGACAGGCTCCTGGGTCGCGACGTAGTCCTCGACGATCGCACGCAGGACCGCGAGCTTGCGCTCGTCCAGCACGACCTCGGCCACGATCCCTCCTCGTCCTGCAGCTCTCCGGTGCAGCGTCCCTTGGCACTCCCGTGCCCTGAGTGCCAGTCTAGCGACCCGTCCCGACGGGGCAGGGAGCCACGAGGCGCTCGCGGCGTGTGGCTCCCCGACCAACCGGGTCCGCTCGGCTAGTTTGCTCCTCGTGGCTCACGACCGATACGGATCCGATGTCCTCGCCGGCGACTGGCGCGTCCCCAAGCGGGGACGGTCCACCGAGGTGGAGGCCGAGGTCGGCATGGTGCTCGAGGAGGTCACCACCGACTTCTGCGGTGCCGTGACCCGCACCGACCGCGACCTGGACACCGTCGAGCTCGAGGACCGGCGCGGCAAGCGACGCACCTTCCCGCTGGGCCCGGGCTTCCTGCTGGAGGGCAAGCCCGTGGTGCTCAAGGCGCCGGTGCGCCAGGCCGCTCCCGCGCGGGCGACGCACACCGCGTCCGGCTCCGTCGCGGTCCACGACGCGCAGGCGCGCGTGGCGCGGGCGAGCCGGATCTACGTCGAGGGGCGCCACGACGCCGAGCTGGTGGAGAAGGTGTGGGGCGACGACCTGCGGATCGAAGGGGTCGCCGTCGAGTACCTCGAGGGCGTCGACGACCTTCCGTCGGTGGTCGCGCAGTTCAAGCCGGGACCCGGCCGTGACCTCGGTGTCCTCGTCGATCACCTCGTCCCCGGGTCGAAGGAGTCGCGGATCGCGGCGTCGGTGCTGCGGGGGCCGTACAAGGAGCACGTGCTCGTCGTCGGCCACCCCTACGTCGACATCTGGCAGGGCGTGAAGCCGGAGCGGCTCGGGCTGGAGAAGTGGCCCACCATCCCGAGGACGATGTCGTGGAAGCACGGCATCTGCCAGGCGCTCGGGTGGCCGCACCGCAACCAGGCCGACATCGCGCACGCGTGGAAGCGCATCCTCGGGTCGGTCCGCTCGTACGCCGACCTCGAGCCGGCGCTGCTCGGACGGGTCGAGGAGCTGATCGACTTCGTCACGCGCTGAGCGCCGGCCCCTTGGTCGAGCCCACCGATCTCTAGGGCGCGTCGCCCCGGATCCGCCAGAAGCAGAGGCCCCCGATCCCGAGCGCGAGCACGAGCAGCAGCGCGGTCTCCCGCCACTGCAGCGTCCAGAAGTGGCTCGACGGGTGGAAGGTCACCTGCTGCTCGTAGCCCTCGGCGGCCAGCCGGTCGAAGCACGCCTCCCGCGCCCCCGCCTGGGCGTTCTCCCCCGGCGGCGGTCCCCCGCAGTCGGCCACCCACGCCGGCAGCGTCCGCATCCGCGTCCCGTCGGCGTCCAGCGTGAGGTTGGACAGCTCCCACTCACCGGTCTCGTCGGTGTCGACCTGGATCTGCATCACGTTCTCGATGTCGTCCGCGTCGCCGCTGACCATCAGCGAGGTGAGGTTCTCCTCGGTGATCGGGGTCGTGATCGTCTCGGGCTCGGCGAGGTGCGAGCGCACCATGCTCACGACGAGCAGCTGGGTGGCGACGACGAGCACGAGGGTCACCGCCATCGCCGCGACCGTCCGCCGGATGACGATGCCCGCGAGCACGCCGATCGCCAGCGCCAGCAGCGCGTACCCGACCGGGACGGGCCCGCGCGCGCCGTACAGGGCAGGCTCGATCCGCGAGACCATGAACGACCCCGTGCCGTTGCCGTCCGCGATCGCCCGCTCGATCGGCCCGGCCCACCAGGTCAGCGCCCATGACAGCAGACCGGCGACGACCGCGGTGACCACGGCCGCGCCGAGCAGCTTGAAGGCCAGCCAGCGCGTCCGCGTGACCGACTGGCTCCACGCGAGACGGTGCGTACGAGCCTCCAGCTCGCGTGCGACCATCGGCGCTCCCCAGAAGGCACCCACGACCAGCGACAGGACGTACGCCGCCGCGATGCCGGCGTAGTAGAGCGTGACCTTGAACGTGTCGGCGCTCAGTCCGGTGAGGAACGAGCTCGCCCCGTCCGCCGCCGCGTCCACCAGCGACGGGCCGGTGACGGCGAGGGCCACGAGCAGCAGGGCGACGGCCGCCGCGACGGGGACGGCCTGGAGGCGCAGCTGGCGCCAGGTCAACCAGATCATCGGATCACCTCGACGGTCGGGCGCGGGCGCTCGTACGAGGCGTCGCCGCGCAGGTAGGCGAGCACGAGGTCCTCGAGCCCGAGCGGGGTCGCGTCCCAGGACGGGTCGACCAGGGGTCCGTCGGTGCGGACGACGAAGGTGCTCTGCCGGTCGGTGTGGCTCGCCGTCACGACGTGGTGGCCGGCCGGACCCGCGTCGGACGGGCGCCGGGCACCGGTCATGCGGCGGTGCGACGCCAGCAGGTCCTCGAGGTCGCCCGCGACCCGGACCTGCGAGTCGACCAGCACCACGAGGTAGTCGCAGGCGCGCTCGAGGTCGGAGACGAGGTGCGAGGACAGGACGACGGTCAGGTCCTGCTCGGCGACCGCCTCCATCAGGTCCTGCATGAACTCGCGGCGGGCCAGCGGGTCCAGCGCGGCCACGGGCTCGTCGAGGATCAGCAGCTCCGGACGCTTGCCGATCGCCATCGTGAGCGCGATCTGGGCGCGCTGCCCTCCCGACAGGCTGCCGGTGCGGCGGCGTGGATCGATGCCGAGCCGGTCGATCCGCTCCCGGACCAGCGCGTCGTCCCACCGAGGGTTGAGGTGCGCCCCGAGCCGGAGGTGGTCGGCGACGCTCATCCCCCGGTACGTCGGGGCGTCCTGACTCACGTAGCCGACGCGCGCCTGGTGCGCAGGCCCGGCGGACGGAGGCTCGCCCAGCACGTCGATGCGACCGGCGGTCGGCACGAGCAGCCCGGCGGCGAGGCCGAGCAGCGTGCTCTTGCCGGCGCCGTTCGGGCCGACGAGGCCGACGACACGGCCGGTCGGCAGGTCTAGCGTGCAGTCCTTCAGGGCCCAGTGGCGGCTCCGGCCGTATCTCTTGCCGAGCTCATGCGTTCTCAGTGCTGTGGTCATGCGATGTCCTCCTCGGAGGCGGCCCGAAAGGTGGTCATGAACAGCGCCTCGATGCTCTCGTCGTCGAGGCCGGCGCGGCGGGCCTTGGACAGCCACCGCTGGAGGTCGGTACGCAGCGGCCCGTGCGCCGCCAGCGTGTTGTCGGTGAGGGTCCGGGTGACGAACGTGCCGACGCCCGGCCGCGGTGCCACGAGACCGTCGCGCTCGAGGTCGCGGTAGGCCTTCAGCACGGTGTTGGGGTTGATCGCCAGCTGCCGCGCGACGTCCTTGACGGTCGGGAGCTGGTCACCCTCGGCGAGGAGCCCGAGACGGAGGGCGCGGCGTACCTGCTGCACGAGCTGGAGGTAGGCGGACACGCCCGACCGGGAGTCCAGGTGGAACTCGATCATTCGATACTCCTAATGTGCTACTTGAATAGCACTATAGGACGGCGCCCCGCCGGCCGCAAGAGGCGTTGGAACCGCCCTGCGACACTGGAGCCATGCCGTCCACGCTGCCCGAGGGGGACCCCGTCCCCACCGACGGCTCCCTTCCGCCCGCTTCCCTGGAGGCGCTCGGCGACGCGCCGTTCGGGGCGTACGTGCACGTCCCCTTCTGCGTCACGCGGTGCGGCTACTGCGACTTCAACACGTACACGTCCTCCGAGCTCGGGCCAGGCGCCTCCCACGAGTCGTACGCCGACACCGTGCTGGCCGAGATTGCCCTCGCCGCCCGGGTGCTCGAGCGCGCCGACCGCCCGTTGCCGGAGGTCGAGACCGTGTTCGTCGGCGGCGGCACCCCGACCCTCCTCTCCTCCGACGACCTCGGGCGCATCCTCGAGGGGATCGACAAGACCTTCGGGCTGGCCGAAGGGTACGAGGCGACCACCGAGGCCAACCCCGACAGCGTGACGCCGGAGTCGCTCGCGACCCTGCACTCGCGCGGCTTCACCCGCATCTCGTACGGGATGCAGTCCGCGGTCCCGCACGTGCTGGCGACACTCGACCGCACCCACGACCCGGCGCGGCTGCCGGACGTCGTCCGCTGGGCGCGCGAGGCAGGCTTCGCGCAGGTGAGCGTCGACCTGATCTACGGCACGCCCGGGGAGTCGCTCGCGGACTGGGAGCGTTCGCTCGACACGGCGCTCGCGCTCGTGCCGGACCACGTCAGCGCGTACGCCCTCATCGTCGAGGACGGGACGGCCCTGGCGCGGCGCGTCGCGCGCGGCGAGATCGCGGCACCGGACGACGACCTGATGGCCGACATGTACGCGGCCGCGGATGCGCGCCTGAGCGCGGCCGGGCTCGGCTGGTACGAGCTGTCGAACTGGGCGCGCGACGGGGCCGCCCGGTGCCGCCACAACGAGCTCTACTGGACGGGCGCCGACTGGTGGGGGTTCGGGCCAGGGGCGCACAGCCACGTCGCCGGCACGCGCTGGTGGAACGTCAAGCACCCGGCGGCGTACGCACAGCGGCTCGCCGAGGGACGCTCCCCCGGCCACGGACGTGAGGTGCTCGACGCCGAGACGCGCCGCGTGGAGCAGGTCCTCCTGGAGTCGCGCCTGCGGGACGGGTTGCCGCTCGAGCGCCTCGACGCCGCGGGTCGCGACGCCGTACCAGCGCTCGTCGCCGACGGGCTCGTGGAGACAGCACCGGCCGGGGACGGGCGGCTCGTCCTCACGGTCGAGGGCCGCCTCCTGGCCGACGCGGTCGTACGCCGCCTGCTCCCGTAAGCGCCGCAGCTCGGGTACCCGAGCGGAACGGCACTGACCCGAGCGTGGGCGCTCGGGTCAGCTGGGCTTCGCGCGGGTACCCCACCCTGCGCCACGGGACGGGACGCGATGCGGCACCGACGGCGTACGGACGCGCGAAGGGGCCGCACCCCGGACGGGATGCGGCCCCTCGTGTCGCAACGGTCAGGCGCCGACGTAGAACTCGTCGAGGTACGCGCGGTACTTGTCCTCGACGAACTTGCGCTTGAGCTTGAGGCTCGGCGTGATCTCGCCCTCCTCGACCGACAGGTCGCGGTCGAGGACCTTCCACTTCTTGACGGTCTCCCAGCGGTTGAGCTTGGAGTTGAGCTCGTCGACGTAGCCGGCGATCGCCTTCTCCATCTGGGGAGAGGTCACGATCTCGGCGTACGACTTGCCGGTGAGGCCGTGGTTCTCGGCGAAGAGCGTCGCCGCGTCCGGATCGATCGTGATCAGCGCGGTCACGAAGTTGCGGTTGTTGCCGTGGACGATCATCTGGCTCGCCAGCGGGCACACGCCCTTGAAGACGCCCTCGACGTGCGACGGCGCGACGTACTTGCCGCCCGAGGTCTTGAAGAGGTCCTTCTTGCGGTCGGTGATCCGCAGGAAGCCCTCGTCGTCGACCGTGCCGATGTCACCCGTCGCGAGCCAACCGTCCTCGGTCACCGTGGACGCGGACTCGCTCTCGAGGTTGTGGTAGCCCTGCATGACGCCGGGGCCCTTGATCAGGATCTCGCCGTCCTCGGCGATCTTGACCTCGGTGCCGGGCATCGGCAGGCCGACCGTGCCGAGCTTGTACTGGTCGGGGTGGTTCACGAACGAGCCGGCCGCGCTCTCGGTGAGGCCGTAGCCCTCGAGGATCAGGATGCCGGCGGCCTCGAACCACTCGGCCACCTCCTGCGACAGCGCAGACGCACCGGAGATGAAGAAGCGCACGCGGCCGCCGAAGCGCTCGCGCACCTTGGAGAGCACGATCTTGTCGGCCAGCTTGTACTGGAAGCCGAGAGCGGCCGGGACGGGCTTGCCCTCACGCTCGAGCGCCTTCACCTGGCCCGCGACCTTGGTCGCCCACCGGAAGAGCTTGAGCTTGACGCCGCCCTCCTCCTCCATCATCCCGACGATGCGGCCGTAGGCCTTCTCGAAGATGCGCGGCGCCGCACCCATGAACGTCGGCTTCACGACGGCAAGGTTGTCCACGATCTTGGGGATCGTGCCGTCGACCGCGGTCGGGAAGCCGATCTGCAGCTGCGTCGACAGGAGGACCTTGCCGAAGGAGTGCGCCATCGGGAGCCAGAGGTACTGCAGGTCGTCGATCGTGATGTAGCCGCCCGCGGCGACCGCTGCCCCCTCGTACGTCCAGGAGTCGTGCGTGAGCCGCACGCCCTTGGGACGCCCGGTGGTGCCGGAGGTGTAGATCAGCGTCGCGAGCTGCTCGGGAGTCGTCGCCGCGACCCGGTCCTCGACGACGGACGGCTGCTCGGCGAGGAGCTTCTCACCGAGCTGCTCGAGCTCGGACAGCGTGATGACCCAGTCGCTCTCGTCCTGGCCGTCGAACAGGACGACCCGGCTCACGTCGGGGAGCTCGCTGCGCTTCTCCTGGAGCTTGGCGAGCTGGGTGGCGTCCTCGGCGAAGACGACGCGGCTGCCGGAGTCGGCGAGGATGTAGGCCACGTCCTCGGAGACGGTCGTCGGGTAGACGGTGGTGGTCGCCGCGCCGGCGGCCATGATGCCGAGGTCGGCGAGGATCCACTCGTAACGCGTGCCGGAGGCGATCGCGACGCGCTCCTCGGGCTCGATGCCGAGCGCGATCAGACCCGCGGCGATGCGCGAGACGACCTCGCCGGTCTCGCCCCAGGTGAGGGAGCGCCAGTTCTCACCGACGGGGTAGCGGTATGCCTCGCGGTTGGGGGTCTCGCGGACCCTGGCGAAGAACATCTCGCCGACGTTCTTGGCGCGCTCGTCGACGAACTTCATCTGCTCGGGCGTCGGGGCGTTGGCCATCTGTGGTGCACCTCATCGCTGGGAGTTAAAGGGGTGACGGGGATCACGGGATGGCCGCATCGTACGCGACCCGTGTGACCGGTGGCACGTCCGGCAGACAATCGTTACCGATCAGTACCCCTGGGGCGCGCAAGCGCTCTCTCAGCGGGCGGCGGCAACGTACCGCTCGGCCTTGAGACGGGCCTCCTCCGCGACCGCCGGAGCCTCGAGCAGGCTCGGGAGCAGGGCGCGTTCGGTGGTGAGGGCGCGGAACATCACGCCGACGGTCACGCGGTGCTCGGGCACGTCCGTCACCTCGACCGCGTCGCCGGTCCCGAGCTCACCGGACTCGATCACCCGCAGGTACGCGCCGGGCACTCCGCGCTCGGTGAACCGGCGCACCCACCGCTCCTGGTCGACGAAGCCGGCGAAGACACGGCACGGGATCCGTACCGAGCACACCTCGAGCACCGTCGTACCGATCCTCCAGCGCTCGCCGAGGCGGGCTCCGGTGACGTCCACACCGCGCGTCGTGAGGTTCTCGCCGAACTCCCCCGCACGCAGCTCGCGCCCGATCTCGACGGACCACGCCTCGAGGTCCTCGGCGGCGTACGCGTACACCGCCTTGTCCAGGCCGCCGTGGTGCTCGAGGTCCGCGATCTCGTCGCCGTCGAGCCCGTACGGTCCCACGCGCACCCGCGCGTCCGTCGCGCGCTTGTCGATCGCGCTGCGCTTGAGCGACCCCCACGGGACAGGGCGTACCCGCCCGGTGTTGACCGACTCGACGAACGCACCCATGGCGGCGAGCGTAGTCGGCGCGGAGGCGGCTCCTGCCGCCGCATCAGCCCAGGGCGACCGGCAGCAGTCCTCGTCGCGTCCGCGACGCGATCTCCGCCAGGGCGTCGTCGAGCTCGGGGTACGCAAAGACGAACCCCGACTCCCGCAGCACCCGGGGATCGACCCAGCGGCTCTTGAGCACCAGCTCGGCCTCGGTGCGGATGACGCGGGCCCCCGCCTCGAGGGACCACGCAGGGAGCGGTACGCCGTGCGAGCGGCCGAACGCGCGGCGTACGGCGCGCATCATCGCGGCGTTGGTGACCGGGTGCGGCGACGCCAGGTTGACGGCGCCGCTGATCTCGCGGTGGTCGGCGAGGTGGTCCACGGCCCGCGCGACGTCGTCGACGTGGACCCAGCTGAACACCTGCGCACCGTCGCCCATCGGCCCGCCGAAGCCGAGGCGTGCCAGGTTGATGAACGGGTTCACGGCGCCCCCGCCCGCGCCGAGCACGATCGCCATCCGCAGCGCCACCTTGCGTACCTGAGTCGGCGCGGCGTCCAGCTCGTGCTCCCAAGCCCGGGCCACCGCCACCGAGAAACCCGACCCGAGGTCGCCGGCCGCCTCGTCCATCGGCCGGTCGCGGGCGTCGCGGTAGATCGTGCCGGTGCTCGCGTTGACCCACAGAGCCGGCGGCCGCACCACCCCGGCCAGCACGCGACCGAGCTCTGCCGTGGTCTCGGTGCGCGAGGAGAAGATCGCGTCGGCGTTGCGCTTGGAGTAGC
Organism: Mumia spirodelae; assembly: GCF_050632745.1. Taxonomy (NCBI): domain Bacteria; kingdom Bacillati; phylum Actinomycetota; class Actinomycetes; order Propionibacteriales; family Nocardioidaceae; genus Mumia; species Mumia spirodelae. The sequence goes on along the minus strand of NZ_JBODSD010000001.1, from coordinate 1,397,823 downwards.
GGCAGCTGACGGACCGGCCGGCGAGGTTCACGAGCAGGTCGCTGCCGTCCAGGACGTCCGCCAGCGCCGTGGCGTCGCCCCAGCATGCGTCGGCGTCCTCCCCACGCCCGATCGTCCTGACCTCGACGCCGGCGGCCCGCCAGGCCGACGTGAGGTGCCGGCCGATGTAGCCCGACGCGCCGGCGACGACAGCAACGCTCCCCTCTCTCATCGCGGAGGCTCCGTCGGCGGGACGAGGGCGACCACGTCGTCCACGAGACCTCTGGCCACCGGGAGCCTCGCGAGGGCGACAGCCTTGGCGACCACGGGCGCGAGCCGGTCCACCAGCGCGCGCGTCCGAACCTGGTCCGGTGAGGCGTCGACGACCCAGTGCAACGTCACGCCGAGGTAGAGGATCCAGAGCAGGGTCGGGAGTCTCCCGCGCAGTCCTCCGGGCACGCGCACCTTGGAGGTCGCGACGACGTGGTCCATGAGCCCGACCGCCATCGACCGCGCGTCCGCCGAGCGTTCCGAGAACGGGCTCGCGTCCGACGAGGCAGGGAGGGCCTGCTGGACGAAGGTCGTCCCGAAGCCGTGGTACGGCGCCATGACGTCCAGGCCCGCGTGGAGGACGACCCGAAGGTTGTCGGCGAGGGACGCCCCGGCGACGAGATCGGCGAGCGCGCGGTCGCGGTGCTCGCGCTGGACCTCGACGTACAGCTCGTGGACCAGCTCGTCCTTGCCCGAGAAGTAGTAGTACGCGTTGCCGAGCGACAGTCCGGCCTCGTCGGCGATCCGGCGCATCGTCGTCGCCTGGTAGCCGGCCTCACGGAACAACGCCAGCGCCGCGGCGACGAGGCGCTCGCGCGTGTCCTTGGCCATCAGGCGTCACCATTTCTGAACATGTTCAGAACGTAGGCTAATTTTCGAACATGTTCAAGATTCCAGCCGCGCAGCTCCGCGCCCTGGCCTTCGCGCTCACCTGGGCCGCCCTCTCCACGGCGCTGTGGATCGCCGGAGTCGCCCGAGAGTCGACGGTCGCGTGGGCGGCGTTCTTGACGCTCGACCTGCCGGCGTACTGCGTGATCACGCTCAGCCAGGTAGCACTGTGGGTCGGAATCGGCACGGTCGAGGGAGTCGTCGGACCCCTGCCCCTTGTCCCGCCACTCGGATTCGTCGGGACTGCGGTCGTCCCGATCACCTTCGCGCAGGGTCTGATGATGGCGGGGGTGTGCGCGCTCGTGCACGGCCGCGCGGACCCGCCTCGAGGGACCGGCTGATGAGCGCAGCGGACGCGCCCGGCTCACAGAGCGACGGTTGAGTGCGCGGAGCGACGGGTGTCCCCGTCGCTCCGTGCACGAAAGCGGCGCTCCGTACGAGGAGGGACTACTTCTTGCCCTTGTCTCCCGAGTCGCCCGTCGACAGTGCCGCCACGAACGCCTCCTGCGGCACCTCGACGCGGCCGACCATCTTCATCCGCTTCTTGCCTTCCTTCTGCTTCTCGAGCAGCTTGCGCTTGCGGCTGATGTCGCCGCCGTAGCACTTGGCGAGCACGTCCTTGCGGATCGCGCGGATGGTCTCGCGGGCGATGACCCGGGCGCCGATCGCCGCCTGGATCGGCACCTCGAACTGCTGGCGCGGGATGAGCTCCTTGAGCTTCTGCGCCAGTGCGACGCCGTAGTTGTAGGCGTTGTCACGGTGCACGATCGCGCTGAACGCGTCGACCGGGTCGCCCTGGAGCAGGATGTCGACCTTCACCAGGTCCGCCGCCTGCTCGCCGGTCGCCTCGTAGTCGAGCGACGCGTAGCCCTTGGTGCGGCTCTTGAGGTTGTCGAAGAAGTCGAAGACGATCTCCGCCAGCGGGATCGTGTAGCGGATCTCCACCCGGTCCGACGACAGGTAGTCCATGCCGAGCAGGGTGCCGCGCCGCGTCTGGCACAGCTCCATGACCGGTCCGATGAAGTCGGTCGGGGTCAGCACGGTCGCCCGCACCACCGGCTCGTACACCTCGGAGATCTTGCCCGTCGGGTACTCGCTGGGGTTGGTGACCCGGTGCTCGCTGCCGTCCTCCATGACGACGCGGTAGACGACGTTGGGGGTCGTCGAGATCAGGTCGAGGTTGAACTCGCGCTCGAGCCGCTCGCGCACGATCTCCATGTGGAGCAGCCCGAGGAACCCGATGCGGAACCCGAAGCCGAGGGCGCCCGACGTCTCCGGCTCGTACTGGAGCGCCGCGTCGTTGAGCTGCAGCTTGTCGAGCGCGTCGCGCAGGGTCGGGTAGTCGTCGCCGTCCATCGGGTAGAGGCCGGCGAACACCATCGGGTTGGGGTGGCGGTAGCCGCCGAGCGCCTCGGTCGCAGGCTTGCTCGCCGACGTGACCGTGTCACCGACGCGCGACTGCCGTACCTCCTTCACGCCCGTGATGAGGTAGCCGACCTCGCCCACGCCGATGCGGTCAGCCTTGGTCGGCTCCGGCGAGATCACCCCGACCTCGAGCATCTCGTGCACCGCGCCGGTCGACATCATCTTGATCTTGTCGCGGTGCGACAGATGGCCGTCGACCACGCGGACGTACGTCACGACGCCGCGGTAGGTGTCGTACACGGAGTCGAAGATCATCGCCCGCGCTGACGTGTCGGGGGTGCCGACCGGGGCGGGGATCTGGTCGACCACCGCGTTGAGCACGTCCTCGACGCCGACGCCCGTCTTGGCCGAGACCCGCAGGACGTCGTCCGGCTCGCAGCCGACGAGGTGCGCCAGCTCCTCGGCGAACTTCTCAGGCTGTGCGCTCGGCAGGTCGATCTTGTTGAGCACCGGGATCACGTGCAGGTCGGCGTCCAGCGCGAGGTAGAGGTTGGCCAGCGTCTGCGCCTCGATGCCCTGCGCCGCGTCGACGAGCAGGATCGCCCCCTCGCACGCGGCCAGGCTGCGGCTCACCTCGTACGTGAAGTCGACGTGCCCAGGTGTGTCGATGAGATTGAGGACGTACGTCGTGCCTGCGTCGTCCCCGGTCGACTTCGTGAACGGGAGGCGCACCGCCTGGCTCTTGATGGTGATGCCGCGCTCGCGCTCGATGTCCATGCGGTCGAGGTACTGGGCGCGCATCGACCGGTCGTCGACGACCCCGGTGTGCTGCAGCATCCGGTCCGCCAACGTCGACTTGCCGTGGTCGATGTGGGCGATGATGCAGAAGTTGCGAAGGATCGCCGGGTCGGTCGCGCCGGGCGAGGGCGCGGACGAGGCGGGAGAGGTCTTGGCCATGGTGCCTCCCATCCTCCCATGACGGGCCAGCGTTCCCGAACGCGTACGCCATCGACCGCGGCGACCCACGATTCGTCCCCGTCGGACCGCAGAAGCGGCCTGAGGACGCGAATCGCACGTCGCCGCGGCGACGCAGCCCCTAGGCTTCGTGGCGTGAACGTGATCCTCAACATCATCTGGCTCGTGCTGAGCGGGATCTGGCTCGCGATCGGCTACACCTTCGCGGGAGTGGTCCTGTGCATCACGATCATCGGCATCCCCTGGGGCATCGCGTCGTTCCGCATCGCCTCGTACGCCCTGTGGCCGTTCGGGCGCACGATCGAGCCCCATCCGACCGCCGGCGTGCCGTCGATGATCGGCAACGTGATCTGGATCCTGCTCGCCGGGTGGTGGCTCGCGCTGGCGCACCTGGTCAGCGGGATCGCGCTCTGCATCACCATCATCGGTATCCCGCTCGGCCTCGCGAACTTCAAGATGGTCCCGATCTCGCTGGTCCCGCTCGGCTACCGGATCGTTCCCGTACGGCGCTGACCCGTTCAGCCGCGTCCGCCACCGCTCGGGAAACCTCCGCCGCCGGGTAATCCTCCCCCGCCGGGGAAGTTTCTGCCTCCGCCGAACGATCCGCCACGTTCCGAGCCAGACGTGTCGCTACCCGGGAGCGCGGCGTCGAGGTCGGCGATCGCCACCTCCTGCCCCGCCTTCAGGCCCTCGGTGACGGCGATCTTCGACCCGCTGATCGCCCCGAGCGTGACGCGGACGCGCGTGGCCTCGCCGTCGTTGCCGACCACGAGGACGGTGCCTGTGGTGTCGGTGAGCCGGGTCACCGCCGACGTCGCGACGGTGACGACGTCCGCGCTGGTCGCCGTCACGAGGGCGACGCTGACGGTCGAGCCCTCGGGGGACGAGAGCTCGCCGTCGATACGGACGGTCACCTGGTACGTCGTGCTGGACGACGTGTTGTCCGACGTCTCCGGCAGGAGGCCGATCTTGGTCACCTCACCGACCACAGGCTCGCCGACGCCCGGCGTGACCGTGGCGCTCTGCCCGACCTGGACCGCGGACAGATCGTCCACCGGCACGCTCAGGTTCGCCGTCGTGTCACCGTCACCGATCAGGACGAGAGCACGGTCCGACGTCGAGACCGAGTCCCCTGCCGCCACGTCGACCGCCATGACCGTCCCGTCGAACGGCGCCGTCAGACTCGCCGCCCCCAGGTCGGCCTTCGCCTGGGCGAGCGACGCCTTCTTCGCGTCGACGTCCGCCTGCGCCGACGCGAGGTCGGCGGCCGTCGCCTCTGTCGCGGTCGACCCGCCCGAGCCACCGGAGCCTGGGGGCACCGACTGGTTCGGTGACGTCTGGTTCGGAGCGGACTCACCGTCGGGAACCGTGCCCTGCGACGGCGCGCCTCCCTGGCCGCTGCCCGTGTCCGGCTTGCTGGTGTCCGGCTTGCTGGTGTCCGGCTTGCTGGTGTCCGGCTTGCTGGTGTCCGGCTTGCTGCCGGAGTCAGGCTTCTCGCTCCCGGAGTCACCGGAGCCCGATCCGTCGGACTCCTCGCCGAGCTGGCCGACAGCCTCGTCGAGGGTGCCGCCGAGCTTCTCGAGGGCCGTCTGCAGCGCGTCCTGCTTGTCGGCGACGACGTCCTGGGCGTCCTGGACGTCCTGGAGCGCCTGCTGGCACGCCGCCGAGAGACCCGACGACGCGTCCGACCCTCCGCCCTCCGCAGGACCCCCGCCGGTCGAATCCTCGTCCGATGCACCGTCGCCGGCCGACTCGTCGCCCGGAGAACCGTCGCTCGTCGTGCCCTCGTTCGCACAGGCAGCCTTCTGGGTCTCGAGCGCGGCGTTGGCGTCGGCGATCGCCTTCGTGGCCGCGCTCTGCGCGGTCTTCACGGCCTCCTGCTCCTTCTCGAGCGCGGCCAGCGTCGCCTCGAGGTCGTCGCTGGTCGATGCCGCCAGACCCACGGAGGCTGTCTGCACGGTGGACGACGCCGTCGACGCCGTGACCGACGCGAGCCGTACGGTCACGTCGGCCGAGGTCGATGCCGTGGACGCGTTCGCCATCCCGGTGACGGCCCGGGTCACGGTGTCGATCTGTCCGTCCTCGACGTCGTCGAGGTAGGCCTTGGCGTCCGCGAGATCAGCCCTGGCCTTGATCACCGCGGTCGTGAGCTCGCGTGTCTCGAGCGTCGCGAGGGTCTGGCCCGCGTCGACCTTCTCGCCGGCCCGGACCTTGACCCGCTTCACCGTGCCGTCCGTCGCGAACACGAGGTCGGACCGGTTGGCAGCGGCGACGGTCCCGTCGTAGGAGACGGTCTGCTCGACGCTGCCCTGTGTCACCTTCGCCGTACGGTAGCGGGCGCCGGACGCGCTCGACGAGGCGACGAACACCCCGACCGAGACCGCTGCGACGGCAGCGACACCCACGGCGGCGCCGCGCTTGCCGACGCGGAAGGTCCGCTTCCCGGCACGCGTGCTCCGCTTGCGCACGCGGGTCACTGCGCGTCCTCGCCCTGGCCGCCCGGACGCCTGCCGAAGCCACCGGCCGTGCACTCACCGTCGACCGCCTGGCTGATCGCGATCGAGGTCGCGGCGACGGCGCCGGTGGGGTCCGACTCGCCCTGGCTGACGACGCAGACCCCGACCTTGAGGTCGTCGGCACCGGCCGCCGTGTTCGTGGTGAAGGTGGTGGCGTCCTCGACCGTCACCTCGACGCTGCGGGTCTCGTCGGACCCGCGCGAGGTCGACTCGACTGTGAAGCCGCTCGCGGACACGGCGGTCACCTCCCCGACGGCGAAGCCGCCAGCCTGCGGGCCGCCCGAGGGTCGGTCGGTCGGCATGTCCGTCGGCATGTCGGTGGGCATGTCCGTCGGCATGTCGGTCGGCAAGTCGCCCGGGGCGCCACCGCCCGGCGCGCCCCCGGGACCGCCCCCGAACCCACCGCCGAACCCGCCGGTGCACTCACCGTCGGCCGGCTGCGAGACCCGGACGCTGGATGCGGTGACGGTGTCGTCGGAACCGTCGCCCATCACGACGACGCACGTCCCCACGCTAACGTCTGAGAGTGAGCCCGCCACCTGCTGGGTGAACGTCGTGCTGCTGGTCCACGAGACGGCGGTCTGGCGATCGGACGACTGCACCTGCGCGGTCGTACCGTCGACGGCCGCGACCTTGCCCGATCCGGGCAGCCCGCCCGGCATCCCCCCGCCGCCGCCACGGGACTGCTCCGACGACTGCTCGGGCTGCGACGCCGCCTGCCTGGCCTGGTCGTCACCGCCGCACGCGCTCAGCGAGAGCACTGCCGCGAGGGCGAGCGCCGACAGCGCGATCGTGCGGGTCGTCGATGGTGTCGTCATGGTTGCTCCAGTCATGGATGGGAAGGTCATTCGTTCCGAAGGGCTTCGATGGGGGTGAGCCGCGCGGCGCGGCTCGCGGGATAGACGCCGAAGCCGATGCCGAGTGCCAGCGAGGTGGCGAGGGCGAGCAGCGTGGCGAGCACGGAGAGCGAGACCGCCTGGTCGATCAGCGGAGGCAGAACCCACGCCCCGACCGTCCCGACGGCGACGCCGATGATGCCGCCGGTGAGTCCGAGGATGGAGGCCTCGACGAGGAACTGACGACCGATCACCGCGGGCGTCGCGCCGAGCGCCTTGCGCAGCCCGATCTCGCGGATCCGCTCGGTGACCGACACCAGCATGATGTTCATGACGCCGATGCCGCCGACGAGCAGCGAGATCGCGGCGACGCCTCCGAGCAGCACCGTGAGCGTCTTGTTCGTCGAGTTCGCGGTCTCGAGCAGCGACTCCTGCGTGGTGATCGTGAAGTCGGCGTCGTCGGTCCCGGTGATGTCGTGCAGGTTGGTGAGCAGCGTCTCGATCTCCTGGTACGCCGCCGACAGCTGGTCGGCCGAGGCCGCCTGCACGTAGATGGAGGAGAGGGTCGTCCCCGTCGAGCCGGTCACCGCGGCGGCCGCGGATATCGGCACCACGGCCGTGTCGTCCTGGCTCGCCTCCGACGACGAGCCGCCCGACGACTCCAGAACACCGATGACCGTGAACTCGGTGCCGTTCACGGTGACGGTCTGCCCGACGGGCGACCCGAACGTGAACAGCTCGCTCGCGGTGTCGGAGCCGATCACCATGACTCTGGCGCCGGACTCCGCCTCGGCCCGGGTGAAGAACCGGCCCTCGTCGACGGTGCGGTTGCGGACGTCGAGCCAGGCGGTCGACGTCCCGACGAGCGAGGTCGTCCAGTTCGTCGTCCCGTTGACCAGCGACGTCGAGCTCGACGTGGTCGGCGCGACGGCCGCCACGTCGGGGGCGACCTGCTCGTCCGTCATCGCCTGCGCGTCGGACAGGGTCAGGGTCGTCGCGGAGCCGAAACCCCCGCGCTGGCCGTCGGTGGTCGAGCTGCCGGGAGAGACGATGAGCAGGTTGCTCCCGAGGGCGTCGATCTGGTCGGCCACCTCGTCCTGAGCCCCCTGGCCGAGGCCGACGGTCAGGATCACCGACGAGACGCCGATGATGATGCCGAGCATCGTCAACGCCGATCGCAGGGCGTGGTGCCGGATCGCCTCCAGCCCGGTACGGAGCGTCTCGGACCAGTTCATGCGAGGCTCCAGCTGGAGGGATCGACACCGTTCCCCTGGACGACGAGGCCGTCGCGGACGACGACCTGTCGGTCGGCTCGGGCGGCGACGTCGTGCTCGTGGGTGATCAGCACGATCGTGCGCCCCATCGCGGACAGCTCGTCGAACAGCGCGAGCACGTCGGCGGTCGACCGCGAGTCGAGGTTCCCGGTCGGCTCGTCGGCCAGCACCATCGCCGGGTCGGTCACCAGCGCGCGGGCGACGGCGACACGCTGCTGCTGCCCACCGGACAGCTCCGTGGGCCGGTGCTCGGCGCGGTCCCCGAGGCCCACGCGCTCGAGCGCGGCGACCGCGCGGCGACGGCGCTCGTCACGGGGCACGCCGGCGTAGACGAGCGGGAGCTCGACGTTGCGCCAGGCAGACAGGCTCGGCAGCAGGTTGAACTGCTGGAACACGAAGCCGATCAGCCGGTTCCGTACGTCGGCGAGCCGCGTCTCGTCCAACGTCGAGACGTCCTCGCCCGCGAGCCGGTACGTGCCGCCGGTGGGCACGTCCAGGCAGCCGAGGATGTTCATCAGGGTCGACTTGCCCGACCCGGAGGGGCCGACCACCGCGACGTACTCCCCCTCCTCGACCTCGAGGTCGACCCCGGCCAGCGCGGCGACCTCGACCGCTCCCGTGGAGTAGATCTTGCGGACGTCGTCCAGCTCCAGCAGCGCGCTCACTGGCCACCACCGGGGAAGCCGCCGCCACCGCTGGGGAATCCGCCCCCGCTGGGCATGCTCGGCATCTCCCCGCCGCCGGGGAATCCGCCACCGCCGGGGAACCCGCCCTGTCCGCCGCTGGTCCCGCCGCTGCGACGCACCGTGGTCTGGGTGTACTGGACGGTGTCCCCCTCCTCGAGGCCGGAGACGATCTCGGTGGTCGGCCCGAAGGCGTCCCCGATCTCGACCTCGGTCTTGGTGGTGCCGTCGTCGGTCACCTTCTCGACGTACGCCTGGTCTCCGTCGGTCTTGATCGCGGCGGTCGGCACGCTCAGCACGCCCTCGCGGGACTCCACGACGATCGAGACGTCGGCGGACGTGCCGGCGTACAGGTCCTTCTGCTCACCGGTGAGCGCGATCGTCACGGGGAACGTCGCGGTGCCGTCGGTGCCGGTCTCGGCGACCTTGCCGACCGTCTGGACCGTGCCGAACACCGCGTCGGCCGCACCGGTCGGGGTGATCTTGGCCTGCATGCCGTCCTTGACCCGCTCAACGTCGGTCGCCGTCACGTCGGCGGTCACGACGAAGGTCTTGGGCGTGATGACGGTGATGGAGCCGGTCGACGCGGAGGTCGACGTCGTGCTCGAGCCGCCTGGTACGGAGCCCGAGGTGCTGCCCGAGCTCGAGCCGCCGGACGAGGACCCGACGTGGTCGCCCTCCTCGACACCGACCGCGGCGACCATGCCCGAGAACGGCGCCCTCAGCACGGCGTCCTCGACCGCCTTCTTCGCGTCCGCGACGTCGGCCTCGGCGCTGGCGACGGCCGCGGTGTTGGCGGCCTGCTGGGCCGCGGACTCGTCGCCGTCGTCCGCCGCGGTCGTCTCGGCAGCGTCGAGCTGCGCGCGGGCCGAGGCCAGCGTGGCCTCGAGCTCCGTGGTGTCGATCCTGGCGAGCTTCGCGCCCTTCCGGACCTCGTCGCCCTCCTCGACGTACACCGTGGTCACGGTGCCCGACGACGAGAACGACAGGTCGGACGACCTCGCCGACTCCAACGTCCCCGAGCCGCTTACCGTGTCCTCGACCGTGGAGGTCGCCACCTCGGCGGTCGTGGTCGAGGCCTGCGCCTGACCGGCGTCCGAGCGGCCGACGTACCACCAGGTCAGAGCCGCCAGGACGACGACTGCGGCCGCGAGCGCCATCCGCCGTCGGCGGGTCCCGAGCACGTTCGCGATCCTCACCATTGCGTTGAGTTCCTCCGTACGAGTGTCGAGTGCCTGGCCCCGTTCCCCGCACGTGAGCGACCTGCCGGTGCAGGTGGCACCCGGCTCCGAACGCCGCGCGTGGTCTGAATCGGTGCGGCGTCGGTGTGGTCGATGGCCCTTGCCCCGGGAGTACATCGACCGCGGTTCAAAGGTGCCTTTGAGGAAGATGTGAGTTTCCTGGCAATCGGTACGCCGCGGCGGCGGCAGGCGGTTTTGGCCCTCCGCGAACCCGCTGATACAGTGGGTGGTCGCGTGTCCGTGTCCGCGCGCGCACCCATCCACTTCGACAGAACAACGAGGCTTGCCCCGTGGCAAACATCAAGTCGCAGATCAAGCGCAACCGGCAGAACGAGCGTGCGCGTGAGCGCAACAAGGCTGTGCGTTCGGAGCTGAAGACCGCCGTCCGACGCTTCACCGAGGCCGTCGACGCCGGCAACAACGACGAGGCGCAGGAGTTCGCGAAGGCAGCGAACCGCAAGCTGGACAAGGCGGCGTCCAAGGGCGTCATCCACAAGAACCAGGCTGCGAACCGCAAGTCGTCGATCGCCAAGAAGGCTGCCGCTCTCTGAGCGTCGCTCCTTCGATCGCCGTGACGGCACCTCCCGACGGGAGGTGCCGTTCGTGCGTCTGGCGCGGGATCGTCGCGCCGGCCGCCGATCGGTCGGTCAGCCGCGCCGCGAACCTGTGACGGCGAGGACCATCCGCTCGAGCGCGTACTCGGGATCCGAGGCGCCCTTGACGTCGAGGTCCGCCTGAGCCACCGCGCCGATGGCGCTCGTGAGGCCGGCGCTGTCCCACCCGCGCAGCTGCGTCCGCAGGCGCTTGAGCCGGAACGGTGGTGCCCCGACCTCGCGCGCGAGCTCGGCCTCGCGAAGGCCCTTGCTGGAGGCCACCCCGTAGCGGGCCAGCGACCGCAGGCCGGACGCGAACGCCGACGTGATGAGGACCGGCGACACGTTGTTGTTGAGCGCCCACCGCAGCTGCTCGAGCGCACGCGCCGTCTCGCCGTCGATCGCGGCGTCGGCGATGTCGAAGCCCTTCACCTCGGCGCGGCCGCCGAAGTACTGGCGGACGAGGTCGAGCGAGATCGGCGCTCGCTTGCCGTCGGCGCCCGTCGCGGCGTCGACGAGCTGGTCGGCCGCCGCGGCGAGCGACCGGAGGTCGTGGCCGACGGCGTCGACGAGGTATCCCGCCGCCTCCTCCGAGATGGACGCGCCGAGCTGCCGGACCTCGCCGGCGACCCAGCGTGAGACCTCCCACGGCTTCGGCGCCGTCGTCGTGACCTCCTGGACCGCCGCGAGCTTGCGCAGCTTGTCGAGGACGCCCTTGCCCTTCTGGCCTCCGCCGTGGGTGAGGACGAGGGCGACATCGGCGGCCGGGGCCGCGCCGTACGCGAGGAGCTCGTCGGAGGCGGTGGCATCGAGGTTCTCGATGCCGCGCACGACCACGGCGCTGTGCACGGAGAACAGCGAGGGACTCGTGAGGGCGGTGAGCTCGCCGGGCCCCACGGACGAGCCCTCGACGTCGGACACCGACACCTCAGGATCCTCGTCGTGGACCTGCGCGAGGGCACGCCTCATCGCACGGTCGGTCAGGAACTCGACCCCGCCGGTGACGAGGAGCACGGTGCTGAACAAGGACGCCATCGTCGCTCAGCATGCCACGTCGCGGCGACACGGAACGGAGCGCCCGGGCGGTCCACGACGACCCGTCACCGCACGACCCCCGTGAGCGTCCCGTCACGCACGACGACGGCCACATCCTGACCGGGGTCGGTCCGCAGCACGGTCGTCCCCGCTGCTCGGAGGAGCGCGAGCGTCTCGGCCGCCGGGTGACCGTACGTGTTGCCCTCACCGGCACTCACCGTCGCCCAGCGAGCCCCGAGACCGGTGAGCCAGGCGGGCTCCTGGTGGGCGCTCCCGTGGTGCGGCACCTTGAGGACGTCGACCGTCAGCCCGGGGTACGCCGCCGCGAGCGCGCGCTGCGCGGGTGGCTCCACGTCGCCGGTGAGCAGGATCCGGACGCCCGCGGTCTCCACGAGCAGGACGACGCTGGCATCGTTGGCGGCCTCCTCCCCCGGCGCCTCGGACTCCGCGGGGACCGACCCGGCGACCGCGCCCTGCGCACCCACCGGCCCGAGGACGGTCAGGCTGACCTCGCCGACGCGCCACCGGTCGCCGACTGCGAGCGTGCGAACCGGGAGGCCCGCCAGGTCGGGGCGGCTCGGGCCGACGCCGACCCACGCGACCGACCTCCGCCGGACGACTCCCGCGAGCCCGTCGACGTGGTCGGCGTGGGCGTGCGTCACCACGAGGGCCGGGACCGCCCTGATCCCGAGGTCGCGCAGGCAGCGGTCGACCGGTCTCGGGTCGGGCCCGGCGTCGACGACCACGGCGGATCCCTCGCCGGCGCGCAGGACGGTCGCATCGCCCTGCCCGACGTCGCAGGCGACCATCACCCATCCGCGGGGCGGCCATCCCGGGCTGGGCGGGGCGACCGCGAGCACGGCGATCACCCCGCAGGAGAGAGCCATGATCACGGGACGGCGCAGAAGGCGGTGCCCGGTCGCCGCGACGACGATGCTCACGACAACGAGCACGCCCACCGTCACCGGACCGTCACCGACGGTCGCCGCGGCGCCGGGGACGTCGGCCGCTCGGCGTCCGACGAGGACGATCCACCCGGCCGGGACCGCCGTGAGGAGGCCGACGGCTCCTCCGAGGGGTGCCCACACGAGCCCGACCAGCCCGCCTGACAGCCCGAGCACGGTCGCCGGTCCGACCGCAGGGGCCACGAGAAGGTTGGCGAGCACCGCGACCACCGAGACCTCACCGGAGAGCGCCGCGACCGGTGCCGTGCATGCGAGCTGTGCGGCGGCCGGGACGGCGATCGCCTCGGCGAGCCAGCGCGGCATCCAGCGGCCGAGGGCGTCGCGCCAGACGGGGGCGAGGAGCAGGATCCCACCCGTGGCGACCGCCGAGAGCAGGAACCCGGCCGAGGTGGCCAGCCACGGGTCGAGGAGGACGACCGCGACGACTGCCCAGGCGAGGCAGCGCACGCCGCGCGAGCGTCCGCCCGTGCTCAGCCCCGCCACTCCGACCAGGCCCATCACGGCCGCCCGCACCACGGACGGCTCGGGCCGCGCCAGCAGGACGTAGCCGACGGTGGCGAGGACCGCGAGGAGGACCCTCGCGCGAGGCCCGGCACCGAGGGGACGAGCGAGGGCGAGGAGGAAGCCGACGAGGAGCGTGAGGTTGGTGCCGGAGACCGCGAGGAGGTGGGTGAGGCCGCTCGTCCGGAACGCGTCGCGGAGGTCCTCCCCGAGAGCGTGGTCGTCCCCGTGGACCAGCGCGGGCACCAGCGCCGAGACGTCCGCTCCACGGGAGGCGACCGAGGCGCTGACGGCCGCGCGCACCGCCCCGGCTCCGTCCCACACCATGCCGGGTCGCCGCCTGGTCGGGGGCGCACCGCCGAGGCCGACAGCGTCGCGGCCTCGGCCGTGCCGTCGGCCGGTCCGAGGCGCCCGACGACCTCCACCTCCTCGCCGACCCGCACCGGCGGTGCTTCGCCTCGTAGGAAGACGACGACGGGCGCGCGCAGCGTGAGTGCCGCGCCGCGAGCCTCGACGCGGACGACGGTCGCCGAGAAGACGGTGGTCGTGCCGAAGGCGCCCTCGACGGCGCGTGGGTCGGTCGTCACCCGTGCCACGACGCGCGCCGTCGCTCGCTCCTGCGCGAGCTCGGCCACCGCCGACCGACGATGGGCTTCCGCCCGGAGCACGCCGAGCGCGACCGCCGCGAGCAGCAGCGTCGCCACGAGGGCGATCCACGGAGTCCGGCTCCGCAGCGCGGGCAGCGCACGCTGGAGGGCGAGGAGGACGACGACCCCCGTCGTGGTGACGCCGAGCGCGGGGGCCGGGTCGAGCCGGGTGGCCAGCACGGCACCGGCCCAGGCCGCTAAGGCGGGACCGATCATGCGGAGGTCGACGCCGTCCTTCGGCGTCCCCGCGACCTCCGCCGGCGCCGGCGCCGACGAGGACGCCGACGGCAGCGGCGAGGGCCCCGCGGGGGACGGCGTCACGAGCCCGTCAGACGGTGACGAGGTCGCGCAGCCGCGCGAGTGTCGCGTCGCCGATGCCGCGGACCTCCAGCAGCTCCTCCACCGTCGTGAACCGCCCGTGCTCGGTGCGCCAGTCGAGGATCGCCTGAGCGGTCACCGGGCCGACCTGCGGCAGCGTGTCGAGCTGCTCGAGCGTGGCGGTGTTGAGGTTGACCGGTCCTCCCGTCGTCGCGCCCGCGCCGGACCCGCCCGGGCTCCCTCCCGTCGGGCTCGCTCCGGGCAGCCCCGTCACGGCGGGGAGCCCGACCACGATCTGCTCGCCGTCGACGAGCACACGCGCCAGGTTGACCGACGTGAGGTCGGTGCCACGCCGTGCTCCCCCGGCTGCGGTGATCGCGTCCGCGACACGGGAGCCAGCGGACAGCGTGACGATGCCGGGTCGGCGGACCCGTCCGGCGACGTCCACGACCACCTCGCCGGCCGCCGTCGTCGCGGCCACGCTCGGCACGGCAGAACCCGCGGTGGCACCGCCGGACCCCACTGCCTCCGCCCCCGCCGAGCCGCTCCCGGCGACTGGTGCGGCAGGCTCGGCGACGACGGCCTCCGGCTGTGCCCGCAACACCCACCAGGCCGCCCCCGCCGCGGCAAGGAGCACGACCAGCAGGGCGACCCCGACGTGGCGGCCCCGGACCCCGTCGCCCAGCACTCCGAGCGACCGGCTCAGCGGCGACGGCGCGTCGGCCCACGCACGTGGCGGGCGCGACGCGAGGCCGCCTGAGCGGTGGCGTCCCCAGCTCGCGTCGGCCTCGTCGCCGGTGACCGCGACGAACGGACGGCGTGCACGCGCCGGTGCGCCTCGCGCGGGCAGCTCGGCTGCGGGAAGCATCCCACCCGGCCAGGGCCCGAGCCCGTCCTCGTCGAGGTCGTCCCCGAGCTCGTCGAGCGCGTCGCCGAACGGCTCGTCGTCGGCGACGGCGGTGCCGCGGCCGCCCACCTCGCGTGCGAGCAGCTCGAGCCGTCGCAGGGCTGCCTCGTTGCTCTTTCCGCCGCCTCGTGGGTCCACGCCGGAACGCTACGACGTCTGCGCGACGCCGCGCGGCGCTCGGACGCCGACCTGTGGACGACGACGGCGAAGGAGAGCCTGGGGACGAAGGGAGGTCCGTGGCGGACCGCCCCGCGTCCCCAGGCACATCATCCGTGGTTACGGATCGACCGTGACCTCGCACGTGAGGGTCACGCTCGGATCGGTCGGCGGAAGGTCGCCGACGGTGACAGACCCGTCACCGCCCGCCCCCGTCGTACCGCTGACCACGTTCCCGTCGGCGTCGGTGCACACGATCGACGACGCAGTCCCGCCGACGACCTGCGAGTCGACCGACACCGTCACGTCGGTGAGCGGCGTGTTGTGGAAGCTGACCGCCACCTCGTTGCCGTCACCGCACGTCGAGACCGCGCTCACCGTGACGCCCTGCGGCGCGTTGGCTGCGTAGCCCGCAGGGGTGTCCTCGGTGACCGTGTAGTCGCCGAACAGCAGTCCGTCGACGCAGGCCGTGCCGTCGGCACCCGTCGTCACCGTGGTGTCGACCCCGGTGCCGGTCACGGCGAAGTCGACGCCGGCGTGCGGGTGGTCGCCCGGACCGTCGGCGGCGTGCTTGCGCGTCTTCGTGATCTCGATCGCCCCGGTGCGGAGATCGTTGACGTACGTGCAGTCGACCGTGTCAAGCGGTTTCAGGTCGAACGAGACCGTCGCGCCGTTGATCTGGATCGTCGTCCCGTGCGTCGTGTCGGACGCCTCGCACGTGACCTCGTCCAGGTCGAAGGTCGGACCGGGATCGTCCTCGGTGACGGTGTACTGCCCCGCGAACACCTCGCCGCCGTAGTCCTGCGCGTCGCCGTCCTTCAGGGAGAAGGTGCTCGGCGAGAGGCCTCCGGTGGTGGCGTAGGTGAAGGTGGAGTCCGTCGGGTCGGGGCTCGGGTCGGTCGCCTTGCGGATCACGACGCGGCCGCAGTTGGTGATGTTGATCTCGCCCGGACCGACCAGGTCCTTCATCTGCGCCTGCGCCGAGTTGCCGGAGGAGCGGCTCACGCCGAACGCGCTGCCGAAGGCGACGCACTCCGAACCGGTGAACACGCCGGCGTCGGTCAGGTTGATCCCGGCCTCACCGAACTCGTTCACGCCCAGCGTCTCCGGCGACGGTGCGATCTGGTCGCTGACAGGACCGACGAGCGAGGTGTTGACGCGTGCCTCGGCGAACCCGAGCGCGGTGAGGTCCGTCGCCGGCCCCCAGCACGGCGGTGCGCTGCTGCCGACCTCGCAGCTGCCCGAGGTCACCCAGCGCCGCAGCGTCAGCCGCGGAGTGTCCGCGGAGCCGCCCTCGAAGTCGTACACGATCAGCATGTCACCGGCGGTACGCCGGACGAGGCCGTCCGACGACCCTCCGCACGCCGTCTCGCCCTGGTTGAACTCGAAGCCGACGTGGGCGGAGGGCGACGTGGTGTTCTGCTTGATGCGGGCCCAGGCGAGCGTGAGGAAGATGTCGCCGCCGACGGTGTTGCTGCCGACGTAGATCCGCTTCAGGTCGTCCTTGTTCGGCGCCTTGCCGGCACCCACGACGGCGCAGTCGTCGTCCTGCTTGACACCACCGGCGAAGGCGGTGTCGGACGTCGTGGCCTGGGCGTCCTCCAGCCCGGTCAGGGCCCAGCCGCTCGCGACCGTCTTCTGGGTCGTCCGGTACGGCGCGGTGCCCGTCCAGACCGTCGGCGCGAAACCGTTCCAGTCGAACGTCGAGTTGACGGCGAGGTTGCCGTCGGCCGCCTCGAACCCGGAGTCGCTGGTGACCGTTCCGGAAGCGGGCACGCTCAGACCCAGGCTCACCAGACAGAGGAGCGCACCGAGGACGAGCCAACGGTAAGGGCTCCTCCTCGACTCTCGCGCGTGATCGAACATGGTTCCCCCCTACGAGAAGTCCACAGTCGACCCGAGTGGGCCGACTGGGCCCACGAGGCGGCGTCACGGCCGAGCTCCGCCCGTCACACCGTGTTCCGATCACCGAAACTATGACCGCCTTGCGGTGAATTAGGGGCGTTTGCGGAACTCCGCAGCGGCGATTGCGATCAGACGTCGACCGGTGGCCGGCCGGACACCGTCACCGCGAGGAGACCCGGGCCGACGTGGGCCCCGATCACCGCGCCGACCTCCATCACGTCCACCGTGGAGAGCCCCAGCGACTCCCCCAGCCGGTCGGCGAGCGACCGCGCCTGCGCGTCGGCGTCGAGGTGCTGCACCGCCACGTCCACCCGGTCGCCGTGGCTGGCCGCGGCCTGTGCCGTCAGCTCCTCGAGCCGGGCGATCGCGCGCGCCGACGTGCGTACCTTCTCGATCGGGCGCACCTGGCCGTCCTGGACCCCGAGGATCGGCTTGACCGACAGCGCGGACCCCAGCAGGGCCGACGCCGTCCCGATCCGGCCGCCGCGGCGCAGGTGCTCGAGCGTCGCCACGTAGAAGTACGTCGTGGCCCGCTCGGATCGGTCGCGCGCCGCCTTCGCGACGTCGTCGGCGGACTCCCCCGCGTCGCGCGCGTCGGCCGCCGACAGCACCGCGTACCCGGTCGCCATCCCGACCTGGAGGCTGTCGACGCAGCTCACCGGGACCGCGCAGTCCTGGGCCGCCATCTGAGCGGACTCGAACGTCGCGGACACGCGGGAGCTCAGGTGGATCGAGACGATCGCCTCGGCACCCCGGTCCACCAGGTCGGCGTACGTCCGGGCGAAGCGCTCCGGAGAAGGACGCGAGGTGCTGACGGCACGGCCGGCCCGCAGCGCCCGGGCCAGGTCCTCGGGCGTGACGTCGATGCCCTCGGTGTACGAGCGGGCGTCCACCACCACCTCGAGCGGGACGACCGTCACCTCGCGCGCCGACGCCAAGTCGGCCGGCAGCGAGGCCGTGGAGTCGGTCACGATGGCGAGGGTCATGGGGCGAGACTAGTCGGAGTCGGGCGTGGTAGCGGTTGCTCGTGCCGGCGGCGCCGACGTCGGGGTCCCGCCGACGACGTGGGCGCTCCCGCCTGCGACCCCGATCATCCGTACGAGGCGATGTGATCGTTAACAGAACCGCCCATTCTGGACATGCTTCGCCGGGGCAGCCGGGACGGCGACGCTGCAGAGAATCCGGCCCGCCCGGCCCGGCGACTCCCTCAAGAAGGCTCTGAGAGCGCGACCGAGCTCATCGCGATATGCGCCTCCGACCTGCGACGATGCGACGCCGATCGGTGTCGCCGCGATCCGGACGGACGTCGCAGGCGTCACGGACGGGGCCCACGACACCTCCGGAGAAGATGTGCCATCCCCCTTGACGCCCGGAAATGTGAACGTTAACAATTCTCTCCATCGATGTGGCGCCCGTCACGTCGAGGACCGGGGAGCAGTTGTCCGCCTGCGACCCACGCCCCGCACCGGACCCGGTGCCGGGCTCCGTAGACGGAGGAACCTCATGTTCAGGAGAGTGAGCGCAGCCGCCGTCGGCGCCGTGCTCGTCGGGACCCTCGCCGCGTGCGGGAGCGGCGGAAGCAGCGACGCGTCGGACGACGACGACAGCATCACCATGGGCTTCGCCCAGGTCGGTGCCGAGAGCGGTTGGCGGACCGCCAACACCCAGTCCATCAAGGACACCGCGGAGGCCGAGGGTGTCACCCTCAAGTTCTCCGACGCCCAGCAGAAGCAGGAGAACCAGATCAAGGCCATCCGGTCCTACATCCAGCAGAAGGTCGACGTCATCGCCTTCAGCCCCGTGGTGGAGACCGGCTGGGACACGGTCCTCCAGGAGGCCAAGCGGGCGAAGATCCCCGTGATCCTCACCGACCGCTCCGTCGACTCCGACGACACCTCGCTGTACGAGACGTTCCTGGGGTCGGACTTCGTCCTCGAGGGAGAGAAGGCCGGCGACTGGCTGGTCGAGAACGCCGACGAGGCCGACACCGACAAGGACGGCAAGATCAACGTCGTCCAGCTCGAGGGGACGACCGGGGCCGCCCCCGCGATCGACCGCGCCGAGGGCTTCAAGGAGAAGATCGGCGCCGACCCGAGGATCGAGGTCGTCGCCTCGCAGACCGGCGACTTCACCCGTGACGGGGGCAAGAAGGTCATGGAGTCCTTCCTCAAGTCCCAGCCCGACATCGACGTCGTCTACGCCCACAACGACGACATGGGACTCGGGGCCATCGAGGCCATCGAGGCTGCCGGGAAGAAGCCCGGCACGGACATCAAGATCATCACCGTCGACGCCGTCAAGGACGGGATGACCGCCCTGGCGGAGGGGAAGATCAACTTCATCGTCGAGTGCAACCCGCTTCTCGGCCCCCAGCTGATGGACCTCGCCGAGAAGGTCGTGGCGGGAGAAGAGGTGCCCGAGCGCGTGGTCACCGAGGAGGCGACCTTCGACCAGGAGCAGGCCAAGGCTGCTCTACCCGACCGCCAGTACTGACGGGAACGCCGCGGCCGTGGCGCCGGGGCCCGCTCTCGAAGCGGTCCCGGCGCTGCCGCCCACTCGCGGCGGCGGGCACCACCCACCGACCCACGACGACTCGAGGACACGAGATGACCCACATGTCCGCTGATGCGTACCCCTCCTCGGGCACGCGCGAACGCGGCGAAGCACGCGGCGCGGAGCCGGTCGTCGAGATGACCGGGATCACGATCACCTTCCCGGGCGTCAGGGCACTCGACGCGGTGAGCTTCCGGCTGTTCCCGGGCGAGGTCCACGCCCTGATGGGCGAGAACGGCGCGGGCAAGTCCACGCTGATCAAGGCCCTGACCGGTGTCTACGCGATCGACGCGGGGACGATCGAGGTCGGCGGCGAGGAACAGCACTTCGCCGGTACGGCGACGGCGCAGGACGCCGGCATCAGCACGGTGTACCAAGAGGTCAACCTGTGCACGAACCTCAGCGTCGCGGAGAACATGCTGCTCGGCCGAGAGCCTCGCCGCCTCGGCCGGATCGACCACCGGCGCATGAACCGGCGCGCGAGCGAGGTGCTCGCCCGCCTCGGGCTCGACGTCTCTCCGCGCTCCCGTCTCGGCGAGCACCCGATCGCCGTCCAGCAGCTGATCGCGATCGGCCGCGCGGTCGACATCGACGCTCGGGTGCTGATCCTCGACGAGCCGACCGCCAGCCTCGACAGCGAGGAGGTCGCCAAGCTGTTCGAGGTGATCCGTACGCTGCGGGACCAGGGCGTCGCGATCCTCTTCGTCTCGCACTTCCTCGAGCAGGTGTTCGCCATCTCCGACCGGATGACGGTGCTCCGCAACGGACGCCTGGTCGGCGAGCACCTCACCCGCGACGTCACCCGGCTGGAGCTCGTCGAAGAGATGCTCGGACGAGACCTGGAGGTCCTCGAGCGGCTCGACCGGGAGCCTTCCCGCCAGCCCGACGACCGCCGTACGCCTGTCCTGCGCGCGGCAGGCCTCGGCCGCAAGGGCGCACTCGCCGCCGTCGACCTCGACGTGTACGGCGGTGAGGTGATCGGCATCGCCGGCTTGCTGGGCTCGGGCCGTACCGAGCTCGCCCGGCTCCTGTTCGGGGCCGACTCCGCCGACAGCGGGACGATCGAGGTCCACGGGCGGCGGGTGCACCTCCGCTCCCCCCGCAAGGCGGTCGACCACAAGATCGGGTTCTCCAGCGAGAACCGGCGCTCGGAGGGCGTGTTCGGCGATCTCACCGTGGCCGAGAACATGCTGCTGGGCCTCCAGGCATCCCGCGGCTGGTTGCGGCCCGTGCCGCCGCGGACCCGCGACCAGCTCGTCAGGAAGTACCTGGACGCGCTCGACATCCGCCCTGCGGACCCGGACGCCCTGATGCGCAACCTCAGCGGGGGCAACCAGCAGAAGGTCCTGCTCGCCCGATGGCTGATCGTGCAGCCCGACCTGCTCGTCCTCGACGAGCCGACCCGCGGCATCGACGTCGGCGCGAAGGCACAGATCCAGCAGGTGGTCGACGACCTCGCCCGCGAGGGCATGGGTGTCGTGTTCATCTCCGCCGAGCTGGAGGAGGTGCTGCGTCTGAGCGACCGGCTGGTCGTGATGCGCGACCGCCGCAAGGTGGACGAGATCGCCAACGAGGGGACGACGACCGCCGACCTCATGGCCATCATCGCTCGCGACGAGGAGGCTGCTCGTGCGTGAGCTCGCTCGGCACCGCCTCTTCTGGCCCGTGCTCGCCCTCGTCCTGCTGCTGGCGGTCAACGCGATCGCGGAGCCGTCGTTCCTCCGGGTCCGGATGCAGGACGGTCACCTCTACGGCAGCCTCGTCGACATCGCCCGGAACGGCGCGCCGATCCTGCTCGTCGCCCTCGGGATGACGCTGGTGATCGCGACCCGTGGCATCGACCTCTCGGTCGGTGCGATCGCCGCCATCGCCGGAGCTGTCGCCTGCGTCCACATCGCGGGGTCCCCCGACCCGGGATCGGCCGGGACGGCGATCACGGCGATGACGCTGGCCCTCGCCGTCTGCATCCTCCTCGGGCTCTGGAACGGCTTCCTCGTCTCGGTCCTGGGGATCCAGCCGATCATCGCGACGCTCGTGCTGATGACCGCCGGGCGCGGCCTGGCGATGCTGGTCACCGGCGGCCAGATCACCACCGTGAACAACGCGTTCTTCAAGGCGCTCGGGACCGGCTACTTCCTGACGCTGCCGATCGCGATCCTCGTCGCGCTGGCGGTCCTGGCGGTCACCGGGCTGGCCACCCGGCGCACCGCGCTCGGCATGCTGGTCGAGGCCGTCGGCATCAACCCCGAGGCCAGCCGGCTCGCGGGGGTGCGCTCACGGACGATCCTGTGGACCGTGTACGTCTTCTCGGCGTTCTGCGCCGGCCTCGCCGGGTTGATGATCGCCGCCAACACGAGCGCGGCGGACGCCAACAACGCCGGGCTCTGGATCGAGCTCGACGCCATCCTCGCCGTGGTGATCGGGGGTACGTCGCTCGCGGGCGGGCGGTTCTCCCTCACCGGCACCCTGGTCGGCGCCCTGTTCATCCAGACGCTGTCGACGGCCATCCCGACGATCGGGATCCCGTCGGAGACGAACTACCTCTTCAAGGCCGTCGTCGTCATCGCGGTGTGCCTCCTCCAGTCGCCGAAGGCACGCGCCGCGGTCTGGCGGCACCGACGCACCCGCCCCTCCCTCGCGAAGGAAGGTCGAGCATGAGCACCGTCACCACCCCCGACGTGGCCGGGCAGTCGCTCGCCGGCCGTCTGCGGGGCTACTCCCCTCCCTCGCAGCTGCTCCCCGTGCTCGCGACCCTCGCGCTCCTCGTCGGGATGTTCGGCGTCGGCTCGATCCGGTACGAGGGGTTCGCCTCGCCCCAGGTCGTCCTCAACCTCTTCGTGGACAACGCGTTCCTGATCGTGCTCGCGGTCGGGATGACGTTCGTGATCCTCACCGGCGGCATCGACCTGTCGGTCGGCTCGGTGGTCGCCCTCTCGACGATGATCGCGGCCTCGACGCTGCGGGCGGGATGGCCCCCGGCGCTGGCGATCGTCGCCGTGCTGCTGACCGGGACCGTCCTCGGCACGGCGATGGGCCTGGTGATCCACTACTTCGAGGTGCAGCCGTTCATCGCGACGCTGGCGGGGATGTTCCTCGCCCGTGGTCTCTGCTACCTCATCAGCGTCGAGTCGATCCCCATCAAGGACGAGACCTTCCAGTCGCTCTCGGCCGCGTCGATCACGCTGCCCGGGGACCTGTACATCACCCCGACCGTCCTGGTCGCGCTCGCCGTCGTGCTGGTCGCGGCATGGATCCTGCACCTGACCCGCTTCGGCCGCACCGTGTACGCCGTCGGCGGCAGCGAGAGCTCGGCGATGCTGATGGGTCTCGCGGTGGCCCGCGTCAAGGTCGGCGTCTACGCGATCAGCGGGTTCTGCTCGGCGCTCGGCGGTCTGCTGTTCTCGCTCTACATGCTGTCGGGCTACAGCCTGCACGCGGTCGGCATGGAGCTCGACGCGATCGCCGCGGTCGTGATCGGGGGAACGCTCCTGACCGGTGGGTACGGGCTGGTGATCGGGTCGCTGCTCGGCGTGCTCGTGCTCGGCACCATCCAGACGTTCATCTCCGTCGACGGGACACTGAGCTCGTGGTGGACGAAGATCTCGATCGGTGTGCTGCTGCTCGTCTTCGTCGTCCTGCAACGCTTCTTCACCCGGAGGGAGGTCTCGTGAGCACCGACCGCCACACCCCGCCCGTGATGGCGGACGTCGCGCGGGCCGCGGGCGTCTCCCACCAGACCGTCTCGCGCGTCATCAACGGCTCGCCCAACATCCGGCCCTCGACGCGCGAACGGGTCGAGTCCGCGATCCGCGAGCTCGGCTACCGGCCGAACACCGCCGCACGCGCCCTGGTCACGCGTCGCTCGTCGACGATCGGGATCATCAGCACGGGCAGCGGGCTGTACGGACCCAACAGCATCCACCGCACGATCGAGGACGCCGCACGTAGCGCAGGCTGGTTCGCCGGCTCGGTCAGCCTCGCGACCGTGACCGCGTCGACCCTGACCGACGCGATCGACCACCTCCTGCGTCAGGCCGTCGAGGGCATCGTCATGATCGCCGGCCAGGTCGAGGCGCTGGAGCTGGTGAGCCACCAGGACTTCGGCGTGCCGTTCGTGGTGGTCGAGGGCGACCTCTCCAAGGCGACGAACGTCGTCGGGGTGGATCAGCAGGCCGGCGCGTACGCCGCCACTGCTCACCTGGTCGAGCTCGGCCACCGGCGGATCGCGCACGTGCGCGGACCACGCAGCTGGACGGAGGCCGATGCCCGCGAGGCCGGGTGGCGCGCGGCTCTGGCCGACGCCGACCTGGAGCCGGGTGCGCTGCTGCATGGCGACTGGTCGGCGCGCAGCGGCTACGCGGCGGGCCGCACGCTCGTCGCCGACACCGAGACGTCGGCCGTCTTCGTCGCGAACGACCAGATGGCGATCGGCCTCCTGCGCGCCTACCACGAAGGCGGGAGGCCGGCGCCGCGGCACGTGAGCGTGGTGGGCTTCGACGACACCCCGGAGGCCGAGTACCTGCAACCGCCTCTCACCACGGTCCGGCAGGACTTCGTCGAGGTGGGCCGACGCGCGATCGCCTTCCTCGAGGCCGGGATCAAGGGCGTCGAGCCGCACCTCGAGCGCCTCGTCTCGCCCGACGTCATCCTGCGCGCCAGCACCGCGCGCCCCTTCCGGCCGGAGGCGTCGTCATGAGCAAGGACGCGTACGTCGTCGGTGTCGACTTCGGCACGCTGTCGGGGCGGGCGCTCGTCGTCGCCGTCGCGGACGGCAGGGAGATCGCGAGCGCGGAGACGACGTACGCCCACGGTGTCCTCACCGAGGCGCTGCCGGGGCTGCCCGAGCGCCGGCTGCCGGCCGACTGGGCGCTGCAGGTGCCGTCGGACTACCTCGACGTCCTGCGCACCGCGGTCCCGGAGGCGGTCCGCAAGGCCGGCATCGATCCCGCCGACGTGATCGGGATCGCCACCGACTTCACCGCGTGCACGATGGTTCCGACGACCGCCGACGGCACCCCGCTGTGCGAGCTCCCCGCGTACGCAGACCGTCCGCACGCCTACGTGAAGCTCTGGAAGCACCACGCGGCCCAGCGGCAGGCCGACCGGATCAACGCCCTGGCCGTCGAGCGGGGCGAGCCCTGGCTCGGCCGGTACGGCGGCCTCATCTCGTCGGAGTGGGAGTTCGCGAAGGGGCTGCAGGTGCTCGAGGAGGACCCCGACCTCTTCGCCGCGATGGAGCGGTGGGTCGAGGCCTCGGACTGGATCGTCTGGCGGCTGTGCGGGACCTACGTGCGCAACGCGAGCGCGACGGGCTACAAGGCGATCTACCAGGACGGGCACTATCCGGACCCGGACTTCCTCGCTGCCCTGCATCCCGCGTTCGGCCATTTTGTTAACGCTCACATCGAGCAGCCGGTGGCGCAGCTCGGCACGTGCGCCGGGGTGCTGACCGCTGAGGCGGCCGCGTGGACCGGTCTCCCCGCGGGGATCCCGGTCGCGGTCGGCAACGTCGACGCCCACGTCAGCGCTCCCGCTGCGCAGGCCGTCGACGACGGGCAGATGGTCGCGATCATGGGCACGTCGACGTGCCACGTCATGAGCTCGTCGGTCCTGCGCGAGGTGCCGGGGATGTGCGGCGTCGTGGACGGGGGCATCGTCCCCGGACGCTGGGGGTACGAGGCGGGCCAGAGCGGTGTGGGCGACATCTTCGCCTGGTTCGTCGAGCACGGCACACCCGCGTACGTCCACGCCGACGCGGCGGCTGCCGGTCGCACGGTGCACGAGCACCTCACCGCGCTCGCCGCGGAGCAGGCGGTCGGCGAGCACGGGCTCGTCGCGCTCGACTGGCACAGCGGCAACCGGTCGGTGCTCGTCGACCACGGGCTCTCCGGCCTCGTGCTCGGCCAGACCCTCGCGACGCGACCCGAGGACGTCTACCGCGCCCTGATCGAGGCGACGGCGTTCGGCACGCGGACCATCATCGAGGCCTTCGTCACGAACGGGGTGCCGGTCGCCGAGCTGATCGTCGCCGGCGGCCTGGCGCGCAACCCGCTGCTGATGCAGATCTACTCCGACGTGACCCGGCTGCCGCTGTCCGTGGTCGGGTCGGCACAAGGCCCCGCCTTGGGTGCCGCACTCCATGCAGCCGTCGCGGCTGGCGCGTACGCGGACATACGCGCCGCCGCGAAGGCGATGGGGTCGGTGCGCAAGGCGGTCTACGTCCCCGACGAGGAGCGTGCGCGCTCGTACGACCGGCTGTACGCGGAGTACGTGAGGCTGCACGACTACTTCGGCCGGGGCGGCAACGACGTCATGCACCGGCTCCGGGCGCTGCGCGACCAGGCGTCCCTGAGCCCGGAGCCGGTGCGATGACCGTGGTGGACGAGGTGCGCCGCACGATCGAGCGGCTGCGGCGCGAGGTGTGCGAGCTGCACGCCGAGCTCACCCGCTACGGGCTCGTCGTCTGGACCGCCGGCAACGTCTCGGCGCGGGTCCCGGACGAGGACGCGCTCGTGATCAAGCCGAGCGGAGTCTCGTACGACGCCCTCACCCCTGAGGCGATCGTCGTGACCGACCTGCACGGGCGTCTGCTCGACGGAGACCTGGCGCCCTCGAGCGACACCGCGGCCCACGCCTACGTGTACCGCCATCGACCCGACGTCAACGGGGTCGTCCACACGCACTCGACGTACGCGACGGCGTGGGCGGCGCGCGGGGAGCCGATCCCCTGCACGTTGACGATGATCGCCGACGAGTTCGGCGGCGAGATCCCGGTCGGCCCGTTCGCGCTGATCGGCGACGACTCGATCGGGCGCGGGGTCGTCGAGACGCTCGCGCGGAGCCGGTCGCGGGCCGTCCTCATGCGCAACCACGGGGTGTTCGCCGTCGGACGCAGCGCGAAGGAGGCCGTGAAGGCCGCGGTGATGTGCGAGGACGTCGCCCGCACGGTCCACATCAGCCGTCAGATCGGCGACCCGCTGCCGATCGCGCCCGACGACGTCGACCGGCTGTACGAGCGGTACCAGAACGTCTACGGCCAGCAGGCCGAGGAGAGAGAGCTTCGATGACCGATCGCGCCCTGTGGTTCCTGACCGGGAGCCAGACCCTCTACGGCGACGACACCCTCCGCCAGGTCGCCGCGCAGTCGCGCGAGATCGCAGCGGCGCTCGACCGCACGGAGGACCTCGCTCTGCCGGTCGTGTGGAAGCCGGTCCTCAGCTCGTCGGACGCGATCCGCCGCACCGTCCTCGAGGCCAACGCCGACGACTCCTGCGCCGGGATCGTCGCGTGGATGCACACGTTCTCGCCGGCGAAGATGTGGATCTCCGGTCTCGACGCGCTCGCCAAGCCCCTCCTCCACCTGCACACCCAGCACCACGTCGGGATCCCGTGGGCCACCCTCGACATGGACTTCATGAACCTGAACCAGGCGGCTCACGGCGATCGCGAGTTCGGGTTCGTGCAGACCCGGCTCGGGATCCCGCGCAAGACCGTCGCCGGGCACGTCACCGATCCTGCGGTCGGGAGCCGCGTCGCGACCTGGGCGCGCGCCGCGGCGGCGTACGCGGACGTGCGCTCGCTGCGGGTGGCGCGCTTCGGCGACAACATGCGGGACGTGGCGGTCACCGAGGGTGACAAGGTCGAGGCCGAGCTGCGGTTCGGGGTCTCGGTGAACACCTACGGGGTCAACGACCTCGTCGCCGTCGTCGACCAGGTGGCCGACGAGGACGTCGCGAAGATCGTGACCGAGTACGACGAGCTGTACGACGTTGCACCCGCGCTCCGCGAGGGCGGTGACCGCCGTGACGCCCTGCTGTACGCCGCACGGCTCGAGGCCGGGCTGCGTACCTTCCTCACCGAGGGTGGGTTCGGGGCGTTCACCACGAACTTCGAGGACCTCGGCGGCCTCCGGCAGCTGCCGGGGATCGCGGTGCAGCGGCTGATGGCCGA
The DNA here is from genome assembly GCF_050632745.1 of Mumia spirodelae. Classification (NCBI taxonomy): domain Bacteria; kingdom Bacillati; phylum Actinomycetota; class Actinomycetes; order Propionibacteriales; family Nocardioidaceae; genus Mumia; species Mumia spirodelae. Next base: position 1,370,485 of record NZ_JBODSD010000001.1, on the reverse strand, counting down.
CGGCTACGGCTTCGGCGGCGAGGGCGACTGGAAGACCTCGCTGCTCGTCCGTGCGACGAAGACGATGGCGGCCGGGAGGCCGGGCGGCACGTCGTTCATGGAGGACTACACGTACCACCTCGAGCCGGGGAACATGAAGTCTCTCGGCGCGCACATGCTGGAGGTCTGCCCGACCCTCACCTCGCACCGTCCGACGGTCGAGGCCCATGCGCTGTCGATGGGCGAGCGGGACGATCCGGTGCGCATGAGGTTCGTGGCCGACCCCGGGGAGGGCATCGTCGTCGGGCTCTCCGACCTGGGTGACCGCTTCCGTCTCAGCGCCAACGACGTGACGCTCGTCGAGCCTGACGAGCCGCTGCCGCGCCTCCCCGTCGCCTGCGCGGTGTGGGAGGCGCACCCGTCGCTCACGACGGCCGCCGAGGCGTGGCTGATGACCGGCGGTCCGCACCACACCGTGCTGACGACGGCGGTCGGGTTCGAGGAGTTCGACGACCTCGCGGAGATGCTGCGTACCGAGATCGTCCACATCGACGCGTCGACCGACACGCGGACGCTGCGCCAGGAGCTGCGCTGGAACCAGGCGTACTACCGGCTCGCGGCGGGGTTCTGAGTCCCGTCACCCGCCGTCGGCCTGGGGGTGGCGCTCGCGGAAGAGCGCCGCGTGGGTCAGGCGGCGCAGCGCCAGGAGGACCGGCTCCACCAGGATCGTCCCCAGCACGACGTCCTGGACCACGTCGGCCAGCTGGTCGGGCGCCGCAGAGTCTCGGTCCCGCTCGACGGACGCGACCTCGCGCTGCGCGATGACGGCGATCTGCTCGGCGTACCGACCGAGAGCCCCGGCGTCCAGGGGGCGCCCGGCAGCCTCGAGACCGACCAGCGCGGCCTCGAGCTGGGCGACGGCCGGCGAGTCCGGCTCGTGGGCGAGACCGATCGCGTCGAGCGCCTCCGTGGCCCGGCGGTGCGGCGGCTCGTTGCTGACGTACGGCGGCAGCGCGGCGAGCGCGGACGCGACGGCCGCGTACGGGTCGGGCCCGGGGTCCTCCAGGACGTCCAGGACGGCGCGGACCTTGGCCAGCGGCAGCCCGCCGACCTCGACGAGCGAGCGGACCAGCCGGAGCCGCTGGAGGTGGCTGTCGTCGTACGCCGCCTGCGTGGCGCTGGTCGCCCGTCCCGCGGGGAGGAGCCCCTCGCGCAGGTAGTACTTGATGGTCGCGACGGCGACGCCCGACGCCTGGGCGAGCTCGGAGATCCGCATCGTCCCTCCCGTCCGGGAACTCCCTTGACGACTTGGAGAGTAGCACTATCTAATATTGGATAGTGCAACTCTCCAATCGGGAGGGTCGCGTGTCGCAGAGGAGATCTCCGATGGACGCCGCATCCACCGTCACCGCCGGCATCGTGGTGCTCACCGTGATCACGATCGAGTCCGGCGGCGCGTTCCTGCTCCGCGTCGTCGGCGGCAGGCAGCCCGCGAACGCCCTGCAGACGTCCTTCTTCCGCGCGGGGCACGCGCACGCCGGCGTGCTCGTGATCCTCGGTCTCGTGACGCTCCTGCTCACGAACGCCGCAGACGTGGCGGACCCCTGGAAGTGGATCGGCCCTCTGGGCGTGCTCGTGGCGGCGATCGTGATGCCTGCGGGATTCTTCCTGGCGGTGCTCGGCACGGACCCCCAGCGCCCCGGACGGCTGGTCGCGCTCGTGTGGGCGGGTGCGGGCGTGCTCGCCCTCGGGCTCGCCGCCACGGGCATCAGCCTCGTGGTGACGGGCGCGAGCGCGTGAGGGCTGGGTCTCGATACGACCTCCGCCAGCGCTCCGGTCTGCTCGACCGACCAGCCGGCGTCAGATCACGACGTTGACGAGCTTCGGGGCGCGGATGATCACCTTGCGGATCTCCGCGCCCTCGAGGTGCCGCGCCACGTTGGGCTCGGCCAGCGCGAGCGCCTGGAGCTCCTCGTCGGAGATCGACGGCGGGACCTCGATCTTGCCGCGGACCTTGCCCTTGACCTGGACGACGCACGTGACGGTCTCGTCGACCAGCAGCGCCGGATCGACCGTCGGCCACGCCTGCTGCGACACCGACGGGGCGTGACCGAGCTCGGCCCACATCTCCTCCGCGACGTACGGCGCCACGGTGCTGAGCAGGATCGCGGTGACCTCCGACGCCTCGCGGACCGCGGGGTCGGCGGCGCCCGCCCCGGCGTCGATCGTCTTGCGGGTCGCGTTGACCAGCTCCATGACGCGGGCGACGACGACGTTGAAGCGCTTGGAGTCGTAGAGCTGGTCGGCGTCGGCCACCGTGCGGTGCGTGACGCGACGCAGGGCGACGTCGCCCTCCGCCGGGTCGGCACCGGGCTCGCTCGCGACCTCGTGGGCGACGCGCCACGCGCGCTGCAGGAACTTGGACGACCCACCGGGCGAGACGTCGGCCCAGTCGATGTCGTCCTCGGGCGGACCCGCGAACACCAGCGTCAGGCGCACCGCGTCGACGCCGAACTCCTCGATCTGCTTGCCGAGGTCGACGCCGTTGCCCAGCGACTTGCTCATCGCCTTGCCCTCGTTGATCACCTGGCCCTGGTTCATCAGGGCGCTGAAGGGCTCGACGAAGTCCACCAGGCCCATGTCGTGCAGGACCTTGGTGAAGAAGCGGCTGTAGAGCAGGTGCAGGATCGCGTGCTCGACGCCACCGACGTACATGTCGACCGGCATCCAGCGCTTGACGTCCTCCGGCGAGAACGGCGCGTCGGCCAGACCGGGCGAGCAGTAGCGCAGGTAGTACCACGACGAGTCGACGAACGTGTCCATCGTGTCGGTGTCGCGCTGCGCGGCACCGCCGCACTGCGGGCAGGTCGTGCTGACCCAGTCGGTCGCGGCGGCCAGCGGCGAGGTGCCCTTGGGGGCCAGGTCGGAGCCGGTCAGGTACGGCAGCTCGACCGGCAGCTGGTCGTCCGGCACCGCGACCTCGCCGCAGTCCGGGCAGTGCACGATCGGGATCGGGCAGCCCCAGTAGCGCTGCCGGCTCAGCAGCCAGTCGCGCAGCCGGAAGTTGATCGTGCCCTCTCCGACGCCGTCGGCCGCGAGCCGCTCGATGATCGCCGCGATGCCCTCGACCTTGTCGGTGACGCCGTCGAGAGCCGGCGAGTTGACGTACGCCCCGTCGCCCGTGGTCGCGACCCCGGTCTCCTCGGGGTTGTCCTCCCCCGGCACGTCGACGACCCGCCGCACGGGCAGGTCGTACTTCCGGGCGAAGTCCAGGTCGCGCTGGTCGTGGGCCGGGACCGCCATGACGGCTCCGGAGCCGTAGTCGGCGAGGACGTAGTCGGCCGCCCACACCGGCATCGCCTCACCGGTCAGCGGGTTGGTCACGTGGACGCCCAGGAAGACCCCGGTCTTGGGCCGCTCGGTCGACTGACGCTCGATCTCGGTCGCCTGCTTGGTGCGCTCGAGGTAGGCGTCGAACTCCGCGCGGTGCTCGTCGGAGACGATCTCCGCGGCCAGCTTCGCGTCCGGCGCGACGACCATGAAGGTCGCGCCGTACAGCGTGTCCGGACGGGTGGTGAACACCCGGATCGGCTCCTCGCGGCCCTCACTGCGCCCATCGGCGAGGCGAAAGTCGACCCAGGCGCCCTCGGAGCGTCCGATCCAGTTGCGCTGCATCGTCAGGACGCGCTCGGGCCACGTGCCCTCGAGCTGCTGCATGTCGTCGAGCAGCCGCTGGGCGTAGTCGGTGATCTTGAAGTACCACTGGGTGAGCTCGCGCTTGGTCACCACGGCGCCGCAGCGCTCGCAGAAGCCCTGCACGACCTGCTCGTTGGCGAGGACGGTCTGGTCGTTGGGGCACCAGTTGACGTACGACGCCTTGCGGTAGGCCAGGCCGCGCTCGAACATCCGCAGGAACAGCCACTGCGTCCACCGGTAGTACTCCGGGTCGGACGTGTGCAGGCGGCGCGTCCAGTCGAAGCTCACGCCGTAGCGGCGGATCGACTCGGCCTGCGTCTCGATGTTGTCGTAGGTGAACGTCGCGGGGTTCTCGTTGCGCTTGATCGCGGCGTTCTCGGCGGGCAGGCCGAAGGAGTCCCAGCCGATCGGGTTGAGGACGTCGTAGCCCTTCAGGCGCCAGTAGCGCGCCAGCACGTCGTGCAGCGCGAACACCTCGCCGTGACCCATGTGGAGGTCGCCGGAGGGGTAGGGGAACATCGTGAGCGCGTAGCGGCGCTCGCGTCCGGTGTCGGCGCCGTCGGCGTCGAACGGCCGGAGCTCGTCCCACACCGCCCGCCACTTGTCCTGGACCGCGCGGACGTCGTACGACGCCGCCTCGCCGTGCTGGGTGCTCACCTGGGTCTCCTCCGCAAACATGTCTCGCTCGTACGACTGCCCTCCTCGTACGAGGCCGCCGACCGGCCCCGTACACAGAACAGCCCCTCGTCGCAGAGGGGCTGCCGCGCTGACCGGCTCGGTCAGTGCGGCTGGGGAAGGAGGAGCGTGCCGTACATGCCGCCCATGCTAGCGCGGCGACCGGCGGGAGAGCGCCCGCCGGTCGCCGCGTACGAGCCTGCGGGCTACTCGGGTCCGGCCTTGTGGTCCTCGAGCGCCTCCGGGGGCACCTCCTCGACGACCAGCGGCCGCACGATCGCCCAGACGATGAAGAGCGCGGCCACCCCGAGCAGGATGAGGCCGTTGACGAGGTTGACGTTGAAGCCGTCGGCCTTCTCCAGCTCCGCGTCGGAGGCGTTGAAGATGCCGAGGAACGTGAGGATCACGCCGTAGATGCCCAGCAGGGCCCCGATGATCGTCCGGATGTCGAATGCCGACGCGATCTTGAAGCGGCTCTTGCGCTCAGCCATGACGGGGCTCCTCTCACCAGAAGATGATGTTCAGGGTGACCACCAGGACCAAGGAGATCGAGGCGAGCACCGTCGGGCGCTGGTACCAGGGCAGCAGGTGCGCGAGCGGGTCGCGCAGCTGGTCCTTCGGCGTGAGCGAGTAGACGAACCCGCGCAGCTGGGCTGCGGGCTTCGGTTGCGTCGCGAGGCTGACGACCCAGCTGACCGCGATGTCGACCACGAAGGCGGCGCTGGCGGCGACGAAGCTGGCACCCTGGCCGGACAGCGGCAGGACGCCGGTGCTCAGCGTGCCGAGCGCGTCCTCGCTGAGGATCGCGACCACGACGGCAGCCGCCGTGCCGGAGACCAGGCCCACCCAGCCAGCGGTCGCCGTCATGCGCTTCCAGAACATGCCGAGGATGAACGTCGCGAAGAGCGGCGCGTTGAAGAACCCGAACAGCGTCTGGAGGTAGTCCATGAGGTTCGAGTAGCCCGAGGCGATCAGCGCCGTGAAGATCGCGACCACGGTCGCGGCGACCGTCGCCCACCGTCCGACCGCGGTGTAGTAGGCGTCCGGCTTGTCCTTGTGGACGTACTGCTGCCAGAGGTCGACGCTGAACACCGTGTTGAAGGCCGAGATGTTGGCCGCCATGCCGGCCATGAACGACGCGAGCAGGCCGGCGATCGCGAGGCCGAGCATGCCGTTGGGCAGCAGGTCGCGCATGAGCAGCAGGATCGCGTCGTTGTAGTCGACCCCGGCGTCGGGTTCGCCGGCCTTCAGCGCGATCATCTCCGGCACCAGGACCGCGCAGATCATGCCGGGCACGACCACGATGAACGGCACGAACATCTTGGGGAAGGTGCCGATGATCGGGGCGCTGCGCGCGGCCGACATCGACTTCGACGCCATCGCCCGCTGGACCTCGACGAAGTTCGTCGTCCAGTAGCCGAAGGAGAGCACGAAGCCCAGACCGAACACGATGCCGACGACCGACCAGAACGGGTCCTCGATGCCGGTGAGGTTGGTCCCGGGCCACGACGAGAGCTGCTCGTCGCCACCGGGCGTCGCCGAGATCTTGTCCGTGAGGCCGCTGACGCCGCCGACCTTGTGCAGCGCGACCAGCGTGAGCGGCAGCAGTGCGGCCACGATCACGAAGAACTGCAGCACCTCGTTGTAGATCGCGGCGGACAGACCACCGAGCGTGGTGTAGGTGAGGACGACCACCGCGGCCGCGATCAGCGACACCCACAGCGGCCAGCCGAGGATGACCTCGACGATGGTCGCGAGCAGGTAGAGGTTGACGCCGGCGATCAGCAGCTGCGCGATCGCGAAGCTCAGGGCGTTGACCAGGTGGGCGCCGGTGCCGAAGCGCATCCGCATGAACTCGGGGACGCTGCGCACCTTCGAGCCGTAGTAGAAGGGCATCATCACGATGCCGAGGAACAGCATCGCCGGGACCGCGCCGATCCAGAAGTAGTGCATCGTCGGCAGGCCGTACTGGGCGCCGTTGGCCGACATGCCCATGATCTCGACCGCGCCGAGGTTCGCCGAGATGAAGGCGAGGCCGGTCACCCACGCCGGCAGCGACCGTCCCGAGAGGAAGAAGTCGATGCTGCTGGAGACCTGGCGCTTGGCGAGGATGCCGATGCCGAGGACGAAGGCGAAGTAGATCGCGATGATCAGGTAGTCGGAGAATCCCGTGTCGAGACGAAACGTGTCGTCCGCTGCCAGCAGCACGCTGCCGTCCATCCGCCCTCCCGCAATCAGTGGTCGTCGGGTCAGGGGCCTGGCCCGCTCGGCACGTTACTCCGAGGCCCGGGCATCGGCAGGTCGAACGAACGGCGCCGTCGGCTGCCGCGCGCGGCGTGTCCACGGCCGCGTCGTACGCCAGACTGGTCCCCATGACGCTGACACGCCGCGAGCTCCTCGTGGCGCTCGCCGCGACCGGGGCAGGCCTCGCCACAGGGTGCAGCGGTGACGGCTCCCCCGGTCCGACCCCCACGACCGAGCCCACCACCGAGCCGACGTCGCCCCCGTCGACGACTCCCCCGGCGCCGAGCCCGTCCGCACCCGCCGACCCGACGCGTCTGCGGATCGACGGCGTCGTCGCGGAGGACATGACGGTGCCGTGGGGCATCGCGTTCCTGCGCGCGGGCGGGGCGCTGGTGACCGAGCGCGACACCGCGCGCGTGGTGCGGGTGGGCGACGGGGCGAAGGAGACCGTCGGCGAGGTCCCCGGCGTGGACACCGACAGCGGCGAGGGCGGGCTGATGGGTCTCGTCCTCACCCCGGACGAGGACGCGGTGCTCGCGTTCTTCACCTCCCCCGACGACAACCGCATCGTGCGGATGTCGTACGACGGGCGGCGCCTCGGGCGACCGCAGGTCCTGCTCGACGGCATCCCCCGGGCGTTCAACCACAACGGGGGCCGGCTCGTGATCGGCCCTGACGGGATGCTGTACGCGAGCACGGGGGACGCCGGCCAGCGCGACCGCGCCCAGGACGTCGACTCCCCGTCCGGCAAGATCCTGCGGATGACGCTGGACGGGAGGGCGGCCGACGGCAACCCGTTCCGCAACCGCGTGTGGTCCTACGGGCACCGCAACGTCGAGGGCCTCGCCTTCGACGCCGAGGGTCGTCTCTGGGCCTCGGAGTTCGGGGACCAGACCACCGACGAGCTCAACCTGGTCGAGCGGGGCGGCAACTACGGCTGGCCGCAGACGGAGGGGCCCACCGACGAGCGCGGGGTCATCGGCCCGAAGGCGTGGTGGAGCACCGACGACGCGTCGCCGGCCGGGGTCGGGATCGCGTACGGGACGGCGTACGTCGCGGCCCTGCGTGGGCAGTGCGTGTGGGCGGTCCCGCTGTCGGGGACCGACGCCGGACGCCCCCGGCGACGCCTCGGCGACGAGGACCTCGGGCGCGTGCGCAACGCGGTCGCGGCCCCGGACGGGAGCCTCTGGGTGACCACGAGCAACACCGACGGACGGGGCGACCCGGCGGGCGACGACGACCGGATCCTGCGCGTGACCGTCGGCTAGGGTCGACGCCATGACCTGGCTCGTGACCGGCGGCGCCGGCTACATCGGATCCCACGTCGTCCGTGCGTTCACCTCCGCCGGCATCGACGTCGTCGTGCTCGACTCGCTCGAGTCCGGGCACCGGGAGTTCGTGCCGGGCGACGTCCCCTTCGTCGAGGGCAACGTGACCGACACCGACCTCGTCCGTACGACGCTGCGTGAGCACGACGTCGAGGGCGTGGTGCACGTCGCGGGCTACAAGTACGCCGGCGTGTCCGTGCAGCGCCCGTTGCACACCTACGAGCAGAACGTCACCGGCACCCTCCACCTGCTCGAGGCGATGGCCGACGTCGGGGTGAGGTCGATCGTCTTCTCCTCGTCGGCCGCCGTGTACGGCACGCCGGACACCGACCTCGTCACCGAGCAGACGCCCACGTCCCCGGAGTCGCCGTACGGCGAGAGCAAGCTGGTGGACGAGTGGATCCTCCAGGCGCAGGCGCGGGCGACCGACCTGCGGCAGACCTCGCTGCGCTACTTCAACGTCGTGGGCTCCGGCGACGACGACCTGTACGACTCGAGCCCGCACAACCTCTTCCCGAAGGTCTTCAAGACCCTCACCGACGGCGGCGTCCCGAGGATCAACGGCACGGACTACCCGACGCCGGACGGCACGTGCGTCCGCGACTACCTGCACGTGACCGACCTCGCGCACACCCACGTGGTCGCCGCGCGGTCGCTCGCCGCCGGGGCGACCCTCGAGGACGTCTACAACCTCGGCAGCGGCGAGGGCGTGTCGGTGCGGCAGATCATGGACACGATCGCGCACGTCACCGGAGTGGACTTCACCCCGGAGACCGCTCCGCGCCGCCCCGGTGACCCCGCACGGATCGTGGCCTCGGGAGAGCTGGCGACCCGGGACCTGGAGTGGCGGATGCGGCACTCGCTCGAGGACATGGTCCGCAGCGCGTGGGCCGCATGGGTGCACGTCCTCGGCGAGGACGCGCCGCACTGACGGCGGCTCAGGACAGCCCGGCGAACCGCTCGACCTTCTTGGTCGGCCCGGAGACGATCAGCTCGTCGAACTCGCCGACGAACGTCTCCGGCCGTGCGTAGGTGAAGTCGGCGCCCGGACGCTTCACGCCGACCACCGTGATGCCGTACTGGCTGCGCAGCGCCGACTCCGCGAGCGTCCGGCCCACCGCGCTCGACGGCGCCGCGGTCCGGGCGATCGCGAAGCCGTCGTCGAACTCGATGAAGTCGATCATCGAGCCCGCGACCATGTGCGCGACCCGCTCCCCCATCGCCGACTCCGGGTAGACGACGTGGCGTGCGCCCACGCGCTCGAGGATCTTGCCGTGCTTCTTGTTGATGGCCTTCGCCCAAACCTCGCGCACGCCGAGCTCGTTGAGCGTGAGGACGGTGAGCACGCTCGCCTCGATGTCGGTGCCGATCCCGACGACCGCCCGGTCGAACTGGTCGGCACCGATCTGGCGCAGCGCCTCCTCGTCGGTGGAGTCCGCCTGCACCGTGTGGGTGAACTCCGTCGCCCACTTCTGCACGAGCTCCATGCTCTCGTCGATCGCGAGCACCTCGTGGCCCAGGCGCGTCAGCGACGACGCGACCGCCGTGCCGAAGCGGCCGAGGCCGATCACGAGCACGGGCGCGTCAGGCGGTGGGGTGGGGTTCTTGGGCACGGGGCATTCTCCTAGCCGATGATCGGTCGTTCCTCAGGGAGGTGGAAGCGACGCGGGCTGGCGCGCAGGGCGAGCGCGGAAGCCGTCGCGACCGTACCGACGCGCCCGATCAACATCAAGATCATGAGCACCGCCTGGCCGCTCGCGGGGAGCTCGCCGGTGACGCCCATCGACAGCCCCGTGGTGCCGAAGGCCGACGTCGCCTCGAACAGCGCCTCCTCCAACGAGACCTCGGCGACCGCCAGGAGCGCCAGCGTCGACCCCACCACGAGCATGACGGCGAGCAGCGCCACGGTGAGCGCCTGGCGCAGCGTGCTCGCGCCGATGCGACGTGAGCCGATCGTCACGTCGGGGTCGCCGCGCACCTCGGCGAGGATCACGTAGCCCAGGATGAGGAACGTCGTGATCTTGATGCCGCCGGCGGTGCTCGCCGAGCCGCCGCCGATGAACATCATGATGGTCGCGATCAGGGTCGTCTCCGACCGCGCCTCCCCGTAGTCGACGGAGTTGAAGCCGCCCGAACGCGGCATGACGCCGCCCTCGATCGACGAGACGAGCTTCTCGCCGACGGACTGGGGTCCGAGCGTGGCGGGGTTGGTCCACTCGACGAGCCCGAACATCACGGTGCCGACCGCGAGCAGGAGCAGTGAGCCCCACACGGTCAGACGGGTGTGGATCGACCACTTCACCGGGGTGCGCCACCGCCGCGACAGCTCGGCGAGGACGGGGAAGCCCATAGCGCCGACGAACACGGCGACCGAGATCGGCAGGATCAGCGCGGCGTCGCCGACGTACTGGACGAGGCTGTCGGGCGCCAGCGCGAAGCCGGCGTTGTTGAACGCCATCACGGAGTACCAGATGCCGTGCCAGGCGGCCTGGCCCCAGCCCTCCCCGTGGCGGGACTCGAAGCCGATCGTGAGGATGACGGCGACGACCGCCTCGAAGCCGAGCATCGTGATCAGGATGCGGCGCACGAGCGGGATGACCTCGCCGAGGTTCACGAGGTGGAGGTCCATCTGCGTCGCCAGGCGCGACCGAAGCCCGACCCGGCCGCCGACCACGACGCCGAGGATCGTCGCCAGCGTCACGAACCCGAAGCCGCCGATCTGGACGAGGATCAGCACGACGACCTGACCGAGCGGTGTCCAGTACGACGCGACGTCGACCGTGCTGAGCCCGGTGACGGTGACCGCGGAGACCGACGTGAACGCGGCCGGCAGGAAGGCCCCTCCCTCCTGGCCCTCGGTGCGCATCCCGGGAAGCAGCAGGAGCAGGGTCCCCACGAGGCTCCCGACCACGAAGGTGACGGGAAGGACGCGGACGGGGTGGGACAGCGCGGTCAGCAGCGCGCTCAGGCCCGGCCTGCGGGAGGACACAACCACGCGAGGCACGCTACCCGTTCGGCGGTCCCGACGGGCGCGGAGCCATGGTGCTCGAGCGGACGAGGAGGTCGACCCCGACCTCGGAGTGGACGGGCTCGCGCTCGGCGGGGTCCTCGTCGAGCTGGCCGAGAAGGAGCGTGGCCGCCCGGGTCGCCTGCTCGCGCACGTGCTGGTCGACGGTCGTCAGCCCGAACACCTCGCCGAGGTCGTGCCCGTCGATCCCGACCACCGACACGTCACGCGGGACGTCGAGGCCGAGGTCGCGCGCCGCGGCGATCGCCCCGATCGCGAGCTCGTCGGAGGCTGCCGAGATCGCGGTCGGCCGCAGGCGAGGGTCGGACAGCAGGCGCTTCGCGGCGGCGTACCCGTCCTGCATCGTGAAGTCGCCGAGCGCGATCAGCTCCGGGGCGACCTCCAGACCCGCGCCGCGCAGCGCCTGCGCGTAACCGCCCTGACGGGTGGTCGCGAGCGCGAAGTCGCCGGCGCCCTCCCAGCCGATGTGCGCGATCCGCCGGTGCCCGAGGGCGACCAGGTGGTCGGTCGCCAGCAGCGCGGTAGCGAAGTCGTCGATGCTGACGGTCGAGACGCCGGGGATCACGCCACCGATGCACACGATCGGGGTGCCGACGCGCAGCAGGTCGGCGCGCTCGGCGTCGTCGAGCTCGAGCGACACCGCGAGCAGCCCGTCGACGCGCTTGCGCAGGAGGAAGTCGCTGAAGACGAGGTCGCGCTCGCGCTTGCCGCCGCCGAGGTAGTAGAGCGTCAGGTCGTAGCCCTCCGCGGCGAGCACCGTCGACACGGTCTCGATGATCGTGCTGAAGAACCAGCGGTTGACCCACGGGACGACCAGCCCGATGTTCTTGCTGCGCCCAGAGGCCAGGCTGGCGGCGGTGAACGACGCGACGTAGCCGAGCTCGCGGGCGGCCTGCTCGCTGAGCGTGCGCGCCGTCTCCGAGACGCGGCCCCGTCCGCTCAGCGCCCGCGACACCGTCGCGACCGACAGCCCCGCGCGCTCCGCGACGTCTCGGATCGTCACCCCCGCCACCGCACCGTCACCCTTCTGTCAGGCCGAGCCGGACGGCGCGCGGAACCACGCGACCGTGTCAGGAGCCAGCTGCTCGTCCTGCACCGCGCCCGGGACGCTCTCGAGGAGCACCTCGTCCGCGCCGGCGGGGACCGGGTGGTCGGACAGGTTCGCGACCACCAGGACCTCCCCGTTGACGAGGGCGAGCACCGCGGGCTCGTCGGTGCGGACCCAAACTAGCGAACCCGAGCCGAGCCCGAGGGCCTTTCGGGTGGCGAGGGCGTGGGTGTAGAGCGCCAGGGTCGAGGTCGCGTCGGCACGCTGGACGTCGCGGGCGTAGCGGCTCCACAGCGCGGGCTGCGGCAGCCAGGAGCGTCCGCTGTCGTTGAACCCGTACGCCGCGGCGTCGGCCTCCCACGGGATCGGCACGCGACAGCCGTCGCGACCGACGACCGAGCCGCCGCTGCGCAGGAAGTAGGGGTCGCGACGCTCCTCGTCGGGGATGTCGAGGACCTCGGGCAGACCGAGCTCCTCGCCCTGGTAGAGGTACACCGCCCCGGGCAGCGCGAGCATGAGCGCGACCGCGGCGCGCGCACGCCGCTCGCCGCGCTCGGGGTCGAGCGGCGTGCCGGCGCGGATGCCGTGGCCGTGGTCGACGTGGGCGGCGTCGGTCAGCGCGAAGCGGGTGGGGTGGCGGACCACGTCGTGGTTGGACAGCACCCAGGTGCTCGGGGCACCCACCCCGCCGAACGCGGCGAGCGACGTGTCGATCACGTGGCGCAGCGCGCCGGCCTCCCAGGGGGCGTGGAGGTAGGCGAAGTTGAAGGCCTGGTGCATCTCGCGCGGGCGCACCCACTTGGCCGTCCGCTCCAGCGGGGCGACGTTGGCCTCGGCGCAGAGGATCCGGTCGTGCCCCCAGTGCTCGAGGCGATCGCGCCAGCGCTCGTAGATGGCGTGCACGCCGGGCTGGTCGAACATCGGGGCGTCCTCGCCAGGGAAGCCCGGGGAGGACGCGCCGTCCGGTCGGCCTCCCCAGTCGGGCAGCCCGGGCGCCTTGACGAGGGCGTGCGCGACGTCGACGCGGAACCCGTCCACGCCGCGCTCGAGCCAGAAGTCGAGGACGTGGTCGAAGTACGCGAGGACGTCCTCGGCCTCCCAGTTGAAGTCGGGCTGGCTCGGGTCGAAGAGGTGGAGGTACCACTGGCCGGGCTGTCCGTCCGCCTCGGTGACGCGCGTCCACGCCGACCCGCCGAAGTGCGACTGCCAGTTGTTGGGCGGGAGCTCCCCCGCGTCGCCGCGCCCGTCGCGGAAGTGGAAGCGGCCGCGCTCGCGACTGCCCGGAGCCGCGGCGAGCGCGTCACGGAACATCGCGTGGTCGCTCGAGCAGTGGTTGGGGACCAGGTCCACGATCATCCGCAGCCCGTGGGCGTGGGCGACCTCGACGACCCGGTCGAAGTCGGAGAGCGTGCCGAAGGCGGGGTCGACGTCGCAGTAGTCGCTCACGTCGTAGCCGCCGTCGCGCTGCGGCGAGGGGTAGAAGGGCGACAGCCAGACGGCGTCGACGCCGAGCTCCGCGAGCGCCGGGAGGCGGGACGCGATGCCCGGGAGGTCGCCCGTCCCGTCGCCGTCGCCGTCGGCGAACGAGCGCGGGTAGACCTGGTAGACGACCGCGTCGCGCCACCAGTCGCGCTCGCCCGCGGGGCGCGTCTCACGGACGGGTCCGTCGAGGCGAGGGGTCAGGTCGATGGCCATCGCTGGTCTCCTTCAGGCCGAGATTTGTGGAAGCGATTACACCATAACCAGACGATCGGCCTTGCAGCCAGCGTCCCCACCAGAATCCCGACGATCGCTTTCATTCCGGGCCTTGGCGCACTCTCGTTACCGAACTGTTGCGCTCAGGTTGCCGCGGGCCTCTTGCCGGATCTCGTCGGCGTCCCTTAGAAATGGAACCGATTCCACTCTGAAGAAGGAGCACACCTCATGCTGGTGAACCGCAGAGGCGTCCTGGCCGTTGGTGCCCTGGCCGTCGCCTCGTCCCTCGTCCTCGGCGCCTGTGGCGGGTCGTCCGACGACGACGAGGGTTCCGACAAGAAGTCGTCCGGGTCGTCCACGCTCACCATGTGGGTGGACGCCGAGCGCGCACCGGCACTCGAGGACGCCGTCGCCTCCTTCAAGGAGGACAAGGGCGTCGAGGTGAAGCTCGTGATCAAGGACTTCCAGTCCGCGCGCGACGACTTCATCACCCAGGTCCCGACCGGCAAGGGCCCGGACATGATCGTCGGCCCGCACGACTGGGTCGGGAAGTTCGTCCAGAACGGCGTCGTCGCCCCGCTCGAGCTCGGGGACAAGGCGGGCGAGTTCGAGGACGCGGCCATCCAGGCGATGACGTACGAGGGCAAGACCTACGGCCTGCCGTACGCGATCGAGAACGTCGCGCTCGTCCGCAACACCGACCTCCTCGCCGAGCCCGCGCAGACGATGGACGACGTGGTCGCCGCCGGCACGAAGGTCGTCGACTCCGGCAAGGCGAAGTACCCGTTCCTCGTGGGTCTCGACCCCAAGCAGGGCGACCCCTACCACCTGTACGGCATCCAGACGTCGTACGGAGCCCCGGTCTTCGAGCGCAACGCGGAGGGTGACTACGACCCGACCAAGCTCGGCCTCGGCAACCCCGGCGGCGTCGAGTTCGCGAAGGACCTGGCGGCCTGGTCGAAGGCGGGCGCGCTCAACGCGAGCATCACCGGCGACATCGCCAAGGACGCGTTCAACAAGGGGCAGTCGCCGTACTTCCTGACCGGACCGTGGAACGTGCCGGACATGCAGAAGGCCGGCCTCAACATCGCGATCGACCCGATCCCGACCGGCGGCAGCGAGGCGGCGACGCCGTTCATCGGCGTCAACGGGTTCTTCATCAGCGCGAAGGCCACCAACGCGCTCGCCGCGAGCGAGTTCGTGCTCAACTACCTCAGCACCGAGGAGGCGCAGGACGCGCTGTTCGCCCAGGGCGGCCGTCCGCCGGCGCTGAAGGCGTCGTTCGAGATGGCGGCGTCGGACCCGATCGTCGCGGCGTTCGGCGAGATCGGCAAGAGCGGTGCGCCGATGCCGGCCATCCCGCAGATGGACGCGGTGTGGGCCGACTGGGGCGCCACCGAGCTCGACATCATCAAGGGCAAGGTCGACCCGGCGCAGGCCTGGCCGAAGATGGTCCAGAGCGTCCAGACGAAGGTCGCCGGCTGACCTCGTCCTGACGGCCGGGGAGCGGTTCCGCTCCCCGGCCGGTCTGCTCTCCCCCGCACGTTCCCAGGAGGGGCACCACCTCATGACGCTCACCGACGACGCCCGCACCGACGGCTCGGGCTCGCCCGACCCGCGACCCCGCCGTCGGGGACCGTGGTCGCGGCTGAGCCGGCCCGGCGAGACCGACGGGCTCGTCGGCATCCTCGTGAAGATCGTGCTTCTGGGGCTCGCCGACGCGCTCGCGCTCTACGCGGTCTTCGTCCTGGCCGCGCAGGAGAAGTGGGTCGTCCTCGCGCTCACGGTCGTCCTCACGGTCGGCGTGAACGTCGTCTACCTCCGACGCGACGGCCTTCCCGCGAAGTACCTCGCGCCGGGCATCACGCTGCTGCTGGTGTTCCAGGTGTTCGTCATGGTCTATACCGGCTACATCGCGTTCACCAACGCCGGCGACGGGCACAACAGCAGCAAGGAGGACGCGGTCGCGGCGATCGCGACCAAGGGGCAGGAGCGGGTGCCGGACTCGCCCCAGTACCAGCTGTCGGTGCTCGAGAAGCGCGGAGACGTGTGGTTCCTCGTCACCGCCCCGGACGGTGCCGTCGCGCTCGGGTCGGCCGACGAGCCGCTGGCCGAGGTCGACGACGCCGAGGTGGACGGCAGCGGCAAGGCGGTCGCGGTCGACGGCTACGCCCCGCTCTCCTTCGACGAGCTCCTCGACCGCCAGGACGAGATCCTCGCGACCGCGGTCCCGGTCTCGGACAACCCCTCGGACGGCAGCCTGCGCACGGCCGACGGCAGCACGGCGTACGAGTACCGCTCGAACCTGCGCTACGACGAGGACGCCGGCACGTTCACCGACGCCACGACCGGCACCGTCTACGCCGACGGCGGCGAGGGAGCGTTCGTCTCGGCCGACGGCGAGGAGCTCGTCCCCGGCTGGAAGATCAACGTCGGCCTCGACAACTTCCGGCGCGCCGTGGAGACGCCGCAGCTGCGGGACTCGCTGCTCTCGGTGATCGTCTGGACGTTCGTGTTCGCCACGCTCTCGGTGGCGCTCGTCTTCGGGCTCGGGCTGTTCCTGGCGATGGTCTTCAACGTCGCGAGCATGCGGGGCAAGCGGTTCTACCGGGTGATGCTGATCCTCCCGTACGCGTTCCCCGCGTTCCTGTCCGGACTCGTCTGGTCCGGCCTGCTCAACACCGAGTTCGGGTTCGTCAACCAGGTGCTGCTCGGCGGCGCGGACATCGAGTGGCTCACCGACCCCTGGCTCGCGCGCTTCAGCGTGCTCTTCGTCAACACCTGGCTCGGCTTCCCCTACATGTTCCTCGTCTGCACCGGAGCGCTCCAGTCGATCCCCGACGAGATGAACGAGGCCGCCCGCATGGACGGCGCGAGCCCGTGGCGGGCGTTCCGCGCGGTCAAGCTGCCGCTCCTGCTGGTGTCGGTCGCCCCGCTGCTGATCACGACGTTCGCCTACAACTTCAACAACTTCAACGTGATCTACATGCTCACCCGCGGCGGGCCCCGCTTCGAGGACACCACGAGCGACATCGGCGCGACGGACCTGCTGATCACGATGGTCTACAAGGTGGCGTTCGGCACCGGGACGGGGCGCGACTACGGGCTCGCGAGCGCCCTGACCATCATCATCTTCGTCGTCATCGGCATCATCTCGGCGGTCCTCTTCCGCCGCACCAAGGCACTGGAGGACATCCACTGATGAGCACCGTCCCCGCACCGCGCCGCCGCAGCTTCCGACGCTGGTTCGCCGACCTCGGGTGGCGCCACCTCGTCGGCATCGCCGTCACCGTCTACGCGGCGTTCCCGATCCTCTACGTCGTGTCGGCCTCGCTCGACCCGTCCGGCACGCTCGCCGGGAGCAGCCGGCTGTTCAGCACGATCGACCTCGGCAACTACCGTGAGCTCTTCTCCGACCCCTCACGGCCGTACGGGCGGTGGTTCCTCAACACCCTCCTCGTCGGCGGGGTCACGGCGCTGGGCACGGTGTTCCTCGGGGCGCTGGCGGCGTACGCGTTCTCCCGGATGCGCTTCACCGGTCGTCGGCTCGGGCTGCTCTCGCTGATGCTCGTCCAGATGTTCCCGCAGATGCTCGCCGTGGTCGCGATCTTCATCCTCATGTCGGCGATCGGCGACGTGTTCCCCGCGATCGGCATCGGGACGCACGCGGGGCTGATCCTGGTCTACCTGGGCGGCGCGCTCGGCGTGAACACCTACCTGATGTACGGCTTCTTCAACACCGTCCCGGTCTCGATCGACGAGGCCGCGCGGCTCGACGGCGCGAGCCACGCCCAGATCTTCTTCGGGATCGTGCTGCGACTGGTGACGCCGATCCTCGCGGTGGTGGGGCTGCTCGCCTTCATCACGGCGACGAGCGAGTTCGTGGTCGCCAGCGTGTTCCTGACCGACCCCGACCAGCAGACGCTCGCGGTCGGGCTCTTCGGCTACGTCTCCGAGCAGACCTCCACGAACTGGGCGATCTTCGCCGCCGGCGCGGTGCTTGCCGCGGTGCCGGTCATGGTCCTCTTCCTCGCGCTCCAGCGGTTCATCGTCAACGGCCTGGTGTCGGGCGCCGTGAAGTAGGTGGAGCGCGACCCCGGCGACCAGCGCCCAGAACGCGGCGCCGATCCCGGCGACCGTGATGCCGCTCGCGGCGACCACGAACGTCACGACCGCGGGCTCGCGCGGACCGTCGACTGACACGGCGCCGAGCAGCGCGGACCCCAGCGTCCCGACCAGGGCGAGCCCCGCGACCGCGGCGACGACACCGGCCGGCGCCGCGACCACGACGGTGGCGAGCGCGGTCGAGAGGAGCGCGATGACGAGGTACGCCCATCCGGCCGTCTGCGCCGCGACCCAGCGACGGCGGGGATCCGGTCCCGCCTCCGGCCCGGCCGTGAGGGCCGCCGTGATCGCGGCGAGGTTGACGGCGTGCCCGCCGCCGGGAGCACCGGCGACCGTGCCGAGCCCCGTCGCGGCCATCGCGGCGCGCCACGGGACGGTGAAGCCGTACGACGCCATCACCGCGACGCCCGGCACGTTCTGCGCGGCCATGGTGACGACGTACAGCGGCACGGCGATCCCGACGACGGCCTGCCACGTGATCACCGGCGTGGTCCAGGTGACGTACGGCAGCAGAGGGCCGTCGAGGGCGGCACCGTGCCGCGCCAGCCAGACGCCGACGACCACGAGCGTCACCGCGAACGCCCCCGGCACGGCCCACCGCGCCGCGACCCTCAGGAGGACCAGCCAGGTGACCACGACGGGGGCCACGAGCCACGGGCTGGTCGTGAGCGCGCGGACCGGCTCGACGCACAGCGGGAGGAGGACCCCGGCGAGCATCGCGTGGGCGACGGGCTGCGGGATGCGGGCGACGAGGCTGCCGAGCGCCGGCCAGGCTGCGGTGGCGAGGATCAGGGCACCGGTGACGACGAACGCCCCGACCGCCGCAGGCCAGCCGCCGTCGGGGACGGCGGCGCCCGCGAGCATCGCAGCGCCGGGCGTCGACCACGCGAGGGTCACCGGGATCCGGTAGCGCCACGAGAGCACGATCATGCCGACGCCGAGCGTCACGCACAGCACGACCAGACCGGACGCCGCTTGCGCCCCGTCGGCCCCGACCGCGCGGAGACCGGCGAGGACGACGGCGAACGAGCTGGTGAACCCGACCAGGGACGTGACGATGCCGGTCACGACCGGGACGCGGCGGGCGCTGCTCACGAGAGGCTCCTTCGTGCCATGATGAAGGCGTTCCGTACACGGAACGTTCCGTATGCGGAACGATAGCCGATCCTCGAAGGAGCCGTCACGTGCCGGACCCCGCCCCTGCGCCCGACGACGCCGCTGCCCGCGTCGGTGTCCGCGTCCGCGGTCTGCGCGAGCAGCGTGGTCTCTCGCTGTCGGCCCTCGCCCGCGCCGCCGGGATCGGCAAGGCCTCGCTCTCCGAGCTGGAGTCGGGCCGGCGCAACGCGACGCTCGCGACCCTCTACGCCCTCGCCGCGCCCCTCGGCGTCCCGCTCGCCGCCCTCCTCGACGACACGATCGGCGCCGAGGTGGCGAGCAGCGGCGTCACCGCCCGGCTGGTCGACGTCCGGCACCGGCCCGACGCCACGGTCGAGACCTACGTGATGGAGTTCGCCGCCGGCGAGGAGCGTCGCTCGCCCTCCCACGGCGCGGGCGTGCGCGAGCACCTCGTGGTCGTCGCAGGCACGCTGCGGCTCGGCCCGGACGAGGCGCCCGTCGTGGTCCGGGCCGGCGAGCACGCCGCCTTCGACGCCGACGTCCCGCACCACTACGTCGCGCTGGGCGACGAAAATGCAGAAGGCGTCCTGGTGATCGTCACGCCTAGACTGACGACGGCGTGAGGGAGCACCCTCGCGACCAGCCGATCACGAGGAGGACGCGGTGAGGTCAGGCATCGACGAGAGCGGCACGGACCCGGCGGTGCGGCCGCAGGACGACCTGTTCCGCCACGTCAACGGCGGCTGGCTCGCGACGGCCGAGATCCCCGCGGACCGTGCCGTCGCCGGCTCGTTCGTCACCCTCGTCGACGAGGCGGAGGTCGACGTCCGCGCCATCGTCGAGGAGTGCCAGGCGAGCCCTGACGGGGACCCCGCCGGCGGCGACGTCGCCGACGAGCGGGCCAAGATCGGTGCCCTCTACACGAGCTTCATGGACGTGGACCGTGTCGAGGCGCTCGGCGCGACGCCGCTCGAGGGCGACCTCGCGGCCGTCGACACGATCGGCGACGTGCACGACGTGGTCGAGGCCCTGGGCGCGCTCGAGCGCCAGGCCGCGTCCAGCGTCTTCGGCATGTACGTCGGTCCCGACCGCGGCAACCCCGACCGCTACGTGGTCACCGTCCTGCAGGGCGGCCTCGGCCTCCCCGACGAGGCGTACTACCGCGAGGAGCAGTTCGCGGCGGTCCGCACGGCGTACCAGGCCCACGTCGCCACGATGCTCGGCCTCGCCGGGCTCGACGACGCCGACGCCCGCGCCGCGCGCGTGTACGCCCTCGAGGAGCGCCTCGCGAAGGGGCACTGGGACCGGGTCGCGAGCCGTGACGCGGTCAAGACCTACAACCTCCTCGACCTCGACGCCCTGCAGCTGCTCACCCCCGCGCTCGACTGGCGCTCGTGGGCCGCTGCGGCGCAGTTCGACCTCGACGTGCTCTCCGAGGTCGTGGTGTCCCAGCCGTCGTACCTCGAGGCCCTCTCCGACGCGCTGCGCCAGGAGCCGGTGGACGCCTGGAAGGACTGGCTGCGCTTCCGGCTGGTGTCCGCGGCCGCCCCGTACCTCTCGAGCCCCTTCGTGGACGCCAACTTCGCGTTCTACGGCCGGACGCTGTCGGGCACCGACGAGCTGCGAGCCCGCTGGAAGCGCGGCGTCTCGTTCGTCGAGGGCTCCATCGGCGAGGGGCTCGGCCGTCTCTACGTCGAGCGGCACTTCCCGCCGGCCGCCGCCGCCCGGATGGAGGAGCTGGTCGCCAACCTCGTCGAGGCGTACCGCCGCAGCATCGCGGGGCTGACCTGGATGGGTGCCGAGACCAAGCAGCACGCGCTCGAGAAGCTCGAGGCGTTCACGCCCAAGGTCGGCTTCCCCAAGCGCTGGCGCGAGTACGCCGCCCTGGTCGCCGACCCGGCCGACCTCCTGGGCAACGCGCGTCGCGCCTCCAACGTCGCGACCGACCGCGAGCTCGCCAAGATCGGGCAGCCGATCGACCGGGACGAGTGGCTGATGACGCCGCAGACCGTCAACGCCTACTACAACCCGACCATGAACGAGATCGTCTTCCCCGCCGCGATCCTCCAGCCGCCGTTCTTCGACGCCGAGGCCGACGACGCGGTCAACTACGGCGGCATCGGCGCGGTCATCGGCCACGAGATCGGCCACGGCTTCGACGACCAGGGCTCGCAGTACGACGGCACTGGCGCCCTGCGCAACTGGTGGACCGACGACGACCGTGCGGCGTTCGAGAAGCTGACCGGCACGCTCATCGCGCAGTACGACGCCCTCTCCCCCGACGGCGCCAACGGCCAGCCGGTCAACGGCGCGCTGACGATCGGCGAGAACATCGGCGACCTCGGCGGGCTCGGGATCGCGTACGAGGCCTACCTCCTCGCCCTCGACGGCGAGGAGCCCCCCGTGCTCGACGGCCTCACCGGCGCGCAGCGCTTCTTCACGTCGTGGGCCCAGTGCTGGCGCGGCAAGGTGCGACCCGCCGAGGTGGTCCGCCGGCTGACGGTCGACCCGCACTCGCCGCCGGAGTTCCGCTGCAACCAGGTCGTCCGCAACCTCGTCGCGTTCTACGACGCGTTCGGCGTGGAGCCGGGAGACGCCCTGTGGCTCGCCCCTGACCAGCGCGTGACGATCTGGTGACCACCGGGGCGTACTCGCCCGGCCACGTCGCCGGGATCCAACGACGGACGGTCGGCGTGCTGGCCTCGTCGCAGGTGATCGGCGGCCTCGGGGCCGGCGCTGCGCTCTCGGTCGGCGCGCTCCTGGTCAAGGACGTGTCCGGGTCGTCGGCGTGGGCCGGTCTCGCGACCACCATGCTCACGCTGGGGTCCGCGCTCCTGGCCCTGCCGCTCGCGGCCCTGGCGTCCTCGCGCGGTCGCCGCCCGGCGCTGGCGCTCGGGTGGCTGCTCGCCTGCGTCGGCGCGCTGGTCGTGGTGGCCGGAGCCGAGCTCGACGCGGCCTGGCTGGTCCTCGTGGGTCTCTTCGTCGTCGGCGCCAACACCGCCACCAACCTGCAGTCGCGCTACGCCGCCACCGACCTCGCGGAGCCGCTGCACGTCGGACGGGCGCTGTCGCTGGTGGTGTGGGCGACGACGATCGGGTCGGTGATCGGCCCCAACCTCACCGAGGTCGGGGCGCGCACCGCCGACGCCCTCGGCGTCCCCGACCTCGCCGGCCCCTTCGCGATCGCCGCGGTCGGTTTCGCCGCCACGGCCGTCCTCACCGCGGTCGCGCTCGTCCCCGACCCGCTGCGGGTGGCCAAGGAGCTCCGGCCCGTGGCGGACGGAGAGCTGGTCTCGCGGCCCCGCATGCGCGACGCCTGGCCGCTGCTGCACAGCAATGCCGCGGCGCGGACCGGTGTCGTGACGATCGCCGGTGCGCACGCGCTGATGGTCGCCGTGATGGCGATGACGCCGGTCCACATGGCCGACCACGGGTCGAGCCTCACGATCATCGGGATCACGATCAGCCTGCACATCGCCGGGATGTTCGCCCTGGCACCGGTCATGGGCATCCTCACCGACCGCTGGGGCCGCGGCCGCACGATCGTCCTCGGTCAGGCGATCCTGCTGCTCGCGACGCTCGTCGCCGGCACCGCGGGCGAGTCCGAGCCGCGGATGATGGTCGGTCTCACGCTGCTCGGGCTCGGCTGGTCCGCGTCGACGATCGCCGGCTCCTCGCTGGTCGCCCAGTCGGTCCCGGCCGACGTACGCCCCACCGTGCAGGGCGCCTCCGACTTCGTGATGAGCCTCGGCGGAGCACTCGGCGGTCTCCTCGCCGGCGTGATCATCAACGCGTGGGGGTTCGGCCCGCTCAACGTCGTCGCGGCCTTCCTCACGGTCCCGGCGATCCGGATGGTCGTGGCGGGTCGGCACCGCATCGGCGCAGCGGGCAGACTGGCTCCGTGAGCACCACAGCGGACGACCCGCACTCGACGAAGGGGGCCTACGTGCATGCCGGCGAGGACTACAGCCGCGACATGCGCTACCTGACCACGCGCATCACGCGCGACGGCAGGGACGGCTACCCGGTGGAGGCGGGCCGCTACCGCCTCGTGGCCGCCCGCGCCTGCCCGTGGGCCAACCGGGCCGTGATCGTCCGCCGTCTCCTCGGCCTCGAGGACGCGTTCTCGATGGGCCTGTGCGGGCCGGTCCACGACGCGCGCAGCTGGACGTTCGACCTCGACCCCGGCGGTGTCGACCCGGTCCTCGGCTACGAGCGGCTCCAGCAGGCGTACTTCGCCCGCGACCCCGACTACCCGCTCGGGATCACGGTGCCGGCGATGGTCGACCTCCCGACGAAGGCCGTCGCCACGAACGACTTCGACCAGATCACCCGCGACTTCTTCTTCGAGTGGTCCGACCACCACCGCGAGGGGGCGCCCGACCTGTGGCCGGAGCCCCTCCGCGACGAGATGGAGACCGTGATGAAGCGGGTCTTCACCGAGGTCAACAACGGCGTCTACCGCTGCGGCTTCGCCGGATCGCAGGAGGCGTACGACGCGGCGTACGCCCGCCTGTGGACCGCGCTGGACTGGCTCGAGGAGCGCCTCGCGACGCGGCGCTACCTGATGGGCGACACGATCACCGAGGCCGACGTCCGGCTGTTCACCACGCTGGCCCGCTTCGACCCCGTCTACCACGGCCACTTCAAGTGCAACCGGCAGAAGCTGAGCGAGATGCCGGTGCTCTGGGCGTACGCGCGCGACCTCTTCCAGACGCCCGGATTCGGCGACACGATCGACGTCGGGCAGATCAAGACCCACTACTACGTCGTCCACACCGACATCAACCCGACGCAGATCGTCCCGGTCGGCCCCGACCTCGCGGGGTGGCACGCACCGCACGGCCGGGAGGAGCTCGGCGGCACCCCGTTCGGCGACGGCACCGCCCCGGATCCCCTTCCCGCCGGGGTCCTCGCCCGCTGACGAGCGCCGCGGGGGTTTCCCTCGCAACCGTCACGCAACCCTTGCCAGCCCCGCGTCGCGGCACCTAACGTCGTGACCCAGGCTGCTGGGGGGCAGCCCGAAGCTCGGGGGACGAGATGAAGAAGGACATGCCGTGGGGCCCGTCGCCGGCTCTGGGTCGCTACACCTACTGGCCGCGCCTGGACGCGTGGGAGTTCTCCGAGGGGATGTACGCCATCCTCGGGATCTCACCGTCCTCGCGCATCACGACGCAGCTGGTCCTCAACCACCAGCACCCCGACGACATCGAACGCACCCGCGCGCTGATCGCGTCGCGGGGCAACGGTGACGGCACCGGGTACAGCTACCAGCACCGGATCGTCGACGCGGCCGGCTTCGTCCACGAGGTCGTCGCGGTCGGGACCGACCTCGGCGACGCGACCGACGAGCGCGGCCCGCGGACCGAGGGCTTCCTCGTGGACCTGAGCGAGGTCGGGGGCCACCCGGCGCTCAGCTCCCCCATGGTGCCGGTCGAGTTCGACCCGGACGACCTGGTCATCACGCCGTGCCCGCACTGCCCGCAGTGGTGGGCCCAGGTCGTCCCGTCGGCCGGGGCGACGGTGCTCCGCGAGTGGCACGAGCCGTTCTGCCCGGAGGCCCTGCGCTGGACCACGCCCGATCAGCCGATGCTGGCGCACGGAGCCCTCTGAGCCTGCTGCTACGGTGGCGGCCGTGTCCGACTCGACCGCCGCGCGCC
Organism: Mumia spirodelae; assembly: GCF_050632745.1. NCBI lineage: Bacteria > Bacillati > Actinomycetota > Actinomycetes > Propionibacteriales > Nocardioidaceae > Mumia > Mumia spirodelae. The sequence continues at coordinate 1,345,891 of NZ_JBODSD010000001.1, read as the reverse complement.
CCGCACGCCCGACCCTCGCGGAGTACCGTGCGGTCGCCCAGCCCCCGGAGATCCGTGCCCGCCGCAGCGCGGAGCACTGGGTCGCCGACCTCTACCTTCGCGACATCTCGCCGTACGTCAGCCGACCTCTGGTGCGCCTCGGCCTGAGCGCCAACGCCGTCACCGGCCTGATGATCCTCTCCGGCTGGCTGGCTGCCGGGTCGCTGCTCGTGCCCGGGATCGTCGGCGCCCTGCTCGCGGTCTTCTTCGGCCAGCTCCAGATGCTGCTGGACTGCGCCGACGGCGAGGTCGCGCGCTGGCGGGGCACGCTGTCCCCGGCCGGGACGTTCCTCGACAAGATCGGCCACTACACGACCGAGTCCCTGATCCCGATCGCGCTCGGCGTCCGCGCCGCTGGCGGGCTCCCGGACCTCGACGACCACTACGGCTGGACCACGCTCGGCGCGCTGCTCGCGGTGGTCATCCTGCTCAACAAGTCGCTCAACGACTTCGTCCACGTCTCGCGCGCGTTCTCGGGGCTCCCCAAGCTCGCCGACAGCGCCGAGGCCGCTGCACCGCGCCCGGGCATGGTGGCGCACCTGCGCCGGGTGGCCCGGTACGTTCCGTTCCACCGCCTCTACCACTCGGTCGAGCTCACGCTGTTCGTGCTCGTCGCGGCGGTCGTCGACCTGCTCGCGGGCGACGCGTGGGGCGGGCTCGCCGGCACCCGGACGCTGCTCGTGGCGCTCCTCCCGCTCGCGGTCCTGGCCGTGATCGGCCACTTCCTCGCGATCATGGCGTCGTCGCGCCTGCGCCCTCCCGCACCGTGACCGTCCGCCCGTGGCGAACGACCGTACGGTCGGGGCCGCGGGCGACGCACACTTGATCCACCGGTCCCGCGGACGACGCGAGGGGGTGGTCGCAGTGCCGGACGAGGCCGTGCCGGACAGGGCCGTGCCGGACAGGGGTGAGCTCGACGCCTACTCCCGCACGGTCAGCACGGTGGCCCGCACGCTGTCCCCGCAGGTGGCGAGCGTGATCCTCCCGGGTCGCGGAGGCGGTTCGGCCGTGGTGGTCGACGAGCAGCACCTGCTGACGAACGCGCACGTGGTCGGACGCCGTACGCAGGGCTCCGCGACGTTCGCCGACGGCACCGAGGAGTCGTTCACCGTGGTGGGGGCCGACCCGCTCTCCGACCTCGCCGTGCTGAGGGTGCAGGGCTCGCCTCCCCCGCCCGCGACCTTCGGCAACGCCGACGCCCTCGTGGTGGGCCAGCTCGTGGTCGCGGTCGGCAGCCCCCTGGGGTTCACCGGGTCGGTGACCGCCGGGGTCGTGAGCGCCCTCGGCCGCGCGCTCCCGGTCCGTCAGCGCGACGCCGTGCGCGTCATCGAGGACGTGATCCAGACCGACGCCGCGCTCAACCCCGGCAACTCCGGCGGCGCCCTGGCCGACTCGGCAGGCCGCGTGGTCGGGATCAACACCGCGGTCGCCGGCGTCGGCGTCGGCCTGGCGGTCCCGATCAACGCCACCACGCGCCGGATCATCGGCACGCTGATGGTGGAGGGACGGGTACGCCGGGCGTACCTCGGTCTCGTCGGCGTCCCCGCCCCGCTGCCCGACGACGTCGCGGCCCGCACCGGCCAGGCCGCCGGGGTGCGCGTGGTCGAGGTCGTCCGGGGCGGTCCCGCCGACCTGGCTGGCGTGCGCACGGGCGACCTGGTCCTCGCGGTCGGCCGGGAGGTCGTCTCCGACGCCCAGGGCATCCAGCGCCAGCTCTTCGGAGAAGTGATCGGGCTGGCGCTGCCGGTGACCGTGCTGCGCAACGGGGCGATGGTCGACATGGTCACCCGGCCCGTCGAGCTGACCGCCTGAGCGTGCGCGGACGACCGGACGTCCGACGGTAGGGTGGGCGACGTGCACCGGATCCGCCGCCTCGGTCAGGTCGCGCGCCGAGGCGTCGCGACGGTCCGCAACCGCCTCGACCGACGCGCCTTCGCTGCCCGCTGCAACACCGATCCCGCGGCGCTCGCCGCACCCGTCGTCCTCTACTTCGCCGACGGCCCCGAGAACCTCTACCAGCTCCACCAGTGGGACCGCGTCCTCGCGGCGCTCCCCTGGCCGGCCGCCGTCGTCGTGTCGCGTCCCGACACCGGGCGCCGCGTGCTGGAGGAGACGTCGCTGCCGGTGTTCTTCGCGCCCGGCTCGTCGTACCTCGAGGACCTGGTCGACCGCGGGGCCGTCAAGGTCGTCCTCTACGTGAACCACCTCCCGCTGAACTTCCGCATGCTCCGGTTCGCCCGCCCGGTGCACGTGCACCTCGGGCACGGCGAGAGCGACAAGGACTCGAGCGTCACCAACCAGAACAAGGCGTACGACCGGGTGCTCGTCGCTGGTCCCGCCGCGCGCGAGCGCATCGCCGGGGCGCTGCGCGGCTTCGACGACGCGATCCATGTCCGCGAGGTCGGACGCCCGCAGCTCGACCTCGACTACGCCGGCGCTCCGTCGTGGCCGGACGACGGGACGACCCGCGTGCTGTACGCCCCGACGTGGGAGGGCGACCGCGCCAGCATGGCGTACGGGTCCGTCGCGTCCCACGGCGTGGCGCTGGTCGCCTCGCTGGTCGCCGACCCGCGCTACCGCGTCGTCTACCGCCCGCACCCGCGGACCGGCGTCCAGGACCCGGCGTACGCCGCCGCCGACCGCGAGATCCGCGCCATCCTCACCCAGCACGGCGACCGCCACCTGGTCGACACCGGCCCGTACGGCTGGCAGTGGGCGTTCGCCGACGTGTGCGTCACCGATCTGTCCTCCGTCGCCTACGACTGGCTCGCGACCGGTAAGCCGATGCTCGTGACCGTCCCGACCGAGCCGCGCACGACGCTCCCGCCGTCGCGCTTCCTCGCCGAGGTCCCCCGGCTCGAGGCCGCGGACGCACCGCGGGCCGCCGCGCTCCTCGACCGGCCGTGGCCGCGCGAGCAGATGCACGCGCTGTCGGTGCACTACTTCGGCGAGACCGCCGACCGCGCGAGCACCGCCCGCTTCGTGGGGGCGCTCGAGGAGGCGCTCAGGATCGCGGACGAGCCGGTCGGACCAGCTTCCGCAGCCTCAGCCTGACGCGGTCGCCCAGGTCGCGCGCACCGCGCGGCCCGGCCGCGGGCTCGCCGACCGGGAGCGGGAACGCCTTGCGCGCGATCCGTCGGTCGAACGCCTCGGCACCGGCGGCCTGCCCCGGGTCGAACACGTGGCTCAGGCCGTGGGCGTGCAGGAACGCCGAGTAGCGGGCGAAGCGCTCGGCGTGCCCCGTGAGGAGCGGCTTCCAGTCCGCCTCGGCGTGCAGCGCGACCGCGTCGACGCCCTCGAACGGGATGTCGATCCGCCGGTGCGGGATCGCGTGGTAGCGGGCCAGCTCGAGCGTGCGGGCGTCGTGGGTGAGGACGTACGCGGGGGTGCCGGCCAGCAGCGCAGCGATGTTGCCGTGGATCCGGGTCCCGTAGGAGAACGGGTACGCGGCCAGCGCCGTCATCCACGTCGACGCGTCCAGCGGGAACCGCGTCCGGCCGCCCGCGATCAGCGGGTGGTCCGGGTGGATCGGCAGCCGCTCGTCGATGACCTTGCGGTCGCTGCTGCCCTCGAGGAGCAGCTCCAGCGTCTTGATGTCCTGCGCGAAGTAGACGAGACCCGGGTAGCGGGCGACCTGGTCCTCGACGACCGGGGCCATCTGCGGGAGGTAGGGAGAGAGGTTGAACGCGATCGGCCCCCGCTTGTCGAGGCGACGCCCCGGCTTGCGCAGCGGCAGCTGGTCGCCGTGGAGGAACATCGACGGGCAGCCGATGACCTCGACGTGCTCGGAGCCGAAGCCGAGGTCGGCGAGGTACTCCGCGGTCCACTCGCCGCGGACGCCGATCGAGGGCGAGTGGTCGAGCACCGCCCGGACGAAGCGCGTGACGGCGTCGGCGACCTGCCGGGGCGCCCTCACTCCCTCGCCGACGGCGGACTGCACGCCGACGCCGACCACGGTGACCGGGATCGAGAGCTTCTCGATGGTCTCGGTGATCGCGTCCAGGTTGGGCAGGAACCGCTTGCGGAACGCGTTGGCCAGCGGGATGACGACGTGGTCGTAGCTCTCGTCGATCTCCTCGGGGCTCAGCGTCCGGGCGCGGTTGAGGCGGGCGACCTCGACCGTCGCGTCCGGGACCGACAGCGTCCGCTGGACCGCGTAGCTGAAGACCAGGTTGCCGACGTTGTCGCCGATGAGGTTGCGGGCGAGCACCCGTCCGGCCGTCGGCGCGGCGAACGGGTTCTTGTGGGCCCGCATCAACAAGCGCGTCACGAATGTCTCCTAAGACGGTCGACTAACTCAAGAGGAAGCCTAGCCCCCATGCCCCGTGCATCGTCACCATGGTCACCGGAAGCCGCCGCCGGGCCGCCGGGTCGAGGTCCCGACCCTCCCACAGGGCCGCAACCGTCACGCCCGCGAGGTAGCCGGCGGGCACCGCGAGGCCGAGCAGGAGCCACGGCGTCGTGAACAGCCCGACGACCCCCGCCGCGAGCCCCAGCCCCGAGGCCACCACCACCGCCGGCGGTGCGAGGTAGCGCAGGGACGCCGTCTCCGGGTGCTGCTTGATCACGCGCCGGCGCCAGCCGCCCGTCCGGTACTGCTGGGTGGCGAAGGCCTTCCAGGTCTCACGGGGACGGTAGGTCACCGCCACGTCGGGGAGGAACCAGATCACCTCGCCGTTCTCGCGCAGGCGGTGGTTGAGCTCCCAGTCCTGGGCGCGGACGAAGTGCTCGTCGTACCCGCCGACCTTCTCGAGGGCGCTGCGCCGGAAGGCCCCGAGGTACACCGTCAGCTGCGGTCCCGGGTCGCCGCCGACGTGGAAGGCCGCACCGCCGATCCCGAACTTCGACGACATCGTGCGGGCGACGGCACGCCCGAACGCGCTCAGGCCCTCCGGCCGCATCCGGCCGCCGACGTTGGCGGCCCCCGTGCTGGCCAGCGCGGACACGACACGTGTCAGGTAGTCCGGCGGGAACAGCGCGTGACCGTCGGCGCGGACCAGCCAGTCGTGCCGGGCAGCCGCGATCGCGGCGTTGAGGCCGTGCGGCGTCAGGCCCGTCGGGTTGTCGACCACGGTGACCGTCGGATGCTCCGCGGCGAGCGCGTCGGCGATCTCGCGGGTCCGGTCCTCCGACGGGCCGACCGCGACGACCACCTCGATCTCGCCGTCGTAGTCCTGCGCCAGGATCCGCTCGACGCACTCGGCGAGGTCGCGCTCCTCGTTGCGCACCGTCATGAAGACGGAGACCGGCGGCATGGCCTCGGCGCGCTCGGGGATCATCGTCTGGTCGGTGGTCATCGCATCGCCTCGTCGAGCGGGCCGGCGTCGACGAGACGCCGCGCAGCGGTCAGGAAGCCGTCGGCGTACGCGCCGGACGGGAAGTCCCCCAGGTAGTACACGCGGACCTTCTCACGGTCCGCCGCCAACGGGTCGTCGCCCAGCATCGCGTCCAGCGCCTCGTCGAGGTCGGACAGCCCGCCCTCGACGACGTACGCGGCGCGGGCCGCCGGGGCGTCGGTCCGCAGCTGCTCGGGCGTACGCCCGACCGAGATCATCGCGAACGGCTTGCCCGACTGCAGGTAGTCCGAGACCACAGCCGAGACGTCGGCGACCATCGCGTCCGAGGCGTTGAAGCAGTCGACCACCGACATCGCCTCCTCGGCGGCGGCGCCCCACACGTGCTGACGTCCGGTGCGGGACCGGTCGGCGTCGAGCAGCGCGCCGATCCGCGCGATCGTCCGCTCGGCGTCGGGGAAGCGGTAGTTGAACGGGTGGGAGCGGAAGATGACCCGTGCGCCGCGGGCCAGGAGCGCCGAGACGATCTCCTCACCGCGCGGCAGCGAGTAGACCTCCGAGTCGGCGTACGGCCCGCGCCACGTCGGCGCGTACAGCACCGTGACGTCCTCCAGCGACCCGATCGGGCCCCGCGCCGGCGCGATGTCCTCGACCTGCGGCCGACCGACGACCTCGAACTTCTCGCGCGGGATCTCGACGCCGTGGCGGGCGTAGCGGTCGATCCCGGCCTGCCCGGCGGCGAAGATCCGGTCGTAGATCGCGTGCACGGGGTTGTAGCAGGCCGGCTTCTCCGAGTCGCCGTGGTTGAGCCACACGTGGACCATCTGGCGGCGCTCGAGGAAGTGCGTGTTGTTCGGGGCGTTGTTGACGTAGAACGCCGCCCGCATGCTCGGCACCACGACCTCCTGGAGGCTGCGGAGCGTGGGCCGGTGGACCACCGGCGCATCGGTGATGCCCTCGATCGCGCGGAACATGCCCAGGTTGCGGGTGACCACGACGAACGGACGGCCGATCCGCTCGAAGTACGGCATCCACATGCCGAGCTGGTACGGCGCACCGACGTTGGAACCGAAGTAGACGGTGAACTCCGGCGCCAGGCCCTCGAGCGTCGTGTAGAGGCGGTCCTCCGCGTCGACGCAGCGGTGGACGCGGCGCAGGCCCGCCGTGACCGCGACCGCGGTGACGCCGGCGACCACGAGGGCCAGGAGGACGAGCACCGGGGTCAGACCCGCCGCGCCGGCGACCCAGGCGAGCGCGAGCGCCGTGATGTCGAGCACCCCCACCGTGCCGCGCGCGACGACCTCCCGGACGTCGACGCGCAGGGAGGGCAGGTTGCGCGCCTCCAGCCCGACGCGTTCCCAGCAGTCGAAGATCGTGGACTCGACCGCCGTCGCCGCGCCGAGGACGGCGAGGCAGGCCGCGACCAGCCACGACTCCCCGTGCCAGTCGAACCAGCCGACGAGCAGCGCGAGGACCAGCAGGAGCCGCGACAGCTGCAGCGTCCCGGCGATGTGCGGGTAGTTGCGGTTGCCCGGCCGCGCCCGCCGGTGCAGCGGCGCGAAGAGCGCGAGCGTCACCAGCGCGCCGAGCAGCGGCAGCACCGTCGACGCTCCGACCAGGGTGGCCACGAACGTGAGCAGCGCGAGGCCGCCGGTGACCACGTCGCGTGCGGCCACCGCGAGCTGGCGGCGTACGGCGCCGAACGTCAGCTTGACGCCGCCGTCCTCGGCCTCGCCCTCCGGCGACTCGCCCTCGAGGACGTCGGCGCGGGGGTGGTCGATGATCTCGCGGGCACGCTCGACGAAGACGTCCGCGTAGCCCTCGGCCGGGAAGTCGCCCAGGTAGTCGGCACGGACCGCGCGGCGCTCGAGCGCGAGCGGATCGGCGCCGAGCATCGCGTCGAGCGCCGACGGCAGGTTGGAGGCGTCGCCCTCGATCACGTACGAGGCAGCCGCGATCGGGTAGTGGCCGACGAAGTCGCGTCCGTTCTCCGTCATGGCGGTCATCGCGAACGGCTTGCCGGAGAACAGCCAGTCCACCACGACGCTCGAGACGTCGGAGACCATCGCGTCGGCGGCGTTGATGCAGTCGAAGACCGACATCTCCCGCTCCGCCCGCTGCCCGAACACGTGCTGCCGGCCGGTGCGCTCGGCGTCCTCGCGCAGCATCGTGTGGATCGCGCGGATCGTCTCGGTGTCGGTCTCGAAGCGGTAGCTGAACGGGTGCGGCCGGAACACGACCGTGGCGCCGCGCTCCAGCAGCGCCGAGACGATCTGCGTCCCGATCGGCAGCGAGTGGTAGGCGGTCTCGTCGACGTGCCCGCGCCAGGTCGGCGCGTACAGCACCGTGGGGTCGGCCGGGACCGGCGCGTCGACGCGTGTCACGCCCTCGACCTGCGGGCGCCCGACGACGTCGAAGGTGTCGCGCGGGATGGCGACCCCGTGGGCGGCGTAGCGGCGGACCGCGGCCTCGCCGGCGGCGAAGATCCGGTCGTACATCGCGTGCGTCGGGTTGTACGACGTGGGCTTGTCCGAGTCGCCGTGGCCCAGGAAGACGTGGTTGATCTGGTGGTGGCGGACGAAGATGCTGTTGCCGGAGGAGGCGTTGACGTAGAACGCCGTCGTCAGGGACGGCACCACGAGGTCGTCGAGGTCGCGGGACCCGTGCCGCATCACGACCGGGAGGTCGGTGTGCTGGGCGAGGAGCTCGGCCGGGTAGTTGTGGCGGGTGACCACGAGCAGGCGGCGGCCCGTCCGCTCCAGGTAGGGGAGCCACATCGTCACCTGGTGCGTGCCGTCCTCGGGCCACGCCGTGTAGACGAGGGCGTCGGGGGCGTACGCCTCGATGGCGCCGGCGAGGTCCGCCTCGATCCGCCGGCCGGCGCGCATGCGTGCCACGGCGTTGAGGCCCATCACGAGGTCGGGCACGGCCGCGACGAGCGTGACGGCCGCCCACCACCAGGCGGAGAGCCCGGTCCCGGCGGCGATCGCGCCGAACGCGAGCGCGCCGAGGTGGGCGCCGGTGGCCGCGGCCTCGAGGTCGATCTGCCGGGGCGCGGGAGTGAGGCCGGGCACGTTCGACACGAAGGTGACGCGGTACTGCCGGGCCTGGCCGAGCACCGGCTCCAGGACGACGATCCCGATGCTGATCAGCGCCGCCAGGGACGCGACCCAGGCGGAGGCGTCGCTCCACGCGACGAAGCACACGGTGACCGAGGCGCCGACCGCCGCGCGCAGGGCGCTGTCGTGCCCGAGCAGGACCCGTTCGTCGGTCGGCGGGAGGTCGTCGCGACGCACGAAGCGCCACGCGTCGAACGCGAGCGCCGCGATCACGACCAGGAGGACCGCGACCACGACGGACTCCATGACGCCGGACAGGGCTGCCGCCGTCGCGAGGACCACGGCGCCTGCTGCGCCGATCTCCGTCGCGGCGTCCCCCGCCCGCGCCGCGGTCACGCGCCCCGCCTCGGGGGGCGTCAGGCCGGCGTCAGCCATTCGTGATCGCCGCGGGGCCGTTCTCGCGTCGGATGTCGATGACGTGCCCCGTCTGCGGGGAGAGGAGGACGTCCAACGACTGCCGCGCGACCTCCTCGGACGACAGCAGCGTGCCGGCCGGCTCCTCCCCGAACGCCTTGGTGCGCATCGGCGTACCCGTGCGCTCGGGGTTGACGCAGTTCACGCGGACCGTGCCCGCCCACTCGTCGGCGAGGGCCTGGGTGAGGTTGACCACGGCCGCCTTCGCGGAGGAGTAGAGGGAGTATCCCGAGCGGCCGCGCGTGTACGACGACGAGGTGAAGAGCAGGAGCGAGCCCGACGTCTCGGCGAGGTGCGGGTAGAACTCCTGCGCGATGAAGATCGGGCCGAGGTAGTTGACCTCGGTGGCGTTGTAGATGGTCTCCTCGCTGGTCTCGGCCAGCGGGGCGATCGGCAGGACGCCCGCGGTGTTGACGACGTAGTCGATCCGTCCGGTCTTCGCGAGCACGTCCTGAGCGGCCGCGTGGACCTCGTCGCGGCGCTCGACGTGGGTTCCGGTCGCCGAGCGCGAAAAGGTGAAGACCGTCGCTCCGGCGGTCTCGGCGATCTTGGCGATGTCGCCGCCGATGCCGTACGAGCCGCCGAAGACGACCACCGTCTTGCCCTCGAGCGCGGCCGCCTGCTCGGCGTCGGAGAGGGCCGCCGGACGCTCGGCGGAGGCGAGCTGGAAGAGCTTGTCGGCGATGTAGACGTCGATCGGCTCGGTGACCTTCATGTTGCGCTCGTGCCCGTCGACGACCGTGATCGGGACGTGGGGCGTGTAGCGCAGGACGACGGTGCAGTCGTCCGTGGCGACGAAGTCGGGGTCCTTGGCGGCCTCGGCGTAGGCGGCGCGGATCACCGACAGCCGGAACGCCTGCGGGGTCTGGCCGCGGCGCAGGAGGTGGCGAGGCAGCACGTCGGCGATGGTGTCGGAGTCCTCGTGGACCTGCACGATCGTGTCGGCCGAGGGGATGACGGTGTCCACGGCCTCGTACTCGTCCAGGGCCGCGACGACGTCCTCGATGATCGTCTGGGAGACGAGCGGGCGTACGGCGTCGTGGAGGAGGACGTTGCACTCGGTGTCGCCGAGGGCGGCCAGAGCGCGTTCCGTGGTGGCGTTGCGGGTCTCGGCGCCCTCGAGGATCGCGGTGACCTTGTCGTACCCGCCGTTCTTGACGATCGCGCGGACGGGATCGAGGTGACCGGGCGCCATCAGGACGAGGATCTCGTCGATCAGCGGCGACGTCTGCATCGTGGCGATCGTGTGCTCGATGATCGGCTTGCCGGCGATCTTGATGAGCTGCTTGGGGATCGACAGACCGACGCGCGTGCCGGTCCCCCCGGCCAGCACCACGGCCACGTTTCGCATCCTAGTCACGACCAAGAGGGTAACTTGTGGCACGAGCCGCGAGCCGGAGGGTGTGCGTGGATTCGCGGGCTCTCGCGCGTACAGTAGGCGTGCTACGCGGGGTCTGTCCCCGAGGGGACAGGATTCCGGACGGAAAGGGACCGATGGTCGACTCGAGCTATACGCGGTCGCCCTGGGCGCGGATCCGCGCCATCTGGGGCTCTCGCAAGATCCTCCTCCTTCTGATCCGCCGGGATCTGAAGGTGCGCTACGCCGACTCCGTGCTCGGCTACGTGTGGACGGTGCTCGACCCGCTGCTGATGAGCCTGGTCTACTGGGCGATGTTCAGCCTGCTGTTCGGTCGCGACGTCCCCGGCGAGGACCCCTACATCGTCTTCCTGCTGGCCGGCATGCTGCCGTGGCAGTGGTTCAACGGCACCGTCTCCCAGGGCGCCAAGGCGCTGCGCAGCTCGTCGCGGCTCATCCGCTCGACGAACCTGCCCCGGGAGATCTGGGTGCTGCGGGTCGTGGCGTCCAACGGGGTGGAGTTCCTCTTCTCGCTCCCCGTGCTGGCGGGCTTCCTGATCGCCTACCAGGTCCCGCTCCACTGGAACATGATCGTCACGTTCCCGTTGGCGATGGTGCTCATGTTCGTGCTGCTCACGGGCATCGGGCTCGGCTTGAGCGTCCTCACCGTCCTGGTCCCCGACCTCGACCGCCTGGTGAAGATCTTCCTCCGGCTCTTCTTCTACGCCTCGCCGATCCTCTACAGCGTCGATCGCCTGCCGAAGGACCTGCAGTGGGTGTACGTCGCCAACCCGGTGGCGGACATCCTCCAGCTCTTCCGTTCCGGCATCTTCCCGGACTTCCTCAACTGGACACACATCGGCTACGCCTCGGCGGTCTGCCTCGTCGTGCTGGCGATCGGCTGGTGGCTGTTCGCACGCCTCGAGCGCACCGTTCTCAAGGAGCTCTGAGCGATGAGCGAACCCATCATCTCGGTCCAGGACGTCTCGGTCCGGTTCCACCGGTCGCGACGGCACCGCAGTCTCCGTGACCTGCTCTTCAAGGGCAACTCCGGGGTCCGTGCGGGCGAGTTCTACGGGCTGCGCCACGTCTCCTTCGACGTGCAGCCCGGCGAGGCGATCGGCGTGGTCGGCCGCAACGGCCAGGGCAAGTCGACCCTGCTCAAGACGATCGCCGGCGTCCTCATCCCCGACGAGGGACGTGTCATCGTCAACGGCGGCGTCGCCCCGCTGATCGAGATCACCGGCGGCTTCGTCGGCGACCTCACGGTGCGCGACAACATCTACCTCGCGGCCGGACTCCACGGCATGCGCAAGAAGGAGATCGCCGAGGCGTTCGACGAGATCGTCGAGTTCGCCGAGGTTGAGAACTTCGTCGACACGCCCTACAAGCACCTGTCCTCGGGCATGAAGGTCCGCGTCGCGTTCAGCGTCGTCTCGCGCCTGCGCGAGCCGATCCTGCTGGTCGACGAGGTGCTCGCCGTCGGGGACCGCGCCTTCCGTGAGAAGTGCTACGAGCGCATCGACGAGATGCTGGGCGACGGCCGGACGCTGTTCATGGTGTCGCACAGCGAGGCCAACCTGACCCGCTTCTGCACCCGCGGGGTCTACCTCCGCGAGGGCAAGCTCGTCCACGACGGTCCCATCGACGAGGTCGTCGAGAAGTACTTCAGCGACTCCGGCAACGAGGCAGCCCTGCGCCGCCGTCACGAGCGCCGCATGCGCCGCATGCGCAACCTCGGTCTGCTCCCGGACGAGAACGACGACGAGGAGGCCGACGAGGACGACGGCGGGCTCCGCACCGTCGTCTGACCCGAGCCGGTCGGTCAGACCACGGGCGGGCGGCCGCGGCGCGTCATCGCCGCCACCGTGCGCCAGCGCATGGCGCGACGCGGTCCCGGGTCGGTCCGCCAGCCCTCGCGCCACCCGGCGAACCACGGCCGCAACGACGCCCGGCCCGACGCCGAGCGCAGGCCGCGGACGACGGCGACCGCGGTCCAGGTGGCGACGTAGGCCCAGCTGAACGGCCACCGCAGGTTGCGACGGGACAGCCAGACGCGGTTGCGGGCGTTCAGACGGTAGTAGTAGTCGTGCCGCGCGGGATCGATGGCCGGGTGCGCGCACCGCAGGTCCCCGCGGTACCAGACCTCGTAGCCCGCGTCCCACACCCGCCAGGCCAGCTCGATGCCCTCGTGGGCGTAGAAGAACTCGTCGCCCCAGCGACCGGCCGCCTCGAAGGCCGCGCGTCGCACGACGAGCACGCCCTCCCACAGGGAGAACGCCGGGGACGAGCGCCGCGGGTCTCCCTTGCGCATCCGTGGGATCCACCGCGTCGGAGCCTCCTCCCCCGGACTCTCGACCCGGGGCTGGACCACGCCGAGGCGCGGGTCGTCCTCGAAGAGCGCTGCCGCCCGCAGGAGGAAGTCGGGGTCGACAAGGCGTGCGTCGTCGTCGACGAAGAGCAGCAGGTCGCCCGCGACGTGGTCGACGCCGGCGTTGCGCCCCGCAGGGATGCCCAGGTTCTCGGGGAGCGCGAGCGTCGCCACGCCGTCCGGGAGACCGACCGGCGTCCAGCCGTTCCCCACGCAGACCACCTCGACGTCGACGCCCTCCTGGGCGAGGACCGAGTCGACCGCCGCCCGGAGCTCGTCAGGGCGCTTGCCCTGGGTGAGGACGATGGTTCCGACACGGGGGCGTACGGCGGTGGTCACGCGTGCCACCGTACCGGCGGGCCGGCAGTCGTCGACGGGCTGGTCAGGACGCCACGGCGTCGTCGGGCACGGCGGCGAGGTGGCTCGCGGGGACGACGTCCACGAGCAGCGCGGACGCGCGCACCGCGAGCCGTCCCGCGCTGTGCAGCAGGCGGTAGCGTCCTGACCTGCCACGGGACAGCTCGACGACCTCGGGGCGGTCGGTCGGCCGCCGCCGCAGCCGCTCGCGCAGCGAGGGTCGCCACGCACGCACGCGGACGTCGGCGAACGTGAGCACGATCCTCACGGGCACGTCGGCGACCGGCGACGCGTCGCCGGTCACCGTCAGGGACACCGCGAGCCGGGGTGCCGCACCGTCCTGGAACGCGACGTGCTCGAGCCGGGCGCCCGGGAGGCGGGCCAGGACGTCGCCCGGCCACAAGCCGTACCCGCGCGCCCGGTCGGACAGCGTCACCGGCCTTCGCATGACCGCATCACAGCACATCGCACCGACAGGCCAGCGCTGCCACGCGGATCACTGCCCCGAGAGCATGCTCTCGAACGACGTCGTCAGGGCGAACGGGTCGGCCGGAGCCACCGCCTCCCGGGCCGCGACGAGCTCCGCGAGCTCGCTCCCGGCCCGCTCGACGCGCGACTCCAGCGCACCGCTCACGCCGTCGACGCCGCCCCAGTCCTCCGACGCCGCGAACACCGCCGTCGGGACGACGACGGCCCGCAGGTAGGCGAACATCGGACGCAGCGCGTGCTCGAGCGCCAGCGAGTGGCGCGCCGTGCCCGCGGTCGCGGCGATCACGGTCGGCTTCCCGGCCAGCGCGTCCTTGTCGAGCACGTCGAAGAAGGACTTGAAGAGCCCGGAGTACGAAGCGGTGAAGATCGGCGTGACGACCACCAGGCCGTCGGCCGCGACGACGTCGTCGATCACGGCCTGGAGCCCGGTCGGCGCGAAGCCGGTGAGCATCGCGTTGGTGATGTCGTGCGCGTGCTCGCGGAGCTCGTGCACGGTCACCTCGGCGTCGACGCCACGGGTGAGCAGGTCGTCCTTGACGGCCTGGGCGAGCCGGTCGGCCAGCAGCCGGGTGGACGACGGCTGGCTGAGGCCGGCGCTGACGACGGCGATCTTGCGGGTGGTCACGCGCGCACCTCCTCGGATGCGGTCGGGGTGTCGTTGCGGTCCGACGTGCCGGTGACGTCGTCGCCGGCAGCGTGGACGGTGGCGTCGTGCCCGCCGCCGGCGGCGGCGACGAGCGACGCGTGGGTCGGGGCGTCGGGGACGTGCTCGGGCTTGAGCGCCGCGAACTCCTTGCGGAGCACCGGGACGACATCCTCGCCGAGGATGTCGAGCTGCTCCAGCACGGTCTTGAGCGGCAGTCCGGCGTGGTCCATCAGCCACAGCTGGCGCTGGTAGTCGCCGACGTAGTCGCGGAAGCCGAGCGTCCGCTCGATGACCTCCTGCGGGCTGCCGACGGTCAACGGGGTCTCGCGGGTGAAGTCCTCGAGGCTCGGCCCGTGCCCGTAGACGGGCGCGTTGTCGAAGTACGGCCGGAACTCCTTCACGGCGTCCTGGCTGTTCTTGCGCATGAAGACCTGGCCACCGAGTCCGACGATCGCCTGGTCGGCGGCGCCGTGCCCGTAGTGCTCGAACCGCTGCCGGTAGAACGCGATCATCCGCTCGGTGTGGCTCGCGGGCCAGAAGATGTGGTTCGAGAAGAACCCGTCTCCGTAGTACGCGGCCTGCTCGGCGATCTCAGGGCTGCGGATCGACCCGTGCCACACGAACGGCGGCACGCCGTCCAGCGGACGCGGCGTCGCGGTGAAGCCCTGCAGCGGCGTGCGGAACTTGCCCTCCCAGTCCACGACGTCCTCGGTCCAGAGGCGGCGCAGCAGGTGGTAGTTCTCGATCGCGAGCTCGATCCCCTGCCGGATGTCCTTGCCGAACCACGGGTAGACGGGTCCGGTGTTGCCGCGGCCCATCATGAGGTCGTTGCGGCCGTCCGACAGGTGCTGCAGCGTCGCGTAGTCCTCCGCGATGCGGACCGGGTCGGTGGTCGTGATCAGCGTCGTCGAGGTCGAGAGGATGATCCGCTCGGTCTGCGCGGCGATGTAGGCCAGCGTGGTCGTCGGGGCGGAGGGGATGAACGGCGGGTTGTGGTGCTGGCCGGTCGCGAAGACGTCCAGGCCCACCTCCTCGGCCTTCTTGGCGATCTCGACGGTCGCCTTGATCCGCTCGTGCTCGGTCGGCGTCCGCCCCGTCGTGGGGTCGGTGGTGACGTCTCCGACGGTGAAGATCCCGAACTGCATCGTGCCCTCTTCTCCGACCGCGTCTGCGATCACTGGAACCAAAGTAGTACACGCTTCAACTACCTTGCCACCGGGGCTATTCCCCTACGGTGGGACCCATGACCACCGATCCCGCGCTCGAGGCTCTCCGCTCCCTCCTCCTCGACCACGTCGACCGCATCGACGCCCTGGTCGACTCCCTGACCCGGGACCTCCCGACGCCGATCGGGACCTACCGCCCCGACACGCAGTCCAACACGGTCTGCTGGCTGGTCTGGCACCAGGCGCGTGTCCTCGACGACCACGGCGCCGACCTCGCGGGCACGGCGCAGGTGTGGACCGACGAGGGCTGGTACGACGAGCTGGGGCTCCCGTTCCCGAAGTCGGCGACAGGCTACGGCCAGTCCGGCGACGACGTGGCGCGGGTGGTCGCGAGCGGTGAGAAGCTCGCGGGCTACCACCGCGACGTCACGGCGCGGCTGCGCGACTACCTCCGGTCGGTCGACGTGGCCGAGCTCGAGCGGGTGGTCGACACGCGCTGGGACCCGCCGGTGACGGCCGCGGTGCGGATCGTCAGCATGCTCGACGACAGCGTGCAGCACCTCGGCCAGGCGGCGTACGTCCGCGGCGTGGCCGAGCGCGCCGGGCTCGGCTGACCGGCCGCCGGAGCCGGCCGCCGCTCAGGCGGTCTCGATCAGGACGATCGGGTCGGTCGTCGGCTCCGCCGAGCCCCCGGCCGGCTCGACGCTGATCGCGACCGCCGTCACGCCGGTGACGTCGTCCATGACGTGGGCGCCGCGGCTGCCCTGCTCGTCACGAGGGATCACCCCGGCGCTGTGCATCGCCCCGCCGCTCTGCGTCCACATCTGGTAGTCGTGGTCGTCGTCGAGCCGCGGCAGCTCGGACACGACCATGACGGCCTTGCCCATCTCGGCCGACTGCACGACACGGACGGTGCCGCCACCGTCCACCGGCGCCGAGACCATCGCCGCGTCCGGCGCCGAGAGCACCTCCGTGATCGCCGCCTGCTGCGCCTCCATCCGGTCGGCCTCCTCGCGCTGGGACAGCCCGAAGACGGCCGCACCGACGACGAGGGCGAGCGACGCGGCGACGAGCAGCAGGCGCACCGGCCAGCCGGGGCGGGGCCGCCGCTGGCCGCCGAGCTCGACGACCACGGGCCGTTCCTGGGGCGTCCGCGCGGCCGCGTCGAGCACGGCTCGTCGCAGGGGGGACGGCGGCGCGGTCTCCTGGGCGGCGCCGAGCCTGGCCGCGGTCTCACGGAAGCCGCGGACCTCCTCGGCGCAGTCCGTGCACTCGGCCAGGTGCGCCTCGTACGACGTGCGCTCCTCGGCGTCGAGCGCGTCGAGGGCGTAGGCACCGGCGAGGTTGTGCGGGTCGCTGGTCATGCCGTCACCCCCAGGCAGTCACGCAGCCGGATCAGCCCGTCGCGCAGGCGGGTCTTGACCGTCGCAGGGTTGGCGTCGAGGATCGCGGCGACCTGGGCGTAGGTGTGGCCCTGGTAGTACGCCAGCCCGACCGCCTCGCGCTGGAGGTCGGTCAGCGTCCCGAGGCACCGGCGTACCTGCTCGTGCTCCAGGCGCACCGTCACCTCGTCGGCGACCTGGTCGTACGCCGGCCCGCCCGACCAGTCGTAGCGCGCGTCCCGGTCGGCGGCGGCCTGGTCGTGCCGGACGGCGTCGACCGCGCGCCGGTGCGCCAGCGTGAGGACCCACGTCTTCGCGCGGCCGCGTGCGGCGTCGAAGTTCGGCGCCTTCTGCCACACCTGCAGGAACACCTCCTGCGTCACCTCCTCCGACCGGACCGGGTCTCGCAGGACCCTGCGCACGAGCCCGAACACCGGGCCTGACAGCGCGTCGTAGACCGCGGCGAACGCGTCCTCGTCCCCGCGGGCGACGCGCGCCATGAGGGACTCGACGGGGTCGGCCGCCGGGGGGCCGCTCTCGCGCGGCTCCTCGGGTCGACCCTGCTCCGGACCTGGCATCGGCGCTCCTGCTCTCGGGGACGTCACTCGATGATTCGTCGCTGCGAGCCCTCTGGATGGGTCGTCCCCGACCAGCGACATTCTGCCTGCTCCGGCCCATCCACGGGGTGGCTCGCCGCGAAGCAGGGGCATGGTCCACCACCGAGCACCCCGCCGGATCCTGGCCGCAGGATCAGGCGTCCTCGCTGCTCTCGCCGGTACGGCGGCGGGCACCGCGGTCGCCACGCTGACGGGCGCGCCGTCGCCGGTCGTCGCGGTCGGGAACGCCTTCGTGGCGCGGACCCCGGGCTGGCTGAAGGACTTCGCAGTGCGCCAGTTCGGCGAGAACGACAAAGCGGTCCTGCTCGCCGGCACCGCCGTCGTCCTCCTTCTCGTCGCCGCGGCCGCCGGATGGGTCGGGCTCACCCGGCCGCGCGTCGCCGTGGGCATCGTCGTGGCGATGGGTCTGGTGGCCCTCGCGGCGACGCTGGTGGACACGACGACCTCGGCCCGGCCGGCCGTCGCCGCACTCGCCCCGCTCACCACGACCGTCGTCGGCGTCGCCGCGCTCCTCCTCCTGCTCGAGCCCCTGCGCTCCCCCGACCCGCTCGGACCGCGACCGGGCGACGACCTGCCGTCGGGCTTCGACCGCCGCCGCTTCCTGCTCACGGTGCTGGGCACCGCGGCCGTCGCCACCGTCGGGGGAGGCGTGACGCGGCTCCTGGGGACGTCGGACGCCGCCACCTCCCGCGCGGCGGTGACGATCCCGCCGCCGGCGAGCGCCGCTCCTCCCGTGCCCGCGGGAGTGGACCCGCTGCGCGGCATCACGCCGTACGTCACGCCCAACCGCGACTTCTACCGCGTCGACACCGCGCTCCTCGTCCCCGACGTCCCCGCCGACACGTGGCGGCTGCGGATCCACGGGGAGGTCGACCGTGAGCTCGACCTCGACTTCGCCGCGCTGCTCGACGAGCGGCTGATCGAGCGCCGCATCACCCTCACGTGCGTCTCCAACGAGGTCGGCGGCCCGTACGCGGGCAACGCGACGTGGATCGGCGTCCCTCTCGCCGACCTCCTCCGGCGCGCGGGCGTCCGGGACGGCGCCGACGCCCTGAAGTCGACCAGTGCCGACGGGATGGTCATCGGCACCCCGCTCGAGGCGGTCCTCGACGGTCGCGACGCGATGGTCGCGGTCGCGATGAACGGCGAGCCGCTCCCGCTGGACCACGGGTTCCCCGCGCGGATGGTCGTCCCCGGCCTCTACGGCTACGTGTCCGCGACGAAGTGGCTGGTCGACATCGAGGTCACGCGGTTCTCCGAGTTCACCGCGTACTGGACCGAGCGCGACTGGGCCGAGCAGGCGCCGATCAAGCTGGCGTCGCGCATCGACGTCCCCCGAGGCTTTGAGTCGTTCCCGCGCGACGCGGTCCGGGTGGGCGGGGTCGCCTGGGCGCAGCACGTCGGCGTCAGCGCTGTCGAGGTCCGCGTCGACGACGGCCCCTGGCAGCAGGCGCGGCTCGCGCCGCAGGACGGGATCGACACCTGGCGGCAGTGGAGCTGGCGCTGGGACGACGCGACCTCCGGCGACCACACCCTCACCGTCCGGGCGACCGACGCCCGCGGCGTCACCCAGACCTCCGACCGTGCCGAGCCACGGCCGGACGGCTCCACCGGCTGGCACAGCGTCCGGTTCTCGGTGGAGTGACCCCACCCCACAGGAAAGGGAAGACGATGCGCACGACCCCTTGGAGGACCCGTTTCATGGCGACGGCCGCGCTGCTGGCCTCGCTCACGCTCGTCACCACCGCGTGCGGTGGTGACGACTCGGACTCCGGCTCCTCCGGCTCGACCCCGACCGCGTCGGAGTCGATGTCGGACGAGATGACGGACGACGGCATGACCGACGACGCGTCTGCGGACCTCGTCGGTCCCGGCTGCGCCGCGTACGCCGAGCAGGTGCCCGACGGCTCCGGCTCGGTCGACGGCATGGCTCAGGACCCGGTCGCGACGGCGGCGAGCAACAACCCCCTGCTCAAGACCCTGACGGCGGCTGTCAGCGGGCAGCTGAACCCCGACGTGAACCTCGTCGACACCCTCAATGGCGGGGAGTTCACCGTCTTTGCCCCGGTCGACGACGCGTTCGCGAAGCTGCCCCAGAAGACGGTCGACGAGCTCTCCACGCCCGCCGGGGCCACGACGCTCGAGTCGGTCCTGACCTACCACGTCGTGCCGGGTCAGCTCAGCCCGGACGAGGTCGTCGGCACCCACGAGACCGCCAACGGCGCGGAGCTGGAGGTCAAGGGCACCCCTGACGCCCTGACCGTCGGGGCTGAGAACGCCGCCGTCGTCTGCGGCGGCGTCAAGACCGCCAACGCGACCGTCTACCTCATCGACACGGTGCTCATGCCGCCGATGTGACGCCCCCCGAACCGCCCGTCGGTCCTCGTTCCGCATCCCGGGGTGTGACGAGGGCCGGCGGGCGCCGTACGTCCCTACGCCTACGCCTTCGCCTTCGCGGCCTTCGCCGCCGCCTTCTGCTCCTTCTTGAAGGTGCGGACCTCGGCGAGCGTCGCCGCGTCCACGACGTCCGCGATGGAGCGGCGCGAGCCGTCCTCGCCGTACGCTCCCGCCGCCTCGCGCCACCCTCGGGGCTCGACACCGCGCTGCTTGCCGAGGAGCGCGAGGAAGATGCGCGCCTTCTGGTCGCCGTACCCGGGCAGCGCCTTCAGCCGCTTGAGCACCGTCGCGCCGTCGGGGTCTCCGTCGGTCCAGAGGCGGGTCGGGTCACCGTCGTACTCCGCGAGCAGGTACGACGCCAGCTCCTGGATCCGCTTGGCCATCGCGCCCGGGTAGCGGTGGACCGCCGGCGGCGTGGAGCACAGCGCCGCGAAGGCCTCCGGGTCCTGCTCGGCGACGGTGGCGACGTCGATCGACCCGAGGCGCTGCGCGATCTTGTACGGCCCCGCGAACGCCGCCTCCATCGGGTACTGCTGGTCCAGCAGCATCCCGACGAGCAGCGCGAACGGGTCGGAGTCGAGCAGCTGGTCCGCGTCGGCGTCACCGGTGAGGTTGAGGCTCATGCCCCTCATACTGCCCGACGCCGGCTGGTCCCTGCCGCCCGACGGAGCGCCGGAAGGGTCGGCACGTCGTACGGTGGGGCATGGCCGTGCCCGGACGCGTCAGTACCGCCGTCGCCGCTCTCCCGCTGCGCACGAGCAGCGACGTGCTCGAGATCGGCGGCGGGCCGGGAGTGGCCGCTCAGCTCGTGCTCGAGCGGCTCGGTCCGCACGGCAGCTATCTCGGGGTCGACCGCTCGGCCGTCGCCGAGGAGCGTACGCGCGACCGGTGCGCGGCGGCCGCTGCGGATGCGCGGTGGGAGGTGGTCCGAGGGCCGGTCGAGGAGGTCGCACCGACGCTCCCGGAGGCGTCGCGCGACATCGCCTTCGCCGTCAACGTGAACCTCTTCTGGACCGGGGACGCCACTCCCGTCGCCGCGGCGCTGAGGCGGGTGCTGCGGCCCGGCGGCTCGCTCTGGCTCTTCTACGAGACACCGTCGGGAGCGGTCTCCGACAGCGCCGCGGAGGCCGTCGTGAGCTCGCTGCGCGGAGGCGGCTTCGAGGCCGTGACCGTCGCCACACCGGCACCCACGGTGGTGGCGTTCGGCGCCCCGCAAACCCGGAACGGGATCACGAAAAGATAACGAAGTTGCAACATCCAACCTTCCAGGTCAGACGGCGAATTCACCGTCTCGGCCACCCTCGGTAAGGCTCAGAATCCCCGGCTCTCGTTACCGTCCGTGACCTTGGCGTGTGCAGGATGGGGAGAGCGACGTACCGACCGCGCTGCCCGCCCACGGCGTGCGGGCCTGGTCGGGAGCACCCCACGTGCGGTGCCGCAGTCGCCGGCAGACAGCGACGCCGCGTCTGACGTTCTCGGGCTCCACCCGACCGAGCGTGCGCGCGGCACGACCGAAAGGTGGCGAACCACCCCCGTCATGACCTCTCGTGTGAGCCCTGGCCCTCCGATCCCCGCTTCCCCGCACCCGCCCGTCGACGAGCCCGAGCTCCCCCCGCCCACCGCACCGCGCGACGACGACGCCCCCGTGGCGCTGCGCGTGGAGAACGTCTTCAAGGTCTTCGGACGTCGCGGACCCGAGGCGGTCCGCCGGCTCGAGCAGGGCGCGACGCGTGACGAGGTGAAGGCGCTGGGGACGGCGGCGGTCATCGACGCGAGCCTCGAGGTCCGCGCCGGCGAGATCTTCGTCGTGATGGGGTTGTCGGGATCCGGCAAGTCCACCCTCATCCGGATGCTCAACGGGCTCTGGCGCCCGACCGCCGGTCGCGTTCTCGTCGGGGACGACGACCTCAGCGCGGTCGACCCGCGCGAGCTGCGCGCCCTGCGCCGCGCCCGGGTCAGCATGGTCTTCCAGCACTTCGCGCTCCTCCCGCACCGCACGGTCCTGGACAACGCGGCGTACCCGCTGGAGATCCAGGGCGTGCGCAAGAAGGAGCGCCGCGCCAAGGCGGCCGAGGCGCTCGCCCTGGTCGGACTCGAGGGCTGGGAGGACTCGCTCCCGTCCCAGCTGTCGGGCGGCATGCGTCAGCGCGTCGGCCTCGCCCGCGCCCTGGCCGCCGACACCGACATCCTCCTGATGGACGAGGCGTTCTCCGCGCTGGACCCGCTGATCCGGCGCGAGATGCAGGAGCAGCTGCTCGACCTCCAGCGCCGCCTCGGCAAGACGATCGTGTTCATCACCCACGACCTGAACGAGGCCATGCACATCGGCGACCGCATCGCCGTCATGCGCGACGGCCGCATCGCCCAGGTCGGCACGGCGGAGGAGATCCTGTCCGACCCGGCGAACGACTACGTCGCGCAGTTCACCGCCGACGTCGACCGCAGCCGCGTCCTGACCGCGTCGTCGGTGATGGTCCGCCCTGCGGCGGTCGTCCCGGTCGCGGGCGGCCCTCGCCAGGCGACCCGGACGATGCGCGACGCGCAGGTCCCTGCGGCGTACGTCGTGGACCGGCAGCGCGTGCTGCGCGGCGTCGTCCGCGACACCACGGCCGCCGACGCGCTGAAGCAGGGCAAGGAGTCCCTCGCCGACGTCGCGCTCGAGGAGGTCCCGACCGTGCGCACGAGCACGCCGCTGGCGGAGGTCTTCGCGCCGTCGGCCGAGCACCCGCTCCCGGTCCCCGTGACCGACGACGACGGACGGCTCGTCGGCGTCGTACCCCGCGCGACGCTGCTCGCCGCGATGGCCCCGACCGACCTGACCCCGGGAGGCAGCGATGACTGACGGACCGATCCCCCGCATCCCCCTCGGCGACTGGGTCGAGCAGGGCGTCGACTGGGTCACCGACACCTTCCGTCCCTTCTTCGACCTCGTGAAGGACGTGCTGTCCGGCGCGTACGACGGGCTCAGCGAGGTGCTTCTCGCACCCCCGTTCTGGGTGGTCGCGCTCCTGCTGGTGCTGGTCGCCCTGCTCGCGAAGGGAGGGAAGCTCGCGCTGGTCTCCCTCGCCGGGTTCGTCGTCGTCGCCGGCGTCGACCAGTGGGAGAACGCGATGAAGACGCTCGCGCTGGTGCTCCTCGCGTCCGTCATCGCGCTGCTGGTGGCGATCCCGGTCGGGATCTGGGCGGCGCGCAACGACACCGTCTCGGCGGTCGTGAGGCCGGTCCTCGACTTCATGCAGACGATGCCGGCGTTCGTGTACCTCATCCCGACGGTCGTCATCTTCCTCACCGGTGTCGTCCCCGGGATCGTCGCGACGGTCATCTTCGCGCTCGCTCCGGGCGTCCGGTTCACCGAGCTCGGCATCCGGCAGGTCGACGCGGAGGTTGTCGAGGCGGGTCAGGCCTTCGGGGCGACCCCGGGCCGCATCCTGCGCCAGGTCCAGCTCCCGCTCGCGCTCCCGACGATCATGGCCGGCGTCAACCAGGTGATCATGCTGGCGCTCTCGATGGTCGTCATCTCCGGCATGGTCGGCGCCGAGGGACTCGGCCGGGACGTCGTCTCGGCCCTCAGCAGCGTCGACGTCGGCTCCGGCTTCGAGGCCGGCATCGCCGTCGTGATCCTCGCGATCTACCTCGATCGCGTCACCGCGGGCCTCTCCGCCCGCGCCCCCGTCGCGAAGGCGCTGGCGACGAGCCGGGCCTGAGCGACACATCCCCCAACCCAGGCGGGAGCAGACTCCCGCCGAAGGAAGGAACACATGTCACGCGTACGCACCTCCGGAATCCTGCGCGGCCTCACCGCTGCAGCCTCGGCGCTCGTCCTGAGCGCGGGGCTCGCCGCGTGCGGCGGGTCGGACTCCGCGAGCGGCAGCGACGACAAGACGATCTCGATCGGCATCCCGTCGGGCTGGGACGAGGGCATCGCCGTCTCCCACCTCTGGAAGGCGATCCTCGAGGACGAGGGCTACGAGGTCGAGACCGAGACCGCCGACATCGGCGTGATCTTCACCGGTCTGGCCGGCGGCGACTTCGACGTCACGTTCGACACGTGGCTGCCGCTGACCCACAAGTCGTACATCGACAAGTTCGGTGACGACATCAGCGACCTCGGCACCTGGTACGACGACGCGAAGCTCACCATCGCGGTGAACGAGAGCTCGCCGGCCAAGACCATCGGCGACCTCAAGACGATGGCCGACGAGTACGGCAACCGCCTCGTCGGTATCGAGGCCGGCGCCGGTCTCACGAAGGTCACGCAGGAGGAGGTCGTCCCGACGTACGGCCTCGAGGACATGGACTACGTCATCTCCTCGACGCCGGCGATGCTCTCGGAGCTCAAGAGCGCGACCGCCTCCGGCGACAACGTCGCGGTGACGCTGTGGCGCCCGCACTGGGCGTACGACGAGTTCCCCGTCCGCGACCTCGAGGACCCCGAGGGCACGCTCGGTGACGCCGAGGAGATCCACGCCTACGGCACGAAGGACTTCGGGGAGCGCTACAGCGACCTCGAGGACCTGATCGGCGCGTTCACGCTGGACGACGAGCAGCTGTTCTCGCTGGAGAACCTCATGTTCAACTCCGGGGACGACGTGTCCGAGGAGGAGGCGGTCGACCAGTGGCTGAAGGACAACGCGTCCTTCGTCGACGACCTGAAGGAGAAGGCCGTCCTGAGCTGAGCCCCGACGGCAGACCGGACGTCGTGGAGCGGACTCGCCCACGACGTCCGGTCGCGTCCGCCGTCAGCGCAGGAGGCCCAGCATCGCCACCGCGGTGAGGACACAGGTGAGGACGAGGGTCCCCGCCGCGTTCAGCACCGCCCGGCGGACGTCGCCCGCCTGGGCGAGCCTGACGGTCTCGACCATCGCGGTGGAGAAGGTCGTGTAGCCCCCGCAGAAGCCGAGTGCCGCGACCGCGTACGTCTGCGCACCGATCAGCCCCTCGAGGTGCGCACCGGCGAGGAGTCCGATCAGCAGGGAGCCGCTCAGGTTCACCACCACCGTCCCCCACGGCATCGCGGTCGGCCAGCGGGAGCGCACGGCGCTGTCGACCAGGAACCGGCACGCCGCGCCCCCGCCGCCGAGCACGCCCACGAGCGCCCACGTCAGCGCGCTCACCGCGCGTGCCCCGTCCGCCGTCCGGCACCGAGCAGGACACCGGCCAGGCACGCGACGAGCCCCAGGACGACGGAACCGACGGCGTACGCCGCCGCCAGCGCCACCGCGTCCGCGCGGACCAGCGTCACGGTGTCGAGCGCGAGCCCCGAGAAGGTCGTCAGGCCACCGAGGACGCCGGTGCCGAGCCCGAGACGCAGCAGCAGACGGGGCGGCGTCTCCTCCCCGGCGGCGAGCAGGCGCTCGAGCAAGACCCCCAGGAGGAACGCGCCGACCAGGTTCGCGGTCAGCGTCGCGACCGGCAGGGCGTCGCCGTCGTGGGGCCAGAGCTCGCTGAGTCCCGCCCGGGCGAGGGTGCCGACGGCACCGCCGAGGGCGACGACGAGGACGAGGAGCGGACGCCCGTACGCCGCCCTCACTCCGGCCGGCCCTGCGGCACGACGACCACCGGACGCTTCTGCGTGTGGGCGAGGCGCCCCGCGACCGAGCCGCCGAGAGCCTCGTCCACCCACTCGACGATCCCGGGCCGGCGGGTCCCGACCACGACGAGCGCGGCGTCGTACGTGTCCGCGACCGTCCGCAGCGCGCTCACGACCTCGCCGCTGGCCCGCACGAGCGTCCACCGCGCGGTGGCGCCGTCCAGCGCCGCGCGCACCCGCGCGAGGACCTCGGACTCCGTGCCGTCGGAGCCGACGACGTCGGGGTCGACCGGGACGGTGACCGCATCGGTCCCGTCCCCCTCGCGCGGGAGCCGCGTCGTGTCGATCCAGGCGCAGACCAGGTCGGCGTCCATCCGGGTCGCGAGCGCCGCCGCCTGGCGCGGGACGCTCGCGTCCTGGGTGGCGTTCACCCCCGCGAGGATCGGGCGTCGGTCGGGTTCGTCGGTCACGGCATGCTCCTGTCCTCGGACGGCACAGGGTCCATCAGCCGTGACGGCGGTTCAGACCGGTGAGGTCTCGGCGGGATCCATCGCCTCGCTCATCGTAGTCCGGCCCGACCTGGGCGCAGGCGGGCG
Organism: Mumia spirodelae; assembly: GCF_050632745.1. NCBI lineage: Bacteria > Bacillati > Actinomycetota > Actinomycetes > Propionibacteriales > Nocardioidaceae > Mumia > Mumia spirodelae. The sequence continues at coordinate 1,320,117 of NZ_JBODSD010000001.1, read as the reverse complement.
TGGCCCGCCCGCGCTCACGCGTGCACGGGACGCGGGATGCTCCGGTTGGCGATCCGGTTCTCCGCCCCGACCATCCACGCGAGCTGCTCGACGCGTTCGAGGATCGCGTGCAGCATGTCCGCGGTGGTCGGGTCCTCCTCGTCGACGTCGTCGTGGATGCGGCGGGCGGTCGCCGCGACGGCGTGCAGGGCGCTGGTGACCAGGTCGACCGTCTCGGCGGTGTCCACCTCGTCGGAGGGGAACTCCGGGAGGCTGCTGCGCTCGGCGACGGTCGCCGCGCGCCCGTCCGGGGTGATGGAGACGGCGCGCATCCGCTCGGCCACGTCGTCGCTGAACCCGCGTGCCGCCTCGACGATCTCGTCCAGCTGCAGGTGCAGGTCGCGGAAGTTCTTGCCCACGACGTTCCAGTGCGCCTGCTTGCCGAGGAGGTGCAGGTCGATCAGGTCGACGTGCATCTGCTGAAGGTGGTCGGCCATCTGCTTCGACGCCTGGAACGGCGCCTCGACCGTACGGCTCTTCTCGCGGTTCGTCGTCTTGGCCATGGGAAATCCTCCTTCGTCGACTGCTTCGTCCCCTCGGGCGGTGCCCACCGGCCGTACGCTCATTCGCCGAGCGAGGTCCGGCCGAGCACGCCGTCGGGGTCGTACCTCTCTTTCACCGTACGCAGCCGTGCCAGCGTCGCGGGCGGGAAGGTCTTCGCCAGCGTCTCGGGTGTGACGACGGTCTCGAAGTTGCCGTAGAGGGCATCCACGACCGGGTCCCACACGTCGGAGACGTCCTCGCCCTCGACCGCCATGACGATCACGCTGTAGCCACGGTCGCGGTGCGCGAAGGCGGTCTCGTCGGGGTCGACGTCGCCGGCTGCTCCGGGGAACGCGCGAACCTGGACCAGGCCGAGCCGCCCGTCGTCCATGAGGCGGCCCGCAGTCCGTGCGGCCTCGTCGTCGAGGTGCGCGACGAGCGCCGAGCGGGTCGGCGGTTGCGGGTGCCCCGCGGTCGGGTCGCCGGTCGAGCGGATGATGCCCTTGTACGGCGCCACCTGGGCCTGCTGCTGCACCACCGGCGCGAGGTGGAGGAAGGGCTCGATCGCCCCGACCGCGGCCTCGGTGTCGTCACCGGCCCACACGATCATGATCCGCGCGTAGGTCTGGCCGTCGCCCGCGGGGAACACGGTCGTGAACGGCGTGAGCCGACGCGGGCTCGCCTCGGTGAGCGCCCCGAGGCGCTCGAGGTAGGCGGGCGTGTCGTCGACCTGGTGCACGATCACCGCGAGGACGACGTCGGACAGCTCCATCGCCTCGACGTCGAGGCTGGCCATGACCCCGACGTACTCGCCGCCGCCGCGGACGGCCCAGAACAGGTCAGGGTGGTGCTCGGCGTCGGCGCGCACCACCGTCCCGTCGGCGAGGACGACGTCGGCGCCCCGGACGTGGTCGATCGTGAGCCCGAACTCGCGGGCCAGGAGCCCGATGCCGCCCGAGGTGCCGAGCCCTCCCACGCCGACGTCACCGGAGTCACCCGAGCTGATCGCGAGGCCGTACGGCGCCAGCGCCTGGGCGACCTCGCGCCAGCGCAGGCCCGCGCCGAGGCGCACCAGGCGCCGCTCCCGGTCGAGGACCTCGACGTCCTTGAGGCGGCCCAGGTCGATCACGATGCCGCCGTCGTTGGTCGAGCGCCCGCCGACGCCGTGACCGCCGCTGCGGACGACGAAAGGCACCGGTTGCCGGCGCGCGTACGCGACCGCCTCCGCGACCTGGGCGGTGTCAGCGGGGCGCAGGACCAGCCCGGGGCTGCCCGGGTGCACATAGCTGTGCCGGACCCGCGCGTAGCCGGCGTCGCCCGGCTCGACCGCGTCTGCAGCCAACGACGCGGGGACGTCGTCGTAGTCGATGCCCGGGACGCGGCGGCCAAGAGCCGTCGCGCCCCGGACGCGTTCACCCGACGACGCGGTCTCCCGTTCTGCCGCCACGGCCTCGCGCAGCGCCGGGACGACCTCCTCGGCGAACTCCTGCATCGTGCGGGGATCGTCGGTCCCGAGGATGAAGGTGCCGATGCCGTCGTCGACCACGTACGGCAGGAGCTGCTCGACCCACGCCGCGGAGGGACCCTCGAGCGCACCGCTGCCGAGGTTTCCCCCCGAGATGTTGAGCAGACGCCGGATGTCGCGCGGATCGCGCCCCGCGGCCTCGGCCGCCTCGTCGATCACGGCGTTGCCGGCCGCGAGGTCCCCGGGCTGGAGGTAGCTGAGGCTCGGGAGCCAGCCGTCGGCCTTCTCGCCGATCAGCCGCTGCATGCGCGGCTTGTAGGCGCCGAGCCAGATCGGGACGTCGTGGGCCGGAGCGGGGCCGCGCTTCGCGCCGTTCGCGGAGTGGAACTCACCCTGGACGAACAGTCCGCCCCGCTCGTCGGCCGCCCAGATGCCCCGGATCACGTCGATCGCCTCGCTGAGCGCCGTCACGCTCTGGCCCGGCGTGAGCTTCTGTCCGCCCATCGCCGCGATGGCGTCCCAGAACGCTCCCGCGCCGAGGCCCAGGTCGATCCGGCCTCCGGACAGGAGGTCGAGGCTGGCGACCGAGCGTGCGAGGACGGCGGGGTTGCGGAGCGGGAGGTTGAGGACGTTCGCGGACAGGTGCACGCGCTCGGTCCGCGCGGCGACGTAGCTGATGAGCGTCCACGTGTCGAGGAACGCGGGCTGGTAGGGGTGGTCCTGGAACGTCACCAGGTCGAACCCGAGCTCCTCACTGAGCTGTGCGAGAGCGACGACCTGGTCGGGCGCCGCGTTCTGGGGCGTGATGAACGTGCCGAATCTCAGGTCGTGGCCGTAGTCGGGCATCCGGTCCTCCGTGTTTGGTTGATAGGTCAACCGTACCTCGCACTGGATGACACATCAACCTCCGGGTACCGTGGAGGAGTGACCGCGACCCGGACTCCCGACGCCCCGCTCGACGCGTGGCGTGCCTATGCTGCGGCGCACGAGCGCCTGGTGCGCCACCTCGCCCGCGAGATCACCCGGGAGACAGGTCTGTCGGACGCCGACTACGCGGTGCTCGAGGTGCTCGCGGAGGCGCCCGGAGGACGACTGCGGTCCCGCGAGCTCCGCCTCGCCCTCGAGTGGGAGAAGAGCCGCCTGTCGCACCAGACGCGACGCATGGAGCAGCGCGGGCTCCTCGGTCGCGAGACGTGCGAGGCCGACGGTCGCAGCGCGGACGTCGTGATCACCGAGCTCGGGCGGGCGGCGGCGGCCCGGGCCAGGGCCGTCCGCGAGACGTCGCTGCGGGCGCTGGTCGTCGACACGCTCGGCGCCGAGCGCGTCGAAGGGCTCGCGGAGACCGCCGAGCTCCTCGCCGCGCGGCTGGCCCGCGCCGCCGACGACGACCCGTACTGCCGCGCGGCCCTGGCAGCCGACGACTGACGGTTCGTCAGAGGGCGCTCACGAACCGCTGCACCGGCGAACCAGGAGCGGTCGAGCGGCGACCCGAGTCGATCCACGCGATCTGCGCGTCGACCAGGCGTACGGCAGCCTCGCCGGTCAACGACCGCAGCGGCGGCCGCGACGCCATCTGGCGCTGCGTGACCGACCGGTAGACCTCGAACGCGGGCGCGTGCGGCGCCGCGAGCAGCGTCCGCAGCGCCGCCCACTGGTCACGACCGAGCGAGCGCCGGTTCCCGAAGGCGACGTCCGCACCCAGCCGCGCGATGCGCCCGTCCGGGTCCCAGAAGCTCATCCCCACCCAGCCGCGGAACCCCGGGAACACGACCACGCGCGTCACCGAACCGAGCGCGACCTCGCGCCGCCGGACCCTGAGGAAGCCCTGCGCGAGGTCCCATCGGTGCGACGGCGCCGCCGCGACAGCCAGGCCGACCATCGACAGCGACAGCGCGCACGCGAGGGCGACCACCAGCGGCACGTCAGGCGGGACCTCACCCTGATCGACGGTCGCCGCGACGGCCAGTGCCACCACGACGAGCGGCAACGGAACCGCGATCAGCCCCACCTTGGGCCCGAGGCCCGTCCGGAACCGGACAGCTGGCGGCACTTGCTCCCGCACGCTCGCTCCTCCCGTGGACGTCGCCGGTCATGCTCTCAGACGCCGACCGCCTGCCTCCACGTCCGGTAGCCGCCGTCGAGGTTCGCGACGTCCTCACGACCCAGCTGACGCAGCAGTCGCGTCGCCGTGTGGCCCCGCTGCCCGACGGCGCAGGTGACGACCAGACGGCCGGCCGGCAGCTCCGCGTGCCGGCGACGGAGCTCGTCGAGCGGGACGTTGACCGCACCGGGCAGGGTCCCCGACGCGTACTCCCCCGGTGTCCGGACGTCGACCACGGTCGCACCGTCGCGCGTCACCGTGTCGATCTCGTGCCACTGCACGCTGTCGGTGACTCCGGCGGCGAGGTTGTCGGCGACCATCCCGAGCATGTTCACCGGATCCTTCGCGGACCCGTACTGCGGCGCGTACGCGAGCTCGAGGTCGGCCAGGTCGCTGGCGCGCAGGCCGCCGCGCATCGCGGTGGCGATCACGTCGATCCGCTTGTCCACACCGGACTCCCCGACTCCCTGAGCACCCAGGATCGCGTCGGTCGTGGGGTCGACCAGCAGCTTGAGCGCCATCGACCGAGCCCCCGGGTAGTAGCCGGCGTGGTCGCTGGGGTGGGTGTGGATCACGCGCACCGGCCGGCCGGCCGCCCGCAGGCGCTTCTCGCTCCAGCCGACCATCGCGGCGGTGGTGCCGAAGGCCCCGACCACGGCCGTCCCGAGGACCGGCGCCGCGCTCACCGCGCGACCGGCGATGACGTCGGCGACGAGGCGTCCCTGCCGGTTCGCGGTCTGCGCGAGCGGGACGAGCGTGGCGTCGCCGGTCAAGGCGTCGCGCTTCACGGCGACGTCGCCGACGGCGAAGACGGACGGGTCGGACGTACGCTGCCGCGCGTCGACGACGATGCCGCCGCGCTCACCGACCTCGAGCCCCGCCCGCTCGGCGAGCGCGGACTCCGGGACCACGCCGACCGCGGTGACGACGACGTCCGCAGGAAGCGTCGTCCCGTCGTCCAGGGACGCCGTCGTCGCGTCGATCGCAGTCACGGCGGCGCTCGTCCGCACGGTGACCCCGTGGGCACGCAGCCGCGCGTCGACGATCACCGCCATCTCCGGGTCCAGCGGCGGGAGCACCTGCGGCTCGCGCTCGACGAGCGTGACCGCCAGCCCGCGCCGGGTGAGGTTCTCGGCGAGCTCGATCCCGATGAACCCCGCCCCGACGACGACCGCCGTACGCGCCGCGTCGCCGTCGGTGCCGTGGAGCGCCGCGAGGATCGCGTCCATGTCGTCGAGGTCGCGGAGCGTGTGCGCCCGCTCGACGCCCGGGATCGGCGGCCGCACGGCGCGGGCACCCGTCGCGACGACCAGCTCGTCGTACGGCTCCTCGTACTCCTCGCCCGTCTCGAGCGCGCGCACCCGGACCACCCGACGCGCACGGTCGACGTCGACCACCTCGTGGCGCGTACGCACGTCGAGACCGAAGCGCGCAGCAAGCGACGCCGGTGTCTGGAGCAGGAGGTCGTCGCGGTCCTCGATCACACCACCGACGTGGTATGGCAACCCGCAGTTGGCGAACGACACGTGCGGACCGCGCTCGAGCACGACGATGCCCCGGTGCTCGTCGTTGCGGCGCAGCCGGGTCGCGGTGGACATCCCCGCGGCCACGCCCCCGACCACGACCGTGCGACGGCTCTCGCCCACCGCGCTCACCGCCGCCCGAACGGCGGGAGCCAGCTCGCGAGCGAGCGGGGCTTCTCCTTCGTGCGGTCGCACGTGCACCGGTCGGCCTTCGCCACCGGTCCCATCACCGCGTCGACGTGCTGCCCGCAGCCCGCCCAGGTCGTCTTGCCACATGTCCGGCACGTCACGGCTCGGCACATCTCGTCCTCCTTCGGATACCCATGGGGGTATCGGTTCGACATGCGGCGAGCCTACACCCCGGGGGGTATTCTTCAAGACATGCAGCTCTCCACCGATGCCACCCAGCCCGTCGTCAACCGCCTGCGCCGTGCACAGGGCCAGCTGGCGGGCGTCCTGCGCATGCTCGAGGAGGAGCGCGACTGCGAGGACGTCGTCACCCAGCTGGCGGCGGTGAGCAAGGCCCTCGACCGTGCGGGCTTCGCCCTGATCGCCACCGGGCTCCGGGAGTGCCTGAGCGAGGGTGACGAGGCCGACGCCGAGAAGCTCGAGCGCGTGTTCCTGTCGCTGGCCTGACGTCAGACGACGAGACCGGTCGCCACGAGGAGCACGGCGACCGCCACCACCGCGAAGCCGACACCGATCAGTCCGGGTGCCGACCGCAGGCTCTGCGGCGGCCCGACCCCGCGGTCGCGCTGCGCCGCCCGCGACCAGCGGACGGCGAGCCAGAGCAGGCCGACGACCGCCACCAGGACCGCGACCATGTCCCACGCGACCGAGCCGCGCCCGATCTCGACGACGGGCAGCAGCCGGTCGACCCAGGTGAACGGAGCCCGCACGGCGGAGTCCTCGCCGGCGAGGCACCCCGCGACGACCGCGAGGATCCCGACCAGCGCCACGAGCGCGGCACCCTTGTCACCCCACCACCCGCGGTGGATCAGCGCCCGCTCCTGCGCCCATCCCTCGTCGGTGTCAGGGAAGCGCCGCCGCTGGGCGTGCTGACCGTCCCACCACCGGTTGCGACGCCAGATCGACGCCTTCACGCGGGCGGGGTCCAGCGCACGGACGGCACGGCGGTGGGTACGACGCTGCGCGCGGGCGATCATCGCGACCGCGGCTCCGTCGTAGCCCCGCTCGTGCGCGGCGGTCAGCGCCGCCGCCAGGTGACGGTTGTCGAGAAGCCGCTGGAGGCCTGCTGGGGGGAGCGCGGCCGCGGCCGCGGCGGGAGCCGGGACGGCGACGGTCTGCGGCGCCGGGGCCGGGGGCGGTGCCGCCGGCACGGGCGCAGCGGGACGCGCCGCCGGCGGTGCCGGCGGGCGCGGGGCGACGCGGGTCCGGGCCGGCGCCTCGACCGCCGGTCTGGGCGCGCCGTCCTCGGCGGGGGCCAGCGCGCGGAGGGCCGTCACGACCTCGCGCATCGACGGGCGGTCTGCGGGAGAGACGGCGGTCGTACGCCGGACCAGCGGCACGAGCGCGTCCGGCACCCCGCGCAGGTCGATCCGGCCTTCGGCGACGGCGCTGAGCGTCGCGGCGTCGTCGCCGCGCGGGAACGGGGTGCGCCCTGACGACGCGAAGGCCATCAGCAGCCCGAGACCGTAGACGTCGGTCGCCGCGGTGGCGCGGTCCCCCGTCAGCCGCTCGGGTGCCGCCCAGGCGACGGACCCGACCATCTCGCCGGTCGTCGTGAGGTCGTGGACGTGGTCGCCCTTGGCGATCCCGACGTCGATCAGCGTCGCCCGCCGGCCGGCGAGCACCGCGTTGGCGGGCTTCACGTCGCGGTGCACGTAGCCGAGGTCGTGCAGCCGGCCGAGCGAGCGCCCGACGTCGAGCGCCGCGACCACCACCGTGGGCACCGCCAGCGGCCCGGCATGGCGCACCGCCTCGCCGACGGTCACGCCCTCGAGGAGCTCCATCGCGAACCACGGCCGCGCCGCGTCGAGGTCACCGGCGACGTACGCCGGGAAGCCGTTGCCACCCAGCTGGTGCAGCAGCCGCGCCTCGCGCGCGAACCGCTCGCGCGCTCCCGGGCCCTCGAACGTGAGGACCTTGACGGCGACCGGCGGCCCGCTCGCCGTGCTCCCCACGTAGACCGCCCCGAAGCCGCCGGAGCCGAGCAGCACGCGCAGACGGTACGGCCCGACGGACGCGGTCGACGGGTCGAGCGGCAGCGCGGCGCCGTTCGGGACGTGCACGGTCGGGGCAGCATCGACCGCCCGAGGGTCCGGGACCCGGACCGTCGGGACGTGGTCCTCTGCGGTGTCGCCCGCTGACATGTGCCCCTTCCATGCCGTCGGTACTGTCCTGGCAGCCTAACAACGCCGCAGGGTCTGCGATCCGCATCACACGGCGGCCGGGCTCACGCGTGGCGCACCAGCGAGACCGCGATCGCGAGCATCACGACGGCGATCCCGGCGTCCAGGACCCGCCAGGCGGTCGGGCGGGCGAAGAGCGGACGGAGCACCCGCGCTCCGTACCCGAGCGCCGTGAACCAGGCCCAGCTGGCCACCACCGCACCGAGCGCGAAGAACGCCCGGTCGGACCCGTACGAGGCTCCCACCGAGCCGAGCAGCAGGACGGTGTCGAGGTAGACGTGGGGGTTCAGCCAGGTCAGGGCCGCCGCGGTCGAGACGACCGCCCAGCCCGAGACCCGGGCGCCGCGGTCGTCGACCTCGAGGTGGCCGCCGACCCACGCCCGGCGCGCGGCGAGCAGCGCGTAGGCGGTGAGGAAGGCCGCACCGCCCCAGCGCGCGACCTCGACGAGCAGCGGGGCCCGCGCGAGCAGTCCCCCCACGCCGGCGACCCCCGCGACGATCAGCACGGTGTCGGACAGCGCGCACACGAGCACGACCTTGCCCACGTGCTCGCGACGCAGCCCCTGGCGCAGGACGAACACGTTCTGCGCCCCGATCGCGACGATGAGGGACAGTCCGGTCAACAGCCCTGCCACGACGACGGACGACGCTCCTCCAGCTCCCATGACCCCCACGCTAGGTGTCGCGACTTCTTCACTCCAGCTAAAGTTCCTTCAGCAGATGAAGGAGGGCTTCATGACCGACGTCGCCCTGGACCAGCTCCGTACGCTCGTCGCGGTCGTCGGCGAGGGCAGCTTCGAGGCTGCTGCCGCCGCCCTCCGCATCACCCCCTCCGCCGTCAGCCAGCGCATCAAGGGGCTCGAGGCGGCGACCGGCCGTGTCCTCGTCCGCCGCACGCGGCCCGTGACCGTCACCGACCAGGGCGCCCCCGTCCTGCGCCTCGCCCGGCAGGTCGACCTCCTGCTCTCCGACCTGGCACCCTCCGCGGCCGAGCGCGGACCGGTGAGCGTGCCCGTGGTCGTCAACGCCGACTCGCTGGCGACCTGGTTCGTCCCGTCCCTCGTCGCGATCACCGACCGCGTCCGCGTCGACGTGCAGCGCGAGGACGAGCAGCACTCGCTCGCCCGGCTGCGCGACGGGACGGCGCTCGCGGCGGTCGCCGCCGACCCGACGCGCGTCCCCGGCTGCACGGTGACCACGCTGGGCACGATGCGCTACCGCGCCATGGCGAGTCCCGCCTTCGCCGCACGCTGGTTCGCCGACGGCGTCTCGGCCGAGGCGCTGGCGCACGCACCGGTCGTGGAGTTCGACCACGTCGACGAGCTCCAGCAGCGGTTCGTGCGCCGCGTGACGCGGCGCCGCGTCGACGCACCCCGGCACTACGTGCCCGGGTCGGAGGCCTTCCGCGAGGCCGTACGCCTCGGGATCGGGTGGGGGATGCTCCCTGACCTGCAGTCTGAGGAGCTCGAACGCGACGGCGCCGTGCGAGAGATCGGGGCGCGCACGCGGACCGACGTCCGGCTGTTCTGGCACCAGGCGCAGCTCGACTCCCCCGCGCTCGCGCTGCTGTCCGACGCGGTCCGCGAGGGGGCGCGGATGCGCCTGCGCTGACGCTCAGGCGGTCGGCGGCCCGTCCACGACGCGCGTCACGAGGAAGTCGTCGACGTGGAGCCCCGCCAGGGCCAGTCGGACCGGCGCCGGCACGGAGGCGCGCTCGGGGTCGTGGACGAGGTGCGGGTCGACGACGTGGAGGGTCCGTCGGCGCGTCACCACCGACGCGCCCGCCGCGGCGCGCACGTTGCGGAGCCAGTCGGTGTCCGTCCCGTACGGGAGCGCGATCACGAGCCGGTCCGCGTGCCGGAAGACCATCACCGGCGTCCGGTACGCGCGGCCCGACCGGCGGCCCCGGTGGACCACCACCCCCATCCCCGGCAGCCAGGGCGCGACGTGCACGGCGAGCCGGTTGAAGCCGTCCCGGTTCATCCGCCGCATCCGTCGTGGGAGCGCCATCTCCGTACCGTCCCACGGGCACCGCGTCCGCGCCATGATGGAGCCATGGCCGACGACCTGGAGACGCTGGTGCGCTGGGAGGACGCGGGCGGCACGTGGCGCGTCGTCGGGCGGGGACCGTCGAGCGCCACCGTGTCCCTCTGCCGCTGCGACGGGGGCGAGCAGGTCGACCGGCTGGCGTCCAGCGACGACCGCCTGCTCGCGTACGTCGCCGGCCGCGAGAGCAGCGACGAGCCTTGGCTGCGACCCTCCGACCCCGCAGGATGAACGCATGAGATGCCCGAACGACGACACCACCCTCGTGATGAGCGAGCGCAGCGGGATCGAGATCGACTACTGCCCGGAGTGCCGTGGCGTGTGGCTCGACCGTGGAGAGCTCGACAAGATCATCGACCGCGCCGGCACGCAGGCGGCCCCGGCGGCGCCCGCGCAGCCGTCCTACCAACAGCCGCCGCAGCCGTCGTACCAGCAGCGCGGGTACGAGGACCGTCGCTCCGACGACCGCCGGTACGACGACCGCTCGTACAAGCGCAAGAAGAAGGAGAACTGGCTCTCGGACCTGTTCGACTGACCGGAGCCGCAGCGCCCGGTCAGTGCGCCCGGCCGGCCTTCCAGTAGCCGACGAAGGTGATGTCCGCCTTCGGGACGCCCGACTGGACCCAGTGACGGCGCGCCCCGGCGACCAGCGCCGACTCGCCGACCACCCACGCGTAGGTCTGAGGCGCAGGCGCCGGGAGCGCCCGCACGGTCGCGAGGGCCGCCTCCCCCGGCGTCGCCCGGTCGTCGCCGCGGACCACCCAGACGACGTCGACACCGGCAGGCGCCACGAGGTCCTGCCGGTCGTCGGCCGTCGGCACCTCGACGACGACGCGACCGACGGCGCCCGGCTCGAGCGAGGCGAGGATCCCCGCGACCGCGGGGAGACCGGTCTCGTCCGCGGCGAGGAGGAGCTCCCGCGTCCCTTCCGGCGGGTTGAAGCACCGTCCCTCGTCGAGGATCGCGACCGGGTCGCCGGGCTCGCACGACTGCGCCCAGGACGCTGCAGGCCCGGCCGTCCCCTCCGTCGCGTCGCCGTGCACGACGAAGTCGACGTCGATCTCGGGCCCGTCCTCGCCGTCGGGCCGGTAGGCGCGCACGGTGTAGTTGCGCAGCACGGGCCGCTCGGTCTTCGACACCGCCATGAACCGGAGGTAGGAGAGCGTGGTGAGCTTCGCGGGGACGCGGGCGAGCGAGGTGTCCGAGACCGGGAGGAACAGGCGGAACCACTGGTCGTAGCCGAGCGGGACGAAGTCGGCGACGTCTCCTCGCCCCAGGGTCACGCGGACGAAGCTCCGAGACACGCGCTCCTTGCCGACGACGTGGAGGGTGAGCAGTCCGGGCGTGCGGGCCTCGATGCGCTGCGCCGCCAAGTTGCTTCGTGCCATGCGATTCTCCTCGGATTGGTTAGGCAAACCTAACCAACCTTGAGACGTCCTGTCGAGACCGGCTCGGCCTACCCCTCGGCCTCGGCCGCTCGCTTCAGCAGCTCGAGCCGGCGCTGCCAGGCGTCGGCGTGCCGCTGCAGGTCGCGTCCGAGCCGGCTCAGCTCCGCGCCGAGCGGACGGAAGCGCACCTCCCGTCCGTACCTCTCGGAGGTGACGAGCCCGACCTCGCGCAGCACCTCCAGATGCTTCGCGACGGCCTGCCGCGAGATCGGGAGGTCCGCCGCCAGCGTCGAGGCCGACGCGGCGCCGCCCCCCAGCCGGACGAGCAGCGCCCACCGGGTCTCGTCGCCGAGCGCGGCGAACGACGCCGCGGGCGACGCGGATCCGCTCATGCCCGCCCCGCCGCGACCGACTCGACGTGATCACGCGCCACGGCGAGCTCGATCGTCCACCCCTCCACGTTGTCGGCGAGTCTCGTACGACGATCGTCCTCGGTGCCGCCGAGCGAGGCGAAGCCGCTCTCGACGACGCGGAGCGTGACGCCGCCCGGTCGCTCGTCGATCCAGAACTCGACCAGCGTCGACTCGGTGTCGGGGTCAGAGGACTCGTGGTCCGCGATCCAGCGGAACGCCGCGTAGCGGGGCCGCTCGAGGGCGACCGTCCGGAACGCGAAGACGCCGTGGACGCGGTCGTGCACGAGGTCGACGTCTCCCACCCGCTCGATCCGGTGCTCCTCGTACGCGCCGTCGTTGACGTACCACCCCGGGACGGCCACCAGGTCCCACACCCGCTCGGCCGGGGCGTCGATGTCGATCTGCTGCTCGATGCGGTCGTTCTCGGCGTCCATCTTGCCTCCCTTCGTCGATGTGCAACTTCACAGTTGCACTTCGACGTCGTCGACGCAAGCCTCGGCCGCGGCTCAGGGACGGGAACGGGGCCGGCAGGCCGCGACGACCGCGGCGCCGACGAGGGAGAAGCCCGCCGTCAGCAGCGCCGCGACGTTCCACCCGTCGTACAGGTCCTGCTGCGTCGGGCCGTGGGCCGCAACGACGACCGCGACGACGGTCACCCCGATCGCCGAGCCGACGTAGCGCGCCGTGTTGTTGGCGCCGGCCCCCATCGCCTCGCGACCGACCGGCACGCTGGCGACCGCCTCGCGGCCGAGCGCCGCGTTGAGGATGCCGCTGGCCACGCCCGCCACGACGAGGGCGGGCACGAAGCGCAGCCAGGTCGTTCCCGGCCCGACGGCCGTCAACGCCGCCTGTCCCACGGCCACCCCGACCAGCCCGGTGGCGAGCTGCACCCGCCCTGGGAAGCGTCGCTCCGGGATGCGTCGGGCGAGCAACGACGCCACGACGCTCGTCACCGACCACGCCATGAGCAGCAGCGCGGCGCCCAGCGCGTCGATGCCGAGCCCGGCGTCGAGGAAGACGGCGATGAACGAGAAGAGGGCGATGACCCCCATCCCGGTGGCGAACGCGGCGACGGTCGCGGCGACGAACGGCCGGTGCCGCAGGAGCCCGAGGTCGAGCATGGGAGCCCTCCCGCGACGCTCCGCGACGATGAACGCGACCAGGAGCACCGCGGCGCCGCCGAACAGCGCGAGGACGGCCGGGTCGCCGAGACCCTGCCGGCCCTCGACGAGGCCCGCGAGCAGGCTCGCGAGCCCGGCGGCGAGGAGCAGGCCGCCCCAGCGGTCGACGGGTCGCGGGTACGGCGCGCGCGACTCCGCCACGACCGCCCGGGCCAGCGCCGCGGTCGCCAGCGACGCGACGGCCAGGACGGCGTACGCCAGCCGCCAGGACACCCACGCGTCGCACAGCCCGGCGACCACCGGCCCCAGCGCGATCCCGGCCCCGAGCGAGGCGCCCCACACCCCGCTCGCCTTCGCACGCGCCGGGCCCTGCGGGAAGCGGTGGGCGATGATGCCGAGCCCCGAGGCGGTGACGGCGGCTCCCCCGACCCCCTGCAGGACGCGGGCGACGACGAAGAGCGCGGTGCCCGGCGCGAGCGCGCACACCACGGCGGTCACCGCCATCACGACCAGACCGACGACGAACGTCCTCCGACGCCCGAGGTCGTCGGCGACCGCGCCGCTGGTCAGCAGCGCGGCCGCCAGCCCGATGCTCATCGAGCTCAGGATCCACGTCCGACCGGCGACGCCCGCGTCGAGCGACGCGGCCGTCGGGACGATCGTCGCGAGCGGCATCGTGAAGGCGGCCAGCATCAGGAAGGTGCCGGCGGCGACGACGGCGAGCGTCCACCGCGCCGACCGGGTGTCCTGCCGCGGAGGCGTGCGGGTCGACGACACGGACATGCGGACCTCCCCGAAGGCGTCCGCTCGCGTCGCGGCGCCAGTCGTAACAATTCTGGTTACCATAGCACCATGAGCGCGAACAGTCGCCTGACCATCGCCGTGCATGTGCTGGCGTGGATGGAGCTGCACCGCCGCCGCGGCGAGGAGTGGTCGACGTCGGAGGACATCTCGCGGAGCGTCCGGACGAACCCGGTGGTGATCCGCCGGCTGCTCTCCGACCTGCGCGCGTCCGACGTCGTCGTCTCCCGTCGCGGAGCCGGCGCGGGCTGGCGGCTCGCGCGCGAAGCCTCGGCCATCACGCTGCGCGACGTCGACGAGGCCCTCGGAGCCGACCCCGCCTTCGCGATGCACCGCAACGAGCCGAGTCCGCGCTGCGTGGTCGCCCGAGGGATCCGACCTGCGCTCGCTCCGGTGTACGCCCGCGTGGACGACGCGGTCCGCGCCGAGCTGGCCCGTACGACGGTCGCGGACGCCCTCGACGACGCCCTCGCGCATTCCGACGGCGGCACGGGACCGATAGCCTGAGCGCCCGACCTCAGGAGGAACGATGACCGACGACCGGATCCGCATCACGCTCGACGAGTCGGAGATGCCGACCCACTGGTACAACGTCGTCGCCGACCTCCCGACGCCGCCGCCACCGCCGCTGCACCCGGCGACCCACGAGCCGGTCGGCCCGGACGACCTCGCGCCGCTGTTCCCGCCGGAGCTGATCGCCCAGGAGGTGACCACCGACCGCTACGTGGAGATCCCGGAGCCGGTGCGCGCCGTCTACCGGCAGTACCGGCCCTCGCCGCTGGTGCGCGCCCGCCGCTGGGAGCAGAAGCTCGGCACGTCCGCGCGGATCTACTACAAGTACGAGGGCGTCTCCCCGGCCGGCTCGCACAAGACCAACACCTCGGTCCCGCAGGTCTACTACAACGCCCAGAACGGCATCACCCGCCTGACCACCGAGACCGGCGCCGGCCAGTGGGGCACCGCCCTGTCGTACGCGTGCGCGCTGTTCGGGCTCGAGTGCGAGGTGTGGCAGGTCGGGGCGTCGTACGACACCAAGCCGCAGCGCCGGACCCTCATCGAGGTGTTCGGGGGCAAGGTCCACCGTTCGCCGAGCCCGCTGACGGAGTTCGGCAAGGGGTTCCCGGCCGACCACCCGGGATCGCTCGGCATCGCGATCACCGAGGCGGTCGAGCTCGCGGCCCAGGACGAGGCGACCAAGTACGCCCTCGGGTCCGTGCTCAACCACGTCCTCCTCCACCAGACGGTGATCGGCGAGGAGGCGCTGCTCCAGCTCGCGAAGGCGGGCGAGTCCGGTGCCGACGTCGTGATCGGCTGCGCGGGTGGCGGCTCCAACTTCGCGGGCCTGGCGTTCCCGTTCCTGCGGGAGAAGCTGGCCGGGCGTCAGGCACCGGCGATCGTCGCCGTCGAGCCGTCGTCGTGCCCGACGCTCACCCGCGGCGAGTACCGCTACGACTTCGGCGACACCGGCGGCATGACGCCGCTCATGAAGATGTACACGCTCGGGCACGACTTCGTGCCGTCCCCGATCCACGCGGGCGGCCTGCGCTACCACGCGATGGCGCCGCTGGTCTCGCACGTCGCGCACGAGGGTCTGATCGAGGCCGTCGCGCTGCACCAGAGCGAGTGCTTCGAGACGGCGACCGAGTTCGCGCGCACCGAGGGCATCGTCGCCGCGCCCGAGTCCTCCCACGCGCTCGCCCAGGCACGCCGTACGGCGCTGGCCGCCGCGGAGTCGGGCGCGGAGCCGGTGATCGTGATCGGGCTGTCCGGCCACGGCCTGCTCGAGCTCGGCGCGTACGACTCGTACCTGCACGGCCGACTCGAGGACGACCCGCTCAGCGACGACGAGCTGGCCGCCTCCCTGGCCGCGGTGCCGTCGGTCGGATGATCGAGGTCGCTCCCGGCGTCCTCGTCGCGACGCACCCGTTCTGCACCACCACGACGACGGTCGTGGTGGGCGAGGGCGGCCGGGAGTGCCTGATCGTCGACCCCGCGGTGACCGGTCGCGAGATCGACGACCTCGCCGCAGAGCTCACCGCGCGCGGCCTGACGGTGACGGGCGCGTTCTCGACGCACCCCCACTGGGACCACCTCCTCTGGCGACCGGCCCTCGGGGACGGGCCGCGCTGGGCCACCGCGGCCGGTGCTCGCCGGGCGCTCGCGGTCGTCGACGACAACACCCGCAAGGCCCGCGAGGCGCTCGACGGGGTCGACACGAGCGGCCTGGGACGCGTGGTCGCGCTCGAGCCTTCCTCGGACGTGCTGCCGTGGGAAGGGCGCGAGGTCCGCGTCCTCGAGCACCGTGCGCACGCAGCGGGGCACGCCGCGCTCCTGGTCGCCGACGTCGGGGTCCTCGTCGCCGGCGACATGCTGTCCGACGTCGAGGTCCCGCTGCTGGACCTCGAGGCCGCCCACCCGTGGGACGACTACGCCGAGGCGCTCGACCTGTTCGAGCGCGTCGCCCCGCGGGTCGAGGCCGTCGTGCCGGGCCACGGCAGCGTCGGTGATCGCGCCGAGCTGCAGCGGCGGATCGCCGCCGACCGCGACTACCTGGCCTCGCTCCCCCTCGAGTCCGAGACCGACGACCCTCGACTCTCCGGTGCCGCCGAGTGGCTCCTGGCCGAGCACGCGGACGCCCGCCGTCGGATGAGGCCACGCGTCGGTCCCTGAGGCCCCGCGTCGGTCCCTGAGGCCCCGCGTCGGTCGCTGAGGCCCCGCGTCGGTCCCTGGGTGGTCACGCCCCTCGCGCCGGTGACCACCCACCGACCAACCCGCGCGGGCGGGGCGGGCTCGCGGGCGGGGCCGCCTCACAGCAGCATCGCGCCGAGCGCCACGAGCGGCGGGACTCCCTGCGCGACCGCGCCCCCGACACCGGATCCGCGTTCCCGCGACAGCGCCATGCGGTCCCCGACGAAGAGCACCAGTCCCGACAACGCGGCGAAGACGCACACGTACACGACGAGCGTCTTGCCGACGGTCTCCTCGCCCGCGGCCCAGAACAGCACACCGGCGACGGCCCCGGCGGCGAGGAAGAGGTTGTAGAAGCCCACGCCGAAGGCCCACAGCCGGATCGCCGGAAGGTCTCGCGCCGGGATCGCGAAGACCCCCTCGTGCACGCTCGGTCGCTGGATGAGCACGACCTCCCACAGGAACGCCAGGAGGTGCACGGCTGCCACCACGAGCGTCGCCACCCACACGATCACGGTCATGCCTCCGACGCTAGGACCGGGTCAGGTCCGCGTCGATCCCTGAATCCTGGGGGTCCGCGGGGCGGTGCGGGGCGATACTGAGGCCATGTGGGAGCACCGGGCCGACCGGGCTCGACGCGAGATCGCCTCGCTGGCCACCACGGGGATCGGGGCCGGCGAGCTGCACGCCGCCGCGCTCGCGACGGTGGAGGCGCAGGTGCCCACGGAGCTCACCTGCTGGGCGACCCTCGACCCGACCACGCTGACGATCACGGGCATGGTGAGCGGCTCCGCCCGGCTCCCGGGCGGGTACGAGCCCGCGCTCGCCACCGCCGAGTACGACCCGGGCGAGCCGAACCGGTTCGCCGACCTCGCCCGCCGCGGGCAGGTGGTCGCGCGCTCGTCGGAGCTGCCTGCCCGCGAGCGCCGTCGCAGCGGGCGGCTCCGCAACGTCTGGCGGCCTCTCGGGCTCGACCGCGAGGTGCGCACCACGTTCCTCGCCGACGGATCGTGCTGGGGTGCCGCCGGACTGGTCCGTCGCGGCTCCGACTTCACCGACCGGGAGGTGGAGTTCCTCGCCGCGGTGGCGCCGGCTGTCGCGAGCGCGACCCGGGTCACGGCGCGGACCGGCGTACGCGGGTCGTCCGACGACACACCGCCCGCCGTCGTGGTCGTCGACACCCACGGTCGAACGCGGTCGTCCACCGCCTCGACGGCGACGTGGGCCGCCCGCATCGACGCGCACGACCCCGGCCGGTTCGCACTGCTCGCCAAGGTCCTCGCCCTGGAGGCCCGCACGAGCGGCCGCACCGCCCGCGCGCACGTCCGTGACGGGCACGGCTGGGCGGTCCTCGCGTCCAGCGCGCTCGTCGGCGACGAGCCCGGGCTGGTCGCGGTCACGGTGTCACGTGCGGCCGGCGAGGAGCTGACCGACGTGATCGCCGCCGCGTACGGGCTGACGCCGCGCGAGCGGCAGGTGTGCGAGGCGGTGGTCGCCGGCCACCCGACGACCCGCATCGCGCGGCTGCTCGGCATCTCCTCCTACACCGTCCAGGACCACCTGAAGTCGGTGTACGCGAAGGTGGGCGTCCGCAGCCGCGGCGAGCTCGTGGCCCGGCTGCGCCCCTGACCGCCCGCAGGCGCGCCCCGCCCGCGTCAGTCCTCGAGCATGATCCGGCGGCCGTGCGGGGCGAGGAGCGCCTCGGCCCGGCCGTCCTCCATCGCGTCGACGAAGCGTTCGCCCGGAGTCTCGAAGAGGTGGTGCCGCACGCCGGGAGCGAGCCAGCCGAGCCCCACAGGCCAGAACGTCCCCCAGTGCACCGGGAGGGCCCACCGCGCGCCGACCCGCTCCACCATGTCCGCCGCCTGGCGGGGGTCGACGTGGTCGTCGCCGAGCGTCGGTCCCCACCCGCCGACCGGGACGAGCGCGAGATCGACGCTGCCGACGCCCGAGACGTCGGTCGCGGGCCCGGTGTCGCCCGGGTACCAGAACGAGCGCGGGCCGCCGCGGACGCGGAACCCGAGCGGGGGCGACTCCCGCTTGGACCAGCGGTGCCGTGTCGCCGGGTGGTCCGCAGCGATGACGTCGACCTCGAGGCCTGCGAGCCTCAGCACGTCACCGGGGCTCGCCTCGTGGACGTCGAGCGCGGTCCGGGCGAGCAACGAGCGGCTCCCGGCCGGGACCACCACCGGCGTGCCCGGGGAGAGCAGCCTCAGCGACGGCACGTGGAAGTGGTCGAGGTGGAGGTGCGAGACGAGCACGAGGTCGGCGTCGGTGGCCGACCCGATCGGTGACAGCGCGTGGCGCCGCAGGTGGGCGAACCGTTTGACCAGCACCGGGTCCGTGAGGACGCGGACGCCCGCGACCTCGACCGTCACCGTCGAGTGCCCCCACCAGGTCACGGCGAACATGGCCGCACTCTCGCACACTCCGGCTCATCGGGTGAGCACTCGGCACACGAGCGGTGCGCATCCCTCCCCCGCCCCGAAGACCGTGATGCGCGCCGCGAGGTCCCTGACCCAGGGCTCGCGGTGGCGCTCGGCGTAGACGTTGCGCTTCTCGAACCCGTCCTCGTAGGTGTACAGCTCCCACGCGTAGTCCGTGCCGTCCCAGTCGTCGTCGAGGTCGAAGCGGACCAGCAGCCCCCGCTCGCTCCGCACACCGATGTAGGAGGGGATGATGTCGATCGTCCCGCCCGAGCCCTCGTCGGTGTCGACCTCTCCCGGCTGGCTCTTCGCGAAGGTGTGCTCGAAGAACGTGTAGCGGCTCCCGCGCGCCCTCGGCTGCGACAGCGAGTGCGCGAAGCTGGTCCCGTCGCGATAGCTCGCTGGGCGCAAGCCGCCGAGCTCCTCGAACGTGGGCGCCAGGTCGAGGTTGGAGACGAGCTGGTCGCGCTCCCCCGGCACCACGTCAGGCCCCACGACGACGAGCGGCACACGGGTGTCGGAGTCGTACGGGGTGCCCTTGCCGCCGTTGAGCTGGTGCTGGCCGAGGTGGAACCCGTTGTCCGCGGTGAGCACCACGTACGTGTTCTCGCCGACCTCCGCGCGGATCTGGGCGAGCAGCCGGTCGATGGACTGGACCATGCGGGCGCGGTCGCGGTAGCGCTGGAGGGCGCCGGCGTCGGTGAGCGTGACCTCGTTCGTCCGCCAGGCCGGCGCGGGCGCGGTCGTCCCGTCGCGGCGCAGGTAGGTCGGTGCGTTGTCCGTGCGGTCGTCGGCGTACCCGGTCAGGTCGTCCAGCGTGAGGTCCCCACAGGACTTCGTCCCGCAGTTGCCGCCGAGGTTGCGGTCCTCACCGGGCCGCGCGCGGTCGGCGAAGGCCGGCGGGAAGACGTAGTTGTCGTCGTACGCCTTCGCGAGACGGCTGTGCGGCCCGTACGTCGCGACCTCGAGGAAGTACGGCGCGCCTCCTGCGGCCGACGCCTTCTCGTGCCGCCGGACGAAGTCGAGCGCCTTGTCGCCGGTCACGG
The DNA here is from genome assembly GCF_050632745.1 of Mumia spirodelae. Lineage (NCBI taxonomy): Bacteria > Bacillati > Actinomycetota > Actinomycetes > Propionibacteriales > Nocardioidaceae > Mumia > Mumia spirodelae. The sequence continues at coordinate 1,300,205 of NZ_JBODSD010000001.1, read as the reverse complement.
TGGTCGCGTACTGCGCGTCCCGCTCGGCGATCGGCCGCGACAACGCGGGCGCACCGTGGAAGGTCAGCTCGAGCGCGCCGTCGGCACCGAGGTGCCCACTGCGGTACTTCCAACCGTTGTAGCCCCCGCCGAAGACGGGGTCGAACTCGGTCCAGCCCGGGATCGGCTCGGGCGCCGTCACGACGCCGTCGACGTTGGAGACCTCGTAGCCGTTGAGGAGCTTGCCGGTGAACCCGGTGGTGTAGCCGCTGCGCTCGAGGGCGAGGTGGAACGTCTTGTCGATGTTGCCGTACTTCTCGTACGCCTTCCATCCGCCGATCGGGTTCTCCGGGTCGTTGGGCGTGTTCGTGAGCACGCCGGTGTGGTGCGGCGCCTGCCCGGTGAACAACGACGACCGCGACGTGCAGCACAGCGAGTCGACGACGAACGCGTTCCTGTACGTCGCGCCCTCGGCCTTCATCTGCTGCGCGTTCGGCATCGTCTCGAGCAGCTCGAGCGAGAAGTCGTCCATGAGGAGGAGCACGATGTTCGGGCGGTCGGCCTTCGGTCGCCCGTGCTGCGCCGCCCCCTCGGCGGCAGCGGCCCCGGTGGCTACGACCCCTCCGACGACCGTCAGTGCCACGCCCAGGACCGCGGTGAGCAGCAGCCCTCTCATCCCCCGACGCATGAACGCCCCTCTCGCTCGATCCCCATGGTGACCGGATCCAGACAACATCGCGTGGTGAATTCCTGGCCAGGGTTTTGCGCGGGGCGAGCAGATCGTGCCGCGAGCCTGCCTACGTGGCGGGCTCCACCGTCCTGGTCACGACCCAGTGGTGCTTGCCGATCTGGCGGGTCCGGGTGAACCCCTGCCGCTCGAACACCGAGGCGGTCGCGTTGTGCAGGAACCCCGCCGACGTCTTGCGTCCCGCGGCGTCCTCCGGATAGCTCTCGACGACCCCTCCGCCGAGCCTCGCGATCTGGTCCAGCGCCCCGCCGAGCGCGACCGAGGACACGCCCCGGCGACGCGCGTCGCTCGCGACGAAGAAGCACGTGATCTTCCAGTCGGGCAGTGCGGTGAGCCCCGCCTCGTACCTCTTGCGGTGCTTCATGTTCGGGAGCTCCTCGACCGACCCGAACTGGCACCACCCGACGCAGGTGTCGCCGTCGTAGACCAGCGCGGCGTGCGCACGGCCCTCCCGCACCAGCGCCTCCTTCGTGGCGCGCCGGTCGATCTCGTCGCCACGCAGGCTGCCCTCGGCGTGGAAGCCCAGGCACCAGCAGCCGCCCCAGACGCCGCGGTGTCGCTCGGCCAGCGCCGCGAAGTCCGGCCAGGTGCTCGCATCGAGCGGCCTGACGTCATAGGAGGGCAGGTCCCCGTCCATGCGCCACATCGTGCCACGTGCTGGTGACACGAAGCCCGATGTCCGACGGCCGCCTGGGTCAGACCGTCGAGGAGTACCCGTTCATGAAGCCGATGATGAACATCACCACTCCCGCGAGCGTCCCGAGCAGCGCCACACCCAGACCCACGTACCCGGGCCACTTGGTGGCGTCCTGGTGGAGCGACACTCCGGACAGCACGAACGCGACGAGGAGGAGCACGATGCCCACGAGCTCCGGGCCCATCCACGGCAAGCACACGCCGATGAGGCCGAACACCGCGGCCCCCATGGCGCACAGGCCGATCGGGCCGGGGACGCCGCTGGACCCGCGAGGTTGCGGTGCGGGCGCCGTCGTCACGGGCGCCACGTCGTCGGTCCACGCGGTGCCGTTCCAGTAGCGCATACGAGCCGAGCCGTCGTCGTACCAGCCTGCCGGGGTGCCATCTCCACGCATGGCGCCATCCTGCCAAGAGCCCGCCCCGCGGCAACAGCGGGCAGTGACGAGGATCACATGCACGAGGGCGGATCAGGAGAAGAAGCACGAGAGGCCGGACCCTCGGAGAAGGTCCGGCCTGTCGATCGGTGGAGCATAGGGGATTCGAACCCCTGACCTCTTCCATGCCATGGAAGCGCGCTACCAACTGCGCCAATGCCCCGTGCTGCGAGCGGTGAACCGCTCATCGAGCCGAGGTCGATCTTAGCGGGTCGCCCCAGCCGATCCGAAATCGGGGTCCCCCTCGCGGGCCGGTGCGCTGTCGCCGTGCGCCGCCGCGTCGTCGCTCATCTCCGGGACCGGCAGGTTGCCGGCGTTCCACTCGGTCACCTGCCAGCGCGCGAACCCCTCCTGCAGGACCGCCCAGCAGCCGTTGCTGAAGCCACCGAACGAGCGCCAGTGCTCCTGGGGGAGCCCGATGAACGCGCACACGCCGACGCGGATCACCGCGCCGTGCGCGACGACGACCACCGTCTCGTCCTTCGCCATCGCGTCGGCGACCTCACGGAGCGCGCCGCTGAAGCGCTCGGCCGCGTCGGCGTGGGACTCCCCGCCCGGGGAGACGACCTCCTCGCCCCGGCGGAACCGCGCCTCCAGCTCCGGGTAGCGGTCCCGGATCTCGTGCCTCGTCAGCCCTTCGCGCTCCCCGAAGGCCACCTCGCGGAGGCGGGCGTCGGTCTCGACCGCCAGGTCCACGATCCGGGCGAGCTCGGCAGCCGTGGCCGACGCCCGGCGCAGGTCGGAGCTCACGATGCGCGTGGGGTTGAGGACGGCGAGCCGGGAGGCCATCTCCGCGGCCTGCGCACGCCCCGTCGCGTTGAGCAGGGTGTCGGTCTGCCCCTGCAGGCGTCCGGCCACGTTCCAGTCGGTCTGGCCATGACGCCAGACGATGATCCTCCGGCTCATGCGTCCGCGACCGGCGGCTCACCGGCGAGGGGCACCTCGTCCTGCGCCTCGGGCTCACGCACCGCGCGCGCCGCCGGGACGCGTCCGGCGGCATCGCCGATCTCGGGCAGCGGCACCGCCGGGCAGTCGCCCCACAGACGCTCGAGGGCGTAGAAGGAGCGGTCCTCGTCGTGCTGGACGTGCACCACGATCTCGGCGTAGTCGAGGAGGACCCACCGACCCTCGCGCTCCCCCTCGCGGCGGATGACCTTCGCCCCGTGCTCGAGCAGCTTCTCCTGGACGGCGTCGACCACCGCGCGTACCTGACGGTCGTTGCTCGCCGAGGCCAGCAGGAACACGTCGGTGATGACGAGCTGCTCGGAGACGTCGTAGGCGATGATCTCGTGCGCGAGCTTGTCCGCCGCGGCAGCAGCGGCGGCGTGGGTCAGCTCGAGCGCCCGCTCGGATGCGGTCACTGCGGTGCCCCCTTCGGGTGGCGGGAAGGACGGTCCGACGCCGGCAGGGCGTCGACGTAGAGACGGTGCTTGGCGATGTACTGGACGACGCCGTCGGGCACGAGATACCAGACCGGCTCCTGGTGGGCGACCCGCTCGCGGCAGTCCGTCGACGAGATCGCGAGGGCCGGGATCTCGACGATGGTGACCCGGTCCTTCGGGAGGCCGTCGAGCGTGTGGGTGTCGATGTCGTGCCCCGGACGCGTACAGCCGACGAACTGCGCGAGGTCGAACATCTCCTCGGCGTTGCGCCACGTGAGGATCTGGGCGAGCGCGTCGGCACCGGTGATGAAGAACAGCTCGACGTCACCGCCGTAGTGCGTCCGCAGGTCGCGCAGCGTGTCGATGGTGTAGGTCGGCCCGGAGCGGTCGATGTCGACGCGGCTGACCCAGAACCGGGGGTTGGAGGCGGTCGCGATGACCGTCATCAGATAGCGGTCCTCACCGGGCGAGACCTTGCGGTCGGCCTTCTGCCACGGCTCCCCCGTGGGCACGAAGACGACCTCGTCGAGGCCGAACCACGCCTGGACCTCCGAGGCCGCCACGAGGTGACCGTGGTGGATGGGATCGAACGTCCCACCCATCACCCCGACACGGGGGCGGCGGCCGACCTCGAGCGGCAGGCTCATCAGGTGTGCTGACGTCCCTTGCCGAACGCGAACAGGCCGACGATGAGCAGGACGAAGAAGACCAGGGTCGCGGCACCCACGACGTACGGCGAGAGGGCCTCCTCGTGCTCGGCGCCCTGCGCCACGACCTGCGTGATGACGGTTCCAGTCAGCGACATGGGGGCCAATCTACCGTCCTGCCCCGTCCCGCACGCGAACGACCCCGGTCACGGGAGGGCTCAACGGACGTGACCGTCACCGGTGACGACGAACGTGGTCGTCGTCATCTCCGGCAGCCCCATCGGGCCACGGGCGTGGAGCTTCTGCGTCGAGATGCCGATCTCGGCCCCCATGCCCAGCTCACCGCCGTCGGTGAACCGCGTGGAGGCGTTGATCATGATGGCCGCCGCGTCCACCGCAGCGGTGAAGCGCTGCGCCGTGGCCAGCGAGCGGGTCACGATCGCCTCGGTGTGCCCGGAGGAGTAGGTACGGATGTGGGCGACGGCGTCGTCGAAGGAGTCGACCACGCGGGCCGCGATGTCGAGCGAGAGATATTCGGTGGCGAAGTCCTCGTCGGTCGCCGCCACGACCGCCTCGTCGGCGCCCATGAAGGCGGGATCGCCGTGGATCGTCACGTCGCGCTCGCGCAGCGCCGCCACGACCCGCGGCAGGAACTCGTCGGCGACGGCCTTGTGCACCAGCAGCGACTCGGCGGCGTTGCACACGCTGGTGCGCTGCGTCTTGGCGTTGACGACGATCTCCAGCGCCATGTCGAGGTCGGCCTCGGCGTCGACGTACACGTGGACGTTGCCGGTCCCCGTCTCGATCACCGGCACCTGCGCGTCGCGCACCACGGCCTCGATCAGGCCCGCTCCCCCGCGCGGGATCACGAGGTCGACCAGGCCCCGCGCCTTCAGGAGCGCGGTGGAGCTCGAGCGGTCGGACGGGTCGATCGCCTGGACGGCGTCGGCCGGGATCCCCGCGGAGACGACGGCGTCGCGGAGCACGGCGGTGATCGCGGCGTTCGAGTGCTGGGCCGTGCCCGAGCCGCGCAGGAGGACCGCGTTGCCGGCCTTGAGGCAGATCGCCGCGGCGTCGGCGGTGACGTTGGGGCGACCCTCGTAGATCATCCCGATCACGCCGATCGGCACCCGCACCTGCCGGAGCTGGAGACCGTTGGCCAGGGTCGAGCCGCGGACGACCTCGCCGACCGGGTCGGGCAGCGCGGCCACCTCGCGGGTGCCCTGCGCCATCGCCTCGATCCGTGCCGCGTCGAGGCGGAGGCGGTCGACGATGTGCTCGCCGACCCCGGACTCGCGGGCCGCGGCCACGTCGCGGGAGTTCGCGTCGACGATCGCGTCGGCGTGGGCGACCAGGGCGTCGGCCATCGCGTGCAGCGCCGCGTCCTTGCGTGCCCGCGGGACGGCCCGCAGGTCGAGGGCGGCGGCGCGGGCCCGCCGGGCGGCGTCGTGGACGTGGGACTCGAGATCGTGGCTCACGTCACCCAGGATAGTGACTCAGAAGTGGACGGGATCCGGCGCGACGATCCCGACGCCGATCGCCGCGGCCATCCCGTCGTCGCGGTTGCGGCGCTCGTAGGTCTCCTGCTCCAGGACCTCGAGGCCGACGACGTCCCACGGCGGCAGCCCGGCCGACTCCCGGTGCTCGGACCACACCCGCATCGCCATCGCGGCCGCGTCCAGCATTTCGGGCGCCTGCTCCCAGTAGCAGATCTCTGCCCGGTCGACGTCGTAGCGCACCGAGTGCAGAAACGCGTGCTCGTCGCGCAGCCTGAGCATCGCCGAGCGCACCACGTCGTCGTCGAACGGCGCCCCCGCCACCGTCACCGCGACGTGCCACATCTTGTCCTGGCCGACCACGTACCCTCCTCGCCACGGTCTGTCCGCGGCTACCCTAACCGGGCGCTGCCGAAGGGGTGGGACCTTTCGCGGATTCTCCCGCGCATCCCGCCCCCCGAGCCCCGGCCTTCAGTCCAGCAGCACGAGGTCGTCGCGGTGGACCAGCTCCCGCTCGTACTCCGCACCGAGCTCGGCGGCCAGGTCGTGGGTCGAGCGGCCGATCATCTTCGGCAGCTCGGTGCTGTCGTAGTTCACCAGCCCGCGCGCCACGGCCGTCCCCGTCTCGTCGACGAGATCGACCGGGTCGCCAGCCTCGTACGACCCCTCCGTGCCGACCACACCGGCCGGGAGCAGCGACGCGCCGCGCTCCACGACGGCCCTGACGGCGCCCGCGTCGAGGACCAGCGATCCCTTCCCGGTGGTGGCGTGCGCGAGCCAGAGCAGCCGTGTGGGCCGCCTGCGCCCCGTCGGGTGGAACGTGGTGCCGACCTCGCGGCCCTCGAGCGCGGCATTGACGTCCGCAGCGCTCGTGAGGAGCACCGGGATCCCGGCGCCGGTGGCGATCCGGGCGGCCTCGACCTTGGTCACCATGCCGCCGGTGCCGACCTTGGACGGGCTCGGCTTCGCGATGTCGAGACCCTCGAGGTCGCGGTCGCCGTGCACGTGGCGCACCAGGCGAGCCCCGGGGACGGCAGGGTTTCCGTCGTACAGCCCGTCGACGTCGGAGAGCAGGACGAGCCGGTCGGCGTGGACGAGGTGCGCGACGAGCGCGGCGAGCCGGTCGTTGTCTCCGAACCGGATCTCGCTGGTCGCCACGGTGTCGTTCTCGTTGACGACCGGGACCACGCCCAGGTCGAGGAGGCGCGCGAGGGTCCGGTACGCGTTGCGGTAGTGCGTCCGGCGTACGACGTCGTCGACGGTGAGCAGGACCTGCCCGACGACGAGGTCGTGACGCGCGAACCGCTCGGTGTAGCGGGCCACGAGCAGCCCCTGCCCGACGCTCGCGGCGGCCTGCTGCGTCGCGAGGTCGCGCGGACGGGTGGTCAGCGACAGCGGGGAGAGCCCGGTGGCGATCGCGCCGGAGCTCACGAGGACGACCTCGTCACCGCGTGCTCGCGCGCCGGCGAGGGCGTCGACCAGCGTGTGCAGGCGCGCCAGGTCGAGCCCGCCCTGCGTGGAGCTGAGCGACGACGAGCCGACCTTGACGACGATCCTCACCGGGTGGTCCTCACGCGTCCTCGTCCTCGTCGTCGGCGGGCGTGAGCTCGTCGGTCCACAGGCTCTCCGGTGCGACGCGTCCGCTGTCGCGCGCCTCGCGGGCGGTCCGCTCGAACTCGCGCTTGCGGGCGAGGTCGTCGCGGCGCTGCTTGTTGGTACGGCGGTGGTTCTCGATCAACCGGTCGTCCTCGCCGCGGCGCGAGCCGAGGAGCTCCGCACCGGCCTCGACCTGCGGGTCGAAGTCGAACACGACGGCGTCGTCCACGCTGCCGATGACGACGTCGTCGCCCGCCTCGGCACCCATCGCCACGAGCCGGTTCTCGACGCCGAGACGGTTGAGCCGGTCGGCGAGGAAGCCGACGGCCTCGTCGTTGGTGAAGTCGGTCTGACGGACCCAGCGCTCGGGCTTCTCGCCACGGACGACCCACTGGCCGTCGATCCGGGTGACGGTGAAGTCGTCCCCGCCGTCGGCCGAGCGCGGGCGCAGCACGATGCGGGTCGCGGGCGCGGGCGCCACGGCCTTGCGCGAGGATGCGACGACCTCCGCCATCGCGTACGACAGCTCCTTGAGCCCGGCGTGCGAGGCGGCGGAGATCTCGTACACGTCGAGGCCCCGCTCCTCCAGCTCGCCGCGGACGAACTCGGCGATCGTCTTCGCGTCGGGCACGTCGACCTTGTTGAGGGCGACCAGACGCGGGCGGTCCTCGAGGCCGCCGTACGCCGCGAGCTCGTTCTCGATGACGTCGAGGTCGCTGAGCGGGTCGCGACCGGGCTCGATCGTGGCGCAGTCGATGACGTGGACGAGGGCCGCGCAGCGCTCGACGTGGCGCAGGAAGTCGTGCCCGAGGCCGCGTCCCTCCGCCGCTCCCTCGATCAGGCCGGGGACGTCGGCGACGGTGTAGGTCACGTCACCGGCGACCACAACACCGAGGTTGGGGACCAGCGTGGTGAACGGGTAGTCGGCGATCTTGGGCCGGGCGCGCGAGAGTGCGGCGATGAGGCTCGACTTGCCTGCGCTCGGGAAGCCGACCAGACCGATGTCGGCGACGACCTTGAGCTCGAGCGAGATCGTGAGCTCGTCGCCCGGCTCGCCCTTGAGCGCGAATCCCGGCGCCTTGCGCTTGCTCGAGGCGAGGGCCGCGTTGCCGAGCCCTCCCCGGCCGCCCTCGGCGACGACGAGCTCGGTGCCGGGCCCGACCATGTCGGCGAGCACCTCGCCGTCGACGCCGCGCACCACGGTCCCGTCGGGGACGGGGAGCACGATGTCCTCGCCCTGGGAGCCGCTGCGGTTGCCGCCGCTGCCGTGGTGGCCCTTGCCGGCCCGGCGGTGCGGCTCGTGGTAGTAGTCGACGAGCGTGGTCACGTCGGAGGAGACGCGCAGCACGACGTCACCGCCACGACCGCCGTTGCCGCCGTCGGGGCCGCCGAGCGGCTTGAACTTCTCTCGGTGCACCGAGGCGATGCCGTTGCCGCCGTCGCCACCCTTGACGTGCAGGGTCACCTTGTCGACGAACGTCGGGACTGCCATCCGTGCCACCTCCTCCTACGCCGCGCTCGACTCGCGCTGCTGCGCGGTGTCGTACGACGCGCGCGGGCGACGTCGTACGACGGTGCTGTAACGAGACGAGGGGCGAGCCCGCGTCATGCGGACCCGCCCCTCGTCGTGGAAGTCCTTCAGGTCACTCCGCCGGGACGATGTTGACCACGCGACGGCCACGACGCGTGCCGAACTCGACCGCACCCGCGGCGAGGGCGAACAGCGTGTCGTCGCCACCACGGCCGACGTTGGTGCCCGGGTGGAAGTGCGTGCCGCGCTGGCGGACGATGATCTCGCCGGCGCTGACCTGCTGCCCGCCGAAGCGCTTCACACCGAGGCGCTGGGCGTTGGAGTCACGGCCGTTCTTGGTAGAAGCGGCGCCCTTCTTGTGTGCCATGTGCTCGAGCCTACTTTCGCGTCACTTCGAGATGCCGGTGATCTTGACCTGGGTGTAGTGCTGGCGGTGACCCTGGCGCTTCTTGTAACCGGTCTTGTTCTTGTACTTCTGGATGATGATCTTGGGGCCCTTGGTGGCGCCGAGGACCTCGGCGGTCACCGAGACCTTCGCGAGCGAGTCGGCGTCCGAGGTCACCGCGTCGCCGTCGACGAGCAGCACGGCGGGGAGCTCGAGGGACTCACCGACCGAGGTCTGGACCTTGTCGATCTCGATGACGTCGCCGACCGCGACCTTCTGCTGCTGGCCGCCACTGCGCACGATCGCGTACACCGCCGACTCACATCCTCACTCGTTGCTGCTCCGCTGTCGGAGCTGGGCTGTCCAAAACTTAGGGGTGGTGCCACCACCAGGCACGAAGCACTGTCCGGGCACACAGACCGGCGCGCACACAGGCGCGCCGATCATCTAGTCTACGGAGTCTCCCCGTCGCCGGTCAAAACGGGGTCGGGGTCTCCTCCGTCGAGCGTACCGGGTGCTTCCACACCGGCCGCCTCCTCCGCTCGGGCGCCCGCCTCGGTGGGCTCCGACGGGGCGTCGAGCGAGAGCGCGTCGACCGGGGCCTCCGGCGCTGCAGCGGCCTCCTGCGGCGCGTCGGACGACGCGCCGGCCGCACTTCCGCTGCGGCGACGACGACGCTTGCGCGGGGCGCTGGGCTCCGCGTCCTGGGCCGGGACGGCCTGCGGGGACTCCGAGGAGTCGGCGGCGGCGTGCTCGGGGGCCTCCGTCTGCGACGCGTCGGCGACGACGGCGTCCTCGCGCGTCGGCTCCTCGACGGCGGGCGTCGGCTCCTCCGCCTGGGGCTCCTCGTGCTTGGGCTCCTCGTGCTTGGGGCCCCTCTTGCCCTTCGGCTCGTTGCCCTTGCCCTCGTTGCCCTTGCCGGACTTCTGGCCGTCGTCGTTGCGACCGCGACCGCGTCCACCGCGACCCCGGCGGTTGTCGTCGGACGACTTCTTGGGCTCGACAGGGTGGTCGTGGAGGACGAGCCCGCGGCCGTGGCAGTGCTCGCACGGCTCGCTGAAGGCCTCGAGCAGGCCCGTGCCGATGCGCTTGCGCGTCATCTGGACCAGGCCGAGGGACGTGACCTCGGCGACCTGGTGGCGGGTCCGGTCCCGGCCGAGGCACTCCACGAGCCGGCGCAGCACGAGGTCACGGTTGCTCTCGAGCACCATGTCGATGAAGTCGACGACGATGATGCCGCCGATGTCACGGAGCCGGAGCTGACGGACGATCTCCTCCGCCGCCTCGAGGTTGTTCTTGGTGACCGTCTCCTCGAGGTTGCCTCCGGAGCCGGTGAACTTGCCGGTGTTGACGTCGACGACCGTCATCGCCTCGGTGCGGTCGATGATGAGCGACCCGCCGGAGGGCAGCCAGACCTTGCGGTCCAGCGCCTTCGCGATCTGCTCGTCGATCCGGTGCGCCGAGAAGACGTCGCCGGACTCCGAGCCGTTCCAGGTCTCGACCCGGTCCTTGAGGTCGGGGGCGACGTGGCTCACGTAGCCCTCGATCATCTCCGAGGCGTCGGCCCCTTCGACGACCAGCCGGGAGAAGTCCTCGTTGAAGAGGTCGCGGACGACCTTGATCGTGAGGTCGGGCTCGCCGTACAGCAGCTGCGGGGCGGAGCCCGAGGCCGCCTTCTTCTCGATGTCCTTCCAGCGGGCGTCGAGCGCCTCGACGTCGCGGGTCAGCTGGTCCTCGGTCGCGCCCTCGGCGGCGGTCCGGATGATCACGCCGGCGTCCTCGGGGAGGATGCCCTTGAGGAGCGACTTCAGACGGTTGCGCTCGGTGTCGGGCAGCTTGCGCGAGATGCCGCTGGTCTGGCCGCCGGGGACGTACACGAGGAAGCGTCCCGGCAGGCTGATCTGGCTGGTGAGGCGGGCGCCCTTGTGCCCGATCGGGTCCTTCGACACCTGGACGAGGACCGACTGGCCGGACTTGAGGACCTCTTCGATCTTGCGCGGCTTGCCGTCGCCGAGCTTGCTCCAGTCGACCTCGCCGGCGTACAGCACCGCGTTGCGGCCCTTGCCGATGTCGACGAACGCGGCCTCCATGGAGGGCAGGACGTTCTGGACGCGTCCCAGGTAGACGTTGCCGATCATCGAGGTCTGCGACTCGCGGGCCACGTAGTGCTCGACCAGGACGTCGTCCTCGAGCACCGCGATCTGCGTCAGGTCCTCGCGCTGGCGGATGACCATCTCGCGCTTCACCGACTCGCGGCGGGCCAGGAACTCGGCCTCGGACACGATCGGCGTACGGCGTCGGCCGGCCTCGCGCCCCTCGCGGCGGCGCTGCTTCTTGGCCTCCAGACGGGTCGAACCCGACACGCTCGTGATCTCGTCCTCCGGGCTGCGGCGCTCGCGCACCCGGACGACGGTGTTCTCGGGGTCGTCCGCGGCGGCGTCGCTGTCCTCGCCACGGCGGCGACGACGGCGGCGGCGCCGGCTGGAGGATCCGGTGCCCTCCTCGCCGCCCTCGCCCTGGTCGTCGTCGGCGGGCTCGTCGGCGGACTCGTCGTCGGTCGACGCAGCACCCTCCGCGGAGTCGTCGTCGGACTCGGCGTCGGGGTCGAGGCTCTCGACGTCCTCACCGGCGCCGGAGCGGCGACGGCGACGGCCGCCACGGCGACGGCGACGGCGGGCAGGAGCGGTGCCGTCGGCGTCGTCCGACGCGGCGTCCTCGGCGTCGGTGTCGACCTCGGATTCGTCGACCTCCGCGCGGTCGTCGCGGTCGTCGCGGTCGTCGTCGGCCCGGTCGCGCGAGCGGCGGTCGTCGTCCGTACGGCGGTCGTCCTCGGGCTCGTCGTCCTCGTCGGCACGCCGGCGGCGACGGCGCGGGGCGGTGGTCGGCTCGGGTGCCTGGAAGAGCGGGGCCACGAACGGCGACCGCGACACGGGAGCGACGGGTGCCACGTCCTCCGCAGCCGCGTCCTCGTCCTCCTCCTCGGCGTCCGCAGCCTCGGCGTCCTCGACGGCAGCCGGAGCGGCCTCGGCGGGGGCGACCGGGTCGTCGGTGACGACGGCATCCTCGTCGGCGGCCGCCTCCGTGACCGTGTCATCGGTCGGCTCGGCCGCGACCGGCGCGGGATCGGCCGGGCCGGCGGAGCGCGAGGCGGCCTTCTTGCGGGTCCGCGTCGTGCGGGTGACCTTCGGCGCCTCGGGCGCGTCGGCCTGGGGCTCGGCGGGAGTCGAGGTCGGGTCCGCGGCCGGCTCTGCGACGTCGGCGCCAGCGGCGGCCTTGCGCGCCCGGGAGGCCCGGACCGGCTTGGCGGGCTCGCTCGCCTCGGAGAAGACCGCCGCGGTCGGCGGTCCGGCGGGCCGCGAGGCGGCTCGTCGGCGGCGGGTCACCGCCGCGACGGGCTGGTCGGCGGAGGTCTCGGAAGAGGAGTCGACGTCGTCAGAGGTCGAGGTCGGCGGGTTCTGCTCGTCGAGCATGGTGCGCTCCTTCGGCCTCGCGGGCGCCGGAGCTGCTCGCGAGGCGATGTCGTCGCCGCGTGCAACGGGGTCGCACTGCGGACGCAAGCCTGCGGTCGGCCCGGGATGTCCGGGCTACGGCGACGCTCTCCACTGCTGTCGGCCTGTCACGGGCGCTCCCCTCGCCGCCGCGGTCGCCGCCGCAGGCATCGTGTGCCTACGACGCGTCGCGGTCGGTCGCGAGCGGATCGCCGACCGTGCCGGACTGCGCATCAAGAGGACCCTGCGCCGTCCGGGTGGCCACGGGGACCTCCGATGGCGCAAGACCCGCGATGGCGCGGAGTCCGGCGAGAACATCGTCGGGTCGTACGGACGGGGTTCCGTGTCGCACGACCAGGTCCAGTATCGCACACCCGCCCTGAGCGTCCGGGGACCTCCGGCTCGCCAGCCGCACCACGGCGGCCCGGCTGTCGAACGTCCGCAGGCCCTTCTTGGTCATCCGCTCGACCAGCACCTCGGGCGCGGCGAGGAAGGACTCGACCGCCGCGGCAGCCTCCTCCGGCGTCACCGAGGGCAGCTCGAGGGTCCACGCGCTCGCCTCCAGGCGGTCGGCGAGACTGCCGCTCCCCTCGCGGACCGCGACGACCTCCAGCACGTCCAGACCGGGCGGCAGCGCGGTGTCGAGGGCAGTGGCGACCTCGGCGGGGTCGAGCGGCCGGATGACCCCGATCTCGAGGTACTCCGCCTCGCTCGCGGCACCCGTCGGCGACGCGCCGGCGTACGAGATCTTGGGGTGCGGCGTGAACCCGGACGAGTGCGCGATCGGCACTCCCGCCCGCCGCACGGCGCGCTCGAAGGCACGGCCGAAGTCGCGGTGGCTGGTGAAGCGCAGCCGTCCCCGCTTCGCGTAGCGGATCCGCAGCTTCTGGACGGTCGGCAGCTGCGGGTTCGGCGCCTCGGGGTTGGCCGGGGTGCGGTCGGGGCTGGTCACCGTGCGAGCGTACCCGGCACCTCTCGGCTGCTCGGTGCGCCACCGTCCGCGTGGTGGCACCGGACCGCGACGCCGTCGAGGAGCCGTCGTACGGGCTCGGTCTCCCGGCAGAGGTCGGTCGCCGCCGGGCAGCGGCTCGCGAAGGCACAGCCGGTACGCCGTTCGGCAGGGCTGGGCGGATCGCCGAGCACGGCCGGGCGCGCGACCCGCTCGCCGGGGGTGAACGCCGGCACGGATGCGATGAGCATCTGCGTGTACGGGTGGCGGGGACGGGCCACGACCTCGTCCGCGGGGCCCTCCTCCACGATCTGGCCGAGGTACATCACGCCGATGCGGTCGGCGACGCTGCTCACGACCGCGAGGTCGTGCGCGATCAGCAGGTAGGCGAGGCCGCGCTCGGCCTGGAGGTCCGAGAGGAGGTTGAGGACCTGGGCCTGCACCGAGACGTCGAGCGAGGCCACCGGCTCGTCGAGGACGAGCAGCTTCGGATCGAGCGCGAGCGCCCGCGCGACGACCACCCGCTGGCGCTGGCCGCCGCTGAGCTCGCGCGGGTAGCGCCGCCCCATCGAGCGGTCCAGCCCGACCGCGTCGAGCAGGTCGGCGACCGGGCGCGACCCCGTACGCCCCTGGATCCGCAGCGGCTCGGCCACGGCCTCCGCCACCGTCAGCCGGGACGAGAGCGCTGCCGCCGGGTCCTGGAAGACCACCTGGGTGTGGTCGCGGACGGCGCGCAGGCCCGCGCGCCGCAGCTGCGACACCGGCTGCCCGGACCACCTCACCTCACCCGCGTCGAGCGACGTCAGCATCGCCGCCATCCGCGCGAGCGTCGACTTCCCGCACCCGCTCTCGCCGACCAGGGCGTACGTCTCCCCCGTGGCGATGCTCAGGCTCACCCGGTCGACCGCGGTCAGCCGCCCTCCGCCCGGAAGGTCGTACCCCTTCGCGACCTCGTCGACCTCGATGACGGGGCTCATGCGGCTCCTCCCTCGACCGTGACGGCGCCCGCGGCGGCGCCGGTGGCCCCCGGCCGCCAGCAGCGGCTCCAGCCGTCGGCCCCGCGTCGTACCGGCGGGGTCTCGTCGCACGCGGCGTCCGCGCTCGCGCACCGCGGCGCGAAGGCGCACCCGGCCGGCCACGCGCCCGGCAGCGGCGGTCGTCCCGGCATCGCGCTGAGGCGACGACGGCCCCCGGCGAGCACCGGGCGGCTGGCGAGCAGGCCCTGCGTGTAGGGGTGCTGCGGGGACGCGAACACCGTGGCGACCGCACCCTCCTCGACGATCTGGCCGGCGTACATGACGGCCACGCGGTCGGCGACCTCGGCGACGAGCCCGAGGTCGTGGGTGACGATGAGGGCCGCGCGGCCCTCGTCGCGCGTCGCCGAGCGGATGACGTCGAGCACCTGCGCCTGGACCGTCACGTCCAGCGCGGTCGTCGGCTCGTCCGCGACCAGCAGCGCGGGATCGTTCGCGAGCGCCATCGCGATCGCGACCCGCTGCCGCAGACCCCCGGACAGCTCGTGGGGGTACGCCCTCGCCCGCTGAGCCGGCGCCGGAACCCCGACCCGGGCGAGCATGGCGACGACGCTCTCGCGGTGGGACCGGCGCCTTCCGCCGCGGTGGAGCTGGATCGCCTCCGCGATCTGGTCCCCGATCCTCTGGAGCGGGTTGAGCGAGCCGAGGGGGTCCTGGAACACGGTGCCGACGACCCCGCCGCGGACCCGGCGCATGGTCGCCTCGTCCGCGCCCACCAGCTCCGTCCCCCCGGCGCGGACCGACCCCGAGGTGATGCGGACGCCCTTCCCTGCGAGGCCGAGTGCGGACATGCAGGTGACCGTCTTGCCGGAGCCGGACTCGCCGACGAGGCCGACCACGGTCCCCGGCTCGACGGTCAGGTCGACCCCACGGACCAGCACGACGGGATCGTCGGGCTCCCCGGCCTCGACCCACAGGTCCTCGATCTGCAGCGTCGACGTCATGGGGCCACTCCTCCGTCGATCAGGTCGGCGGCGTCCATCGCCTGGGAGCCGGACTGCCACCGCCGCCGCAGGCCGTTGCCGAGCGCGTTCGCGCACATCACCGTGACCACGATCATCAGCGCGGGCCAGGCGACGATCCACCACGCCGTCTCGAGGTACGGGGTGCCGTCGGAGACGATGTTGCCCCACGACGGCGTCGGAGGCTTCACGCCCAGCCCCAGGAACGAGAGCGCGCCCTCGATCACGACCAGCGCGCCGACCGTGAAGGACCAGACCACGAGGTTCGCGGGGAGCACCTGCGGCAGGACGTGGCGGCGTACGAGGTAGAGGTCGGACGCGCCGGCGCCGACGGCGGCGACGACGTATTCCTCGCTGCGGACCCGTTGAGCGATCGTGCGCGTCACCCGCGTCGGGAGCACCCAGCCGCCGAGCGTGAGCAGGGCGATCAGGACCGGGATGTCGGACCCGACGACGGCCACCGCGGCGAGCGCGATCACGAGGAAGGGGAACGCCAGCCAGACGTCGGCGACCGTCATGATCACGCGGTCCCACCAGCCTCCGCGGTAGCCCGCCACCAGGCCCAGGACGAGGCCGATCACGACCGCTCCCGTCGCTGCGCCGAAGCCGACCTCGAGCGACACGCGGCCGCCCTCGAGGGTGCGGGCGAGCATGTCGCGACCGAACGCGTCGGTCCCGAACGGACGTCCTTCGATCGCGCCGGGGAGCCAGGCCGGTGGGGCGAGGCGGTCCCCGAGCGCCTGCTGCCCCGCGTCGGGGCCGAGCAGCACTGGTCCCAGGAAGCACGCGACGACCACGAGGCCGAGGACGCCGACCGACGTCCAGAGCCGCAGGTCGGGTCCGCGGCGCCTCATGCGCGTGCTCGCGTCGTCCGCGGGTCCAGGACCCGGATGAGGGTGTCGCCGACGATGTTGACGGTCACGACGAACACCCCGATGACGAAGACGCAGGCCTGGACCAAGGGGTAGTCCCGGGCGAAGATCGCATCCACCAGCTCCTTGCCGATGCCGTCGTAGGCGAAGAGGACCTCGACGACGACCGCGCCGGAGATCAGGTACGAGAGCTCGACGACGAGCGCCGCCGCGACCGCGGGGAACGCGTTCGGCAGCGCGTGGCGCCAGAGGACGCGGCGCGCCGAGGCGCCCTTCGCCGCCGCGGTGCGCAGGAAGTCCTGGTCCTCCACCTGCTCCAGCTCCGCGGCGACCATGCGGGCCGTCCGCGCCACCGCGAACGCGGCCAGCGCGAGGGTCGGCATCACCAGCGTGGCGGGTGTCCCGCTGCCGAAGGCCGGGAGGAGACCCAGCCGGACCGCCAGCAGGTAGATCAGCAGGATGCCGAGGACGAACGTCGGCACCGCCTGCGCGAGCGTCATCGAGGAACCGACGACGGCGCGGGCGACCCGGCCGCCCCGTGCCAGCACGACGCCGCAGGGGATCCCCACGACCACCGAGGTGACCATCGTCGTCGCGAGGAGCAGGAGCGTGGCCGGAAGAGCGCCGAGAGCCGCGGGAAGTGCCGGCTCGCCGGTGAAGACGGACGTGCCGAAGTCGAGGCGTACGGCGTCGCCCAGGAACGTCGCGTACTGCACCGGCAGTGGACGGTCCAGCCCCAGCCCCTCGCGTACGGCGTCGAGCTGGTCCGGCGTGGCCGAGGCCCCGGCCAGGACTCCGGCGGGGTCGCCGCTGAGCCGGACGAGGAAGAACAGCAGCGTCAGGAGCCCGAGCAGGGTCAGGAGCAGTCGGGTCGCGACCGCTCCCGTCCGACGGGCGTGACGTGCCCAGGGCGGCGAGGCGGCGCCGTCGACCGGCGCCGCCGCCGCCCCGCCACCCGTGGTGCTCACTTCGTGACGACGATCGCCTCGACCCGGATCAGGCTGTCGCCGGAGAGCGGCAGCTCCGAGATCCGCGGGGCGACGGTGTAGAGGTTGTCCGGCCAGGCGAGGAACAGGACACCGGCCTCCTCGTTGAGGATCTTCGCCATCGCCTTGATGTCCGCCTCGCGCGCGCCCTCGTCGAGCTGGCCGGCCTGCTGGGTGAAGAGCGTCTGGTAATCGTTCACCGGGATGTGGGGCTGCTGACCCGGGAACGTCGGTCCGAACCGGTTGACCGACGTGATGTCGCGCAGGTCGTAGTAGTCGGTCTGCCAGTACAGCAGCGGGTACTCGCTCTTCTGGAGCAGCGTCGGGATGAACGCCGACAGGTCCTGGACCACGACCTCGCTCGTGAAGCCGACCGCGTTGAGGTAGCCGGCGACGGCCTCCGCCTGCGTCTTGAACAGCGCCGTCGTGGCGATCGGGAGCTCCAGGCCCTCGGCGCCGGCGTCGGCCACGAGGGACTTCGCCTCGTCCAGGTCGAACGCGTACGACGGCAGCGACGCGTCGTACCCGAGGTAGCCCTCCTGCAGGAGCTGGCTGCCGTTGGGGGTGCCGAAGCCGCCGAGCGCGGCCTCGACGAACTCCTCGCGGTTGACGGCGAGGTTGATCGCCTTGCGGACGCGGACGTCGGCGAGCTTGGGCTCGACGTCGGCGATGAGGCTCGTGATGGCCGACGAGCCGGCGGGCTTGCTCACCGTGGTGAAGCCGCTCCCCTCCAGCTGGGCCGCGACGTCGGCGGGCAGGCCGAAGGCGACGTCCACCGCACCCGTACGCAGCGCGCTCGCGAGCGTCGTCGGGTTCGGGATCGCCTGGATCGTGACGTCCTTGACCGCCTCGCTCGCGCGCCACGAGTCGTCGTTGCGGGTCAGCTCGATGAGCGTGCCGGCCTTGTAGTCGGCGACCTCGAACGGGCCGGTGCCGGCGGGACGCTCGTCCTCGAACGTCGCGGGGTCGACGATGTCGAGCAGCGTCATCCGGTTGAGGAGGATCGCGTCGGGCGTCGAGGTGACGATGCGGACGACCTCCGGCGAGACCGCCTTCGCCTCCTTCACCGTGGAGATGCGGCCCGCCACCGTCGCGTACGCCGGGTCGCCGGAGAGGACGCGGGTCACGTTGGCGACGACGGCCTCGGCGTCGAGGGCGGCGCCGCTGCTGAAGGTGACGCCCTCGCGGAGCGTGAAGTCCATCGACGTGTCGTCGACGCGCTTCCACTCCGTCGCGAGGCTCGGCTGGAGCGTGCCGGACTCGTCGAAGGTGACGAGCTGGTCGAACACCTGCTTGGTGTAGGTCCGGCCGACCGACGAGAGGGCGGCGGCGGGGTCGAGGCTGTTGCTGATCGCCGAGCTCGCGAGCGTCACGTGGGCGTCGTCGACCGCGTTCCCGCTGGCGGGCTCGTCACCTCCCCCACCGCACGCCGACAGGGCGAGCGCCAGGACGGCGACGCCGGCGAGGAGAGGCCGTGCGGCCCCTCGGGAGTTGGCTCCGACCTTGGGGAGGACACGCATCCGGTTACCACCGATCCGTCACGAAGCCGCGCAGCTCCGCAGAGGTGCGCGGCTAAACTATACGATATAGGGACGCTAGCGACGCTGAGCCGTGACGGTCAAGACCCAGGGGCCCGGGGTGAGACGAGACGACCCCCTCCGGTCGAGCGGCAACCTGCGTGAAACATTGCTCGGGTGACCTCCCCCTCTCTCGAGTCCGCCGGTAAGCGCGCGTTCGTCCTGATCTGTCTCGTTCTGCTCGCGCTCAACCTCCGGGCGTCGGTCGGCAGCGTCGGCGTCGTGCTCAACGAGATCCGCGGCGACCTCGGGATGTCGGCGACCACGGCGGGCATCCTCACCACCCTTCCCGTCATCTGCTTCGCGCTCGTCGGCTCGCTGGCCAACACGGTCGTGCGCGCCATCGGACTGCACACGACCGCCGCGGCCTCGCTCGCGGCGATCGCGCTCGGGCTCGCGGTGCGGGTGTTCGCCGACGGCAGCGGCCTGTTCCTCGTGGCGTCGGCGGTCTCGCTCGCCGGCTGCGCGATCGGCAACGTGATCCTGCCCCCGCTGGTGAAGGTCCACTTCCCCGACAAGATCGCGCTCGTCTCCTCGATCGCGGGCGCCGCCGTCGTCGGCGGCGCGACCCTGTCGTCGGGTCTGACCGTGCCGATCTCGGAGGCCACCGGCGACTGGCGCTGGGGCCTGTTCACCTGGTCCCTGCTCGCGTTCGTGACGCTGCTGCCCTGGCTGCGGCTGCTCGGCCACGACGTCCGGTCCACGGAGGACGACGACTCGCCGATCGGGCTGAGCGCGCTCGTCCGCGCGCCGCTCGCCTGGTGGATGGCGCTGTGCTTCGGCGCCCAGGCGGCTCAGGCGTACGCGCAGTTCGGCTGGTTCCCCGCGATCCTCGAGGACGCGGGCCTGAGCGACGGGTACGCCGGCAGCATGCTCGCGCTGATCACCGGCATCGGCATCCCGGCAGCCCTCGTGCTACCGGCGCTGATCGGCTGGAGCGGCGACCGGCCGTGGCTGCCCTGGTCCTTCGCCGTCCTCACCGCCGTCGGCTGGCTCGGGCTGCTGTGGTGGCCGACCGCGGCGCCGTGGCTCTGGGCGATGGTGCTCGGCGCGGGCGGCGCGGCGTTCCCGTGGGTGCTCACGATGATCGCCAAGCGGTCCCGCACGCACGAGGGCACCGTCGCGCTGTCCGGCTTCGTGCAGGGCCTGGGCTACCTGATCGCGGCGCTCGGCCCGTTCGGGACCGGCGTCCTCCACGACACGACGGGCGGTTGGGGCGCTCCGGTCGCGATGCTGGTCGCGCTCGCCGTGCTGATCGGCGTCGCAGGGACCTACGTCAGCCGGCCGCGGATGGTCGAGGACCAGCTGCCCGGGGCGTGACCCTCCGTACGGGCCCAGTCCGCGGGTTGGTCGGTGAGTGGTCACCCACGGCGTACGCGTGACCACTCACGCACCGACGGTGCAACCCCGGCCGCGTACGGCACTCAGTGAGTGCGGCCGCGTACGAGGAGGTCGTGGTCCCCGGTGAACCCGGCGCGCTCGTAGAGCGACACCGACCGTGCGGTCGGGCTGAGGACCAGGCGCACCAGGTCGGTCTCGTCGGCGAATGCCGTGACCGCCGCCATCAGCCGTCCGCCGACACCCGCGTCGCGGCGCTCCGGCACCACGTACACGTTGGCGACGTACCCCCAGTGGCTCGTCGGCGCGCCCGGTCGCGGCATCCGCTCGAACAGCATCACGTTGAGCATCCCGACCGGCGCCCCGTCGGCCTCTGCGAGCCACGCGACCCGCCGGTCAGACTCGCGCGCGAACCACGCGTCGAACCGCTCGGCGAACGTCGGGTCGTCGACCGCCCCGCGCAGCTCCTCGGTCCACCGGACGCGCAGGTCCGCCAGCGCCGGCGCGTCCACCGCCCCCGCGCGGCGGACCCGCATCAGACGACGCTCAGCGGCAGCAGCGTCCTGCCGGTGGGACCGATCTGGATCTCGGTGTCCATCTGCGGGCACACCCCGCAGTCGAAGCAGGGCGTCCAGCGGCAGTCCTCGACCTCGATGGCGCCGTCGGGATCGATCGCGTCCTGCCAGTCCTCCCACAGCCAGTCGCGGTCGAGGCCGGAGTCGAGGTGGTCCCACGGGAGCACCTCGGCGTACTCGCGCTCACGCGTCGTGTACCAGTCGAGGTCCACCGGCTCGCCGGCCAGCGCCTCGGCCGTGCTGCGCTCCCAGCGGTCGTACGAGAAGTGCTCGCTCCAGCCGTCGAAGCGGCCGCCGTCGCGCCAGACCGCCTCGATCACGCGGCCGACCCGGCGGTCGCCGCGCGAGAGCAGGCCTTCGATCGTGCCGGGCTTGCCGTCGTGGTAGCGGAAGCCGATCGCGCGGCCGAACCGCTTGTCCGACTGCACCGAGGCACGCAGCTTGCGGAGCCGCTCGTCGGTCGTCTCGTGGTCGAGCTGGCTCGCCCACTGGAACGGCGTGTGCGGCTTGGGCACGAACCCGCCGATCGACACCGTGCACCGGATGTCCTTGCGGCCCGACACCTCGCGCCCGGTCTCGATGACCTTCTTGGCGAGCTCGCCGATCTGGAGGACGTCCTCGTCGGTCTCGGTGGGGAGGCCGCACATGAAGTAGAGCTTCACCTGGCGCCAGCCGTGGGAGTACGCGGCGGCGACCGTACGGATCAGGTCCTCCTCGGTGACCATCTTGTTGATCACCTTGCGGAGGCGCTCCGAGCCGCCCTCCGGCGCGAACGTGAGGCCGGAACGGCGCCCGTTGCGGCTGAACTCGTTGGCGAGGGTGATGTTGAACGCGTCGACGCGCGTGCTCGGCAGCGAGAGCGAGGTGTTGGAGCCCTCGTAGCGGTCGCCGAGCTGCTTGGCGACCTCGCCGATCTCGGTGTGGTCGGCGCTGGACAGCGAGAGGAGGCCGACCTCCTCGAACCCGGACTTCTTCAGGCCGTTGTCGACCATCTCGCCGATCGTCTGCAGGCTGCGCTCACGGACCGGGCGCGTGATCATCCCCGCCTGGCAGAACCGGCAGCCGCGCGTGCAGCCGCGGAAGATCTCCACGGAGTAGCGCTCGTGGACGGTCTCGGCGAGCGGGACGAGCGGGTTCTTCGGGTACGGCCACTGGTCGAGGTCCATCAGCGTGTGCTTCGTGACCCGCCACGGGACGCCCGGCCGGTTGGGGGCGACACGCTGGATGCGGCCGTCGGGGAGGTAGGCGACGTCGTAGAACTTCGGCACGTAGACGCTGCCCGAGCGGGCCAGGCGCATCAGCACCTCGTCGCGGCCACCGGGACGCCCCTCGGCCTTCCACTCGCGGACCACGTCGCTGATCTTGAGGACGATCTCCTCGCCGTCGCCCAGCACGGCGGCGTCGACGAAGTCCGCGATCGGCTCGGGGTTGAACGCCGCGTGACCACCCGCGAGGACGACCGGGTCCGCGTCGGTGCGGTCCACGGCGTGCAGCGGGATGCCCGCCAGGTCGAGCGCGGTGAGCAGGTTGGTGTAGCCGAGCTCGGTCGAGAACGAGACGCCGAGCAGGTCGAACGCCCGCACCGGACGGTGGGTGTCGACCGTGAACTGCGGGATGCCGTGCTCGCGCATCGCCGCCTCCATGTCCGGGAACACCGCGTAGGTGCGCTCGGCCAGGAGCCAGTCGCGCTCGTTGAGGACCTCGTACAGGATCTGGACGCCCTGGTTGGGGAGGCCGACCTCGTACGCGTCGGGATACATCAGCGCCCACCGGACGTCGGCGGCGTCCCAGTCCTTGACGACGGAGTTGAGCTCGCCGCCGACGTACTGGATCGGCTTGCTGATCGTCGGGAGGATCGGCTCGAGCCGGTCGAAGACCGACGCGATGCGGGTGTCGTCGAGGTGCTGCGCGGACATGCTCACCAGAGTAACGAGCGGGACCCCAGCGGCCGAATTCGTCGCCGGGGTCCCGTGCGCCCCTCACGGGCGGATGCCGATCCCTCCGGCTCAGCACACGCGGATGTAGTCGGCCCGGTCGTCGCTCGGGCCCCCGACGTACCAGACCGAGCTGGGCGCGTTCGTCGCGTTGAGAACGGCGCGGTTCTTGCCCGTCCAGTACTGCAGGGTCGAGTAGGTGCCCTTGGTCTGGTTGTTCTTCCAGGACGAGGTCCTGTTGACCCAGCCGTACTTCGACAAGTACCGGAAGGCGCACGTCTTGAACGACAGCCGGCCACCCCTGTAGGCCGCCTTCTCGTAGAGGCACGCATACCCGTACGCGCACGCAGCCGCCTTCGTCGCCACGCGTGCCTCGCCTCGGGCGCGCGCCTTCCTCTCCCCCGGCAGCGGGAGGGTCAGGACGACGTTCCCGCCTTCCCACGACAGCTGGTTGACCGCCGTACGGACGGGCTTGACCTTCGCCCGCCGGGAGACCGCGGCGAGCTTGGCGTCGAGGGTCGTGACCTGGGCCTTCGACAGCGTCGTGGCCGCGGGTGCGTTCGGGGCCGCCTTCGGGGTGGGCGCCGCCGAGGCGGTCCACCCCAGGACCGTGGCGACGAGGGCGAGTGCTCCCACCAGCACCACGAGATGCTTCTGTCCACGCATGGGCATGGTTCCTTCCGGTCGTCGGGACGTTGACGTCCCCACGATCGGCACGACCGCTTGCGCGGTGGTTTCGCGGCGCTTTCAGCGGGAGCGGACGGCGCGGGACTGGACCACGACCGCCGGGGGCGCGCTGCGGCGTCCGATCGCGACCAGCAGGCCGACCGCCATCGCCGACGCGAACAGCGCGGTGCCGCCGTACGAGACGAACGGGAGCGGCACCCCGGTCACGGGCATGATCCCGAGCGACATCCCGATGTTCTGGAACGCCTGGAAGCCGAACCAGCACCCGATCCCGGCGGCCGCCAGCCGGTCGAAGAGGTCGTCGGCGCGCTGCGCGATCCGCAGGCAGCGCCAGACCAGCACCGCGAGCAGGACCACGACGAGCCCGGCGCCGAGCAGCCCGAGCTCCTCCCCCGCCACCGTGAACACGAAGTCGGTGTGCTGCTCGGGCACGAATCCGGCCTGCGTCTGCGTCCCGTGGAAGAGGCCCTGCCCGAGCAGTCCCCCGTTGCCGATCGCGATCCGCGCCTGCACCGTGTTGTAGCCAGCGCCGCGCGGGTCGAGGTCGGGATCGGTGAACGCCTCGAACCGCAGGACCTGGTACTCCTCGATCAGCCCGACGGACACCGCCACGACGACCACGGCGAGCCCGGCCGCGACCAGCCCGCCGAGCCACAGGAGCCGGACGCCCGCGACCGCGAGCACGCCGAGCACGATCGCGACCAGCACCATCAGCGTCCCCAGGTCGGGCTGGGCGAGGATCAGCGCGGCCGGGACCCCGGCGCACGCCAGCGCGAGCAGGACGTCGGAGGACCGGACGGTACGCCGCATCGCGCCCTCGGTCCGCTCGGCGAAGAGCAGCGCCATGACGAGCACGACCCCGAGCTTGGCGAGCTCCGCCGGCTGGAGGGACAGCCCGCCCACCTGGAGCCACGAGCGCGACCCGTTGACGACCGCGCCGATCCCGGGCACGAACACGAGCGCGAGACCGACCACCGCAGCGCCGTAGACCACCGGCGCCCACAGGCGGATCCACCGCCGGTCGGTCGCCGCCATGATGGCGCCGAGCCCGACCGCGATGACGACATTCGTGGCCTGCTTGACGAGGTACGCCGTCGGGTCACCGCCGGTCAGGTCGTCGCGCGACGCGGTCGCGGACCACACCAGCAGCATGCCGATCACCGACAGCCCGAGCGCGGACGCGACCAGCGGAAGGTCGACGTCTCCCCACGCGGTCCGCACCGACGCCCCGGGCCTCAGCGCGGGGCGTACCGTCCCCCGGCCGCTCACCGGTCGTCCTTCTTCCGGGGGGAGACCGGCGCCAGGATCTTGCCGTCGGAGGCGACCCGCGGGAGCGTCTTCGGGGGTCGCCCGTCCGGCATCAGGGCCTGGTCGCGGTGGACCTTGCCGTCCTTGATGCCGTACAGACCCTCCCAGATCGCCCGCACCGCCTCGCCGGAGGAGCCGGAGCCGGTGCCGCCCTGCTCCATCATCATCACGACCACGTAGTTGTCGTCGTACGACGCCACCCAGCCGGTCGTCTGCCGCCCGGTGACCTCGGCGGTGCCGGTCTTGGAGCGGAGCTTGACCTGGTCGAGCGGGAAGCCCCCCATCTTCCACGCCATCGTGCCGGTCCTGGCGGTGTCGAGGAGCGCGTCGTCGATGTACTTCAGGTGCTTCTTCGTCACCGGCACGCGGCCCGCCTTCTTCGGCGCGATGTCGCGCACCACGGAGCCGTCCGCGGCCAGCACCGCCTTCCCGACCCGCGGCTCGTACAGCGTGCCGCCGTTGGCCAGCGCCGCGTACGCCGTCGCGAGCTGCAGCGGTGTCACCAGCGTCTCGCCCTGCCCGATCGAGAAGTTCACCGCGTCGCCCGCCCGGTAGACGTAGCCGTCGGCGCAGAACTCCCGTGCGAACAGCCGCAGGTAGGCGCTCTTCACCTTCTCCGGCTTCGCGGCGATCTTGCAGTAGCGGTCCTTGTTGGCCTTCCAGTAGTCCTGGCGCCACTGCCGGTCTCCGATCCGGCCGCTCGCCTCGCCGGGGATGTCGATGCCGGTGCGCTCGCCGAAGCCGAACGCCCGCGCCATCTCGACCAGCGGGTCGTGCACGTCGGTGTCGGCCTCGCTGCCGCCCTGCTCCATCCAGGCCTCGTACGCGATCCGGTAGAAGAACGTGTCGCACGAGACCGAGAGCGCCTGGTCGAATCCGATCGGGCCGTACGACGCCGACTCATAGTTCTTGAACCAGCGGTTGCCGACCTGCAGCCCGGACGAGCAGTTCAGCCGCGAGCCGGTGTCCCACCGGTCCTCGAGGGCACCTGCGGCGACGAAGGGCTTCCACGTCGAGCCCGGGGCGAGCTGCGCCTGCGTGACCCGCGAGAGCAGCGGCGTGCCGGAGTCGTCGGCGTAGAGCGCCTTGAGCTGCCGGTCGGTGATGCCGTCGACCCAGACCTGCGGGTCGTACGACGGATAGCTGGCCGCCGCGATCACCCTCCCGTCGTCGGGGTCGAGGACCACGGCGGCGCCGGCGGTGGCCTCGTAGTCGCGGCCGGTGACGTCGTCGTGGGTCGTGCGGGCCTTCTTGATCGCCTTCTCGAGCTGGGTCTCGGCGAGCGCCTGGACGCGCGCGTCGATGCTGGTGACCAGCGTGCTGCCGGCCTCGGGGTCCACGGCGTCGCCCTCGGCGATCACGCGGCCGTGCGAGTCCACCGACTTGCCCGTCGTCCCGGGTACGCCCCGCAGGTCGGCGTCGTAGCTGCGCTCCACCCCGGCCCGCCCCACGACGGACGCCGCGTTGAGGGTCTCGTCGTCGCTCGCGCGCGCCGCGTCGTACTCGTCGGCGGTGATCGGGCTGACGTAGCCGAGCAGCTGTGCGGCGTTGACGCCCTCGGGGCTCGGGTAGGCGCGCACGGACCGCTGCTCGGCGGCGACCGCCGGGAACTCCTCGGCCCGCTCCGACAGCGACAGCGCCACGTCGCTCGGGACGTCCTGGGCGACCGGCACGGGTTCGTACGGCGAGCCGTTCCAGCACACCGGCGGCTCGGGCGCGCCCTCCTCGCCGCAGAGCTTGATGCGGTCGAGCAGCACGTCGTACTTCAGGTCGACCAGCGTCGCCAGGCGTCCCAGGACCTCGGTCTGCTCCTCCGGGTCGAGCCGCGTCAGCCGTGACCGGTCCACGGTGACCACCCACGTCACCCGGTTCGCGGCAAGCGCCCTCCCCATCGCGTCGACGACGAGACCGCGCTGCGGCTGCACGACGACCTGGCGGTTGGCGTTGTTCTCCGCACGCGCCTGGTACTCGTCGCCGCCGACCACCTGCACGTACCAGAGGCGGGCGAGCAGGGTCGCGAACAGCGCGACGACCAGCACCTGCACCACGACGACCCTCGCCCGGCTGCGACGCACGCTCACCACCTGACCCGCGGTGCCGGCTCCAGCCGCCCGAGCAGGGCGCGGACGCCCGGCACCACGGCGAGGCCGAGCACCACGTCGTACACGACAGCCAGCGCGACGACCGGGAGCACGGTCGCGACGTCCACGCCCGGCTCCCCCAGCACGAGGGCGGTGAGCGCGAAGAGCGACGTCCCGACGAACGCGGCCGCGGCGACCGTGAGGCTGTCGCTCAGCCATGACGGGCGGCTGCCGCGGTCGACGGTGCCCGCGAGGTAGCCCGCGACCGTGAGCGCGAGCGCCCACTGCCCGAGCACGTGGTCCGCAGGAGGCGCGGCGTCGAGGAGGAGACCACCGACGAACCCCGCCCAGGCCCCGTCGGCCGCGCCACGGCACAGCCCGACCGCGACCACCACGACCAGCACCACGTCGGGGACGACGGCGGTCGGGACCAGCGGGGCGAGCACGCTCACCTGGACGACCACCGCCGCGACCAGCAGCGCGACGACGAGCGCGACACGTCGGGCGTCCACGGTCACGAGCCCTGCCGCGCGCCGACCACGACGGAGACGGTGTCGAGGGAGGAGAAGTCGACGTACGGCGCCACGGTCACCGTCGCCGTCTCGTCGCGCGGCGACTCGACGACCTTCTCGACGCGACCGACCGGGACGCCGGCGATGTACGGGACACCGCCCCGCGAGCCCCAGGAGACGATCGGGTCGCCGACCTTCGGGACCGTCGTACGGTCGAGCACCTCGAGGGTCAGGCGACCCGATCCCGAGAGGCTGCCGTCACCGCGCAGCATCCCGAGCTCGTGCTCGGCACCGAGCCGCGCCCCGACCACGGAGTCGGCGTCCACGATCAGGAGGACGACCGCGTTGGTCGGGGTCGCGCTGATCACGCGCCCCACCAGCCCGTCAGGACCGAGGACGGTCATGTCGCGCCGCACGCCCCGCGAGGTGCCCGCGTCGAGCGTGACGGTACGCCGGAAGGACTGCGCGGCACCGATCCCGACCACGTGGGCGGTGACGGTCTCGAGGTCGGCCGACGTCGCGAAGTCCGCCAGCGCGTCGTACTCCGCCAGGCGGGTGCGGTCGACGTCGGAGGACGCGACCAGGCCGCGCAGGCGGGCGTTCTCCGCCGCGAGGTCGGCGTTCTCGTCGCGCAGCTCGTCGCGGGTCGCGAAGGTGTCCACGCCGAACGGGGACAGCAGGCGGTTCGCGCCGGACTCGAGCGGGCCGAGCACGGTGCCGGCGAGGGTCCGTGCAGGCGACCCTGCACCGGAGAGGTCGACGCTGATCAGGGCGACGGCGGCGAGCAGCAGCACGAGCAGCACCGTGCGCGGACGGCGTGGCTCGTGGTCGGGACGGGTCCGGGTCCTGGCCACCGGATCACCTGCGAGGCTCGGAGGTCAGCACCTGCTGGAGGGCGTCGAACTCCTCGACGCACTTGCCGGCACCGAGCGCGACGGAGTGGAGCGGGTCGTCGACGACGTGGACCGGGATCTTGGTCTCGTGACGGATCCGGTCGTCCAGCCCGTGCAGGAGAGCGCCGCCCCCGGTGAGGACGATGCCGCGGTCCATGATGTCGCCGGCGAGCTCGGGCGGAGTCAGGTCGAGCGTGCTCCGGACCGCGTCGACGATCGCGGCGACCGGCTCCTCCAGCGCCCGGCGCACCTCCGCGGCGGTCACGTCGACCGTCCGCGGGAGGCCTCCGACGAGGTCGCGCCCGCGCACGTGGACGGTGCGCTCGTCGGGCATCGGGAACGCCGAGCCCGCCGCGACCTTGAGGTCCTCGGCCGTACGGTCCCCGAGCAGGAGCGCGTGCTCCTTCTTGAACCACGCGACGATCGCCTCGTCCATGTCGTCGCCCGCGGTGCGGATCGAGCGGGAGGCGACGATGCCGCCGAGGGCGATCACGGCGACCTCCGTCGTACCGCCCCCGACGTCGACGATCATGTTGCCGGTCGGCTCGTGCACGGGCAGCCCGGCTCCGAGCGCGGCCGCCATCGGCTCCTCGACGATGAACACCTGCCGCGCGCCGGCCTGGTAGCCGGCCTCGCGGACGGCCCGCTGCTCGACCGAGGTGATCGCGCTCGGGACGCACACCACGAGGCGGGGCTTGGTGAAGTAGCGCCTGCGGTGCACCTGCTGGATGAACAGCCGCAGCATGTGCTCGCACGCCTCGAAGTCCGCGATGACGCCGTCCTTCATGGGTCGGATCACGGAGATCGCGTCCGGCGTGCGGCCGTGCATCCGCTTGGCCTCCGACCCCACGGCGAGGATCTCGTGGGTCTGCGCAGCGAGGGCCACGACCGACGGTTCGTCGAGCATGACGCCCTTGCCTCGTACGTAGACGAGGGTGTTCGCCGTGCCCAGGTCGACCGCCATGTCGCGCCCGAGCAGGCTGCGCAAGGGGAAGGACATGCGCTCAGGCTAGGTCGGGGCCGCGGCCTTCCCGGGGAGACACGCCCTAGCGCCCGCCCCGCCGGACCTCAGCCCTTGACCGCACCGCCGAGCCCGCCGCCGCGGAGGAAGAACCGCTGGAAGAGCAGGAAGAACGCGATCGGCACCGCCGTGGACAGCAGCAGCGCGGCGAGGAAGACGTCGAGCTCCGTCTTCGGAGCGAGGGTCGGGAGGCGGACCGAGAGCGGCTGCAGCTCCGGGTCGGGAAGGACCAGCAGCGGCCAGAGGAAGTCCTTCCACGCCGCCAGGACCGCGAACACCGAGACGACGCCGAGGATCGGGCGCGACATCGGCAGGACGATCGACACGAACAGCCGGAACGGACCCGCGCCGTCGACCCGGGCGGCCTCGATGATCTCCCGCGGGAGGTTGTCCAGGAACCGCTTGACCAGCACGACGTTGAAGGCGCTGGCGCCGGCGGGCAGGAACGCACCCCAGAACGTGTTGAGCAGCGACACGTGCACGAACGGCACGTCGAGCACCGTGAGGTAGAGCGGCACCAGGAGCACCACCGTCGGGACGAACAGCGTCGCGAGCACGAGCCCGTACAGGACCTTGCCGTAGCGCGGCCGCACGATCGCGAGCACGTAGCCGCCCGTCGTCGCGACCACCATCTGCGTGAGCCACGAGCCGAGCGCGATCACGATCGTGTTGACGAAGTACAGCCCGAGGTTCAGGTCCACCCACGCGGTCGTGAGGTTCGCCCAGTCGGTGCCGTTCGGGAAGAGCGCCATCGGGTTGCGCAGCGTGTCCTGCGTCGGGGTGATGGCCGCCTTCGCGAGCCACAGGAGCGGTCCGAGCGCGACCACCACGAGCCCCACGAGGACGAGGGCGTTGAGCACGCGCCGCGTCCACAGCACGTTCGGACGGCGCAGGTCGTGACCAGAGGTGAAGCCGCGGGCGTCCGCCTCGCGACGGCGCGCACCCCGGGCAGCGCGGCGCGCCGCCCGCCGTGAGCCCGCGGCGGCCTCGGCGGTCGCCGCGGAGGCGGCGGCGACCTCGGCCGGTCGGCTGGGGGCGTCGAGGCTCATGAGTCGCTCCACTTGCGCGTCAGGCGGAAGTACACCGCGGAGAGGACGGCCAGACCGGCGGCCAGCATCAGGCTCAGCGCCGTCGCCTTGCCGTAGTCGCCGCCGAGGCTGTTGCCGAAGGCGTAGTCGTACACGAGCAGCAGCAGGGTCGTCGTCGAGTTGTCCGGTCCGCCGTCGGTGAAGAGGAACGGCTCGAGGAAGACCTGCGCGGTGCCGATCACCTGGAGCACGAGGGTGATGAGCATGATCGCCCGCAGCTGCGGGACGGTCACGTGCCAGACCTTGCGCCAGATCCCGGCGCCGTCGATCTCGGCCGCGTCGTACAGCTCCGGCGGCACGGCCACCAGCGCGGCGAGGTAGATGATCACCGTGCCGCCGGCCGCAGCCCAGGTCGCCTCCACGACCAGCGACGGCATCGCCCAGGTCGTGGACTCGAGCCACGGCACCGGACCGAGTCCGACCCACCCGAGGATCGTGTTGAAGACGCCGCTCGGGCTCGCGTCGTAGAAGAACTTCCAGAGCAGCACCGCCACCGCGGGCGGAACCACGACGGGGAGGTAGGCCAGCGTCGAGTAGAGCCCCTTGCCGCGCCGCAGGTCGCTCATCAGCACCGCCAGCACCAGCGGCACGGGGTAGCCGAAGATCAGCGCGAGCAGCGCGAAGTAGAGCGTGTTCCACAGCGCCGTGCCTAGCATCGGGTCGGCGAGCACGGCCTGGAAGTTGTCGAGGCCGACCCACTGGGCGGGGCCGACGAGGTTGGTGACCTGCAGGCTCATCACGAACGAGCGGGCGATCGGCCACCAGGAGAACAGCCCGAAGACGAGCAGCATCGGCAGCAGCAGCACGACGGTGCTGAGCCCTCCTCCGCGGATCCACGTGAGCGGGGTCCGGCGGGGACGGGGCCGAGGTGGGGCGTCGGCGGTCATGCGGCTCCTGGGGCGGGGAGGTCGGTCGGGGGAACGGGTTGGTACGCGCGCCGGCGGAGGTAGGGGTGGCTCCGCCGGCGCGCGGGACTCACTGCGACAGGATCTGGTCGGCCTTGTCGTTCGCCTCCGCCAGGAGCTCGGCGATGTCGGCATTCTCGTCGCTCAGCACCTTCTGCACCACGGCGTCGAGCACCCCGTAGACCTCCTGCGTGTGCGACGGCGGCTCCGCGACGAGCTGCTGGGCGAAGATGTTGTCGGTGAAGCCGGTCATCTGGTCCACCGGGACGTTGATGTAGTCGGCGATCCACTCGCGCTGCTGCTTCCAGGTCTCCTCGTCGAAGACCGGCAGGAGAGGCGTCCCGATCGGCTGGTCGCTCGCGGCCAGCGTCTTGGCGTCGAGGACCGCGGCGTCCTCGTCGACGAGCTTGCGGACGCGGAAGAAGTCGTTCCACTTCACCGCGGCCTCCTTCTCCGCGTCGCTGGCCTTGGCGTTGACCACCGACACCGAGCCGCCGCCGAGGATGCCCGCCTCCGGGCTGTCGGTGAGCGGGACGACGGTGAGCCCGTAGGTGTCCGGGTCGACGCTGTTGGTGGTGACCAGCGCGTTGTAGACGTCGGAGCCGCCGACGTACATGCCGACCTTGCCCGCGGCGAACGCCTGGTTGATGCCCGCCCAGTCGAGGAGGAGGTTGCTCCCCATCGACTTGTCGTCCCAGCGCATCTCCTTGAGCATCTGCAGGACCTCGGCGGTCTGCGGGTTGTCGATGACGGCCGTGGTCTTGTCGCCGTCGGTCTCCTCGATCCGCCCGCCGTGCGCGTACGTCAGCGTGGTGAGCAGCCAGCCGCCGGTGTTGTCCTTGGTCATCTGGGCGTAGCCCGGCTGTCCCGTCTTGTCGGTGATCTGCTGGGCGTACTGCCGCACCTCGTCCCACGTCGTCGGCGGCTTGTCGGGATCGAGCCCCGCCTCCTCGAACAGCTGTCGGTTGTAGTGCAGCCCCATCCCGTAGACGTCGCTCGGGAGCCCGTAGATGTTGCCGTCGGCGTCCTGGGCGGCCGCGAGCACGCTGGCGTTGAAGCTGTCGGCGTACGGCAGGGCCTGGACCTGCTTGGTCACGTCGGCGATCTGCTGGCGCTGGACGAGGCCGAGGGTGTCGGTGAACGGGACCCGGAACGTCGTGGGGAGGGTGCCGCCGGCGAGCTGGGCCGGGAAGGTCTCTGCCTTCCACTCCCACTCCTTGGGCTCGACCACGATGTCGGGGTTCTCCTTGTTGAACTCCTTCACCAGGTCCTTCACGGAGTCGGCGGTCGCCTGCTCGTCACCGGGGCGCCAGCCCTCGACGGTGATGGTGACCTTGCCGTCCTCGTTGGTGTCGTCGTCGCCGAACCCGCAGGCCGCGAGGACGGTCGCCGACGCGGTCACGGCGAGGACCGCCGCGATCCGCTTCCGGTACAGCTTCATGGATCTTCTCCTTCATGGGTGGACGGCTGTCGTCCACGGGGGTGCACGGTGCGAGAGACGTCGGGTGGTGCCGCGCTGGGGTCACGCGGTGGTCGGCGGGAGCCGGAGCCAGGCGGTGGCGTCCGCCGGGAGGCGACCTCCTTCCAGCGCGGCGCTCGCGACCCAGATCTGGTCGTTCGCGGGGAGGTCGACCGGTGCGCCGGTGAGGTTGGCCACGCAGGCGAAGGAGTCGCCCCGGGTGAAGGCGAGCACCCCTGGTCGGGACTCGAGCCACGCCATCGGCCCGTCGCCGAGGTCGGGGTGCGTGCGGCGGACGAGCAGCGCGACGCGGTAGAGCGAGAGCATCGACGCCGGGTCCGCCGACTGCGCCTCGGCAGTGAGGCCGGCCCAGTCCTCGGGCTGCGGCAGCCACGTGTCGGCGCTGCCCGGCCCGAACCCGTACGGCGGGTGGTCCCCGGACCACGGCAGCGGGACGCGGCACCCGTCCCGCCCGGGATCGACGCCCTCGGACCGGGCGTACATCGGGTCCTGCCGGCGCTCGTGCGGGATGTCCTCGACCTCGGGCAGTCCGAGCTCCTCGCCCTGGAAGATGTAGTACGACCCGGGCAGCGCCATCGCGAGCAGCGCGGCGGCCCGGGCGCGACGCCGTCCGAGCGCGAGGTCGGTCGGCGTCCCGAAGCGCTTGGTCGCGAACGCGAACGCGGTGTCCTCGCGGCCGTAGCGGGTGACCGGCCGGGTGACGTCGTGGTTCGACAGCACCCAGGTGGCCGGTGCCCCGACCTTGGCGTGCATGTCGAGCGTGGTGTCGATCGAGCTGCGCAGCCGGTCGGCGTGCCACGGCGCCGTCATGTAGTCGAAGTTGAAGGCGGTGTGGAGCACGTCGGGCTGCAGGTAGCGCGCGAACCGCTCGGTGTCGGGCAGCCAGATCTCCCCGATCAGGGCGCGGTCCCCGCCGTACGACTCTGCGATCTTGCGCCAGCTCCGGTAGATCTCCTGGAGCTCGTCGCGGTCGACGTACGGGTGCGCGCCCGGCCCGTGGACCTCGGGCACCTCGGGCAGTGCGGCGTCCTTCGCGAGGAGCGCGGCCGAGTCGATCCGGACGCCGGAGACACCCCGGTCGAACCAGAACCGCAGCACGTCCTCGTACTCCTGGCGGACGTCGGGGTGGCCCCAGTTGAGGTCGGGCTGCTCGGCGGAGAAGAGGTGCAGGTACCACTCCTCGGGCGTCCCGTCGGGGCGGTGCGCCCGCGACCAGGCCGGTCCGCCGAACTCCGAGGTCCACGAGTTCGGTGCCTCGCCGCCGTCCTCGCCGCGACCGGGACGGAACCAGAAGCGCTCCCGCTCCGGCGACCCCGGCTCCGCCGCCAGCGCGGCCTGGAACCACTCGTGGGCGTCCGAGATGTGGTTGGGGACGACGTCGATGATCGTGCGGATGCCGAAGTCGAGAGCGTCGGCGATCAGCCGCTCCGCCTCGTCGAGGGTGCCGAAGGTCGGGTCGATCGCGCGGTAGTCGGCGACGTCGTAGCCGCCGTCGGCCATCGGCGACGGGTACCACGGCGTGAACCAGATCGCGTCGACGCCGAGGTCGCGAAGGTACGGGAGGCGGGCACGCACCCCGGCGAGGTCACCCGTGCCGTCGCCGTCCGCGTCGGCGAAGCTGCGCGGGTAGACCTGGTAGATGGCCGCGCTCCGCCACCAGTCCGACTCGCGAGCGCCGGCGGGGTCTGCCACGTGCGGATCGGGATGAACGGCGACCGGGCCGGTCGCACGTCGTGCTGTCACTGTGTCCTGCCTCACTCTCGAAGGTGAACGAGAGGTTACGCACGTCGATCAGCGCGCCGCAAGAACTCGACAGGATGTAATTAATTTCGCAACTTTGCAGCGCCCGTCGACCGACGGACCACCAGCTCCGGCTCGAAGTAGATGTCGTCCGCGGGCGTCGGAGCACCGGAGATCTGCCGCAGCAGCAGCGTGATCGCCGCCCGCCCCATCGCCTCGATCGGCTGGCGGACGGTGGTCAGCGGCGGGTCGGTCGAGCTCATGAACGCCGAGTCGTCGTAACCCACGACCGAGACGTCCTCCGGGACCGCGAGACGAAGCCGCCGCACCGCGCGGATCGCGCCGAGGGCCAGCGGGTCGCTGGCGCACACGATGCCGGTCACGTCCCGCTTGAGGAGGCGGGTCGCGGCCGCCTGCCCGCTCTGCAGCGAGTAGAGGCTGCGCTCCACGAGGGAGGGGTCGAGGGGCGTGCCGGCGCGCTCGAGGACCTGCGCGGCGGCGGCCAGCTTGCGCTCCGAGGGCAGGTGGTCCGACGGGCCCAGGACGAAGCCGATCCGGGTGTGGCCGAGCGACAGCAGGTGCCCGACCGCCTGCTCGGCCGCGATCGCGTCGTCGCAGACCACGCGGGGGAAGGGCAGCTCGTCGATGGCCGCGTTGATGAGGACCGCCGGCAGCTTGCGGTTGACCAGACGCTCGTAGTGCGCGTGGTCGGCGTCGGCCTGGCTGTAGTCGCCCCCGGCGAAGACGACGCCGGCCACCTGCTGCTCGAGGAGGAGGTCGACGTACTCCGACTCCCCCACACCCCCGGCGGTCCGCGTGCAGAGCACCGGGGTCAGCCCGTGCTGCGCCAGGTGGGCCCCGACGACCTCGGCCAGGGCGGGGAAGATCGGGTTCTGGAGCTCGGGCAGGACGAGGCCGACGAGCCTGGCGCGCTCGCCGCGGAGCTTGCTGGGGCGCTCGTAGCCGAGCACGTCGAGGGCCGTGAGGACGGTCGAGCGGGTCGCCTCCGAGACGCCGGGCTTGCCGTTGAGGACGCGACTGACCGTGGCCTCGCTCACTCCGGACCGGGCCGCCACCTCAGCGATACGTCGAGCCATGACGAAACCCTAGCGCTCTGGAACGTCACCTGTCTGCAAGGATGCGCCAAAGATTGCGCAAGAAGATGACACCACTGCTCGCAGCCGCCCCGCCGTACGTCTCGACGTGTCGGTCCCCGCTGGCAGGGTGAGGCCATGGCCGCCCGCACCGCGCTCGTCGAGCTCCGCCGCTACGTCCTCCGTCCCGGGGAGCGCGAGACCCTGATCCGCCTGTTCGAAGCGGATCTGGTGGCCCCGCAGGAGGAGGCAGGGATGTCGGTCCTCGGGCAGTTCCGTGACCTCGACCGCCCCGACGCGTTCGTCTGGCTGCGCGGGTTCGACGACCCGGCGAGCCGGGGCGCGTCCCTCCGCGCGTTCTACGGCGGTCCGGCCTGGGCACGGCACCGGGACGCCGCGAACGCGACGATGCTCGCGTGGGACGACGTCCTGCTCCTCCGCCCGGTCGCTGCGGGCGCCCTCCCCGTCTCCGCCCCCGCAGGCGTCGGAGGGCTCGTCGTCGTGACCCTCTACCGACCCGACGACCTGGACGGCTTCGCCATGCTCATGGCGGACGGCGGCGACGCGGCCCTGGCAGGGCTGGGCTCCGCGCGGGTCGCCGCGTACGCCTCGGCCGACGTCGTCAACGCCTATCCCGCCCTTCCGGTGCGCGAGGACGTCCGCGCCTACGTTCGGGTCGCCCGGTTCGCGTCCGAGGCCGACCACGCCACGCACGTGCGCAGGCTCGGCTCCGCCGCGTCGTCGGACCGCGTGCTCGCGGCCCTCCGGTCGGCAGCCGTCGAGGAGCTCCGGCTCGTCCCCACCGAGCAGTCCGCCTTCCGCTGAACGCGCTCGTCGACCCCCGTCAGGCCCCCACGGCACGCACCAGCGTGTCGCGGTGCGCGGCGATCCACGCCTGCCGCCTGCGGATCGCGTCCCCCACGCCCTCGGACCACATCCGCGCCCAACCACCGCCGAGGCGCTCGGCGCGCTCCCGCATGAGGAACCAGGAGCGGGCCGCGGCGTTCTCGACGACGTCGACCAGGCGTCCACGATCGGCCGGCCCGAGACCGTACGCCTCCACGAGCAGGCGGGTGCGCGCGAACGCGTCCACCTCCCGGAGCACGTCCGGGCGGTCCTGCGGGGGTACGAGGGGCGCCCACCACAGGAGGAGGTTCTGCACCTCCTCGGTCCGCGTCGCCGGGCGGGCGAAGTCGAAGTCGATGAGGGCGGCCGCCTCCCCGTCGACGAAGACGACGTTGTCAGGGGTGACGTCGAGGTGCCCGACCAGCTCGGGTGGCCCGGCGACGCGGCGTGGGGCGTCCGCAGGCGCCGCGAGGTGGGCGCCGTCGGCCGACGCAGGGATGCCCAGGGGCGCGACCGCGTCGTCGTACCGGCGCAGCAGCCGGGCGACGCTGACCATCCGCGCCTCGTCGGCGACCCAGCCGGGGCGCGGGCGCGACGCGACCTCGCCGGGGACGTACGACAGGACCTGCCGTCCGGAAGCGTCGGTGCCGAGGAACCGAGGCGCACCCACGAAGCCGACCGCCTCCAGGTGCGTCAGGACGTCGACGACCAGCCGGCTGTGCGGGCCGGTCGGACGACGGACCGTGGCGCCGACCCGGACCAGCCCGTCGGTCACGTCGCCACCGGCGAGCGGGACCTCGGGCAGCGACGGGTCCGGCTCGACGTACCTCACGCGGACCGGGCGCTCAGCCCAGGTCGGGGAACCAGAGCGCGATCTCGCGCGCGGCGGACTCCGCGGAGTCGGAGCCGTGGACGAGGTTCTCGCGGTTGGACAGCGAGAGGTCGCCGCGGATGGTGCCGGGTGCCGCGACCCGACCGTCGGTCGCGCCGTTGAGGAGACGGACGACGTCGATCGCCGCGTCACCCTCGAGCACCAGCGCCGCCATCGGGCCGGACGTCACGAACGCGCGCAGCGGCGGGTAGAAGTCGCGCTCGACGTGCTCGGCGTAGTGGGCGTCGGCCTGGTCGCCGTCGATCGTCCCGAACCACATCGCGACGATGCTCAGGCCCTTCGTCTCGTAGCGGCCGAGGATCTCCCCGACCAGCCCGCGGCGGACGGCGTCGGGCTTGAGCAGGACCAGAGTGCGTTCGGACATGCAGCGAAGCCTAGCGAGGCCGGTCCCGGGGGCCTCAGCGGGCGTAGAACTCGGGGTTGGCCGCCCGGTCGCGCTCGATCCGCCGGCCCAGCACCCACGCCGTCGTCCAGATCGCGGCGAACATGCCGCCGACGAAGAACGCGATCGGCATCACGAACCCCATCGCCACCGCACCGACCTGCACGAGCCAGCCCAGGCCGTACGCCCACGGGAACCGCAGCAGCCCCGAGGTGACCAGCGCCAGCCCCGCCAGCCCCAGCCCCCACGTGAGCGCGACGCCCGGCGGGACGTCCTCGACCTGGATCATCACCGGCGTCGCCAGCGCGAGGACGATCGCCTCGAAGAACAGAACCCCTGCACACATCCCGCGCATCAGTCCACCGACTCCTTCGGCGCGAGCAGCACGCGCGCCTCTCCCGCGGTCACCACCGACCCCGTCACGAGGACACCGCCGCCCCCGACCCCCTCGCCGTACCGCTCGCTCTCGGCGAGCGCGACCGCCTTCTCGATCGCGTCCGGGAGGCGCTTGGCCACGTGCACGCGGTCCGTGCCGAAGATGCCCTCCGCCACGTCGGCCAGCTCGTGCGCGGGCATCGCCCGGCTCGTCGCGTTCTGGGTGCACACGATCTCGGCCATCACCGGCTCGAACGCCTGGAGGATCTCGTCGACCTCCTTGTCGGCCATCACGCCGACCACGCCGATCAGCGGCGTGAACGAGAACGCCTCCTGCACGGCCTCGGCGGTCGCCCGCGCACCCGCCGGGTTGTGGGCCGCGTCGAGGACCACCGTCGGGCTGCGGCGCACGATCTCGAGCCGGCCCGGCGAGGTGACGCTCGCGAACGCGTCGCGCACGATCTGCGCGTCCAGCTCCTTGCCGCCGGTGAACGCCTCCACGGCCGCGAGGGCGTACGAGGCGTTGTGGGCCTGGTGCTCACCGAAGAGCGGCAGGAAGACCTCGTCGTACGACGCCCCGAGCCCTTGCAGCGTCAGGAGCTGTCCGCCCATGGCGGGCGTCCGCGCGGTGACGCCGAACTCGATGCCCTCGCGCACCAGCGTCGCCCCGACCTCGGTGGCCCGGGCCGCGATCTCGGCGGCGGCATCCTCGGGCTGGCGCGCGACGACGACCTGGGCGCCCGGCTTGATGATCCCCGCCTTCTCCACCGCGATGTCGCCCGGCGTGTCACCGAGGTAGCGGGAGTGGTCGACGTCGATCGGCGTGATCACGGCCACGGACGCGTCGACGACGTTGGTGGCGTCCCACGTGCCGCCCATCCCGACCTCGACCACGGCCACGTCCACCGGCGCGTCGGCGAACGCCTGGTAGGCCAGGCCGACCATCAGCTCGAAGTAGGACAGCGGGATCGGCTGGCTGTCGTCGACCACCTGCGCGTACGCGGCGACGTCGGCGTACGCCTCGACGAACAGCTCCTCGCTCAGCGGCTCGCCGTCGATGCTCACCCGCTCGGTCATCGACACCAGGTGCGGGCTGGTGAACCGCCCCGTCCGGACGCCGAGGCCCCGCAGCAGCGCGTCGATCATGCGGCCGGTCGAGGTCTTTCCGTTGGTGCCGGTCAGCTGGATCACCGGGTACGCCGTCTGGGGGTCGCCCATCAGCCGGCACAGGGCACGGATGCGGTCCAGCGACGGCTCGAGCTTGGTCTCCGGCCAGCGCGCCAGCAGGGCGCGCTCCACGTCGACGTAGGTGGGATTCGTCATCACCGTCCAGTATCCCAGGGATGCAAGCGATGACTTCCCGACGCCTGCCCGGTCGTACGGTCGAAGAGTTGCAGCCAGGGGGAACGTCATGCACCGATCGATCGCCG
Organism: Mumia spirodelae; assembly: GCF_050632745.1. Taxonomy (NCBI): domain Bacteria; kingdom Bacillati; phylum Actinomycetota; class Actinomycetes; order Propionibacteriales; family Nocardioidaceae; genus Mumia; species Mumia spirodelae. Next base: position 1,260,862 of record NZ_JBODSD010000001.1, on the reverse strand, counting down.
GATGGATCAACCACCGCTTCACGCCTGCCATCGCCATCGTCTTCTGGGTGGTCGTGGTCGGACTGCTCGGCCCGCTGGCCGGGCAGCTGACCGACGTCCAGGAGAACGAGGCCGAGAACTGGCTGCCCAGCAGTGCCGAGTCCACGAAGGCCCTCAAGGCAGCGGAGACGTTCTCCTCCCCCAACATGATCCCGGCTGTCGTGGTGTACGAGCGCGACGGCGGCATCCAGCCTGCCGACATGGCCGCCGCGCAGGAGGACGCGGCGACGTTCGCCCAGCGCGACGACCTCGACGGCGAGGTCGTCGGGCCGATCCCGTCGGAGGACGGCGAGGCGCTCGAGATCATCGTCCCGCTCAACCTCGGTGCCGACGGCTGGAACAAGGCGCCCGACGTCGTCGACGACATCCAGGCGACCGCGAACGACGGCCCCGACGGCCTCGAGGCGTTCGTCACCGGTCCCGCCGGGCAGGCCGCAGACTCCGCCGCGGTCTTCGAGGGGATCGACAGCACGCTGCTCCTCGCCGCCGCCGGCGTCGTGACCGTGCTGCTCCTCTTCACCTACCGCAGCCCCGTGCTGTGGCTGCTCCCCGTGATATCGGCCGGTGTCGCGCTCACCGTCGCGCAGGCGGTCGTCGTCCTGCTCGCCAAGCACGCCAACCTCACCGTGGACGGTCAGAGCGCCAGCATCCTGACCGTGCTCGTCTTCGGCGCCGGCACCGACTACGCGCTGCTCCTGGTCGCCCGCTACCGCGAGGAGCTGCGTCGGCACGAGAGCCGCCGCGAGGCGATGGCGGTCGCGCTGCACCGCGCCGGACCGGCGATCATCGCCAGCGGCGCGACGGTCGCGATCGGCATGCTCTGCCTCCTGCTCGCGCAGATGACCTCCACCCGCGGCCTGGGTCCCGTCGCCGCGATCGGGATCGTCTGCGGCCTCGCCGTGATGCTGACGCTCCTCCCCGCGCTCCTGGTGGTCCTCGGACGCTGGATCTTCTGGCCGCGCATCCCGCACCACCGCGACCCCGACCCGAGCTCCCACGGCCTGTGGGCCGGCGTGGGCCGCCGGATCGCCCGCGCACCGCGCCGCGTGTGGGTGACGACCTCGCTGGTGCTCGCGATCGCCAGCCTCGGCATCTTCCAGCTCAACGCGACCGGCCTGAGCACCGAGGAGGCGTTCCTCGGCACGCCGGACTCGGTCAAGGGCGAGAAGGTCCTCGCCGAGCACTTCCCGGGCGGCGCGGGAGCTCCGGTCGTCGTGCTGTCGAGCCCCGAGACCGCCGACGACGTCCGTGCGACGTTCCAGGCGAGCGACGGGATCGCACCCGGGAGCGTCACCGAGCCTCGCGTCGAGGGCGACTGGGCCTACATGGAGGGCACGCTCGAGGCCGAGCCCGACAGCGACGCCGCGTACGACGAGATCGAGTCGCTCCGCAGCGACCTCGACGCGGTGGACCCGGACGCGCTGGTGGGCGGGATGACGGCGGTCACGCTCGACATCCAGACCGCGTCCGCGCGCGACAACCGGGTGATCATCCCGGCCGTGCTCGTGGTCGTGCTGCTCATCCTCATGGTGCTGCTGCGGGCGGTCGTCGCGCCGCTGATCCTGCTGGCCACGGTGGTCCTGTCCTTCGGAGCGGCCCTCGGCGTCAGCGCCCTGGTGTTCCGTCACGTGTTCGACTTCGCGGGGACCGACACGTCGTTCCCGCTGTTCGTGTTCGTGTTCCTGGTGGCGCTCGGGATCGACTACAACATCTTCCTCATGACCCGGGTGCGCGAGGAGGCGCTGCGCTACGGCACGCGCCGGGGTGCCCTCATCGGCCTGGCGGCGACCGGCGGCGTGATCACGTCGGCCGGCCTCGTGCTCGCCGGCACGTTCGCGGTCCTCGGCACGCTTCCGCTCGTCTTCTTCGCGGAGATCGGCTTCGCCGTGGCATTCGGCGTGCTGCTCGACACCCTCGTCGTCCGGTCGGTGCTGGTGACCGCGCTCAACCTCGACGTCGGGCGCCACATGTGGTGGCCGAGCCCGCTCGGGCACAAGGAGGACGTCGACGTCGCCACCGGACCGCACGACCCGACCGAGGAGGCCGTCACGGCCGGGGCGGAGGCAGGCCCGCCCTCCCCGTGAGGACAGGCAAGAACCGGGTCACAGCGCACCGCCCGCCCCTCCTAGACTGGGCGCATGAGCAACGTGCCGGAGAAGCCTGCCCTGGAGGGGCTCGAGCAGAAGTGGTCCGCGCTGTGGCAAGAGCGTGGCACCTACGCGTTCGACCGCTCCAAGACGCGCGCCCAGGTGTACTCGATCGACACCCCGCCGCCGACCGTGTCCGGCTCCCTGCACGTAGGCCACGTCTTCTCCTACACCCACGCCGACCTCGTCGCGCGCTTCCAGCGCATGCGCGGCATGGAGGTCTTCTATCCGATGGGGTGGGACGACAACGGGCTGCCGACCGAGCGCCGCGTCCAGAACTACTTCGGTGTGCGGTGCGACCCGTCCCTGCCGTACGACGAGGACTTCACGCCGCCCGAGAAGCCGGACCCCAAGAAGCAGGTCCCGATCAGCCGGCGCAACTTCATCGAGCTCTGCGAGCAGCTCGTCGCGATCGACGAGAAGGCCTTCGAGGACCTCTGGCGCACGCTGGGCCTGTCGGTCGACTGGGAGCAGACCTACACGACGATCGGTGACGTCTCGCGGGTCGCGTCGCAGCGCGCGTTCCTGCGCAACCTCGCTCGCGGCGAGGCGTACACCTCCGACGCCCCCACGCTGTGGGACGTCACCTTCCAGACCGCGGTCGCGCAGGCCGAGCTCGAGGCCCGCGACTACCCCGGGCACTACTACCGGGTCGGCTACTCGCTCCCGGACGGCACCAAGGTGCACGTGGAGACGACGCGTCCCGAGCTCACGCCCTCGGCGGTGGCGCTGATCGCGCACCCCGACGACGAGCGCTACCAGCACCTGTTCGGCGGCACGGCGACGTCCCCGCTCTTCGGCGTCGAGCTGCCGATCATCGCCGACCCGGCGGCCGATCCCGAGAAGGGCTCCGGCATCGTCCACTGCTGCACGTTCGGCGACCTGACCGACGTCCAGTGGTGGCGCGAGTACGACCTGCCGACGCGTACGGTCGTCGGCCGCGACGGCCGGATCATCCGTGAGACGCCGGGCTGGATCTCCTCCCACGAGGGCCGCAAGGCGTACGAGGAGCTCGCCGGCAAGACGGTGTTCTCCGCGCGGGAGGCGATCGTGGCGGCGCTGCGCGAGGCCGGCGACCTCGACGGGGAGCCCAAGGCGACGACCCGCATGGCGAACTTCTACGAGAAGGGCGACAAGCCCCTCGAGATCGTCTCCACCCGCCAGTGGTACCTCGCCAACGGCGGCAAGGAGCCCGAGCTGCGCGGCCAGCTCGTCGCACGTGGCCACGAGATCGCGTGGTACCCGCCGTACATGCAGTCGCGCTACACCAACTGGATCGACGGCCTCAACAGCGACTGGCTGGTGAGCCGGCAGCGCTTCTTCGGCGTGCCGATCCCCGTCTGGTACAAGCTCGACGGCGAGGGCGAGGCCGACTACGACAACCCGATCGTGCCCGACGAGTCGGAGCTGCCGATCGACCCGCAGTCGCAGGCACCGACGGGCTTCGAGGAGCACCAGCGCGGCAAGCCGGGCGGCTTCATCGGCGACCCGGACATCTTCGACACGTGGGCGACGTCCTCGCTGACCCCGCAGATCGTCTGCGGGTGGGAGCGCGACCCGGAGCTGTTCGAGAAGACGTTCCCGATGGACCTCCGTCCGCAGGCCCACGACATCATCCGGACCTGGCTGTTCTCGAGCGTCGTCCGCAGCCACCTCCAGAACCACACCGCGCCGTGGTCGCACGCCCTGATCTCGGGATTCGTGGTCGACCCCGACCGCAAGAAGATGTCGAAGTCCAAGGGCAACGTCGTCGTCCCGACCGAGATCCTCGACAAGTTCGGCGCGGACGCCGTGCGCTGGCGTGCCGCGGGCGCTCGCCCGGGCGCCGACTCCCCGTTCGACGAGGCCCAGATGAAGGTCGGGCGCCGCCTTGCGATGAAGGTCCTCAACGCGTCGAAGTTCGTGCTCGCGGCGCCGGACGCGTACGGCCTGGGTGTCGACGCGTCGTTCGTCGAGCCGCACCGCGTGACGGAGCTGCTCGACCTCTCGATGCTGCGCCGGCTGCGCCAGGTCGCGATCGAGGCGACGGAGGCCTTCGAGGCGTACGACTACACGTCGGCCCTCGAGGTGACCGAGCGGTTCTTCTGGGACTTCTGCGACGACTACCTCGAGCTGGTCAAGGACCGGGCTCGCGGCGAGGGCGACGCGGCGGAGTCCGCCCGCAGTGCGTTCGCGATCGCGCTGTCGGTCCAGCTGCGCCTGCTCGCGCCGTTCCTGCCGTACGTGACCGAGGAGGTCTGGTCCTGGTGGCAGGAGGGCTCGATCCACCGCGCCGAGTGGCCGAGCGCCGACCTCGAGATCACGACCACGCCGCACGACCCGACCCTGCTGGTGGCGGCCGGTGAGGTGCTCGCGGGCATCCGCGGCGCGAAGTCGACCGCGAAGGTCAGCCAGCGCACCGCCGTGACCGGCATGGTCGTTCGCGGGTCCGAGCAGCGGCTCGAGATCGTCGCGCGGGCGCTCCCCGACCTGCGCTCGGCCGGCAACGTGACCGGCGAGGTCGAGTTCGTCGCCGACCCGTCGCTGTCGGCCGGCCAGCTCGCCGTCGAGGTGCAGCTCGCCGAGCCCGAGCCGAAGAAGCCGGCCGAGGCGCCGGTGACGGAGGCGGCGGACAAGCCGGCAGAGACCGACAAGACGAGCGACGGTGCGTCCGAGCCGGCCGCGGCCGGCGAGCCGACCGAATGACCGACGTCACGATGCGGGACGCCGTCGCTGACGACGTCCCGCAGATCGTCGCCATGCTGGCCGACGACCACCTCGGGGCGACGCGCGAGTCCCCGGACGACCTCGCGCCGTACCTCGACGCGCTCGCCGCGCTGACCGCCGACCCGAACCAGCGCGTCCTGGTCGCTGAGCGGGACGGCGAGGTCGTGGGGACGCTGCAGCTGTCGTTCCTGCGCGGGCTCGGACGCCGCGGCGCGACGCGGGCGCAGATCGAGGCGGTCCGTGTCCGGTCGGACCTGCGCGGGGCCGGCCTCGGGTCGTCGATGATCGCGTGGGCCGTCGACGAGGCACGGGCGACGGGCTGCCACCTGGTCCAGCTCACGTCCGACGCGTCGCGCGAGGGGGCGCACCGCTTCTACGAGCGCCTCGGCTTCACGGCGAGCCACGTGGGGTTCAAGCTCACGTTCTGACCGCGGGCCGGGGCATCACAGCGTGTGGAAGTACGGCAGGCGGGCGAGCAGCGCGTCACCGGCCGCCACCGCGGTCGTGACCTGTCCCGCGACCTCGGGGACGTCGTCGTACGCCAGCGCCATCATGGTCTCGCCGAGCATCCGGGCCGTCTCGGTGTAGCCGGGATCGCCACCCGCGGCCTCGGTGACCAGCCGCGTGCCGCCCGCCTCGGCCTCGAACCGCACCCGGAACCAGGACCGGGCCCGGCGTTCCTCGCTGGGCCCCTCCCCCGACCCCTTCGCCCCCATCAGCGCTCGCCGGACCGGAGGCACCTGCGCGCCGACCACCAGGGCGCCGAGGCCCAGCGTGGTCGCGACCGCCGTCGGGAGGTGGCGGAACTGCGCATAGTGCCCGTAGGCGAAGTCGGGCCCGTACGCCTCCAGAGCCCGCGCCGACCGCAGCACGATCTGCGGGTCGATCGTCGGCAGCGGGAGCGCCCATCCGTCCCCGGACGCTCCGCGCGCCGGGCGCTCCGGGAGGCCGCGCACGCGACGTCCCTCCGGGCGGCCCTCGCGACGACGCCGCTCCTTCGCGGTCGCCCGGCTGGACCGGTAGCCCGCGAACGCCCCGAGCGCCGACTGGTAGGTGCCTCCCGAGAGCTCCGCCCCCGCTCGGACGTAGCCACGGACGGTGATCGGCAGGTCGGGGGGCAGCTGCCGGACCGTGTAGAGGACGCCGAGGTCGTACGGGACCGAGTCGAACCCGCACGCGTGCACGAGGCGCGCCCCGGTCCGTACGGCGGTGTCGTGGTGGTCGAGCCACGTGCGGTCGACGAACTCCGGCTCGCCGGTCAGGTCGCAGTAGGTCGTGCCGGCGTCGGCGCAGGCGGCGACCACGGGCGCGCCGTGGAGCGCGTACGGGCCGACGGTCGAGGCGAGCACCCCGGTCGACTCCGCCAGCGCGCGGAGCGAGCGCGGGTCGGTCACGTCGGCGACGACGACCTCGGGGATCGTCCCGCCCGCGTCGGCGATGCGAGCCACGACGGCGTCGAGCTTCGCCCGGCTGCGCCCCGCGATCGCCCACGAGGCGCCTTCCGGGGCATGCGCGGCGAGGTAGTCGGCGGTGAGACCGCCCGTGAATCCGGTGGCCCCGAGCAGGGCGAAGGCGTAGGTCACGCGGTGAGTCTAGGGGGACCGTGACGCCTCGGCGGCGATGACCACGAGGTCCGACGCAGCGTCACGGAGCCGGCGCCTGCGGTCCCACACGGCGGTCAGCGGTCGACGCAGGTCGAGGTCCGTCGGGACGACCACGAGGCGGCCGCGCTCGACGTCGCCGGAGACCGCCCGGCGGGAGACGACCGCCGGACCGACTCCGGCGGCCGCGGCGCCGACCAGTGCGCTGGTCGAGCTGGCCTCGAGCGCGACCTTCGGCGGCTGCGACAGCGCGGCCTCGAAGGTGCTCCGGGTGCCGCTGCCCGGCTCGCGCAGGACGTACGACGCGGCCTGCAGCTCCTCGCGCGTCAACGGCGTACGGCGTCGCGCCCACGGGTGCGACGGTGCGACGACGACGGCGAGACTGTCGTGACCCACCACCTGCCGCGCGAGATCGGCCGGGATGCCGGTCGACTCGATGAACCCGAGGTCGACCTCGCCCGCCCGCACCATGGCCGCGACCGTGTCGCTGTTGACGACGTGCAGCCGCGGGCTCACGTCCGGGCGTCGAGCCCGCAGCTCTGCCAGCCAGCGGGGCAGGATGAGGTCGGCGATCGTGAGGCTGGCAGCGACGGAGACACCGGCGCGCCGCTCCTCACCCAGGGCGAGGAGGCTCGAACGGACGGTCTCCAGCTCGTGCAGGAGGACGCGCGCCCACGACACGACGGCCTCGCCGTCCTCGGTGAGCCGTGAGCCGCGCGGGGAGCGCTCGAGCACGCCGACCCGCCATCGGGCCTCGAACTCCCGGACGCGGGCGCTGGCGGCCGGCTGGGTCATGCCGAGCTCACGCGCAGCCGCGCCGAGGCTCCCGCGCGCCGCGACGGCGACGAGCAGGCGGAGCGTCTGGACGTCGACCTCCGGCGGAGTCATCACCTCACCTTATGAGTTGGGTGCGAGTTGCGCTCTACCGGCACCTCCCCGGGTCCCGGAGTCTGGAACGTGTCCCTCGACTCGCGGCGCCGTCCCCCCGCCCGCACGCTCACCGCCGCGCTCCCCCTCGTCGCCGCGGTCGCGGCGATCGGCGTGAGCGCACGGGTGCCGGTGCTCGGCCCGCTCCTCGTCGCCCTGGTCCTGGGCGCGGTCCTCGCGAACCTGCCGTGGGCGCCCGGCACCACCGCCCGCGCCGAGCAGGCCGCCGTCGGGCGCTTCTGCCTGCGTCTCGGGATCGTCCTGCTCGGGCTGCGCCTGCCGCTCGGGGACGTCGCCGCGATCGGGCCGGCGACCGTGGCGGTCGTGGTGATCACCGTGGCGGCGACGTACGGACTGACGGTCGTCGTCGGCGACGCGCTCGGTCTCGAACGCGGCCTCGTGACCCTCGTCGCCGCCGGGTTCTCCGTCTGCGGCGCCGCGGCCGTCGCAGCGGTCCAGGACGGCGTCCGCGCACGGGAGCGCCACGTGGCGCTCGCGGTGGCGCTGGTGACCGTCTACGGCACGGCGATGATCGGCCTTCTCCCCCTGGCTGCCGGCGCCCTCGGGCTCACGACGGAGCAGTCCGCGACCTGGGCCGGGGCGAGCATCCACGAGGTGGCGCAGGTGGTCGCGGCGGCCTCGCTCGTCGGTGGTCCGCTGGCGGTCGCCCTGGCGACGACGGTGAAGCTCGGGCGCGTGGTCACCCTCGCCGGCGTCTACCTGATGGCGGCCCGCCGGGAGGGCGCCTCGGAGCGGACCGGTACGGCGGTGGTGCCGTGGTTCGTCGCCGGATTCGTGGTCGCGGTGCTGGTGAGGTCGACGGGGCTGCTCGGCCCGCTCGCGCTCGGAGCCTCGGACGTCGCCGCCTCGGTGCTGCTGGCCGCAGGGATGTTCGGGCTCGGCCTGGGCCTGCGACTGCGCGACCTCTGGCCCGTGCCCGCACGAGCGCTGGTGCTCGCGACGGCGGCGACGCTCACCGCGGCCGGGACGTCGCTCGCACTGATCCTGCTGCTCGGCTGACCGCGAGGGTCAGGAGGCCTTGTCGCGACGCTCCTCGTCGCGGTGCGGCACCAGCGTCGGGTTGACGTTGTCGAGGACCGTCTCCTTGGTGACGACGACCTTCGCGACGTCGTCACGGCTCGGCACCTCGTACATGACGTTGAGCAGGACCTCTTCGATGATCGCGCGCAGCCCTCGCGCACCCGTCCCCCGCAGCAGCGCCAGGTCGGCCATCGCCTCGATGGCGTCCTCGGCGAACTCGAGCTCGACGTGGTCGATCTCGAAGAGCTTGGCGTACTGCTTGGTGAGGGCGTTCTTGGGCTGCGTGAGGATCTCGACGAGGGCTTCCTTGTCGAGGTTCTCGACGGTCGCGATGACCGGGAGACGCCCGATGAACTCGGGGATCAGACCGAACTTGAGCAGGTCCTCCGGCATGAGCTGGGTGAACACCTGGCCGGTGACCCGCTCCGCCGCCCGCTCCTCGCGGTTGGGGTTGAACCCGAGCGACATCTTGCCGTTGCGGCTCTCGATGATCTGCTCGATCCCAGCAAAGGCACCACCCACGATGAAGAGGATGTTGGTGGTGTCGATCTGGATGAACTCCTGGTGCGGGTGCTTGCGCCCGCCCTGCGGCGGCACCGAGGCCGTCGTGCCCTCCAGGATCTTGAGCAGCGCCTGCTGCACGCCCTCGCCGGAGACGTCGCGCGTGATCGACGGGTTCTCGCTCTTGCGGGCGATCTTGTCGACCTCGTCGATGTAGATGATGCCGGTCTCGGCCTTCTTGACGTCGTAGTCGGCGGCCTGGATCAGCTTGAGGAGGATGTTCTCGACGTCCTCGCCGACGTAGCCCGCCTCGGTGAGCGCCGTGGCGTCGGCGATCGCGAACGGGACGTTGAGCATCCGGGCGAGGGTCTGCGCGAGGTAGGTCTTGCCGCACCCCGTGGGCCCGACGAGCAGGATGTTGGACTTCGCGAGCTCGACCACGTCGTCCTTGTGGCGGCCCGCGGCAGCACCGGCCTGCACGCGCTTGTAGTGGTTGTAGACCGCGACCGCCAGCGACTTCTTGGCGGCGTCCTGGCCGATGACGTACTGGTTGAGGAACTCGTAGATCTCGCGGGGCTTCGGCAGCTCGTCCAGCGAGACCTCGGACGTCTCCTGCAGCTCGTCCTCGATGATCTCGTTGCAGAGCTCGATGCACTCGTCGCAGATGTAGACGCCTGGACCCGCGATCAGCTTCTTGACCTGCTTCTGGCTCTTCCCGCAGAACGAGCACTTGAGCAGGTCGCCGCCGTCGATGCGTGCCACTGCTTCCTCACCCTTCGTCGTCCGGGGCGCGTTTCCCCCGCAGATGCTTCTTTCGACCGTACCCTGTGCCGGGCCGGCGTGGGGCCGACCCGGCTCGGGCGTGTCAGTTCTGTCAGACCGCGGGGGTCTTGAGCGTCTCGAGGATCTGGTCGACCAGTCCGTACTCGACAGCCTGCTCGGCGGTGAGGATCTTGTCGCGCTCGACGTCGCGGCTGACCTCCTCCTTGGGCTTGCCGGAGGCCTCCGAGATCATCGTCTCGAGCAGGTCCCGCATGCGCAGGATCTCGTTGGCGGTGATCTCCAGGTCGGAGCTCTGACCGTAGGTGCCCTCGGTGTAGGGCTGGTGGATCAGAATCCGGCTGTTGGGGAGAGCCAGGCGCTTGCCGGGGGTGCCGGCGGCCAGCAGCACGGCCGCGGCCGAGGCGGCCTGACCGAGGCAGACCGTCTGCACGTCCGGCTTGAGGTAGCGCATCGTGTCGTAGATCGCCGTCAGCGCCGTGAACGAGCCGCCGGGCGAGTTGATGTAGAGCGAGATGTCGCGGTCGGGGTCCATCGACTGCAGGCACAGCAGCTGGGCCATGACGGCGTTGGCGACCTCGTCGGAGATCGGGGTGCCGAGGAAGATGATGCGGTCCTCGAACAGCTTCGCGTAGGGGTCGATACGGCGGAAGCCGTACGACGTCCGCTCCTCCCACTGGGGGATGTAGTAGTTCATCGACGGGGCGAACTGCTGGTGCGGCATGGTCATGTCGGCTCCTGGGGTCGGGCCGCCGAGCGGCAGGGCGGAGGCGGTCACGACGCCTCACCTCGCGTCACGTCGTTCTCGCGGGCGATCACGTGGTCGATGAAGCCGTAGTCCTTGGCCTGCTCGGCGGTGAACCAGCGGTCGCGGTCGGAGTCGCGCTCGATCGCCTCGAGCGGCTGGCCCGTGTGCTGCGACTGGAGCTCGTTGAGCTGCTGCTTGAGGAGCAGGCTCTGCTCGGCCTGGATCCGGATGTCGGAGGCGGAGCCGCCGAGGCCGCCGGACGGCTGGTGCATCATGATCCGCGCGTGCGGGAGCGCGTAGCGCTTGCCCTTGGTGCCGGCGGCGAGCAGGAACTGCCCCATCGACGCGGCGAGGCCCATCCCGACGGTCACGACGTCGTTCGAGATGAACTGCATGGTGTCGTAGATCGCCATGCCGGAGTCGACCGAGCCGCCCGGCGAGTTGATGTAGAGCCGGATGTCGGCCTTCGGGTCCTCCGCGTTGAGCAGCAGCATCTGCGCGCAGATCGCGTTGGCGTTCTGGTCGCGGACCTCGGAGCCGAGGAAGACGATGCGCTCCTTGAGGAGGCGCTGGTAGATGTGGCCGTCGAGATCGTTCGGGCCGACCTCGCCAGCCATGCGCGGTGTCATCTCTGTGTTCACGTGCTCGACCCTAGCGGGGCGCTGCGACGAACCCGAGGGGAACCCGGTCGATTTCGCTACGGGCGCACAAGCCGAGCCGCTCCCCGCGCGACGCCTCAGGGCTGCGCCTCGACCACCGTCTTGATCCGCTCCAGCGTCGCCACCATGTCGCGCTCGAGCTGTGCGCCGTACGCGACGTCTCCGCCGAGGAACCGCTTGATCAGGGCCTTGGACACCGGCGTCGTGCCCTTCGGTGCCTGGCGCCGCTCGACGAGCCGCGTGCGACCCTCACCGAGGTCCTCGAGCTCGTACGTCCACACCGTGCCGTTGACCGGGACGGAGAACGCGATCGCCCTCTGGGGCTCGTAGCGGACCACCGTCGACGTCGTCGGCCAGACCCGCCAGCCGTACTTGTTCACGTTGAGGGTGCGGGTGCCCTTGCCGATCCGGCCGCGCGCGATCATCCGGCGGGTCTGCGGGCTCCACTCCGGCATCCTGCGGAGGTCGGAGACCACGTCCCAGACGACGCGGGGCGGGGCGTCGACGTCGGTGCTGACCTCGATCAGGTACGGGTCGGTGGTGGCGGCGGTCATCGGTCGTCCTCAGGGTCGGCGGTGGGGAGCGAGGGTCAGCGTACGGCGGGCAGCGCCGCGGGGTGACCGGTGACCCACCCCACGAGCCGCTCGGCCACCTCCGGATGGTTGAGCAGGCCGAGGTGCCCTCCGGCGACGCGCGACGCCGACGCCTGGTCGACCACCGCCGCGCCACCGCGCGCCGCCCCCGCCGCGGACCCCCGCGTGACCACGAGGTCGGCCGCGGCGGCGACGAAGTGGTACGCCGCGTGCGGGAGCGGAGCCACCGCCAGACGCCCGTCGCCCCAGCGGGCGGTGAGGTCTTGGCCGTACCACTCCTCGCGCGTCACGTAGCCGTGCCGCAGGTCGACGATGCCGGCCGAGCGCGAGCCCAGGACCGTGGCGAACGGCAGGCTCTCCGGGACGAGGCTCAGGGCACGGGAGCCCGCGTGCACGGCCCGCTCGAGCGGCGCCCCGAGGTGCGGCGTGCCGAGGCAGACCACGGTCGCGACCTGCTGGGTCCACGCCGCGCGCCGCGCCACCCCGTACGCCGTCGCGGACCGGATCACCAGCCCGCCCATCGAGTGGCCGACGAGGTGGAGCCGGGTGACCGGCACCGGCCACCCCTCCACGAGCTTGGTGAGCAGGTTGGAGAGGTCGGCGCCGTTGTCCGAGACGTGGCGACCGGTGTTGTAGCGCAGACGGACCGGCGTCGCGGCCGTACGGTCGCGGATCGCGTCGTCGTACGTCCCGCCGTGGCGCTCGGCGCGCAGGTCCCAGGACTCGTCGTTCTCGCCGAGCCCGTGGACGAGCACCACGACCTCGCTGGTCGCCTGCGGGTACGCCAGGGCGAACGCGTACCGCTCCGGTACGACGTCCTCACCACCCGCCCGCAGGGCCATCGGCAGCGCGTAGGGGTCCTGCCGGTCGGCGAGGCGGTCCCCCATCACGGCGTTGACCGCCGAGCGGAGCAGACGCGTACGCCGGCTGCTCTCGACCGACGCTCCGACCCCGCGGTCGGCGAGGTGGCGCAGACCGAGGCTGGCGCCTCGCAGCCCGCCGGAGACGCCGGCGTAGGCCAGGGCGGCGACGGCGTCGTGAGCCAGCTTCGGCACGCGTCCGCCGAGGACCGCGCCGAACGCCCGCCTCGCCACCGCCCCGTGGACCTCACGGACGCACGGGACCACCACCTCGTCGGCATAGCCGAGGGCGAGGGCGGCGGTGTGCGCGGTGCGGGGCGCAGCGGAGGTCACGAGCCCATGGTCGCGGGACCCGTGCCGCGGCCGCTACCCGGCCGCCCGATCCAGGACGAGGCTCACACTCCCACGGACGACGAGGCCCCTCCCCGCGGCGCGGGAAGGGGCCTCGTACGGGGCTGTGCCGGGATCAGCTCTTGTCGGAGCTCTCGTCGGCCGCGTCCGCGTCCTCGGCGTCGTCCTCGGCGAACGTGCCGTCGCCACGGAGCTTGGCGAGGTCGATCACGTTGCCGGACTCGTCCTTGACGGTCGCGTTCTCGACCACGGAGGCGAGCGCCTTGCCGCGGACGACCTCGGCGACGAGCTCCGGGATGTGGTTGTGCTCGACCATGTGCTGCATGAAGGACTGCGGGTCCTCGCCCGACTGCTGGGCGCGACGCAGCATGTGCTCGGTCAGCTCGTCCTGCTCGATGCCGATCTCGGAGTCGGTCGCGATCTGGTCGAGCAGGAACTGCGCGACCAGCGAGTCGCGGACGCGCTTCTCGAGGTCGGCCTCGAACTCGTCGATGGTCTGCTCCTCGGAGTCGAGGTAGGCGTCCATCGTCATGCCGGCGTAGGCGAGCTGCTGCTCGATCTGCTGGCGACGGCTGGTGATCTCGGCCTCGACGACCGAATCGGGCAGCGGGACGTCCAGCTTCTCGAGCGCGGCCTCGAGCACCGCGTCGCGGGCGTCGGCGGCCTGCTCGATGCGCTTGCCGCGCGTGAGCTTCTCGGTGATGTCGGCGCGCAGCTCCTCGACGGTGTCGAACTCCGAGGCGGTCTGGGCGAACTCGTCGTCGAGCTCGGGGAGCTCCTGCTCCTTGACGGTCGTCAGGGTGACCTCGACGTCGACGTCCTCGCCCTTCAGGTCGCCACCGGCCAGCTGCGTCTGGAAGGTCTTGCTCTCGCCGGCGCTCATCCCGGTGACGGCGTCGTCGAGCCCGTCGAGCATCGAGTCCTTGCCGACCTGGTAGACGATGCCGCTGGCCTGCGCGACGTCGAGCTTCTCGCCGTCCTTGGAGGCCGAGAGGTCGATCGTGACGAAGTCGCCCTCGGCGGCGGGACGCTCGACCTCGGTGAGGGTGGCGAAGCGCTCGCGCAGCGCCTGGACCTGCTCGTCGACGTCGGACTCGTCGACCGAGACGTCGGGCACGGTGACCTCGACGTCGCTCAGGTCGGGGGTCTCGAACTCGGGGCGGACGTCCACCTCGACGGTGAACTCGACGAGGTCGCCGTCCTCGAGGCGGGTCACGTCGACCTCGGGCTGGCCGAGCGGCTGGACCTCGGCCTCGGCGACGGCCTGCGAGTAGATGCCCGGGAGGGCGTCGTTGATCGCCTGGTCGAGGATCGTGCCGCGCCCCACGCGCTGGTCGACGACCTTCGAGGGGACCTTGCCGCGGCGGAAGCCGGGGACCGAGATCTGCGACCCGATGGTCTTGTAGGCCTTGTCGAGGCTGGGCTTGAGCTCCTCGAACGGGACCTCGATGGTCAGCTTGACCCGGGTCGGGCTCAGTGTCTCCTGGGCACTCTTCACGAGTACGTTCTCCTTGGTCGTCGTGCAAGACAGTCGCCTCGGTGGCGACGCGTCGTCGGCTGTCGGGATGACAGGATTTGAACCTGCGACCCTCCGCTCCCAAAGCGGATGCGCTACCAAGCTGCGCTACATCCCGGTACGCACCGTTCCGGGCGGTGCGGGCGCCCGATCCACTGTAGTGGACGACACCCGTCGCCCCGAACCGCGGGCGCGACCGCCGCCCTCGATGACTCGGCGCGCCCGGTCGTGGGACCGGGGAGCGCGTGTGGCATCATGGTCGCGGTCGACCGCAGGGCGCAGGCGCCCCGTGCTCGACGCGCGGACGTAGCTCAATGGTAGAGCCTCAGTCTTCCAAACTGATTACGCGGGTTCGATTCCCGTCGTCCGCTCCATCACCTGTCGCCCGCCCGTTCTGCTGGGGTCCCCCACCGAGCGCGCACCGACCCGAGCGTGCACGGTCGGGTCAGTGCCACGTCGCTCGGGTACCCCCGCGCGGACACCTGCTGTCCGCTCAGCGTGCCCGAAACCCTTGGACCGATCTGTCCGGATTGGGATCGTTAACGAAGACGTCACGTCCGTCTAACCGGTCGGATTCCTCGACCACCTACCGTCAGTGGTGTCGGATCGAGCGATTACGCATCGCCGGGGCGGCACCCACAACGCGGCGCCTGGCCCGCTTGGCAGGGAAGGCGGCCCAGGCGCCGCGTCGGCCTCACCCTCCCGGAGGACCCGATGAGACCACTCAGCTTCGCCTGGCACGTCGCCGCATCCGGGCTCGCCCGGTTCGCCTCCGCGGACGTGTCCTGCGCCAACGCCCTGGGCTCGGCCAACGAGCTCGCCGCCGCCCGCCGCGAGCGCGAGGAGATCAGCGCGCTGCTCGCCTCCCGGGCGCTCCCCGACCTCAGCTGACCGGTCAGCCGCGCACCGGCGTACGCCGCCGGCTGCGCGGCTGGCAGCGCGGGCACCAGAACAGGTTCCGGCCCGCCAGCACCTCCGTACGCACGGGGGTGCCGCAGACCAGGCAGGGCTGGTGCGCCCGCCGGTAGACGTACACCTCTCCCCCGTGGTCGTCCTTGCGCGGCGGACGCCCCATCGCCTCCGGCTCGTGCTCGGGACGCACGGTGTCGATCCGGTTGTGCAACACGCCGTACGCCATCAGGCCGACCAGGTCGCCCCACAGCGCGTCCCACTCGGCCCGCCGCAGGAACCGTCCCTCCATGAACGGGTCGAGGTTGTGGCGGAACAGCACCTCCGCCCGGTAGACGTTGCCGACCCCGGCGAGCACGGCCTGGTCCATCAGCAGCGCGGCGACGGTGATCCGTGACCAGTTGATGCGGCGCCAGGCGCGCTCGGGCTCAGCGTCGTCGCGCAGCGGGTCCGGGCCGAGCCGCGCGAGGTAGGCCGTCTTCTCGTCGGGCGTGATCAGCGTGCACACGGTGGCGCCACGGAGGTCGGCCCACGCGCGCACCGACTCGAGCCGCCAGCGCACCTGTCCCACGACCGGGCGCGCTGAGAGGTCACCGACCGCGGACGGCTCCGGGAGGCCGTCGTGGATCGCGAGCCCGCCGATCAGTCCGAGGTGGACCCTGACCTGGTCCTCGATCCCGGCGAAGCGGACGAAGAGCTGCTTCCCGTAGGCCTCCGCCCCCTCCATCACGCGCTGCCCCAGGCGGGCCGCACCGTCGGCGAAGCGTCCCTGCGGGCTCGACGACCAGGTGACGTCACCACCGAACGCAGCGCCGAGGTCGAGCGCGAGCCGGTGGAGGGTGTGTCCCTCGGGCACCGCTCAGAAGTCCTCGCGGTGGACCGCGAGGTCGTTGCCGCGGGCCTCCTCGTACGCGGTCAGCAGCGAGATCCGGCGGGCGTGACGCTCGGCGCCGCTGAACGCGGTGGCGAGGAAGGCCTCCACGATCGCGGTCGCCTCCTCGGCCGAGTGCATGCGTGCACCGATGCCGACCACGTTGGCGTTGTTGTGCTCGCGGGCGAGCTGGGCGGTCTCCCGCGACCACGCGAGCGCGGCGCGGACCCCGTCGACCTTGTTGGCCGCGATCTGCTCGCCGTTGCCCGAGCCGCCGATGACGACGCCGAGGCTGTCGGGGTCGGCGACGACCGCCTCGCCGGTGGCGATGCAGAACGGCGGGTAGTCGTCCTCGGCGTCGTACGCGGCGGGACCGTGGTCCACGACGTCGTGCCCCTGCTCGCGCAGGTGGGTCAGGAGGTGGTTCTTGAGCTCGAAGCCGGCGTGGTCGCAGCCGATGTGAACGCGCATGGGACCAGTCTCCCAGCACTCACTCACTCGGCGAGGCGGCGAGGTCGCGCAGGGTGCCCGCGACGAGCCGTACGGCCGAGCGCGACGCGTCGAAGTCCCACGGGCGGCGCCAGAAGCCGTGGGTCATCCCGAGGGCCCGCCAGGCCACCGTCGGGACGCCCGCATCGGCCAGTCGTGCCGCGTACGCCTCGCCTTCGTCGCGCAGCAGGTCGTGCTCGGCGGTGACGACCAGCGCCGGTGGGAGCCCGGACAGGTCTGCCGCCCGCAACGGGGACACCTCCGGGGCGGCCTTGGCGTCGTCGGTGGGGGCGTACTGGTCCCAGTACCAGTCCATGTCGGCACTGAGGAAGCCGTTCTCCGCGACGCCCTCGCTCCGCCGCGACCCGAAGTCGGCGAGCGCGTCCACGGGCGGGTAGACGAGCACCTGGTACGCGAGCGCGCCGCGGTCGCGGACGCACAGGCCGGCGACCAGGTTCGCTCCGGAGGAGTCGCCGAGCCCGGCCACGAGCGACGTGTCGAGGCCGTGCTCGTCGCCGTGGGCGCGCACCCACGCCAAGGCGGTCGCGACGTCGTCGAGCGGCGCCGGGTAGGGGTGCTCCGGCGCCCGTCGGTAGTCGACCGCCACGAGCGCCCACCCGGTCGCGTGGGCGAGGTAGCGGCAGAACGCGTCGTGGGTCTCGAGGTCGTGGAAGACCCAGCCCCCGCCGTGCACGTAGAGCAGGACCGGCGCGTCCTCCTCCGGGCGGTACAGGCGCACGGGGACGCCGTCGGCGTCGAGGTCCGCGACGTGCTCGACGTCGATGCGGATCGTGTCGGCGAGGGCGGCGTCGCGGTCGGCCGTACGCAGGGCCACCACGTCGGCCTCGGCGAGAGGGGTGTCGTCCTCGGGCAGGACCGCGGCACGTGCCTGGGGATGCAGCATGCCGCGACCCTAACGCCCAGGGGCCGGAGTCGAGCAGCCCCGACACCGCTGGTCGAGTAGCGCGCCCACCAGCGGAGCGCGTATCGAGACCCCGGGCGGACTCACCGCTGGTCGAGTAGCGCGGAGCGCCAGCGGAGCGCGTATCGAGACCTCACCGCTGGTCGAGTAGCGCGGAGCGCCAGCGGAGCGCATATCGAGACCCGGTCTCGATACGGCCTCGCCCAGGGGCTCGCCCTACTCGACCACCGGTGGAGCGGGGCTCGGCCCACTCGACCACCGGTGGAGCGGGGCTCGCCCTACTCGACCACCGGTGGAGCGGGGCTCGGCCTACTCGACCACCGGGGCAGGCTCGGGCTACGCGACCCCGGACGGGGCTCAGTCGAAGATCGGCTCGCGCGTCCGGGTGCGCTTCAGCTCGAAGAACCCGTCCGTCCCGGCCACCAGAAGGCAGCCGTCCCAGAGCCGTCCGGCCGCCTCGCCCTTGGGCGCCGGGGTCACGACGGGTCCGAAGAACGCGACGTCGTCGATGGCGATCACCGGGGTGCCGACGTCCTCGCCGACCAGGCCGATCCCGCGCTGGTGGGACGCGCGCAGCGCCTCGTCGTACGCGTCGGTGTCGGCGGCCTCGATCAGCTCCGGCTCGAGCCCGACCTCCTCCAGCGCCTCGGCCAGGACCGTGCGGTCGAGGTCGCGGCCACCGGGGTGCACGCGGGTGCCGATCGCGGTGTAGAGGTCGCGCAGGACCTCGTCGCCGTGCTTCTGCGCGGCGGCCGTGGCGACACGGACGCCGGCCCAGCCGCGCTCCATCAGCTCCTGGTACTTCTCCGGGAGGTCGCGCCCCTCGTTGAGGACCGACAGGCTCATGACGTTGAAGCGCACCTCGACGTCACGGACCTGCTCGACCTCGAGCAGCCAGCGCGACGTCATCCACGCCCAGGGGCACAGCGGATCGAACCACATGTCGACGGTCTTGGACATGCTCACCTCTCGGTCGGGGGAGCCGGACGAGGACCGCCCGGAAAAGGAATGGTTGCAGGATGCATCGTCCTGCAAACCGTCACAACAACGGCCGACCCGCGTGCATTTCCTCCACGAGCGAGAACGCGACGGGCTGGAGGTCTCCCCCGTGCCGCCGGGCGACCTCGCGCTGGCGCTGGTACGAGGCGCCTCCGGTGATGATCGACTCCACGTCCGCGAGCTGGTCGGAGCACCCGAGCCGCTCGGCGGCCGGGGCGAGCATCTCCAGCAGCCGGCGTACGTCGGTGGTGACCAGCTCCTCGTCGCCCTTCTCGTCCAGGATGAGGATCGCGTCCATGCCGTACCGCGCCGAGCGCCACTTGTTCTCCTGCAGGAACCACTGCGGCAGGTCGGGGAGTGCTCGGCCCGCGTCCAGCTCGGCGGAGTAGTGCTCGACCAGGCACTGCGTCAGGGCGGCGATCGCGAGCAGCTCGCTCAACGTGGGCGTGCCGTCGCAGATGCGCACCTCGAGGGTGCCGAAGCGCGGCGAGGGCCGGATGTCCCAGCGCACCTCGCTGAAGTCGTCGATCACGCCGGTGTGGAGCATGTCGTCGGTGTAGCGCTCCAAGTCCTCCCAGCCCTCGAGCCGGAACGGCAGCCCGGCGGTCGGGAGCTGCTGGAACATCAGCGCGCGGTTCGACGCGTAGCCCGTGTCCTTCGCACCCCAGAAGGGCGACGACGCCGACAGCGCCTGCAGGTGCCCGAAGTAGGCGAGCACCGCCCGCATCAACGGCAGCACCTTGGCGCGGTCCTCGATGCCGACGTGGACGTGGACGCCGTAGATGAGCATCTGGCGTCCCCACCACTGCGTGCGGTCGATGAGGGTGTTGTAGCGCTCCTTGTCGGTGACCTTCTGGTGGTCCCACTGCGCGAAGGGGTGCGTCCCGGCGCACATCAGCTCGACGCGCAGCGGACCGGTGATGTCGCGCACCACGTCGATGTTGCGCCGCAGGTCGCGGCCGGCGTCGGCGACCCGCTCGTGGACGCCGGAGACGATCTCGACCGTGTTGAGGAGCAGCTCCTGGTGCACGTGCGGGTGCGGCGTACCGTCGTCGGCCGCGAGCGCGTCCAGCACGGTCCGCGCGACCTGGCGGAGGTCACCCGTGTCGGCGTCGACCAGCGCGAGCTCCCACTCGATGCCGATCGTGGAGCGCCGCGACTGCGCGAAGGGCAGGACCATGGGTCCATCCTGCCGCTCCCGGTCTCAGAGCGCGTACTCCAGGACGAAGCTGTAGCCCTTCTCACTGTGGCCCCCGAGCACGATGCTCGCCTCGCCGCGCAGGGTCTCGAGCGCACCGGTGCCCATCCCCTCGATCACCTCGACGTGGTCGTCGACGTCCAACCCGTCGTGGGTGCCGCGGTGAAGGAGCACGCAGGTGCCCTCGTGGCCGCCGACGGAGCCGGTGAACCGCTCGACGGCCACCAGCGGCGCGTCGCCCGGCTTGTAGGTCATCACGTACTGCACGACCCCCTCGCCCTCGATGTCGCCGGAGTAGGCGTAGCGCACGGTCGCGCGCGTGACGCCGCGGGCGGGGTAGTACATGCCGTTCATCTCGCTGCCGGTGCCGTCGATGTCCTCGACGACGGCCTCGTCCCACCCTGCGACGGTGAACTCTGTCCTTGCCTTCTTGTCGTACCTCATGCCCCCAGGCTCCCCCGCCCGGCACCATGGCGTCTTGAAGGAACGCGCCAGGTCCTACGCTGGTGCGGTGCACGACCCGGAGGGCTACCCGCAGGCGATCGTCGGGCGGGCCGAGCCGATCGACGTACGCCGGTTGGCGCCGCCGTCGCCCGTGGACGGCGTCGACTACCTCTGGCGCGTGCGCTGGGACGTCGCCGAGCCGTACGAGCAGGCGGTCGTCCCGCAGCCGCGCGTGCACCTGGCCGCCGAGCAGGGGCGCCTGCTCGTGCACGGTGTGATCCCACGCCTGTTCTCCCGCACGCTCGTCGGGACCGGGCACGTGCTCGGGGCCTCGTTCGTGCCCGGGGGTTTCCACGGCTACCTGCGGCGCGACGTGGCCGACCTGTACGACCGGCTCCTGCCCGCGGCCGAGGTGCTCGGCGTCGACGACCGGCCGTACGCGGACGAGATCCTCGCGCCCGGCACCCCCGACGAGACGATGGCGGCCGCCCTCACGGCGTACCTGCAGGAGGTGGGCTACGACCCTGATCCGCGTGCGGAGGAGGTGCGGGCGGTCGTCGCGCACGCCGAGGAGGAGCGGTCGGTCACCCGCGCCGACGCGCTCGCCTCGTACGCCGGGGTCAGCCTGCGGACGCTGCAGCGGGAGTTCGCAACCTACGTCGGGGTCGGGCCGAAGTGGGTCGTGCAGCGGTTCCGGCTCCTCGACGCGGCGGCAGCGGCACGCTCCGGCGACGACGTCGACTGGGCCGGGCTCGCGGTCGAGCTCGGGTTCAGCGACCAGGCCCACCTCGTACGACGCTTCACCGAGGTCGTCGGCACGCCACCCGCGACGTACGCGCGCCAGGTCGGCGACGCACCCGCCGGTTGAGCGGGTCAAGACCACGCCGTCACTCCCCCGCCGTCGCCCGGGCCAGCGCGACGCCGCCGACGATCAGGGTCAGCGCCGCGATCCGCCCGAGGGACAGCGGGTCGCCGGACAGCAGGACGCCGAGCGAGATCGCCCCGACCGCACCGATCCCGGTGAAGACGGCGTACGCGGTGCCGACGGGGACGGTCTCCATCGCCCGCGACAGCAGGTAGACCGCCGTCCCCCCGAGCAGGATGCACAGCGCGGTCGGTCCGATCCTCGTGAAGCCCTCCGTCGGCCGGATGCTCTGGCTCCACGCGACCTCGACGAGACCGGCGAGCACCAGGACACCCCAACCGGTCATCGCACCGACACCCCCGCAGCGAGCGCGTCGGCGTCGGCCACACCCGCGTCGTACGAGGCGTGGTGGGCGTCCAGCAGCTCGGCGAGCAGCGGGTCGACCCGGGCGTTGGTCAGCTCGGTACGGAGGAAGCGGACGTCGTCGACGCCGAAGTGCCCCGCGACGAAGTCACGGAGGTAGCGCTCCTGGTGGTCGTACGGCGCACGTGGCGCTCCGTCGACGTACGAGCCGCCGCGTGCGCTCGCGACCACGAAGGTCGTGCCCGCGAGCGACATCCGCGGGAGCGTCACCTGGTCGATCCAGGCCTTCAGCGCGGCCGGGACGCCGAAGTTGTACATCGGTGCGCCGATCAGCACCAGGTCGGCCGCGACGAGCTCGTCGAGCAGCGGCTCGACCACGGTCCACGCCTCGCGCTCCTCCGGCGTGCGCACGGCGCGGGGGTAGTCCGCGGGATCGGTGATGCGCTCGGCGAGCAGCGTGTCGCAGATGCGGGTCCACGCCTCGCCGATCGGCGGGACCGGACGGCGCGCGAGGTCGCGGTGGACGTACCCGCCGTCGGGGTGTGCCTCCTGCCAGCGGGCGGCGAACCGCGCGCCGAGCTCGCGCGAGTACGACCGGGAGCGGGCGCTGGAGTCGAGGTGGAGCAGCTGGGTCATGGTCGTTCCTTCCGTTCATCCGGACACCGTGTCCAGTTATCTGCTAACTGGACACGGTGACCGGTTATTCCGTACGGTCAGAACCGTGGACCTGCCCCCTGCGGACGAGGCGCCCGTCGAGCGCGCGGACGCGGCGCGCAACCGGCGACGGATCCTCGCCGCGGCCGCGCGGCTCTACGCCGATCGCGGCGCCGCGCACGTGGCGATGAACGACATCGCCCGCGAGGCTGGAGTGGGCCGTGGCACGCTCTACCGCCGCTATCCCGACCGCGCGTCGATCGCCGTCGCGCTCCTCGACGAGCACGAGCGCCGGCTGCAGGAGGAGCTGCTCCGGGGCGCGCCGCCGCTCGGCCCAGGCGCTCCCCCCGCGGACCGGCTGGCCGCCTTCTACGACGCGATGGTGCAGCTGCTCGACGACCACGCGCCGCTCGCGCTCGGCGCGGAGGTCGGGCGTTCCCGCTTCGAGACCGGCGCGTACGGGTTCTGGCGCGCGCACGTCCGCATGCTCGCGGTCGACGCCGGGCTCGAGGACCCCGACGCGATGACCGAGCCGCTGCTCGCACCGCTCGCCCCCGAGGTCTTCGTCCGGCAGCGCGAGACCGGCCTGTCGGTCGAGCGGATCTCCGCAGCGCTCCGCGTCCTCGCCCACGCTGCGCTGGGCGACCCACGCCGCCGGGACCGGGCGGTCACGACCCCGTGACAGGATGGGGCGCATGCCTGGAACCAACCTCACGCGCAACGAGGCGCAGGAGCGGGCAGCGCTCCTCGACGTCCACCACTACGCCGTCGAACTCGACCTGACCGTCTCCGACACCGAGTTCGGGTCGACCACCGTCGTCCGTTTCTCGTCCCGCCAGCCCGACGCCTCGACGTTCGCGGACCTGGTCGACGCGCGCGAGCCGCGGATCTGGCTCAACGGCACGGAGGTGGACGCCTCGGCGTACGCGGACAACCGCATCGCGCTGACCGGCCTCGTCGAGGGTGACAACGAGCTCTGGGTCGAGACCCGCCTCCCCTACTCCCGCACGGGCGAGGGCCTGCACCGCTTCGTCGACCCCGCCGACGACCGCGTCTACCTGTACACGCAGTTCGAGGTGCCGGACGCCCGCCGCGTCTACACGACGTTCGAGCAGCCCGACCTCAAGGCGACCTTCACCTTCACGATCGAGGCGCCCACCGGCTGGACGGTCGTCTCCAACTCCCCCACCCCCGAGCCGACCACCGTCCGCGACGGCGTCGACCGCTGGGAGTTCGCCGAGACCAAGCGCATGTCGACCTACATCACCGCGCTGATCGCCGGCGAGTACGACACGGTCGCCGACACCTACCGCGGCGCGTACGACGAGATCCCGCTCGGCATCCAGGTCCGCAAGAGCCTGCGCGAGCACCTCGACGACGACGAGATCTTCGAGATCACCAAGCAGGGCTTCGCGTTCTTCGAGGGGGCCTTCGAGATGGGCTACCCCTTCGGCAAGTACGACCAGGCGTTCGTCCCGGAGTACAACATGGGCGCGATGGAGAACGCCGGCGCGGTGACGTTCCGCGACGAGTACATCTTCCGCAGCCGCCAGACCCACGCCGCGTACGAGTCGCGCGCCAACACGATCCTCCACGAGATGGCCCACATGTGGTTCGGCGACCTCGTGACGATGAAGTGGTGGGACGACCTCTGGCTCAACGAGTCCTTCGCCGAGTTCGCCTCGCACCACGCCGAGGTCAACGCGACGAAGTACACCGGCGCCTGGACGGGCTTCACCAACCAGCGCAAGAACTGGGCATACCGCCAGGACCAGCTGCCCTCGACCCACCCGATCGCGGCCGACAACTACGACCTGCACGCGGTCGAGGCCAACTTCGACGGCATCACCTACGCCAAGGGCGCGTCGACGCTCAAGCAGCTCGTCGCGTGGGTCGGCGAGAAGGACTTCTTCGCCGGGCTGCGGTCGTACTTCTCCAAGTACGCCTTCGGCAACACCGAGCTGAAGGACCTGCTCGCCGAGCTCGAGACGGCCTCCGGGCGCGAGCTCACCTCGTGGGCCGCGGAGTGGCTGCAGACGTCCGGCGTCAACACGCTGCGCCCGCAGTTCGTCGTCGACGCCGACGGCGCCTTCACCTCGTTCGCGGTCGAGCAGACGGCCATCGAGGCGTACCCGACGCTGCGGCGCCACCGGATCGCGATCGGCCTGTACGACCGCACCGACGCCGGGCTGGTCCGCCGGACCCGTGTCGAGACCGACATCGAGGGCGCGCTCACCGAGGTGGACTCGCTCGTCGGTCAGAGGCAGCCCGACCTGGTCCTGCTCAACGACGACGACCTCACCTACGCCAAGATCCGGCTCGACGACCGCTCGCTCGAGACGCTGACGACCTCGATCGCCGACATCGACGACTCGCTGGCGCGCGCGCTGTGCTGGGGGGCTGCGTGGGACATGCTGCGTGACGCCGAGCTGCCGGCCCGTCAGTTCGTGCCGATCGTGCTCGCCGGCGTCGGCACCGAGTCGGACCTCACGGCCGTCCAGACCCTGCTGCGCCAGGGCGGCTCCGCGGTCGCGCTGTTCTCCGCCCCGGACAACCGGGACGCTCTCGGCGCCCAGTGGGAGCAGGGCGTGCGCGCGCTGCTCGACGCGGCGGCCCCGGGCTCGGACCACCAGCTCGCGTTCGTGCGCGCGTACGCCGGTGCCGCCGAGTCCGACGACGCGATCGCGTACCTGAAGGGGCTGCTCGACGGCTCGGTCGCCCTGGAGGGCCTCGCCGTGGACACCGACCTCCGTTGGGCCCTCGTCGCCGGGCTCGCCCGGGCCGGCGCGTTCGGCGACGCCGAGATCGACGCCGAGCTCGCACGGGACAACACGATCTCCGGCCAGGAGAAGGCCGCCGGTGCCCGCGCCGCACGGCCCGACGCCGCGTCGAAGGAGTTCGCGTGGGACGCGGTCGTGGTGCGCGACGACCTGCCCAACGAGACGCAGCGCAGCATCGCCCGCGCGTTCCAGCAGCCGGGGCAGGCCGAGCTGCTGCAGCCGTACGTCGCCCGCTACCTCGAGACCGCCAAGACGGTGATCGAGAAGGGCGTCTGGCGTGCGTCGGAGATCCTCGAGAGCCTCTTCCCCCGGGCCAACCCGACCGCAGAGAACCTCGCGGCGATCGACGCGTGGCTCGCGGCGAACGAGGACCTCGACCCGACGGTCCGTCGCTACGTCAGCGAGGGGCGTTCGGACCTCGCCCGCGCCCTCGCCGCCCAGGAGCGCGACGCCGCAGTCTGACGCCCCTCACCACCCCTCGTCCGCGATGTGAAGGGTTGCGGTCGGTTCTGCGGCGCAGAAACCGACCGCAACCCTTCGAAACGGGGACGGAGCGGGGGCGGGTCAGCGGCCGGTCGGGCCGCGCAGACCGGCGGCGACCAGCGCGCGCTGGATCGTCCGGTCGCGCTCGAGCGGCGCCGGGATGAACCGGATGTCGCGCAGGCCCTGCGCCTGAGCCGCCGACTCGAAGACGAAGTGCCCGTAGCCGAGGAGCCGGCCCGTCACCGTCCGCTCGACGGTGATGTCGAGGATCCGGGCCATCGGCATCGTGGCGACCTTCACCTCGAAGACTCCGCGGATCCTCATCACCCGGTGGTTGGTGATCACGAAGACGTCGAGGTGCTGCTCGGCCGACCGGAGCATCCCGAACGCGATCACGCCGACCCCCACCAGCGCCATCACGCCGGCGACGGAGATCGGCAGCAGCGGGAACATCGCGATCAGCAGCACACCGCCGAGCACGATGGCGTACGGCGCGACGAACACGATCCAGTGGTGCCGGACCACGTCCTTGACGCGCTCGCCGTCGTCGAGCAGCAGGAGCTTGCCGATGTTGCGATCCGGGACCAGCCTCAGGACCCTGCGCAGCACGGCCTGCTCCCCGTCAGGACAGCAGCGACTGGAGGAACGAGGCGATCTGGCCGAGGGCGTCGATGATCCACTGGAAGATCTGCTCGACGGTGTCGGCAGCGCCGGTGGGATTCGTGAGCAGGAAGTAGATCACGAAGATCACCAGGACGACGCTGATCGCCTTTTTCACCACGGCTGCCTTTCTCGGGGCAGAAAGCTGCGGGCACACTCTCGGACGTTTATAGCGGATACGGGTGGTGCGTGTGACCAGGCGCGCCGCGGTGATCCAGGTCACATCTGCCCCAGCGGGCGCCGTGGCCGGTCGGCGACGGTCAGAGGGCCTCGAGGAGCGCCTTCGACGCGGAGAACGGGTCGCTCCGGCCGGCGACGACGTCGGCTGCGAGCGCGTCCAGGCGGTGGTCGCCGTGCAGCGAGGCGAAGCGTGACCGCAGCTCTGTCGTCGCGAGGGTCTCGATCTCGTCGCGGGTACGGCGCAGCCGTCGCCGCGCCAGCCCGCCGTCGGCCCGCAGGTGGCCGAGGTGGGCGTCGAGCGCTGCGACCACCTCGTCGACCCCCTCCTGCCGGTACGCGACGGTGAGAACGATCGGCGGCTTCCACCCGCCGTCGGGGCGCTCGGTCAGCGAGAGCATCCCCCTCAGCTCGCGGCGTACCTGACGCGCTCCGTCGCGGTCGGCCTTGTTCACGACGTAGACGTCGCCGACCTCGAGGATGCCCGCCTTCGCGGCCTGGATGCCGTCCCCCATGCCCGGGGCGAGGAGGACGACGGTCGTGTCCGCCAGCCGGGCCACCTCGACCTCGGACTGCCCGACACCCACCGTCTCGACGAGGATGACGTCGCAGCCGGCCGCGTCGAGCACCCGCAGCGCCTGCGGAGCCGCCCACGCGAGTCCGCCGAGGTGCCCGCGCGTCGCCATCGAGCGGATGATCACACCGGGGTCGCCGGCGTGGTCCTGCATCCGGATCCGGTCGCCGAGGAGCGCGCCGCCCGAGAACGGCGAGGAGGGGTCGACGGCGAGCACGCCGACCTTGCGTCCCTGGGCGCGCATCGCGGCGACGAGCGCCCCGGTGGTCGTCGACTTGCCGACCCCGGGCGAGCCCGTCAGCCCGACCACGTGGGCGCGCCCCACGTGCGGAGCCAGGGCCGCGCTCACCTCGGCGAGCAGCGGCGAGGCGTCCTCGACCAGCGAGATCAGGCGCGCGACCGCGCGCGGATCGCCGTCGGTGGCTCGTGCGACGAGCTCACCGACGGCGACCGTACGACGTGCCATCAGTGCGACGTCCTCCTCGGCCTCACGGCCCGGCGTGGCAGGGTCGTGTCAGCGCTTCGGGACGCGGACGATCAGGGCGTCTCCCTGGCCGCCACCACCGCACAGCGCGGCCGCGCCGACGCCGCCGCCGCGGCGACCGAGCTCGAGCGCGAGGTGGAGCACCACGCGGGCGCCGCTCATGCCGATCGGGTGACCGAGCGAGATCGCACCGCCGTTGACGTTGACCTTGTCGGCGTCGATACCGAGCTCGCGCTGGCTGGCGATGCCGACCGCGGCGAACGCCTCGTTGATCTCGACCAGGTCGAGGTCGGAGGGCGCGATGCCCTCCTTCTCGCAGGCGGCGACGATCGCGTTGGCCGGCTGCATCTGCAGCGTCGAGTCCGGACCGGCGACGTAGCCGGCGGCACCGATCTCGGCGATCCAGGACAGCCCGAGCTCCTCGGCCTTCTCCTTGGACATCACGACGACCGCGCACGCGCCGTCGGAGATCTGCGACGCGGTGCCGGCCGTGATCGTGCCCTCCTTGGCGAAGGCCGGGCGCAGCTTGGCCAGCGTCTCGACGGTGGTGTCGCCGCGCACGCCCTCGTCGACCGACACCGTCACAGTCTCGCGGCGGCCGGCGATCTCGACCGGCACGATCTCGTCGTCGAAGACACCGTTCTTCTGCGCCGCGGCGGCGAGCTGGTGCGAGCGGGCGCCGAACGCGTCCTGGTCCTCACGGGTGAGGGAGTCGACGTCGCCGTTGCGCGACTCGGTCAGCTTGCCCATCGCCTGGTCGGTCAGCGAGTCCCACAGACCGTCGTACTCCATGTGGTCGAGGATCGTCTGCGCGCCGTACTTGTAGCCCTCGCGCGAGCCCTTGAGCAGGTGCGGCGCCTGCGTCATCGACTCCTGGCCGCCGGCGACGACCACGTCGTACTCGCCGGCACGGATGAGCTGGTCGGCGGTCGCGATCGCGTTGAGGCCCGAGAGGCAGACCTTGTTGATCGTGATCGCCGGGACGTCGAGCGGGATGCCGCCCTTGTACGCCGCCTGGCGCGCCGGGACCTGACCGGCTCCGGCACCGAGGACCTGGCCCATGATCACGTACTCGACCTGGTCGCCGGTGATGCCGGCCCTCTCGAGGGCGCCCTTGATCGCGACCCCTCCGAGGTCGGCGGCCGACTGCGTCTTGAGGCCCCCGAGGAGCCGACCGATCGGCGTACGGGCACCGGCCACGATGACGGACTGACGAGACATGAGAACTCCTTCAGGCGCAGGGAGCGCGTGTTCGGCCGAAGGACGGCGGGGCTCTGGCTTCCCTGCACGATACTCGCCCGTAACATCGCCGTCGCCTGCGGTGAGGAAGGTCACAGGGACGGTCCGCGAGCACCTCGCGCCGGCGGTCTGGCCTAGGGTGCCTCGCATGGTTCCCGATCACCTGCTCATCGCCATCGACCACGTCGGCATCGCCGTGCCCGACCTCGACGAGGCCCTCGAGTTCTACGGACGCGTCTTCGGGCTGCACTCGGTGCACGAGGAGATCAACGAGGAGCAGGGGGTGCGTGAGGCGATGCTCGCGGTCGGCGACACCGACCAGCGGATCCAGCTGCTCGCGCCGCTCTCGGACCAGTCGACGATCGCGAAGTTCCTGACCCGCAACGGACCGGGGATCCAGCAGCTCGCCTACCGGGTCAGCGACATCGACGCGGTCAGCGACACGCTCCGCGAGCGCGGGATGCGCCTGCTCTACGACCAGCCGAAGCGTGGCACGTCCGACAGCCGCGTGAACTTCGTGCACCCCAAGGACGCCGGCGGTGTCCTGGTGGAGCTCGTCGAGCCCGCCGCCGACCCGGCGCACTGACGGGTCCGCGTCAGACCCACCGCATCCGCAGCCGCTGGCCGGGCCGCACCTGCGCGGCCCGGTCCACGTCGGCGTCCACCACCACGCCCACGACCGGGTAGCCGCCGGTGACCGGATGGTCGGCGAGGAACACCACGGGCTGACCGCTCGGCGGCACCTGGACGGCCCCGCGGTACGCCCCTTCCGACGGCAGCTGGCGGTCCGTCACGGCGAGCGCCAGCCGGGGTCCGTCCAGCCGCATCCCGACGCGGTCGCTCTGCGACGCGGCCGTCCACCCCGTGCGGACCAGCCCGTCGGGGTCGCGGACCCACTCGTCGCGAGGTCCACGCACGACGCGGAGCACCACCTCGTCCTCGAACGGGGGCACCGGGACGGCGTCGACCCGCGGGTACTCCGCCGGCGGTCGCCCGATCGGCAGCACGTCGCCCGCCGCCAGCGGATCGGGCCCGATCCCGGCGAGCACGTCGCGGCTGCGCGAGCCCAGCACCGCGGGCACGTCGACGCCTCCGCGCACCCCGACGTACGAGCGAAGCCCGGCCCTCGGCATGCCGAGACGCAACCGTTCGCCGTCGCGCACGCAGACCGCGGCGTACGGGTCGGCGGCGCGGGTGCCGACCACCAGGTCGACCGGCGCCCCGGTCACGGCGACCCACACGTCGCCCCCGCGCGCGACGACCTCCAGCCCGCCCAGCGTCACCTCGACCGCCGCGGCACCCTCGTCGTTGGCGAGGAGCCGGTTCGCGAGCTGGTACGCCGCACGGTCCGCAGCGCCCGAGCGTCCGACGCCGACGGCGGACCAGCCGGGTCTCCCGAGGTCCTCGACCAGCGCGAGCGGGCCTGGCCGGACGACCTCCAGCGCGCTCACGGACGCTCCGCCACGAAGCGGACGACCGCTCCCGGCCGCAGCAGGGCGGGCGGGTCGCGCTCGAGGTCCCAGAGGACGAGGTCGGTCGTCCCGATCAGCTGCCACCCGCCGGGCGAGGACCGCGGGTATACGCCCGAGTACTCCCCTGCCAGGCCGACCGCCCCCGCCGGCACCGCCGTGCGGGCCGTCGACCGGCGCGGCACCTGGAGCCGCGGGTCGCCGCCGACGAGATAGGCGAAGCCGGGCGCGAACCCGCCGAACGCGACCCGCCACGGTGTCGCCGCGTGAGCCTCGGCGACCCCGTCGGCGCCGAGCCCGGTGAGGTCCCCGACCTCGGCGAGGTCGGGTCCGTCGTAGCGCACCGGCACGACGATCTCCGCGTCGCCGGCCGCCGGCACGACGCCGTCGGGCGCACCACCCGCACGGGGTACGACGCGGGCCAGCGCCGCGGAGAGGACGGCGACGTCGGCGTCGTCGGTCGCGGCGACGAGGACGGTCCGCGCCGCGGGCACCACGTCGGCGACCCCGCCGAGCCGGGCCTCACGGACGGCGTCGGCCCACCGCACGACAGCGTCGGCGTCCTCCAGGTCGACGATCAGCGCACGGTCGCCGTACGGCCGGATCCTCACGCGAAGGCCCTGAGCGTCACCCCGGCGTCCTCGAGGACCGCGCGCACGCGGCGCGCCATCTCCACCGCTCCTGGCGTGTCGCCGTGCAGGCACACCGAGTCCGCCGTCACCGCGACGGTCGTCCCGTCCGCCGCCTCGACCTCGCCCTCGGTCACCATCCGCAGCACCCGGCCGGCGACCACCTGCGGGTCGTGGAGGACGGCGCCGGGCTCGGACCGGCCGACGAGCGCCCCGTCGGCGGTGTAGGCGCGGTCGGCGAAGGCCTCGCGGATCGTCCGCAGCCCCAGCTCCTCGCCCCACGCCAGCAGCCGCGACCCGGGCAGGCCCACGAGCGGGAGACGCGGGTCGTACGCCCGCACGGCCTCCGCGACCGCGCGCGCCTGCCCGTCGTGGTGCACCGTGGCGTTGTAGAGGGCGCCGTGCGGCTTCACGTAGCGGACCCGGGTGCCCGACGCCTTCGCCAGACCGTCCAGCGCGCCGATCTGGTAGAGCACGTCGTCGGTCAGCTCGGCCGGCTCCATGTCGATGAAGCGGCGCCCGAACCCGGCGAGGTCGCGATAGCTCACCTGGGCGCCGACCGAGACGGCGTTCTCGGCCGCGTGCTCGCAGGTACGGCGCAGCGTGCGCGCGTCGCCGGCGTGGAAGCCGCAGGCGATGTTGGCGCTGGTGACGACCTGGAGGATCGCAGCGTCGTCACCGAGCTCCCAGCGTCCGAACGACTCTCCGACGTCGCTGTTCAGATCGAGTGTCGTCACGTCACTTCCCTGGCCGGTGATGAGGCGTCCACGCTACCCCCTGCCAGGCCTTCCGAGACCTGGACGATAATGACCGTTAACGTCCCCTCTGGGCCACGAACCCCGAGGGTCGACCACCGCAACCGACCCGCAGACGAGCGACGTCGGTCACACTCGGCCCCACAATGATTACCGCTGAGTAATATCCGCGTAACGCAACAGCGCCGCTCAATTCTGGAGGACGACGTGCAGCACATTCTCGACGCCATCACGGCCGGGGACACCTCGAGCGAGGACTTCGCGAACATCGCCATCCCCGAGACCTACCGGGGTGTCACCGTCCACAAGGACGAGGTCGACATGTTCGAGGGCCTCGCCACCCGGGACAAGGACCCCCGCAAGAGCCTGCACGTGGACGAGGTACCCGTTCCCGAGCTCGCCCCGGGCGAGGCGCTGGTGGCTGTCATGGCCAGCTCCATCAACTACAACACCGTGTGGACCTCGATCTTCGAGCCGGTGTCGACCTTCGGGTTCCTCGAGCGCTACGGCCGCCTGTCGGAGTACACCAAGCGCCACGACCTTCCGTACCACGTCGTCGGCTCCGACCTCGCCGGCGTCGTCCTGCGCACGGGGCCCGGCGTCAACGCCTGGAAGCCGGGTCAGGAGGTCGTCGCGCACTGCCTGTCGGTCGAGCTGGAGAGCCCCGACGGCCACAACGACACGATGATGGACCCCGAGCAGCGCATCTGGGGCTTCGAGACGAACTTCGGCGGCCTCGCGGAGCTCGCGATCGTCAAGGCCAACCAGCTGATGCCCAAGCCGGACCACCTCTCGTGGGAGGAGGCGGCGAGCCCCGGGCTGGTGAACTCCACCGCGTACCGCCAGCTCGTCTCCCAGAACGGCGCGGCGATGAAGCAGGGCGACACCGTCCTCATCTGGGGCGCCTCGGGCGGTCTGGGCTCCTACGCGACGCAGTTCGCGCTCAACGGCGGGGCGACCCCGGTCTGCGTGGTGTCCTCGCCCGAGAAGGCCGACATCGTCCGCTCCATGGGCGCCGAGCTCGTCATCGACCGCTCGGCCGAGGGCTACCGGTTCTGGAAGAACGAGCACGAGCAGGACCCGCGGGAGTGGAAGCGCTTCGGCTCCAAGATCCGCGAGCTGACCGGTGGCGACGACCCCGACATCGTGTTCGAGCACCCCGGCCGCGAGACGTTCGGCGCCAGCGTCTACGTCGCCCGCAAGGGCGGGACGATCGTCACCTGCGCGTCCACCTCGGGCTACATGCACCAGTACGACAACCGCTACCTCTGGATGAACCTCAAGAACATCAAGAGCTCGCACTTCGCGAACTACCGCGAGGCGTGGGAGGCGAACCGGCTGGTCGACAAGGGAATGATCCACCCCACCGTCTCCAAGGTCTACAGCCTCGAGGAGACCGGTCAGGCGGCGCTCGACGTCCACCGCAACGCCCACCAGGGCAAGGTCGGCGTGCTGTGCCTCGCACCGCAGGAAGGCCTCGGCGTGCGCGACGCCGAGAAGCGGGCTCGTCACCTCGACGACATCAACCGGTTCCGAGGAGTCTGAGGGGGTTAGTTGCGGGGGGAGGTCGCGCTACTCTTTGGCGGAGCGACCTCCCCCCGAACTACGAACCGAAGGCACCCCATGTCAGACCCTCACGGCAGCTACTCCTCCGACGGCGACTCGTACGCCCGCACGCCCGGCGACCCGGCTACGGGGGCCGGCTTCCCGCTGGTCCGTCGCGGCGGCTACGACAAGGACGCGGTCGACGCCTACCTCGCCCAGCACCGCACTGACCTGTCGCGCGCCCAGGCGGCTGTCCAGGCCTCCGAGACCAAGATCAGCCAGCTCGAGTCCGAGCTCTCCGAGCTGCGCAGCCAGCTCACCGAGACCAACAAGCCCAGCTACGCCGGCCTCGGTGGCCGTGCCGCCGAGCTCCTGGGTCTCGCCGAGTCGCAGTCGGCCGAGATGCTCGACCGTGCCAAGCGTGAGGCCGACGACCTGCGTCGCGTGGCCGAGTCCGAGGCCGCGGCCCTGAAGGCCGCTGCCGCGAAGGAGGCCGACGACCTGCGTGCCGTCCAGCTGGCCGACGTCGAGGAGACCCGCGAGCGCCTGCTCGCCGAGGCCGAGAGCGAGCGCGCGCTCGCCCTCGCCGAGGCCGAGGACGTGCTGGCCAAGGCCAAGCGGGAGGCCGAGCAGATCGAGCTCGCCGCCAACCAGGCCGCCAGCTCCTCGCGCCTGACCGCGACGCGCGAGGCCGAGCAGATCCGTGCCGCCGCCGACCGTGAGCTCACCGAGGCCCGCCGTGTGCTGGCCCTCGAGAAGGAGCGGATGGCCAAGGAGGCGGCCGAGGCCCACGCGGTCGCGACCGAGCAGACCTCCAAGATGATCGCCGACGCGGAGTCGCGCGCGAGCGCGGCGGAGACCCGCGCCCGGGAGGCCATCGCGGCCGCGACCAAGCGTCGTGAGGAGACCAAGGCGGAGTCCGAGCGCATGGTCGCCCGCTCCCGCCGCGAGGCCGAGCAGATCATGCACACCGCGCGGACCCAGTCGGAGCACTCGCTCGCCCAGGCCCGCGCCGACGCCGAGAAGCAGATCTCGTCGGTCCGTCACGAGCTCGACTCGCTGGTCGCCAAGCGTGACGCCGTCAAGACCCAGCTCTCCAAGCTGCGCGAGGTCATCGGCTCCTTCGCCGGTCTCGACGCGCTCGACGACGATGCCGAGACGTCGGCGGCCACGCCGGCCGCTCCCGCGGTCGCCGAGGTCGCAGCGGCGGCCGAGGACGTCGCTGCGGCCGTCGAGGAGGCCACGGCGGTCGTCGACACCCCGGCCACCGGGCAGGTCGACGCCGACGACGCGACGACGATCGTGCCGGCGACGGACGCGACGGTCGTCGACGGTGAGCCGGCCGAGCGCCCGTCGGGCGAGCGCACCGCTCGTCGCGCCAGGCTCGGCGGTCCGGCCGCGGCCGACCTCGCCGAGGGCGACGACGAGACTCAGGCCTCCTGATCGCCTGACTGCGGGCCGACGCCTTCGAAGGCCGCGACCGTCCGGTCGCGGTACGCCGAGGCGTCGGCCCGCTGCATGTCCCCGGACCAGGTCCGGGGCAGCGGCACGGTGACACGCGGGTTGAGCCGCGCCGCGACCTCGTCGAGCACCCGCTCCGCGTCGCCCACCCAGAGGTGCTTGGCACCGTCGACGCCGATCACCTCCGCCTGCGGGACCCGCGCGAAGCGACGCGCCGCCTCGGCCGGCTGCAGGTAGTCGTCGTGCTCCGGGACGAGCGCGACCAACGGCTTGCCGGACGCCGCCCAGGCGTCCAGGTCGTCCTCGGTGGAGAAGCGCAGCGGCGGCGAGAGCAGGATCGCGCCCTGGACCTCCGCGTCCAGGCCGTACTTGAGCGCGAGGTCCGTCCCGAACGACCACCCCACGATCCAGATGTCGGGGAGGTCCTCGAAGTCTGCGAGCTCGATCGCCGCGGCCACGTCGT
Organism: Mumia spirodelae; assembly: GCF_050632745.1. Lineage (NCBI taxonomy): Bacteria > Bacillati > Actinomycetota > Actinomycetes > Propionibacteriales > Nocardioidaceae > Mumia > Mumia spirodelae. The sequence continues at coordinate 1,225,960 of NZ_JBODSD010000001.1, read as the reverse complement.
ACCGCTCGCCCACGGCGCCGTCGAACGCACCCCCGCTCGTGCCCTGGACGCTGCTCGTCCCGCGCGTGTTGAACCGGAGGACGGCGATGTCGGCGAGCGCGGGCAGCCGGTAGGACGCCTTGCGGAAGAGGTGGCTGTCCATCATCCCGCCGTGCGTCGGCAGCGGGTGCAGGCACACCATGGTCGCGACCGGCTCCCGGTCCACCGGCAGGGCCAGCTCGCCGACGAGCTCGAGGCCGTCGGCGGTGTGGAGGGTGATCGGGGTACGGCGGGCGGGGAGGACCGAGTTGCCTCGGATGACCTGGGCGTCGTTCACGCTCCCAGCCTACGGGCGACGCTGCGCGGAAAGAGACGCGTGAACTTCGGATGCGGGGTGGTGGGAGTGCCACTAGCCTCCGAGGTGCCAGACGTACGGGGGTACGGTCCAGCGGTCAGGGGGCGGTCGTGGCGGTGCACGCGCACCAGGATCAGCAGGCGTTCGTCGACGACGCCGTCATCGTCCGTCGGCGGCTCCTCGCCGCGCTCGACCGCGCGACCCGGCGGCCGGTGACGCTGGTGGCCGCGCCGGCGGGATACGGCAAGACGGTCCTCCTGCGCCAGTGGGTCCACGAGGACGTCCCGGAGGCGATCTGGCTCGACGGTGCCGGCACCCGGCGGTGGGAGGCTGCCGAGCGCGCCCTGCGCAGCGGCCGGGCCGTGGTGGTCGACGACGCCCACCTGGCCGGATGGGGGCCCGCCTTCGCCCGCGCCTGCGACGCGGCCCGGCCGGACGCGCCGCTGGTCCTCACCTCGCGCACCGACCCGCTGGTCGCCCTCCACACCGCGCGTCTCGCCGGACGGGTGTCGGAGATCCGGGCCGGTGACCTCGCGTTCACGGTCGGCGAGCTCACCCGTGTCGTCGCCCGCTCGGGCCGGCGGCTCGACCACGAGGAGGCCGAGGCGCTGCACCAGGTGACCGACGGGTGGCCTGCCGGCGTACGCCTGTCGGCCACTCGCGGCCCGCTGGGTCCAGCATCGGCCGGGCCCTTCTCGCCGACGGGGAGCTACCTCCTCGCCCAGGTGCTCGACACCCTCGACGACCCGGTCGTCGACTTCCTCCGGGCGACAGCGGTGCCCGAGCGCTTCGACACCGCGCTCGCGACCCGCCTGTCCGGCCGTCACGACGCGTCGGCGGTGCTCGACGAGGTGGCGCACCGGGTCGGCTTCGTCACCGTCGACGGCGAGACCGGTCTGTTCCGCTACCACCAGCTCCTCCGCCCGCTCCTCCTCAGTGAGCTGGAGCGTCGCTCGCCCGACCGCCTGCCCGGCCTCCACGAGGAGGTCGCACGGTGGTCGGTGGCGCGGGGCGACCACCGTGACGGGGCCGTGCACGCCCTCCGTTCACGGTCGTGGGACCTCGCCCTCGACTGCGCCGTCGCGCTGGCGTGCACGGCGCTGGGTGACGGCGACTGGGGGCCGTGCGACGACGTCGTGGACGGGATCCCCGCCGAGGAGGCTCCCGCCGACGACCGCCTGCGGGTGATGGCGGCCCTGCGGGCGCTGCGTGCCGACGACGGGCTGATGGCGCGCCAGGCGCTCGGCGACGGCCGTGGCGCGGTCGTCCGCGGTGTCACCTCCGAGCGCCTGGAGGCCCTGCGGCGGCTGTGCCTGGCCCGACTGGCGTTGATCGACGGCCACGTCACCGAGGCGAGGGCGGCGCTGGGGAGCGCTCAGCCGACCCTCTCCGAGGGCGGGACGACGCCGCTGTCCCCCGCGTCGGCGCTGCGGGCGCTGTGGGCCACGACGTACGGACTGCTCGCGATGCTCGACGGGCGGACCGGTGAGGTCGCCGACCATCTGGCAACGGCCCGGCACGTCGGCCACGGGGACCTTCCCCTGGTCAGCACCCGCGAAGCAGAGGTCCGGCTGTGGTCGGCCGTCGGAACCGGGGACCTCGCCGCGGCCGAGGCGTCGCTCGTCCTGCTGCGCGCTGTCGCCGTCGTCCCGCTCGCGCCCGCGACCAGCGTCGTCGAGCAGTGGCTCGCGGTGGAACGCGCGACACCCGTGCCGGACACGCCGGAGTCGTACGCGGACGAGCCGCTGCCCGGCCTCCTGCCTGCTCGCTTCCTCGAGTCCCTGCGCCACGCGGTGACGACCCGCGGAGGTGAAGGGTCCGCGCACCGCGACGTCCTCGCCGCGCGGCTGACCGACGAGACCGCCTGGCTGGTGGCGCGGCACGAGGCGCTCGCCGGCGTGACGCGGTTGCTCGCGCACGGCGACGCCACCGGCGCGACGGCCGTCGTCGACCGTGCGGCCGCGCGGTGCGCCGTCCTCGACCGCACGCCGTACGACCTGTGGATCACGGCGACGTCGGTCCTGCGAGGGCGCCGTCCGCAGCCCGCCCCCGAGGCGCTCGACGTCGTCCTCGAGGACGAGACGGAGCTGCCCGAGGACCTGGTCGTGAGGATCGCCGCGACGGCGGCCGCGATCGAGCTCTCCCACGGGCCCTCGTCGCGCGGGACCGCGTTCCTGCGCCGCGCGCTCGAGAGCACCGAGCGGCACGGCTGGCGGCGCCCGTGGAAGGAGCTCGGTCCGTCGGCGACCGACCTGCTGGCGGCGGAGCGCGAACGCGTCGGCACGCGCGGCGAGCTCGTGGCGCGGCTCCTCGTCGAGCTGCGCGACGAGCGACGGGCGGACAGCGTCGGGCTCGTCGTGGCGCTGTCGGCGCGCGAGGAGGAGATCCTGCAGTACCTCCCGACGGCGATGGACCAGTCCGACCTCTGCGCGGCGCTCTTCATCTCGCGCAACACCCTCAAGACCCACCTGCGGGCCATCTACCGCAAGCTCGGCGTCGAGTCCCGACGCGAGGCGGTGCTCAAGGCGCAGCGCGCCGGGCTGCTCTGAGCGGTCCCGGTGCGCTCAGATCTCGCCCGCAGAGGGTGAGCCGCTGGCACCCCTGACCCGCCCAGACTGAGCAGCATGACTCGGGACGGGTTCGAGACGGCGTACGAGGTCGTCGTCGAGGGGGTGCTGACCGAGAGCGTCGCGGCCGAGCTGACGGCACGCGGCCTCGCGGTCGCTCCGCGCGGCGACCACCTCGTCCTGCGCGGCGACTTCGCCGACCTGGCTCAGCTCAACGACCTGCTCTTCGCCCTGGACGACCTCGGGCTCGCGCTGGTGTCCGTGCGTCAGACGGGCTGACCGGCACGCAATCTCACTCTCACGGGGTGAGTCGCCGTCGAGGCCTGCTGCCCTAGCGTCAGGACCGTGCCCGAGCAGCCAGATCCCGCGCCCAGGCTCGCGCTCCCCCGCGAGCCGCTCATCATCCTGACCTGCGCCGGCGCGATCATCGCCGCCATCGGCCTTCGAGCGTTCTCCGGGATCCTGGGCCCCTTGCTCCTGGCGCTCGTGCTCGTCGTCGCCGTGCAGCCGCTGCGCGACATCGCCGTACGGCGTGGAGTCCCGGAGTGGCTGGCCACCGGGATCTCGCTGCTCACGGTGTACGCGATCGTCCTCGGGTTCGGGTTCGCCCTGCTCGTGTCGGCGGGCCGCTTCGCGACGCTGCTGAGCGAGTACGAGCCCGAGTTCCAGAAGTGGGTCTCCGACGTCGGCGACAACCTCGAGCAGCTCGGCATCGGGAGCGCCCAGGTCCAGGACATGCTCAAGTCCGTCGACGTGAGCAGCCTCGTGGACATCGCCACGGACCTCATCGGCGGGGTCGCGGGGGCGTTCACCAACATCTTCTTCATCGTCACGCTGCTCTTCTTCGTCGCGACCGATGCCGGAGGGTTCGCCTCGAAGCTGCGGCGCGTCCCCGCGAGCGGATCGCGCACCGCGGAGGCGTTCGGGGTGTTCGCGCGGGGAACCCGCAACTACCTGGTGGTGTCGACGCTCTTCGGCATCGTGGTGGCGCTGGTCGACGTGCTCGCGCTGTACCTGCTCGACATCCGCGACCCGTGGCTGTGGGGCCTGCTCGCGTTCCTGACGAACTACATCCCCAACATCGGCTTCATCATCGGCGTCATCCCGCCCACGATCATCGCCCTCCTCGACCACGGATGGGGGACGGCGCTGGCGGTCATCGCCGTCTACTCCGCGGTCAACTTCGTGCTGCAGACGCTCATCCAGCCGAAGGTGGTCGGCAACTCCGTCGGGCTGTCCGGATCGCTGACCTTCCTGTCCCTCGTCTTCTGGGCCTCGATCTTCGGTGGCATCGGCGCGATCCTCGCCGTCCCGCTCTCGCTGTTCGTCAAGGCGATCTTCGTCGACGTCAGCCCGGACCGCGGCTGGATCGGCCCCCTGCTCTCCAGCGACCCGCTCCCCCCTGTCGAACCTCCAGAACCGCCAGCCCCGCCGGCCACCGCTGCGCCGGCACCGACCGAGGGGAGCCCGTCATGACGACGTCGGACGACGAGGTGGAACGCCTGCGCGCAGAGGTCGACCAGCTGCGCGCCCAGCTGAGCGCCGCGCCGGCGACGCCCGAGGCCACGCCGGCCAAGGAGCGACGAACGGGCTGGTGGCGTACGCCGCTGGTCTTCGTCCTCGTCGTGCTCGGCGCCCTCATGGCCCCGCTGTCGGTGGTCGCGACCTGGGCGCACGACGAGATCGGCGACACCGACCGCTACGTCGAGACCGTCGCTCCCCTGGCGTCGGAGGCTGCCGTCCAGGACGCGATCGCCGACCTGGTCACCCGCGAGATCATCACCCGGCTGAACATCGAGAGTGCGACCTCCGACGCGTTGTCGGCACTGTCGCAGCAGAGCTTCGTCCCGCCGCGGGCCGCCCCCCTCCTCCCGGCGCTCGCCGTGCCGCTGTCCAACGCGGTCGAGGGCTTCGTCCGCGACACCGTCGATCGCGTCGTCCGGTCGGACGCGTTCGAGGAGGCGTGGGTGACGGCGAACCGCGAGGCGCACAGCAGCGCTGTCGCCGTGCTCACCGGTGAAGGATCGGACCAGGTCGCGGTCAAGAACGGCGAGGTGAGCGTCAACGTCGCGTCGTTCGTCGAGGCCGCGAAGCAGCTCCTCATCGACCGCGGCTTCCAGCTCGCCGAGCGGATCCCGACGGTGAACGCGTCGTTCGTCCTCTTCAAGTCCGACGACATCGGCAAGGCCCAGACCTGGTTCAGCTGGCTCGAGACCGCCGCGCGCGTCCTGCCGATCCTCGGGGTGCTCCTCCTGGCCACCGCGGTCCTGGTCGCCCGCGACCGCCGCCACGCGCTGCTGGCCGTCGGCCTCTCGGTCGCCGTCGCGATGGTCCTGCTCGGGCTCGTGCTCAACATCGTGCGCCCGCTGTACCTCGACGCGGTGCCCGACGACATCCTGCCGACCGACGCGGCGGCGGTGATCTACGACCAGCTCGTACGCTTCATCCGCACCGCGCTGCGTGCCGTCCTCGTGGTGGCCCTCGCCCTCGCGATCGCGGCGTTCCTGATGGCGAGGACCGGACCCGGCGCCGCGATCCGCACCGGGACGGTCGGCCTCGCCAACCGGCTGCGCGAGCGCACCGGGATCGAGCGCGGGCCGGTCTCCACGTTCTTCGCCACGTACCGCACCTTCATGCGCGGCGCGGTCATCGGCATCGCAGTGCTCTGGTACGTGATGCTCGAGCACCCGACAGGGGGCGCCGCGCTCCTCATCGTCATCCTCGCCGTGATCGGGATCCTGGTCGTCGAGGTGGTGGCGGGACCGCGGTCCGCGACCGCTTCGGCGGGCGAGCAGATCAGCTCGCCTCCGCCTCCGTCTCCGCCGACGGCGTGACCTCGAGGAGCTCGACCCCGCACTCCTCGAGCGCCTGCAACGCTCCCATCAGCTCGGCGCGGTCGCGGAAGGCGCCGCGGAGCGAGACCGGGCCCTCAGTCTCGACGCGCAGCCGCAGGGCTGCCAGGACGGCGACGAGCGCCTCGCTGAGGTCACCCCGCACCACGATCTCGAAGGAGGTGGGGCGACCGGGCGAGGCGCTCGTCATGAGGGGCTCCGTCAGCTCTCGAAGTCTGGGGTGTACACCGCCAGTGCCCAGATGACCACCACGTTAAAAGCGATGATCACGACGGCCCAGACCGGGTAGTACGGCAGCCACAGGAAGTTCGCGACGATCGAGAGGATCGCGATCCCGATGCCGGCCCCGCGCGCGAACGCGTTGCCGGACATGATGGCGAACGCGATCACGATGAACAGCACGCCCAGGACCAGGTGGATCCATCCCCAGGTGGTGGTGTTGAACGCGTAGACGTAGTCCTCGGTGCGGACGAGCACGTCGTCCTTGGCGATGGCGGCGATGCCCTGGAACACCTGGACGAACCCGATGATCGCGAGCATCGCCGCGGCGAAGATCGTGATGCCCTGGGCCCAGGGGTTGCTAGTACCGGTGCGGGTGGACATGCGGGACTCCTTCGTGAGGCGGCGGCCACCCCGCCGCGTACCCCCAGCGTGTCGGCGCCGCGAAGCACCAGCATCACTCCCGAGGGGTGATTCGCCAGCGCGGCCCAGGCGTGAGAGTGGTGCTCACCCGACTCGGAGGAGGCCACGAATGAACGGTCTGTCCGCTGCCCTCGGCGACCTGCTGCCGGCCGCGATCGGCGTCGCGATCAGCCCGATCCCGATCATCGCGACGGTGCTGATGCTGATGTCCTCACGGGCGCGGACGACGGCACCGGCCTTCGCCCTCGGATGGGTCCTCGGCCTCACGGCGGTCGTGGTGCTGGTCCTCTTCCTCGCCGGGCCCGACGGCGTCGACACGTCGGGGTCGTCGACGACGACGTCGTGGATCAGGCTCGTCCTCGGCCTGCTGTTCGTGCTGCTGGCGGCCAACACGTGGCGCAAGCGCCCACGCGCGGGGCAGCCGGCCGTGCAGCCGAAGTGGATGGCGTCGCTCGACCGGACGACACCGGCCGTCGCCGTCGGCCTCGGGGCCCTGCTCTCAGGCGTCAACCCGAAGAACCTCGCGCTGTCGGTGACGGGGGCGGTGGCGATCGCCTCGAACGACCTCACCGGGACGCAGGAGGTCGTCAGCGTCGTCGTCTTCGTCCTGATCGGGAGCATCCTCGTCGTCGGCCCCGTCGTCGCGTTCCTCGTCGCGGGCGACCGGACGGCGGCCCCTCTCGGCGCGCTGAAGGCGTTCATGGAGGAGCACAACGCCGCGATCATGACGGTGCTGCTGGCGGTGCTGGGCGCTTCGAGCCTCGGCAAGGGGCTCGGCGGGCTCCTCGGCTGAACCGGCTCGGGGCTCGCCGCCGACTCAGCCGGGCTCGCCGCTCGCCGCGCCGTCCAGCACCGCCCGTGCCGCGGCGACGGCCTCGTCCACGGACGCGTACGCCGGAGGCAGTCCGCTCTGCTCCTGCGACTTGCGCAGCACGTCCCGGACCTGCCCGATGCCCTGCGCGAGGAGGAGGCGTACGCCGCTGCGCTCGAGGTCGGTCCGCAGCGTGACGAGCATCGCCGCACCGGTGACGTCGACGGTGGGGGTCGTCTCCGCGTCGATGACCACGGCCCTGACGGGGTCGTGCGCCAGCGCCCGGACGCGGTCGCGTACGTAGTCGGCGTTCGCGAAGTACAGCCCCGACTCCACCCGAACGACGGCGATGCGGGGATCCGCGCCGGCACCCGCGTGGCGCTCGCGGTCGACCCACAGGCCGGCGTCGGCCCGCACGAGCTCGGCCACGTGCGGCCGCGACGAGCGGTAGAGGAGGGTGAGGAGGGAGAGCGTGATCCCGATGAAGAGACCCGGCAGCGTGTCGAAGACGAGGACGCCGAGCATCGCCCCGGTCGCCGCGATGAAGTCCACCCGCGCCGCGTGCTTGTAGATCCGTCCCAGCGGGCCGGTCCAGACCTGGTAGAGCCGCCGCAGCGACGCGATGTCGACGAGCTCGATCACCGCGGCGATGACCACGGCCGCGAGCACCGCCTCCGGGAGCTGCTCGAAGAGCCCCGTGAGGAACAGCAGCGTGAGCAGCGTCAGCACGGCGACGGTGATGCTCGAGGCCTGCGTCCGTGCCCCGGCGGAGCCGTTGACCGCCGTCTTCGAGAGACTGCCGTTGACCACCATGCCGCTCACGAGACCGGAGCCGAGGTTCGCCGCTCCCATGCCGACGAGCTCGCGGTTGGTGTCGATGTCGTAGCCCTCCTTGGCGGCGTACGTCTTGGCCGCGCCCAGGCCCTCGGCGAACCCGATGAGCAGCACACCGACCGCCGGGCCGACGAGGTCGAGGTAGTCCGACAGACCCACGTCGGGAAGGCCGACGTCCGGCAGTCCGGCGGTGATGCTGCCGACGATCTCGACACCGTGGTCGTCGAGGTCGAGCAGCGCCACCGCGGCGATCCCGAGGAGGACGACGACGAGCGAGGCCGGCACGCGCGGCGCCCACCGCTTGAGAGCGAGGATCACGACCAGGGCGACGATCCCGACCGCAGCCGTCGTGGGGTCGACCTCGCCGAGCTCGCCGAGGATCCCCCACAGCTTCTCGAAGAAGCTGCCGGCGGGCTTGTCGACGCCGAGCAGAGCAGGAACCTGCCCGATGATGATCGTGAGCGCGAGCCCGACGATGAAGCCCTTCAGCACCGGCTCGGAGATGAACGACGAGAGGAAGCCCAGCCGGCACAGCCCGGCGACGACGCCGAGGACACCGACCACGATCGCGAGCGCCGTGGTCATCGCGACGTAGTCGGCCGTCCCCTGCCTGGCGACGTCGGCCACGACGCTGGCCGACAGCGCCGCCGTCCCCGACATCGTCGCGACGACGAGATGCTTCGAGCTGCCGAGCATCGCGTACAGCACCAGCGCGGGCACCGCCGCGTACAGGCCGACGACGGGCGGCACGCCCGCGATCGTCGCGTACGCGAGAGACTCCGGGACGAGGACCGCCCAGACCGTGAGGCCTGCGACGAGGTCGCCCCGGAGCCACCGCCCCTGGTATGCGGCGAGGGAGGTGAACACCCCGAGCCGTGCCACACCCGCCCCCTGGTCAGCCGTTGAGGATCTTCGCCTTCTCGGCCGCGAACTCCTCCGGCGTCAGGATGCCCTGCTGCTGCAAGGCCGCGAGCCGCTCGAGCTGGCCCACCACGTCTCCGCCGGCCGGGGCGGCCGGCGCAGCCTGCGGCGCGGCGTACTGCTGGGCGGCGGCAGCCTGGGCCGCAGCCGCCTGCATCGCCGCCTGCTGTTGCTGCTGCTCGTAGGCCTGCGCCTGGGCCTCCTGCTCGTAGCGGGCCTCGTTGCGCCGTTGCATGTGGTTGTTGACCGCGCCCGCGGTCCCGGCCACCACGGCCGTCCGCGCCGCGAGCCCGACCAGCCCCGGGCGTCCCATGCGTCGTGCCAGCATCGCTCTCCTCCTCGTTCAGTCCGAGCTCAGCGCCGCGGCGACGGCGTCGAGGTCGGAACGGTCGATGCGCTCGTGGGCCAGCAGCACGCCGCCGACGGAGTCGAGCGCGGCGGCGAAGCGGGCGGCCCACACGTTCTCCCAGACGACGAGCACCGCGGCGGCGCCGGGCGGGACCTCGTCGGCGATCGCCAGGATGTCGTCCTCACCGAGCAGCCCCGGGACGTCGCTCTCGACGCCGAGGACCTCCTTGACGGCGTCCCCGTCGTCGATGTCCACGATCGTCAGGTCGCCGTCGTCGGCGCGCGCCACGATCACCGCGTCCAGCAGACGCACAGCACCGCTCGCGACGGCGTCGGCGACCACCCTGGCCACGCTGCCGTCGGGCTTCGATCCCTCCAGGAATCCGAGCACCGCGATGTCGACCGGGCCGGACGGGCCTACGTTCTCCGCCATCGGTCACCCCTTCTCCGTCGATGTGTGCCCCCACTCTCGTCGCTACGGGGCGTCGACGGATCACCCATGACGGGTGATCCGGTCACGGCTCCGTGAGCAGGCGGTCGCGCAGCACGTCCTGGGTGGCGTCGTCGATCCCCAGCCCCTCGGAGAAGTACGTCGCGAGGTCGCCGTACGCGCGTCGCATCGCCTCCAGGCTCGTGGCGAGGTACTGCGGCCGCACCCCGAGCACCGGCAGAAGCAGGTCCGGGTCGCCCCCCAGCGACGCGAAGTGGTCGAGGATCGGCTGCAGCGCCGGGAGGAGCTGGTCGTTGGTGAGCAGGTACTCGTGCTCCACGACGTCGTCGGGCACCCCGAGCAGCATCAACGTGGTGGCGGCGGCCCAGCCGGTGCGGTCCTTGCCGGTCGTGCAGTGGAACAGCGTCGGCTCCCCCGTGCCCGCGGCGAGGCTGGTGAAGAACGCCCCGTACGACGCGCGAGCGCTGGGCAGGGTGACGAGGTGCTCGTACGCGTGGGTGAAAGCGGCCTCGGCGCGCCCGTCGCCCAGCAGGTCCCGGGCCCGCGTCGGGTCCTCGAGGATCTCGGCCATGTCCGTGGGCGCGGCCTCGACGGCGTCGGCGAGCACGTCCAGGACCAGGACGTCGGTGCCTGAGAGGCGCACGTCGGGACGGCGTCGGCGCTCGGAGGCGGTCCGGAGGTCCACGACGGTCCGGACGCCGAGCCCCTCGACGGCCGTCACGTCGGTGCCCGCGAGCCGGCTCAGGTCGGTCGAGCGGAAGAGGACGCCCTCGCGGACCCGTCGGCCGTCCGCGGTCGGCCAGCCTCCGAGGCTGCGGAGGTTGGGCAGCGTGGCCACGGGGATCGGGCTCCCCGGGGTCACGGGACGGTGGTCGCTCACGGCTCCTCCTGACGGGTGGGGCGCGGGATGGTGCGCCCGGCGAGCGTCAGCAGCCGCGCGGTGAACCCGTGGCTGCGCATCCAGCCCGACAGCTCGTAGCCCACGACCGCGGTCCCCACCAGGACGTACGCGACGATCACCAGCCACGCGACGATCGCGAACGCCACGCCGATGACGCCGTACCGCTGGGCGTCGATCGCGATCAGGTGCGGCACGTACAGATGCGTCCACCACCCGGCCGCGAGCTGCACCACGGTGGACAGGACAGCGGCGGGCAGCAGGTCCTCGAGGTCGGCCCGCCCTCCGAGCTCGATCCGGATGAACACGAGCCAGAGCGGCACGGACACCAGAGCCTGGATGACGATCCCCGCCGGCCCCAGCAGGTGGCCGATCCAACCCACCAGCGTGAACATCGCCAGCATGAACGCGACCCCGCCGAGCCCGGAGAACGTCGAGCGGACCCGCGGTGCCGGCTCGAGGCCCCACGCCAGCTCGTACAGGCGTTGGAGCGAGCGGCTGAACGACCCGACCGAGAACAGCAGGATCACGAATCCGAGCAGGGTCAGCCCGCCGGTCGCGTCGGGCGGCCTTGCGAAGAGCGCGTTCACGGCCTCGGCCGAGCTGCCGGACAGCTCGAAGTACTCGATGAGCAGGTCGGCGAACTGCTGGTTCCCGTCGCGCGACAGCCAGCCCGAGACCACGACCAGCAGCGGGATGAGGGCGATGAACGCCTGACCGGCGAGCGTGATGGCGCGGTTGCGACCATCGATCGCGTACATCCGGCGCATGCAGCGGCCGGGGAAGGACGCGTCGAACCACGCCTTGGCGGCAGCAGCAGCCTTGGCGACCCGGTCCCGTGCGCTCCCGCCCGCGTCCACCGGACAAGTCTCACCGCACGCCGCGGGCGAGGGCGTCACCCGTGCCGGGTGATGCGGCCCCTCCCGATCTGGGAGACGGTGGACCCGTCAGCAGTCGGACGATCCCGGGGGCCCAGCCTGATGACCTACGAACCGAAGACCGCCACCGAGGCGACGGCAGCCGCGAACCGCGATGCCGTCGCTCGCTACGCGATGGACGACCGCCAGGACTTCGAGGACGCCGACCGCGGCCTGATCGCGCGCTTCCCGGGGCCGGTCCTCGGCGCGGACGGGCACACGATCTTCGACCCGGACTGGTTCGACTACCTCCGCGGCGAGCCCGAGCGACCCGACAGCGTCGAGCCGAGCCTGTGGCGGCAGTCGCAGCTCATCACGCGCGGCGGGCTGTACGAGGTCGTACCCGGCCTCTACCAGGTGCGCAACAACGACATCGCGTGCCTGACCGTCGTGGAGGGCGAGGACGGCCTCGTCGTCATCGACTGCATGGCCGGGGTCGAGTCGGCCGCGCAGGGTATGGCGATGATCCGCGAGCACGTCAGCGACAAGCCGGTGGCCGCGGTGGTCTACACGCACACCCACATCGACCACTACGGCGGCGTGAAGGGTGTCGTCGACGTGGCCGACGTGGCGTCCGGGAAGGTGCCGATCATCGCCCCCGGCACGGTGGCGTCGTTCGACAAGTACGCGATCGGCGAGAACGTCGTCGCGGGCAACGCGATGGCGCGACGGGCGTCGTACGCCTTCGGCAGCCACCTGGGCCTCGACCCGCACGGCACCCTGAGCTGCGGGATCGGCGTGGTGAGCACCCCGGGGCCGACGGTCTCCTACATCTCCCCCACCGACGGGATCACCGAGACCGGCAGCAGGCGCGAGATCGCGGGGATCGAGCTCGAGTTCCTCTACGCTCCGGACACCGAGGCGCCCGAGGAGATGCACATCTGGATCCCCCAGCTCAAGGCGCTCACCTGCGCCGAGAACGCGAACCACGCGCTGCACAACATCCAGACCCTGCGCGGCGCCCGCACCCGCGACGCGCGCAACTTCGCCCGCTACCTCGACGAGACGCTCGAGCGCTGGGGTGACGAGGCCGAGGTGCACTACGGGCCGCACACCTGGCCGGTGTGGGGCAACGAGACGATCACGGACTTCATCGCGTCCCAGCGCGACACGTACAAGTACGTCCACGACCAGGCGCTGCGGCTGGCGAACAAGGGCTTCACGCCGCTCGAGGCCGCGGAGGTCGTCGCGCTGCCCGAGGAGCTCGGGCGACGCTGGTTCAACCGCGGCTACCACGGCACGCTCCACCACGACGTCCGCGCCGTCTTCCACAAGGAGATCGGCCTCTGGGACGGCGACCCGGTCTCGCTGCACCCGCACCCACCGGTCGAGTCGGCCAAGCGCTTCGTGGCGATGGTCGGCCCGGACCGCATCCTCGAGGAGGGCCGCCGCGCGATCGACGCCGCCGACTACCGGTGGGCCGTCGAGGTGCTGCACAAGCTCGTGTTCGCCCAGCCGGACAACCGCGAGGCCCGCGAGCTGCAGGCGGACGCGTACGAGCAGATGGGCTATCAGGCCGAGGGGCCGCAGTGGCGCGGCATCTTCCTCACCGCGGCGAAGGAGCTGAGGCTCGGCGCGCTGCCCGCACCGTTCACCACGGCCAGCGAGGACACGATCCTGGCGATGCCGATCGACATCCTCTTCGACTTCGTCGCCGTGCACGTGATCGGCGAGAAGGCCGCCGACGTCGACATCCGGCTGAACCTCACGTTCACCGACTACGGCGAGACCTGGACGACGTGGATCGCGCGCGGCGTCCTCAATGCGCGCAAGGGAGCCTCCGGCAACGCAACGCTGACGGTCTCCGGACCGAAGGAGGCGCTCGTGGGCGTCCTGCTGAAGCCCGCCGTGGCGGCCAAGCTCGCCGATGCCGGCACCGTCGCGCTCGAGGGCGACCGCGGCGTGCTGGACACGCTCGGCGGTCTGCTCGACGACTTCGACCCCGCGTTCGAGATCGTGAGGCCCTGACCATGGCGGATCTTGAGACGGCGGCGACGGAGGCGTACGTCTACGCGTTCCCTCTGGTCTTCGACCTGGACCAGGTGAACCGCTTCGTGACCACCGGCGTCGGTGCGAACCCGGCCGCGCCGTTCAACACGTTCAGTCACGCCCGCACGCTCGCCGGACCCGCGGACACGTTCGTGTCGATCAACAACGACACCGTCTACTCGATGGCCCAGGTCGACCTCAGTGTCGGACCGGTCCTGCTGACAGTGCCGCCCACCGGCGGCCGCTACCACGTCCTGCAGCTCGTCGACGCGTGGACGAACAACTTCGGCTACATCGGCCGACGCGCCACAGGGGTCGACGGCGGTGAGTTCCTTCTCGTGCCGCCGGACTGGGACGGACCCTCGCCCGCCGGGGCCACGGTCGTCCGCTTCCCCACCCGCATCGCGTCGATCGTGGGACGGTGGGCCGTCGACGGACCCGACGACCTGCCTGCGGTGCACGCGCTCCAGGACGCGACGACGCTGACCCCGCTGCTGCGCTCGCTCGCCCCGCCGGACGGTCTGCCCGGGACCACCGAGACCGGCGACGAGGCGCTCGACTTCTGGGAGCGCTACCGCGTGTGGTCGCAGGCCTTCCCGCCGGCCCGGCGCGACGTCGCACTCCAGGAGTCCTTCGCACCGCTGGGACTGACCGGAAGCATGCCGGTCTCCTCTCTCAGCACCGAGCAGCAGGCCGCGCTGCGCGCAGGTTTCGCCCTCGGCCGCACGACGCTGGAGAAGATCCTCACCTCGGGCAGCATCCCGGAGGTCAACGGTTGGCGGATGACGCTGCACGTCTTCGACTACAGCCTCGACTTCTTCGAGGTGGGCGCGCTCGACGACCCGGCGTGGAAGATCGCCGACCCGCAGACCCGGATCGGTGAGCGGGCGGCCGCGGCCCTGGGCGGGCTGTGGGGCAACCACGGGTACGAGGCGGCGTACCTCATGACCTACGTCGACGGCGACGGGCGGCCCCTCGACGGGGCGCACACGTACACGCTCCGCCTCGCGCCTCCGCCGCCGGTCGCGGGCTTCTGGTCGGTGACGATGTACGACGTGCCCGACTACTTCCTGGTGGACAACCCGATCTCGCGATACTCGATCGGGGACCGCACACCGGGGCTCGTCCACGACGCCGACGGCGGGATCACGCTCACCCTCGCGCACGAGGCGCCGGAGGACCCGACGGCGCGGGCGAACTGGCTGCCGACTCCCCCGGGCAGGTTCCGGCCGCTCCTGCGGATGTACGTCCCGTCGGGGGACGTGCTGGACGGGACGTGGGAGGTGCCCCCGGTCGTGAGGGCCGACCCGGCCTGATCACCGACGCTGTCCGACGCGTCGCCTCACCTATGACGCCGCCAGCACGGCGTGTGCCAGTGGCGCCGCTCCTCGAGCCCGGACGCGCTGAGCAGGCCGGGCTCGAGGGGCCACACCACCACGTGCGGCGTCGCTGGGCGGATCGCCTGCGAGCAGCCGGGGCAGGTGTAGGTCTTGGTCGACGACGACCCCGTGATCGTGCGGACCACCCAGTCACCGTCGCCCCGCTCCTCGACGCGCTGGTTGCCCCCGCTGAGCGGAGGCGGCGCGCCGCGGGGACCACGGGGCGTACGGCGACGGCGGGACATGCGTCCAGCGTACGGACCGCTCAGCGGCGGGCGTACTCGCGGAAGCCGCGGCCGGTCTTGCGGCCCAGGTAGCCGGCCGTGACCAGGTGCTCGAGCAGCGGCGCCGGCGCCCACGCGGGCTCGCGGAACTCACGGAAGAGCGTCTGCTCGATCGCGAGCGAGACGTCGTTGCCCACCACGTCGAGCAGCTCGAACGGACCCATCGGCAGGCGGCAGCCGAGCTTCATCGCGACGTCGATGTCGTCCGCCGTCGCGTAGTGCGCCTCCAGCATCTTCACGGCGTCGTTGAGGTAGGGGAAGAGCAGCGCGTTGACGATGAACCCCGCGCGGTCCCCGCACGACACCGCGTGCTTGCCGACGTTCGCGCAGAGCGCGTTGACGGTCTCGGTGACGTCGTCGGCCGTGGCGACGGTGGAGACGACCTCGACCAGCTTCATGACCGGTGCGGGGTTGAAGAAGTGCATGCCGATCACGTCCTGCGGCCGGCTGGTCGCCGCCGCGCAGGAGATCACCGGCAGGGACGACGTCGTGGTCGCGAGGATCGCCCCCGGCTTGCAGATCCGGTCCAGGTCGCGGAACAGCTCGAGCTTGACGTCGAGGTCCTCGGCGATCGCCTCGACCACGATGTCGACCTCGGCCAGCGCCTCGCGCTCGGTGCTCCCGGTGAGGCGCCCGAGCACCTCCGCCTTCTGGTCCTCGGTGGCACGGCCGCGCGAGATCGCCTTGTCGAGCGACTTCGTGATGGCGGCACGGACGCCGTCGACCTTGTCGAGGGTGCGGCCGACGTACACGACGTCGTAGCCGGCCTTCGCGAACACCTCGACGATGCCCGAGGCCATCGTGCCGGTGCCGACGACGCCGACCCGCCCGATCTCGCGGCGCAGCTGCGGCGCGGCGTCGGCGGACGGGGTCGTCGCGTCGTCGACGACCTGCGAGGAGTAGGCCTCCGTGTAGGTGTAGAAGCCGCGGCCCGACTTCCGGCCGAGAAGGCCGGCGGTCACCATCTGCTTGAGGATCGGCGCCGGCGCGTGGACGCGCTTGCGGTCCTGGAGGTACATCGTCTCGAGGATCTCGTACGCGGTGTCGAGCCCGATCAGGTCGAGCAGCGCGAGCGGTCCCATCGGGTAGCCGCAGCCGAGACGCATCGCCGCGTCGATGTCCTCGCGGGTCGCGTACTGCGCCTCGTACATCGACGCGGCGTGGTTGAGGTAGGCGAACAGCAGGGCGTTGGCGATGAAGCCCGCCTTGTCTCCCACGGTCACCGGGCTCTTGCCGAGCCGCTGCGCCAGGGCCACCGCGTCCTCGACGACGTCCGGGGCGGACACCACGGTGCGGACGACCTCGACGAAGTCCTGGACCGGCGCCGGGTTGAAGAAGTGCAGCCCGACCACACGGCTCGGCAGGCGCGTCGAGGAGGCGATCTCGGTGACCGAGAGGGCCGAGGTGTTCGAGGCAAGGATCACGTCGTCACGGACGATCTTGTCGAGCTGCTGGAAGACGTCGATCTTGACGTCGAGCTGCTCGACGACCGCCTCGATGACGAGGTCGGCGTCGGCGAGGCTGCCGAGGTCGGTCGCGTACGAGATCCGGCCCAGGAGCGCCTCGCGCTCGGCGGCGTCGAGCTTGCCGCGCTCGGCAGCACGCTGCGTGGAGTGCTCGATGGTCGACCGGCCGTGCTCGAGCGCGGCGTCGTCCTTGTCCACGCCGAGGACGGTGATGCCGTTGCGGGCGAGCACCTCTGCGATGCCGGCACCCATGGTGCCCAGGCCGACGACTCCGACTGTGTTGATCTCGCGCGCCACGGATGTCTCCTGTGTTCGGGGAGGACGTAAGTTACCGGCAGGTTACTACCGGGTAGGCGGAGTCTGACAGGCTTGGCCCCTTCCCCGCCGTGACCCACGTCACGGGTGCACGCGCGCCGCCCTGCCGGCGACCGCCGGTGCACCTAGCATGGCCGGATGCGCCGACTGGTCGTACGCCCTCGCCTCGCCGCCCACCGGACCCGCGTCGCCGTCGCTGCGTCGCTGACCGCCCTCGCGATGGGCGCCACCGCCTGCGGCGAGTCCTCACCGGACGACGACGCGGCGGCCGACGCGACCGCCACCACGGCTCCGACCACCTCGCCGACGACCTCCGCGTCCGAGCCGACGCCCTCTCCCACCGCGTCCGACGCCCCGCCGAGCACGACGCCGCCGACCACCGCTCCGACCCCCGGCGCGACGGAGCCGACAGCCTCGCCGCAGGCCCTGGCCGCGGCCGCGCGGGGGCCGGTCGGCGTCTGGCGCAACCGCGAGCTGAAGTGGGTGCTGCGCATCCGCAAGGGCGGCCGCTTCGTCGAGGACTTCGACGGCGTCAAGAACATCCGCTCCGGCACCTGGCGGCGCAAGGGCACGGTCGTCGTCCTCAAGGGGGGCGACGGGGTCACGACGCGGGGCAAGCTCACCCGCAACACGCTGACGATCCGGGGGACCGTGCTCAAGCGCGTGCGCTGACGGTCGCTAGCCTGTCCAGGTGCGCCTCGTCATCGCTCGTTGTCAGGTCGACTACGCCGGACGCCTCACCGCTCATCTCCCGATGGCGACCCGGCTGATCCTCGTGAAGTCGGACGGGTCGGTCTCGATCCACTCCGACGACCGCGCCTACAAGCCGCTCAACTGGATGAGCCCGCCTGCGACGCTGCGCGAAGGCGTCACCGAGGACGGTACGGTCGAGTGGACCGTGTCGGCGACCAAGACCGACGACACGCTGCGCATCCTCATCGAGGAGCTCCTCCACGACTCGAGCCACGACCTGGGCGTCGATCCCGGGCTGCAGAAGGACGGGGTCGAGAAGCATCTGCAGGAGCTCCTGGCAGAGCACCCGACGACGCTCGGTGACGGCATGTCGCTGGTCCGCCGCGAGTACATGACGGCCATCGGCCCGGTCGACCTGCTCTGCAAGGACCCCGGCGGCGGATCGGTCGCCGTCGAGGTGAAGCGTCGGGGCGAGATCGACGGGGTCGAGCAGCTGACCCGCTACCTCGAGCTCATGAACCGCGACCCGTTGCTCGCACCCGTGCGCGGCATCTTCGCCGCGCAGGAGATCAAGCCGCAGGCCCGCACGCTCGCGACTGACCGCGGGATCGAGTGCCGCGTCGTCGACTACGACGCGCTGCGCGGCATGGAGGACGGCAGCCTGCGGCTCTTCTGAGCCGCAGGCTGCCTCCCCCTCAGGCCTCCGGCCACGCGAACTCCGGGTCACGGGCGTACTCGTCGCGCCGCCACGCGAGCGCCGTCGCGACCATCTCGCGAGCCCCGGCGCCGATGATCGCGCGCCGCGGGGGCTCCGGATCGTCGACCAGCGCCAGGACCGCGGCCGCGGCGACCGCCGGCGGCTCGTCGGTCGGCTCGGCGTCCGCCGCTGCGGCCACCGCCGCCGCGTCCGGGTATTCGGGCATCCCCAGCACAGCCTCGCGGACCTCGGCGTAGGCCGGGGACGAGTCCCCGGCGAACCGCATGCTCGACCCGGCCCAGTCGGTCGCGAAGCCGCCGAGCTGCGCGATCGTGACGTGGATGCCGAACCGGGCGACCTCGTCGGCCATCGCCCCACTGAAGCCCTCGAGCGCCCACTTGCTCGCGTTGTAGAGGCCGAACAGCGGCAGCGTCCCGACGGCGCCGACGGTCGAGACCTGCACGATGTGCCCCGCCCCCTGCGCACGCATGACGGGAAGCACCGCCTGCGACACCCAGATCGCGCCGAGGAGGTTCGTGTCGAGCTGCCGGCGCACCTCGTCCTCGGACAGCTCCTCGATCGCGCCGACCAGGCCGTACCCCGCGTTGTTGACCGCGACGTCGAGCCGGCCGAAGCGTCGGTGCGCGTCGGCCACCACCGTGCGTACGGCCTCCCGGTCGGTCACGTCCAGCGACAGCACCGCCAGGCGGTCGCCGTGGGCCTCCTCGAGCTCCGCCAGAGCGTCGGGTCGCCGCACGGTCGCCGCGACCCGGTCCCCGGCCTCGAGCGCGGCGACCGCGAAGGCTCGGCCGAGGCCGCGGCCCGCGCCGGTGATGAACCAGGTCCTTCGTGAGGTCATGCGTACTCCTTTGTTTGTCACGAGACGGTCCGTCTCGTCTCGTCACAGGGTACGCTGACTCCGTGCCTGACCGCGAACCCGTTTCCCCGCCCCCGCGCCGACGCAGCGAGCGGGCCCGTACGGCGGTGCTCGGCGCCGCTGCGGAGCTCGTCGAGGAGGTCCCGTACGCCAAGGTCACCGTCGAGGCGATCGCCGCACGTGCGGGCGTCGGCAAGCAGACGATCTACCGCTGGTGGCCGTCGCGCGGGGCGGTGGTCTTCGACGCCCTGCTCGCACGGGCAGGGGGCGCGGAGGCGCCGCTGCCCGACACCGGCGACCTCCGTGCAGACCTCAGCACCTTCCTGGGCCAGGCGGTGACGGCCATGACCGCCCCGCACGAGGACGCCTTCCTCCGGGCGGTCACGGTCGAGATCCTGCAGGACGCGACGGTGGCCGCGCAGTACCGGGAACGCCTCATGGTGCCTCAGCGGGCCGCCGTCCGCTCCCGGCTCGAGAGCGCCCAGGTCGCCGGCGAGATCCGTGCCGGGACCGACCTCGACGTCCTGGTCGAGTGTCTGCTGGGTCCCGTCGTCGGGCGATGGGTCCTCGGCTCGGGCGACCTCGACACCGCGTACGCCCACGCCGTCGTCGGGCTGGTCCTCGACGGCGCCGTCCGGTAAGCAGGAGCCATGATCTGCATCGAGGTCGTCCAGGGAGACATCACCACGGTGCGCGCCGACGCGATCGTCAACGCCGCCAACAGCACGCTGCTCGGTGGCGGCGGAGTGGACGGGGCGATCCACCGGGCAGGCGGCCCCGAGATCCTCGCGGCGTGCCGCGAGCTGCGGGCGACCACGCACCCCGAGGGTCTTCCTGCCGGCGACGCGGTCGCCACGATCGGCGGCCGTCTCCCCGCGCGGTGGGTCATCCACACCGTCGGGCCGGTCTGGTCGCGCGACGACGACCGCAGCCACCTGCTGCGCTCGGCCTACGCGCGCAGCCTCGCGGTCGCCGACGACCTGGACGCCCGCGTCGTCGCGTTCCCGCTGATCTCCGCCGGGGCGTACGGCTGGCCGCTCGACGACGCGGTCGCGGTGGCGGTCTCCACGATCCGCAGCACGTCGACGGAGGTGGAGCGCGTGATCATGGTCGCCTTCGGGGAGGCGCCGGAGCGCCTCCTGCGCGCGGCGGTCGACTGACGATCGGGCCTGCCGCGCCGGCGCGGCTCAGACCTCCGTGTCCGGCCCCTGCTCGCGCACCCGGTGCACGTGCTCCAGCGAGTCCCGGAGCTCCTCGAGCCACGTGTCGGCGTTCTTCTGGACGAGCCGCACGCACCACGCGAGCGCGTCGCTGCGGCTGCGCGCCACCCCGCCGGCGACGAGCGTGTCGAGGACCCGCCGCTCCGGCTGGCGCAGGCGGGTCATCACCGGCGAGGCCAGGTGGGTGAACAGCGCCTGCGTCCCCTCGCACTCGACCCCCCACGAGACCGTGCGGTCGAAGCGGTGCTGGGCCTCGCGCGCGACCTCCATGCGGTCGGCCCGCGTGCGCTCACGGAACTCTCGGATACGGCCCTCGACCGCTCCCCTCCGCTCGGCGTCGGACGCGTCGTCGCCGAGCGCGGGACCCGGGATGCTCCCGATCACGACGATCTCCTCGCGGTCCACGGTGACGCTCGCGAGGCTGTCGAACAACCCCTCGGGGAGTCGCCCCACGAACCACCCGCGGATCTCGTCGATCTGCTGCTGAGTAATCATGTAATCAGGCTTACGCCGATCGAGGACGCTGCGCAAGATCGTCCGCTCACGGCGGACATCCCGCCGACGGAGGAGTCCCCGCCCGGAGCGTGGGACAGCTGTGCGAAGTTCCTCCGCGGTGGCGCGCGGATCGCTAGCATCCGTGGTCGTGTGGACCTATCGCGGCGACGAGCCGACCGTTCTCCAGTGGCTCGACTCGATCAGCGTCGGGCACGAGGCGCACCAGATCGCCGCCAAGGCCACGCGGCGCCGTCACCGCGTGCTCGGCGCCACGACCGTGATGCTCGCCGGACTCGCGGCAGCCGCCGCATTCGCGGCCGTCCTGGGCGAGCCGCGACCGTGGCTCCAGGTCTGCGCGGGTGTCCTCGCGGCCCTCGCCGCGACCTCGGCGCTCCTCCACACGGTGGCCGACGACGCCGACGTGATCGCGGCGCACCAACGCTCGGGCGCCGAGTACGGCAACCTGCGGCGCCAGCTCGAGCAGGCCATCCTCTCCGAGCGCATCACCGACGACCGCCTGTCCGAGATCCGGGCCGAGTGGACCCGCGTCGAGGAGGCAGCACCGAGCCTGCCCGCGAGGACGACCCGCGCCGCGGAGCACCGCCTCGCCGCCACGGCCCCGGCGGCCGCTCCCGCCGTCCCCACCGTGGTCCCGACGGCCCCCGTCGCGCCGTCGACCACCACGGTCGCCGCCGCGGAGCCGCTCGAGCTCGAGAGCGCAGACGAGCCGACCAAGGAGCTCACGACCAGCTGACCGTCCCCTCGGTCACGCCGGCGCCTCCGCCAGCGCGACGACCTCCTCGGCGCAGCCCCACGACAGCGTGACGCCCGCCCCGCCGTGGCCGCAGCAGTGCACGACCGGGCTCGCCCCGGGGCGCTCCTCGCGCTCGAGCCGCACCGAGGGCCGTGCAGGTCGGAGCCCGACGCGGGTGCCGAGCACCGGTGCGCCGTCGAGCGCGGGCACGAGGGCCGTCGCCCGCGCGAGGATGGCGGCGGTGTCCTCAGGACGCGGCGCCAGGTCCCACTCCCCGTACTCGCTCGTCCCGCCCACGATGACGTCGGTGCCCCGCGGGACGACGTACGTGACGCCGTCCGGACCGTCGGCGAGCAGCACCTCCTCAACCCCCGGCACGGGTGGCAGTCGGACGAGCTGACCGCGGACCGGGGTCGTCGTGGCGTCGCCGCTGAGGAGTCGGCTGCCGAGCCCCGACGCGTTCACGACGACGTCCGCACCGCTGGGGAGCGCGGGCAACGCCATCCGGGTGACGGTGCCGCCGCTGTCGGCGAGCCGGCGTACGAGGTGGTCGAGGTACGTCGGCATGTGCGCGACGATCCCGTCGAAGGTCCACCCGGCGCCGTAGCCGTGCGGCACGGCGGTCACCCGCTCGAACGCCGCCACCGCGTCCGCCCACCACGGGTCGTGCGCGGTCGGGTCCGTGACGAGCTCGAGCGAGCGACGGACCGTGACGCCGGCGTCGGGGCCGGTCAGCGCCGCCAGCACCTCGTACGACCGTCGTGACCACGCGAGGACGCGGTCGGCGGGACGGGCGAGGTACGGGTACCACCACGCGGCGGCGATCGCCGACGTCGTCTCGAGCGGCAGGTCGCGGGCGAGGACGTCGACCTGGTGGCCGCGCTCGGCGGCCACCACGGCGCAGGTCAGGCCGGTGACACCGGCTCCGACCACCAGCACCCGCACCCGCCCGCTCCTTGGCTCAGGCTCCGGCGACCGGCGGCGCCGTGGGATCGGCCGCCTCGCCCTTCTCCTCGCGGGCGACCCAGTGCTCGATGGCCTCGAGGTCCTCCGACGAGCGGGTGACGACCGCGAGCAGGTCGCTCATCTTGGAGACCTCCTCGACCTGCTCCTTGATGAACCACTGCATGAACTGGTCCGAGGCGAAGTCGGACTCGTCGCGCGCAACCCGCGTCAGCTCGTTGATCTGGTCGGTCACGCGCTTCTCCTGCGCGAGCGCGAGCGTCACGGGAGCGACGACGTCCGCGAAGTCGTTGACCGGGTCGGCGACGCCCGGGATGCGCACCGGCACGTCGGCGTCGAGGAGGTACTGGACCATCATCATCGCGTGGTCGCGCTCCTCGAGCGCCTGCTGGAAGAACAGCGCCGCCATCCGCGGCATCGTCAGCGCGTCGTAGTAGCACGCGATCGCGACGTACTGCTGGTGCGCGGCGAACTCGTGCCCGACCTGCTCGCTCAGCAACGCGGCGAACTTCTCCGATGCCATCTGCTCCACTCCTCCTGCGGGTGCCGACCCGCGACTCGACTATGTCCCGTACGACGCTAGCCGCGCTGCCGGTCCCTCACCAGCAAGGAGTGGCTGCCCTCAGCATCGTCGTGAGGCCCCGGCGTGCGGGCCGTCCTAGACTGCTCGCGACCGGGCCGACGCCCCGGACCGAGTCGATGTCCTGCACCGCGACGTACGACGAGGGAGCCATGGGGAACTCCACGGGCACGATCGTCCGGCGCTGGGGCGGACGCGCGGTCGCGCTGGCCGTCACCGGCGTCGGCCTGTACGTGGTCGCTCCGAGCCTGCTCACGATGTTCGACGCCTGGCCGCAGCTCGCCGACGTCGAGGTGCGCTGGTTCGTCGTCCTCGCCGCGCTCGAGCTCTGCAGCTTCGCAGCGCTGTGGTGGCTGACGCGGATCGCCCTCACGCCGGGGACCGACGGCGAGCCCCGGCCCGAGGAGGACGGCGTCCCCGCCCCCGGGCCACCGGGATGGGGGACGCTCGCGGTCGCCCAGATGGCGGGGAACGCGGCGAGCAAGATCATCCCCGGTGGCGCCGCGGCCGGGGCGGTGGTGCAGGGCAAGGTGCTCGTCAGCGCGGGCCAGCCCGGCGGTGCGGTGGCCTCGGCGATGGCGGCGACCGGCCTGCTCGGGACGGCCGTGCTCATGCTGCTGCCGGTGCTCACCGTGCCGGCGCTCCTGATCGGGCCGCCTCCGGCCGAGCAGCTGCAGCTCGGCCTGCTCGTGTCGCTGATCATCGCGACGGTCATCGTCGCGGTCGGCGTCACCGCGCTCACCTGGCCACGGATCGTCGCGGCGGTCGGCCGCGCGCTGGGGACGGTCATCCACCTCGTACGCCGCCCGGTGACCGCCGACGGGGTCGAGCAGGCGCTCCTCTTCGAGCGCGCCAGGATCGCGTCCGCGTTCAGCGGCCGGTGGTGGCACGCCGTGATCGCCGCCGCAGCGAACCGCATGTTCGACTACGCCGCGCTCGTGGCCGCGCTCGTCGCCTTCGGCGTCTACGCCCGCCCCGCGGAGGTGCTGCTCGCGTACGTCGTCGCGCAGGCGTTCGCCGTCATCCCGATCACGCCCGGGGGTGTCGGGTTCGTCGACGCGGGCCTCACGACGCTGCTCGTGGTCATCGGGGTCCCCGCCGACACCGCCGTCATCGGCACGCTGCTCTACCGGCTGTTCTCCTTCTGGCTGCCGATCCCGATCGGGGCCGCGGCCTGGGGCTGGTGGGCGCTGCGCCACCAGCCCCCGCAGTCGGCCGCGGCCTGACGTGGCTGCCGGCGCGGCGGACGCGCGCCGTCAGGCGAGGTCGTTCGCGCGGCGGATCACGTCGACGATGTCGTCCATGATCTGCGTCATCCCGTAGTCCTTCGGTGTGTACACCGCGGCGACACCCGCCTCGCGGAGGCGACGTGCGTCCGACTCCGGGATGATGCCGCCGACGACGACCGGGACGTCGCGGATGCCGGCCTCGCGCAGCTGCTCGAGCACCTCGGGGACCAGCTCCATGTGCGAGCCGGACAGGATGGAGAGCCCGATGCAGTCCACGTCCTCGTCCACCGCCGCTGCGACGATCTGCGTCGGCGTGAGACGGATGCCCTGGTAGACGACCTCGAAACCCGCGTCCCGTGCCCGGACCGCGATCTGCTCGGCGCCGTTGGAGTGTCCGTCCAGGCCCGGCTTGCCGACGAGCAGGCGCAGGCGTCCGCCGAGCTCCTCCCCCGTCGTCCGGACCCGCTCGCGCACCGCGGCGAGCTCCGCACCGGCCTCGGCCACGCCGACCACCCCCGTCACTCCCGTCGGCGCCCGGAACTCGCCGAAGACCTCGCGCAGCGCGCCCGCCCACTCGCCGGTGGTCACACCGGCGCGGGCGCACGCGAGCGTCGCCACCATCAGGTTCGCATCCGTCTTCGCGTCGGCACGCAGGCGCTCGAGCGTCTCCGCGACCTCGGCCTCGTCGCGCTGGCCACGCCACGCGGCCACCCGCTCGATCGCGCTCGCCTCGGCGAGCGGGTCAGCGGTCTGGATCGCACCGTCGAGGTCCGCGGTGAGCGGGGACTCCTCGGTCTCCTTCCACGCGTTGACGCCGACGACCAGGTGCTCGCCGGCCTCGATCTGCGCACGGCGGGCCGCGTGCGAGGCGACCAGCGCCTGCTTCATGTAGCCGGACTCGACCGCGGCGACCGCACCACCCATCGCCTGCACGCGGTCGATCTCCTCCTTCGCCCCGGCGACGAGCTCGGCGACCTTGGCCTCGATCACGTGGCTGCCGTCGAAGATGTCGTCGTACTCCAGCAGGTCCGACTCGTACGCGAGGACCTGCTGCAGACGCAGCGACCACTGCTGGTCCCACGGGCGCGGCAGGCCGAGGGCCTCGTTCCACGCCGGGAGCTGGATCGCACGGGCGCGGGCGTTCTTGCTCAGGCTGACGCCGAGCATCTCGAGCACGATGCGCTGGACGTTGTTCTCGGGCTGCGCCTCGGTCAGACCGAGGGAGTTCACCTGGACGCCGTAGCGGAACCGGCGCATCTTCGGATCCTGCACGCCGTACCGCTCACGGGTGATCTCGTCCCAGAGCTGGCCGAAGGCGCGCATCTTGCACGTCTCCTCGACGAACCGCACGCCGGCGTTGACGAAGAACGAGATCCGGCCGACGACCTTCTCGAACTCCTCGGCCGGCACCTGACCCGCATCGCGCACCGCGTCGAGGATGGCGATCGCGGTCGAGAGGGCGTACGCCAGCTCCTGCACGGGCGTCGCGCCGGCCTCCTGCAGGTGGTAGCTGCAGATGTTGAGCGGGTTCCACTTCGGCATGTTGACGACCGTGTAGGCGATCATGTCGGTCGTCAGCCGGATGGAGGCCTCCGGCGGGAACACGTACGTCCCGCGCGAGAGGTATTCCTTGATGATGTCGTTCTGGGTGGTCCCGGTGAGCTGGCCGACCCACTCCGCGGGATCCTCCCCGGCGTCGCGGGCCTGCTCCTCCGCGACCACCTGGTACATCGCGAGGAGCCACATCGCGGTCGCGTTGATCGTCATCGACGTGTTCATCGTCTTGAGCGGGATGCCGTCGAAGAGCCGTCGCATCTCGCCCAGGTCCGGGACCGGGACGCCGACCTTGCCGACCTCGCCCTTGCTCAGCTCGTGGTCGGGGTCGTAGCCGGTCTGCGTCGGCAGGTCGAAGGCGACCGACAGACCGGTCTGCCCCTTCGCGAGGTTGCGACGGTAGAGCGCGTTGGAGTCCGACGCCGAGGAGTGCCCGGCGTACGTGCGCATCACCCAGGGGCGATCGCGGTGGGTCGAGTCGGCCATGCGGCATACGTTAGTTGCTTGTGAACGGTCAGTAACACCCACGTGAGCGGAGTCACGCCCGCCCAGCGGGTGCACACTGGAGCCATGAGCAACGCAGGCTCTGTCGTGGGATACCTGTTCGTCCCGCTCTTCAGCCTGCTCGCGATCGGCGGCCTCGCCCTCATCCTCAAGTGGGCCCACTCGCCCGGCAAGCGCGTCCGCCTCCCGTCGTACGGGATGCTGGTGCCGGTGGCGCGCTGCAAGGACCAGCACGGAGCCGAGGTCACGGCGCAGCGGCTGCGCGCCCAGGGCATCCGTGCCACCGTCACCCACGACGTACGCGGCTGGCTGGTGCTGGCATGGAAGACCCAGGCCGACGTCGCCCGGGCGTGGGTGGCGTCGCGCCGCCAACATCCCCCCTCCTGACCTCGCCGGGTCACTCCCTGGCCTCACCGGGTCACCGCCCGGACTAGGGTGGCGCCATGGTCAACCTCACCCGCATCTACACCCGCACCGGCGACGACGGGACGACCCGGCTCGTCGACATGAGCAAGACCACGAAGCTCGACCTCCGGCTCATCGCCTACGCCGACACCGACGAGCTCAACAGCCAGATCGGCTTCGCTCGGTCGTTGGGGACGCTCGACGAGGACGTCGACACGGTGCTGGCCCGGGTGCAGAACGACCTGTTCGACGTCGGCGCGGATCTCGGCGCGCCCGTCGTCGAGAACCCGGAGTATCCGCAGCTGCGGGTCGAGCCGGACTACGTCGACCGGCTCGAGGGCTGGTGCGACCACTACAACGCCGAGATCGAGCCGCTGCGGTCGTTCATCCTCCCCGGAGGTACGCAGGCCGCGTCGGTGCTGCACATCGCGCGCACCGTGTGCCGTCGGTCCGAGCGCAGCGCGTGGGCGGCGATCGACGAGCACGGCGACACGATGAACGTCCTGACGGCGAAGTACCTGAACCGGCTGTCGGACCTGCTGTTCATCCTCGCGCGGTACGCGAACCGCGCGAACGGCGACGTCCTGTGGGTGCCCGGCGGGGAGCGCTGACGCGGAAGGTGACCCGGCGACGCCAGACGGCGACCCGGTCAGATGACGTTGTTGACCTCGCGGCCGGGAGGTGAGGACTCGAGCCACGCCAGCAGCCCCGTCAGCGCCTGGGGGCTCAGCGCCAGCTGGATCGGCACGCCGCCGTCGAGCGTGCACTCGACGATCGTGTTGCCCGCGTGCAGGGCGTAGGTCTCCGACCCCACCGGACGCCGGCGGCGCTCGACCTCGACGTGCCCGCGCTCGAAGCGCAGGACGGGGCGCGGTGAGAAGGAGAAGGTACGAAACCACTCCAGGTGGCTGTCGTTGTAGCGGCCGATCCCGAGGGTCCAGCCGCGGGGGTCGCCCTCCTCGCGCGGCGCCTGCTTGCGGCGGTTGACGCTGAGGTCGAAGGTGCTACCGCCCCGCGCCAGGACGCGACGGCGCCCCGCCAGCCCGAGCACGGCCAGCACCGCCAGGGCAACGAGCACGCCGAGGGAGTCGAGCACCCACAGCCAGATCGGCATGTGTGCCCTCCTCCCTCGGCGACTAGCTCAGGATTCCCCGGACGACCTCAGGACGCGATCTCGGCAGCGCGGATGCGGGCCTCGAGGCGGCGTACTTCGTCGGCCGCCTCCTCGTCGTCCCCGCCCTCGGCCTTCACCCGGGCCAGGTCGTGCTTGGCCCGCTCGAGGTCGATGTCGTGCGACATCACGGCGCTCTCGGCGAGGATCGACACGCGGTCCTTGGCGACCGAGAGGAACCCGGAGTCGACGGCTGCGACCCAGGTCTCGTTGTCCTCGGTCTCGATCTCGACGACGCCGTCGGCGAGCAGCGACATCACCGGGGCGTGCCCCGGCAGGATGCCGATGTCGCCCTCGAGCGTGCGCGCGAGCAGCGACGTGGCCTCACCGGACCACAGCAGCTTGTCGGCGCTCACGAGCTCGACGTGCAGTGTGCCTGCCATCAGACGACTCCTTCTCTACGAACGTGCCGGGTCAGGAGTTCTTCTGGATCTCGGCCCACTTCTTCTCGACGTCGTCCAGACCGCCGCACATGAAGAACGCCTGCTCGGCCACGTGGTCGTACTCGCCGTCCGAGATGCGCTTGAACGCGTCCACGGTCTCGTCGAGAGGGACCGTCGAGCCCTCGATGCCGGTGAACTGCTTCGCCACGTAGGTGTTCTGCGAGAGGAAGCGCTGGATGCGACGGGCGCGCGACACGACCGTCTTGTCCTCCTCCGACAGCTCGTCGACACCGAGGATCGCGATGATGTCCTGGAGCTCCTTGTTGCGCTGCAGGATCTGCTTCACGCGCGTCGCGACCGCGTAGTGCTCGGCCGAGATGTAGCGCGGGTCGAGGATGCGCGACGTCGAGGTCAGCGGATCCACGGCCGGGTAGATGCCCTGCGAGGCGATCTCACGGCTGAGCTCGGTCGTGGCGTCGAGGTGCGCGAACGTGGTCGCCGGCGCCGGGTCGGTGTAGTCGTCCGCGGGCACGTAGATCGCCTGCATCGAGGTGATCGAGTGGCCACGGGTCGACGTGATGCGCTCCTGGAGGACGCCCATCTCGTCGGCCAGGGTCGGCTGGTAGCCCACCGCGGACGGCATGCGGCCGAGCAGCGTCGAGACCTCCGAGCCGGCCTGGGTGAACCGGAAGATGTTGTCGATGAAGAGGAGCACGTCCTGCTTCTGGACGTCGCGGAAGTACTCCGCCATCGTCAGCGCCGACAGCGCGACCCGCAGACGCGCGCCCGGCGGCTCGTCCATCTGGCCGAAGACCAGCGCGGTCTGGCCGAGAACGCCCGACTCGTCCATCTCGACGATGAGGTCGTTGCCCTCACGCGTACGCTCGCCGACGCCGGCGAACACCGACACACCGCCGTGGTCGCGCGCGACTCGGGCGATCATCTCCTGGATGAGGACGGTCTTGCCGACGCCCGCACCGCCGAACAGGCCGATCTTGCCGCCCTGGACGTACGGGGTGAGGAGGTCGATGACCTTGATGCCGGTCTGGAACATCTCGGTCTTCGGCTCGAGCGAGTCGAAAGACGGAGCCTTGCGGTGGATGCCCCAGCGCTCCTTGATGTCGAGCACCTCGCCCTCTTCGAGGTTGAGGCACTCGCCGATGGTGTTGAACACGTGGCCGAGGGTCACGTCGCCGACCGGGACCGAGATCGGCTCACCGGTGTCGCGCACCTCCGCACCGCGGGTCAGGCCGTCGGTGGGCTGCATGGAGATCGCACGCACCATGCCGTCACCGATGTGCTGCGCGACCTCGAGCGTCAGCGGACGACCCTCGGAGTCGAGCGCCGTGTGCACGTGGAGCGCGTTGTAGATGTCGGGCATCTGGTCGGTCGGGAACTCGACGTCGATGACCGGACCGATGACGCGGGCGATGCGGCCCGTCGTCGTGGTCTCGTTGACAGTGGCAGTCATGGTTTCACTCACTCCCGGCGGTCGCGTCGGCGAGGGCGTTCGCGCCACCGACGATCTCACTGATTTCCTGGGTAATCCCGGCCTGGCGGGCCTGGTTGGCGATTCGGGTGTACTTCTGGATCAGGTCTTCGGCGTTGTCGGTCGCGTTCTTCATCGCCTGCTGGCGTGCCGCGAGCTCCGAGGCCGCCGCCTGGAGGAAGCAGAAGTAGAGCCGGTGGTTGACGTACTTCGGCAGGAGCGCGTCGAGGACCTCCGAGGCCGACGGCTCGAACTCGTAGAGCGGGTGGACCTCGCCGTTCTCGGGCGCCTCCTCCCCCTCGATGACCTCGAGCGGGAGCAGCCGGATGACCTCGGGGGTCTGGCTGATCATCGACCGGAACCGGGTGAAGACCACGTGGAGCTCGTCGACCTCGCGCGCCGGGTCACCCGTCTCGGGATCGTCCGGATCGATGAGGAACGCCGCCGTCAGCGCGTCGCCGACCTCACGGGCGTCGGCGTACGTCGGGTGGTCCGAGAACCCGGTCCACGACTGCACGACCGGGCGCTGCCGGAAGCGGAAGTACGCCTCGGCCTTGCGGCCGGTCACGTACGTGT
Organism: Mumia spirodelae; assembly: GCF_050632745.1. Taxonomy (NCBI): domain Bacteria; kingdom Bacillati; phylum Actinomycetota; class Actinomycetes; order Propionibacteriales; family Nocardioidaceae; genus Mumia; species Mumia spirodelae. The sequence continues at coordinate 1,195,362 of NZ_JBODSD010000001.1, read as the reverse complement.
CGACCTCCTTGCCCTCGGCGTGGAGCTTCTCGACGAGACGCTCCGACTCCTTGAGCACGGCCGAGGAGTACGAGCCCGCGAGCCCGCGGTCGCTGGCGATGACCAGCACCGCGGCACGCTTCGGCTCCGGGTTCTCGGTGAGCAGCTTGTGGTCCACGTGACCGAAGGTCGCGAGGGCGGACACCGCGCGCGTGAGCTCACGGGCGTACGGCGTCGCCGCCGCGGCCTGCTGCTGCGCCTTGACGATGCGAGACGCCGCGATCAGCTCCATGGCGCGCGTGATCTTCTTCATCGACTGCGTCGACTTGATCTTCGCGCGGTACTCGCGCAGTGAGGTGGCCATGAGAGGTCAGCCTCGCTTCTGCGCGACGATCTGCTCCTGCGCGACGTCCTCGTCCGCGAGAGCCTCGTGCTCTTCCTTGCCCGGCTTGATCGACCCGCCGTCGCTGGTCTCGAACTGGTCGGCGAACGCGTCGTACGCCGACTCGAGCGAGGAAGCGGTGTCGTCGTCGAACTTGCCCGACTCACGGATCGTCGCGAGGACGCCCGAGTCGCCGCGGCGCAGGAAGTCGAGGAACTCGGCCTCGAAGCGCTGCACGTCGTCGACCGGGACCGGGTCCAGCTTGCCGGTGGTGCCCGCCCAGAGCGAGACGACCTGCTCCTCGACCGGGAACGGCTCGTACTGGCCCTGCTTGAACAGCGCCATCAGCCGCTCACCACGGGCGAGCTGCTGCTTGGACGCGGCGTCGAGGTCGGAGGCGAACATCGCGAAGGCCTCCATCGCGCGGTACTGCGCGAGCTCGACCTTGATCGAGCCGGTGACGGCCTTCATCGACTTCAGCATCGCCGCGCTGCCGACGCGCGACACCGAGATGCCGACGTCGACGGCGGGACGCTGGTTCGAGTTGAACAGGTCCGACTGCAGGAAGATCTGGCCGTCGGTGATCGAGATGACGTTGGTCGGGATGTAGGCCGACACGTCGTTGGCCTTCGTCTCGACGATCGGCAGACCGGTCATCGACCCCGCACCCAGCTCGTCGGAGAGCTTCGCGCAGCGCTCGAGCAGCCGGCTGTGGAGGTAGAAGACGTCACCCGGGTACGCCTCGCGGCCCGGCGGGCGACGCAGCAGCAGCGACACGGCGCGGTAGGCCTCGGCCTGCTTGCTCAGGTCGTCGAAGATGATGAGGACGTGCTTGCCCTCGTACATCCACTGCTGGCCGATGGCCGAGCCGGTGTAGGGAGCGAGGTACTTGAAGCCGGCCGAGTCGGACGCGGGAGCCGCGACGATCGACGTGTACTCCAGGGCACCGGCCTCCTCGAGGGCCGAGCGCACAGAGGCGATCGTCGAGCCCTTCTGGCCGATGGCGACGTAGATGCAGCGGACCTGCTGGCTCGGGTCGCCCGTCTCCCAGAACTGCTTCTGGTTGATGATCGTGTCGATCGCGATGGCCGTCTTGCCGGTCTGGCGGTCGCCGATGATCAGCTGACGCTGACCGCGGCCGATCGGGGTCATCGAGTCGATGGCCTTGATGCCGGTCATCAGCGGCTCGTGGACGCTCTTGCGCTGGACCACGGTCGGCGCCTGGAGCTCGAGCGCACGGCGCTCGGTGGTCTCCACGTCGCCGAGGCCGTCGATCGGGTTGCCGAGCGGGTCCACGACGCGGCCGAGGTAGCCGTCGCCGACCGGGACCGAGAGGACCTGGCCGGTCCGCTTGACGGGCTGGCCCTCCTCGATGCCGGCGAAGTCGCCGAGGATGACCACGCCGATCTCGCGCACGTCGAGGTTCAGGGCGAGGCCGAGCGTGCCGTCCTCGAACTCGAGCAGCTCGTTGGCCATGGTGGACGGCAGGCCCTCGACACGGGCGATTCCGTCCATCGCCTCCGCGACGGTGCCGATCTCCTCGGTCGTCGCCTGCGGCTTGTAGTCGCTGACGAACTGCTGGAGCGCGTCGCGAATCTCGTCGGGACGGATCGTGAGCTCCGCCATGTCAGTGCCTGCCTTCTTCTCGATCGTGCTGGGGAAGTCTTCGGGAGGGGGTTGTGAGGGCCATCGTCAGCCGACGAGCGCCCGTCGCGCGTCCGCGAGCCGGGTCTGGATCGTGGAGTCGATCCGTTCACCGGCGATCTCGACGGACAGCCCGCCGATCACGGCCGGGTCGACGGTGACGTCCACGTGCACCTCTCGACCGTACTTGCGGGCCAAGGCTCCGGCCAAACGCTGCTTCTCGTCGGCGTCCAGGTCGTACGCCGAGGTGACCCGCGCCTGGAGCCGGCCCTCGCGGGCGATGGCGTCCTGGGCGAAGGCGACCAGCGACGCCTCGTAGCCGTGCTCGCGGGTCGCGACGGCCTGGCGGGCCAGGGCCAGCGACGCCTCGTCGACCTGTCCGCCGAGGAGCCGGGTGACCAGCGCCTGACGGCCTTCGGCCGACGCCGACCGGTCGTTGAGCGTCTGCCGCAGCTCGGTGTCCTCGATGACGACACGGGAGAACGCGAACAGGGTGTCCGCGACCTTGTCGAGCGAGCTGTCCCGCTCGGCGGCGCTCAGCACCGCCTGGACACCTGCCTGCTCGAGCGCGTCCGCGAGGTCGCGGGCGGCGCTCCAGCGTCCGCGGGCGGCGGCGGTGACCACGTCGAGCGCCTCCGCACCGATCTTGTCGCCGAACAGCGTCCGGACCAGACCGGCCTTGGCGTCCGACTCCGTGGCGGGGTCGGAGAGCACCCGGCGCAGGACCGGGTTGGCGTCGAGCGCTGCCACGACGGCGAACACCTCGGTGCCGACCGTGACGCCCTGCGAGCCGTCCGCGGTCGACCCGCCCACGGTCTCGAGGACCTGGGCGAGGGAGGTGGCCGAGACGCCGCGCATCAGTTCGCCGATCCGTTCGACGAGCCATCGAGGTCGGCGACGAAGCGCTCGACCGTACGACGCTGGCGCGCCTCGTCCTCGAGCGACTCACCGACGATCCGCGACGCCAGCTCGGTCGAGAGCTGGCCCACCTCGCGGCGCAGGGACTGCACCGCCTGCGTGCGCTCGGCCTCGATCTGCTGGTGTGCCGCAGTGACGATGCGCTGGGCCTCGTCCTGCGCCTGGGTCCGCATCTCGGCGATGATCTGGGCGCCCTGCTCGCGCGCCTCCTCACGGATGCGCGCGGCCTCGTGGCGTGCCTCGGCGAGCTGGGCGTTGTACTGCTCCAGCGCTGCCTTGGCCTCCTCCTGCGCCTGCGCGGCCTCCTTCATGCCGCCCTCGATGGCCGCCGTACGCTCCGCGTACGCCTTCTCGAAGTTGGGCACGACGAACTTCCTGATCAGGAAGACCAGGATGAGGAAGACGACGACGCCGAGAACGATCTCGTCGACGTGCGGGACGAGCGGGTTGAGCTCCTCTGCCGCCAGGATGGTGCTACTCATGGGCTGACCTCGTCATCGAAGGATGGTCGGTGGAACGCGTCGGCGTTCGTCAGAGGACGAACGCGAGCGCGATGCCGATGATCGCCAGGGCCTCGGCGAGCGCGAATCCGAGGATCGCGATCGTCTGCAGGCGCGACTGAGCCTCGGGCTGACGGGCGACACCGTTGATGTACGCGGCGAAGATCAGACCGATGCCGACACCGGGACCGATTGCGGCGAGGCCGTAACCGATCATGTTGAGGGAGCCTTCCACGGCTGTTCCTTTCGTCGTGACGCTGAGTTGCGTCGCTGTGGTGAACCTTCGGGGGTTCGCTACGGGTTCGATATGAAGTTGTCGGTCAGGGTCCGCGCCGGTCAGTGCTCGTCGGCGAGCGCGCCGCCGATGTACTGAGCCGTCAGCAGGGTGAAGACGTAGGCCTGCAGGAACATCACCAGCGCCTCGAGGAAGCTCACCGCGATGGCCAGGAGCCAGGCGATGACGCCCACCGGGGCGTACAAGATGTTGCCGGAGTCGAAGACCAGGTAGCTGCCGCCCAGGGTGAACAGGATGAGCAGCAGGTGGCCGGCGAACATGTTGGCGAAGAGTCGCAGTGCCAGCGTGACCGGGCGGACCAGGATGTTCGACATGAACTCCAGCGGCACGATCAGCAGCAGGATCGGGCCGGAGACGCCGCCGGGGACCGACTGCAGCTTGAAGTAGCCGCCGAACCCGTGCTTGGCGATGCCGACGCCGTTGTAGAGGATCCAGGTCAGGGCGGCCAGACCGTACGCGTAGCCCGAGTGCGAGAACGTCGGGAACTGCAGCAACGGGATGAGGCCGTAGTAGTTGTTGACCAGGATCAGGAAGAACAGCGCCGTCAGGTACGGCACGAACTTCATGAAGTCGTGCGACCCGATCGAGTCGCGCGCGATGCTGTTGCGCACGAAGTTGTAGGCGTACTCGCCGGCGAACTGCAGCTTGCCCGGGACCACGGCGGCGCGGCGCGAGGCCGCGTAGAACACACCGAAGATGAGCACGGCCGACAGGACGTACAGAACCATCGGCTTCGTGACGTCGCCGACGATCGCCGGAAGGTCGAAGTCTGCAGGACCGGGCGGGTGGAACTCGGCGAGGACGGTCCGTCCTGGGGTGGTCACTCGATCACCTCATCTTGGGCGCGGGCGCACCGTGTGTCCACGGGCGTAACGGGTACGTCGGGTAGCGCGGCGGAGAGCGACCCGGAGGTCAGGACTTGCCCTGGAGCGCTGCGAACACGGTGTAGATCCCGAGCCCCGCCCCGAGGACGATGCCGATCACCACCATGAACGAGGTCCCCCACCACAGGTCCAGCAGGTAGCCGAGGGCTCCGTAGACCAGGACCCCACCGCCGATCCGCCCGACAGCGACCCAAGGGTCGTGCGAGGAGGGAGGTGGTGGAGAGTCGCTCATTGCCTCCCGAAAGGTAGCACGTCGGCATCATCGCTCCTCCCCCAGGTCGGGCGCAGTCCCTAGGTCGTACACCGGGGTGCGGCTCGACGTGGCGGCGACGACCTCGAGGCCGGTGACCACCAGCGTGCAGACGATCACGGTCACGCCGAGGGCCTGCGCGTCGATCGGGTCGCCCAGCAGGCCGGACCGCGAGAGCGCGACCGCGGCAGCCACGAGGAGAAGGATCTTGGTGCCGTAGAGCATCAGCGCGGCGAGCATCGTGCCGCCGGTCGCGGGGCGGGTCAACGGGCGCAGGACCGCGAACGTGGCCCCGAAGAACGCGAGGACGACGACGGCGCCGATCAGCGCGCCGAGCGCACCGGGCCCGCCCGCCACGACGGCGGCCACCGCGACGCATGCGACCCCGGAAGCGAGCGCGACGCCACCGAGCACGCGCGTCACGCGTGCGGTGTGGCGATCGGATCGCTGGGTGGTCGTCATGGGGGCGGCCGTCCAAACGTGCTCAGTGGGTGTTTGTGAAAACTAGCACAAGGTCTTTGTACGCCCCAAACCCGGGGCCTCCGTCAGGATCTCACGCCTGGTGCGGACGTCCGATCCGAGGCAGCCAGAACACCGCGAGCGCCGTCACGACGACCATCACGAGCACGCCGGCGACGGCCCGCCACCCTCCGATGAGCCCGAGCGCGACCGCCCCGAAGGCGACGACCCCGGCGATCATGTACATCACGAGGACGGCGCGGCGGTGGCTGTGCCCGATCTCGAGCAGCCGGTGGTGCAGGTGCAGCTTGTCCGGGGAGAACGGCGAGCGCCCGGCCCGCGTACGGCGTACGACGGCCAGGACCATGTCGACGAACGGCACCAGCAGCACGGCGAAGGGCAGCAGCAGGGGCAGCAGGGCCGGGAACAGCGATGCCTGCGCGCCACCGAGACCCTGGATCGCCTCCGCCGCGGAGAACCGGCCCGACAGCGAGATCGCCGAGCACGCGAGGACGAAGCCGATCAGCATCGCCCCCGCGTCCCCGATGAACATCCGCGCCGGGTTGAAGTTGTGCGGGAGGATCCCCGCGCAGGCGCCGGCGAGGGCCGCGCACAGCATCGCCGACGCGATGGCGTTGGTCTGCCGGTTCTCGGCGACCAGCACGAACGCGAAGATGAAGAAGGCGACGGCGCCGATCCCGACGACGCCGGCGGCCAGCCCGTCGAGCCCGTCGACGAAGTTCACCGCGTTGACGCAGGTGACGATGGTGAGGACCGAGAAGAGGATCGACTGCAGCGGGTCGATCGCCCAGGTGTTGCCCGGGAGCGGCAGGTACACCAGCTGGACGCCCATCGAGACGGTGATCACCGCCGCCAGGACCTGCCCGGCGAACTTCGTCAGCGCGTCCAGCTCGTACACGTCGTCGATGACACCCACGATCGTGATGACGATGGCCCCCACCATCACCGCTCCCGCGTCGGCGAGGACGGCGTCCTCCGACCGCGACAGGAACGGCATCCGCGACGCGACCAGGTAGGCCGACAGCAGGCCGAAGAGCATCGCGACGCCGCCGAAGTACGGGATGGGGATCGCGTGCACGTCGCGGTCACGGACCCGCGCGTACGCCCCGACCTTCATCGCCCCTTCCCGCGCGAGCACGGCGAGGACGTAGGTCACCGCGACGGCGACGAGGAAGACGACGAGGTACTCGCGCACGGATCAGCCGACCTCGACCCCGAGCTCGGCGATCTGCTCGGCCGTGACCGCGCCGACGCGCACGATCCGGGGGGTCTCGCCGGTGCAGTCGACGATCGTCGAGGGGACGCCGCTGCCCGCCGGACCGCCGTCGAGGTAGACGGCGACGCTGCTCCCGAGCTGGTCCTCCGCCTGCTCGATCGTGGTGGCGGCGGGGTGGCCGGTCAGGTTGGCGCTCGAGACGGCCAGCGGGCCGGTACGACGCAGCAGCGCGAGGGCGTTCTCGTCGTCGGGCATCCGGATGGCGACCGTCCCGCGCGTCTCGCCCAGGTCCCACACGAGCGACTCCTGCTGGCGGCAGATGACCGTGAGGGGGCCGGGCCAGAACGCCTCGGTCAGCGTGTGGACGTACGGCTCGATCCGCGACGCCAGCGCGTCGAGCGTGGTCGTCGAGGCGACCAGCACCGGCGGCGGCATGTGCCTGCCACGGCCCTTCGCGGCCAGCAGCGCCGCGACGGCGTCGGCCTCGAAGGCGTCCGCGGCGATGCCGTAGACGGTGTCGGTCGGCATCACGACGAGGGCCTTGTCCCGTACAGCCGACCAGGCGGCCTCGAGACCGGCTTCACGCTCGTCGTCGTCGAGGCAGGAGAACCGTTCACTCACAGGGCCATGGTGCCAGTCCCCGCACAGGCGCCGAGCGACCCCCGCCGCTCTACCGACGTTGCGCCCGCCTCGCGGTCGTGTAGCGGGGCCGACCGGCCAGGTCCGTACGGTCGCGCACCTCCTCGAACGCGCCGTGGGCGACGAACACCGCCGGCGCCGACTCCCCCTGCACGTCGGCGTGCTCTGCGCCGACCCAGCCGCCGGACCGCAGGAGCCGGGCGGAGGTCGCGGCCACGTCGCGCATGGCGTCGAGGCCGTCCTCGCCCGACCACAGCGCGAGCGCGGGATCGTGGTCCCTCGCCTCCACCGCGACGGACTCCCAGGCCGCGAGCGGGATGTAGGGCGGGTTGGCGAGCACCAGGTCGACGGACCCGTCGAGGTCGCCGAACGCGTCGGCGAGGTCCCCGTGCCGCAGGTCGACGTCGAGGCCCGCCAGGTTGCGCTCGGCGTACGCGTACGCCGCCTCGCTCAGCTCCACCGCGTGCACCCGGGCGTGCGGCCGCTCCGAGGCGACCGCCCCGGCGATCGCGCCCGACCCCGTGCCGAGGTCGACGACGACGGGGTGCGGCACCTCGAGCGCGTCGATCACCGACAGCCCCCACTCGACCAGCGACTCGGTCTCCGGCCGGGGCACGAAGACGCCGGGGCCGACGACCAGGTCGCGGTAGCGGAACGCCGCCGAGGCCGTCAGGTGCTGGAGCGGCTCGCGCGTCGCGCGGCGGACGACCAGATCCTCGTACGCCGCCGCCTGGGCGCCGTCGAGCGCGGCCACGAGCAGCAGACCCGTCCGGCCGGTGCCGAGCACGTGGGCCAGCAGCAGCTCGGCGTCGTTGCGCGGGGAGGCCACCCCCGCCTCGGCGAGCCGGCGCGTGGCCTCGGCCAGCGCCGTACGGGCGTCGGTCACGCCGAGCCCTCGACCGCGGCGAGACGGGCGGCGAGGTCCGCCTCGACGCACGCGCCGACGACGTCGTCGAGGGCGCCGTCCATCACCTGGTCGAGGTTGTAGGCCTTGAAGCCGACGCGGTGGTCCGAGATCCGGTTCTCCGGGAAGTTGTAGGTGCGGATCCGCTCCGAGCGGTCGACCGTGCGCACCTGCGAGCGCCGGGCGTCCGACGCCTCGGCGTCGGCCGCGTCCTGCGCGGCCTGCAGCAGCCGTGACCGGAGGATGCGCATCGCCGACTCCTTGTTCTGGAGCTGGCTCTTCTCGTTCTGGCAGCTCGCCACGATGCCCGTGGGCAGGTGGGTGATCCGGACGGCGGAGTCGGTCGTGTTGACGCTCTGGCCGCCCGGCCCGGACGAGCGGAAGACGTCGATGCGGAGGTCGTTGTCGTTGATCTCGACGTCGACGGACTCGGCCTCGGGGAGGACCAGGACGCCCGCCGCCGAGGTGTGGACGCGGCCCTGCGACTCGGTCACGGGCACCCGCTGGACGCGGTGGACGCCGCCCTCGAACTTCAGCTTCGCGTACGGGGCGTCGCCCGGGTCCGGGGTGCCCTTGGCCTTCACGCCGACCGTCACCGACTTGTAGCCGCCGAGGTCCGAGGCGTTCTCGTCGATGAGCTCGGTCTTCCAGCCCTGGGACTCGGCCCAGCGCAGGTACATCCGGAGCAGGTCGCCGGCGAACAGCGCCGACTCCTCGCCGCCCTCGCCGGCCTTGATCTCGAGGATCGCGTCCTTGGAGTCGGCCGGGTCGCGCGGGACGAGCAGGCGCTCGAGGCGCTCGGCGAGGTCGTGCTCGCGGGTGGTCAGGGCCTCGACCTCCGCGGCGAAGCCGGGGTCCTCGTCGGCGAGCTCGCGCGCCGCCTCGAGGTCGTCCCCGGTCTGCTGCCACTCGCGGTAGGTGCGCACGATGCCGGTCAGCTCGGCGTAGCGCTGGCCGAGCCGCTTCGCGCGGGTCGGGTCGGAGTGGACCGCGGGATCGGCCATCTGCGTCTCGAGGTCGGCGTGCTCGCGCACGAGCGACTCCACGGCATCGAACCGGTTGCTCATCGACTCCTCCTCCCCTTCCGACGGTCACGCTCGGTCGCCCAGGCACGCGGGCCCGGCACGACAACGGCGCCGGCACACGCGAGGTGCGTGGGCCGGCGCCGCGAGGTCGTTACTTCTTGCCGTAGCGCTTCTCGAAGCGGGCGACGCGGCCGCCCGTGTCCAGGATGCGCTGCTTGCCCGTGTAGAACGGGTGGCACGCGGAGCAGGTCTCGACGCGGATGACGCCGTCGGCCGCGGTGCTGCGCGTGGTGAACGTGTTGCCGCACGTGCAGGAGACCTCGGTCGCCACGTAGGTGGGGTGGATGTCGTGCTTCATGGGTGTCTTCCTCTCGGTCAGCCGCTGGGTCGACCCGCTGGTCGGGCCGTGAACCAGAGCCTCAGGCATTGTGCCACCGTCGTTGGGTGAAACACGAATCGCGGGGGTGGCATTCCCGGGTCAGGCGACGATCATCGAGCCCGTCAGGAGGAGGAGCGAGACGGCCAGCAGCCCGACGGTGACGGTGAGGTAGACCGCCGTCTCCGAGATCGGGGCCCCCTTGTTGGCCTCGGTGAGCGCGAACAGCACCGAGGCCGCGGCGAGTGCGTTGAGCAGCACCGCCACGACCACCAGCGGGTTCACCGCAGGAGCTTCTCGATGTCGTCGACGAGGTCCTCCGGCTTGGTGGTCGGCGCGTAGCGGTCGACCACGTTGCCCTCGGAGTCGAGCAGGAACTTCGTGAAGTTCCACTTGATCCGGTCCCCCAGGACGCCCGACTTCTGGTCGCGCAGCCACTTGTAGAGCGGGTGCGCGTCGGCGCCGTTGACGTCGATCTTGGAGAACATCGGGAACGTCACGTCGTAGGTCAGGGAGCAGAACTCCTTGATCTCGGCCTCGTCGCCCGGCTCCTGGTTGCGGAACTGGTCGCACGGGAAGCCGAGGACCACGAGCCCCTCGTCCTGGTACTTCCGGTAGAGCTCCTCGAGCCCTTCGTACTGCGGGGTGAAGCCGCACTTGCTCGCCGTGTTGACGACGAGGACGGCCTTGCCACGGAACTCGTCGAGGCTGCGCTCGTTGCCGTCGATGTCGACGGCGCGGAAGTCGTACGCGGAGGTCATGCGCACAGCGTACGGGGCGCGCACGCGACGAGGCGGTCGGGTCCGTCCTGGGCCCGACCGCCTCGCGTACGCCGTGGGTGGGCGTCAGTCGTCGTCGTTGCCGCCGCGACGTCCGGTGGACGGGGTCGACTGGTTGATCTGCATGAGGAACTCGACGTTGCTCTTGGTCGTCTTGAGCTTCTCGATCATCAGCTCCAGCGCCTGCTGCCCGTCGAGCGCCGACAGGACGCGACGGAGCTTCCAGATGATCGAGAGCTCCTCGCGGCTCATCAGGAGCTCCTCGCGGCGGGTGCCCGACGCCTCGACGTCGATCGCCGGGAAGATGCGCTTGTCCGCGAACTCGCGGCGCAGGCGCAGCTCCATGTTGCCGGTGCCCTTGAACTCCTCGAAGATCACCTCGTCCATCCGCGAGCCGGTCTCGACCAGCGCGGTGGCGAGGATCGTCAGGGAGCCGCCGTCCTCGATGTTGCGGGCGGCGCCGAAGAACTTCTTCGGCGGGTAGAGCGCCGAGGAGTCGACGCCACCGCTGAGGATGCGGCCGCTCGCCGGGGCGGCCAGGTTGTAGGCGCGGCCGAGGCGCGTGATGCCGTCCAGCAGGACGACCACGTCGTGACCGAGCTCGACCAGACGCTTGGCGCGCTCGATCGCGAGCTCCGCGACCGTGGTGTGGTCGGTGGCCGGGCGGTCGAAGGTCGAGGCGATGACCTCGCCCTTGACGGTGCGCTGGAAGTCGGTGACCTCCTCCGGACGCTCGTCGACGAGGACGACCATCAGGTGGCACTCGGGGTTGTTGGTGGTGATCGCGTTCGCGATCTGCTGCATCACCATCGTCTTGCCGGCCTTGGGCGGCGACACGATGAGGCCGCGCTGACCCTTGCCGATCGGCGAGACGATGTCGATGATGCGGCCGGAGAGCTGGGTCGGCTCGGTCTCGAGGCGCAGGCGCTCCGAGGCGTAGAGCGGGGTCAGCTTGGCGAACTCGACCCGCTGCTTGGCCTCCTCGATCGTCATGCCGTTGACCGACTCGATCTTGACCAGCGGGTTGAACTTCTCCTTGCGCTCGCCCTCGCGGGGCTGGCGCACCTGGCCGACGATCGCGTCACCCTTGCGCAGGCCCCACTTGCGGACCATCGAGAGGGAGACGTAGACGTCGTTCTCTCCCGGCAGGTAGCCGCTGGTGCGGACGAACGCGTAGTTGTCGAGGACGTCGAGGATGCCCGCCGCAGGGATGAGGACGTCGTCCTCGGTCACGCTCGGCTCGGTCTCGCGGCCGCCGCGCTCGGGACGGTCGCGGTCACGGTTGCGGTTGCGGTTGCGGTTGCGGTTGCGACGGCGGCCGCCGCCCTCGCCGTCCCGGTCGGCGGCGCGGTCCGCTCCCCGGTCGCCCCCGCGGTCGCGGTTGGCGTCGTTGCGGTCGCGGCCGTCGTTCTTGTCGGCCTTGTCGTCACGGGTGCCGGCGTCGGTGCGCTCGCGGCCGTCGTTCTTCTTCTCGGCGCGCTCCTCGCGGGGCTTGTCACCGCGGTCGTCACGAGCCTTGTCGGAGCGGCGCTCGCGGGGCTGCTCGCCACCACGCGGCTCGCGGGCCTGCTGGTCACCACCGCGCTGGTCGCGGGCCTGCTGGCCGCGGTCCTCGCGCGAGGCGTCGGTGCGCGGAGCCGTCTCGACCGGAGCCGCGGCGACCGGGGCGGCCGCGACCGGCGCGGACGTCTCGGACGCGCTCGCCTCGGGAGCGCTCGTGCGGGCCGGCGCGGTCGGCGTCGAACCGCCCTGCGCGGCCTGGATGGCCTCGATGAGTGCGCCCTTGCGCATCTTGCCGACGCCCTTGATGCCCAGACCGGAGGCGATCTGCTGCAGCTCGGGGAGCACCATGGCGTTGAGGCCGGTGCCCCGTCGACGCGGGGTCTTCGCCACGGGCTCGGCCGCGGGCTCGCCGGCGCCGCCGAGCAGGGTGGGTGTTTCGGTCACGTGAGGTCCTTCCCACGTCAGGCGGCGTTCGGGCGCCGCTCGTTGTCAGCGGTCCGTACGATGTCGCGGACCGCCAGGTCCGACCCCGTGCACCGGAGGCGGACAAGCATTGCGTTTCCCACGCGGGTCCTGGAACTTCTGAACGTCATGACGGACGTCAGGAGGATGCGGGGAAGAGACGGGATCGAGGGGGGTTCGATCGGATCGGACCCTCTCGGATCACCTGATGTGACTGTAACACCCCCCACAGACCATCTGTTCCCCACCGGTGCTGCGAGTCACACAATCGTGACCTGGCGGGTGCACGCGTCACGCGCGGCGTGCGCCGCGGGGGTCGATGTCGAGCGGGAGCACGGCCCAGCCCTCGGGCGCACGACCGACCAGCGGTGCGGCGTCGTACGCGTCGGTGGCGAAGGCGAGCACGGTCGGTCCGGCGCCGGAGATGATCGCGGGGACGCCGTCGGCGCGCAGCTGCTGCACGAGGGCGTACGACGCCGGCATCGCCGGGGCTCGGTACGCCTGGTGCAGCGCGTCCTCGGTGGCGTCGAGGAGCAGCTCCGGGCGACCGTCGAGCGCCGCGACGAGCAGCGCGGCGCGACCGGCGTTGCGGGCGGCGTCGGCGTACGGCACCTGGTCGGGGAGCAGACCGCGCGCGACCTCGGTGGAGACGCCCTCGGGCGGGACGAACACGACCACGGAGGCCCGCACGTCGAGCCGTACGGCCCGCGTCAGCTCCCCGTCCGCCCACGCGATCGTGAGCCCGCCGAGGAGGGCGGCCGCGACGTTGTCGGGGTGCCCCTCGATGCGGGTCGCGAGCTCCAGCGCGCGGGCGTCGTCGAAGGGCGCCGCGCCCAGCGGCTGCACGGTGTCGGACCCACCGGCCAGCAGCGCCCGCGCCGCCGAGATCCCGCCGACGATCGCCGCCGAGCTGGACCCGAGACCGCGAGCGTGCGGGATCCGGTTGACGCAGTGCACCCGCAGACCCGGCTGGGCGACGCCGACCTCGTCGAGGACCGCGCGCAGCGACCGCACGACCAGGTGCGACTCGTCGCGGGGCACGTCGTCGGCCCCCACGCCCTCGACCGTCACCTCGAGACCGGCGTCACCGATCACCTCGGCGGTCACCTCGTCGTACAGCCCGAGGCCGAGACCCAGGGCGTCGTAGCCGGGGCCCAGGTTCGCCGACGACGCCGGGGTGACGACGGTGACCGGGCCCGAGACGAACGGGCTCATGCCGTGACCCTCGTGCTCATGCCAGACCGGCGAGCTCGGCGGCCTTGCGCACGTCGGCGTCGACGACATGCTCGGGGATCGCGCCGAGGTGGGTCAGCGGGGTGTCGATGTCCTTGAGGCCGTTGCCGGTGACGACGACCGCGATCGTCGAACCCTTGGCGACCTCGCCGGCGGCGGCCGCCTTGAGCAGACCGGCGACCCCGGCCGCGGAGGCCGGCTCGACGAAGACGCCGTCGCGCCGCGCGAGCTCACGCTGGGCGTCGAGGATCTCCTGGTCCGACACCGCGGCGATGCGGCCGCCGGACTCGTCGCGGGCGGCGACGGCGAGGTGCCACGACGCAGGGTTGCCGATCCGGATCGCGCTGGCGACCGTCTCCGGGTCGGGCACGGGGCTGCCGATCACCAGCGGCGCGGCACCCTCGGCCTGGAACCCCCACACCTCGGGGCGACGCGTCGACACGCCGTCCGCGGCGTACTCGCTGTAGCCGAGCCAGTAGGCGGAGATGTTGCCCGCGTTGCCGACCGGCATCACGTGCAGGTCGGGTGCGTCGCCGAGCGCGTCGACGATCTCGAACGCGCCCGTCTTCTGGCCCTGGAGCCGGACGGGGTTCACGGAGTTGACCAGCGCGACCGGGTAGGAGTCGGCGAGCCCGCGGGCGATGGCGAGGCAGTCGTCGAAGTTGCCGCGGACCTGCACGACGAGCGAGTCGAACATCAGCGCCTGGGCCATCTTGCCGGCGGCGATCTTGCCCTGCGGCACGAGGACGATCGGCCGCAGGCCGGCGCGTACGGCGTACGCCGCCATCGACGCCGAGGTGTTGCCGGTCGAGGCGCACACGACGGCCTTCGCCCCCTCGGCGGCCGCCACCGTGATCGCGGCCGTCATGCCGCGGTCCTTGAACGAGCCCGTCGGGTTGGCGCCCTCCACCTTCAGGTGGACGTCGCCACCCGTGACGTCCGAGAGCCAGCCCGACCGGACGAGCGGCGTGCCGCCCTCCCCCAGCGTGACCGCCGGCGTGTCGCCGATGACGGGGAGCCGGTCGCGGTACTCGTCGATCACGCCACGCCAGAGGCGGGCGCCGTGCTGCTCGGTCACAGTCCTTCTCCTTCGACCCGCATCACCGACGACACGTCCCGGACCATCGGCAGGTCGCGGAGCTGCCGGACCGTGCGCGAGAGCGCGGCGTCGGATGCGGTGTGGGTGATGACGACGAGCTGGGCGTCGTCGCCGTGGCCCTCCTGCCGGACGGCCGAGATCGAGACCTCGTTCTCCGCGAACGCCAAGGCGACCGAGGCGAGCACGCCCGCCTTGTCGTCGACGTCGAGGGCGATGTGGTAGCGAGTGCGGGCGTCGCCGATCCCGAGGACGCGGCGCCGCGCGTGCGTGCGCTCGGGCGGTCCCGTCACACCGAGCAGGCGGTTGCGGGCGACCGTGACGACGTCGCCGAGCACGGCGCTCGCGGTCGGCGCGCCGCCGGCGCCGGGACCGTAGAACATCAGCTGGCCGGCGGACTCGCTCTCCACGAAGACCGCGTTGTAGGCGCCGCGCACGCTCGCGAGCGGGTGGTCCTTGGGGATCATCACGGGGTGGACGCGGGCGGCGACCGCCTCACCGTCCTCGCTCTGGTCGCAGATCGCGAGGAGCTTGACCACGCAGCCCATGTCGTCGGCCGAGCGGATGTCGGCGGCGGTGACGTCGGTGATGCCCTCGCGGTGGACGTCGTCGATGGTCACCCGGGTGTGGAACGCGAGGCTGGCGAGGATCGCCGCCTTGGCCGCCGCGTCGAACCCCTCGACGTCGGCCGTCGGGTCGGCCTCGGCGAACCCGAGGCGCTGGGCCTCCTCCAGCGCCTCGTCGAAGCCCTGGCCGGTGGTGGTCATCGCGTCGAGGATGAAGTTGGTGGTGCCGTTGACGATGCCCAGCACACGGCGTACGTGGTCGCCGGTGAGCGACTCCCGCAGCGGGCGGACGATCGGGATCGCGCCGGCGACGGCGGCCTCGTACGACAGGTCGCGCCCGGCGGCCTCCGCGGCGGCGAACAGCGTCCCGCCGTCCTCGGCGAGGAGCGCCTTGTTGCCCGTGACCACCGACGCGCCGTTCTCGAGCGCGGACAGGACGAGCGACCGCGCGGGCTCGATGCCGCCGATCAGCTCGATCACGACGTCGACGTCGCCGCGCGAGACCAGGCCGGTCGCGTCCGTCGTCAGGAGGGCAGGGTCGAAGGAGGTCTCACGGTCGGCCCGCACGCGGTGCACGGCGACGCCGACCAGCTCCAGCCGGGCGCCGATCCGCTGCGCGAGCTCGTCGGCGTCGCGCGTGAGCAGCCGGGCCACCTCGCTGCCGACGGCTCCGTGCCCGAGCAGCGCGACGCGCAGCGTGCGGGGTTCGTCAGGGTGGGAGGTCACCGGTCCAGCCTAGTCGTGGGAGCGGGGGTCGGACGTCGCTGTCCGAACTGGGAGCCGTCGCCGCAGGTCAACCGACGTCGAGGCGCAGGAGGTCGTCCTCGGTCTCGCGACGGACGATCAGCCGCGCCTCGCCGCCCTTGACCGCGACGACCGCGGGGCGGGGGACGTGGTTGTAGTTGGAGGCGAGCGAGCGGCAGTAGGCCCCGGTGCCGGGCACCGCGACGAGGTCGCCGGGGCCGACGTCGGAGGGCAGGAACTCGTCCTTGACCACGATGTCGCCGGACTCGCAGTGCTTGCCGACGACCCGGCTCAGCACCGGGTCGGCGTCCGAGGCCCGCGAGGCGAGCGTGCACGAGTAGTCCGCGTCGTACAGCGCCGTACGCACGTTGTCGCTCATGCCGCCGTCGACCGCGACGTAGCGACGGGTCGCTCCCCCGTCGAGTGCGACGTCCTTGGTCGTGCCGACCTCGTACAGCGTGAACGTCGACGGGCCGGAGATCGCGCGGCCGGGCTCGACCGACAAGCGCGGGACCGCGATGCCGAGCCCGCGGCACTCCCGCTCGACGATCTCGCGCATGCCGTCGGCGAGCTGCTGCGGCGTCGAGGGGTCGTCCTGGGTCGTGTACGCGATGCCGTAGCCGCCGCCGAGGTCCAGCTCCGGCGCGACGTAGCCCAGCTCGTCGGCGATCCGCGCGTGCAGCGTCACGACGCGGTGCGCCGCCACCTCGAAGCCTGCGGTGTCGAAGATCTGCGAGCCGATGTGCGAGTGCAGGCCGAGGAGCTCCAGCGACGGGCGCGCCAGCACCTGGCGAACCGCCTCGAACGCGTCGCCCTCGGTGATCGAGAGACCGAACTTCTGGTCCTCGTGCGCGGTCGCGATGTACTCGTGGGTGTGCGCCTCGACGCCGGCGGTCACCCGGACCATCACCCGCGCGGTGACGCCGAGCTCGGCCGCGATCGTCGCGACCCGGTCGACCTCCAGCAGCGAGTCGACGATGATCTTGCCGACGCCGACCTCGAGCGCCCGGCGGATCTCGGCGACGCTCTTGTTGTTGCCGTGCAGGCCGAGGTTGGCAGGGGGCACACCCGCCCGCAGCGCGACCGCGAGCTCGCCGCCGGTGCAGACGTCCATCCGCAGCCCTTCCTCGGTGATCCACCGCGCGACGGCGGTGCAGAGGAAGGCCTTGGCGGCGTAGTAGACGTCCCACCCGGCGAACGCGTCGCGGAAGGCGCGGGCACGTGCCCGCAGGTCGTCCTCGTCCACGACGTACAGCGGTGTCCCGAACTCCGCCGCGAGGGCGCTCGCCCCCACGCCGGCGACGGCGAGCTCACCGTCCTCGCGACGCTCCACGTGCGCCGACCAGAGGTGGCCGACCAGCGCGTTGATGTCGTCGGGCTCCCGCAGCCACGCCGGACCACGGCTCCCGGCCTGCCCGTGGAGGGCGCCAGCCTCGTGCGCGCGCACCGCGCGTCACATCCGCTCGGGCGCCGAGACGCCGAGCAGCTCGAGGCCGTTGGCGACGACCGTACGGGTGGCGTCGACGAGCACGAGCCGGGCCAGGTGGACCGGCTGCACGTCCTCGTCGCCCTGCGGCAGCACGCGGCACACGTCGTAGAACTTGTGGAACGCGGCCGCGGTGTCCTCCAGGTAGCGCGCGATCCGGTGCGGCTCGTGCAGCTCGGCGGCGCGGGCCACCACCCGCGGGAACTCGGCCAGCGCCCGCAGCAGGTCGCCCTCGCGCTCGGTCGAGAGGAGCGACAGGTCGGCGCTGTCGGGCGCCGGGACGAGCCCCAGGTCGGCGGCGTTGCGCAGGATGCTCGACAGCCGCGCGTGCGCGTACTGGACGTAGTAGACCGGGTTGTCGTTGCTCTGCCGGGTGATCTCGGCGACGTCGATCGTGAGCGGGGAGTCGACCGGGTGACGCGCGAGCGTGTAGCGCAGCGCGTCGACGCCGATCAGGTCGACGAGCTCGGACAGCGTCACGAGCGTGCCCGCCCGCTTGGACAGCTTGAGTTCGACCCCGTCGGAGAGGATCTTGACCAGCTGACCGATCAGGACCTCGAGGTTGTAGCCGGGCTGGTCCCCCGCGCACGCCGCCATCGCCTGGAGGCGCCCGACGTACCCGTGGTGGTCCGCGCCGAGCAGGTAGAGGCACTGCTCGAACCCGCGGGCCCGCTTGTCGAGGTAGTAGGCGGTGTCGGAGGCGAAGTAGGTGAGCTCGCCGTTGGAGCGGACCAGCACGCGGTCCTTGTCGTCGCCGAACTCGGTCGTCCGCATCCACGTGGCGCCGTCGGCCTCGAAGAGGTGGCCCTCCTTGGCGATGACCTCCAGCGCGCGGTCCACGGCGCCGGACTCGACGAGCGTGCGCTCGGAGAACCAGACGTCGAACAGGGTCCGGAAGGTCGCGAGGTCGGCCTTCTGGTGCGCCAGCTGGAGCTCGTAGCCCTTCTCGCGGAAGGCGACCAGCTGCTCGTCCGCGGGAAGCTCGCGGATGCCGGGGACGGCCTCGACCACCTCGGCGGCCAGGTCGGCGACGTAGCCGCCGTGGTAGCCGTCCTCGGGCACGTCCTCGCCGTTTGCCAGCGCCATCAGCGAGGCGCCGAACTTGTCCATCTGGCTGCCACGGTCGTTGATGTAGAACTCCGTCGACACCACCGCGCCGGCCGCGGTGAGGACCCGGGCGATCGCGTCGCCGACGACGGCCCAGCGGGTGTGGCCGAGGTGGAGCGGGCCTGTCGGGTTGGCGGAGATGAACTCGAGGTTGACCTTGCGGCCGCCGAGGGTGTCGGTGCGCCCGTACGCGCTGCCGGCCCGGACCACCTCGCCGGCCAGCGTCCCCTGCGCGCCGGTGTCGACGCGGACGTTGAGGAACCCGGGCCCGGCGACGTCGACCGAGCCGACGCCCGGAGCCTTGGCGAGCTCCTCGGAGAGCGCAGTCGCAAGGTCCCGCGGGGCCATCCCGGCCTTCTTGCCCAGCTGCAGCGCGACGTTCGTCGCGTAGTCGCCGTGGTCCTTGACCTTCGGTCGCTCGACGACGACCGTCGCCGGGACCTCAGGCAGGGAGACGGTCCCCGACGCCACCAGGGCGTTGAGGGCGTCGACGATCGCGTCGGACAGCTGTTCGGGAGTCACCCACGAATCGTATCGAGGCCCGTCAACGCCGATTGCGCGGTCTCATCCCTCCGCGACGCCGGCCTGCCACGACCGCTCCATCACGTCCCGCACCGTCTGCACGAGCATCTGCGGGTCGAAGGGCTTCGTGATGTAGGCGTCCACGCCCACGTCCTGCCCGCGCTGGAGGTCGTACGCCTGCGCCTGCGTCGTCACCATCACCACGGGGATGTCGCGGGTGCTCGGCGAACGCCGGAGCGCGCGGACGGTCTCGAGCCCGTCCATCCGGGGCATCACGACGTCGATCGTGACCACGTCGGGGCGGGTGTCCACCACCACGTCCAGGCACTCGAGGCCGTCGGCGGCCTCCAGCACCGTCCAGCCCTCGAGCTCGAAGTTCGTCCGCAGCAGCAGCCGGATCGAGTCGGTGTCGTCGACCACCAGGACACGCGGCGGCCGGCCGTTCGGGAAGGGCATGTGCGCAACCGTACTCGGCGTGCGATACCGTTGTCCGGCTCGCTCGAAAAGGCGAGCGGGGCCCCCGTAGCTCAGGGGATAGAGCACCGCCCTCCGGAGGCGGGAGCGTAGGTTCGAATCCTACCGGGGGCACCGCCGAAGGGCCGCTGACCTGCAACGACAGGTCAGCGCCCCTTCTGCTTGCCCAAGCGCGGTGAGCGTCAGCCGGCGTACGAGTAGAAGCCCTCGCCGGAGGCGACGCCGAGCTTGCCCTGGTCGATGAAGTCGCGCTTGAGGATCTCGGCGAACTTCTGCTGCGTCGGGTCGTCGGAGCCCTTCGAGATGTTGTACGGCGTGACCATGCCGATCACGTCGAAGATCTGGAACGGGCCCATCGGCGCGCCCGTGGCGATCCGCCAGGTCTTGTCGATCGTCTCGACGTCGGCGACGCCGTTCACCCAGAGGGCTGCCGCGGCGTTGAGCAGCGGGACCAGCAGCGAGTTGAGGACGTAGCCGGGCTGCTCCTTCTTGACCTCGATGGGGACCATGCCGATCGCGCGGGCGAAGGCGACGACGGTCGCGTAGACCGCGGGGTCGGTCTTGGCCGTGCCCATCACCTCTGCGGTGTTCTGGACCCAGACGCGGTTCGCGAAGTGCAGCGCCAGGAAGCGGTCCGGTCGCCCGGTGGCCTCCATGAAGTCGCTGGGCAGCAGCGTCGAGGAGTTGGTGGCGAAGATCGTCCGCTCGGGCGCGGCCTCCCCCACCTGCTGCCAGGTCGCGCGCTTGACGTCGAGGCTCTCCGGGACGGCCTCGATGACGAGGTCGGCGTCCTTCACCGCCTCGGCCACGTCGGCGGAGTACGAGATCCGGGCGAGGCCGGCCTTCGCCTTGCCGTCGCCGGCGCCCTCGACCTCGGCCTCGTACGTGGTCACGAGCCGGTCGAAGCGCTCGCGCGCCGTCGCCAGCGCGGCGTCGTCGATGTCGTACGCGACGACGTCGAAGCCGGCGTACGCGGTGGCGTAGGCGATCTGCGAGCCGAGGACCCCGGTCCCCAGGACGGTCACGTTCTTGATGTCGGTCATGGTGTTGCTCCCTTCCGAGCAGGGCGGGGCGTGGTCAGGTAGCCACGCACGACGAGGGCGACCTGGGTCGCCAGGAGGTCCGCGAGCGGGTCGACGGCGAGGTCGGGCCGTGCGGCGGACAGGATCGCCACGTGCAGCGACGCGAAGACGGCGTCGGCGGCCGCCGAGGGGTCGGGCGCCTCCGTCCGCGGGTGGCTGCGCGCCCAGGCCTTCTCGAGCAGCCCGGCGATCGCGGTGACGAATCCGTCGACCAGGGCGAGGGCCTCGGTGCGGTACGGGCCGTCCGCACCGAAGACCACCTCGCGCTGGTAGAAGGCCGTGTTCTCCGCACTCGCCCGGCTCTCCTCGAGCAGCGGCGCGACCAGCGCGAGCACGGCCCGCGCAGGGTCGTCCTCCCGTCCGGCGGCCTCGCGTCCTGTCTCGAGGGCCTGGGCGACACGGGCGTTGGTGACCATCAGCAGGAGCTCCGGCTTGGTCGCGGCGTAGCGGAAGAGCGTGCCGGCAGCGACGTCCGCGCGGTCGGCCACCTGCTGCGTGGTCACGCCCGCGTAGCCGTGCTCGTCGAAGAGCGCGGAGGCTGCCGCGAGGATGCGCGCGTGCTTCTCCTGCTTGTTGCGCTCGCGCCTGCCGGGAGTCGTCACGCCGTCCACCTCCTCGTGTGTCGAGCTCGCCAATGCGGATCTCACTCATAAATGAGTCTACTCCGTTTTATCGAGAACCCCAGGGCGGCACCGCGCGGACGTACGCTTAGGGGCATGCGAGCGAACCGCGGCAACCGCCTTCCCAGCTGGGCAGCGTGGCTCTCCGTCGCGGCGCTCGTCGGTCTGACCGTCGGCCCGGTGGTCGCGGTGGTCGCCGCGGGCGCCTGTGCGGCGGTCCTCACGGCCGAGGAGGTCGGCTACCGCCGGCGCGCCCGCGCCTACTTCGCCCGGTTGCACCGGTCCTCGCGCCGACGCCACGACGCGATCCTGGACGGCTGGATGGAGATGCGGGAGAACGCCGACGCGGACGCCGCGAACCTCGCCGACGACGTACGCCGCAAGCCCGCCGCGCGCTTCGTCACCGCCGCCGCCGTGGCCGCCGACCGCAGGGACGCGGCCCGTCCCCGCGACTACCGCAGCATCGCCGCGTACGCCGACGCCGTCGCCGACCTGGAGCGCGCATGGCGGCGGCTCGAGATGCAGGCCCGCGGCCTGGAGCTGTGGGGCGACGCGCGCCGGTGGGGTCGTGACCACCTTCCCGAGGCGGCGACCACCCTCGTCGCTCCCCTCGTCCCCGTGGTCCGCTCGGCAGCGCAGGCCGCGTGGCGTGCCGCGGAGGCGCGCTTCGTGACACCGGCGCGCGACGACCGGACCGCATAGCCCCAGCGCTAGGAGCGCGCTGCGGCGAGCGCGCCGAGGACCGCTCCGGCGTGGCCGAGCACGGCCACATAGGTCCCCGTCCCGGCCAGCACGTCGACCACCACCCCCAGGAGCGCGAACGCCGCGAACCCCGCCCACGCGCCGACGACCCCGACGGCGAGCCGTCGCACGAGCGTCCTGCGCAACGGCGGCGCCGGACGGACGAGCAGCCCGGCGAGGACGCCGATGACGCAGACCGAGACCAGGGGAAGGAGCATGCCTCCATCCTGGGCGGCGACACGCCTGCGGTGATCCGGGACGACCCCCATCCGTACCCCTGTCTCGGACGCTCACACCTGCGTGTCACGCAGAGGCTGTGACCCCGACCACGCTGCGGGACCGTCGGTGGCGACCCTTCGCCCGGGGTCTACCCTGGTACGCGTATGCCCTGTGGGCGTCGGAGACAACGGACAACCCGGAAGAGGCGATCGAGGCCGTGGCCGAGAGCGACAGCCCCCTGCCAGATTTTGGCACCAACCAGTGGCTCGTCGAGGAGATGTACGAGCGCTACAAGTCGGACCCCGCGTCTGTCGACGCGTCCTGGTCCCGGCTCTTCGAGGGGGGTGGAACGACGCCGAGCAGCCCGCCGACCGGGAACGCGACGGCGACGGCCGTGAAGCCGGCCGCCACGAAGCCGGCACCCGCGGGGAGCGCCCCGAAGCCGGCGACCGCGACCCCCGCGGCGAAGGCGCCCGCCGCCGAGGCCAAGCCCGCTGCGCCCGCCGCGCCCAAGGCTGCGCCGAAGGCTGCTGCGCCGGCGTCCAAGCCCGCCGCCACGAAGGCCGCCACGGCGAAGCCCGCCGCGACCACCTCGGAGGCGACTGACGTTGAGAAGAAGGTCCTGCGCGGCGCGGCAGCACGTACGGCGCTCAACATGGATGAGAGCCTCAGCGTCCCGACCGCGACCAGCGTCCGCTCGGTCCCGGTCAAGCTGCTGATCGACAACCGCATCGTCATCAACAACCACCTGGCCCGTGCCCGCGGCGGCAAGGTGTCGTTCACCCACCTCATCGGCTACGCGCTCGTCAAGGCGCTGAAGGCCATGCCGGAGATGAACGCCGGGTTCGACGTCGTCGACGGCAAGCCGACCCTCCTGACGCCCGCGCACATCAACCTCGGTCTCGCGATCGACCTCGCCAAGCCCGACGGCACCCGGCAGCTGCTCGTGCCGTCGATCAAGCAGGCCGACACGATGGACTTCGCGCAGTTCTGGACGGCGTACGAGGCCGTCGTCGACAAGGCGCGCAACAACAAGCTGACCGTCGCCGACTTCCAGGGCACGACGATCAGCCTCACCAACCCCGGCACCATCGGCACCAACCACTCGGTGCCGCGCCTGATGAAGGGCCAGGGCGCCATCATCGGCGTCGGCTCGATGGACTACCCGCCGGAGTTCCAGGGCGCCTCCGAGCACACGATCGCCACCCAGGCGATCTCCAAGATGATGACGCTGACGTCGACCTACGACCACCGCATCATCCAGGGCGCGCAGTCCGGCGACTTCCTCCGTCGCGTCAGCGGGCTGCTCCTCGGAGAGGACGGCTTCTACGACGAGATCTTCCGCGCGCTCAAGATCCCCTACGAGCCGATCCGCTGGGCCCGCGACATCGCCGTCAGCCACGACGACGAGGTGCACCGCCAGGCGCGCGTGCTCGAGCTGATCCACGCCTTCCGCGTCCGCGGCCACCTGATGGCCGACACGAACCCGCTCGACCACTCCCCCCGCAGCCACCCCGACCTCGAGATCTCCTCGCACGGTCTGACGCTGTGGGACCTCGAGCGCGAGTTCGCCACGGGCTCGTTCGGCGGGCGCGAGCGTCGCTTCATGAAGCTGCGCGAGATCCTCGGGATCCTCCGGGACTCGTACGCCCGCACGTCGGGCATCGAGTACATGCACATCCAGGACCCCGAGCAGCGGCTCTGGATCCAGGAGCGCGTCGAGCGCGAGCACTCCAAGCCGCCCCGCGAGGAGCAGCTGCGGATCCTGCACAAGCTCAACCAGGCCGAGGCGTTCGAGACGTTCCTGCAGACGAAGTTCGTCGGGCAGAAGCGCTTCAGCCTCGAGGGCTCCGAGACGACGATCCCGCTCGTCGACGAGATCTGCGAGGCTGCTGCGGCCGACGAGCTCGACGAGGTCTGCATCGGCATGGCGCACCGCGGACGCCTCAACGTCCTGGTCAACATCGCCGGCAAGAACCCGGGCTACGTCTTCCGTGAGTTCGAGGGCAACATCGACCCGCGGACCGTGCAGGGCTCGGGCGACGTGAAGTACCACCTCGGCGTCGAGGGCGAGTTCACCGCGGCCAACGGCGACACCATCAAGGTGTCCGTCGCCGCGAACCCGTCGCACCTCGAGGTCGTCGACCCGGTGCTCGAGGGCATCACGCGCGCCAAGCAGGACCGGCTGAACCGCGGCGAGGAGTTCCCGATCCTCCCGCTGCTCATCCACGGCGACGCGGCGTTCGCCGGCCAGGGCGTGGTGGCGGAGACGCTCAACCTCTCCCAGCTGCGCGGCTACCGCACCGGCGGCACGATCCACGTGATCGTCAACAACCAGGTCGGCTTCACCACCTCGCCGAGCTCCTCGCGGTCCTCGACGTACGCCACCGACGTCGCCCGGATGATCCAGGCGCCGATCTTCCACGTCAACGGCGACGACCCCGAGGCGTGCATCCGCATCGCCCAGCTGGCCTACGAGTACCGCAAGGCGTTCAAGAGCGACGTCGTGATCGACCTGATCACGTACCGCAAGCGCGGTCACAACGAGGGCGACGACCCGAGCTTCACCCAGCCGCTGATGTACGACGTGATCGAGAAGAAGAAGTCGGTCCGTGTGCTCTACACGTCGGCTCTCGTCGGTCGTGGCGACATCACGATGGAGGAGGCCGAGAGCGCGCTCAAGGACTACCAGGACCAGCTGCAGCGCGTCTTCGCCGAGGCCAGCACCGTCGACGAGTACCAGACGGCGCCGGAGTACCCGGAGAAGCCCGAGCTGCCGCGCCTGGAGACGGCGGTGACGCCGGAGACGCTCAAGGCGGTCGCCGAGGCGTACACCAGCGTCCCCGACGGCTTCACGGTCCACCCGAAGGTGCTCCCTCAGCTCCAGCGCCGCGCGGCGTCGATCACCGCCGGCCCGATCGACTGGGGGACCGGCGAGATCATCGCCATCGGCTCGCTCCTCCTCGACGGGCGCCCGGTGCGCCTGGCGGGACAGGACTCGCGTCGCGGCACGTTCTCCCAGCGGTTCGCGACGATCATCGACCGTCGTACCGGTGCCGAGTGGACGCCGCTGACGCGGATGAGCGACGACCAGGGCACGTTCTACATCTACGACTCGCTGCTCAGCGAGTACGCCGCGCTCGGCTTCGAGTACGGCTACTCGGTGGCGCGGCCCGAGGCGCTCACGATGTGGGAGGCGCAGTTCGGCGACTTCGTCAACGGCGCGCAGTCCGTCATCGACGAGTACATCTCGGCCGGCGAGGCGAAGTGGGGCCAGAAGTCGGGCGTCGTCCTGCTCCTGCCGCACGGCTACGAGGGCCAGGGTCCCGACCACTCGTCGGCCCGCATCGAGCGGTTCCTCCAGCTCGCGGCGGAGGACGCGATGGTCGTCGCGCAGCCGTCGACCCCCGCGTCGTACTTCCACCTGCTCCGCAAGCAGAACCTCGAGAGCGAGCACCGTCCGCTGATCGTGTTCACGCCGAAGCAGCTCCTGCGCCTGAAGGCCGCGACCTCGCAGCCGGAGGACTTCACGTCGGGTGCGTTCCAGCCGGTGCTGGCCGACCCCGCCGAGGGGAGCCTGGACGCGAGCAAGGTCGAGCGGGTCGTCCTCACCTCCGGCCGGGTCGCGTACGACGTCCTCGCGACGCGCGACAAGGTCGAGAAGGACGGGATCCGTACGGCGGTCGTCCGCGTCGAGCAGCTCTACCCGCTGCCGCTGGACGAGATCAACGCCGAGCTCGCGAAGTACCCGAACGTGTCCGAGGTCCGCTGGGTCCAGGACGAGCCCGCCAACCAGGGTCCGTGGCCGTTCATGGCGCTGAACCTGGCGCCGGAGCTCGAGCTGCCGCTGGTCCGGGTCTCGCGCGACGCGTCGGCCGCCCCGTCGGTCGGCAACCACAAGCGTCACGTCGAGGAGAACAAGGCGCTCATGGAGCGCACGTTCGCCTGATCGGCGCAGAGGAGGACCGGTGTACTTCACCGACCGTGGGATCGAGGAGCTGGCCTCCCGTCGCGGCGACGAGGAGCTCACGTTCGCGTGGCTCTCGGAGCGGCTGCAGGAGTTCGTCGACCTGAACCCGGAGTTCGAGGTCCCCGTCGAGCGGCTCGCCACCTGGCTGGCGCGCCTCGACGACGAGGACGACTGAGCAGCAGAACCACGAAGGCCCGCCGATCCACGACCGGATCGGCGGGCCTTCCGTTTGCGGTGCTCCCACCGCAAACGGTGTCAGCGGGTCAGGACGATCTTGCCGAACACGTCCCCCGACGCCACGGCCTCGAAGCCCTTCGCGGCGTCGGTCATCGGGATCACCTGGTCGATCAGCGGCTTCGTGCCGGTCACGTCGAGGAACTCGACGAGCTGGGCGAGCTCCGTACGCGTCCCCATCGTCGAGCCCTGGACACGCAGCTGGAGGAAGAAGATGCGCGTCAGCTCGGCCTGCGACGGGTTGTTGCCCGACGTCGCGCCGGCGATGACGATCGTGCCGCCCGGCTTGAGCGACTTCACCGAGTGAGACCAGGTGGCGGCGCCGACGGTCTCCATCACGGCGTCGACGCGCGCAGGCAGCCGCGCTCCGGACTCGAAGACCTCGTCGGCCCCGATCTCGAGCGCGCGGGCGCGCTTGGCCGCGTCGCGACTCGTCGCGTAGACGCGGATCCCGGCGGCGTGCGCCAGCGTGATCAGCGCCGTCGACACGCCACCGCCCGCTCCCTGGACGAGGACGGTGTCGCCGGGCTTGAGGCCGGACTGGGTGAAGAGCATCCGGTAGGCGGTCAACCAGGCCGTCGGGAGGCACGCCGCCTCCTCGAACGACAGGCCGGCCGGCTTCGGCACCACGTTGCGGCGCGGCACCACGACCTTGTCGGCGAACGTCCCCTGGTAGCGCTCGGAGAGCAGCGACCGCTTAGGGTCGTGCGTCTCGTCGCCCGTCCAGGACGGGTCGCTGATCACGGCGTGGACGACGACCTCGTTGCCGTCCTCGTCGTAGCCCGCGGCGTCGCAGCCGAGGATCATCGGCAGCTGCTCCTCGCGCAGACCCACGCCCCGCAGGGACCACACGTCGTGGTGGTTCAGCGAGGCGGCCTTGACGGTGACGGTCGTCCACCCGTCCGGGACCTCGGGGTCGGGGCGCTCACCCACCACGAGGCCGGAGAGCGGGTCGTCGTTGCTGAAGGACTCGGCGTACACGGCAAACATGTCCGCACCCTACCCACGAGTCGCCGCGCCCTCGGGCGAGGTCCGCTGGTCGAGTAGCGGCGACGTCCGCTGGTCGAGTAGCGGCGACGCCCGCTGGTCGAGTAGCGGCGAGCCCCTGGGCGAGCCGCGTATCGAGACCGACCGGGTCTCGATACGCCGACTCCGCTAGCGCTCCGCCGGCTACTCGACCAGCGAGAAAGGCTACCGACGCGCGACGCCGTCGCGACGGGCCGCGGCCATCACCGCACCCGCCACCGCCGGCGCCACCCGCTCGTCGAACGGCGAGGGGATGACGTACGACGGGCTGAGCCGGTCGCCCACCAGCTCCGACAGCGCCCGGGCCGCGGCGACCTTCATGCCCTCCGTCACCCGCGACGCGCGGACGTCCAGCGCCCCCCGGAACAGGCCCGGGAACGCCAGCACGTTGTTGATCTGGTTGGGGTAGTCCGACCGCCCCGTGGCGACCACCCGCGCGTGACGGCGGGCGATGTCCGGGTGCACCTCGGGCGTCGGGTTGGCGAGCGCGAACACGATGGCGTCGTCGGCCATCCGCTCGATCGCCGACTCCCCGACCGTGCCGCCCGAGACGCCGATGAACACGTCGGCGCCGTGGAGCGCGTCCGAGAGCTGCCCCGTACGACCCCACTCGCTGGTCTCGTACGCGAGCTCCGCCTTGATCGGCGTGAGGTCCGTGCGGGCCTGGTGGATGACGCCGCCGCGGTCCACGACCGCGAGCTTGCGGACCCCGCTGGCCTGCAGGATGCGGGCGATCGCGACGCCGGCAGCACCGGCGCCCGAGATCACGACCTTGGTGTCCTCGATCTCGCGCTCGGTCAGCCGCAGCGCGTTGAGCAGCGCCGCCAGCGTGACGATCGCCGTCCCGTGCTGGTCGTCGTGGAAGACGGGGATGTCGACCCGTGCCTGCAGGGCGCGCTCGATCTCGAAGCAGCGCGGAGCCGCGATGTCCTCGAGGTTGATCCCACCGAAGCTCGGCGCCATCCGGACGACCGTGTCGACGAAGTCGTCCGGGTCGCGCACGTCGAGGGCGAGCGGGATGGCGTCGACCCCGCCGAACTGCTTGAAGAGGACGGCCTTGCCCTCCATCACCGGCAGCGACGCCGTGGGGCCGATGTCGCCCAGGCCGAGCACCGCGGAGCCGTCGGTGACGACCGCGACCGTGTTGGGGACCCAGGTGTAGTCGTCGGCCACCGTCGGGTCGGCGGCGATGGCCTCGCAGACGCGGGCGACGCCCGGCGTGTACGACAGGGAGAGGTCGTCGGCGTCACGCAGCGGCGCGGTCGCGGTGATCTCCATCTTGCCGCCCCGGTGTACGTCGAATACCGGGTCCCCCGCGAACTGCGACGAGAACGGGACACGGTCGACTGACTCGGCAACCACGACAGAACCTCACTGGAGAGAGAAAAGGAGACACGTCCCCGCAGCACGGACAGCGCCGACGAAGGACGGACCGGTCGAGAACGGGACCGGGAACCGGAGCCCCACGCACGGCCGGTCTGGCCGCGGGAGCGGTGAAGAGGGGGTGACCCGCGGCCTATTCAACCACACGCGTCACAGCTGGGACGCGCGCGCCTCGTCGTCGACGGCCTTGAGGATGCGACTCGTCGCCGGCGAGAGCGTGCCCCAGAGGACGGCCGCGGCGACCACGACGAACACGCCGGCCAGCGGTGGCGCCGCCTCGCGGAGGTTCCAGGCGAGGCCGAGCTGGATCAGCTGGGTGAACGCGATCGGCGCCCGGACCCAGCTCTGGAGGCGCCACAGCCCACGTGCTGAGACGAGCAGCAGTGCGGCGTAGGCGAAGAAGAAGATCGAGGTCCCGATCGCCAGCACCGCACGGTCCCGATGGAGGTCCAGGAGGTCCAGGACGGCGAAGACCACCAGCGCAAGACCCTCGACGGCGAGGAGCAGGGCGGCTACGGTGATCCTGGGCGTCGGCGCAGGCGTGGTGTGACCCACGGAACAGGCTCCTTCGGTCGTATTGCTCTTGTGTTAACACGTGTTTCTTGCGACGATCATAGTGCTGCTGTTCAGCGCTGATTCACGGTGTGTTTCCGGGCGCAGGACGGCAGATCGGATGCTCGGACCCCCCTCCTTCACGGTAGGGATCCGCACGCATTCGCCCCCGCTCGTGAAGTCATTCACAACGTAGAGATCGCGGCCCCTCTCGCGGTCAGAAGAAAGGACGTTTCGCCATGGACTGGCGTCACCACGCTGCCTGCCTCGACGAGGACCCGGAGCTGTTCTTCCCGATCGGGAGTACGGGCCCGGCGATCTCGCAGGTCGAGGAGGCGAAGGTGGTGTGCCGTCGCTGCGACGTCCGCGAGCAGTGTCTCACGTGGGCTCTGGAGTCCGGACAGGACCATGGCGTCTGGGGCGGCATGAGCGAGGACGAGCGCCGCGCTCTCAAGCGCCGTACGGCTCGGGCCCGCATCCGCACCGCCTGACCCGCTCTCCCGACTGGCGCGGCCGGCAGGCCGTACGCCGTCGCACCCAGGTCCCGTTCCCGCACCCGCGGGGCGGGACCTTCGTACGTCCGGGGGCGACCCGCCCGACCGGCTCGTCGAGGCGGTCACCGGCCCGCGAGCGGCACCTCGAGACGCACCTTCGTGCCCCCGCCGCCCGTAGCCGGGTGACGCGGCCCGAAGGACAGCACTCCCCCGAGCTCGGACTCGACCAGCGTCGCCACGATCGAGACTCCGAGGCTCGTGGTCGCCCGCGGGTCGAACCCCGCGGGCAGCCCGACCCCGTCGTCGAGGACGGCCACGTCCAGCACGTCCCCCCGCTTGCGCACCTCGACCACGACGTGGCCGCGCTCCTCCTCGCCGAACGCGTGCTCGGCGGCGTTCTGGATCAGCTCGGTGAGCACCATCGCGAGCGGCGTCGCGACCTCCGCGGGCAGCTCGCCGAACGACCCCACCCGCTCGGTGGTGACGCTCCGGGCCGGCGAGGCCACCTCCGCCACCATCGTCCGCAGCCGGTCCGCGACCTCGTCGAACTCGACCTTCTCGTCGAACGCCTGGCTCAGCGTCTCGTGGACGACCGCGATCGAGCCGATGCGGCGTACGGCCTCCTCCAGCGCCTCGCGCCCGGCGCCGGTCTCCATCCGCCGGGCCTGCAGCCGCAGCAGCGCCTGGACGGTCTGGAGGTTGTTCTTGACCCGGTGGTGGATCTCCCGGATCGTCGCCTCCTTGCTCATCAGCTCGCGCTCGCGCCGTCGCAGCTCGGTGACGTCGCGCAGGAGCACCAGAGCGCCGGACGGCTCCCCGGCCGACCGCAGCGGGATCGCGCGCAGGCTGAGCGAGGCGTCCCCGTTCTCCAGCTCGGCCTGGGTGCCGGTGCGGCCGGTGAGGGTGGGCAACGTCGCCTGGTCGGTGGGGCGGTTCGGGGCGGCGATCAGCGTCCGGGTCACCTCCGCCAGGTCAGCACCTTCGAGGTCGCCGGTCACGCCGAGCCGCCGGAAGGCGGACACGCCGTTGGGGCTGGCGTACGTCACGTGCCCGGACGCGTCGGTCCGGATCAGCCCGTCGCCGACCCGGGGCGAGTGCGAGAGGTCGGACTGCTCTCCCGGCAAGGGGAAGGCGCCCTCGCTGATCATCTCCGTGAGGTCGTCGGCCATCGCGAGGTACGCGAGCTCGAGGCGGCTCGGCGTCCGTACGCCGAGGAGGTTCGTGCTGCGCGCGATCACCGCGATGACCTCGCCGTCCCGGCGTACGGGGATGGTCTCGAGGCGTACGGGGATGTCGTCGCGCCACTCGGGATCCCCCTCCCGGACGACGCGTCCGTCGCGGAACGCCGCGTCGATCGTGGGCCGACGGTTGCGGGGGACGAAGTCACCGACGACGTCGTCGAGGTGGGCCGTCACGCCCGTCGTGGGCCGCATCTGCGCTCCCGCCCAGAACCCCTTGCCCTCCGCGTCCGGCAGCCAGAGGACGAGGTCGGCGAACGAGAGGTCGGCGAGGATCTGCCAGTCCGCGACGAGCTGGTGGAGCCACTCCATGTCCGCAGCGTCGAGGCTGGTCTGATGGCTGGCGACGTCGTCGAGGGAAGGCACGGAGCCCAGCGTATCCAGCGGTCGACGACGGTCGGTCTGCCTGCCGAGACGAGTGTGGGGCGGGTCTCGTCGTCGACGCCGTCCGTGCGACCATAGCCCCGTGTCCGAGTCGTACTGGCGTTCCGTGATCGGCGCCGGGATGCAGGTGCCGAGCGACAGGTCGCTCAACGACCTCACGCTCGAGCTGATCGACATGCTCGCCAGCCCCGACCAGCAGCAGCGCGACGGCATCGCCTTCCCGCTGCTCGCGACGTGGATCCACTCCGGCGAGTACGACGCGCTGCTCCGCGGCTTCGGCAACGGCGTCGTGACCGGGCTGCGCACCGGCCTCGGCACCCAGGGAGACCTCACGGTCCTGCGCCGTTCCTACACCGCGCTCGTGCTCTCGGAGATCATCGTCCGCGACAACGAGATGCAGCTGCTGCCCGCGGCGACCGTGATGGGCTGGGGCGACCAGGCGACGTCGTGGCTGGTGCGCGAGAAGGACCTGCGCGGATGGATCCCCGAGGTGGGCTGGGCGCACGCCGTCGCCCACGGGGCGGACCTGCTGGGCGCGCTCGCCCGCTCCCCGCACTTCGACAAGCTCGAGCTGACGGTCCTGCTCGACGTCATCGCCGACCGGCTCCTGATCCCGACCGAGCACGTCCTGCACCACGGCGAGGACGACCGCCTGGCCTACGCCGCGATGGCGGTCCTGCACCGCAACGCGGTCTCCCCCAACGTCGTCGAGCCCTGGCTCGCCCGGCTCGGCGCCGGCACCCGGCGGCCGAGGACGCGCGGCGGGTCGCCGGGCGAGTGGCCGACACCCGCGGCGTACAACACCTCGCGGTTCCTCCGCGCCCTGTACGTCCAGCTCGCCCTCGGCGTGAAGGGGCGGGCCGGCGTGGCCGGCGACGACGAGCTCTTCTCCACCCCGGCGCCGCACCGGGCCGACCTGCTCCTCGCGGCGATCGAGCAGATCCGCGCGGAGACGCCGTGGCTGTTCCCGACCGTCGCCGGCAAGCGGACGGTCACCACCACGCGCTGACCGGGGTGTACTCGTAGGTAACCTAGGTCACATGACCGCAGAGACCCCCACCGCGTCCGACGCCCCGGCCCCTGAGGGCCGCGAGGGCCACGGAGGCGATCATGCCCTCGACGCCGCCCGCGCCCACGGCGTGGAGACGATGTTCACCTTGTCCGGTGCGCACGTCTTCCCGCTGTACGACGCCGCGGTGAAGGCCGAGCCGCCGGTGCGGCTCGTCGACGTCCGCCACGAGCCCAGCGCGGTGTTCGCGGCCGAGGCCACCGGCAAGCTCACGCGCACGCCGGGGCTCGCGGTCCTCACCGCAGGGCCGGGCGTCACCAACGGCGTGAGCCCGATCGCCCAGGCGCACTTCGCCGGGTCGCCCCTGGTCACGATCGGGGGCCGCGCCGCGACCCACACCTGGGGCATGGGGAGCCTCCAGGAGCTCGACCACCCGCCGATCGTCTCGACCGTCTCCAAGTGGGCCGGAACCGCGCAGACGGTGGACGACATCGCTCCCACGGTCGACCAGGCGTTCGCGCTCGCGGGGTCCTCCCACCGCGGTCCGACGTTCCTCGACGTGCCGATGGACCAGCTCTTCAGCCGTACGACCGTCTCCGGAGCGACCTACGGGCAGCGGCCCGACCCGATCGAGCCCGACGGCGACCAGGTGGGCCAGGTGGCGCGCCTGATCGCCGAGGCGGAGCGCCCGGTGCTCGTGCTCGGCACCGACGTGTGGGCCGACCACGCCGAGGATGCGGCCCTGCGCTTCGTCGAGGAGACGGGGATCCCCGCGATCGCCAACGGGATGGGGCGCGGCATCGTGCCGCGCGGTCACCAGCAGCTCGTCACCAAGGCCCGCTCCCACGCGCTCGGCAAGGCCGACCTCGTCGTCGTCGTGGGCACCCCGCTCGACTTCCGGCTCGGCTACGGCGTCTTCGGTGGCAAGGACGGCGCGCCCCACGCGAAGGTCGTCCACGTCGCCGACAGCCCCGCGCAGGTCTCCGCCCGCGCCAACCTGGCTGCGTCGCTGTCGGGAGACCTCACCGCGTGCTTCGACCAGGTCCTGCAGGCGCTGCAGACGACCGGCGGCTCCCGTCCGTCGTGGACGGGCTGGACCGGGCAGCTGCGCGACGCCGTCGCTGCCGCCGAGGCCCGCGACGCCGCGCTCCTCAACGCCGACGCCGACCCGATCCACCCGGCGCGGATCTACGGCGAGCTCATCCCCCGCCTGGCCGACGACGCGGTCGTGATCGGGGACGGCGGCGACTTCGTGTCGTTCGCGGGCAAGTTCCTGGAGCCGGCCCGGCCCGGCTGCTGGCTCGACCCCGGCCCGTACGGGTGCCTCGGTGCCGGCCTCGGTGCTGCGATGGCCGCGCGGATCGCCCGGCCCGACAGCCAGGTCGTCGTCCTCTTCGGGGACGGCGCCGCCGGCATGTCGCTCATCGACGTCGACACGCTGGTGCGCCACAACCTCCCGGTCGTCATGGTCGTCGGCAACAACTCGGCCTGGGGGCTGGAGAAGGCGCCGATGCAGTTCCTCTACGGCTACGACGTCGCCGCCGACCTCGCTCCGCAGACCCGCTACGACGAGGTCGTCACGGCGCTCGGCGGCGGAGGCGAGGCGGTGACGGACCCGAAGGAGATCGGCCCGGCGCTCGACCGCGCGTTCGCCTCGGGCGTGCCGTACCTGGTCAACGTGATGACCGACGTCGACGCGGTCTACCCGCGCAGCACCACCGGCGTCTGAGGTCGCGTTCGGGCCCGTTGGCCCCGCATGCGACCATGGGAGAAGCAGAGTTCGAGGAGGACCCCATGGGCAAGACTGGCCGCAAGCGCCGGGCGCGTCGCAAGAAGAGCGCGAACCACGGCAAGCGTCCCAACGCTTGATCAGCGCGAAAGGGCCTCGTACCAGTCCGGTACGAGGCCCTTCGTCATGTCTGGGCGCGTCCGCTCGCTCGGGTACCCGAGCGGAGACGCACTGACCCGAGTGTGCACGCTCGGGGCAGACGGCCCTCGCTGGGGTACCCGAGCGAACGCCGGCTCCGGCAGGCGCGCGGTCCGGGCGAGCCGGCGCGGGGTCAGACCAGGCGACTGAAGCCGATGAGCTCCGTGCCCGGGACCGGCGACCAGTCGAGGTCCTCGCGTCGGACGAAGCCGTGCCTCGCGTAGAGCCGGTGCGCCGGGACCATGTCGGGGAGCGAGCTGATGACGACCTCGCGGAGCCCGTCGGCGGCCGCGCGGTCGAGGCACCACCGCACCATCGCCGTACCGACGCCCAGGCCGGCCGCGGCGGGGTCGACACCGAGCATCCGGAACTCGCCCTGGTCGTCGCGGGTCGCGAGCTCGCGCATCGTGGACCCCGGCGAGCACCAGGTGACGGTGCCGAGGAGGCGGCCGTCGCGCTCGACCACGAGGACCTCGGAGTCTGCGGCGCGGGTCGCGACGTCGGCGAGCTTCGCGGCGTAGGCGGTGTCCTCCGAGCCGTCGGAGAAGCGGAGGTAACCCTCGGCACGGTAGGCCGAGACCACGATCGCGCCGGCCTGCTCGTACTCGTCCGTGCGCACCGCGCGGACGACGAGCGTGCCCGCGCCGAGCGACTGCGACGCGGTCATGCGCCGATGCGCGCGAGGAAGCGCTCGGTGTCGACGACGACGCGGCGCACCTCGCCCTCGGCCAGGAGCCGGCCGTCGGAGTCCGTCGCGACGACCTCGAACGTCACCATGCGCCCGTCGACCGCCGAGACGGTCGCGACCACGGCGACGGTCGCGCCCAGCGGGCTCGCAGCCAGGTGGTCGAGCCGCACGCGGGTGCCGACGGAGGTCGCCCCGTCCTCGAGGACCGGCGCGATCGCCGCGCACGTCGCCTCCTCGCTCCAGGCGAGGACCCGCGGCGTCGCGAGGACGCGCAGCGAGCCGCTCCCCAGCGCGAGCGCGGTGTCGTCCTCACCCACGGTGCGGGTGAGCGTGGCCGTCAGTCCCTTCTCGAGCCCGCTCACGCGCCGGGCTCGCCGAGGCGCTCGGTCCGGGTGACCGTCACGGTCGTCGTCCGGATCGACGTGAGCACCTTGGCCCGGAGGACGTCGGGAGCCTTCTCACGGCAGGAGCGGGCGACCAGCTCCTTGACGATGCGCTCGACGTCGAACTGGGAGAGGCACGGCGCGCAGTCCGCGATGTGCGCGTGCACGGCGTCCCAGTCGCCCTCGGCCAGCTCGTGGTCGAGGAAGAGGTAGAGGTTCTCCAGCGCGCCCTGACAGTCGGGCCCGAGGTTGATGTCCTCGCTCATGCCTTGTCACCTGCCGAAACCATCCCGCGCTCGCGCGCGTAGTCGGTGAGCAGCTCACGGAGCTGCTTGCGTCCACGGTGGAGCCGCGACATCACGGTCCCGATCGGGGTCTCCATGATCTCGGCGATCTCCTTGTAGGGGAAGCCTTCGACGTCCGCGAGGTAGACCGCGTAGCGGAAGTCCTCGGGAAGCTGCTGGAGCGCCTGCTTGACGTCGCTGTCGGGGAGGTGCTCGAGCGCCTCCATCTCCGCCGACTTCAGGCCGGTCGAGGTGTGCGCCGCCGAGCGGGCGAGCTGCCAGTCCTCGATCTCCTCCGTCATCTGCTGCTGCGGCTGCCGCTGCTTCTTGCGGTAGGAGTTGATGTAGGTGTTGGTGAGGATCCGGTAGAGCCAGGCCTTGAGGTTGGTCCCCGGGCGGAACTGGTGGAACGACTGGTACGCCTTGGCGAACGTCTCCTGCACCAGGTCTTCGGCGTCGTGCGGGCTGCGCGTCATCCGCAGGGCGGCGGAGTAGAGCTGGTCGAGGAACGGCAGCGCGTCCCGCTCGAAGCGCGCGGTGCGCTCCTCGGGCGTCTCGCTGGCCTCGACCCGGTCCGTCGCCTCGCCTGCGGGCGCGGCGGCTGTCTCAGTGGGTTCGGTCATCGCCGTCCAGCCTACCCCCGGCATGCCCGGCACCACCGGGTCGACGACACCGGTGTCAGCGGGGCGGGTCAGGGTCGCGAGCACGCATCCTCCTCCGGTCGGGTCGTCCGCCGCGGTCGTGCGGCGCTGTCCGGATTCAACGCGGGCGCCGCGGTGCTCATTCCCCGCGCGTGGATCAGCGTCCGACCCGGCGGCGGAGGAAGGTGTGGACGCCGTCGACGAGCATCGCGTCCACCGCCGCCTGGTCCGGGACCGCCCGCTTGCCGACCTTGAGCGCGTGGTCGGCGCCCGGCAGCACCACCATCGAGGTGCTCACGGGGAACTCGGGAGGGGTCCCGAACGGGTCCCGCTCCCCCTGCACCACCAACGTGGGCACGCCCGCCCCCAGCAGCTCGTCCACGCGCGTCTTGTCCGGCTTGCCGGGCGGGTGCAGCGGGAAGGCGAGCGCGACCACGCCGACGGCGCCGAGCGCCCGACCGCGCCGGCACGCCACCCGCGCGCCTGCGCTGCGGCCGCCGACGAACAGCGGCACGCGAGGACGCAGGTGGTCGACCAGCGCGGTGAACGAGGCGTCGAGCACCGGAGGCGCGGGAGCGATGCGCCGGCCTGCCGTCCGCCACGGCATCTCGACCCGGACCACACCGACGCCGAGCCGGGGCAGGCCGCGCGTGAGCACCTCGAGGTCGTGGCTCTCGATGCCGCCGCCGGCGCCGTGGGTGAGGACGAGCGTGGCCCAGGGCCGGTCGGAGCGCCGCGACACCAGCCTCCCCGGCCCGTACGGAGTCTCGTACGTGGCCTCGGCGAGCGTCGTCATCACAGGTCCCCGAGCGTCGGCTGCGCGCCGTCCTCACCCGTCGGCTCGCCCTCGAGCGCGATCGGCTCCATGAGCTCGGGACCGTTGTTGCGGACGTTGTTGACCGACGTCGAGACCGGGTAGGCCTGGAGGGCGCCCGGCGCGGCCGGCACGAGCAGGCGGCCGAGGGCGTCCTTGTCGTCGGTGTCGGGGTCGAGCCAGGTCGCCCACTTGTCGCGCGGCACCAGCATCGGGGCGCGGTCGTGGATCCGGCCGACGTCGTCGGTGGCGGTCGTCGTGATGATCGTGAACGTCCACAGCCACGCCGAGTCGTCGTCCTCCGGGAGCGCCTTGTCGCGCCAGATCTCGTACAGACCCGCCATCGCGAGCGGCTTGCCGTCGGGAGCGTGGATGAAGAAGGGCTGCTTGACGGGCTTGCCCTTCGCGTTGAGCTTCTCGGTCGTGTACCACTCGTAGAAGCCGTCCGCGGGGACCAGGGCCCGGCGCTTCGCGAACGCCGACCGGAACGACGGCTTCTCGCCGAGCGTCTCGGACCGGGCGTTGATGAGCCGGTTGCCGATCGCCCGGTCCTTGGCCCAGCTCGGGACCAGGCCCCACGTCACGCCCTTGACCAGGCGGTGCTTGACGTCGGGGTCCTCACGCGAGTGCCGCTCGAGGATCAGCGGCACCACCTTGGTCGGAGCAACGTTGTAGTCGGGGCGCAGCTCGGGCAGGTCCTCGGCCGGCTCGGCCTCGAACTCGGCGCTGAGATCCGACGGGGACCGCGTGGTGGCGTAGCGACCGCACATGAGGCCAGCGTTCCACAGACCGCTGACGGCGTCCCACGCCGTACGCACTGCCGCCCCGGTGTCCGCCCGTCCCGAGAGCGAGCGGACACCGGGCCGATCAGCCGAGCTCGCCCGCGGAGTCGCCGCGCCCGAGCTCGCCCAGCAGGCGGGACGCCGCCTCGCTGGTCGCCGGCACGCCCTCGACCCAGACCCGCGTCTGCGGGACGTCGGGCGAGGACTCCAGGAGTCCCCGGAGCGCGCTGTAGCCACGCGTGGCGTCGGCGCGGCGCACCAGGGCCACCGCGCGCCGCTCCCCCAGGCGCGCGATGGTCTCGTCGCCGTCGAAGCAGGCCCGCAAGAGCTCCGACACGACGATCATCGAGAGCGACCGGAGAAGCCCGATCTCCGGGCCGCCGCTCGAGGTGATCTCGACGACGACGAACGCCCACGTGTCGGACGCGCTGGCACCGTTGCGCTCGGCGAGGCGGTACGCATCGTCGAGCCGGGTCCGCAGGTGCGTCGCCGACGTCAGTCCCGTGAGCGGGTCCTCGCAGGAGGCCGCGTAGGCGTCCTGCATGGCGGTCTCGGTCCACGCGATGCTCATCGCGCGGACCATCTCGTACGGTGGGAGCGAGCCCGAGACGCTGCGACTCACGTCCTCGACGTCGCGCAACAGCTCGCTCCACCCGATCCCTTCCGTGGCTGCGGCCGCCCCGAGCTCGACCGCAACCCCTTCCGGGTCCTCACCACCACGAAGCACGTCCCGGAGCGCGTCCAGATGACGCGTCGGGACGAGGAACAACGACTCCGCGGCAGCGGCGGTGTGGTGCGGGAAAGGCGTCTGCCGACCGGCCGTGGTGGCCGCTCCGTACCTCGTGTCCTCGTGCTTCATGCGAGAGAGACGCCGGTCCCCGCGGTCCATGACGCGACTTCACGAAGTTTTTTTCGTTTTTCCCGTGAACTGTCTCTGGGCCTGCGATCTCGCCTACCGTGGGAGGCGCCATGACAGATCCCACCGCCGATCCGACGCTGCCCAGCGACGCCGAGCTCATCTCGGCCGTCCGCGCGGGTGACAACGACGCGTACGGCGTGCTGTTCGAGCGTCACCGCGACGCCGCCCAGCGCATGGCGCGGCAGCTGGTCCGTGGCGGCGACGCCGACGACCTCGTGTCCGAGGCCTTCATCCGCGTCCTCGACCAGCTGCGCGCCGGCTCGGGACCCGACGTGGCCTTCCGCGCGTACCTCCTCACCGCGATCCGACGGCTCCACATCGACCGCGTGCGGGCCGAGAAGCGGGTCCAGCCGTCGGACGACCTCGAGCGGTACGACGGGGGTGTCGAGTTCGACGACACCGCGGTCGCCGCCTTCGAGAGCTCCGCTGCGGCGCAGGCCTTCGCGGCCCTCCCCGAGCGGTGGCAGCTCGTGCTCTGGCACCTCGACGTCGAGGGCGCCAAGCCCGCCGACATCGCTCCCATGCTCGGCATGACGGCCAACGGCGTCTCCGCGCTCGCGTACCGCGCGCGCGAGGGGCTGCGCCAGTCGTACCTGCAGGTCCACCTCGCCGACACCGCCGACGAGGAGTGCCGGTGGACCACCGAGCACCTCGGCGCGTACGTGCGCCAGGGGCTCGGCAAGCGCGAGACCACCAAGGTCCGCGAGCACCTCGACGGCTGCGCGCGGTGCACCGCCGTCTACCTCGAGCTGGTCGAGGTCAACTCCGGCCTCCGCGGACTGCTGGCGCCGGTGCTCCTGGGCGCGGTCGGACTCGGGTACGTCGCCGACGTCCGCGCGCACGCCGCGGCGGGGACCGCGGGATCGACCGGTGCGACGGCGGCGACCGGCTCCGGCGGGAGCTCGAGCTGGGCGGGGACGGCCGCGGGACGCGCCCGCGACTGGGTCACCGCAGCCCCGGCGCACGGCGTCGCCGCAGCGGGCGTGACGCTCGGCGTCGTGGGCGCTGCGGTCACCGGCACGCTCCTGTTCATCACGCTCGGGATGCCGAGCAGCCCGACCTCGGACGAGACGACCGGCGGTCCCGAGCCGTCGCTGCCCGGTCCGTCGCAGTCGGCGCCCGAGGGCGGCCCCGACCCGCGGGTCCAGCCCGACGCGTCCGCGCCCACGCCCGTGGTCCCGTCCAGCCTGCCCGGGCTGATCCCCCCGGGTCTGCCGTCGTTCCCCCCGGACCTGCCCGTCGCGGACGAGCCGGGGGCCGACGAGCCGGGCACGGACGAGCCCGGGACCGACGAGCCAGGTACGGACGAGCCGGGCACCGACGATCCAGGCACGACCGACCCCCGCACGCCGGAGGAGACCGAGCCCACCGAGCCTCAACCGACCGGACCGACACCGACCGGACCGACACCGACACCGACGGAACCCACGCCCACCGAACCCACGCCGACCGAACCGACCCCGACTGAACCCACGCCGACCGAACCGACCCCCACCGAGCCCACGCCCGTACGCCCGGCCACCCCGGGCGGTCTCGCCCTCAGCGACGACCCCGAGGGCGTCACGCTGCGATGGTCCGCGGTTGCCGGCGCCGACGGCTACCAGGTCTACCGCAGTGCGAGCACCGGCGTGGCCGCTGGACGGTTCGCCGTGTCCGCCGCGGTCGTCGGAGAGCTCGTGTCCGGTCCAGATCCGCTGACCGGTACGTCCTTCGTCGACAGCTCGGCGCCGAACGGAGGCCGCGTCCTGTACGAGGTGGTCGCGGTCAACCGCGGCGGCGCCTCGGACGCCGCGACGCTGGGCCCGATCCGACTCCCCACCACGACGCGCCTCTCGGTCCGCCCGATCGGCTTCGGGACGCGCTGCGTCGACGCCGGCCGACGGGTGGGCACCGCGTCGACGCGCCTCAGCGACGACTGCGGCTCGGCGACCGTCTGGCGCGTCTGGGACGGCGGGAAGGACTCCGGCTGGTGGACCCTGCGCGCGCTGACCGGTCCGACCGCCGGGAGCTGCCTGACCTCGGCATCCACTCCCCTGGTGTCGACCGTAGGCACCGCACCGTGCACCGGCGGCACCCGGCAGGAGTGGGGCTTCGACCCGTCGGCGACCTCCGCGCAGCAGGTCGCCAACAGGGCACGTCCGGGGCAGGTCCTCGACGCGACCACCGCGAGCCTCGGCGGCCCGCTCTTCACCGTCCCTCGCATCACCAACCCGCAGCTCGACCGCAACCAGCGCTTCAGCGCCCTGCTGGACGAGATCGTCGCGTCCGTCCGGTAGCGCGGCCCACCGCGCCCGGCGTACGGTCGCCGTCATGAGCGACGAGACGTACGTGGTGGTGGGCGGCGGACTGGCCGGCGGGAGCGCGGCGGCGACGCTCCGCGAGGAGGGGTTCGACGGCGCGGTCGTGCTGGTCACGGTGGAGGACCGACCACCGTACGAGCGGCCGGTCCTGTCGAAGGGCTACCTGCTCGGGTCGGAGCCGGAGACCGCGGCGTACCTCCACGACGCCGACTGGTGGCGAGAGAAGGACATCGACCTGCGGACGGAGACGATGGTCACCGGCGTCCGCCTCGCCGACCGCCTCCTGGAGCTCGAGGACGGCGGCACCCTGGCGTACGACAAGCTGCTGCTCGCCACGGGCTCCTGGCCGCGCCGGATCGACATACCCGGGGCCGACCTCGACGGCGTCCTCTACCTGCGCGACATGCCCGAGGCGGAGCGGATCAAGGAGGCGATCGACGGCGGCGGTCCGCTGGTCGTGATCGGTGCCGGGTGGATCGGGCTCGAGGTCGCCGCCGCCGCGCGCAGCCACGGCGTGCCGGTCACGGTCCTCGAGACCGCCGACCTGCCCCTGCAGCGGGTCCTCGGCGACCGCGTCGCGGAGGTGTTCGCGGCACTGCACCGCAAGCACGGCGTGGACCTGCGCCTCGGCAGCGGCGTCGCGGAGATCCGCGGCTCGGACGGGTCCGTGACGTCGGTGGTGACCAGCGACGGCGACGAGCTGCCTGCCGGCGCCGTGGTCGTCGGGATCGGTGCCGCCCCGCAGAGCGACTGGGGCCTCGCCGCGGGGCTGGAGGGCGGCAACGGCATCGACACCGACGCCGGCCTGCGCACCTCCGACAGCGCGGTGTGGGCGGCGGGCGACATCGCCGCCGTCGACAACCCGCGCCTCGGCAGACGGGTCCGCGTGGAGCACTGGGCGATGGCCAACGACTCCGGCCCGGTGGCGGCACGGTCGATGCTCGGTCAGGACGTCACGTTCGACAAGCTGCCGTTCTTCTTCACCGACCAGTACGACCTGGGGATGGAGTACGTCGGGCACGTGGAGGACGTCTCCGCGACCGAGGTGGTCGTACGCGGCAGCACCGACGTCGAGGGGCCGCTGGAGTTCCAGGCGTTCTGGCTGCGCGACGGGGTCGTCCAGGCGGCCATGCACGTGAACATGTGGGACGACGGCGTCGAGCCGCTCGAGGCGCTGGTGGGTCGACGTGTCGATCCCGCGCGTCTCGCCGACCCCGAGGTCGCGCTCTCCGACCTCGGTGATGTGTAGGCGGCGGCGTGACGGGGTAGGAAGAGAGCATGACCATGCTGCGCAACGTCGCCCGCCCGATGCTCGCCTCGATGTTCGTCTACGGCGGGGTGAACGCCCTGCGCAACGCCCCGATGATGGCCGAACGCGTCAAGCCCGTGACGGACAGGATCGCCGGGTTCGTCGAGTCGGTCGCGCCGGGTGCGCCGGTCCCGACCGACCCCGTCACGATGGTCCGCCTCAACGGGGCTCTGCACGTCGGCTTCGGGACGGCGCTGGCGCTCGGCCGCTTCCCGCGGCTGTCCGCCCTGGTGCTCGCCGGGACGATGGTGCCCACGACGGTCGCCGGGCACCCGTTCTGGCAGGAGAACGACCCCCAGTCGGCGGCGAACCAGAAGATCCACTTCACCAAGAACCTGTCGATGATCGGCGGCCTGCTGATGTCGACGCTGGACCCGGACCCGCACAAGAAGATCCTGGCCCGGCGCGCGAAGGACAAGGTCGTCGAGGCGACCGGGTCCGTGCAGGAGTCGATCCACGACACCGCGGTGCACGTGAAGAAGGCGCTGCCGGTCTGAGTCCCGGCGGCGACGTCACGGTCGTGGCTGCTTGACCTGCGCCATCGTGACGGCTGCCGCGGCGCGGGAGCGGACCCCGAGCTTCGTGCGGGCGTTGGCGATGTGGCGGTGCACCGTGTGGACGCTGATCACGAGCCGTTCGGCGATCTCGGTGTCGGTGAGCCCGGCCGAGACCAGCTCGAGGATCTCGCGCTCCCGTCGGGTGACCGACTCCGGCCCGGGCGGGTCGGGCTTCACCTCCACGCGGTGGCCCAGACCGCGCAAGGTGGCGTCGGCGACCGCTGAGGAGTCCCCTCGCCACGGGAAGTGGTCGACCCCGTCCAGCGCCACGAACCTCGCGCCCCTGATCCGGCGCGCGACGTCGGCGCCAAGAGCGAAGGGAACGGCTCGGTCCTCGCGGCGGTGGATCACGGTGGTGGGCAGACGCAGCTCGGCCAGGGCCTCGGTGACGTCGAGCTCGTAGGTCGCGGCGAGCGAGGCGGCTGCCTGCTCCCGGGTGGCCGACGCGCGCTGGAACGCCGCGAACGCCTCGCGCTCCTCGTTCGACGCGCCAGGGACGAAGACGTCGGCGAGCAGGCGCGATCCCAGACCCCAGTGCGCGCCGATGACGTCGACCATCGCGGTACGTGCCGCCTCGGGAGCGAGGTCCTCGCCGCGTGCGAACGCGCCGTACAGGACGAGCCGCGTCACCTCCTTCGGCCGGCTCGCCGCGAAGGCCACCGCGGTAGCGCCGCCGGACGAGGCGCCGACGACGGCGAAGCGCTCGAGGCTCAGCGCGTCCGCGATCCCCGTCATCACCTCGACCTCGGCGTCGAGCGTCAGCGGGATCGCGCCGTCGGGAGGCGACGCGCCGGTCCCCGGCCGGTCGTAGCGGATGATCGAGTGCCGGGCGGCGAGCCGCGAGAGGTACTCCCGGAACAGCGGGTCCCGCCAGTTCAACGACAGGTGGCTGCACCACCAACCGCCGACGACGACCGGGGGCCCGTGGCCGACGACGGCGTACGCGACCGTGTCGCCGGCGACCGTCGTCGTCCGGACCACCTGGTCCTCGATGCCGAGCATCCTCGTCCCCTCTCGCCCTCAGGCACGCAGGCGGGCGACGGCGCGTGCGACCCGCTGGTGGCGGACGGCGACCCACACGGCCCGCGCCGAGGCCACGACGTCGCCCGTCTCGTCGATCATCGCCGATGCGGTGCGCGTCGCACGGTTTCCTGCCTCTCGGGTCCACCCGACCACGACCAGCCGCTCGCCGACGTCGACCCGGCGCCGTACGTGGGCCTCGAGGCTTCCCAGCAGGCAGAAGGCCCCGCTGCGCATCGCCGCCGCCGGGTAGCTCGGGCAGTCGAGTGCTCCCCACAGGACCTCGTCCCGCACCTGTCCCTCGGGCGCGAACGCCTCGGTGGGGACGAAGGGCGTCGCGAGCACGTCGGCGTCGCTGTCGAGAGGTCCTGGCGTGACGGCGAGACCGTCGCTCCTCCTCGGTCCGCACACCACGCAGGTCGACAGCGGATGCGTCACGGCGCGGAACGGGTGGTTCAGCCGGGCGGCCGCCGCCTCGTCGAACGTGGGGACGACCGGCGGCGCGGAGACGAACGGCTCCGTCGCGCGGACGGTCGCGAGGACGCGGTCGTGACGACCGACCTTCGCCGTGGGTCCTTCGACGTCGACGGCGAGATCGACGCCCAGCGGCACCTTGGCGAGCAGCCGCACCTCCGCCGTACCGCCGACGAGGCCGGCGAAAGTTCCGCAGGCGAACCCTCCGTTGGAGTGGCCCC
This sequence comes from Mumia spirodelae, assembly GCF_050632745.1. NCBI lineage: Bacteria > Bacillati > Actinomycetota > Actinomycetes > Propionibacteriales > Nocardioidaceae > Mumia > Mumia spirodelae. The sequence goes on along the minus strand of NZ_JBODSD010000001.1, from coordinate 1,150,627 downwards.
GGGGGCCGTTCTCGCGTGGGTCCAACCGTGTCTGGGACGCAGCGTGCATGGTCATGGAACCACCGAACCGCGGGCGCCCCGTCGTCGGCATCACCGGTTCGGGCCATCTGCAGATGGCCGCAAACGGCCATGCGGCGGCCGCTGCCGCTCCCCGAGGATCGCCTCATGACCACCACGACGGCACGAACCACCGCCAGCACGACCGCCACCGCAACCCGCAGCCAGCGTCAGTTCGCCGGCTGGTACCCGTCGATGATGGAGCGGGTCGAGCGCGCAGGCCAGTCCCGGATCCGGCACGACCAGCTCGCCGTCGCGAGCGGGCGCGTGCTGGAGATCGGGGCCGGCAACGGGTTCTCGCTGGACCACTATCCCGCGACGGTCGACGACCTCGTGCTCGTCGAACCGAACCCGGCGTTCCGAGAACAGCTGCGGCACCGGCTCGCCGGCCTGGCGCTCCCGGCCGAGGTGAGGGACGGGGACGCGCACGACCTCGCGTTCCCGGACGCCAGCTTCGACGTGGTGACGGCGTCCCTCCTCTTCTGCTCGGTCGACGACCCCGCTCGCGCGCTGGCAGAGGTCCACCGGGTGCTCCGCCCGGGAGGACGCTTCCTGTTCCACGAGCACGTCCGCGGCGGCCCGCTGCGGGGAGCGCTCCAGGACCTCGTCACCCCGCTCCAGCGACGTCTGGCCGATGGCTGCCGGGCCAACCGCCGCTTCGAGGAGCACCTGCACGCGTCGCCGCTGGAGGTCGCGTCGATCAGCCACCTGCGGATGCCGACGTGGCTCCCGACCATCGTCCCGCTCGTCGTGGGCACCGCCGTACGGCCTGGGCGGACGCCCTGACGCGACCGTCCTCGCCGCGCCGGTCGGATAGGCTCGGCTGCGATGACGTCACCGCTGTGGGCCGCCCCGTTCCGCCCTGATCCCGTCGACGCGACCGTGTCGCTCCCGGGATCGAAGTCGCAGACCAACCGTGCGCTGATCCTGTCGGCGCTCGCGGACGGCCCGTCACGTCTGGCGCGCCCGCTCGTCTCGCGCGACACCACGCTGATGGCCGACGCGCTGCGGTCCCTCGGAGCGTCTATCACGGGCGGGGACGACGCCTGGACCGTCGAGCCGCTGTCGCGGTCCGCGCGCGACGCGGTCACGGTCGACGTGGGTCTGGCGGGCACCGTCATGCGCTTCGTGCCGCCGGTCGCCGCGCTGGTCGACGGCGCGGTCACCTTCGACGGCGATCCTCGGGCCCGCGAGCGGCCGATGGCGACGACGATCAGCAGCCTGCGCGCGCTCGGCGTCCGCATCGACGACGACGGTCGCGGCACGATGCCCTTCACCGTCGCCGGGACCGGTCACGTCGCGGGCGGTCCGATCACGATCGACGCGTCGGCGTCGAGCCAGTTCCTCTCCGCGCTGCTGCTGGTCGGCGCGCGCTTCGACGCGGGGATCGACATCCGCCACGACGGACCGCCCGTCCCGTCCGCCCCGCACGTCGAGATGACGCTCACCGAGCTCCGGCGCCGGGGCGTCAGGGTCGACACCACGGCGGACCGCTGGGTGGTCGCGCCCGGTCCCGTCGCCGCGTACGACGCCGCGATCGAGCCGGACCTGTCCAACGCCGGCGCGTTCGTCGCCGGGGCGCTGGTGACCGGCGGCCGGGTCCGCGTGCGGCACTGGCCGCGCGAGACCGATCAGGCCGGCGACCGCTGGCGGGCCATCGCGGAGGCGTTCGGGGCTGAGGTCGCCTTCGACGGTGGCGACCTCGTCGTGACCGCGCCCGAGACCCTGAAGGGCGTCACGCTGGACCTCCGCGACGAGGGCGAGCTCACGCCGGTGGTCGCCGCGGTCGCGTCCCTGGCCGCCGAGCCGTCGACGCTCACCGGCATCGCCCACCTCCGAGGGCACGAGACCGACCGGCTCGCCGCCCTCACCGCCGAGATCACGCGGATGGGCGGTGAGGTCGACGAGCAGCCCGACGGACTCACGATCCACCCGCGGCCGCTGCACGGCGCCGCGCTCGAGACCTACGCCGACCACCGGATGGCGCACGCCGCCGCCGTGCTCGGGCTGGCGGTCAAGGACGTCCGCGTCCACGACGTCGCCACGACCGCGAAGACCTATCCCGGGTTCGAGCAGGACTGGGAGCGGTTCGCGTCGTGACGCAGCGCTACGACGAGGACCGGCCGCACGAGCAGTTCGACCGTCCCCGTCGGCGCACCCGACCGCGGACCAAGGAGCGCCCGAGCTACGACGACGCCGAGACCGGTTGGGTCGTCGGGGTCGACCGCGGTCGCTACGCCCTGCTGGTCGGCGACGACGAGCGCACGGTGACCGCGATGAAGTCCCGCCCGCTCGGCCGCAAGGCGGTGGTGGTCGGCGACCGCGTCCGGGTCGTCGGTGACACCTCGGGCGCGCTGGACACGCTGGCCCGCATCGTCGAGGTCGAGGACCGCACGACCGTCCTGCGACGCACCGCAGACGACAACGACCCGATCGAGCGCGTCATCGTCGCGAACGCCGACCAGATGGTCGTCGTGGCCGCGCTCGCCGACCCGCCGCCGCGTCCCCGGCTCATCGACCGCTGCCTCGTCGCGGCGTACGACGCGGGCATGACTCCGCTGGTGTGCCTCACGAAGGCGGACATCGGCGACCCGGCCCCGCTGGTCGAGACCCTGCTCCCGCTCGAGGTGGACGTGGTCGTGACCGAGCGCGGCGGCGACCTCGAGATGGTCCGCGAGCGGCTGCGAGGGCGTACGAGCGTGCTCGTCGGGCACTCCGGCGTCGGCAAGTCCACCCTCGTCAACGCGCTCGTCCCTGACGCGGCGCTCGCCACCGGGGACGTGAACGCCGTCAGCCGGCGGGGGCGGCACACGTCCACGTCGACGCGGGTGCTCCCGCTCCCGTTCGGGGGCTGGATCGTGGACACACCGGGGATCCGCAGCTTCGGCCTCGCCCACGTGTCGGTCGAGCGCCTGCTCGCGGCGTTCCCGGACCTCGCCGACGTCGCCGAGGAGTGCCCACGGGGATGCCAGCACACGGCCGACGACCCCGAGTGCGCGCTCGACGAGGCGGTGGCCGAGGGACGCCTCGACGCCGCCCGCGTCGACTCCTTCCGCCGCCTGCTGGCCTCCCGCGAGGGCGGCGACTGACGCCCGGTCAGGTCCGGAGGCACTCCTCGAGCGAGTCGGTCTCGCCCGCCGCGAGGCCGGTCGCGCACCAGACGGCTCGCGAGCCGCGGTCGCCGGTCTCGTAGGTGATCCAGGCTGCGGTGACGCCGGAGATCGCGAGGAGCACCGCGACCACCGTCGAGGCGGTGCCGGCCGTGCGGGTGGCGACGATCGCGGCGATCACGGCCAGCACGGCGAGCACGATCGACGCGTACAGCAGCCGGTCGCCCCACGTCTGGTGGACGTCGATCGCGGCAGCGATCTCGCCGCCGAGCTCGAGGTTGGCCTTCAGCTCCTCGCCCGACTTCACGGTCGCGTACGTCCCGCCGGCCGCGAGCACGGCCAGGACGGCGAGCGGCCAGCGCAGCGCCCACCGCCAGCGGGGCACGAGGAACGCCAGGGTCAGGAGCGCCGTGACGGGGATCAGCACGATCGGAGCGTGCAGGAACAGCGGGTGCAGCGGAACTCCGTCGATGAAGTCGAACATGGGTCCCTCCTCTGGACCCTCTCCATCGTAGGGGGCCGAACCTCTACTGTGGGGCCATGGCGCACTCCCACCACGACGATCTCCGGCTCTGCCACGTGCTCGCCGACAACGCCGACGCGATCGCGATGGAGAAGTTCCGAGCCGCCGACCTCGTGGTCTCGACCAAGCCGGACACGACGTGGGTCACCGAGGCCGACCAGGCTGTCGAGCAGGCGATCCGGCGTACGCTGCGCACCTCCCGCACGCGCGACATCGTGCTCGGCGAGGAGGCCGGCGAGGTCGTCGGCACCGTCGAGGACGCCACGCGCCGCTGGATCATCGACCCGATCGACGGCACCTCCAACTACGTGCGTGGCGTACCCGTGTGGGCGACGCTGATCGCGCTCGCGGTCGAGGACGAGGTGGTCGCGTCGTGCGTCTCGGCGCCCGCGCTCGGCCGGCGCTGGTGGGCGTCGAAGGGCGGCGGCGCCTACACCGGCAAGTCGCTGATGTCGGCGACGCGCCTCCAGGTCTCGAAGGTCGACCGGATCGACGACGCCTCGCTGTCGTACGCGTCGCTCGGCGGCTGGGAGGAGATCGGCAAGCTCGAGAGCTTCCTCGCCCTGACCCGGCGCTGCTGGCGCACCCGCGGCTACGGCGACTTCTGGTCCTACATGCTGCTCGCCGAGGGCGCGGTGGACATCGCCGCCGAGCCCGAGCTCGCCCTGTGGGACATGGCCGCGCTCGACCCGATCGTCCGCGAGGCGGGCGGCACGTTCACCGCGCTCAACGGCCAGCCGGGCCCCTGGCACGGCAATGCGCTGGCCACCAACGGGCTCCTGCACGACGCCGCGATGGCCTACCTGGGCTACTTCCCGGACGACGCTCCGTACGACGAGCGCGAGGACGCCGAGGAGCACTCCGAGCAGCCGGAGAAGGCTCCCGCGCCGACCAACGTCACGGACCTCGCGTCGCACCGTCGCTCGGACTCCTGATCCCGCGGTCCCACGACCTGCCGCGTCGGTAGGATCTGCGCCATGTCCACGCCGACGCCACCGCCTCCGTCCGAGCCGGGCCGCCCCTCCGGGACCGGTTCGCAGCCGGCGTACGGCCAGCAGCCTCCCTACGGCCAGCCCTCGCCCTACGGGCAGCAGCCGCCGTCGTACGGGCAGCAGCCGCCCTACGGCCAGCCCGCGTACGGGCAGCAGCCGCCCTACGGCCAGCCGGCGTACGGCCAGCCCTCGCCGTACGACCCCTACGCGCAGGGCCTGCCGCAGTCGAGCTATCCGATCCCCCACGACCCTGACTCGCGCCCCACCACCGTGACGATCGCGGCCTGGGTCACGATCGTCACCTCCGCGCTCACCGCGCTCGGCTGGGTCCTGGTCGGCGTGGCGATGGACTGGATGATCGAGGAGATGCGCAAGAACCCGGGCGACTTCGACCTCTCGCCGGGCGACGTCACCGCGATCGAGGACAACCGTGGCGCCGTCTACGCGACGGTCGTCGTGTTCATCGTCCTCTCGCTGGTCGCGGTCGCGCTCGCGATCCTCGTGCTGCGCCGCCTCAACTGGGCGCGCATCACCCTCGTCGTCATGTCCGGCGTCACCATCGTCGTCGGTCTGGTGATGATCCTGTCGCTCATCTCGGTGGTGTGGATCGCCGCCGGTATCGCGGTCGTCGTGCTGCTCTTCACCGGCGGCGCCAACCAGTGGTTCTCGCGGTCGCGCTCGGAGTGGGACACCCCGTACGGCACCGGTCCGACCGGCGGCAGCGGCTACGGCGGGTACGACGCGTACGGCCGACCGAGCGGCTCCTACGGCCAGCAGGGGCCTCCGCAGGGCTGGTGAGCGTGGCCCGGATCACGCTAGGTTGACCCCAATCGTCCACGTGACCGGGGGTTTGCGATGAAGGTCAGCGACGTCATCACGTCCAAGGGAAGCACCGAGGTCTTCACGATCACGCCTGACGCGTCGATCTCCGACCTGCTCGACGAGCTCGGCGAGCGCAACATCGGCGCGCTGGTGGTCAGCGAGGACGGCAGCCACGTGCTCGGGATCGTCTCCGAGCGCGACGTGGTGCGCAAGCTCCGAGGCATCGAGGACCCGACGTCGCAGCGCGTGTCGTCGATCATGACCACCGACGTCCACACCTGCACGCCCGAGGACCCGATCACGGCGATGCTCGAGATCATGACCAACGAGCGCATCCGGCACGTGCCGGTGCTCGACGAGGAGGAGCAGCTCGTCGCACTCCTGTCGATCGGTGACGCCGTGAAGTACCGGATGCAGCAGCTGCAGTTCGAGCGCGACCAGCTCAACCAGTACGTCGCCTCCGCACGCTGACGGACCCTCCGGGTGGGGCTCCCGCGTGGCTCGTCCCTAGGATGCGGCGCATGCGTCCCTCCGACCCGAGCACCCACGTCACCCGTCTCGCCGAGAAGCAGCGGCACGAGCGGGAGGCGCTCGACCAGCTCCTCGACTCCTCGCGCGTGTGTCATGTCGGGGTCGTCATCGACGGCGCCCCGGTGGTGTTCCCGACCGCGTTCGCACGCGACGGAGACGTCCTGCTGATCCACGGGTCCACCGGGTCGCCGTGGATGCGGCGGGTGGCCGAGGGCGCCCCGATCTCGGTCGCGGTCACGGCCCTGGACGGCGTCGTCGTGGCGCGCTCGGCGTTCGAGTCGTCGCTGCACTACCGCAGCGCGATGCTCTTCGGCGCGGCGGAGCGGGTACCCGCCGACGGCCAGGTCGCCGCGCTGGACCGGCTGACCGACGCCCTGATCCCGGGGCGTACGGCGGAGGTGCGGCCGTCGACCCGCCGCGAGCTCGCCGCCACGCTGGTGCTCGCCCTGCCGATCGAGCGCTGGTCGCTCAAGGTGTCCGACGGCTGGCCCGACGACGAGCCCGACGACGTCGACGGACCCGCGTGGGCGGGCGTGGTGCCGCTGCGCGAGACCGCCGGCGAGCCGCTGCCGGCACCCGACCTGCGCGACGGGATCGCGGCCCCGGCCTCCGTGCAGCGGCTGGGCGCGCTGAGCACCGCCGGGGTCAGTCGAAGTACGACTCCATCAGGCGCGCCGCCCACTCCGGCTGCCGGACGTGGTCGGGCAGGAACGCCGGCATCGCCGGCTTGATGTCGAGCACCGGTGTGCCGTCGACGGCGTCGAGGCCGCGGACGGTGAGCCGCCGTCCCTCGACCGCGACCACCGCGCACGCCGAGTGGCCGAGCCGGTTCGGTCGTACGGGTCCGCGATCGACGAAGATCCCGACCGCGGGCATGTCGTCACGACCGAGCGGACGCTGCGGCTCGGAGTAGTCGTCGCGCTCTTCGACGTCGTCGAAGACGAACACGACCTCGACGTGGGTGAACCCGTCGAGCCCGGCGAACGGCGTCTCGCCGAAACGCAGGTCCACCTCGATCACGCTGTCCACCTCGCCCCACCCCTCCTCTGGGTCGGGATCCGTGTCCGGACCATGCACGACACCGACCGGCGTCATCGCGTACGTCGTCACCCTGCTCCTCCCGTCGACGGATCCCGCCACCTCGATCCCGAATGGCTTCTCGTGGGGCTGGGTACGGGACACGGTGTCCCCGCACCGAGCGGGTCCCAACCATGGAGAGGAAGGGAACATGCGCATCGGTCTCGTCGCCCCGCCGGGAATCCCGGTCCCGCCAGAAGCCTACGGCGGGATCGAGGCGGTCGTCGATCGACTCGCCCGCGGTCTCGACGCCGCGGGACACCACGTCGTGCTCGCCGCCGCTCCGGACAGCACGGTCCCCGTTACCACCGTCCCGGGCACCGACGACGGCACCGGAGCGGCGCCGGAGAACGGCGATCTGAACAGCGAGCTGCGCCACGTCCTCACGGCGTATGCAGCCATGGAGGACGTCGACCTGATCCACGACCACACCGTCGCCGGTCCGCTCTGCCACCCGCCGACCGGAGGTGCCCCCATCGTGACGACCGCGCACGGGCCGTTCGACGGCGAGATGCTCCCGCTCTACCGCGCCATGGAGGGCGTCCCGGTGATCGCGATCTCCCACGACCAGGCCAGCAGGTCCGACGGCGTGCCGATCCGTGCTGTCATCCATCACGGCATCGACGTCGCCCAGGTGCCGGTGGGCCGGGGGGACGGGGGTTACGCGTGCTTCCTGGGCCGGATGACCCCGGACAAGGGTCCCCGCGAGGCGGCGCAGATCGCTCGCGCGGCCGGCATCCCGCTGCGCATGGCAGCGAAGATGCGCGAGCCCGCCGAGAAGGAGTACTTCAAGGCAGAGGTCGAGCCCCTTCTCGGGTCCGGCGTGGAGTATGTCGGAGAGGCCGGCTGGGACGACAAGATCGCACTCCTCGGAGGCGCTGTCGCGCTGCTGAACCCGCTCGGCTGGTCCGAGCCGTTCGGGCTCGTGATGATCGAGGCGCTCGCGACCGGCACGCCGGTGGTCGCCACCCCCTGCGGCTCGGTCCCGGAGATCGTCGAGGACGGCGTGACCGGGTACGTCGACGCCGACCACGAGGCGCTGGCCCGTGCGCTCGTCGCCGCCGCCGACCTCGACCGTGGAGCCTGCCGCAGCGCCGCCGAGCGTCGCTTCGACACCGCGCGGATGGTCGAGGACCACCTCCGGGTGTACGAGTCGGTCCTGGCGGAGAAGGAGGGAGCAGACCCGGAAGGCGGAGCGTCCGTGACCACATCGACGGGAGCGAGGTGACATCGATGAACGCCTGGGCATCCGGGAACGAACCTGCCGGTGGCGTGGACGGCTCTGTCACACTGCTCGAGGGCTCGTCGTTCTGCATCTCCAGCGTCACCGGGGACCTCGGCGGACCCGGCCCGACGGGACTGTTCTTCCGGGACATGCGGATCCTCTCGCGGTGGGAGCTCACGATCGACGGCGAGCGGCCGCAGCCCCTGGCGGCGCTGACGCCCGAGCCCTACCGGGGGCGGTTCGTCGCACGCCTCCCGCGTCGGGGGCGCACCGACACCAATGTCCTGGTCCACCGCGAGCGCCATGTCGCCAACGGCATCCGCGAGACCGTCACGATCCAGAACCCCGCGCCGGAGACCGTCGCGTGCACCGTGGTGATCGAGGCGGCCGCCGACTTCGCGGACCTCTTCGACGTGAAGGACGGCCGCGTCGACGGCGGCGGTGAGCACCGCTCCGAGGCCGGCGACGCCCGGCTCGTCCTCGTCCACCGAGGCGCCGGTGCCGACCGCGCCGCCGTGGTGGACGCTCCCGGCGCCTCAGTCACGTCCAGGACGTCGGCAGCAGGCGGCGCGGGGACCCTGACGTACGAGGCCGTCGTCCCCGCCCGGGGCGAGTGGACGGCGTCGCTCCTGGTGCATCCCGTCGTCGAGGGCGAGGACGTGGAGACGTCGTTCCCGTTCGATCGAGCGGTGAGCGAGTCGTTGCCGGCGGTCCGGCTCCAGCGCTGGCAGTCGACCACCCCCATCGCCACGACGGGTCACGTCGGCCTGCAGCGGGTGCTGCATCGCAGCCAGGAGGACCTCGGCGCGCTGCGGATCTTCGAACGGGGCGAGCCGTCCGAGGCCGCTGTCGCCGCCGGAGCGCCGTGGTTCATGGCCCTCTTCGGTCGTGACTCGCTGCTGACCGCGTACATGGCGCTGCCGGTCGACCGCAGCCTGGCGCTCGGGACCCTGCGGAAGCTGGCCCGGCACCAGGGCCGTCGGACGGTCCCGGTGACGGAGGAGGAGCCCGGGAAGATCTTGCACGAGGTCCGGCTCGGCACCGAGGCGAGTCTCGCGCTCGGCGGCGGCAGCACGTACTACGGCACCGTCGACGCGACACCGCTCTTCGTGGTGGTCCTCGGCGAGGTGGCGCGCTGGGGCGCCAGCCCGGAGGAGGTGCAGGCGCTGCTGCCCGCGGCCGACCGGGCGCTGGAGTGGATCGACCGGCACGGCGACCGCGACGGCGACGGGTTCGTCGAGTACGAGCGGGCGACGGACCGAGGACTCCGGAACCAGGGCTGGAAGGACTCGTGGGACGGCGTGACGTTCGCCGACGGACGGCCGGCCGAACCGGCGATCGCGCTGTGCGAGGTGCAGGGCTACGCCTACCAGGCGTTCGTCAGCCGTGCGCACCTCGCTGCCGACGCAGGAGACCCAGAGACCGCCGAACGGTGGCGGGAGCGCGCCGCGACGCTCAAGCGGGCGTTCAACGAGCGCTTCTGGCTGCCGGAGCGGGGCTGGTTCGCTCTGGCCCTGGACCGGGACAAGGAACCGGTCGACGCGTGCGCGTCCAACATGGGCCACTGCCTGTGGAGCGGCATCGTCGACGACGAGCTCGCCCCGGCCGTCGCGGAGCACCTCATGTCGCCGGAGATGTTCACCGGGTGGGGCGTGCGGACGCTGAGCAGCGCGATGGGTGCGTACGACCCGGTGAGCTACCACAACGGGTCGGTCTGGCCGCACGACAACGCGCTCGTCGCCGCCGGCCTCATGCGCTACGGCTTCGTCGACGAGGCCACGCGCCTGGCCGAGGGAATGCTGACCGCGGCCGAGCGCTTCGGCGGCCGGCTGCCGGAGCTGTTCTGCGGGTTCGACCGCGACGAGTACGAGGACCCGGTGCCGTACCCGACGTCCTGCTCCCCTCAGGCATGGGCCGCGGCGGCACCGGTGCAGATCGTCCGGAGCCTGCTCCGCTTCGACCCGTGGCTCCCCCGGGGCGAGCTGTGGGTCGACCCGGTGCTGCCCGCGGCCTACCGGCCGCTGCGCGTCCAGGGGGTCGGGCTCGGCGACGCCCGTACGACCCTCACCATCGACGGCGACGAGAGCTGCGCGCTCGACGGCCTCCCCGCCGGGGTGGACGTGCACCGGGAACCGTGGCCCGCGGCGGCCCCCTGACGCGTCACCCCTGCTTCTCCTCGCTGCGGTCCCCCGCCCAGAGCGTGTGGAAGGTGCCGGGCTTGTCGACCCGTCGGTAGGTGTGGGCACCGAAGTCGTCGCGCAGGCCCTGGATCAGCGCCGCCGGGAGCCGCTCGGCGCGCAGCGCGTCGAAGTATGCGAGCGACGAGGCGAACGCGGGTGCCGGGATGCCGGTGCGGGCCGCGATCGCGACGACGCGCCGCCAGGACTCGAGGCCCGCCTGGACCGCCTCGACGAAGTAGGGCGCGACCAGGAGCGTGGGCAGGTCGGGGTCGGCGTCGTACGCCTCCCGGATGCGGTCGAGGAAGCGGGCGCGGATGATGCAGCCGCCGCGCCAGATCGTCGCCATCGCGCCGGGGTCGACGCCCCACTCGTACTCCTTGCTGCCGGCCTGGATCTCGTCGAACCCCTGCGCGTAGGCGACGACCTTCGACGCGTACAGCGCGCGCCGGACGTCCTCCACGAACGCGTCGGCGTCGTCGGGTCGCCAGGCCGTGTCGGCGTGCGCGTCGGGGTAGGCCGCGCGGGCCGGCTCACGCTGCTCGGCGTGGCCCGACACCGAGCGCGCGAAGGTCGCCTCGGCGATCCCCGTCACCGGCACCCCGAGGTCGAGCGCGGTCTGGACCGTCCAGCGCCCGGTGCCCTTCTGCTCCGCCTGGTCGAGCACGACGTCGACGAAGGCCTGCCCGGTCTCGGCGTCGGTGTGCCCGAGCACGTCCGCGGTGATCTCGATGAGGTACGACTCGAGGTCGCCGGCGTTCCAGTCCGCGAAGATCTCGGCGATGCGCGCCGGCTCCGCGCCGAGACCGTGGCGCAGCAGGTCGTACGCCTCCGCGATCAGCTGCATGTCGGCGTACTCGATGCCGTTGTGGACCATCTTGACGAAGTGTCCGGCGCCGTCCGGCCCGACGTGGGTGCAGCACGGCGTGCCGTCGACCTGGGCGGCGATCGCCTCGAACATCGGGCCGAGCGTCTCGTACGACTCCGCGGACCCACCCGGCATGATGCTCGGACCGAGGAGCGCGCCCTCCTCGCCACCGGACACGCCCGCGCCGACGAAGTGCAGGCCCTTCTCGCGCAGCGCGGCCTCGCGGCGCCGCGTGTCGGCGAAGTGGGCGTTGCCGCAGTCGATGACGATGTCGCCCTCGTCGAGGATCGCGGCCAGCTCCTCGATCACGGCGTCCGTCGGCTCGCCCGCCTTGACCATGACGATGATCGGACGGGGCCGCTCGATCGACTGCACGAAGTCCTGCATCGACTCCGACGGCACGAAGGTGCCCTCGTCGCCGTGCTCCTCGACCAGGCTCTGGGTCCGGGAGTACGTGCGGTTGTGCAGGGCGACGGGATAACCGTGGCGCGCGAGGTTGCGCGCGAGGTTGCGGCCCATCACGGCCAGTCCGGTGACTCCGATGCGGGCCTGCGTCATGTGTCCTCCTCGTCGTGCGTCCGGTCCTCCCAGCCGAGGTTGGCCACGGTCACCGCGACCGGCGGGAGCGCCGCGGCGACCACGCCGAGGACGATGCCGGCAGGGACGGAGACCTGGCTCCCCACGATCCAGGAGGTCGCCGCGAGCACCAGGCATGCCCCCATGAGCAGCAGGTACCGGCGCTTGCGGCCTTCCACCACCCGAGCCTATGCCCGGGTGCCGTCGGCGCGCAGAGAGTGACGGGGGCGGGCTACGGTGCCGAGGTGGCAGCGCATTCAGGCCCCGTCGTCCCGGGACAGCGGCACCCTGTCTACGTGTGCCAACGGCACCCTGTCTATGTGTGCCAGCGGCACAACGCACGCGCCCTCCACTTCGACCTCCGCCTCGAGATCGACGGTGTCCTCGTCTCCTGGGCGGTCCCCAAAGGCCCGTCGCCCGACCCCGCGCAGAAACGGCTCGCCGTGCGGACTGACGACCACGACCTCGCCCACGCCTCGTACGAGGGTGCCTACGGGCGCGGGGGCGGGAAGGTCGGCAGCGTCGTCGTGTGGGACCGCGGGACGTTCGAACGGCGCCCGCCGCGGCCCGGCGAGCCCCACGACACCGGGGCCGCACTCGCCGCCGGGCACCTCGTCGTCGACCTCCACGGCGACAAGCTGGAAGGGCCGTACGCGCTGACCCGCACCGGCCCGGCTGGCCCGAAGGAGCAGTGGATCCTCGTGAAGATGCGCGGACGCGGCTCTCACACGGGTGCCGAACCGGCCGAGGAGGACCTCGCGTCCGTCCTGAGCGGACTCACGAACGACGACCTGGAGCGCGCGTGGCGCGGGTGAGCACCCGTACCAGCCCCGGGTGCGCGGCCCGGTCGCCCGTCGGACGATGAGGCGATGGCGAGCTACGAGGTGAACCCGGCCGGCGTCGCGAAGGCGCGCGCCCTGATCGACGCGAAGCAGTACGTCCTCGACAGCGACTGGGGCGAGGTGCAGCCGAAGGCCGCGGACGAGAACGCGTACCGGGAGAAGCATCCGTGGGAGGACTACGCGGAGTGGTTCCTCGGGCTCACGGTCGGGGCGTCGGACGAGACGAAGGGCCGCTACGCGTTCGTCTACGGCGACTTCCGGCGGCTGCACCGCAGCGGTCTCATCGCCTGCGTGTACCGCGCCAGCGAGTGGAGGCACAAGGACGTGGAGCTCGCAGCCCACGACCTGCTGCAGCGGCTCGACGCAACCACCGGGCTGAAGCCGAGCCGCTAGACCTGCTGGCGCCGCGCGATCGCCGCCGCCTCCGTGCGCGTCGACGCGCCGAGCTTGGCGAGGATGTTGGAGACGTGCACCGACACCGTCTTGGTGCTGATGAACAGCAGCGAGGCGATCTCACCGTTGGTCCGGCCCTCGACGAGGTGGTCGAGCACCTCGCGCTCGCGCGCGGTCAGCGGCTTCTCCCCCGCGACGACGGCGTCGGGAGCGGCCGGCGCGGAGGCGCGCGTCGTCGCGCCGGCGAGCTGCTCGAGCTCGTTCATGAGGGGCTCGGCCCGCAGCGTCGTCGCCTTCTCGTACGCGGCGCTGGCCACCTGCTTGGCGCCGGCGACGTCGCCGGCGGCGTGCAGCACCGCGGCAAGGCGCGCAGCGGAGCGGGCCTCCTCGTAGACGTGCCCGAGCTCGGCGAAGATCTCGGTCGTCTCGCGCCACGCGGCGAGCATCGGGTCGAGCCCGACGTCCTCGCCGGCACTCCACCGGAGCCGGAGGATCTCCGCGTCGAGGCGCAGGCTCCAGGCGCGCCCCTCCGGACCGAACGGGCCGCGCTCCACGATGGCCCGGTCGCCCGCGTGCCGCAGCTGCTGGGCGCTCTCCACCCACTCGTGACGCTCCGCGGTGGACGCGTGCGGCGCCGCGTCGGCGTACCGCCCGACGAGCAGCCCGCCCATGCGCAGCCGCGCGGGGATGAACTCGCCCGCCCAGTCCGAGGCCAGGGTGCTCACGAGGTCGTCGTGCCACGTCTCGGCCGAGGCCACGTCGGGCGCCAGGTCGATCGCCGCCGTGCCGCTGTGGATCGCGAGCGCGATGTCCTTCTTCCAGAAGTGGTCGCGCAGCCGCCCCGCGGTCGCGAGCGCGGCCGTCTCGCCGCGGCCGGCCGACACGAGCAGCCCCACGGCCTCGAGGCACGCCGCGTGAACCTTGGGCGGGCGCAGCGCCGCGACGTCGCCCAGCTCGACGACGAGGTCCCACCGTCCCCGGAGGTAGGCGGTGACGGAGGCGAAGAACCGGCCGTCGAAGCCGTACGGGGCCCACTGGCGGCCGGCCTTCGCCGCGGCGCGCATGGTCGAGAGGAACTCGCGCTCGGCGACGTCGAGCTCACCCCGGTCGTGGTGGTGGAACGCCAGGTGGTGACGGGCCCGCAGCTCGGAGACGATGTTGCCGGTGGCGTGTGCGGACTCCGCCACCTCGCGGAAGCGCCGCTCGTCGCCCTCCGGGTCGTCGCCGATCCGGGCGCGGACGCGCGCCTTGGTCGCACGGGCGTCGGCCACGACGCGGCTGAGGCCGAGCCGCTGACCGAGCGTGATCGCCTGGGTCGCCCAGCGGATCGCCTCCTCGTTGTCGCGCTCGTTGGCGGCGACGATGGCCGCGAGCGCCTCCAGCGAGGCACGGAGCGCGGTCGGCTGCTCGGGCACCAGCGCGAACGCGCGCTCGACCGCCTGGGCCGGCTCGACCTGGCGATCGGCCATCAGCGCGGCGGTGCCGTAGGCCACGAGCAGTCTCCCGTGGTCGGCGTCGGACAAGTCCTGAGCGGTCCGGTCGAGGTAGTCGTCGACCACCCCGAACGCGCGGCGCACGTAGCCGGACGCCGTCAGCGCCTCGCTCGTGGCGATCACCAGGTCGATGAGGTCGGTGCCGTCTGGCGCCGCCGAGGCGACGCTCAGCGCGCGCTCGTAGTGCTGCGCGGCCTCCTCGTGGCCGGTGACGCGGGTCGCCTGCTCGGCGGCGCGGACGCTCGCCGTGAAGGCGGTCTCAGCCATGCCGGCCTCGAAGGCGTGCCGCGCGACGTCGGCGGGGTCGCCGCGACCGGTCAGGGCCTCGACGTACGCGGCGTGGATCCGTCGCCGCTCGGCAGGCAGGAGGTCGTCGCGGACGACCTCCGCGAGCAGGGCGTGGCGGAACGCGTAGCCGTCGTGGCGGGTCCGGCTCAGGATGCGGTGGTCCAGCGCGGCGCGGACGCCGTCCTCGATCGTCGCCGCAGGGAGGTCGACGACGGCGGACAGCAGCTCGTCGCTGACCTCGCCGCCGGCGCACGCGATCGCCCGCACCACGTGGCGACCGGCGTCGTCGAGGCGGTCGAGCCGCACGAGCAGGAGGTCGGCGAGCGTCGGAGGAAGGGGACCGTTCTTGTCGTCGACGTCGAGCAGCTCCTCGACGATGAACGCGTTGCCCTCGGCCCGGCGGACGATCG
Organism: Mumia spirodelae; assembly: GCF_050632745.1. Taxonomy (NCBI): domain Bacteria; kingdom Bacillati; phylum Actinomycetota; class Actinomycetes; order Propionibacteriales; family Nocardioidaceae; genus Mumia; species Mumia spirodelae. Next base: position 1,135,243 of record NZ_JBODSD010000001.1, on the reverse strand, counting down.
CGGCCACGCCGGTGGCGCCGATCGCGCCGGCGGAGCGCGCCCGCACGAGCGTGCGGACCTCCTCGTCGTCCAGCGGGCCCAGGTCGAGACGCTGGACGCCGGGCAGCCGGCTCCACTCCGCCACGTCGGCGCGCAGCGGGTGACGGCGGTGGAGGTCGTCGCTGCGGTAGGAGACGATGATCCGCACGGCGCCGTCGTAGCGCTGCGACAGCACGTAGCGGATGAGGTGACGCGTCGAGGCGTCGGCCCAGTGGGCGTCCTCGACCACCAGCAGCACCGGCTGGCTGGCCGCCAGGAGCTCGAGCGCGGCGACGACGGACGAGAACAGCTCCCCGCGGTCGACGCCGGCACCGTCGGCGGCGCCCCACATCAGCGGGCCGAGGGGAGGCATCGCGTCGGACAGCGCCTTGCAGGTCGGGTCGTCGAGCGCGGCGAGCACCTCGGCGAACGGCTGGAACGGGATGCCGCTGTCGCCGAGGTCGAGGCAGTGGCCGGCGAGCACGCGGTGCCCCGCGGCAGCGGCGCGGGTCGCCAGCTCGCGCAGGAGGCGCGTCTTGCCGATGCCGGCGTCGCCGCTGAGGAGGACACCCCCGCGGGCCTCCGGGTCGGCGACGCCGGCTGCGGTCAGCAGCCGCTCGAGCTCCGCCTCGCGTCCGACGAGGGGCTCGGTCGTTCTCCAGTCGGCGGGCATGGATCCATGATCCCGCACCGCACCGACAGGACTCGAACGGTTTCCGGGCCGCGCGTCGGCGGACCGCGGGGGCCCGGGCGCGTGGCCGAGCGGCGTCACGTCGTCGGGTGCTCGGAACGGGACCGGTTGCGGCGACGGCGCGGACGGACCGTACGACGCCGCTCGGACCCGTGCGCGTGCTCGAGCCGACGGTTGATCTCGGTGCTCACGAAGTACTCCGGCAGAAGGATCATGACAACGATGCTCGTCCTCTGAGGTAGGCCGACCCATCGGACGACCTCCCTATTCGGCGTGCCGGGCTACCTCAGATCCGTCGACGGCCTCATTACCTCATCGCAGCCTCTTGCCATTTGTTGTTGCGTACGCAATATTCGGTTACGGGTATGACGTACGTCACATTCGAGTGGAGGACTCATGGACGCGACACGTCGAAGCGAAGACGCATCACCCCGACCGACCCGACCATCCACCCGCCGCGCCGCCCTGGTCGCCGGCGCCGCCGCAGCCCTCGTCGCCGGTCTCGTCGGCGTGGGCGCCGGCTCCGCACCGGCCACCACGGCGACGGGCACGACCGCCGGCAGACACCAGGGCACGCTCCCGTACCTGAACCCGAGACTGTCCACCGAGAAGCGCGTGAAGGACCTGCTCTCCCGCATGACGCTGGCCGAGAAGATCGGCCAGATGACCCAGGCCGAGCGGGCCAACGCGACGCCTGCGGACGTCACCGAGCTCAAGCTCGGCAGCATCCTGTCCGGAGGCGGCTCTGTGCCCGCCGACAACACGCCCGAGGGATGGGCGGACATGGTCGACGGCTTCCAGGACGGCGCGCTCGCGACCCGTCTGAAGATCCCCGTCCTCTACGGCGTCGACTCGGTGCACGGGCACGGCAACCTGTACGGCGCGACCGTCTTCCCGCACAACATCGGTCTCGGCGCCACCCGCGACCCGAGGCTCGTCGAGAAGGTCGCGCACATCACGGCCGAGGAGACGCGCGCGACCGGACCGCAGTGGAGCTTCGCTCCCTGCCTGTGCGTCGCGCGCGACGACCGCTGGGGACGCACCTACGAGAGCTTCGGCGAGTCGCCGCGGCTCGTGTCGGAGATGGCCGTGGCCGTCCGCGGCTTCCAGGGCCGGCGCGGCCAGCTCGACCACGCCGACCGCGTCCTCGCCACGCCGAAGCACTACGCGGGCGACGGGCTCACCACGTTCGGCACCGCCGCCGGCGACTACACGATCGACCAGGGCATCACGATCGTGAGCCGGCAGGAGTTCGCGCGGCTGGCGCTCGCGCCGTACTGGCCGGCGATCCAGAAGTACGGCGCGGGCTCGGTCATGCCGTCGTTCTCCTCGGTCGACTGGACCGAGGACGGGGTCGGCAACCCGGTCAAGATGACCGCGCACACCGAGCTGCTCACCGGCGTCCTGAAGGGGCGGATGGGCTTCGACGGGCTCGTGGTCAGCGACTGGGAGGCCATCCACCAGCTCCCCGGCGACTGGAACACGCAGGTCCGCACGGCGATCAACGCCGGCATCGACATGGCGATGGAGCCGGCTCAGTTCCGCCAGTTCATCACCGCCCTCACCGAGGAGGTCGAGGCCGGGCGCGTGCCGATGGCGCGCATCGACGACGCGGTCAGCCGGATCCTCACCCAGAAGTTCGAGCTGGGGCTGTTCGAGGAGCCGTACACCGACCGCCGCCACATCGACGAGATCGGCAGCGCGCAGCACCGCAAGGTCGCCCGCAAGGCGGTCGCCGAGTCGCAGGTGCTGCTCAAGAACAGCGGGCGGGTTCTTCCGCTGTCCAAGAAGGCACCGCTGTACGTCGCCGGCAGCAACGCCGACAACATCGGCAACCAGGCCGGCGGCTGGACGCTGACCTGGCAGGGAGGCTCGTACCACCAGTTCCCGGGCACGACGATCCTCGAGGGCATCGAGGACGCCTCGCGCGGCGACGTGACGGTGAGCGAGACCGCATCGGCACCGGTGCCGAGCGACGCGACGGGTGTCGTGGTCGTCGGCGAGACGCCGTACGCCGAGGGCTTCGGCGACGTCGGCGGCCCGCGCTGGGCGTACGACCCGGGCGACAACGGCGTCCCGCGACCGGTGAAGGACATGAAGCTGTCCGCCGCCGACCAGCAGGCCGTCGACACGGTGTGCACCCAGGCCGCGGAGTGCGTCGTGATCGTGGTCTCCGGGCGCCCGCTCGAGATCGCGCCTGCCCTGCTGGCGAAGATCGACGGCCTCGTGGCCGCCTGGCTCCCGGGCAGCGAGGGCGCCGGCGTGGCCGACGTCCTGTTCGGCAAGCAGCGGTTCACCGGGAAGCTTCCCGTGAGCTGGCCGCGGACCGTCGACCAGGAGCCGATCAACATCGGGGACGCGGACTACGACCCGCTGTTCCCGTACGGGTTCGGGCTCCGGACCCGGTAGAGACCGGGGTCCGTCGCCGGTGCCCCCGACGCCGGCGACGGACCCCGTACGACCGCGGCGTACCTCGCGTCAGGACCTGCCCGACGCGAGGTACGCGGCGCGCTCGGACTTGTCGAGCTTCTCGGTGGCGGCCCGCAGCATCGCGCGCGGCATCGTCGCCGCGTACGCGTCGAGGAACGCCAGCAGGGCCGGGCGGTCGACGTCGCCGGCGTACCGCAGCATCCAGCCCGCACCCTTGTGGACCAGGTCCTCGGGGTCGTCGAGCAGCATCTCGCTGATCGCGAAGGTGTCGGCCACCTCCCCGCGCCGCAGGAACGCCGCGGTCGCGACCACCGCCGTACGCCGCTCCGGCCACGCCGACGACTCCGCGAGCGTGTACAGCGGGTCGCGAGGTCGCTCGACCAACCAGCTCCCGACGGCCTGGTAGGCCACGAGGTCGACCAGGTCCCAGGTGTCGATCCGGTCGTGGCGGCGCAGGCAGAGGGCGTACAGCTCCTCGTGGCGCGGCTCGGTCACCCGCTTGTGCGTCGCGGCCTTGCCCATGATCGAGCAGGCACCGACGCGTGCCTCGCGCACGTCGTGGTCGAGCAGCGTCTCGAGCTCGTCGACCGGCATCGCGAGGAACTCCTTCGCGAGCCCGAAGACGTCGCCCATCCGCACCCCGACGAAGCTGTCGTCGCCGGGGAAGAACCGCTCGTACTTCAGCCGCTGCCCGTCGGTGGCCAGCGGGAGGAGCCGCGCCAGGAACGCGTCGGCGGTGGGGTCGTCCACCTCCCGTCCGCTCAGGTCCGGGGTTGGTCGCCCGTGGAGGTGGTCCAGGCGAGCTCCTCGTCGACCTCGACGTGGTTGCCGCTGGGCGTCGTCGAGTAGGTGCCGACGATGTCGTCCTCGTCGGTCGTCGAGCCCGGCGTGACCTTGTCGGCCACCTTGTGGGCGGCGTCGGCCACCTTGTCCTTCACCACGGGGGCCTGCTCCTTGAGGGTCTCGCCAGCCTTGGCGACTCCGCTCTGGACGGGCTGGCTGCCCATCAGCCTCTTGGTCTGGGCCACGATCTGGTCGTAGCGCTCCCGACCCGCCCTGGCCCCGAGCACGTACCCGGCACCGGCGGCGATGAGGAGGGAGATCTTGCGCATGAGAGGGTCCTCTCGGTCGCTGATCAGGAACCTCGACGCTAGCGCGCCTGACCGCGATCAGCCACCCTCCTCCGGCGGGACCTCCGCTCCCTCCGCCTCGTCGCGCTCGGCCCACTCCAGCAGCGGCGCGATCGAGAACACTGCCTCGTCGATCCCTTCGTGCAGGTCACCGAGGGCGGCGAATCGCGCAGGGACGGTCGAGATCGTCATGTCGGCCGGCTCGACGTCGTCCACCTCGTCCCAGCGGATCGGCGCCGAGACCCGCGCGTCGGGGACCCCGCGCACGGAGTAGGCCGCGGCGATGGTGTGGTCGCGGGTGTTCTGGTTGTAGTCGACGAAGAGCTTGGCCGGGTCGCGGTCCTTGCGCCACCAGGTCGTCGTCACGTCGTCGGGGACGCGGCGCTCGACCTCGCGAGCGAAGGCGAGGGCGGCACGACGGACGTCGGCGAACCCGTGGTCGGGCGCGATCCTGACGTAGACGTGCATCCCCGCGCCGCCCGACGTCTTGGGCCAGCCGACCGCGCCGAGCTCGTCGAGGATCTCGTGGGCCACGTGCGCGACCCGTCGGACCGTGGCGAAGTCGCAGTCGGGCCCAGGGTCGAGGTCGATGCGCCACTCGTCGGGCTTCTCGGTGTCGGCGCGACGGGAGTTCCAGGGGTGGAACTCGACCGTCGACATCTGGACCGCCCAGATCACGCTCGCGAGCTCGGTGACGCAGAGCTCGTAGGCGTGTCGGCCGTAGCGCGGGAACTCCACCCGCACGGTCTCCAGCCACGGCGGCGCCCCGGCCGGGACGCGCTTCTGGTGGACCTTCTTCTCCGCGACGCCCTTGGGGAAGCGGTGCAGCATGCACGGCCGCTCGCGCAGGGCGCGGACGATGCCGTCGCCGACCGCCAGGTAGTAGTGGACGAGGTCGAGCTTGGTCTCGCCGCGCTCGGGGAAGTAGACGCGGTCGGGGTTCGAGATGCGGACGTCGCGGTTGCCCACCTCGATCTCGACCGCCTCGCCCATGCGGCGATCCTTGCAGCGACGCGGGAACGTGGCAACGGCTGCCGCTCCCGCGACGCGTTCGGTCAGCGGCGCAGGCCCCGCCGGCGGCGCAGGCGCGGGCTGCGGACGTACTGGGCCCGACGGTCGTCGCCGAGGGCCGGGATCCGCTCGATGCGGTGCTTCATCTCGGTGGGGACGGACTGCTCGGGATCGATGTACATCAGGGTCTCCTTCGTTCGTTCCTGATGCCTCGACTCTCGTCGTCTGAGGTAGCACCTCACATCGGGCGGGCACCCTAGTTCTGACGCGCCAGGGCCCTTAGATCGGGCGGATCAGGCCCTGAGGTCGTGCGCCGGCACCCTAAGGCCGTGCGGTGCGGACGAAGGATCCGGGCGTCGTCCCGAGCACCCGGCGGAAATGCCGGGTGAGGTGCGCCTGGTCGTGGAAGCCGGCGCGGACCGCGGCGTCGGCCACCGTCTCTCCGTCCAGGATCAGCCGCCGAGCCAGGTCGACGCGACGGCTGGTGAGGTAGCGGTGCGGCGCGATGCCGTACGCCCGCGAGAACGACCGCACGAGGTGGCTCGGGTGGGCGCCCAGGACGCGTGAGGCGTCCTCGAGCGTGACGCCGTCGGCGACCGCGGCGTCGAGGAGGTCGCGCAGGCGCCGGGCGAGCGGTGCATCGGCCGCAGCGGACGGAGCAGGGCCGTGGAGATGCTCCCGCAGCAGGTCGTGGAGGCGGGCGAGCTCCGACTCCGCCGCGAACGCGTCCCCGCCGGCCAGGGCTCCGTGCACGTGCCGGACGCCCTCGGCGACCTCGGGCCGGACCACCGTCGGGTGGTCGACGCTGTGACCGATCGCGTCGAGCGGGAGCCACGCCTCGTCCAGGTAGAGCACCCGCTTGCGGAACGACGAGCCGGGGCGGGCCGACCTCCCGTCGTGCGGGACGTGCGGCGGCAGGAGCGTCACCGTGGCCGGCTCGGCGGTGTGCGGGTGGCGGTCGAGGTCGTACGCGACCGCGCCGGAGTCGATCAGGAGCACCGCCCAGTCGCCGTGGGTGTGGCTCGGGTAGGCGTGCTCGGTGAACTCGGCGTGCAGCACCTCGCGCAGGTGCGGCACGTCGGGTCGCCACGCGCGGACCCGGTCGGCCATGCAAAGAACGTACAAGACCGGGCCAGGACCGGCGGCCGAGGATCGAGCCATGACCACCGTGCTGGAACCGACCGTCCGCTTCGACACCAAGATCGCGATCGTCCTGCGCGACGACCTCCTCCCCTGGCAGGAGCTCAACGTCACGGCGTTCCTCGTCAGCGGCATCGCGACCCGCGAGGACGGGCTCGTCGGCGATCCGTACGAGGACGGGGACGGGCAGCAGTACCTCCCGATGATGCGCCAGCCGATGCTGGTGTTCACCGCCGACGCGGCCGTGCTGCGCTCGGCCCACGCCGCGGCGCTGCGGCGTGGGATGCCGATGTCGATCTACACCCGCGACCTGTTCGCGACCGGCCACGACGAGGCCAACCGCGCCGCTGTGCGCGCCGTGGGGACCGACGAGCTGGACCTGGTCGGGATCGCGGTCCACGGCCCGCGCAACGCCGTCGACAAGACCGTGAAGGGGGCGCGGCTGCACGCGTGAGCGCCGGTCAGCCCTCCGGCCTCGTGGCGCGGACGACGTAGTTCTTCGGCATCCCGCTCGCGGTGTGCTTCCAACGCAGGTCCATCCGCGCGAACACCCCCGACAGCACGAACGCCGCCCCACGCGTCACCGCGAGGACCGGGCCGAGCAGCATGCGACGCCGCAGCCCGAGCGAGCGGCCGCGCGGCAGCTGGCGGTGCATCTGCTCGAGCTGGAAGGCGACCGTGCCGAAGTAGCCCTCGAGCCACGTCACCTTCACCTCCGCGAACCCCGCCTCGGTGAACAGCCGCCGCAGCGCGAACTGGGTGTAGCGGAAGTAGTCGTACGGCTGCTGGTGCTCGGGGTAGAACAGCGGCGCCGAGAGCAGGATCCGCCCTCCGGGGGCGAGGACGCGGTGCATCTCGGCCAGGGCGCCAGCGGGGTCGTCGAGGTGCTCGAGGACCTGGTTGCACAGGACCCGGTCGAAGCGCCCGTCCTCGACCGGGATGTCGGTGAGGCTGCAGACGTAGTCGAGCGGCGTGTAGCGGGTGGCGAGCTGCGCGAAGTCCGCGGCCTCGTACCGCGCGTGACGGAACAGCCGCCTGTACGGCCCGTGCCCGGCGCCCGCGTCGAGCACCAGCGCGCCGGCCGGCGTCCCCCGCGCGAAGGAACGGTTGACGCGCAGCAGCCGGACGCGCGAGGTGTTGAGGAGCCAGGGCTGCCTGCGCCGCTTCGCCATGCGGCCACGCTAGTGCGGCGAGGTGATGGTCCGCGAGACCAGCGGGACACCCGGTCGGTAGGCGAGGTGGACCGCAGACGGCGCGTCGAGCACGGCCAGGTCGGCCCGCGCCCCGACGCGCAGGTGGCCGACGTCGTCGCGGCGCAGCGACGCCGCGCCGCCGAGCGTGGCGGCACGGAGCGCCTCGTACGGGGTCATGCCCATCTCGCGCACGGCGAGCGCGACGCAGAACGGGATCGACGAGGTGTAGCTGCTGCCCGGGTTGCAGTCGCTGGCGAGCGCGACGGTGACGCCGGCGTCGAGGAGGCGGCGGGCGTCCGGGTACGGGTGGCGGGTCGAGAACTCGACGCCCGGCAGCAGGCCCGCGACAGTCCCGGAGCCCGCGAGCGCGTCCACGTCGGCGTCGGTGAGGTAGGTGCAGTGGTCGACTGCCGCGGCCCCCAGCTCGCAGGCCAGCAGCACCCCGGGGCCGGACGCGAGCTGGCTGGCGTGGACGCGCAGGCCGAGACCGGCGTCGCGTCCGGCGGTGAGGATCGTGCGCGCCGCGTCGGCGTCGAACGCGCCGTCCTCGCAGAAGACGTCGATCCAGCGGGCGTGCGGGGCGCAGGCGTCGAGCATCGGCCCCGTGACCAGGGCGACGTAGTCCTCGGGCGTCGTGCCGTCGGGGACGACGTGGGCGCCGAGGAACGTCGTCTCGGACGTGACCTCAGAGGCGATGCGGAGCGACCGCTCCTCGTCGGCGACCGTCAGGCCGTACCCGCTCTTGACCTCGACCGTGGTCGTCCCCTGGCGGCGCATCTCGGCGACCAGGCGGCGCACGTTCGCCTCCAGCGCGTCGTCGGTCGCCTCGCGGGTGTCGGCGACCGTGGTGCGGATGCCGCCGGCGGCGTACGGCGTGCCGGTCATCCGCGCCTCGAACTCCGCGGCCCGGTCCCCCGCGAAGACGAGGTGGCTGTGCGCGTCGACGAAGCCGGGGACCACCGTCGCGCCGTCGACGTCCAGCACGTCGTCGGCGGCCGGAGCGTCCGCGGCGTCACCCACCCAGCGCACGACACCGTCGGCGACGACGAGGGCGGCGGCGTGCCGGACGGGCCGCTCGTCGTCCCAGGTGACGAGCTCCCCGATGCCGGTGACGAGCAGGGAGCCGCTGCTCACCGGCGCTCCCAGACCGCGTCGACCGCACGCCGCAGGCGCTCGGCGACCTCCGGGGCGTCGTACGGCAGGTCCTTCGGCGGCTCGACGTCGGCGGCGGTGGCGGCCCACAACGGCTCGGTCGTCCCGGCGAGACGGACGGAGTCGCGCAGGGTGGACGCGTCGGTATCGGCGAGGCCGGGGTCGAACCCGAGCGACGCGTAGCCGGTCCGCGTCGCCGCCTCGGTCAGCTCCTCCGCGCGCCACGTCCCGCGACGCCCGCTCACCAGCCGCTCGTGCATCTCCACCGCCCTCGCCTCGGCGAACAGGTCGATCACCGTGTTGCTGTCCGACCCGAGCGTGAGCCGGGCGCCGGCGTCGCGCAACCGCGCGGACGGGCCGACGCCGTCGGCGAGCTCGGCCTCGGTGGTCGGGCAGAAGCAGGCGTACGCCGTCGCGTCCCCGAGCGCGGTGATGTCGGCGTCGGTGAGGTGCGTGGCGTGGACCGCGGTCGTGCGCGGGGTCCAGGCGCCGGCGTCGGCGAGGAGCGCGACGGGCGTACGGCCGGTGGCGGCGAGGCAGTCCGCGTTCTCCTGCGGCTGCTCGGAGACGTGGACGTGCAGCGGCGCGTCGGGGAGTGCTCGGGCGACGGTGGCGAGCTGGTCGGGCGGCACGGCGCGCACCGAGTGGATCGCGGCGCCGACCACCACGTCGTCGGCTCCGGCGTGGCGTGCCGCGAGGTCGTGCACCCGCTGCGCCCAGGTCTCGGCGTCGCCGTCGGAGAAGCGGCGCTGGACACCGGAGAGGCTTGCGCTGGTCGAGCCCGTCGAGACCCCGAACCCCGCCGCGAGGTAGCAGGTGTCGAGCAGGCAGATCCGGAGACCGACCTCACGGGCGGCGGCGATCAGCGCCTCCCCCGTCGCGTTCGGGTCGTCGTACGGGGTGCCGTCCGGACCGTGGTGCAGGTAGTGGAACTCGCCGACCACGCCGATGCCGGCGAGCCGCATCTCCGCGTACGTCGCTACCGCGAGGTCGTGCAGGAGGTCCGGGTCGAGGACGCCCGCGACGGCGTACATCCGGCTCCGCCAGTCCCAGAAGGTCGCACCGCCGGCCTCCCTGCCGCGCAGGGCGCGGTGGAAGACGTGGCTGTGACAGTTCGCGAACCCGGGGAAGCCGCTCACGCGGCCGGTGGTCGAGTAGTCCGAGCCGCTGGGAGAGGAGTCCGAGCCGGTGGTCGAGTAGTCCGAGCCGGTGGTCGAGTAGTCCGAGCCGGTGGTCGAGGAGTCCGAGCCAGGGGTCGAGTAGTCCGAGCCGCTGGGCGAGGGCGTATCGAGACCACTCACGCGAGCTCCCGTACGACCCGGGCGAGCGCCTCCACGCCCGCGGCGCAGTCCGCGTCGTCGGCGTGCTCCTCGGGCGAGTGCGAGACGCCGGTCGGGTTGCGGACGAACAGCATCGCCGTCGGGACGAACGCGCTCAGCACCCCGGCGTCGTGGCCCGCACCGGTCGGGAGCAGCGGGGCGTCGAGCACGCCGGCGAGGCGTTCGCGCAGGGCGACGTCGAACGCGACGGCGGGGCTCGACGACTCGACGGCGACCTCGAGCCGGACCCGCGCCGCGGCCGCCGCCTCGCGGGCGTCCACGAGGATCCCGTCCAGGAGGCGGGCGAGCGCCGCGTCGTCGGACGCCCGTGCGTCGAGCCACCCGGAGACCCGGGAGGGGACGGCGTTGGCGCCGCCCGGCTGCACCGCGATGCGCCCGAACGTGGCGCGGGCGCCGGCGTCGGCGGCACGGGAGGTGGCGGCGACGACGCTGGCAGCGTACGCGGGCATCGGGTCGCGCCGGTCGTCCATCGGGGTGGTGCCGGCGTGGTCGGCGCGGCCCTCGAAGTCGAGCCGCCAGCGCCCGTGCGGCCAGATCGTCGTCGCCACACCGACCGGGTCACCGGAGTGGACCAGCGAGCGGCCCTGCTCGACGTGGAGCTCGACGAACGTGCCGACGCGTTCCAGCCACGCGCTGCGCCCGGCGGCACGCGGATCGCGTCCGCGCGCGGTCATCACCTCGGCGAGCGTGCGGCCGTCGGCGTCGGTCAGCGCGAGGGCGCGGTCCGGCGCGAGCGTCCCGGCGGCGAGCCGTGAGCCCGCGCACGCGACCCCGAAGCGCGCGCCCTCCTCGTCGGCGAAGCACGCCACCGCGATCGGGCGGGACGGGGTGAAGCCGTCGTCACGGAGCCGGTCCAGCGCGGCGAAGGCGGACACGACGCCGAGCGGACCGTCGTACGCTCCCCCGTCGGGCACCGAGTCGAGGTGGGACCCGAGCAGCAGCGCACCCCCGGTGGTCGAGTAGTCCGAGCCGCCCCCACCCCCGGTGGTCGAGTAGCCCGAGCCGCCCCCACCCCCGATGGTCGAGTAGCCCGAGCCGCTAGGCGAGGGCGTATCGAGACCCCCGGTCTCGATACGGACTCCGCTAGCGCTTCGTCCTACTCGACCACCAGAGGGCTCCCACCACCCCACCTGGTTCCCGTTGCCATCCTCCTCGTACGCCATCCCGCGCGCAGCCGCCTCGCCGGCGAACCACTCGCGCAGCTCCATGTCGGCGTCGTTCCACGCGAACCTGCGGTAGCCGCCCGTGCGCGGGTCGCGACCGATCCGCTCGATCGGGGCGAGGAGGTTCATCGCTCGTCCATCGGCACGCGCACGCCCCGCTCGTGCGCGACCTCGCGTGCCCGGTCGTACCCGGCGTCGACGTGCCGCATCACGCCCGTCCCCGGGTCGTTCGTGAGGACGCGCGCGATCTTCTCGGCGGCGAGGTCCGTCCCGTCGGCGACGATCACCTGACCGGCGTGGATCGACCGCCCGATGCCCACGCCTCCGCCGTGGTGCAGCGACACCCAGGTCGCCCCCGAGGCGGTGTTGAGCAGGGCGTTGAGCAGCGGCCAGTCCGCGATCGCGTCGGAGCCGTCGGCCATCGCCTCGGTCTCGCGGTACGGCGAGGCGACCGATCCGGAGTCGAGGTGGTCGCGTCCGATCACGACGGGAGCGCTGAGCTCGCCCGACGCCACCATCTCGTTGAACCGGAGCCCGGCGCGGTGCCGCTCGCCGTACCCGAGCCAGCAGATCCGCGCGGGCAGACCCTCGAAGTGGACCTTCTCCCCCGCCTGCGTGATCCAGCGGCGCAGGTGCTCGTCCTCGGGGAACAGCTCGAGGATCGCGCGGTCGGTCGCCGCGATGTCGGCCGGGTCGCCGGACAGCGCCGCCCAGCGGAACGGGCCCTTGCCCTCGCAGAACAGCGGGCGGATGTAGGCCGGGACGAAGCCCGGGAAGGCGAACGCGCGGTCGTACCCGCCGAGCCGTGCCTCCTCGCGGATCGAGTTGCCGTAGTCGAACACCTCGGCGCCCGCGTCCTGGAACCCGACCATGGCCTCGACGTGCTGGGCCATCGACGCCCGGGCGCGCTCGGTGAAGGCCTCGGGGTCGCGCTGCGCCTCGGCCTTCCAGTCCGCGACGTCGATGCCCTCGGGGAGGTAGTTCAGCGGGTCGTGGGCGCTGGTCTGGTCGGTGACGATGTCGATCTCGACGCCGCGGCGCAGCAGCTCCGGGAAGACGGTCGCCGCGTTGCCGACCACGCCGACCGACAGCGCGCGGCGGTCCTTCTTGGCGGCGCGGGCGCGCTCGACGGCGTCGTCGAGGTCGGGCGTGTACTCGTCGAGGTAGCCGTGCTCGACCCGTCGTGCGAGCCGCGTCTCGTCGACGTCGACGATGAGCACCACGCCCTCGTTCATCGTGACCGCGAGCGGCTGCGCCCCGCCCATGCCGCCGCAGCCCGCGGTGAGCGTGAGCGTGCCCGCCAGGGTGCCGCCGAACCTCCTGGTCGCGACGGCGCCGAACGTCTCGTACGTGCCCTGGAGGATTCCCTGGGTGCCGATGTAGATCCACGAGCCGGCCGTCATCTGGCCGTACATCGTGAGCCCCTCGGCCTCCAGCCGGCGGAACTCGGCCCAGGTCGCCCAGTCGCCGACCAGGTTGGAGTTGGCGATGAGGACGCGCGGCGCCCAGGCGTGGGTGCGGAACACGCCGACGGGCTTGCCGGACTGGACCAGCAGCGTCTCGTCGTCGTCGAGCGTGCGCAGGGTGCGCACGATGGCGTCGTACGCGTCCCAGCTGCGGGCAGCGCGCCCGGTACCGCCGTACACGACGAGGTCCTCGGGGCGCTCGGCCACCTCGGGGTCGAGGTTGTTCATGAGCATCCGCAGCGGCGCCTCGGTCTGCCACGAGCGTGCGGTCAGCTCCGTGCCCCGCGGCGCCCGTACGGGTGGGTGCGTGGTCATCGTGGTGCCTCCTGTGCGGGTCCCGTCCCCGTTCTGAAGGGTTCGGGTTGGTTCTGGGTACGCAATTCCGACCGCAACCCTTCGAAACGCGGACGGAGCGTGTGGGTACGGACGAGGGTGACCGCCGACTCGATCTCGGGGGCGAGGAAGCGGTCGGGGCCGGGGCCGGGGACGTGCTCGCGGAGGGTACGCAGCGCCGCGCCGGTCATCGGTGCCGGCGCGAGCGGCGCACGGAGGTCGATGCCGCGCGCGGCGACCATCACCTCGATCGCCAGGACCCGCCCGAGGGCGTCCAGCGACCGGCGGAGCTTGCGGGCCGCGGACCAGCCCATCGACACGTGGTCCTCCTGCATCGCGCTCGACGGGATCGAGTCGACGCTGGCCGGGACCGCGAGGCGCTTGAGCTCGGAGACCAGGGCGGCCTGGGTGTACTGCGCGATCATCGCGCCGGAGTCCACCCCCGGGTCGTCGGCGAGGAACGGCGGCAGGCCCCGGTTGCGCGCCACGTCGAGGAACCGGTCCGTACGACGCTCGCTGATGCCGGCGACGTCCGCGACCGCGATCGCCAGGAAGTCCAGGACGTACGCCAGCGGCGCACCGTGGAAGTTGCCGTGCGACGAGACCCGCCCGTCCGCGAGCACCGACGGGTTGTCGATCGCGGAGGCGAGCTCCCGAGCCGCGACCTGGGCCGCATGGTCGAGCGTGTCGCGGGCGGCGCCGTGGACCTGGGGCGTGCAGCGCAGCGAGTACGCGTCCTGGACCACCCCGTCGCCGTAGCGGTGGCTCGCGACGATCTCCGACCCGGCGAGCAGCGCCCGCAGGTGCGCGGCGGACGTCGCCTGGCCGGGGTGTGGCCGTAGGGCCATCAGCTCCTCGGTGAAGACCTGGTCCGTCCCGAGCTGGCCCTCGATGCTCATCGCCGCGGCCAGGTCGGCGGTGTCGAGCAGGCCGCGCAGGTCGTGCAGCGCCAGGACGAGCATGCCGAGCATCCCGTCGGTGCCGTTGATGAGCGCGAGGCCCTCCTTCTCCGCGAGGACGACCGGGGTGATGCCGTGGTCGCGGAGCGCGTCGGCCGCAGGGCGTACGACGCCGTTCTCCTCCACGACCTCGCCCTCCCCCATGACGGCCAGCGCGCAGTGGGCGAGCGGGGCGAGGTCGCCGGAGCACCCGAGGCTGCCGAACTCGCGGACCACCGGGGTCAGGCCGGCGTTGAGCAGGGCGGCGTACGCCTCCGCGGTCTCGAGCCGGACCCCGCTGTGCCCGCTGGCCATCGTCGAGAGGCGCAGCAGCATCAGCGCGCGGACGACCTCGTCCTCGACCCGGGGGCCGGTGCCGGCGGCGTGGGACCGGATCAGGCTGCGCTGGAGCTGGGTGCGCTGCTCGGCGGGGATGTGGCGGGTGGCGAGAGCGCCGAAGCCGGTCGAGACGCCGTACACGGGCTCGTCCGACGCGGCCAGCGCTTCGACGTGCGTGCGGGCGGTCTTGATCGCGGTGCGGGCGTCCTCGGACAGCGCGATCCGGGCTCGGTCGCGCGCGACGGCGACGACCTCGGCGGGCGCGAGCGGTCCGGGACCGACGATGACGGTGTGCATGGGTCCATTGCACGGCCGTACGAGGGGGCGCCGCTACGCCGTCGCGTGCAGTGCCGTCTCGGATCCGAGACACTGGCGCCATGGCCCGACCCGTGCCCGCCGCGACCGCGACGCTGCGCGCGCTGCGGTTCCTCTCCGGCCAGCCCGTACCGGTGCCGGCCAGCCGCATCGCCGCGGAGATCGGGCTGCCACGGTCGTCGACGTACCACCTGCTCGCCGCCATGGCGGAGGAGGACTTCGTCGTCCACTACCCCGACGACCGCACGTGGGGACTCGGCGTCGGCGCGTGGGAGGTGGGGCTGGCGTTCGCCCAGCAGGAGCCCCTCGCCCGGCTCGCCCGTGTCCCCCTGGCCCGGCTCGTCGACACGCTCGGCCAGTCCGCGCACCTGGCGGTGCTGCACGGCGCCGACGTCCTCTACGTCCTCGAGGAGCGCGCGCGAGGCCGTCCGTCGCTCGTCACCGACGTGGGGGTACGGCTCCCGGCGCACCTGACCGCGTCCGGGCGCGCGATCCTGTCGACGCTGCCCCGCCCGCAGGTCCGCGCCCTCTACCCCACGGCGTCCGCCTTCGTCACCCGCACCGACCTCGGTCCGAGCACCCCGACGCAGCTGCGCGACCTCCTCGGCGAGACGCGGCGACGCGGCCATGCGACGGAGGACGGCGAGGTGACGCCGGGGTTCCGGTCGGTCGCCGTCCCGCTCTCGGCCCCGGCCGTCCACGCCGCGGTCGCCGTGACCTGGGAGTCGGGCGCGGACCTCGCGGAGGACGCCGTCGTGGACGCCGTACGGAGCACCGCGGCGACCCTCGACCGACGCCTGCGCGGACGCTGAGAGAGGCTTCCCGCACGTCGGACCCGGGGTGTCAGAGGCAGCCGCCATCCTCGTCCGCATGACTCCTGCGCCCGCCCCGATCCTGGCCGACTTCCTCGCCGACGTGCAGCGCGACCGGACCGCGCGCACGCAACGCGCCTACGCCGACGTCGTGCAGCACCTCCAGCGTTATCTCGACACCGCCGACATGTGCCGCCACCTGGGGACCTACGGAGGCACGCTGCTCACCCAGGAGCGGGAGATCAGTGGTGCGGCCGGCTCGTTCTTCCGCCTGTTCGGGCCCGGCGAGCTGATCTTCTGCCTGCCAGGGTTCCTCGAGGAGCCGTGGCTGCTGACGACGCCGCAGCCACGGTCCCACCTCGCGCTCACCGACCGGCTGCTGCGGTGGCTCGACCGTCGGGGCGTCGTCGGCGCCGACTACCGCTGCGCCTGGTACGAGGCCGGCGCCGCGGTCCGGCAGGCGCGACAGGAGGCGCGCCGCGCCGCGCCGTGACCTACTGCCCCGTCCGGCCGTCGATGCACTCGCGGAGGAGGTCCGCGTGACCGGCGTGCCTCGCGTACTCCTCGATCATGTGGACCATCACCTCCCGCAGCGAGACCGGGTCGTGCGCGGTGCTCCGCGAGAGCGCCCCGAGGTCGTCGGTCGCGTCGACGAGCCGTTCGGCGTACGCGATCTCGTCCTCCCACCGCCGCCAGGCGTCGGCCACGACCTCGTCGTCGGCGACGGCACCGTTGAAGTCGGCGTCGCGGTCCTCGGCGGTGCGGTAGTGGCGCGTCACGTCCTCCCCTGCCATCACCTGCCGGAACCAGGTGCGCTCCACGTCGGCGAGGTGGCGGACGAGACCGAGCAGCGACATCGTGGACGGCGGCACCGACCGACGCGCCATCTGCTCGGCGTCCAGCCCGTCGCACTTCATGCGCAGCGTCAGGCGATAGACCTTGAGATAGTCGAGGAGGATCGCCCGCTCACCCACCAGGCGCTCGTCCGAGTCTCGAGGGTCGTCCGCAGGGTCGACCCACATGTCCGGGAACTGTCGTCCGCTCATGCCGGGCAGTCTTCAGCCGCCACCGGCTACTCGTCCACCCAGAACCCGCGCCCGCCGAACCACCCTCCGTAGGACCCTCCGCCGTACGACGAGCTTCCGCGCGAGCCGAGATAGCTGTCGACGACGGCGACGCCGAGGTCCTCGAGCTCCGGCGCGACGACCCGTCCGTCGACGCGGCGCGCCATCTGCTCGATGAAGCGCGCGAGACCCGGGTCCTCGCCGAGCCGGAAGAACGTCGTCTGCGCGCCGAGCCGCCCGACCTCGTCGAGCGCCTTGACGGTGAACGCGACCGTCCGCGGGGCGGGCGGGTAGGTGAAGAACACCTCGCCGTCCTGCTCCAGGTGCGACGTGGGCTCACCGTCGGTGACGACCAGCAGCACGGGCTGCGCGTTGGGGTGCTTGCGGAAGTGGCGGTGCGCGAGCAGCAGGGCGTGGTGGAGGTTGGTCCCCTTGTCCCACTTCGCGTCGAGCGCGGTGAGCTGGTCGATCTCCATGACCTCGGCGTACGGGCCGAACCCGATCAGCTGGAGGTGGTCTCCGCGGAACCGGCTCTGGATCAGCGTGTGCAGGGCGAGCGCCGTGCGCTTCATCGGCACCCAGCGGCCGTCCATCGCCATCGAGAACGAGGTGTCGACCAGCAGCGCGACCGCCGCCTGCGTGCGCGCCTCGGTCTCGCTGACCTCGACATCGCGGATGTCGATGCGGACTCCCCGG
The DNA here is from genome assembly GCF_050632745.1 of Mumia spirodelae. Classification (NCBI taxonomy): domain Bacteria; kingdom Bacillati; phylum Actinomycetota; class Actinomycetes; order Propionibacteriales; family Nocardioidaceae; genus Mumia; species Mumia spirodelae. The sequence continues at coordinate 1,118,012 of NZ_JBODSD010000001.1, read as the reverse complement.
CGGGGATCGCCGCCCTCCGACACCGTCCGGGACACCGCGTTGGTGACCGTGCGGGTGACGTCCCACGGCTCGGTGTCGCCGAACGCCCACTCGCGCGTCGCGCCGGACATCTCCCCGGCCGCACCGGCCCGTCGTACGTCGCGCGCACCCTGGCGGCCAGACATCCGCTCGGCGACGTCGCGCAGGAGCGACTTGCCGAGCTGACGGATGGCCTTCGGTGAGAGCCGCAGCGTGCCGTCCGTCCCGCGCTTGAGGGCACCGCTGTCGCGCAGGGCCCGCTCGAGCTCGGTGAGCGTGCGGGCGTCCACGGCGGCGTCCTCGCCGAGGTGCCGCTCGAGCTTGTCGATGTCGATGTCGCTCATCCGCGCCCCGGGATAGGCCTGCGAGAGCTGCTCGCCGAGCGCGTCGAGGTCCGCAAGCTCCTGGAGCACACCGGTGCCGTCGCCGAGACCGAGGCCCTGCTCGCCGTCGAAGCGCTCCGACCCGCCCCAGTCCTCGCCGGGCCGCAGGGCCTGGAGGTTCTGGTCGAGCTGGCCGAGCGCCTCCTGGAGGTCGGCACTGCCGAAGGCCTGCGCCGACAGCTCCATGAGCTCGTCGCGCTGCTCCTGGGTCATCGAGTTGAGCATCCGCTGCGCGGCGGCGGAGCGGGCCGCGAGCGCGTCGATCAGCTCGTCGACCGTCTCCGGGTTCTCCGGGAAGAACTCGCCGTGCTTGTCCATGAAGTCGCGGAACTGCTCCTCGGTGTCCTCACCGCGGCGGTGCGCGGACAGCAGGTCGTTGAGGTCGGACAGCATCTCCGAGACGCGGGCGCGGTCCTCGTCCGTCGCGTTCTCCAGCGCCTGCTTCATGCCGGCGAAGCGCTGGTCGAGCATCTCGCGCCCGAGGAGGTCCTTGATGCGCTCGTAGTCCTCACGCGCCTGCGGGCTCCGCCACGGGTAGTCCGACAGCTCCGAGACGGCCGCCGCGGTCGACGAGGGCAGGTCCTGGATCCGCATCTCCGCGAACCGCGCGTCGTCGTCCAGGTCGCGCGCGAGCTGCTTGCGCTCCTCAAGCACGGCCCGGTCCAGGAGCTCGCGCGCCTCGCGGAGCGTCCCGTCGAGGTCGTGACGCTTCAGCAGGTCACGGCGCCGCTGCGCCACGCGTCGCGCGAGGTCGTCGAGGCCGGCCTGCCCGCTGGTGCCGCGACGCAGGACCTCCCGCATCGCGTGCTCCGGCGAGTAGCCGGACATGACGTCCTCGCCGATCGCGTCGAGCGCCTCGCCGAGGTCGACCGGCGGTGCGAGGGGGTCACCCCCGGCGTACCGGCCGTACCTGCTGTCGCGCCTGCTCATCCGTAGACCGTCTCGCCGCCGCCGGAGTCCTTGCCGATCCGGCGGGCCAGGAACAGACCCTCCAGGGCCAGCTCGATGGCGCTCGCGCGCTCGCCGTCGTCGGCGGCGCCGAGGCGGTCCATCACCTCGTCGTACAGCTCCGACTCCCCGAGCACCGGAAGCCCTGCCAGCACGTCGGACGCCGCGACCTGCTCGCCGGTCATCACCGTCGCACCGGACGCGAACGCCTCCACCAGCAGCGCGAAGTCGATCCCGCGGAGCCGGTGGCGTACGGTCTCGGCCGTCGCGGTGCGCAGGACGTGCTCGAGGATCTCGCGCTCACGTCCCTCCTCGCCGGTCTCGAACTCGATCTTGCCGCCGAGCACGTCCACCGCGGTCTCGAGGTCGACGACCCGGGCCACGGCGTGCGGCTCGCCCTGGATCGTCGCCCGGTGCAGCGCCGCTGCGGCGACGGTCTCGGCCCCCGCGATCGAGAACCGGGCCGACACGCCGGAGCGCTGGTCGACCGCGTTGGACTCGCGCAGCGCCCGCGTGAAGCGGGCCAGGATCTCGAGCAGGAAGTCCGGCACCGTCGCGACGAGGTGCGCCTCCTGCTTGATGACGGCGATCTCGTCCTCGAGCTCGAGCGGGTAGTGGGTACGGATCTCGGCGCCGAAGCGGTCCTTCAGCGGCGTGATGATCCGCCCGCGGTTCGTGTAGTCCTCGGGGTTCGCGGTGGCGAGGACGAGCACGTCGAGCGGGAGCCGCAGCACGTAGCCGCGGATCTGGACGTCGCGCTCCTCCATCACGTTGAGCATCGCGACCTGGATGCGCTCGGCGAGGTCGGGCAGCTCGTTGATCGCGACGACCCCGCGGTGCGAACGCGGCACCAGGCCGAAGTGGATCGTCTCCGGGTCACCGAGCGAGCGGCCCTCGGCGACCTTCATCGGATCGACGTCGCCGATCAGGTCGGCCACGCTGGTGTCCGGCGTCGCGAGCTTCTCGGCGTACCGCTCGTCGCGGTGGCGCCACGCGACCGGCAGCGCGTCGCCGAGCTCGGCCGCGCGCCGACGGGAGGCGGGCGTGATCGGCTCGTACGGGTGCTCGCCGAGCTCGGACCCGGCGATCACCGGCGTCCACTCGTCGAGGAGGCCCACGAGCGTACGCAGCAGGCGGGTCTTGCCCTGGCCGCGCTCGCCGAGCAGGACGACGTCGTGGCCGGCGATCAGCGCCCGTTCGAGCTGGGGGATGACCGTGTCGTCGAGGCCGTGCAGGCCGGGCCACGGGTCGCGCCCCTCGGCGAGGGCGGTGAGGAGGTTGTCGCGGACCTCCTGGCGGACGGACTTCTGGACGTGGCCGGAGGCGCGCAGCTCGCCGACCGTGGAGGGAGCGTCGTTCACGCTTCCACGCTAGTCCGGCACTCCCCGCAACACCGACGACCGTTCGCTGACGGCGGACAGGCTCGGGCGCGACAACCCTGCGAACAAAACGGACATTCCGTGACACCGCGAGCCCGTAATGTCCCGGGAAGCATCGACCGGGGGGAAGATCATGGGCACGTCACGGGCAGTCTGGGCAGCGGCATCGGCCGTGGTGCTGGGAGCGGGGAGCATCGTCGCGATCGGCTCCAGCGCGACCGCCGCACCGGCCGACGACCCGGTTCGGGTCGTCGTCGCGCTGGAGCAGCGCAACGACGCGGCCGGGGTCGCCGAGGACACCGACGCCGAGGTGGTCCGCACGATGAGCCGCCTGCCGGTGGCCGTGCTGGAGGTGCCGGAGGGAGGGCTGGGACAGCTCGCCGCCCATCCCGACGTCGTGTCGGTCATGGAGGACGTGCCCGAGCGTCCGTCCCTCGCCTCGTCACTGCCGGTCATCAACGGCGACGACGTCCACGGCCTCGGCTTCGACGGGACCGGGGCGACCGTCGCGGTGCTGGACACCGGGATCGACGCCGACCACCCGTTCTACGGGACCGGAGGCGCGCGGATCGTGTCCGAGTTCTGCTCGTCGACGCCCGCCGCCTCCGACGAGGACAGCCTCTGCCCCGACGGCACGACCACCGACACGGATGCGGACGTCGACGGGCTCGCCGCATGCCTCAACGCGGCCAACGCCAACATCTGCGACCACGGGAGCCACGTCGCCGGCATCGCCGCCGGGAGCGCGGCCACCGACAGCGCGAACGCTCCCGGGGACGGCGTCGCGCCCGGCGCGCAGATCATCGCGATGCAGGTGTTCACCCGCTTCAACGACACCGACGACTGCGATCCGGACGGCGTGGGCGATCCGACTCCCTGCGTCCTGACCTATCCCAGCGACCAGATCAACGCGCTCAACCAGCTCATCGCCCTGGACGCCGCGAACCCGGGCTGGAACGTCGTGGCCGCGAACATGAGCCTGGGCGGCGGCAACAACGGGTCGGCCTGCGACGGCGACACCCGCAAGACGGCGATCGACGGACTCCTCGCGGCCGGTGTCGCGACGGTGATCTCCGCCGGCAACGACAGCCACCTCGACGCCACCGGCGCCCCTGGCTGCATCTCCACGGCGTTCACCGTCGGGTCGACCACCGACGCCGACGCGGTGTCGGGCTTCAGCAACCGAGGCGGCCTGCTGGACGTCTTCGCGCCGGGCAGCGGGATCGTGTCGTCAGAACCCGACGACACCTACGGCAGCAAGTCCGGGACCTCGATGGCGGCCCCGCACGTGACGGGCGCGCTGGCGGTGCTGCGCGAGGCCTACCCGACCCGTGCGGTCGGCGACCTCATGAACGACCTGCGGACCACCGGCGTCCCGATCACCTACGCGACGAACGCCGCGGGGACGACCACCGCCACCACGCCACGGATCGACCTGCTCGCCGCGCTGCGGGCCCCCAACGAGCCGCCGACCGTCACCGCCGACGCGGCCACCGTCAGCGCGCCCGAGGGCTCGGTGGTGACCAACTCGGGGACCTTCACCGATCCCGACGGGACGGTCGCCAGCCTGACCGCCTCCCGCGGCACGGTCACGATGGGGGCAGGGACGTGGACCTGGAGCGAGCAGACCAGCGACGGACCTGACTCGGCACCGGTGACGATCACGGCCACGGACGACAAGGGCGAGACGGGCGCGGTGACGTTCACGCGCGACGTCACGAACGTGGCGCCCACGGTGACCGTCGACCCGGACCAGGTCACCGCGACCGACGAGGGTGGGACGCTCACGGTCGAGGCGACGTTCACCGACCCCGGGTGGCCGGACAGCCATACGGCGACGGTCGACTTCGGCGCCGGCACCGGTGGCCCGAAGGCGGCGACGGTGACCGTCGACGCGCCGGGCGGCCCGGGAGCCCCGCGCCAGGGCACCATCACCGCGGACTTCCCGTACGGCGACAACGGCACCTACACGGTGACGGTGACGGTCACCGACGACGACGGCGGTGCCGGCCAGGCGTCGTTCCCGGTCACGGTCGCCAACCTCGCCCCGAGCGTCGCCATCGACGACGGTGACGCGGTCACGTTCCCGGGCGGGTCGTACGTCGTCACGGAGATCGGCGAGACGGTCACCGTGGAGGCCGACGGCTCCGACCCGGGCTCGGACGACCTCACCTTCACCTGGGACGACGGCACCGGGCCGACGAGCACCACGTTCTTCAACGACGGCGCCGCGCCGGAGCCCGACGAGCCGCCGACGCCGACGCCGCTGGGCACCTTCCCGTTCCTCGCCAGCGACGACGCGGACGTCGCCGAGGACGTCCCTGGTGTCGTCGACCTCGTTCTAGCGCTCGACGACGACGACGGCGGTACGGCGTCGGACGACGTGGGCATCATCGTGACCGGTGACGCCACCGCGACACAGGGACCGGGCTGGTGGAAGCACCAGTACAGCGGCAAGGGCAAGCCTCACGTCGACCCGGCCTTCTCCGCGGGCTACCTCGAGATCGTGGACGCCGTGTCCAGCGTGTTCTCGGAGGACACGTCGGCACTCACGCCCGCCGAGGCGCACGCCGTGCTGCAGCCGACGGGAGGCGACCGGCGCGACCGCGCACGCGCCGACCTGCTCCTCGCGTGGCTGGAGCTCGCGAGCGGCGCGGTTCCGTGGGACGGAACCGTCCCGCTGGGGGGCAACCAGGGCTCCGTCGGCTTCCTCCCCCTGATGTTCGAGGCGGAGGAGACGATCCTCGACCCCTCGGCCACGAACGCCGAGCTGCAGGACGTGTCGAAGGACCTCTCACGCGTGCGGCACGCCCAGTGACGGGAGCCTGAGGACGGGCGCTCCCCGGCCGGGACGCAAGAACCAGCCCTCCCGCCGGACGGTCGTCGTACGGTCGGACCATGTCCGAGGACAGGATGGTCGCGCTGCTGCAGGACGGCCTCGCCCGGCACGGCGTGGACGACACGATCGTCGTGGCGGGCCAGTTCCAGCCGCGCGGCACGTCCGGAGCGTGGTTCGCCGGCGGGATGATCGGCGACAGCGTGGGCGGTGAGCTCGGCAAGGTGGGGTCCGCCGTCGGCGGCGTCGCCGGGATGTGGGGCGGCGCGGAGGCAGCGTCGCGGGCGTCCGGGCTCCCGCAGTCGATGCTGGTCGGAGCATCACGCAGCACCGTCTACGGGATGCACGCGAAGACCCGTCACACCGAGCCCGACCAGCTCCTGTTCGCCGTGCCGCGCGACCGGCTGACCGCCGTGGTGCATCAGCGTGGCATGGTCCGCGTGCTGGAGCTCGTCGAGGAGGAGACCGGGTCGCGGATCGAGCTGGAGGGCAGCCGGATCCCCCTCACGCACTCCAAGGACGTGATGGATGCCCTGACCACGGCGCAGGAGGACGCCCCGGGATGACCGGGGGCGCCGCTGGTCACCCCTGCGGCAGCACCTCGGTCATCACGCGGAGCACGTTGCCGCCCATCACGGCCGCGATGTCCTCGTCGCTGAAGCCGCGATCGACGAGCTCCTGGGTGACGACGGCGATGTCGGAGGTGTCCCAGCGCGTGACGACGGACCCGTCGAAGTCGCTGCCGAGCCCGACGTGCTCGATGCCGACCAGGTCGCGGACGTGGACGATCGCGTCGACGACGGCCTCGGCACTGGTGTCGCAGACCGCGCCCTCGAAATAGGCGATCCCGACCACGCCTCCGGTCGCCGCGACACCGCGGACCTCGTCGTCGGTCAGGTTGCGGTTGACCTCGCACGTCGCCTGGACGCCGCCGTGGCTCGAGACGACCGGCTTGGTCGCCCGCTCGAGCATCTCCGCGACCGCGGCGTGGCTCGCGTGCGCGACGTCGACGATCATCCCGAGCCGCTCCATCTCGTCGAACACCTCGCGCCCGAGGTCGGTGAGCCCGGCCTTCTCCTCACCGTGCATCGAGCCCGAGACCTCGTTGTCGAAGAAGTGCGTGAAGCCCGCCATCCGGTAGCCCGCGTCGTACAGCGCCTTCAGGTTCGAGGCGTCGCCCTCGAGCGGCTGCAGGCCCTCGAGCGACAGCAGCGAACCCGTGACGTCCTTGCCCGCGGCCCGGTCCTCGAGCAGCGTGGTCAGGTCGCTGCTCGTCCGCACGATCCGGAGCGTCCCGTCGGAGTCCTTCGCGGCGTCGTCGAGCTTCTCGGCGTGGTAGAGCGAGCGCTCGAGCAGCGACGACCAGGTCCGCGGCGGCTGCAGCTGGACGAAGGTCAGCAACGTGATGTTGTCGGTCTCGTCGCTGTTGGAGTCGAAGTTCTGCCCCTTCGGCGACTTGCTCACCGAGGAGAAGACCTGGAGCGCGACGTTGCCGTCCTTCAGACGGGGCAGGTCGACGTGGCCGCGGTCGCTGCGGTCGAGCAGGTCGCGCTTCCACAGCAGCGTGTCGGAGTGCATGTCGGCGATCGCGAGCGACTCGTGCAGCGCGCGCGTCTCGTCGGTCACCTCGGGGAGCGGCCCGGACTCCACCTGGTTCATGCCCTTCTCGACGATCCCGGGCGCGGCGGCGAAGAACCCGACGACGGCGACGAGCAGGAGGGCGAGCAGGACGAGGAGCACGCGCTTGACGGTGACGACGCGGCGGCGCTCGACGGTGGGTGTCGACATGGAGTTCCTTCCGTGATGGCGGACACACCCTACCCGGCGGTAACCACGGCACCACCACCTGGTCCGGACCACCTCGGGCCGTACGCTGGGCCCGTGATCTCGCACCTCCTGCCGACGGCGGCCCGCGCGTGAGCGGCGGACTCGCAGCCCTCCTCGACGACATCGCGGCGCTCGCCAAGCTGGCGGCCGCCTCCGTCGACGACGTCGGCGCCGCCGCGGCCCGTGCGAGCACGAAGGCCGCCGGTGTCGTGGTCGACGACGCCGCCGTGACCCCGCGCTACGTGCACGGTCTCCGACCGGAGCGGGAGCTCGCGATCATCAAGAAGATCGCGATCGGCTCCTTGCGCAACAAGCTGGTCTTCATCCTCCCGGTGGCCCTGCTCCTGAGCCAGTTCGCACCGTGGCTGCTGACCCCGATCCTGATGGTCGGCGGCGGCTATCTCTGCTACGAGGGTGCGGAGAAGATCTGGGAGAAGGTCTCCGGGCACCACGCGCCCGAGGTGCCGTCGACGTCGAAGGGGGCCGACGAGGAGGGTCGCGTCGTCTCCGGGGCGATCCGCACCGACTTCATCCTGTCGGCCGAGATCATGGTCATCGCGCTCAACGAGGTGGCCGACGAGCCGCTGCTGTCGCGCGCGGTCATCCTCGCCGTCGTGGCGATCGGCATCACCGCGCTCGTGTACGGCGCGGTGGGGCTGATCGTGAAGATGGACGACATCGGTCTCTCGCTCGCCCAGCGCAGCTCGGCGGGCGCCCAGAAGGTCGGCCGGCTCCTCGTCCGCGCCATGCCGGTCGTGCTCTCCGTCCTCTCCGTCGTCGGCGTGGTCGCGATGCTCTGGGTCGGCGGGCACATCCTGCTCGTCGGCATCGACGAGCTCGGGTGGCACGTGCTGTACGACGCGGTGCACCACCTCGAGGAGGCCGTGCACGACGCGGTGCCTGCCATGGGCGGCGTCCTCCCGTGGATCGTCAACACCGCGGCGTCGGCGGTGTTCGGCCTCGTCGTCGGCGCGGTGGTCGTCGCCGTCATGCACCTCGTGCCACGCCGCCGCAAGCACTGACGACGCCCGGCGAGGCTGTCGTCAGCGCAATGCGCTGCCCGAGTGCGTGCAGACGGCCGGCTCGGCCGCCGGCGCCACCTCGGTCGAGTCGACGGCCGGCGCCGCCTCACCGCCCGACATTGGCGTACGCCGCGTGAGCGCGATCTCCATGCCCTGCGGCATCAGCGTCAGCCGCTCGTCGATGCGCAGCGCGTACGACGGGTCGCCGGCGAGGTCGTAGCGGTGCAGGATCCGCGCCAGCGCCATCGTCGCCTCGTGCAGCGCGAACTGGCGACCGATGCAGGCCCGCTCCCCCGTGCCGAACGGCTTGGCCGTGCTCGCGAGCCGGGGCTTGGGACGGTCGGGGTCGAAGTCGTCCGCCGTGTCGCCCCACACCGCCGGGTCGCGCTGGACGAGCGGCAGGAACACGAGCGCCCAGTCGTCCGGTGTCATCGTCCAGCGGCCGCCGAGGGTGGTCGTCTCGCGCGGGCTCCGGGCGTAGCCGGGCGCCGTCGGCCAGAGCCGCAGCGCCTCGTCGAGCACCTTGCGGACGTAGCGGAAGCGGGCGACCTGCTCGTACGAGGGACTCGCGTCGGGGTCGGCGCCGAGGATCGCGTCGGTCTCGGCCTGCGCCTTGGCGAGCGCCTCCGGGTGCCGCAGCAGGTAGTACAGCGCGAACGACAGGGCGCCCGACGTCGTCTCGTGGCCGGCGACGAGGAACGTGAGGATCTGGTAGCGGATGTTCTCGTCGCCCAGCCGCTCGCCGGTCTCGGGGTGCGCCTGCTCGAGCATGATGCCGAGCAGGTCGTCGCGGCCCGCGGTGACGCCCTGGCGCCGTGCGACGACGATGTCGTCGAGGAACTGGTTGACGTACGCCAGCTGGTCGGCGTGCTTGCGGTCGAGCCGCCGCTCGAGGATCCGCGCGCCGGGCAGCGCCATGATCACGCCCTTGCGTCGCCCGAGGGTCAGCGCGGTGACCATCCCCTCGACGAAGGGATGCACCTCGTCGGTCGTGAACGAGCCGAACGCCTGGCTGAACCCCGTACGCCCGATCGTCTCGAGCGTCAGGCGCGTCATGTCGGCGGAGGCGTCGACGCGGCCGGTGCCGGCGTCCCACACCGCGAACAGCTCGTCGAGCGTCTCGGCCATCACCGGGTGGTAGCGCTGCATGGCCTGCTTGGTGAACGCGGGCACGAGCAGGTCGTGGGCGAGCTGCCAGTTGGGCTCCTCGTTGTGCGCGGTGAACAGGCCGTCGCCCGCGATGCCGCGCAGCCCCTCGAGCGCCGGCGAGTTGGCCTTCACGAAGCGCTTCTCGTCGTTGAGCTCGGCCGCGAGCTCGGCGTCGGTGACGAAGACGAACTTCTGCCCGAAGACGATGATCTCGAAGATCGGTCCGAGGTCACGGTGGTGCTCGAGGATGTGCTGCACGGGGCGCTCGGGATCCATGCTGCCGGCGTCCTTCATCCAGCGTCGCCGTCCGGCAGGGTGCGGGAACGTGTGGCCGGACCAGGCGTTGCGCATCGGTAACTCCTTGTTGCACGTCGGTTCAACAAGATTGGCCCCGTTGCTGAACCCGTGTCAAGTAGTCTCGCCTCGTGGCGACGCGCGGCACGTCCTCGAGGACCAGGCTCTCCCCCGAGCAGCGGCGCGACCAGCTGCTCACGCTGGGCGCGCAGCTCTTCGCGACCCAGCCGTACGAGGACGTGCACATCGAGCGCGTCGCCGAGATGGCCGAGGTGTCGCGCGGCCTGCTCTACCACTACTTCCCGAACAAGCGGGCGTTCTTCGCCGCGCTGCTCGACCGGGCCGCGAGCCACCTGGCGGAGGCGACGGCGCCGGACCCCGCACTCACCCCCCGCGAGCAGCTGTACGGCGGGATCGAGAGCTACCTCGACCACTGCCGCGCCAACCGCGAGGGCATGCGCGCCATCCACCGCGGCGCGGCGAGCGCGGATCCCGACGTCGAGGCGATCATCGAGCGGTCGACGAGCCTCCACGAGCAGCGCGTTCTCGACGTCCTCGAGCCTGACGGCCGTCCGCACGCGCTGCTCACGATCGCCGTACGCAGCTGGATCCCGCTGCTCCGCGCGGCGGCCCATGCCTGGCTGGAGGCCGCCGAGGCGACCCCGCCCGCTCCCCGCGACGAGGTCCGCGACCTGTGCGCCGGCGCGCTCGTCGGTGCGCTCGTCGCACTGCCGGCGGCCGCGCGACCGGCACGGCTGGACGACCTCCTCTCGTCGAGCGACTAGACCACCCAGCGCTTCGCTCACGCCGCGGGCGCGCCCCGTCGCACCCGCATCCAGTGGTGCCCGTAGCCCTCCAGCGCCAGCTCCACCGCACCGTCCGGAGCGACCTCCGTCTCCTCGTGCGCGACGAGGTCCTCCAGCCACACGGGCTCGTCCCCGGCGAGATCCTCGGGGTCCATCGGGATCCGGACCGTGACCGGGTCCGCGGACAGGTTGTGCACGGCCACCACGGTCGATCCCTCCCAGTGGCACCGGTGCGCCATCACCGCTCTGCTCGGCGCGGCGAGGACCCGGAAGTCGCCCCACCCGAGCTCTGGGCACTCGCGATAGGTCTGCACGAGGGCGCGCATGAAGTTCCACAGGGAGTCGGGGTCGCGCTTCTGGTCCGCGACGTTGACGTGCTCAGGACCGTAGCCGTCCGGGACCAGCCGCTGGATCAGTCGGCGCGGCGGCGCGGTCGAGAACCCCCCGTTGCGCGTGGGCTCCCACTGCATGGGCGTCCGGACGGCCATCCGTCCCTCGGCCTCGAGGTCCTCGCCCATGCCGATCTCCTCGCCGTAGTACAGCGTCGGGGTCCCCGGGAGGCTGAAGAGGAGGCTGTAGACCATGCGGATCCGGCGCGGGTCGCCGCCCATCATCGTCGGCAGGCGGCGTTTGAGGCCGCGCCCGTAGATCTGCATCGCGGGCTCGGGTCCGAACGCGGCGAACACGTCGGCCCGCTCCTGGTCGGACAGCTTGTCGAGGATCAGCTCGTCGTGGTTGCGCACGAAGGTCGCCCACTGGCAGTCCGGGTGGATCCTCGGCCGCGCCTTCAGAGCCTTGGCGAGCGGGCGGGCGTCCTCCCGCGCCAGCGCGAGGTAGAGCGCCTCCATGCCGATGAAGTCGAACATCATGGTGAGCTCGTCGCCGTCGGAGCCGCCGAAGTAGGCGCGCTGCTCCTTGTGCGGCAGGTTGACCTCGCCGAGCAGGATCGCGTCGCCGCGGCGCCTTCCGAGGAACGACCGCAGCGCCTTCAGGTACTCGTGCGGGTCCCCCGGCACGTCGTCCCCGTCGGTGTCCACGTCGGCGATGAGGAACGGTACGGCGTCCACGCGGAAGCCCGCCAGCCCGACCTGCAGCCAGAACCCGATCGACTTCGCGATGTGCTCGCGGACCTTCGGGTTGGCGAAGTTGAGGTCCGGCTGGTGGGAGTAGAAGTGGTGCAGGTACCACTCGCCGGTGCGCTCGTCGTACGCCCAGATGCTGTCCTCCTTGTCCGGGAAGACCACCTTGTCCGAGGTGTCCGGGGGCGGGTCCGAGCGCCAGACGTAGAAGTCGCGGTACGGGTTGGTCGTGCTGCGCCGCGCCGCCTTGAACCACGGGTGCTCCGCCGAGGTGTGGTTCACGACGAGGTCGGCGATGACCCGGATGCCGCGGTCGTCCGCCGCGCGCACCAGCTCGACCAGGTCGCCGTGCGTGCCGAGCCTCCCGTCCACGCCGAAGAGGTCGGTCACGTCGTAGCCGTCGTCGCGGTCTGGCGTCGGGTAGAACGGCATCAGCCACAGGCAGGTGACGCCGAGCTCGGCGAGGTAGTCGATGCGCTGGGTCAGACCGACGAGGTCGCCGACCCCGTCGCCGTCGGAGTCGAAGTACGTCTCGACGTCCACGCAGTAGATCACCGCGTTCTTCCACCAGAGGTCTCCGGTGCTGACGCTGCGCGCCATGGGTCACGCCTCCTTCAGGTCCGGCAGCACGTGCTCGCCGAACGCGTCGATGAACCGCTCCTGCGACTGCCCCACGTGGTGGAGGTAGATCTCGTCGAAGCCCAGCTCCGCGTACGAGGCGAGACGGTCGCGGTGCCACCCGAGGTCGGACGAGACGTCGACGACGGTGCGCACCTTCTCCACCGAGACGTCGGCCGAGACCGCGTCGAACGCCTCGGCGGTCTCCAGGTCCCACGAGATCGGCTCGCCGAAGACGTTGCTGCGCCACTGCTCGTGGGCGACCTGCTCGGCCTCCTCCTCGGTCGGCGCCCAGGACAGGTGGACCTGGAGCGCCAGCGCTCCGACCCCGCCGGCACCGCGGTAGGCGTCGACCCGCTCCCGCAGGGCGTCGAGCGGCTGGTTCACCGTCACCATCCCCTCGCCCCAGGCGGCGACACGGGCGGCGCTGTCCAACGACACGGCGGGTCCGACGAGTCGCGGCCGCGGGTCCGGTACCTCCCAGAGCCGCGCACGGTCGACCGTCACGAGGCCGTCGTGGCTGACCTCCTCGCCGTCGAGCAGCCGACGGATAATCCCGACGCACTCTTCGAGCCGCTGGGTCCGCACCTCCTTGCGCGGCCACCCGTCACCGGTGATGTGCTCGTTGCTCGCCTCGCCGCTGCCCAGCGCCACCCAGAAGCGGCCGGGGAACATCGAGCCGAGCGTGGCCACGGCCTGCGCGACGACGGCCGGGTGGTAGCGCTGTCCCGGCGCGTTGACCGCGCCGAACGTGAGGTCGGTCGTCGCCATCGCCGCACCGAGCCAGGCCCAGGCGAACGCGGAGTGTCCCTGCCGGTGGCTCCACGGCGAGAAGTGGTCCGAGCACATCGCCGCCTCGAAGCCCGCCCGCTCGGCGTGCTGGACGTCGGCGAGCAGCTGCTGCGGCGCGATCTGTTCGTGGCTGGCGTGGAGGCCGTAGCGGGTCATACGCCTCACACAACCGGATCGCGCGCGGGCGCGCAGACCGCCGCTAGGCGGAGGGCTTCAGGCGGTAGTCCACGAGCAGGCTCCCGGTCGGCGTCCCGACCACCCGCTCCAGCTCCCACCGCTGGCGGTCGGCGAGGCCGTCCCAGAGCCGCCGACCGTCCCCCACGGCCACCGGCGCGACCACGAGGCGGAGCCGGTCGACGAGTCCCGCGGCGAGCAGCGACGAGGCGAGCGTGAGGCTGCCGTGCACGCCGATCTCGCCGCCGGGCTGCTGCTTGAGGTCGCGCACGAAGTCCTCGAACGACCCGTCGACCACCGTCGTCGCCTGCCACTCCGGCTCGAACGGGTGCGACGTCGCGACGTACTTCCGCACCCCGTTGATGAAGCTCGCGAACGGCTCGAGGTCGGAGCCGGTCCAGTCCTCGACCCACTGGTCATACATCCGTCGGCCGAGCAGGACCGCGTCCTGCGTCCCGATCACCGCGGCAAGGTTGGCGTACATGACGTCGTCGAAGTCGAGGACGAACCGGTCGGGCGACTCGGCCACGCCGTCGAGCGACACGAGCATGTAGGCGACGACGTCACGCATGGGCGGCTCCGTTCGTGGGATTCGGTACGCCGGGTGGACCGCGCCGCAGGACGGAACTCATCGCGCGACCGGGACGAGGCGCTCGGTGAGGTACGCGATGATCGCGTCCCGCGCCTCGACCGTCGGGTGCCCTTCCTCGTCGACGAGGTGCGCGGTCACGACGCTGTGCGGAGTCCCGACGACGTCGCGGAAGAACGGCGGCGGCTCGGGGTTCGCGACGTCACCGTCGAGCACGCGCCCGTCGAACCGCTCCCCGAGCAGCCGGGCGTACGCCGCGAAGCGCTGCCCCGTGCACCAACGGTCGCCCGCGAAGCGCAGCCCGAGCGCGCGCAGGTCGTCGCGTGCGAAGCGCTCGCGCACCGCCTCCGCGTCCTCTGGCGTCATCTCGAGACCCGCCGGGTCGTCGAGCGGCAGCGACGGCTGGCTGAGGACGGGGGCGACGACGGACGGCTCGAGCGTCATCGTGAGCGCGAAGTTGCCGGTGAAGCACATCCCGACGGCGCCGACACCGGGCCCGCCGCACTCGTCGTGGGCGAGCCGCGCGAGCGCGCGGAGCCAGGTCACCACCGGGCTGGTGCCGCCGCCGGCGAACGCGCGGAACTCGGCGCTCACGCAGGCCCGCTTCATCACCGCCGTGCCCTCGTCGGCCCGGGGGTACGCCCCGTCGACGCCGAACAAGGACGGGACGTAGACGGTGAAGCCGGCGTCGCGGACCCACCGCGCGAAGCGCAGCACGTCCGGGCTGATCCCCGGCATCTCGGGCATCACGACGACCGCCGGCCCGCTGCCGGCGACGTGCACGAGCTTCTCGGTCCCCTCGGCCGCGAAACGGCGGTGCTCGAAGTCCTCGAGCGGGTCGCCATCCACGTCGTGCATCGTCATCAGGTCTCCTCGGTCGGGCGGACACCCCATCGTCGCCGCGCCGCGCGGCGTCTCGAAGCGGCGAGATCGCCACGATCAGAGGTAATCTCGCCACCTCGGCAGAGAGGATCCCCGTGACAGAAGAGCCCTTGCGCGTCGGCGTGCTCGCCTATCCCGGATGCTTCGCGTCGGAGGTCTTCGGCGTCCTGGACCTGCTCACGATCGGCGGCCACGTGTCCCGGGCGGAGGGCATCGGCACGGCCCCGTTCGCCACGTCGGTGATGTCGCCGAGGCGGCGCGTCCTCGCCACCGGCGACGTCCCGATCGGGGTGCGCCCGATGCGCGAGGTCGACGTGCTCGTCGTACCCGGCTTCGAGCTCGTGCCCTCGGTCGACCTCGACGCGAGGCTCGCCGGCGTCAGGCCCGAGGTCGCCGCGATCACCGCGCACGCCGAGAGCGGACGGGCGGTGGTCTCGATCTGCGTCGGGGCGTTCCTCCTCGGCGCCGCCGGACTGCTCGACGGCCGACGGGCGACGACCTCCTGGCTGTTCGCCAACGCGCTCGCGCGACGCTTCCCCGGCTCCACCGTGACGCCGGAGGCCCTCGTCGTCAACGACGCGGGAGTCACCACGACCGCCGGGTTCTCCGCCATGTACGACTTCGTCCTCGATCTCGTCGGGCGCCACTGCGGACCGTCCGCGGCGCGGCGCACGGCCCGGATCGCCCTGGTCGACGACGCGCGCTCGAGCCAGGCGCCGTACGTGGACGAGCGGATGCTCCCGACCACGGGCAGCACCTTCTCCGCCCGGGTGGAGCGCTGGCTCGACCAGCACCTCGACGAGCGGTACGACCTGTCGGCCCTGGCCGACGCCTTCCACACGAGCACCCGGACGATGCTCCGGCGCTACAAGGCCGACACCGGGGACACGCCGCTCGGCTACCTCCAGCGGGCGCGCGTACGCCGGGCCCAGCACCTGCTCGCCCGGACGGACCGGACCGCCCAGCAGGTCGCGCGCGACGTCGGCTACCGCGACGCGGCGACGTTCTCCCGGCTGTTCGTCCGCCACGTCGGGCTCGGCCCGACCGCGTACCGCGCGACGTTCAGCGGCGGACCACCCGGCGCTCGAGCCCCGCGATCACGGTAGGCAGGTCGGCGTCGACGACGAGCGCGTCGACGAGGTCCCGGCTCATGTAGGCATGTCCAGCGATGCGGTCGAGCATGGCGACCAGCGGGTCCCAGAAGCCGCCGGGGTTCAGCAGCCCGAGCGGCTTGGCGTGCAGGCCGAGCGTCTGCCAGGTCCACACCTCGAACATCTCCTCCAGCGTGCCCAGCCCGCCGGGGAGCACCAGGAACGCGTCGGCGCGCTCGGTCATCATCGCCTTGCGCTCGTGCATCGTCCCGACGACCTTCATCTCCAGCCCGGGCTCATCCGTGCGGCCCCACTCGCGCTGGACCATGAAGGACGGGATCACGCCGTACACCTGTCCACGGTAGTCCAGCGCCCCGCGCGAGACCGCACCCATGAGACCGCTGCCACCCCCGCCGTACACGAGCTCGATGTCGCGCTCGGCGATCTGGGCGCCCACCTCGTACGCCATCTCCAGCAGCGCGGGGTCGTTGCCGTCGCGCGAGGCGAGGAAGACGGCGAGGCTGCGGATCGGCTGGTCGGAGGGTGAGCGGCGCATGCCCGGATCGTACGGCGCGCGCCGGCGGGCCTGACCCTCGGTGACCGTACGGTGACGCCATGGGGGAACGGACGCAGGACTGGTCGACCGCCCGGCCCGCGCGAGCGGTCCACGTCGCGACGGCGGCCGTGCTGCTCGCCTTCGTGGTGCTGTTCGCGACGGCGCAGCTGGTGGGGCCGCTCGCTCTCGCGCCGCTGGTGCTCGCCGCGGTCGCGCTCGCGGTGACGGTCGTCGTGTGGCGGCGGACCGACCCACCCAACCCGTCGTACGGGGTGGTCGCGGTGGTCCTCGCGGCCGGGCTCGTCGCCTCGATCGTCTACCTGATGGCCCTGCCCGACGACGGCGCCGACATCCCGCTGGGCGGCGTGGGCGCGATGGTCGTGTGCCTGGGCGGCGTCGGGTTCGCCGGGTTCCTCACGCGCGACCGCTGACGGCCGCCCCGCGCGGGAGCCCGGGGCCTGCCAGAGTGATCCCATGTCGACGGCGCTCGTCATGCTCCTGGGGCTGGTCGGCCTCGTGGTCGGGGCCGAGCTGCTCGTCCGCGGCGGCGCCGGCATCGCCACCCGGCTCGGGATCACGCCGATCACCGTCGGCCTGACCGTCGTCGCCCTCGGGACGAGCATGCCCGAGCTCGCGGTCGGCATCGACGCGGCGCGACGCGACAGCGCGGGCCTCGCCGTCGGCAACATCGTCGGCACGAACCTCGTCAACCTGCTCCTGATCCTCGGCCTCAGCGCGGCGATCCGGCCGATCTCCCTCGCGTCGAGGACGCTGCGCTTCGACCTCCCCTCGATGACGGCTGCCGCCGTGCTGGTGTTCGTGATGGGGCGCGACGGCACGCTGTCGACGTTCGAGGGAGCGGTGCTCGTCGCGCTCGGCATCGCCTACACGTACGGCGTGCTCCGTGCCGGGCGCGCTGACGCCGCGGAGGCCGGTGGCGCCGAGGCCGGTGCCGTGTCGCCCGGCGACAACCGTGCCGGCGGCGACCGTGCCGGCGACGACCGTGCCGCCGTCCCGAGGCCCGGTGGAGCGGTCCGCGACGCGGCGGCCCTCGTCGGCGGTCTCGTGATCATCGTCGTCGGCGCCGACCTGCTCGTCCGCGGAGCGGTCGACGCCGCGTCCGCGCTCGGGGTGAGCGACGCGGTGATCGGCCTGACCGTCGTCGCCATCGGGACGTCGGCTCCCGAGCTCGTGACCACGGTGATCTCGACGATCCGCGGCGATCGCGACCTCGCCCTCGGCAACCTCCTCGGGTCGAGCGTCTACAACCTCGTCTTCATCCTCGGGGCGACGGTGATCGTCGCCCCGGGCACCGTGCGGGTTCCCGACGAGGTCCTCGCAGCGGACCTCGTGCTGATGGCCGTGGTGGCGCTCGCCTGCGTCCCGGTGTTCCTCACCGGACGCCGCATCAACCGGTGGGAGGGCGGGGCGTTCGTCGCCGCGTACGGGGTGTACCTCGCCTGGTTGGTCACGGCCCGCGCGTGAGCCGGACCGGATCCCCGTCGTCTGCCGTTCATGCAAGGACCACGCCCCTCGGACGATCCGATCCTAGGCTCGCACCTATGGCTCAGGACTCCGCCGCGGCCGTGCCTTCGGCCGCCGGCGACCCGCTGGACCGGCAGCTGCTCGACGCCAAGTTCCGCATCCCAGAGCCTCGGGCGGGATCGGTCAGCCGAGCACGCCTCGTCGACCGCGCTCGCGACAGCGGCGCACGTGCGGTCGGCGTCACCGCACCGGCCGGCTACGGCAAGTCGACCCTCCTCGCCCAGTGGGCCGCGACCGAGGAGCGACCCGTCGCGTGGGTCTCGCTCGACCGCTTCGACGACGACCCGGCCGTGCTGCTCGCCGTGCTGGCGTCGGCGTACGCTCAGATCTTCCCCGAGCGGGCCGAGCTCGTCACCGCCGCACACGGCGTCGGGCTCTCTCCGCTCGGTCGTACGGCGCCCCGGCTCGCGACGTTCCTCCGGACCAGTCCTCGCCCCTTCGTCCTCGTCGTCGACGACCTCCACGAGCTGCGCTCGGCCGCCAGCCACGACGTCCTGGGCGTCGTGGTCTCCGGCGTGCCCGAGGGTTCGCAGCTGGTCGCGGCGAGCCGGTCGGAGCAGCCGCACCTGGCGCGACTGCGCGCGGCGGGGAGCGCGACGGAGATCGCCAGCGCCGATCTCGCTCTCGATGCGGCCGGGGCTGCGGCGATCTTCGCCGAGGCTCGCGTGCCCGCGACCCCGGAAGAGCTCGCCGTCGTCACCGACCGGACCGAGGGCTGGCCCGTCGGTCTCTATCTCGCCGCCCTGATCGCGGGGACCCGAGAGGGCGACGTGGCTTCGATCTCGGGCGACGACCGGTTCGTCGCCGACTACCTGTACGGGGAGTCGCTGAGCCCGCTCCCGGAGGCGACGCAACGCTTCCTCCGCCGCACGGCCGTGCTGGACCAGCTGAGCGGGCCGTTGTGCGACGCGCTCCTGGAGTCCGCGGACGGGCAGGAGCAGCTGCAGCGGCTGGAGGCGACGAACGCCTTCCTCGTCCCCATGGACCGGCGCCGCTCCTGGTACCGCTACCACGCGCTCTTCCGGGAGTTCCTGCTCGGCGAGCTCCGTCGTGTCGAGCCGAAGGAGATCGACAAGCTGCACCTGCGAGCGGCCGACTGGTACGAGTCGGCCGGGTCGACCGCGCTCGCGCTCGAGCACCTCCTCAACACCTCCGAGCGGGACCGCTGCGTCCAGCTGGCCGCCCAGCTCACCTTCGCGACGTACGAGGCCGGCAACATCTCCACGGTCCAGCGCTGGCTGAGCACCCTCGGCGACGGCGCGGTCGCGGCGTACCCTCCGCTCGCCGTCCTCGCCGGCTGGGTCTCGGCCGTGAGCGGCAACGCGGTCGACGCGCTGCGCTGGGCGTCGGTCGTCGACGCGGCGTCGTACGACCAGGCGCCCGTCGACGGGACGGCCTCGTTCGCGTCCGGTCGGGCGATGCTGCGTGCCGTGATGTGTCCCGACGGCCCGGAGCGGATGATGGAGGACGCGCTGGTGGCCGTGGCCGAGGAGCCCGCCTGGAGCCCGTGGCGCGACACCGCGCTCTGCCTCCAGGCCGAGGCGCACCTGCTGGCCGGCGACGCGGAGCAGGCGCGCACGCTGCTCTCCGAGGCGTCGTCGATCGCCGTCGCGCACTCGAACTCCGACGGGGTGGTCGTCTGCGAGGCGGAGCTCGCATTCCTCGCCATGGACCGCGGGCGCTGGGACGAGGCGGCCGAGCACGTCGCTACGGCGATGACGAGCCTCGAGGAACACCGGATGCACGGCTACGCGACCTCCGTGCTGGCCGTCGTCGCGGACGCGCGGCTCGCGCTGCACGGTGGCGAGCTCAAGCGTGCCGACCGCTCCTTCACGCAGGCCATGCGGTCGCGCCCGATGTGCACCGTCGCCCTGCCGATCGTCGCGGTCCGGGTCCGCCTGGGGCTCGCGAAGATCGCCTGGAGCCGGGGCGAGCACGCGAGCACCCGACACCTCCTGCGCGAGATCGACGACCTCATGCTCCGCCGCCCGCACCTCGGCGCGCTCGGCGACGAGGTCACCGCTCTGCGGGAGATGGTCGACGCGAACGCCGCCGCCACGGTCCCCGGGAGCGTCCCGCTCACCCCGGCGGAGCTGCGGTTGCTGCCCTACCTGCAGACGCACCTCACCATCGGGGAGATCGGCGAGCGCCTCTTCATCTCCCGCAACACCGTTCGGACGGAGGTCGCGTCGATCTACCGGAAGCTCGGCGTGTCCTCACGCAGCGAAGCCGTGGACCGGGCGACCGGCCTCGGACTCCTCGGCGCCTGACGCGCGCTCGCTCAGGCCGGCCACTCCCCGAGCGCGGCCTCGAGGTCGTAGCCCAGGGCGACCGCGACGTGCGGCGCAGCCGCGACAGCGCGAGGGAGGCCGGCGACGGCCGCGACGGCGAACACGACGTCGACGATCTCCGCCGCGCTCGCGCCCGCGGACACGGCGGCCTCGACCTGGGCCTCGTACGACGGCGACGCTCCGCCGACGGCGACGAGCGCCCCGATGCGCACCAGCGCCAGCGTGCGCGCATCCAGGACAGGGTCGAGCAGCGTGGTCCGGCCCGAGACGCCAGACCCCGCGGCCAGGGCCGCGTCGTTCAGTGCGAGGCGCCGCAGCCGGTCGGTGTAGTCCACGGTCCCCCTCCTTCGCGCAGGACACCAGTCAGCCACGAGGTCGCCCCGGGCACATCACGCAGATGTGGTGATCGTCGACGACGGCGGTTCATGCCATCTGTACGACGACGGTCGTCCCCGGGGACGTCGATGATCGTCGAAGACGAGAGCTCTCGGGCCTATCAGGAAGGAAACCGCCATGGCCGGACAGTCTGCTGCGCACTACGGCGACGCACGCGAGGAGGTGTCGACGGCAGGAGCCTGGGCGACGGGCTTCATCCTCTTCGCCGGCGTGATGATGATCATGATCGGCGTGTTCCATGCCATCGCGGGGCTGGTCGCGCTGATCGACGACGAGTTCTACGTGACGACTCCGAACTACATTCTCCAGTTCGACACGACGACGTGGGGGTGGATCCACCTCATCGTCGGTGTCGTCGTCGCCCTCGCGGGCTTCGCCGTGATCGCCGGGCAGACCTGGGGGCGGGTCGTGGGCATCGTGCTCGCCGTGATCAGCGCGATCGCCAACTTCGCGTTCCTCCCGTACTACCCGTTCTGGTCGACGCTGATCATCGCGCTGGACGTCTTCGTGATCTGGGCGCTGGCGGTGCACGGACGCGACTACGCCTACGGGCGCTGAGCCGTCAGCCACAGCCTCACCCTCCACGAGTGAGGTCTTCGGGCCCCCAGGTGAGGGAGGGTGAGGCATGGCTGCATGGATCGCGACCGCGTTGTACCTGGCTGACCTGGCGATCAAGGTGATCGCGCTCGGGGTCGTACCCCGCAACCGGCGACCGTCGAGCGGAATGGCGTGGCTGCTGCTCATCCTCATCATCCCGTTCGGCGGCATCCTCTTGTTCCTGATGCTGGGTCGGACCTCGCTCGGCCGGCGGCGCCACGCGCAGCAGGCCGAGGTCAACGCCGAGGTCGCCGAACGGACGGCGCCGGTGCCGACGCTCGGGACCGACTTCGACGGACCTGCGTACGTCCAGTCGGCCGCGACCCTCAACCGCAACCTCGGCGCGCTCCCGGCGATGCCCGGCAACGCGATCGCGCTCTACCCGGGCTACGCCGACAGCATCGCGGCGATGACGGCCGAGATCGAGCGTGCACAGTCGTTCGTGCACGTGGAGTTCTACATCAGCGCCTGGGACGACGTGACCGCACCGTTCTTCGATGCCCTCGTCCGGGCGAAGGGCCGCGGCGTGACGGTGCGGATGCTGTTCGACCACCTGGGCTCGCGCGGGATCCCCGGCTATCAGGAGTTCCTCACCAGGCTGGAGGCGGCCGGCATCGACGCCCACGCGATGCTGCCGATCCATCCGCTCAAGGGTCAGTGGCGCCGACCGGACCTGCGCAACCACCGCAAGATCCTGGTCGTCGACGGCGGTGTCGCCTTCACCGGCTCGCAGAACCTCACCGAGCCCGGCTACAACAAGCCCAAGAACCACAAGGCCGGCCGCGAGTGGGTCGAGCTGATGGCGCGGGTCGAGGGGCCGGTCGCGACCGCGCTCAACGTGCTGTTCGCGACCGACTGGTACAGCGAGACGGGCGAGAAGCTCGAGGACGAGATCGGGGTGGTGGCCCCGCCGTCTGGCGAGGTCGAGGCCCAGGTCATCCCGAGCGGCCCCGGCTTCGCCACCGAGAACAACCTCCGCCTGTTCACGACGCTGATCTACTCCGCCCAGAAGCGCCTGTCGATCACGAGCCCGTACTTCGTCCCCGACGAGTCGCTGCTGTACGCCGTCACCACCGCGGCGCAGCGGGGCGTCGAGGTCGAGCTGTTCGTGAGCGAGCAGGGCGACCAGTTCATGGTGTTCCACGCCCAGCGGTCGTACTACGAGGCGCTGCTGCGCGCCGGCGTGCGGATCTACTTCTACCCGGCGCCGTGGATCCTGCACGCGAAGTTCTTCAGCGTCGACGACGACGTGGCGGTCCTCGGGTCCAGCAACATGGACATGCGCTCGTTCGCGCTGAACTACGAGGTGTCGCTGATGATGCTGGGCCCCGACATCGTGGCGAAGGTCCGCGACGTCGAGGACGAGTACCGCCGCGTGTCCAAGGAGCTCACGCTCGACGACTGGCTGGCACGCGGGCGCGGCTCGGCCTACATCGACAACGTGATGCGCCTGACCGCGGCGCTCCAGTGACCCGCTGACGACCGGCTGCCGGCCCCATCCCGCCATTCCGCGCCCGCGGCGGTGAGCTGGGTCCCACCTGCGCACTCCGCGATGGGACCAGGCTCACCGCCGGACTGGAGAGCGGTGGGCGTCACGCGTCCTCAGCCGCGACCCTCCCCGCGTCGATCGCGTCCCGGAGCGCGGCGTGGTCGCGCTCGTTCTGGTCGGCGTAGGCCTCCGCGAAGTCGGCGAGCGCCCGGTCGAAACGGTCGTTGCTGCCGAGGTAGCCGCCGATCTCGGCCGCGTCGCCGGACCTCGCGTGGGCCCGCGCCAGCGTCGCCCCGCACACCTCGGCGTACGCCACCATGGTCGCCGCCGACATCACGTCGACGAGCGCGGAGCCCTTGCCGTCCCAGAGCTGGCGCACGTAGAAGTCGCGTGTCGTCCCGTCGATCCCGTCCGTGCGGATCCATCCGAGCAGCACGTCGCTCGCCGGCTGCATCAACCGCTGCCCCTCGACGACCCGCTGACCGTGGTTGCGGTGGACGCTGTGCGGCAGGTGCGCCTCGAGGACGGACGGCTGCGCCTCCTTGAGCTGCAGGAAGAGCGGGTCGTAGGCGTCGTTGCCCAGCAGGAGGGCGATCCAGGCCCGAGTCCCGACGCTCCCGACGCCGCCCACCTTGCGCGCCGCCTCGACGAACCGGAAGCCGCTGAGCAGGTGTCGGTGGGCAGCCGGCAGGCTCCGGCCGTACGCCTGCAGCTGGGCGTCGATCGACGTCTCCAGCCGGTGCTGCTCCCGGTCGGAGAGCAGGTCCCGCAGCGGGACCACGAGCGGTGGCCTGCTGGTGATGCGCGGGCTGCCGTCGACGACCTCGACGAGCTTGCTGTACGCCTTCACGCTGTCCTTGGCCCGTGCCTTCGCGACGTTGCGCCGCATCCGCTTCGCCTCGTCCGGAGTGAGCCGATCCTCGGCCTGCCGCTCCATCTCGTCGACGTCCGCGCGGGCGTACCAGACGTCGAGCCGGCGGGTCTTCCCGAGATCGCGCATCGACGTCCGGTACGAGGCGACGGCGGACCGGACCACCGCCTCGCGCTGCTTGGGCGTGAACCCGCGTTCGCGACCGGCGATGGCGAAGCTCGCCGCGAGCCGCTTCACGTCCCACTCGAAGGGACCCGGCAGCGTCTCGTCGAAGTCGTTGATGCTGAAGATCAGGCGGCGGTCGGGGGCTGCGAAGGTGCCGAAGTTCGACAGGTGCGCGTCACCGCACAGCTGGACGTTCAGCCCGCTGTGCGGGACGCTCGCCAGGTCCTGCGCCATCAGCGCCGCGGCGCCGCGGTAGAAGGCGAACGCCGACCGTGCCATCCGGCCGTACCGGATCGGCACCAGCTCGGCCACCCGGTCGGCGGCCTGCTCCTCGAGGACCGTCAGGGGGTCCCGGCGGTGCGGGTCCGGCACCCATCCGGCGTGCGAGGACCGTGGGACGCTGTCGCGCACCGCCTTGCCTCGCGCGGCGCGGTCGTCGACCGTCGGGATCTCGTGGGCGTCCATCCCCCGATGTCACCTCAACCTCGGGTTGAGCGCATCACTCCTGCGGTGTGAGGTCAGTCGTCGTCATCGTCGTCGTCGAGGCCGACCAGCCATTCCTTCGCGTCGTCGACGTCGTCGGTCTCGAACACCTTGATGTCACCGGGCACCATCCATCCGAACGCCTTGACGCTGTTCTCCAGCCAGTCGGCGTCGGAGACGATCGCGACCCGCTTCCACCCCTTGATGTGGCGGGCCCACAGCTTGGTGTCCGCCCAGACCGCGCCCGGCGCGTACGAGGTGAAGTCCTCGCCGAGGACGTACAGCAGCCGCACGTCTCCGCGTTCGAGCGCCGCGCTGACGGCGGGGACGAGGACGTCGCGGTAGTCCTCCTCGGTCACCTTCCCCACCGCCTCGACCCCGATGGTCCCGGGCGGCATGTCGTCGATGAGCCTGATCATGGGGGCCTCTTCTCTCAGTCGGTCAGGGACTCGAGGGCGACGACGAGCGCGAGCACGAGCGCGACGTCCTCGCCCTCCTCGATCTCGACGCCGTAGGTGTCGCGGACGCGGAACCACCGCTTCGAGATGCGGGCGACGGTGTCGCCGTCGCGCTCGATCTCGTACTCGTGGTCGACCACGTTGCCGTGCGCCTTGAGGCCGGGGCCTCCGTCCACGTCGATCGCGAACCGGTCGCGGATGCCCACCAGGGCCTTGTGCACGGTGGCGAGCGTCCGGCCGTCGCGCTCGACCGCCACCTTGTCGCGAACGCTCAGCTTGCGCTCCTGGATCGTCGCGACCTCCCGCCCGGACAGGTCCTCGAGCACGAAGGTCGACCTGACCCGGAGCGCCTTGCCGTCCACGCGGAACGCGCGTTCGCCGGCCTCGTCCTCGATCCAGAAGTCGTCGCCGATCGAGGCGAGCTTCTCCCGCATGCGGAACCGCCGTCCGCCCTCGCCGTCGTCGTCTCGTCGTCCGCGCAGGATGCCCATGGCCCGTCCTCTCGTCGTCAGCAGGTCGACTCGACGTCGTCGACCAGGGCCTCGACGTCGGTCCCGAAGGTGGACAGCGCGGTGCCGGCCGCGGACACCGTCGTCGCCGTCGCGTCGGCGACGGCGGCCTCGACGCTCGCCTTGAGGGCGTCGAAGCTGCTCTCGACCGCGGACAGCGGCGCGGAGAACTCGGACTTCGCCTGGGCCTTGACGTCGGCGAGCGCGTTGCCGACCTCGGTGAGCGAGCTCTTGAGGTCCTCCAGGCTGCCCGACGCACTGAGGTCGATGTCCTTCACGTCCTCGACCGAGCCCTTGAGGCTGGAGACCGAGTCGCAGATGGCGGCCTCGCCGTCGCCATCCTCGCTGCAGGCCGTGAGGGCCGCGGCCACGAACAGGATCGGCACGACCAGGGCGGCGACGCGTCTCATCGGGCACTCCTTCGTTCGGCGGTCCGGCCCGAGCGGTGGTCCTCGGACTCCTCAGGCTCCCGCCGCACGCGCCCGCTGTCGTCGTACACAACGCGTGATTCGCCGGTGCGGCTACGGCTGCAGCGCCACCCAGGTGGGCGCCGAGGTCGCGAACCGGCTGAGGCGGCGCCCCAGCTCGTAATCCGCACCGAGCTCGAGGGTCTCGATCGTGGAGGAGTCCTCGTCGCTCACGAGAAGGAGCCCGTCGGCGACCGCGAAGTGCCGCGGCCACCGACCGCCGGTCGGCACCTCGGCGACCTGCGCCAACGCCGGCGTGCCCGGGTCGAAGACCGCGACGGTGTCGGGGCCGCGGTTCGAGACGAGGACGAGGTCATCGTGCACCGTGAGCTGGGCCGGCAGCGCGCGCTCGGCGCGGGTCGTGCTCGGCACCTCCGCGAGCACGACGGCCTCGTCGGCGTCCCCGAGCCCGACCTGCAGCAGGGTCGCCGACAGCTCCCCCAGCACCAGGGCGGTGGCACCGTCGGGATGCGTCACGATCTGCCGGGGGCCGGTGCCGGGCGGCAGGCGCCACGTGTGCTCGGTGCGGAGCTCGCCGCGGTCCGAGATCGCCAGCGAGGTCAGTCGGTCGGAGCCCAGGTCGACGCAGATCAGCAGGCCACCGAGCACGTCGGTGGCGATCATGTGCGGGTGCGCCTGCTCCTGTCGGTCGGCGACCGGTCCGCTGCCGACCATCGCCAACGTGTCCACCCTCGCGTGCGGCGTGCCGTCGGGTCCGAGCTCGACGAGCGAGACGCTGCCTCCGGTGTAGTCCGCCGTGAGGAGCCACCGCCCGTCTGCGGTGACCGCGGCGTGGCACGGGCTGCCGCCCGTCGGCGCCGTACCGAGCGGGCGCAGCCCCCCGGCGTCGTCGACGACGACCGCGGTGATGCCACCCTCCGCGGTCTCGTTGGTCGCGTACGCCACCGGGAGCGACGGGTGCCAGACGACGCACGACGGAGACTCCATCGCGAGAACGTCCAGCGGCTCGAGGTCACCCCCGGGACGCACCCGTACCGACTGCAGGCCAGGGGCGCCCTGGGTGGTGTAGCAGCCGACGAGCGCCAGCCGCCCGGCGCTCATGCGGTCACCGCCGTGGTGTCGATCTCCGTCACGGACGGGACCCTACCGCGCCGACGTCGTCTCCGGTGCCCGTCGCGCGGTCGTACGACGGGCGTTGAGGACCGCGCACCCCAGCAGGAGGACGGCGGTGAACAGCCCGACCACGTGGAGCGCGTCGGTCGCCGCGACCGCGATCGCGTCGAAGGCCGCCTCCTGCTGCGGCGAGCCCTGCGCGGCGGCGCGCGTCTCCGCCATGGTCCCGGTCGCACCCGCGAGCCCGAGGTCGGACGCGAGGGGGCGCAGCGCCAAGGCGTACACGGCGGTGGCGAGGCTCCCGACCGCCGCGAACCCGAGCGAGGAACCGAGGTGGTTGCTGGTCTCCGCGAGCGCGGCCGCCCGACCGGCGGCCGACGGCGGTGCGGTGGAGATGATGCGGGTCGTCGCGAACGCGAACAGCGGCCCGCACCCGAAGGCGACGACGGCGATGCCGACCAGCACCGGCGCGTACCCGGTCCCCTCGGACACGGTCAGCTGCAGGAGTGCTCCGAGCGCCGAGACGACGAGGCCGGCTGGGACCAGCCGGTCGGGGTCGATGCGCTGGGCGAGGACCGGGGCGAGATACGTGCCCGCGCCGATGCCGAGGCCCATGGGCATGAACGCGACCGCGGCGGCCAGCGGCGACAGGCCGACGGCCGACTGGAGGTACTGGGTCACCCAGAACCCCGTGCCCGCGAGCACCACGGCGGCGAGGGTGAGGCTGCCGACCGCCACGACGATCGCCGGCTCGCGGAGCAGGGCGATGTCGAGGAACGGATCGGCGAGGCGGCGCTGGCGGCGGACGAACACGACACCGGCACCGACCGCGACCACCACCGCTGCGATGGCGGCCGCGAGCGGCGTCGCGGCACCGGGGATGCACGCCTTGATCGCGGTGAACAGCGCGAGCAGGACGGCCATGAGGAGTCCCGCGCTCAGCAGGTCGACGCGCGGAGCCCGGTCCGAGGGCCGCGACTCGGGCAGCAGCCGCGGGCCGAGCACGAGCACGACCACGGCGACCGGGACCGACAGCAGGAAGACCGAGCCCCACCAGAACCAGTGCAGCAGGAGACCGCCGACGACGGGACCCAGCGACGCGAACGCGAACTGGCAGGTCGCCCAGGTGGCGATCGCCTTCGTGCGCGCGGCGTCGTCAGGGAACACCTCGCCGATCAGCGCGAGCGTCGACGGCATCAGGGTCGCACCGGCCACGCCTTGGAGGACGCGGGCGAGCAGGAGCATCTCGGGAGTCGTGGAGTACGCGGCGAGCAGCGATGCAGCGAGGAACCCGGCGCACCCGAGGAGCAGCAGCCGGCGCCGCCCGACGCGGTCGCCGACCGCTCCGGCCACGATCGCGAGCACGCCTACCACGAGGCCGTACACGTCGGTGATCCAGAGCTGCTGCGTCGCCGACGCCCCGAGATCGGCGGTGAGCTCGGGGACGGCGAGGAACAGCACGTTGATGTCCACGGCGACGACGGCCGTCGGCAGGAGGAGGAGCAGGAGGCTCAGCTTCGGTGAAGTCATGCCCGTAGGTCGTCGCGGGACCGCGCTTATCGACAGGCTCGCCGGAACTCGGCAAAGTTTCTCGTGCTGTGGTGTCGTACCAGCGAGGACGGTGACGACCACCGGGTGGCACTCACCCCGGGTGCCCCAGTCCAGAGGAGGACCCGTGAAGTACCTGATCCTGATGCACATCGACCCCGCCGTCCTGGAGAGCCTCACCGAGGAGCAGCAGCAGCAGATCGGCGAGGGCCACGGCCAGTTCATGGCCACCACCAAGGAGAACGGCGAGTTCATCTCCACCCAGGCGCTCGGTGATCCCAGCACGTCCAAGGTCGTCCGCAGCAACGGTGGCGGTCCGGAGGTCACCGACGGTCCGTTCGTCGAGGCGAAGGAGTTCATGGGCGGCTTCTACCTCCTCGACGTGGAGGACGAGGCGCGCATCGTCGAGCTCGCCAAGCTCATCCCGGACGCGAGCATCCCTGGCCTCGCGGTCGAGATCCGTCCCGTCGTGTTCTCGGACCTGGGCGACGGGTGACCGGTCCCGGCCCCGCCGGCGAGGGCCTGTGGCGCGACCTCGCGCCGCAGACCCTCGCCAGGCTGCTGCGGACCTACGGCAGCAGCCAGTTCGACCTGTGCGAGGACGCCGTGCAGGAGGCGCTCCTCGACGCGCACGTCCGGTGGGCCACCGACCCTCCCGACGACCCCCAGGCCTGGCTCGCGACGACGGCACGGCGCCGGTACGCCGATCGCGTCCGCAGCGACAAGCGACGGCGCGACCGGGAGGGCCGGGTCGCGCTGCTCGAGGAGCCGCTGCGGCACGAAGGCGTGCCGAGCGACGACGCCCTCCTCCTGCTCGAGCTGTGCTGCCACCCTGCGCTCTCACGGTCCGCGCAGGTCGCGCTGACGCTGCGGGCCGTCGCCGGCCTGACGACGGAGCAGATCGCCAACGCCTACCAGCTGCCCGAGGCGACCATCGCGCAGCGCATCACCCGCGCCAAGCGCCGCGTCGCCGAGCTCGGTGGCGGTTTCACGCGTCCGGGCGACGTCGCCGAGCGTCTCGCTCCCGTGCTGGACGTCCTCTACGTGATGTTCACCGAGGCGCACCACACGACGAGGGGCGCGCCAGCCCAGAACACCGACCTCGCGCGGGAGGCGATCCACCTCGCGCGGCTGCTCCGTGAGGCGGCACCCGACTCGACCGAGGTCGCCGGGCTCCTCGCCCTGATGCTGCTCACCGAGGCGCGTCACCCGGCACGGGTCGGGCCGCACGGTCGGCTCGTCCCCCTGGACGAGCAGGACCGGAGCCTCTGGGACCGGGCGATGGTCGACGAGGGTCTCGCCCTGCTCGACCACGTCGTCCCGGGCGCCGAGGCAGGGCCGTACCTGCTGCAGGCCTGCATCGCCGGGGTCCACGCGCACGCGCCCAGCACCGAGACGACCGACTGGGACGAGATCCACGCGCTCTACACCGTGCTCGAGCACCGCACGGCCGGTCGCAACCCGATGATCTCCTTGAACCGGGTCGTGGCGCTCGGGATGGTGCAGGGCCCCGACGACGCGCTCGCGGCGCTCGACGCGCTGGAGGCGGACCACCCGCGCCTCGGCCGGGTCGACGCGGTCCGCGCTCACCTCCTCGAACGGGCCGGACGCGCCGACGACGCGGCTGCGGCGTACCGCCGGGCGATCGTCGCGACGGTCAACGTCGCGGAGCAGCGCCACCTCCAGGACCGGCTCCGGGCGCTCGGCATACCGCCGCCCGACCGGGGAACGGAGGACCCATGAGCGACCCGCTCGAGGTCTACCGACGCAAGCGCGACTTCACGCGCACCCCCGAACCCTCGGGAGGCCTCGCTCCCGAGGGCGACGCGCCGCGCTTCGTGGTGCAGCGGCACCGGGCGAGCCGGCTCCACTACGACCTGCGGTTCGAGATCGACGGCGTCCTCGTCAGCTGGGCCGTCCCGAAGGGCCCGACGCTCGACCCCCGCACGAGGCGGCTCGCGATGCACGTCGAGGACCACCCCGTCGAGTACCTCTTCTTCGAGGGCGTCATCCCGTCCCGCGAGTACGGGGGTGGTGACGTCATCGTGTGGGACACCGGCACGTGGGAGCCGGTCAAGACCGACGACCCGCGTGCCGCCGTCGCGTCGGGCGAGCTGCACGCCGAGATCCACGGCCAGAAGCTGCGCGGGCGGCTCGTCCTCGTACGACGGGAGGACGGCGACGGCGAGGACGCCTGGATGCTGCTGCACAAGCGGGACGACCACGCCGTCGAGGGCTGGGACCCCGAGGAGCATCCCCGGTCGGTGCTCAGCGGACGGACGAACGACGAGGTCAAGGCCGACCCGTACTTCCTCTGGCGGTCCGACCTCCCCGCGGCCGAGGCGAGCGTGTCCCTGCTGCCGGAGCCGCTCTCCGACGAGGCGATCGACGCGCTCGAGGCACTCGGCAAGCAGGGCACGTGGGACGTCTTCGGCCGGAGCCTCAAGGTCACCAACCTCGACAAGGTGCTGTTCCCGGGCGATCCGCCGGTCACCAAGCGCGAGCTCCTCGCGTACGCCGCACGCATCGCGCCGGTCGCCCTCCCCTATCTCGAAGGTCGGGCGATCAACCTGCACCGCTTTCCCGACGGCGCGGAGAAGAAGGGCTTCTGGCACAAGCAGCGGCCCACCCACGCGCCCGACTGGCTCGGTTCGTGGGACAACGCGGAGGCCGACGAGGGCGAGACGACGACGTACGTCGTCCCCGACGAGCCGGCGGCGCTCGTGTGGGCCGCGAACTTCGGAGCGCTCGAGTGGCACCCGTGGACGTCGCGGACCGACGCGCCGCACGAGCCGACGTACGCCCTCTTCGACCTCGACCCCGGTGAGACGACGTCGTGGGACGACCTGCTCGTGCTCGCCCGCCTGCACCGTACGGCGCTGGAGCACCTCGGCGTGACCGGGCGGCCGAAGGTGACCGGGCGGAGAGGGATCCAGATCTGGGTGCCGATCGTCCCTGGCTACACGTTCGACGACACCCGCGCCTGGGTGGAGAAGGTCTCGAAGACGGTCGGACGCGTCGTGCCGGAGCTGGTGAGCTGGAAGTGGGGCGTGAAGGAGCGCGGGGGGCTCGCGCGGCTCGACTACACCCAGAACGCGATCAACAAGACGCTCGTCGCGCCGTACTCGCCGCGGCCTGCCTCCGGCGCACCCGTGTCCGTGCCGCTCACCTGGGACGAGCTCGACGACCCCGACCTGCGCCCCGACCGCTGGACGATCCGCACGGTGCTCGACCGGCTGGAGGAGAAGGGCGACCCGTTCCGCGTGCTGCTCGGCGCCGCGCAGGAGCTCCCGGAGGTCCGCTGAGCCGGGAGCAGCAACAAGGCCCGACCCGCGTGCGCGGATCGGGCCTCTGTCGTGGTAGCGGGGACAGGATTTGAACCTGTGACCTCTGGGTTATGAGCCCAGCGAGCTACCGAGCTGCTCCACCCCGCGTCGGTAGGAACGACCCTATCGGACGCGCCGCCCGACCCCCGCACGGGGGTTCCCGGTGCCTCAAGCGCCCTTCGCGGCCGGCTCCGTCAGCGCGCGGTAGCGCTCGAGGTAGAGCGGCCAGCCGGTGTCGGCGTCGAGCGTCGTGAAGGCTTCCCAACCGTCGCCATGGCGGTCGAGGTGCCGGTGCTGCAGGACGACCTTCGTGCGTTCGGGCGCCTCGGCGACGAACTGCACCTCGACCTCGCTCGTACGGCGCGGGTCCGGCTCGACCTCCCACCGCGGGCTGATGTCCCAGCTGAACACGAGACGGCGAGGCGGCTCGTACGCGAGGATCCGGGCCCAGGTGCAGACGCTGCCGTCGGTGCCGATGTCGTGGATGGTGCCGCCGACGCGGGGCTCGAGGACCGTCCGCTCGATCGGCACCGCGAGCAAGTTGTGGTCCCGCGGCTTGATGTCGTCGAAGTGCTCGGTGAACACGCGGAAGGCGTGCTCGATCGGGACGTCGACGATGATGGCGACGTCCAGGCTCGTACGGTCATGAGGTGCGGTGCTCATCTGCGGATCCTCCGTCCGGTGCCGAGTCGGCCGGCTGATAGGTCTGCTCGGCGAGGTTCTTGAAGGCGGTCATGGTCTGGTTCCAGTAGGTCTCCAGCTCTTGCCGCAGCTGGTCCAGACCCTCGGGTCGCGGCCGGTAGAGGTGCTCACGACCCTGACGGTGGACGTCGACCAGCCGCGCCTCCAGCAGCACGCGGAGGTGCTGCGACACGGCGGGACGACTGACGGGCAGGCCGCGCGCGATCTCGGTCACCGAGCAGGGTCCTCGCGCGACACGGGCGAAGACCCTGCGTCGCGTCGGATCGGCCAGGGCGTGCCAGGCATCCACGGCGGTCGTCGACATGATGCGTAAGTTACCACTTACACGTCATGTCCGTCCAGGCACACCGCGACCGGGGAACGTGGTACGACAGGGGTCGATGACGACACCAACGGATCCGCCGGCCACCGCGACGACCGCGCAGGCACCTGTGCGCCGGTCGCCCTGGCTGCCGCTGATCATCGTCGTCATGGCCCAGCTCCAGATGGGCATCAACATCAGCGTCCTGCCCGTCTCGCTCGGGCCGATCGCCGAGGACCTGGACGCGCCGGCGACGGCCACGGCCACGGCGCTCCTGCTCTACTCGCTGTTCGTCGCGGCGTTCGTCATGCTGGGCGCGAAGATCGGCAAGATCTTCGGAGAGCGCCTGGTGCTCCAGGTGAGCGTCGTCGTGCACGGCGCCGCGATGGTGCTGATGGCGACCAGCACCGACGCGAGCACCATGAACACCGCTCAGGCGATCGCCGGCGTCGCGGCCGCCGCGGCGGTTCCGACGTTCGTGGTCCTGATCGCCGCGAACTACGGCGGCCGGCAGCAGGAGACGTCGCTCGGGGTGCTCGCGGGCATCCCTGCCGTGTCGAGCGCGGTCACCTTCGTCGTCGCCGGCTTCCTCGCCACGGCGCTGAGCTGGCGCTACTCGTTCGGGTTGATCGTGCTGCTGGCGCTCGCCGTGCTCGTCCTCAGCTTCCGGCTGACGCCGATCCCCCGTCAGCCGCTCATCAGGATCGACGTCATCGGCGTCGTGCTCTCGGCGGCAGCGATCGCGCTCATCCTGCTCGGCTTCAACGGTCTCCAGACCTGGGGCGCGCTGCTGGCGACGGACGCGGCGCCGTTCTCGATCCTGGAGGTGTCCCCGGCGCCGGTGTTCATCGTGCTCGGGATCGTGCTCGGTCAGGCGTTCTTCGCGTGGTCGCACAGGAGGGTTGCCGCCGCGAGGCAGCCGCTGCTCGCGACGGAGGTGCTCGACAGCAAGGAGGAGAGGAATGCTGTCGTCGCCTTCCTCGTCGCGGGCAGCCTGGGGCTGGCGGTGGGCTTCCTCATCCCGCTGTACGTCCAGATCGTGCAGGGTCGTACGCCGTTGTTCTCGGCGGTCGCGATCCTCCCGTACTCCGTCGCGATCGCGGCCGCGGGCGTGATCTCGGTGCGCCTGTACGACCGGTTGCCGCCGCGCGTCCTCGGGACGGTCTCGTTCGGCCTGATCGCGGTCGGCCTCGTCGTGGCCGCGTTCACCGTCGGCAAGGACTGGAGCAACGCCGCGATCGTTCTCGGTCTGCTCCTGGTCGGCATCGGTGAGGGCACGCTGCTCACGCTGCTGTTCAACGTGCTCGTGTCCGCTTCTCCCAAGCGGCTCGCCGGCGACGTGGGTGCGCTGCGCGGTGTCGCGAACAACGTGTCGAACGCGCTGGGTGCGGCGCTCGTCAGCGTCGTGGCGGTCGGCTTCCTCGGCTTCCTCCTCGCGTCCGGCTTCGACCGGTCCGACCTGCCGCCCGAGCTCGAGACGTCGGCGCTCTTCGACGACCTCGACTTCGTGACCGACGCCGAGCTGCGGAGCGCGCTCGAGGCGACCGGCGCAGCGCCCGAGCAGGTCGAGGAGGCGGTCGCGATCAACGAGGACGCGCGCCTCGGCGCGGTACGAGCGTCGTTCCTGATCGTGGCAGGGATCTCGCTGGTCGCGATCTTCCCCGCCTGGAGGCTGCCCAAGTACACGCCCGGCGCGCTGTCGGCCGAGGACATCGTCAACGAGGTGGGACCCGACTGAGCCGACGCCATCCACGCCGTGGGCCCGCAGGAACGCCAAAGGCCCTTCCGGGCTGTCCGGAAGGGCCTTCGGTCCTTGTAGCGGGGGCAGGATTTGAACCTGCGACCTCTGGGTTATGAGCCCAGCGAGCTACCGAGCTGCTCCACCCCGCGTCGGTAGGTACGACACTACCGGACGGCCCCGCGAGACCCAAATCCGGGCCGCGACGATGCCGTGCCAGCGGTCACAGCGGCGTCAGCCCTGTCACCTTCCACGCCCCGTCGACCTTCTCCGCCTGCACCGACAGCTGCGCGGCGGACACGCTCGCCTCCTTGTCGGTCGCGCGCTGCGACGACTGGTCGAGGAACACGAGCAGCTCGGCGGAGTCGTCGTCGAGCGTCTTGACTGCAGCCACCTGCACCTGCGCGGTGAGGGTCAGCTGCTGCCCCGGCGCCCGCTCTTCCAGCGCCGCGAACAGCTTGTCGTACTCCTCGCGCGCATCGCCAGCGAGCACCTGGTCGGCAGCCTGCTCCGTCGGGGCCGGGTCGGCGTAGTCGTACGACAGCACGCTCACGAGCGCCTGCGAGACCTCCGACTGCACCTCGGCGGTCGCGTCCTCGTCGACGACAGCGAGGTTCTGCGCGGCGTCGGCGGAGCGGAGGTCGTACGCCATCCACAGCCCGACGACTCCCACGGCCAGCATGAGCGCGGACAGGATCACGACGAGGTGCTGCCGGACCGGGCCGAGTGCTTGCGTCAACCCGCTCACGAGATGTTCACCGCCACCTGCTCGAGGCTCTCCAGGAGCCACTCCCCGTCGACGTTCACGAGGTCGGCCGTGAAGCGGTTGCGCTTGAGCGACGGCTCCTCGTCGGGCTTCGCGTCGTCCTGGACCGTGACCTCGACCGACGCCACGACGGTCGCCTTCTCCTCGTCGACCGCGAACACGGCCGCATCGACGACCTTGCCGGTGGAGATCTTCTTCTGGTCGGCGAGCAGCTGACGCTCGTCGTCCCCGACCTGCGCGAGCTGGTCGTGGAGCGTGCCGGTCGTGACGTCCATCCAGGCGGCGAGCCCGGCGTCGACCTCGCGGTAGTCGAGCGTGTTCATCGTCTCGATGTTCTGCGTCGCCGCGATGAGGACCTCGTCGCGGGTATCGGCGAGCGAGAGCTGGTCGTCGGTGGCCGCACGCCACCAGAGGAAGACACCGACAACGAGCACCAGCGCGGCGACGGCCGGCAGCGCGTACCGCCTCCACCACGGAGTACGGCGTGCGGCGTCGCCCGAGAGCGGCGCCGCCTCCCCCTCAGGCGGCGCCGCGGCCTCGTCCTCGTCCTGCGCCTCGTCGGCGTCCTCGACCTGATCGATCACGGGTTCCCTCCCAACAGGTCCCCGAGCGTGTCGGGGACCGTCACCTTAGCCGCGGCGGGGCTCTTGCCGCCGGACTTCGGCAGAGCGTTCGGGCCGCGAACGTTGGTCCCGGACGACGGGGCTGCCGTGCACTTCGCCTTCGTGTTGAACGGCTTGCCGGTGCTCGCGTCCGTGCCGGGACGCTTCGTCGTCCCGCCGTATCCCGACGTGCAGGGCAGCGGGTCGAAGAATGTCGTGGCGAGGCCGAGGTTCATGCCCTTCGACCCGTTCACCGCCCAGCCGACGCTGATCGCCTCGGGTGCGCGGATGAGCGCGTCCTCGACGCCGTTCGCGTTCGTGCCGAACACCTGCGCGGTCGAGACGAGGTTGCTCATGAGGACGCCGAGCGGCTGCCCGACCTGGGTGATGAGCTGATCGACCTCGCGGGCAGCGGCCGGCGAGTTCGCGATGAGCGTGCGGAGGTCTCCGTCGGCGTCGGCCATGGTGGAGGCGAGGAGGTTGAGGTCCTCGCTGTACGACTTGATGCTGTCGGCCGCCTCCTGCTGGGTCTGCAGCACCCTGCCGGAGTTCTTGATGAGAGCGGCCGAGACGAGGAAGTTCCGGTCGGCGACCTCGTGGAAGTCGAGCGACGTCTCGATGAGGCGCTTGAGCGGGACGCTCGCTCCCTGCGACAGGTCGTAGCTCTCGTCGATCACGGTGGTCAGCGAGTCCGAGGGCACGGACGCGGTGAAGTCGCGCGCCGTGCGCAGGAGGACATCGATGTCCTGCGGGATCGCCGTCTCGCCACCGCTGATCCGGTCGCCGTCGGCGAGGGTGTCGGAGGTGTCGGAGCCGCGCAGGTCGATGTACTGCTCGCCGATCGTCGAGCGGTTCGCGACCTGGACCGTGACGTCGGAGGGGATGTCCGGGGCGTCGGAGTCGATCGTCAGCACGGCGTCGACTCCGCCGCCCTGCACGTTGGTGAGCGACTCGATCCGGCCGACGGGCACACCGCGGTAGGTGACCTCGCCGTTCGTGAAGATGCCGCCGGCCTCGGGCAGCGACACCGTGACGCGGTACTCGGAGCTGAACGGGTCGATGCCGACGTACTTCGCCCCGAGGTAGGTCGTGCCGGTGACGGCGAGCACGACGAAGGCGGCGACCTGGGTCTTCGTACGGCTGGTGAGCATCAGTCGTCACCCTCCTTCGGCGCGGTGGCGTCGCCTGAGGACGGCGACGGGTCGGTGGGTGTCGGGCTCGGGTCCGTCGTCGACGGGCTGGTCGGCGAGTCCATCGGGTCCGTGGGCTGTCGGGTGGACGGCGACGGGTCGGTCGGGACGGGGATCGTCTCCTCGATCGCGCCCGGGGTGGGCGAGCTTGTCGGCGGGAGGAGCGAAGGAGGAGCCTCGGTCGTACGGCCGTCGCCGGCGTCGCCGTCCTCCCCCGCGCCGGTGCCGGGCTGGAGGGCGGACCCCACCGCCCCGCCGCTCACCTGCGGCCACGCACAGCTGGTCGTGCTGCAGCCCGCCGGGAGCGTGCGGAAGTTCGTCGTGACGAACACGTTGAGGTAGTCGCCCTTGATCGCGCTGAGCACCGAGTCGGGGAACGGGTAGGTCAGGAGGATCTCGAGCGAGTTCGGCAGGTCGGACCCGGACTTCGCGAGCTGCGTGAGGATAGGCTCGAGCAGCCTCAGGTCGGCGACGATGTCGTCCTGCGCCTTGTCGAGGGTCTCGACGGTGACGTCGGCGAGCTTGTCGAGCGACTCCAGCATGGAGACGAGCTGCTCGCGCTGCTGGACGATCACCTCCATGCCGGGGCTGAGGTCCTCGAGCGCGGTGGCGATCTTGTCCTTGTCGTCGTTGAGCGTGGCCGAGAGCTGGGCGAGTCCGTCGATCGCGTCGGTGATGGCGCCCTTGCGTTTGTCGAGCGCGGTGACGAACGTCTTCATCTCCGTCAGGAACGCTTTGATCTCCTCGGGCCGGCCGTCGCTGACCTGCTGGAGCTCGCGCGAGATCTCCTGGAACTGGCCGATCCCGCCGCCGTTGAGGACCATCGACAGCGCGCCGAGGACCTGCTCGACCTGCGCGGCCTGGGAGGTGGCGGCGAGCGGGATCTCGTCGCCGTCCGAGACCGGGTCGCCGACGGCCTGCTGCGTCGGGCGGACCAGGGCGACGTACTTCTCACCGAGCAGCGACGTCTGCTGCAGCCGTGCGGTCGTCCCGGCCGGGAGGGCGATCGCGCTGTTGACGACGAGCTCGACCTTGGCGCTCTTGCCGTCGGGGTTGAGCGCGATCTTGGAGACGCGGCCGACGTCGACGTTGTCGACCTTGACGCTGGACTGCGGGACGAGGTCGAGCACGTCCTCGAAGTCGGCGGTGATGGTGATCGGGTCGGACCCGACGTCGGCGCCTCCGGGCAGCGGCGCGTCGTACACTCCGCCGCTGAGCGCCCCGCAGCCCGACAGCGTGAGGACCCCTGCGGCGAGGAGTGCTCCGACGCGCGCCTTCATCGGCCCTCCCCCAGTCCGGGCAGCAGCACTGGCGGCGCGTCGCTGGAGGTCTTGGCGTCGAGCCCGTTGGTGGACCACAGCGACACCTCGTTGAGGTTGCCGCGGCCGTCGACGGTGTTGGTCTGCACGTTGTAGGCCTTGAGGAAGTTCTGCAGGGCGAGCGGGATGGTCCGCACCGCCTCGTCGAGGGACTTGCGCTGGTTCACGAGCACCTGGGTCGGCCCCTTGAGGTTGTCGACGCTGGTCTTGAGGTTGTCGCGGTTGTCCTTGATGAAGTCGTCGAGGATGACCATGGCGTCGCCGAGGTTCTTGACGGCCTCGGCCATCTGCTCGCGGTCCTCCGCGAGGTAGTCGCTGACGGAGGCGAACTGGCGGTTGATGTCGGCCACGCTCTGGTCGTTCTCGACGAGCATGTCGTTGAACGACTTGAGGTTGCCGATCGTCGCGAACAGGTCCTCGTCGCTGTTGGACAGCGTCCCGGTGGCCTTGCCGAACTCGCTGATCATCGTGTTGAGGTCGGCGCCCTGGCCGTCGAGGTTCTTGGCGGCCACCTCGATCAACCGCGACAACGCCCCGTTCTTGTTGGCGCCCTCGGGGCCGAGCTGCTGGCCGACGTCGTTGAGGCTCGCGTACAGGTCGTCGATCTCGACCGGCACCGCCGTCTTCTTGATGACGTCGCCGGACTCGAGCTTGAGCCCGCCGGTGTACGGCTCGGTGAGCTGCACGTACCGGTCGCTGACCAGCGTCGGCGCGACGATCACCGCTGCGGTGTCGACCCCGACCTGCTGGCCGCGGTCGAGCTTCATCGTGACGCGGACCTTCTCGCCCTCGGGCTCGACCGCGGTCACGGTGCCGACGGGGACGCCGAGCACCTGCACGTCCGACCCGGGATAGAGGCCGATCGTCGCCTCGAACAGCGCCGACACCTCCGTCCCGCCGGCGGCGAGCACGCGGTCGCTCGCGAACCCGGACAGCCCGAGCGCCGCGATGATGACGGTGCCGATGACCCACTGCTTGCCGTTGATCCTCACTTGGCACCTCCGGCGTTCGGGTCGCAGTCACGGACGACGTCGTTCTCGAGGACGGGGTGTTGCTGGTCGTCGAAGAGGCCGCACAGATACGAGTCGACCCAGCGCCCGTTGCCCATGGCGGTGGCGATCATCCGGTAGTAGGGGCCGATCTTCTGCAGCGCGGCGGTGAGGTTGTCCTGGTTGCGCTGGAGGATCTCGGTGACCTTGTCGAGCTCGGCCAGCGCGGGGCGCAGCTGCTTCTCGTTGTCGGCGACCAGGCCCTTGAGCTGGGTGCCGAGCGCCGCGGTCCCGTCGAGCATCGCCTTGACCGCCTTGCGCCGGGCGGCGAGCTCGTCGAGCAGTGCGCTGCCGTCGTCGAAGATCTTCTCGAACTCGGCGTTGCGCTGCTCGAGGGTGCCGGTGACGCTCGTCGTCGAGGCGAAGAGCTGGGCGAGCTCCTCGTCGCGGCTGGAGATGGTCCGCGAGAGCGCCGTCAGGCCCTTGACCATCCCCTGCACCGACTCCGGGGTGTCCTCGAAGGCGTCCGCGAGGGTCGTGAAGCTCTCCTCGAGCTTCTCGGTGTCGATCGTGTCGATGGTGTCGGACAGGTCGGAGAATGCGGCGTTGACGTCGTACGGGGTGGTGGTGTTCTCGACCGGGATCGCGCCGTCGAGCGTCTCGCGGCCGGCGGGCGAGAGCGCGAGGTACTTCTGGCCGAGCATGGTCTTGACCTTCACCGCGGCGGTGGTCTCGTTGCCGAGCTCGACGCCCTTGATCCGGAACTTCACGACGACGGTCGCGCCTTCGAGCGAGATGTCGGTGACCTCGCCGACCTTGACGCCGGCGACGCGAACCTCGTTGCCCTCCTTGAGCCCCCCGCCCTCGGCGAAGTGCGCCTCCTCGACGTCGCCGCCGCCGATGACCGGCAGCGCCTGCGCGTTGAAGGTGACGAGGAAGACGAGGGCCGCGGCGAGCATGCCGACGATCGCGATGACGACCTTGTTGCGCTCGGCGAACGACGTGGGATAGCGGCGGACCTTGCGCGACATCAGCGGCACCTCCCCGCGACGGGCTTCACGCCGAGGTCACCCATGTAGCCCTCCGGCAGCGGGATGCGTCCCTCGATCGAGCAGACGTAGAAGTTGAGCCACGACCCGTACGACGCGAGCCGGCCGATCCGGTCGAGCTTGGTGGGGAGCGTCTTGAGGAAGTCGTCGAGCACGGGGCCGTCCTTGGCGAGGTTGTTCGAGAGGACCTGCACGGCGCTGATCGAGTCCTTCAGCGGCTCGCGCGACTCCTCGAGCAGCCCCGAGACCGCCGTGGTCAGGTCCCCGAGCCCGCCGATCGTGTCGCCGATGGTCTTGCGGTCCGCGGCGAGCCCGCTGACGAGCTTCTGCAGGGTGATCAGCGTCGTGTCGAGCTGCGTGGAGCGTTCGTCGACGACGCTGAGCACGTCGTTGAGGTTGGTGATGAGCTGCCCGATCACCTCGTCGCGCTCGGCGAGCGTGGACGCGAGGTCGGCGGTGCTGGAGAGCAGTCCGTCGACGGTGGCGCCCTCGCCCTGGAAGACGGCGACGATCTGCTCGCTGAGCCGGTTGACGTCCTTCGGGTCGAGCATCTTGAACAGCGGCTGGAACCCGTTGAAGAGCATCGTGAGGTCGAGCGCCGGTCGCGTCTCGTCGAGGGTGAACGTGTGCCCGGCGGGGAGCCCGACGGCACCGGCGGTCTCGGACGGCATCAGCGAGATGTAGCGCTGCCCGACGAGGTTGCGGAACCGCAGCTCGGCGCGCGCCCCAGTCGTGAGGCGTACGTCGTCGGTAACGCTGAAGGTCACCTTCGCGACGCTGTCCTCGGTGACGGCGATGGTCTGGACGGTGCCGACCTTCACGCCGGCCATCCGCACGTCGTCGCCCTTGTTGAGGCTGGTCGCGTCGGAGAACAGCGCGGTGAAACGGCGGCCGTCGGCGCCGGTGGTGTTGTTGATCGTGCCCGCGAGGGCGATCGTCGCGAGGACGGTCACCACCGTGAAGACGATGCTCTTGACCAGCGTGGAGGTCATCGGACGACCACCTTCGTGTTGCGCAGGGTCGGGCCGACGAGGAGGCTGCTCCACTCGGGGTAGTCGGACGGGTCCGTCCCGTTCTCGGCGGCGAGGATCTCGGTGATCAGCGTGTTCTCGGCGGGTGAGTTGACCTCGCCCAGCCCGGTCCCGTCCGCCATCTGCTGCGCGAGGCGGCTGGTAGGGGGCGCGGGGATCGTCGCCGGCTCGTCGGCACCCGCGTCGCCACCGGCCACCCGTGCCGGCGTCGACCCGGTCTGCCCGTTCACGTACGGGCAGCGGGGCGTGCCGCTCGTGCGGTACGACACCTTGTCCTTGCCCGCGACGTACTTGCCGCGCGACTCGACGACGTTGAGCACGACGTGCATGCCGGGCTCGTCCGTCCCCTTGCCGAGGATCTTGTCCATCTTCGGGATGAAGGAGCGGACCGCCTTGAAGAGGCACGGGAACTCGGTCGCGTACGGGGCGGTCGCGGCGAGCGCCTTCTTGCTGTCCTCCGACAGCACATAGATCGTGTCCTGGTTGTTCTCGACCCAGCCGGTCGACGAGTCCGCGCCGGCGATCACGTTGGCGTAGACCTCGCCGAGCTCGGTCCGCTGCTCCACGAGGGTGTCGGCCGTCGTGGTCATCGTGTCGAGGGCGTTGAGCAGGTCGGGCACGGCTTCGTCGTACTGGGTGGCGACCGTGCCGAGGGCCTCGAAGTCGTCGGCCATCTTGGGGACCAGCGGGTTCATCTTGGTGAGGTAGTCGGCCCAGCTCGCCATCGACTCGCCGATGTCGCCGCCCTGGCCGCGCAGCATCGTGGACAGCTCGCCGAGCGTCGCCGACAGCTTGTCGGGCTGGATCGACTGGAGCACCGGGAGCAGCTCGTCGAAGACCTGCTCGAGCTCCACCGCCTGCGCGGAGCTGTCCTGGTGGATGGTGTCGCCACCGGACAGGCCGCTCGGCGCCGCGTTGGGCGGGACGACGAGCGAGACGTAGCGCTCGCCGAACAGGGTCTTCGGCAGCAGCCGCGCGGTGGTCGTCGCCGGGAGCCGCTCGGCGGTGTCCGGGTCGAGCGCCAAGGTCAGGGTCGCGCCGCCGTCGGCGGCCTCGATCGTCTTGACCTCGCCGACGGGGACGCCGTCGAGC
This sequence comes from Mumia spirodelae, assembly GCF_050632745.1. Classification (NCBI taxonomy): domain Bacteria; kingdom Bacillati; phylum Actinomycetota; class Actinomycetes; order Propionibacteriales; family Nocardioidaceae; genus Mumia; species Mumia spirodelae. The sequence goes on along the minus strand of NZ_JBODSD010000001.1, from coordinate 1,075,571 downwards.
TTGACGTCGGAGCCGGTCTGCAGGGCGTTGCCGATCGTGCCCGTGGTCAGGGTGACGTCGGTGGTGTCGGCGAACGCCTTGTTGTACATCAGCAGGGCCCCGGCCAGGAACGCGGCGACGACGACGAGGTAGCCGACACCGATCAGGCTGTCGAGGAGTCGGGTGGACCTCATCCGGCGATCCTCACCGTCGTCGTCGTGCCCCACATGGCCATCGAGAGGACGAGGTCGAGGACGGCGACCGTGACGATGCTCGTACGGACGGAGCGTCCGACCGCGGTGCCGACCCCTGCGGGTCCGCCGCTCGCGGTGAAGCCGAGGCGGCAGTGGACCAGGATGATGATCACGGAGAAGATCAGCACCTTCCCGAACGACAGCAGGATGTCGATCGGTGGCAGGAACAGGTTGAAGTAGTGGTCGTACGTGCCTGCCGATTGCCCTCGGAAGAAGACAGTGACGATCCGGGAGCCGGCGTACGAGGTGAGCAGTCCGATCACGTACAGCGGGATGATCGCGATGAACCCGGCGATGACGCGCGTGGTCACCAGGAACGGGACCGCGCCGACACCCATCACCTGGAGCGCGTCGATCTCCTCGCTGATCCGCATGGCGCCGAGCTGCGCGGTGAAGCCGGCGCCGACGGTGGCGGACAACGCGAGGGCGGCGACGAGCGGGGCGATCTCGCGGGTGTTGAAGTAGGCGGAGATGAAGCCGTTGAGCGTGGCGGTGCCGATCTGGTCGAGCGCGGCGTAGCCCTGCATGCCGACGACGGTGCCGACGAACAGGCTCATGCCGACCATCACGCCGACGGTGCCGCCGATGACGGCGAGGGCGCCGGAGCCGAAGCTGACCTCGGAGAGGATCTTGAGGACTTCCTTCGGATAGCGGCGCAGCGCCATCGGGATGGAGAGGAGCACCTGGGCGTAGAAGCGCAGGTCCTGCCCGATCGCCGCCAGCCGGTCGACGAGCTTGGTCGCCCCCACCCTCGCTGGTCGAGTAGCCGCCGACCCCCTCGGTGGTCGAGTAGCCGCCGAGGAACGAGGCGGTGTATCGAGACCATCGAGACCATCTCGACCATCGACACCATCCTCACTCATGCTCACGCCCCCTTCCCCGGGAACAGCTGCAGATACAGCGTGGTGATGACGAAGTTGACGAAGAACAGCAGCAGGAACGTGATGACGACGGACTGGTTCACCGAGTCACCGACGCCCTTCGGCCCGGGGCGGGTGTTGAGCCCTCGGTACGCCGCCACGACGCCGGCGATGAAGCCGAAGATGAGCGCCTTGAGCTCGCCCACCCACAGGTCGGTGATCTGGGCGAGGGCGGTGAAGCTGGCGAGGTACGCACCGGGGGTGCCGCCTTGCACGACGACGTTGAAGAAGTAGCCGCCGAGGACGCCGACGACGGACACGAGCCCGTTGAGCAGGACCGCTGCGGCCATACACGCCAGCACCCGCGGCACGACGAGCCGTTGGATCGGTGAGACGCCGGTGACCTTCATCGCGTCGATCTCGTCGCGGATGGTCCGTGCTCCGAGGTCGGCGCAGATGGCCGCACCTCCGGCTCCCGCGATGACGAGCGTCGTCACGATCGGTGCCGCCTGTTGGACCACCGCGAGGACGCTCGCCGCGCCGGTGAACGACTGCGCGCCGACCTGGACGGTGAGCGTCCCGAGCTGCAGCGCGATGACCGCGCCGAACGGGATCGCGACCAGCATCGCCGGCATCCACGACACGCTCACCACGAACCAGAACTGGTCGAGCAGCTCCCGCGCCGCGAACGGCCGCCGGAACGTCGCGCGGATGGTGTCGAGCCCGAGGGCGAAGAGGCTGCCGACCTGGGTGAGCCCCCGGGTCAGGGCGTTGGGGCGTCGCGGTGGGGCTACTTGGTCATGCTCCTCGTCGTCGGCGACGTACAACGTCGCGTGGCCGGACGCGACGCGCCCGCCGTGGCGGATGGCGCCGGAGCGGGCGGCGCCGTTGGTCGGGACGAGCTGCCGCGGCAGGACCTCGATCGCCCGCGCACCGGCTCGGACCATCGTGGCGGTCGAGCCGTTCGGGTAGCCGTACGTCGGGTCTTCCTCGTACGGGATGTCGGTCGTGCTGTGGTCGACCTCCTCGCTCATGCCGATCGGCCCGTCGGGGTCGCCGCTCATGAACTGGGAGACGACGGGGTGGTCGGTGAGCAGGAACTCCTCGCGCGGGCCGAACATGACGAGCTCGCGGCGGTACAGCATGCCGAGGTTGTCCGGCAGCGTCCGCGCGAGCTCGATGTTGTGGGTGACGACGAGCATCGTGGCGTCGGTCTGGGTGTTGACGTCGAGGAGCAGCTGGGCGAGGTTCGCGGTGCGGACCGGGTCGAGGCCCGAGTCGGGCTCGTCGCACAGGATGATCGACGGGTCGGTGACGAGCGAGCGTGCGAGGCCGGCGCGCTTGCGCATGCCGCCGGACATCTCACCGGGCAGCTTGTGCTCCTGGCCGAGGAGGCCGACCATCTCGAGCTTCTCGAAGACGACCTGCCGGATCTGCTTCTCCGAGAGCTTCGTGTGCGAGCGCAGCGGGAAGGCGACGTTGTCATAGATGTTCATCGAGCCGAACAGCGCGCCGTCCTGGAAGAGGACGCCGAAGTTCTTGCGCAGGTCGAGCCGGTGCGACTCCTTGGCCCGGCACATGTCGACGCCGTCGATGTGGCAGGTGCCCTCCTCGGGCTGGATCAGCCCCATCAGCGATTTGAGGAACACCGACTTGCCGGTGCCCGAAGGGCCGAGCAGCGCCGTGATCTCCCCTGGAGGGAGCGTGAGGGTCACGTCCCGCCAGATGTTCTGGCTGCCGAAGCTCTTCGTGAGGCCGGTGACCTCGACCGTCCCACCCATGGGGAACCCTCCGTCGGTCTCTGTACGCGCCGGGGTGCGCGCCTTGAAGTAGGCGGCACCGGTTCGCCCCCTCAGCCGATCCGGTGCCTGGCGATGAAGGTAGGTGTGGTCCGGGTCACGCGATAGGGGGTCAAGGGGATAACACCGGTTCGTAACCTTTTCGTGACCCGGACTTGTCACGCGGGTGACAAATGAAGCACCGCGGGGAGCAAAGGTCGGACTCTTGAGAGGAGCGCTCGCCTCCCCCATTGTCGGCCGATTTGACCGACATTATTCGAGCCGACTGGATCACTCGACCGGCCGGCAGAGGTCGTTGCTCTTGCGGCAGAGGCATTCGCGCGACGTCGTTACCTAGTCGTTACCTGTTTTTGTCATGCGCATGACAAGAACCGACCTTTTTGGCGACCAATCTGACGGAACCAGTTGCCGATGTGTCACTCGCTATGGCTTGATCGGCTTGTCGCCCCCTACCGACCGATGCACCGTCCCGTGCATCGACTGGTGGAGGGAGTTCGCCATGACACTCGTCGCACCTGAAAACGGCACGAGAACCACGCGGAACTTTGCGCGACGCACCATCCCGCACGACCGCCTCGCGATGCTGTCCCGACAGGTCGTCCGCGCGACGGTCCCCGACCTGGGGCACAACGACGACTTCGGCAAGCTCGTGATGGAGGCAATCGCAGCCTTCGCCCAGTCCGAAGGCTCCTGTTCCGTCGCGTCCGCGGTCGTCGAGCGCCGTGTACACACCCTCGGAGCAACATTCGCCGACAACAAGATCACCCTCGAGCGCATCGGACAGGCTTTCGACTGCATCCATGCCGCGGTGCAGCGGGGCCTGCAGATGACGCTTGGGAACTCGGTGTCGGGGCATGCTGTGCTCCGCCTCCGTCGAAACATCGTGTCCTACGTCCGCCAGCTCCAGGTCGTGCTGACGAGCGGGTGGGAGCAGCGCCAGCGCGAGATTGCGATGTCTCGAGACGACCGGCTCAAAGGTGTCCGGGCACGCGTGTTCCGAGGCAGCTCACGCCTCGACCACCTTTTTGAGCTCTCCGGATTCGACCCCACCGCGGAGTTCATCGCGATCGTCTCCGTCCACTCACTCCTCCCGTCGGGTTTCCTCCACGATCCGGAGGTCATCGCGGGAGACGACGCTCGGGAAGCAGTCATCCCTTTCGCCAGGACTGCAGACCTCGCCAACGAGCTGTCTGAACAGGTGGTCGTCGGTCCGCCGGCTGGCTTGGATCGGATCACCGACTCGATCGACCTGGTACGCCGCGGTGCCGCATTGTTGCGGGCGTCGCAGGCCAGCGACGATCGCATGATCGTGCCCTGCAATGACCTGCTGGGCTTGCTCATCGTCAAAGGCAACCGCGTTCTCGCCGACCTCCTGGTGGCTAAGCATCTCGTTCCCCTGCACGCCCTCAGCCGCGACCGTCGGCTCCAGCTCGGGGAGCTGCTTCTGGACTGGCTCGAGCGAGGCATGCCGCTCAGCCAGCTAGCGAACACCCTCGGCATTCCACCTCAGACCGCACACAGCCGAATGCAGGCCATTCGCAAGCTCTTTGGCGGATCACTCGAGGACCCGACGGCTCGGCTCGAGATCATCCTTGCCCTCCGCACCGCGCTTCCCGAGTGGCAGGCTGAGGTCGCACTCTGACGCCCTCCTACTTCTTGATCTTCACTCTGTAGGTCGCTGACGTGGCTCCGGTGTAGTAGCCGTTGCCGCTGTAGATGACGCGAACTTTGTAGGTCCCCCGCGCGAGCTTCGGGACCTTCACGGCGACCCTGCCGCCACGGACGGTGGCGCGCACCCGCGTGACCCTTCTGCCCTTCGTGAGGGTGATCGTGACCTTGCCCGAGGCCTTGCTCAGCCCCGACGCCGTACCGACCGTGACCGTCGCCTTTCCCTTCCTGGCGCGGGTCGGCTTCTTGGTGACCCTGAGCGTCGGCTTGCTTGTCTTGCCCTTGGCGACGACGTACGTCGTCGCAGCACTCACAGCGGGCCGGTACGCCGCGTTGCCCTGATAGGAGGCGCGCAGTGTCCAGCGCCCGGGCAACGTGGTCCGCGCGATGTCGAAGGTGGCTCGTCCCCGGATCAGGTTTTTCGCGCCGAGCGAGCGACCACCGAGGGAGAGCGAGACCAGGCCGGTCGCATCGACAGGGAGGTCCACCACCGCTGTGCCGCCACGTCCGTACTCGCCACGTGACACCGTCATCCGCATGGGAGGCGTGGTCTTCGGGGGGCCGGGGACCTGCACCGCAGCGGATTCGGCGGTCCCGGACCCAAACCCGACACGAGACGCCGTGACCTTCACGGTCACCGAGCTTCCCCGGTCGGCATCGGTCACGACATAGTCCGGCCCGACTGCCGCGCGTTCTGATCCGTCGGGTTCGAGGTTGACGATGGGTTCGCCATCGCGGAACCACAGGTACGAGTAGTCCCAGGAGGTTCGGTTGGTGTACCAGGCGCCCGATGTGGCCTTGAGCGCCGAGCCAGGGCCGATCAGTGTGTCGTCGGCGATGATCTCCGGACGCAGGCGATTGGTGGCGATGCACGGCCGATTCTTGCTGTCGATGCCGGACTCGAAGCCGTTGATGCACTGCCGCGCCGCGGGGATCGTCGGACTCTGGGCGAAGAAGTCCCTCGGCACCAGCTGGAAGCTCTGCCAGTGGACAGGCATGGGTGACTGGTCTTCGTCTCGGTCGATGTGGTGGAACCCGACGTTGACCCAGGCGACCGGATCGTTCAGTGGCGCGTCGTCGCCGGCGACGTAGTCGAGAATTGACTGACCGGGACACCCCGGATTCGAGTTCCGGGCAGCGTACTCCTGGCAGTCCACATCGTTGGTGAAGGACACCTGCGGACTCGTCACGGGCAAGAACGGGTCGGTCGGGTTGTGGTTGACGATCTCGTACGAACGCGGATGCCCATCCTTGTTGAGCGAGTCGGGGTTCACCACCCGCCACCACGACAGGTCGTCGTGGTCGACGTCAGGCACCGACGAGAAGGCCCGGGTTCGTACGGTTGGGGTCCCCTCCACGATGGGCCAGACATGATTGCCGGGGCTCGCATAGTCCCATTGCTCGACGACCTGCCGCTCGCCCCTGTCGATCCCGAAGTCGACACGATAGATCGCGTTGTGGCGGTGGGAGGTGGCGTGGTGCTGGGTTCCGTCGACGGGCGTCCCGAGCGGCCAGCCTAGGCGCGGGTCGGTCGTGTAGTACTCCTCACCCGGCCCGAGGTCGCCCGTGGCACCGAGGCCGATGTCGATCGTGCCGAGATCGTCGAAGGTGACCTTCTGCTGGTACTCGTACCAGGAGACCTTCGACAGCGAGGACACCTCAAGCGCCGTACCCCGGTCCGCGAATCGTGGCCCACCCCCGAGCTGGCTCTCCTGCGAGTGCGCGGACAGTCCGGTGTCGACCTCGTCGACGCAGATGCCCGGCATCGTGCGCTCGACGAGCTGATCGTCGACGAGGAAGGCCTGGTCTACGTCGAGCGCCTCACCTCGGCACACGTCCGGGATCTGTTCGACGAGGTACCTTCCGCCGAATCCGTAGTCAGGGATGTCATCGTAGGAGACGCTGCCGGTGTCGTACGGGACGTTCAGCTGGGCGAGGTAGACCTGGTCGAGGATCCGCTTGTAGCCGGAGTATTCGCGGTCGCCGCTCGCGGGCTTGAACTCGATCTTCTCCAGCACCAGCCCCTTGATCGAGTGGATGCGGGCGCACATGCGCCAGGCGGCTCCGTTCGCCAAGGTCTTCTCGATCAGACCCTCTTCGCATCCGAGACCGGGGTCCTCCTGCGCCCGCGCGGCCGGAGCCGTCGTGGGCATGCTGGCGACGAGCAGCCCGGCCGTCACCACCAGCGCCAATGCGATGCCGGACCGCCTCCGCTGGTTAAGCAGCCTCCGCTGGTTGAGCCTGTCGAAACCACCCATCAGTGCTCCTCCGTCAGACGCACCACGCTGCGGTGAGACAGGTTGACGACGAAGTCCGTAGTGCCGAGATAACGTCCTGACGGCGTGGCGACGATCAACCGCACACACCGTTGCTGCCCGCACTCCTGCCCGTTGTCTGCGCCTTGATCGTGCCCGTGGTGGTCCGCGCTCTCGTGGGTCCACACTCCTGCGACGGAGGTGATCTGTTCCGGGGAGACCAACGGGACTCCTTCGCTGGCCTCGAAGTCGGCGGTGAAGGCGAGCGGCGGGTCGGCTGCAAGGGCGATCGACACGGCCGCTTGAGTTTCGTTCACCGACGGAGGTCGCTGCAGGCGCGTCGCGGCGTGCGACTTCACGACCCGACCACGTGACAGATCGACGATCTGCACCTGGGTGGAGTCGCCGGCGTAGTCGTAGAGCGTGACGACGGCACGTCGGCCGCCGTCATCCACCTCGTCATCAGGAACGTCGACCGAGAGCACCTCCCACCCCGGCTCCCCACGCACGTCCATCGCGCCGGCGGGAAGGTCGGGATCGCGGGTAGCGACGCTGATCGCGTAGCCGACCTCGTCCGTGGAGAGCGGATCGCGGGCGTCACGGGTGTCTGGCCGCGACGTGGGTAGCTCGCCGTCACCAGCCACGGAGAACTCGGCACGGGATTCCGGTTCGTCCTTCGCGCTTCCCGGGACAGCCCACCAGATCAGCGCTGCGGTGCACACCGCCGCGAGAACTGCCAACGGTGCTTTCGACATCATGCCTCCTGGCGAGGAAAAGGCGTTGGTGGGCCGGCCGCTGTGCGCGGCCGACCCACCCGGGTGAGATGGGGATGTCTCAACTGGTCACGGCGTGCCGGGCCGCCCGCCGGTCAGGTGCAGGTCGACGGTGTTGCCGCCTCCGGGGATGAGGATGTTGATCAACCAGGTGTTCAGGCCACAGTTCTGGAAGTCCCCGATCGAGTACGTGCCGGTCAGACGACCCCCGTCAGCGATCGTGAAGTACTCGCCCTCGGGCGTGTTGGCGTCCATCAGCACGGGATCCTTGGTTCGGCACTGCGAACCGGCGAACAGCGGGAACCCGACCACCTTGATGTTGCTCAGCCGCACGTAGTAGCTCGAGGAGCTGGTCAGGGTCCGGAACCGACCGACCCGGATCATCTGACCCGTGGTGGGCTTGGTCGGGATGAAGTCGACATTGGCGGTCACCGGGATGAATCCCGCCAGCTTGAACTCCGTACGGGTACCGGGCAGGGTCATGTCGCCGACGAAGGTGCCGTCATCGGCCACCGTCGTGTACATCACCGCCGGGCCCAAGGTGACGTTCGAGCCGGTGCTGGCGATGGTGGTCGTGCCGTTGAAGTCGTAGTCGACGTAGACGTCGGCCGCGACCGCGCTCCCGGCGGTGGCCGCGATGGTGCCGACGGCCGCGAGCGCCACGGTGGCGGCACGCCGCCCGAACCGGTGCCGCAACTTGGTAGTGGTCATGAGCTGGATCCATTCTGTGTGGGAGGAGCCTGGGTTTGGTGGTCCAGCGGTGACAGTTCTGGGTGGGTCGAGCGCGCTCGATGCGTTCGACCCACCCAGATGCCGTCTCCGCAGAGGCGCGTCCCACCTTCATGTGACGCAACTCTCATGATTCGGAGCGTGACACAGGTTCGGGCGTGCTCCCACGCAAATGGTGGGTCACTGCCGGAATCTCGGATGGACGTCCGAAGTGGGAGTCTCGGCTTCTTTGGGCAGGACGCCGGTTAGGGCGTCACCGGGATGAGGCCCGCTCTGGGTGGGTCGAGCGGAAACCTCGCTCGACCCACCCAAAGGTCGCTGTTTCTAGCGTCACGACACGACGGTGTCCGCCGTGGCCCTACTTCCTAACCTTCACCTTGTACGTCGCTGAGGTGGCTGCGAGGTAGTAGCTGTTTCCGCCGTAGACGACCTTGACCTTGTAGTTGCCCCGTGCCAGCTTCGGCAGCTTGACGGTGACCTTGCCGCCGCGGACGGTGGCACCCACCCGAATGGTCTTCTTGCCCTTCTTCAAGGTGATCGTGACCCTGCCCGAAGCCTTGACGAGCCCCGACGCGGTACGGATTGTGACCGTCGCCTTCCCCTTCTTTGTACGGGTCGGCATCTTGGTGACCTTGAACGACGGCTTGCCGGTCTGGCCCTTGGCAACACTCAGAACGCCGGTCGCGCTCCGCGCATTGACCGCACCGTTGCCCGAATAGGCCGCACTGACCGTGTAGCGACGCGGCGACAGCGTGCGCGGCAACGAGAACGTCGCCACACCGTTGCGGACCGACTGGCGCTGCGCCGGGCCAACACCCTGCAGCGTCACCGTGCCGGACGTCGCCGCAGCGGCAGACACCCGTACCGTCACACGCGCCGACGCCCCATAGCGACCGCCCGTTGCAGAGACCCCCACAGCCGCGTTCACCTTCGGCGCGGCTGCCACGGCAGCGGTCGGATCGGAGACCGACTGGGCCGTCTCGCCGCCCAGCGTCGCGGTCGAGCGGAACGAGATCGCCTTGCCCAGCTGCGCGGCAGCGAGCTTCAGCGTCGTCCCACTCGCACCCACGATAGGCGCACCGCCGGCCAACCATTGGTTCGTGACAGTGGCCGCGGCGTCATTGAACACCGCCGGCGTCCCGGTCAGCGTCTGCCCGACCTGAGCCGTGCCAGCAATGGTCGGCTTGCTGGTGGCCTCCAGGGCGGCGCCGGCCTCGGCCACGGCTGCCGTGGGGTTCGAGATGGCTGATACCTCCTGATCACCTCGCGTCGCGGTGACCCGGACCTTGAGCGTCTTGCCCAGCTCGTTCTCGGTCGGGATGAACGTCGCGTCATCCGCCCCGGCGATCTCGTCGTCGCCTGCAAGCCACTGATAGCTCAACGACGTCGGCGCACCCAACCAATCACCCTCACTCGCCGACAACGTCGAACCCACCCGGGCCGCACCCGAAACGACCGGCTTGGCCTGATTGGCAACATCGGCGTACAGGACTGCGATGCTATTGCCCGCAGTCCGCAGGGCCACCGCCGCACGGCCATTCAATGCTGCTGGCGGGACATAGCCGGGAACGGTCGACACCGGCGAACCGTCGGAGTGCCGCCACACAACGACCTCCCCCTGGTCGGTCAGCAGCGCCGAATAGTCCGAATCCGCACGGACGGCCTCGACGGCCTTGCCGACGAACGTTGGGACGTTTGCCGCCTCTGGCGTCCCCGCGACCTTGTACTGCAGGATCCTGCCGGACGCGGTCGTCGCGTAGTTTTCTGAGACGTGGACGACCGGATCGCCGACATTCGCAGGGATCACCGTCGTCCCGTTGCACACAGAGTCGACCGAGACCACGCGGCCGCCGTCCAACAGGAGCCCGGAGAATCCGCCCACCTGTTTGACGCCACTTAGGGGCTGGCCAGACTCGGCGCACGGGGTGACACCAAAGGCGTCAACCAGGACAGCCCTACCGTTCTTCAATCGCACCGTCGCACTGCCTCCGCCGCCGACGACCTCCATTGCCTCGTCACCGAGCTGGCTCGCGGTCCAGGTGTTGTCTGGAATGACGGTGCCGCGGGCCCCGCCCCACTTGTGCAGTGCACCATCAGCGGTCACCGCCCACGCGCCCTGCACATGGCCCACGCTGACCGAGCGCACCGTCGTCCCGGCCACATCCCCGGCCGGTGCCGCCGGATTGCTGGGCACAGCCAGACCGGCACGGACACCCGGGAGAGCGACCAGCTTGTCGTCGAGGCCTATCGCAAACGTATCCGTGCCGGCGTAGCTCGAGAATGCCTTGTAGGGGCCCCCGGCCTGCGGGAAGCTCGCGGCTGTCGCCCCCCAGATCTCAATCCCGCCAGCCTCGACATGCTGTGCTGAGGCCGGACTGAACGCCAGGACGCCGGCTGCCAGCACGGTGCTGGTCGCCGCCGCGGCGACTCGTGTCAGTGTCTTCATCGTTCCTTCTCTTCTCTTGCCCCCGAGTGATGTGGAAATGTCCCGGTGGTGGGCCGGGGTCCCCGCCCCACCACTGGGAGGTGCGCTTACGGCGTGCCGGGGCGGCCGCCGGTCAGCTGCAGGTCGACGGTGTTGCCGCTGCCAGGGATGATCGTGTTGATCAGCCAGGTGTTGAGGCCGCAGTTCTGGAAGTCCCCGATCGTGTACGTGCCGGTCAGGCGGCCGCCGTCGGCGATCGTGAAGTACTCGCCTTCGGGCGTGTTGGCGTCCATCAGCACCGGGTCCTTGGTCCGGCACTGCGATCCGGCGAACAGCGGGAACCCGACCACCGCGATGTTGCTGAGCCGCACGTAGTAGCTCGACGAGCTGGTCAGGGTCCGGTAGCGACCGACCCGGATCATTTGACCCGTGGTTGGCTTGGTCGGGATGAAGTCAATGTCGGCGGTCACCGGGATGAAACCCGCCAGCTTGAACTCCGTTCGGGTGCCGGGCAGGGTCATGTCGCCGACGAAGGTGCCGTCATCGGCGACAGTCGTGTACATCACTGCAGGGCCCAGGGTGACGTTCGAGCCGGTGCTGGCGATGTTGGTCGTGCCGTTGAAGTCGTAGTCGACGTAGACGTCGGCCGCGACCGCGCTTCCGGCGGTGGCCGCGATCGTGCCGACGGCCGCGAGCGCCACGGTGGCGGCACGGCGCCCGATCCGGCGCCGCAATCTGGTGGGGGTCATCAGCTGAATCCGTTCTGTGCGGGGAGTCTCGGTGGTGGTTGTCTAGACTCGGGGCTCTAGGTGGGTCGAGCGCGCTCGATGCGCTCGACCCACCCAGAGGTCGCTACTTAGCTGTGCGACAGGACACCGGCGGTGTCGATCGTGAACTTGCTGGGGATGCCGGATGTCTTGTTGCTGTTCCAGGCCCCGGCCAGGTCACCGTTGACGACCTCGCCGCCGCAGCCGTTGACGTTGCTGATCGTCAGGTCGAAGTTGGTGTCCGGCGCGAACGTCGCCGAGACGAGCTCGAGCGTCCCGTCCACGCTCCCGCTACCGGCCTTGATCACGGCCTTGAGCGAACCGGTGGCGTTGAACGTGCACGTACCACCGCTGGTCGCCGCGATCGACGCGGAGATACCAGTGATCGTGACCGGAACATCCGCACCTGCGGAGGCCGGGTCGGTCCGCACATTGATGTTGCCTCCGGACATCGAGACGTTCAGGCCGAAGATGCCCATGGTGCAGCCGCTGAATCCGAGGCTGCCGATGGTCCCGACGGTGTTCGACGGGGTCACCTCCACGCCCCGGTTGATGTTGCCGCTGATCGACGACGACGTACAGGTCATCTTGGTGCCGAAGTTCGTGTTGAAGGCGATCGCCGTGGAGTTCGTCGCGGTGTAGGGCACGGTGGCCACGGTCTTGACGCCGCCGATCGACACGTACGTGCCCGCGGCGTGAGCGGCGCTCGCGCCGCCCAGGGCCAGCGCCCCTGCACCGACGCTGAGTACGGCCGCTTGGATGAGCTTCTTCATCTGTCTCTCCTTCGTGTTCCACGAGATTCGGCACTCTGCCGATCCCCCTGCGCCACCCTGATGGGGACGCTTCTCCCGGCGGCTCCGGCCACCGGGAAAACTCATGCCGGCGGCGCCGTCGGCAACGCCGGCACCGAGAACCGATCGGGGCACGTGCGGACAAACGGGCAGACCGCGAACTGGTCTGGGTTAGGCTCACCCAGCGACTCGGTCCGAATGAGGACTGTGTTGCCCTCACCAGACACGCTGGCGGTCAACAACGCCGAGATGTCTTCGCCGTCGTCCGTCACGCACCCAGCAAATGCCGGAACGTCAAGCGTCCCGAGCAACAAGCCGCCTCCGGTGACTGCGTAGTACTTGGTGCGCATGATCGACTCAATGCTCTGGTCCATAATTTCGTCGGCGGGAATCGTCCATTCCTGGTAGTCGCGCGAGGTCAGCGTCAAGGTCGCGCCGTCGGCCGCGCAGCCAGCCACGGGCAGCGTCACTCCGTCGACCTTCAGGCGATCGATGCGCACGTCCATTCGTCCCGCACCAGCCGCCGGCGGGTAGCGCTTGGCGCCATAGGGCGGAGGGACCTCGAAGTCGCCCTGGCCTTCGCAGTACCTGACGTCCGCTTGCCTTACGGTGGTGGGGATCACCACGCCTCTGCTATCGCGGGGCTGCTCCAGCGCAACCGTTGCCTCGACCGGAACACTGCCGAACGCCACCGTTCGCACCACGAATGACTGCGTGTATCCATATCGGCGCGACGAGTTCGGCGCGGTCTCGCCGTTTACCAGCACCGTGTCGGCCCAGTATTCGCGGTACTGCATGGCCCCCGGTGCCTGCGTGATCCTTCGGCACGTGAGGTCATTGAGCTGCACGGTATCGCGCTTGAACGCGACTGCCTGCAACGTCGGCGTGCGCGTCCACTGCCGCGCACTTGCGAGATAGCTAAGGACGCTCTGTTGCGGCGTCAACCACGTCCCGGTCACCCCGGCGGGGACCGGGATGCCCTGGCCCGGGAACTGCGGAAGCTCCTCGTAGCCCTCGTCGGCCACGCTGGACTGCGTCACTCCGCCCAGTACTAAGGCTGCGCCCAACGCGATGCCCGCAACCCTCGCCAGCCGCCGCATGCCACCCATATGACCTGACTCACATCCCATGGGGCCTGACCTTGGCCGCTGCCAGCCCGATGCGTCCACCGATCTCGGTGAATTGGAGGCCGCCGTGCTCATTTCTTGTCACGTACATGACAAGAAATCCGTCGCCACTGGGCCTGCAACCCCCGATGGCAGACGAAGCTCCGGTCGTTCTGCCTCGGTGTGACGCATCTCTCATGCTCGGAGACTGGCACACGTTTTCGCGGGTGACCCTTGCCAAGGCGCCCAATGAAGGGAAACTCGGACGGACATCCGAAATCGGGTGGATTGCCCTTCGGATGCCCGTCCGAGATCTCCCGGAGAAGGACGCGCCCGTCCCCCGGCGCGCGCGAACCTGTGCCAGCCTCCGGCAATGAACGGCTTGCGGCGTCTGGGCACGCTCACGGGGATCGCGGTGACCGCGGTCCTGGTGCTGAGTGGTGCGGCGCAGTCGAGCGCCGCCGACGAAGGCTATGACGAGCTGGCAGAGTTCCCCGGGCTCGGCATTCCGGATTCGCGTGTGACCGGGGAGTGGCTGACACCGCAGCAGCGCGGTGTGACGTATCTGGAGCGCGCGAGGCAGTGGACGCGCACACCCACGCTGCAATCGGTGGCCTTCAACCGGAGCACTCAGCAGTGGGTGGACAGCACGTGCTCTCGCATCACTCAGGCGCGAGGCGCCCGTCGGTTCCGCGAGTGGTGGGCTGATGTGACCCTTGTGGATCGCGGCACGGCGCTGAACTCGCCTCGGCGCTACGGCTACACGCAGTCGTTTGTGGTGCGGACGGTGGCCTTCGGCAGCGTTCCGGTGGAGGCGACGGTGGCGTTGGAGCAACCGCGCACCGCCAAGGGCGTGGTGATCCCAGCCACGCTGAAGCAGGGTGTGGCCCAGTACTGCGCCAGCCAGGGCGGCTTTGAGATCCCACCGCCGCACGATGGCTGGCGCTACCTCCCGGCCGAGGGCGACGGCTCGTTGCGCGTGCGCATCGACGAGGTGGCGGTCGACGGCGTGGTGCTGCCGCTGGCCGGCTGCGCGGCGGACGGCGCGACGTTGAGGCTGACCTCGCGCGACTACCTGAAATGGGATCCGCGCATTCCCGACGATGAGCGGCCGGAGTCCCAGGCCGGCAACACCAAGGCGGCGATCCTGCGTACGCCCTATTACGTGATCGAACGCGGGGGGCTGCTGTTCGGGTCGCTGGACATCCCCGCGTTCGCCGGCTGCGCGACAGCCGACGGGGACGATCTCTCGGCGTTGTTGACCGCGAGCGTCTCCGGTCCGGGCAACACGGTCCAGCTCCGTACCGAGGCGCTAGCGATCGACGTTCCGACCGGAGGCCAGGAGACCTTCGCTACGTGCCCGTTCGGGCGCGACTGCGCCGATCGGTTCCCGGCACCGGCCCTCCCCACCGAACCACCGTCATAGAACCGAACTAGAGGAGCAGAAGAGACACATGAAGAACTTCCCCCGAAAAGCCGCGCTCGGTGTCGGCGTGGCAGCCCTGGCCCTGACCGGCGCGGGCGCCGCGTACGCCGCGGGCACCTACGTGTCGATCGGCGGCAACCCTGTCGCCGGCAAAGTGCCTTACACCGCATCGAACGCCACGCCGATCGCGTTCAACACGAACTACGGCACCACGATCAGCTGTTCGATGGCATACCTCGCCGGCGACCTCTACCGGGGCGCCGAGGTGAAGACGGGGAACACCATCGGGACACTCGACAGCGGGGCACTCACGTGCGCACTGCCGACACTCGACCTGAACGTCACGATCACCGCAGGCAACATCATCGTAGCGGCCGATCCCGTCGGCCCAGCTGCGGATGTCCCGGTCACAATCACCGGGTTCCATGGGCACTATCAGGCCACGGTCAGCGGAGCGTGCACCTTCGATGCCGACGGCACGCTCAACGCTGTCCTCAAGGCGGGAAACGTCGGTCAGGACGGCATTCTGGCGCTCACGTCGGCGACCTTCTCCCCGGAGACCGGCTTCACACTGACGATCAGCAATGTCGTCGGCTGCCTCGGCGTCATCTTCGATGACGACCTGGTCGGCGCCCGGGACAGCAACGTGATCGTCGGCACACCCAGCCTCTTCACGCTCGACACCACCGGCGTCGTGTCGCATGGCTGACCGTCCCACTGAGTCTTCCCAGCAGGCAGAGCCGCAGGGAAGGGGAGTCGGCATCGTGCCGAGCCCCGACATCGAAGAGATGGAGAAGCAGATGAAGAAGTACGTGCGTATCGGGGCCATGGGCGTCGGTCTGGCGGGGCTGGTCGTGACCAGCGCCGGCGCTGCCTATGCCAACCACACGGCAGTGTCGATCGGCGGCAACACCTCCGTCGCCAGCGTCGCCTACACCGCCGCCAACGACACGGCCGAGATCTCGTTCATGACGAACTACGGAGTCCAGATGCGTTGCTCGATCGCGACGATCAACGGCTCCATCAACCGCGGCACTGTCGTGAACCCGGGGAACACCGTGGCATCGATCGGCAACCTGTTCTTCGACGACTGCTGGATGGGCGCCTTCCCGCTATCGGTCACCATGACCGGCGCGACGATCGATGTCCGGACCCACCCAACCAACGCGGGCGACCCCGTTGCCGTCGTCATCACCGACATCGACGCCCACATCGAGACCACTGACCCGAACGTGCCCTGCGCGTTCGACGCGGCAGGGACGCTGGACGCCGTGATCACGCCGGGAAGCGGCGCGAAGGACGCCGTACTCACCCTCGCTCCGGCGGTCTTCTCCGGCCCGAACCCGGTCAGTGGGTTCGATCTGGAGATCAGTGGTGTCTTCGGCTGCGGTGGCGAGGTCCAGAACGGTGACCTGGCCGGCGGCTTCTACTACGACGAACCGAACGCGATTCCCAGCGCGTTCGCCGTCGACACGGCTGGACTGGTGACGCACAGCTGACCGCTGACACCGACACCCAGTCACGGACCGTGGGCCCGGAGCAAACACCGCTCCGGGCCCACGTGCGCTCTCTCTGAAAGCAGGTTTCTCGGATGTCCGTCCGAGATCTGCCGCTCCTGCCGCACGGAACTTTCCAGGGCCACCGCCGCGACGGTTGACTGATGTCACGCCCCGCAGGGCAGCCGGAAACCCTCCCTCCTTTCGGCGCCCTGCGGGACCGTAACGTCGTTTCTCTGTGATAGGACATGTGATGCACGGCACACCGCAGGAGGGGCGGCCCAGCCATGGATCACCATCAAGCCAGCACAAGGACCCCGACATGATCGAGGCTGGGGCCGACCATGCGCTCTCGCCGGGCGAGATCCCTCCCGGCCTGGTCAACCTTGTCAAGCCGACGCTCGACGGTCTGGTCGAGCGGATCTCCGGCAAGATCCAGGGCGAGGTGCCCGCCTTCGCAGGGCCTGCCTCCGGCCGCCGCCACAAGCTCATCACCACCGCCGCGACCGGGGCGATCAGCCACTTCCTCGACATGGTGCTCGGCAAGCCGTCGTCGACCGGCGCCCGGGTCGACGATCTCTTCCGGCGGATGGGCCACGCCGAAGCAATCGACGGCCACGACCTGACCGCGATCCGCGAGGCACTCCAGATCGCCGGCCGAGAGGCGTGGACGGAGCTCCGCACCATCGCGTCGAAGCACCACCTGTCAGCAGACGTGCTCGGCAAGATTGGCGACGACGTCTTCGGCTACCTCGACCACCTCAGCAACCAGGTCACGATCGGATTCGACACCACCCGACGAGCGCAGGACAGCGACGTCGGCGCGGCCCGTCGACGCTTGACCGAGGCCTTGATCGATGGCGCCGGGCGGGATGAGATCGATGCCCTCGCCGCAGTTGCCGCGTGGACGATCCCGTCGCGACTCGTCGTCCTGAGCGCTGACGCTGCCGACGGAAGTGAGATGCCGAAGCTCGTCGACTCCGAGACCGCAGTCCTCGTGCATCTCTCACCTGGCCCTGCGACGTACCTGTGCTCCGCCGACGATCGTGACGCGGTCATCGGGGAGCTGCGAGACATGGTGCCCACTATCCGAATCGCGGCGAGCTGGAAGGTCACGACCAGCGACGTCGGCGACGCACAGCGGTGGACGCTGCGCGCGCTCGAGCTCGCCGACAAGGGCATCATCTCCGCTGACGAGGTCATCGAGTGCGTCGACTACCGCACGATGCTGTGGCTCCACTCCGAACCAGCACTGCGTCGCCAGATGGCGCAAGAACTCCTCGTGCCCCTCTTCGCCGAGTCCCCCAACTCCCGGGAGATCCTTTCCGAGACCCTCCTCGACTGGCTGCAGACCCGCGACAGCGCCCCCGCCATCGCCGCGCGCCTCGGGGTGCATGCCCAGACGGTGCGTTACCGCTGGAAGCGCATCAACGAGTTGTTTGGCGAGGCACTGCACGACCCGGAGTTCGTCGTCCAGCTCACGCTCGTGCTCAAGGCGAGCGTGCCGCTGTGGGTGGCCGGCGATCAGAGCGACTTCGAGCGCTACAGGAGTGAGGAGCCGACGTGACGACGGCGTCCACCGACACACGCACGCCGCACGGACGGCGTGCGCGTTCCGCTGTGTCACGGCCGCGAGCGTCGCCGGCCGGTCGCATGGCGCTGGGCGCGGTCGCCGTCGTCGCCGTTGGCATCGTGGTGCTGTGCTCGACGCCGGTGGTTCGCTTCCCGTCCTGGCGCGAGGTCGTGGTGGCGAGCGGCAGCGCCGTCTCGCTGGCGTGCGTCTGGCAGCTCCGCGCAGCACTCGTCGCCGAGCTCCGGCGCCGGCGTCTCGGTCTCGTGACCCTGTCGCTCGTCGCCGTCGTCGTCTCGTGCGCATGGTCCGTCGGCGCGCTCCTCACGGACGGCCGCACGCTCGACCTCGGTGTGGCGGCCGTGGTCGGTGTCGTCGTCCTCGCCTGCCATGCGATCCATCGCGAGGCGGCAGCCGGGCCGACGCCCGTGCCTGCCTGGTTCGTCCCGGCCGCACTCGGCATCGCCGTCGCCACCGTCGGAGTGTGGCTCGCGATCGATGCCCGGCCCGCACGCGCGCTCGGTGCGGGCGTCGCCGTCACCATCGCCGCGTGCCCGGGAGCGATCGGCCTGGCGGTGCCCGCGGTCTACCGGTACGGCACGCGACGCGGGGACGCGCTCGGGGTGGCGATCCACGACGTCGCGACGCTCGGCGCGAGCCGCGAGGTGGACGTCGTCGTGCTCGACGGTCTGGGCACCGTCGCGTCCGGCAAGCGTGTCGCCTCGGTCGATGCCTTCGTCGCCGACCACGAACGCAACCTCCGCTGGTTCGCGGGCGCGCTCGAGCACGCGTCGAGCCATCCCGTCGGGAAGGCCATCGCCAAGCTGTCCGCGCGCGGGCGCCTCTCCGGTGTCGAGCAGCACCCCGGCCTCGGCATCAGCGGCTCGGTCGACCGCCATCCGGTGCGCGTCGGCCGCCCGGAGTGGGTCGGGATCGACGTCACCGAACGCGTCGGCACGATCGTCGGGGTCGAGGTCGACGCGCGACCGCTCGGCACGATCACGGTCGTCGACGCCGTACGCCCGACGGCGAAGGCGGCCGCCGACGCGCTGCGCCGCATCGACGTCGACCCCGTCCTCGTCACGACGGCCAACCCGCTCACCGCGAAGGATCTCGCCGAGCAGGTCGGCGTCGACCGGTACGTCGCCGAGGCCCAGGCCACGAGCACGGCGACCCTCCTGTCGGAGCTCCGCGACGAGGGGCGGACGGTGGCCGTGCTGACGGACTCCGAGCTGGTCCTGAGCACCGACGACGACGGATCCGCTCGGCCGACGGTGACGCTCACCGAAGGCGACGTCGCCGAAGCCGTCACCGCGCTGGGGCTCGCCCGGACCATGGACGCGCAGGCACGTTCGACGCTGCGGTTCGCCACGGCGTACACCGCGGTCGCCGTCGCGGTTGCCGCCACCGGTGTGCTCCCGCCGATGGGGGCGGCACTCGCGCTCGCGGCGAGCTCGCTCGCCGTGCTCGCGAGCGCGACGCGACTGCGCCGCTTCGAGGCACCTGCACGCTGAGCCAGCGGAGCGAGACCTGCATCGCGGGCCCCTCGGCGCACCGGCGTACCCTCACCCAGCGGTCGCTCCACCGGCAGCCGCGGCCGGCGCCTTGCGGCGGTTCGCCATCGCGACCAGGACGCCCGATCCCGTCACCGCGATGTACGACGTGAGCACCGCCAGCGCGATCGGCACGGTCTCCAGCGCGCCGAGGTCCATCATCAGAGCCGCCAGCATGACGAGCGTGAAGGGTGCCGCGACGATCGCGCCCGGGAGCGCGGCGAACACACAGCTGAACGCGAGCGCCAGGGGGATGTCCGGGATCAGCAGGTGGATCGCGTACCCGTACGTCCCGCCCATGAACAGCATCGGGAAGAACGGCCCGCCGATGAAGCCGGTCTCCATGCAGACCGAGAACGTCATCATCTTCGCCACCACGACCAGCAGGAGGAATCCGGCGCCGAGGCTCGAGCCGGACCCCAGCACCGTCCGGAGCTGGTCGCTGCCCGTGAACAACGTGAGCGGGAGCGCGACGGCCACGAGCCCGAACGCCAGGCCCCCGATCACCGGGCGGAGGACGGTCCGTTCCTCCAGCGGCGCGACCAGCCGGCGCACGATCCCCGTGATCACCGCCAGCACAAGAGCCCCGACCGCCGCGGCGAGGCCGAGCCCCACGCCCGCGAGGATGTGCCAGTCCTCGAAGTCGTACGAGGGCACGTCGTAGATGCCGAGGAACGTGGTCCCCGCGATCGGGTAGAAGATCGCGAACGCGACCGTCGCCGACACCAGCGACCCGAACACGACGTGGAGGTAGCGACGCCGGTGCGGCTTCGCGAGCTCGAGCACGAGAAGGGTCGCCACGATCGGCGACGCCAGCAGGCCGCCGTACGCTCCCGAGGTGCCGGTGAGCATCGTCGCCTTCTGCATGTCCGGATCGGTACGCCGCTGGCCGACGAGCGTGCCCAGACCACCACCCATCGATCCCAGCGCCGCCTCCGGACCGAGACTGGCGCCGCCGACGAGGGACACGGCCGACACGGCGACGGTGCGCGGGACGCTGCGCGGCTCGACGTGCTCCTCCTCGAGCTCGTCGATGAGTCCGGGCGTGTGCGCGGGCATGTGGGTGAGACGGCGGATGAGCCCGACGACGAGTCCGGCCGCCCCCGTGACCGCGATCCACCACCAGTGACCGCCCCACCAGCCGTTGCCGTCGGGATCGCCCCAGAAGTCGCCGTTCTCGACGATGGCGAGGAAGACCAGTCCACCGAACGCGAGCACCACGCCGAACACGACCGCGTCACGGAGGAGACGCCAGAAGTCTCGCGACTGCGCGAGCGGCGCGATCTGGAGCGTGCCTGGTTCGTCCGCCACGCACCCACCTCCCGACGTCCGCCCTCGACGGCGGCAACGTATCGCCCTGGACGGCGGGGGGCCATCCGAATGCATCCCGCTTCGGGAAAACACACTTGGTCACTACACTTACCCGAGTCATCGCCGACGCCGAGGAGAACCCGTGACGCCGACCCGCAGAAGCCGCCCGACCATCGCGATCGTCGGTGCCGGCGCCGCCGGCACGCTCGTGGCGCTCCACCTCGCGCGTACGGCCGGGCGCCGCTCGACCGGCATCGACGTCGTCCTCCTCGACCCGGCCGACCGATGGGGACGCGGCCCGTCGTTCGGCACCCTGGACGACCAGCACCTCCTCAACGTTCCTGCCGCCGGCATGAGCGCTCTCCCGGAGGACCCGGCCCACTTCGTCGCCTGGCGTACGCGGGAGGACCCCGACCTCGGGGGCGACCCGGCGACGTTCGCGCAGCGCCGCCAGTACGCGCGCTACCTCGACGAGACCCTGACCGAGGCGCTGCAGGGGCCGCCCGGCGAGTTCGCGTCGGTGCGCCACGTGCGAGCGCGCGCGGTCGGCCTGCGCCGTACCGGGTCCGGCGCCGTGGTCGCCACCAGCGACGGCCGTGACGTGACCGCCGACGCCGTCGTCGTCGCGACGGGCCTCCCCGCCGCCGGCCACGCGTGGGCACCGGACGCACTCCGCAGCTCGGCGTTCTTCGTCCCGGACCCGTGGGCGCCGGGCGCGCTCGACCCCGTACGCCGCGACCGCTCCGGGCCCGGCGACGTCCTCCTCGTCGGCACCGGACTGACGATGGTCGACGTCACGCTGTCCCTCACCGACGCGACGAACCGGTCCGACCGGGTCGTCCACGCGATCTCCCGCAACGCGCGCATCCCCTGCGCGCACGTCCCCGAGCTCAAGCTCGCCGCGATCCCCGACGTCTCCGACTGGGGGTCGACCCTCGCCGAGATCCGTGAGGAGGTCGCCCACCACCTCGAGACGGTCGAGCGCGACAGCGGCGACTGGCGCCCCGGCGTCGACGGGCTGCGGTTCCAGATCTCGACCCTGTGGAGCCGGCTCAGCGAGGAGGACCGCGCCGCCTTCCTCGCCTCCGACGCCGGCGCGTGGGGCGTGCTGCGCCACCGCATGCCCCCGTCCAGCGCCACCCTCGTCCACGAGCTGCGCGTCGCCGGCCGCCTCGTCGTCTCCCCCGGCTCCGTCACCGCCGCCGAGCCCCTGCCGCAGGGCGGCCTCCGGGTCACGGTGACGAACCGCTCCGCCCGCTCGATCAGCGAGGGCGCGGAGGAGACGACGTACGACGTGGGCTGGGTCGTGAACTGTACGGGGCCGCAGGCCGACATCCGGCTGCTCGGCGACCCGTTCCTCGACGACCTGCTGCGCCCCCGCGGCGGGGCCGCGACCGCGGTCGTCTCCACCGCGGGCATGGGGTTCCGCACCGAGCAGGGCCGCCTGATCGACTCCGAGGGTCGGACCGACGCTCCCGTGTGGACGCTCGGCGCGCTCCGTCGTGGCGAGCTGTGGGAGTCGACCGCCGTGCCCGAGATCCGCAGCCAGGCCCTCGCCCTCGCGACGTCGGTGCTCGACACGATCGCCCCGCTGCCCCGCCGCCTGGCCGACGGCCGCCTCGTCAGCGGACACCACCCGGCGGCGCGTCCCCGGGACCCGCTCGGCCTGCCGATCTCGACGACGGCCGAGGCCGCAGCGGCGTACAACGCCGGGCTCGAACGCCTCATGCGCCTCCAGGACGACGCCGAGGTCCCCCTGCGCGAAGCCGTCGCGCTCGACCCCGACTTCGCGCTCGGCCACGCGACCCTCGCGCTGCTCGGCCACGAGGCCGGGGCCGATGCCGACGTCGCCGCGTCGCTCGAGGCCGCTCGGCGCGCTGTCCGCCTGCGAGGCGACGAGCGTGAGCGCAGCCTCGTCGGCGTCGTCGGCCAGCGCGTCAAGGACGTCCGGCACAAGGGCGCCCGCGCGCTGATGAACCACATCGCCGCCCACCCGCGCGACATCCTCGCCGTCTCCGCGGCGGTGCCGACCATCGCGTTCTCCGGCGTCACCGACGTGCAGCAGGAGGCGTGGGACCTCGTCGAGGGGCTCGCACCCGCGTACGGCGACCACTGGTGGTACATCTCGCTGCTCGCCTTCACCCGCCAGGACCAGGGCCGCTTCGAGGAGGCGGGGCTGCTCGCCGAGTCGGCACTGTCGTGCGAGCCGTCGTCCGGGCACGCCGTGCACGCGCAGACGCACGTCATGTACGAGACCGGTCAGCACGAGGGCGGGCGCGTCTGGCTCGACCACTGGGTCACCGAGAGCGGCCGGTCCGCCAGCCACCGCGCCCACTTCTCGTGGCACGCGGCGCTGCACGAGCTCGCGCTCGGCGACACCGAGGCCGTACGCGGGCGCTACTACTCGCAGCTCGCTCCCCCGACCGTGACCGGCGTCCGCGCGCTCGTCGACTCGGCGTCCCTGCTGTGGCGGTGGCGGCTGACGACGTCCGACTGGGACGCGGCGGTCGCCCGCGGCGTACCGGCCGCTGCCGGCGGCGCCTTCACCGGCGAGACCGCTCCGCCGCCGGTTGCCCCCGTTCTCGACGCGGTCGGGTCCGCGCTGCTCGACACGCCCGAAACGCCGTTCGTCGCGCTGCACTCGGCGATCGCGCTCGCGACGTCGGGCGAGGCGGGCCGGCTCGCTGCGCTGGCGCGGCACTGCCGTGGTTCGAACGACGTCACCATCCGTACGGTCGTGGCGACCGTCTGCGACGCGCTGCTCGCCGCAGGTGAGGAGCGTTGGGACGAGGCCGCGACCCTGCTCGAGGACACCCTCCCGGTGCTCGCGCGGGTCGGCGGCTCGGCGGCGCAGCGCGAGGTGGTCGAGGAGACGCTGCTGTTCTGCCTCGTCAACGCCGGACAGGCGGAGCGGGCGAGCACGCTCCTGCACACGCGTCTGGACCGTCGCCCGTCACCGCTGGACGCGCGGCGCTCGGCCTCGCTGGCGGCCCGGACTCCCACGACGGCCGGCTGAACGGCACTGAGCGACGTTCGTACCTACAGAGCGACGGCGCGGGCCGTCGCTGTGTAGGTCAGAACGTCGCTCAGTAGGTCTCGCCGCGCGGCTACCGCTGGCTCAACCGGGGGCGGCTGCGGATCAGCCGCCGCCTTCGGTCGGCGCGGGCGTCGCCGGGGTCTCCCCGAGCTGGGACCTGACCTGGTCGAGGATGGTCGCCATCTTCTCGACCTGCGTCTGGTACTCGCCGAGGTCGCCCGCCTCGAGCGCCTGCTGCGCCGCGTCGTACGCCGCATCGGCCTGCTGCAGGAGCTGCTCGACGCTCTGCGGGGTCGCGGGCTCCTCGGTGCCGCCGCCGTCGCCACCCCCGGCGTCGCCCTCGTTCGTCGGCGGTGGCGCGCCCTCGATGCCGAGCGCGACCCGCAACGCCTCGTCGAGGTTCTGGCCGAAGCCGATCCCCTCGCCGAACGACGCGATCACGAACTGCAGCACCGGGTAGGAACCCTCGGTCGCACTCCGCCGGATGTAGACCGGTTGGACGTACAGCAGTCCCTCGCCCACCGGCAGCGTCAGCAGGTTGCCGAAGAGCACCTTGGTGCCGGCCGACTTGTACGGGAGCAAGGCCGACGAGACGCGGCTGTCCGCCTCGAACTGGTTGGCGATCTGGTTGGGGCCGTCCACCGTGGAGGCAGACCCCAGCTGCAATATCTGTATCTTGCCGTAGCCCTCGGTGTCGCTCGCCTCCGAGTTGACCGACACGAACGACGCGAGGTTCTGCCGGTTGTTGGGCAGGTAGACGCTCGTCAGCGAGAACTTCGGCGCGTCCTCACCGGGGCGCTGGATCGACAGGTAGTACGGGGGCTGCAGCGATCCCTTGGCCGTCGGGTCCTCCGGGATCTTCCAGCGCTCGCCACCCTCGTAGAAGGTCTGCGGGTCGGTCACGTGGTAGGCGCCGAGGATGTTGCGCTGCACCTTGAACATGTCGACCGGGTAGCGCAGGTGCGCCAGCAGGTCGGCCGAGATCTCCGACTTCGGCTTGACCGTGTCGGGGAAGACCTTCATCCAGGTCTTGAGCACCGGGTCCTCGGTGTCCCACTGGTAGAGGTCGACCGAGCCGTCGTACGCGTCGACGACCGCCTTGACGGCGTTGCGCATGTAGTTGACCTGGTCCGACGGAAGCACGGCCTGCGCTCCGGTGCCGGTCAGCGTGTCCGACGTGGCCTCGTCGAGGGAGACCTTCTCGGAGTAGGGGTAGTTCGACGACGTCGTGTAGCCGTCGATGATCCAGACGACCTTGCCGTCGACGACCGCGGGGTACGGGTCGCCGTCGATCGTCAGCCACGGCGCGACCTTCGCGACGCGGTCGCGCGGGTGGCGGTCGTACAGGATCTTGGAGTTCTCGTTGACGCGGTTGGAGAGCACGATGTTGGGCTCGCTGAACTTCACCGCGTAGAGGAGCTTGCGGAACGTGCTGCCGATGTCGACGCCGCCCTTGCCGTCGTACGTGTTCTGGGTGGCGTTCTCGGTCGGCGACTCGCCCGCGGCCTCTTCCTCCTCGGCCGTGGTGCCGTTGCCGCGCGGGATGTCGACCTCGATCGGGTCGGCGCCCTCGGGACGTCCGACGATCGAGTACGACGGGGAGTTCTCGCCGAAGTAGATGCGCGGCTGCTTGTCCAGCGCCAGCTCACCGACCGGCGGGATGTCGCGCTCGACCCAGACCGGCTCGCCCTGCGACCCGCGCTCGTTGCCCTGGGCCGCGATCACGCCGTAGCCGTGGGTGTAGACCGTGTGGTCGTTGGCCCAGTTGCGCTGGTTCTCGGGCAGGCCCTCGAGGTTGAGCTCGCGGGCCGCGATGACGATGTCCTGCGGGTTGTCGTTGCCCTCGAGCTGGTAGCGGTCGACGTCCAGCGTCTTGGGCACGTTGTAGTAGCCGCGGACCTGCTGCAGCTGCTCGAACGCAGGGGACACCAGGGTCGGGTCGAGCAGACGGGTGCTGACCCGCTGCTCCGCCGACTCCGTGAGCTGCTGCGGGGTGAGCGACGTCTTGGCGTTGTAGTTCTGCTTCTCGACCGTCGCGATCCCGTACGCGTCCCTTGTGGCCGCGATGTTCTTCGCGATGTAGGGCGCCTCCTTGTCGGGCTCGGACGGCTTGACCTGGAACGACTGCATGATCGCCGGCCAGATGCCGCCGATCAGCACCGAGGTCAGGACGAGGAGCGCGAGGCTGATCCCGGGGAGGAGCCAGTTCTGCCACACCGCGTTGGCGAAGAACAGCAGCGCGCACAGCAGCGACACCGCCATCAGGATGTTCTTGCTCGGGATGCGTGCGTTGGCGTCGGTGTAGGTGATGCCGGTGAGCAGGTTGCTGCTGTCGACGGAGAAGCCGAAGCGGTCCAGCCAGTAGGCGAACGCCTTCAGCAGCATGATCAGGCCGATGAGGATCGACAGGTGCGTCTGCGTGGCGCGGGAGACCTTGCGGGTCTTGCCGGACAGCTGGATGCCGCCGTACACGTAGTAGACGAACGCGACCGCCAGGCCGGACACGATCAGCAGCGCGAACCCGTACGCCGTGAGGAAACGCAGCCACGGGTAGTCGAAGACGAAGAACGAGATGTCACGCCCGAAGGTCGCGTCGTCCTTGCCGAACGGCGTCGCGTTGCGCCACATCAGGAACGTGCGCCACTGCCCCGCGGCAGAGGACCCGGCGAAGATCAGCAGCAGGACGCCGAGGGCCGCCATCGCCGGCTTGCGCAGCGGGTGGATGGCCTCCCGGTAGCGGACCACCGGGTCGTTCGGGCGCAGCGGACCCGTCGTCTTGGGACGCGAGCGGTAGGCGAGCCACACGTTGAGCAGGACCACCCCGGCGAACAGCGCGCCGAACACCACAAACATGAGCACGCGGGTGCTGAGCATCGTCGAGAAGACGTCACCGTAGTCCACCGACCGGAACCACAGCCGGTCGGTCCAGACGCCGGTGAAGATCGCGCCCAGGAAGAGCAGCGCCACCAGCGTGATGATGGTGGGGATGAGGACACGTCGTCCCTGCCGGCCTACGTCGGGTCGAGGTCGGGCGGCGGCGGATCCTTCGCTCACGAGACTCCTTCAGTGGCTGTGCTCGCGGGCACAGTCGGGGATAGCCGTGGTGGCTGAAAACAAGTGTGACAGGTCACTCCACAAGGGTCTGCCGCAGCATCGCCACCAGTCCAGGGACCAGGTCGGGTCCCTCGGCGAGCTCGTCGCTGCCGCGGACGTCGACGATGCAGTGCGACTGCCCGTCGCGGGTCACGGCGACCGTCAGACGGACCTCCTGACGGTCGGGGTGGTCCGCGACGAAGTCCGTGATCTCGGCCTCGTCGGCGGGCAGACCTTCCTCGGCGTCCGGCGGCAGCATCAGCCGCTCCAGGACCACCGCGGTGCCGTCCACCTGGGGCGGCCAGACGATCTCGGTGACGAAGTCCTCGAACGAGCGCTCGGCCGGTAGGTCGTCCTGCTCCACCGCCGTGAACGAGTCGTCGACGTCGTCCGGGCCGACCCCGAGCTCACGGGCCAGCGCCGGCTCGTCGGCGACCAGCGACGCCGTACGGACCAGCGCGTACAGGCGGGGCGGGACGTCCCAGCCGGAGCCCTGCGCCACCTCGGCGATCTCGAGCGCGGTCTCGCGGAGCGGGTTGGTGGGGGTCAGCTGCATGTCGGCACCGTGGCCTTCGGATCGTCGGAGAGCTTCTCGAGCGCGTTGACGGCGTCGTCCAGCGTCTCGACCCGCACCAGCCGCATGCCGAAGTCGTCGGAGGCGGCTGCCTCGGCACAGTTGCCGTCGGGGACGAGGAACACCTTCGCCCCCGCGGAGGAGGCGCCGGCGAGCTTCTGCTGGATGCCGCCGATGGGGCCCACCGCGCCGGCGGCGT
The DNA here is from genome assembly GCF_050632745.1 of Mumia spirodelae. NCBI lineage: Bacteria > Bacillati > Actinomycetota > Actinomycetes > Propionibacteriales > Nocardioidaceae > Mumia > Mumia spirodelae. Next base: position 1,047,906 of record NZ_JBODSD010000001.1, on the reverse strand, counting down.
CGATGGTGCCCGTGCCGGCGACCGTCGCGCCGTCGGTCAGGGCGCCGGGGGTGAGCATGTCGTACAGGGCGAGGGCGAAGACGAGCCCCGCGCTCGGGCCGCCGATCGACTCGCCCAGGTTGTTGGTGATGGGGAACGGCAGCTCGACGTCGGTCCCGAGGCTCACGCCGATGCGCGCCTTGCTCGGGTCGTCGGTCGCCGCCTCCGAGGTCACCTTGACGGTCTGGTCCTTGCCGTCGCGCCGGATGTCGAGCGTGATGACGTCGCCAGGCTTCTTCGACGAGACGAGCTTGACCGCCTGGTCGGTGCCGGTGACCTTCGTGCCGTCGATGGCGACGAGCACGTCGTCGACCTCGAGCACGCCGTCCGACGGACCGTCCTCCGTGACCGCCGCGATCTCCACCACCGACTCCACCTCGTAGCCGGCCGCGGTCAGCGCCGCCGCCTCCGAGGTCAGCTTGGAGCTCGCCATCTGCGCGGCGTTCTCCTGCCGCGACTCCTCCGCGGTCTGGTTCTCGGGGTACACGAGGTCGCGCGGGACGACGGCTTCCTTCGGGTCGAAGTAGGCGGTGAAGGCCTGCGGCAGGCTCACCCGCGAGTCCGCGCGGGTCACCGACACGGTGGTGAGGCGGAGCTCGCCGTCGGTCTTGTAGGTCTTGGCGCCCTCGACCTCGAGGACCGGCTTGCCGTCGTAGTCGCCGAGCGCGTCGACCGTCGGACCCGGCCGCATCGTCACGTACGGCACGGGGAGCAGCATCGCGACCGCGACCAGGGTCAGCACGAGGAGCCCGGCCGCGGCCAGGGTGGAGGTACGTCGACTCATCGGGCCCCGCTCACCGACCCGACTCGGGGGTGGCACGGCGTACGACGACGCCGCTGTTGCGCTGAGGTGCCTGCCGGGCGTGGACCACGTCGGGGAGCGGCCGCTGGACGGCGTCGCTGAACTTCGCGTACGCCGGGTCGCCAGGGCCCCACGAACGGGCGGAGCGGTCGACACCGCGCGGCGTCTCGGCGCCACGCCGTCCGTACCAGGCCGCCCACAGCATCGCGAGCGCGGTCACGGCGAGCGGCACCGCAAGCCACAGCAGGATCTTCACGGCCTCAGTCTAGGCACCAGGGGCCACTCGCCGGTCGAGCCACACCCTGCGCCGCCTACGGAGTCCCCACCCACTCGTCCGACCCGTCGTCGAACAGCTGGTGCTTCCAGATCGGCACCTCGGCCTTCAGCCGCTCGATCAGCGCGCGGCTCACGTCGTACGCCTCCGGCCGGTGCGGCGCCGACACCGCCGCCACCACCGCGAGCTCGCCGACGTCGAGGTCCCCGACCCGGTGGACGACCGCGATGCCCCGCACGGGCGTCCCGGCCGCCACCTCCTCCGCGATCGTCTGCAGCACGGGCAGGACACGGGAGTGGGCCGAGTACGCCAGTCCGTCCACGGCCTTGTCGTCGTCGTGGTCGCGCACGGCACCGACGAACAGGACCACTGCGCCGGCGGCGTCGTCGGCCACCGCGTCGTACACCTCCGAGATGTCCAACGGCTCGTCTCGCACGTCCACCAAACGGACCACATCGCTCATGGCGAACAAGCCTAGGGCGCTTCGGCCCGCACGGGTACGTTGGAACCATGCCTGACGATCCGGACCGCACGCCCGACGACATGCCCGACGACCCGGAGGGCACGCCGAGCGGCGACGACCGTACGCCCGACCACGGCATCGGCTTCGGCAAGGTGCCGGGGCCGGCGCAGGGCGGCGCGGGCTCGTCGTCCGGCGACAACCCGTTCGCCGGCACGCCGATGGAGGGCCTGTTCGGCCCCTTCGGGCAGATGTTCGGCGGCGGCGCCGGTGGCCAGATGCCCGACATGAACCTCCTCATGCAGCAGATGCAGCGCATGTTCGCGCCGCACGAGGGCGCGGTGAACTGGGAGCTCGCGACCGACGTCGCACGCCGTACGGTCGTGGCCTCGCCCGATCCGTCCCCGCTCAGCACCGAGACCTCCGCCGTCGACGACGCGATGCGCCTCGCCGAGGTGTGGCTCGACACCGCCACCGACATCCCGGCCGCCTCGGTCCGTTCGGCGGCGTGGAGCCGGTCGCAGTGGGTCGAGTCGACGATGCCGACCTGGCGCGCGATGGTCGAGCCGATCGCGGAGCACGTCGTCGCGGCGATGGCCAACGCCCTGCCGGAGGAGGCCAAGGCCATGGCGGGCCCGCTCGTCGGGATCCTCAACCAGGCCGGCGGCGCGATGTTCGGCTCGCAGGTCGGCCAGGCCGTCGGCACGCTCGCGACCGAGGTCCTCTCGACCACCGACGTCGGGCTCCCCCTCGGCCCGGCGGGCGTCTCCGCGCTCCTCCCGGCCAATGTCCGCGCGTTCGGCGAGGGCCTGGACCAGACCGACACCGACGTCTTCCTGTACGTCGCGCTCCGCGAGGCGGCGCACCAGCGTCTGTTCACCCACGCGCCGTGGCTGCGGGGGCGCCTGCTGTCGACGATCGAGGAGTACGGCCGCGGCACGTCCATCGACGTCGCCTCCATCGAGGAGAAGATGCGCGGCCTCGACCCGACCAACCTCGCGTCCGCCCAGGAGGCACTCGAGGGCGGTCTGTTCGAGCCCGAGCGCACGCCGCAGCAGCAGGCGGTGCTCGACCGGCTCGAGGCGCTGCTCGCGTTCATCGAGGGCTGGGTCGACGAGGTCGTCACGCAGGCCACCGACGGCCGGATGCCGAGCGCACCCGCGCTGCGCGAGGCGATGCGTCGCCGTCGTGCGGCGGGCGGACCGGCCGAGCAGACGTTCGCGTCGCTGGTCGGGCTCGAGCTGCGGCCGCGCAGGCTGCGCGACGCCGCCGCGCTGTGGGCCGCGCTGCGCGACCGCCGTGGCGCCGAGGCGCGCGACGCCGTCTGGTCGCACCCCGACCTGATGCCGACCGCAGCGGACCTCGACGACCCGCTCGGCTTCGCCTACGACGAGACCGCGACCGACGAGGGCAGCGGCGACGCCGCCTTCGACGCGGCGCTCGCGGACCTGCTCGACGGTGGGGCTGCGGGGTCTGACACCAGCGGGGCTGACACCGGCGACGCTGACACCGGCGGGGCGACCGCGGAGAGCGACTCCGCCGACGGCGACGACCGTCGTACGGACGAGGGCGACGACCCCCGTCCGGGCTCCGACCGTTGAGCCTGCACGCCGACGCGTACGGGCTGCTCGACGGCTGGGCAGCACCTGACCCGGCGCAGGACGCGCTGCGTACCGACTACCTCGCGCACCTGCGCGCCCGCCCGGACGCCATGGAGCGTGCCTGCCTGCCGCACCACCTGACCGCGAGCGCGCTCGTGGTGTCGGAGGACGGCACCGAGGTGCTGCTGACCCTGCACCGGCGGCTTCGGCGGTGGCTGCAGACCGGCGGGCACTGCGAGGACGGCGACGTGACGGTACGCGGTGCGGCGCTGCGCGAGGCCACCGAGGAGTCCGGGATCGCGGGGCTGCGCGTCGATCCGGTCCCGCTGCGGCTCGACCGGCACCCGGTCCCCTGCGGCGGCCGCGACGACGCCGAGCACCTGGACGTCCAGATGCTCGCGATCGCACCGCTCGGTGCGGTGGCGGCGATCAGCGAGGAGTCGCTGGACCTCGCGTGGTTCGGCGTGGAGGCGCTGCCGGACACCGACGACTCCGTACGCGCGCTGGTGGCCGCCGCGCGCTCCCGCCTCGGGACCTGACCGCGCCGCCGCCTCCGTTGGGGTACCGCCGCCGCCGCCTCCGGCCGCCGCCTCCGTTCCGCCGCCTCCGCTCGGGTACCCCAGCGAACGCGCACTGACCCGAGCCCACTCGGGTCGGTGCGGCTCCGCTCGGGTACCCGAGCGAGCGGGCCCCGTTTGCCACGCGAGCACCGTAAGTGCCGCCCCCGCACCGCAAATCTGCGGGGCATGAGGGGTACGTGCCACGGGGGCACCGCAAATGGGGTGGGCGTGGCACCGCACATCCCACGGGGGCACCGCAAACGCGGGCGGAAGGGTGCGGCTCCGCTCGGGTACCCCGGTGGAGCCGCACCCCGACGGGGCTACGCCGTCACCGTGATCGGCGATCCCGCGTACACGAGGCGCCAGTCGATCGAAGCGAACACGGCCGGGTCGATCGTGCCGACCTCGGTCACCCAGTCGATGAGCAGCTGCCGGATCTCGACCTGCGCGTTGTAGACGACGGGAGCCGTCTTCACCCCCGGGAAGTTGCCGCCACCGGACTGCCGGTAGTTGTTGATCGCGATGACGAACCGCTGGTCCGCCGTCACCGGAGCACCGCCGTACGCGAGACCGACGATCCGCGACCCCAGCGGCTGCGAGAGGTCGATGTCGTACGTCAGCGGGGCGTCGAGGCCGCCCATGATGTCGTAGTTGTAGTCGGGCGTGCCGTTGGGCGCCGTGTCGGTGACCGCGTTGGTGACGGCGCTCGACGGGAACGGCCCGGTGCCGCTGACCGGCTTGAAGTAGCGTGCCGAGAACTCGAGGTACGCCTTGACCTCCGCGCCGGTGAACACGATCCCCAGCAGCGTGTTGTCGTAGATGTAGAGCCCGGCGACGTCGCGCACCGACACCTCGCCGGCCGGGATCGCCGCCGCGCGGTTGAACGGCGCCGCGATGCTGAGCATCGGCAGGTCCGCCTCGGCGGTGCCGGCGATCGCCTTCTTGACCGCGTCGGCCTGCACGTAGTTGATGAAGTCGATCGCCGCCGTGTCCTCCCACGGCGCGGTCGCGGCGGACATCGCCACCAGGGACGTCCCGATCACGGAGTTGACGTAGGCGACGACCTTGTCGTGGTCGGCCTGCAGCAGCTTCACGATCTGCGGGTCCTCCGCGACGGTGTTGGCGTTGAGGACCTGTGACGTGACGCCGACGACGTCGTAGCCGGACCCGCGCGCCTTGCGCTTGACCGTGATGTCGATCGCCGAGAGCCGCATGCCCCAGCGCAGCGGCTCGGTGAGGATGACGTCCTTGCCGGTCGCCTTGTTCTTGACGACCCGCTGGCCGATCTCGACGTGCGCGTGGCCGACCAGGATCGCGTCGATGCCCGGGACCTCCTCCGCGACGAGCGTGGAGGCGTTCTCGGGCCACGGGAGCGAGTCGCCGTACGACGAGGAGGTGTCGGCGCCGGAGTGGGCGGAGACGAGGACGACGTCCGCACCCGCCTTGCGCATCTTGGGGACCCAGTGCTGCGCGACCTCGACGAGGCCCGGGAAGACCATCTTGCCCTCGACGTTGGCCTTGTCCCAGATCGCGATGCCGGGGTTGGTGAGGCCGAGGATGCCGACGCGGACGGTGTGGCGCCCGACGCGCACCTTCTTGATCACGAACGGCGGGAAGACGGGGAGCCCGGTCGTCGCGTCCTGCGCGTTGGCGCCGAGCAGCGGGAAGTCGCACTGCCGCTCGAACGTGCGCAGCAGCGGGATGCCGTAGTTGAACTCGTGGTTGCCGAGGGCGGCGGCGTCGTAGCCGATCGCGTTCATCGCGGTCGCCATCGGGTGGACGACGCGACGGCCGATCGGCTCGATCTTGGCGTAGTAGTACGCCAGGGACGTGCCCTGGATCGTGTCGCCGGCGTCGATGAGCAGCGGGCACGGGTACGCGTGGCTGTCGCGCATCGCGTCGACGAGGGTCGAGATCTTGGCGAGGCCGATGTCGTTCTGGGCGGAGTCGGTGTACTCCGCGTTCTTGAAGTAGTCCCAGTTGAAGACGTTGCCGTGCAGGTCGGTCGTGCCGAGGACGGTGAAGGTGGCGGTGTCCCCGCCGTGCCCGTGGCCGTGGCCCTTGCCGTGCGCGGACGCGGGCGGCGCGGCGTACCCGGCGGCGGCCAGGGCGGCGGCTGCGGCGGATCCGGTGAGGACGGTACGTCGGCGGACCACGTGCGGCGCGGACGTCGCCTCCTGGTCAGCCGGCAGCTCTGCGGGTGGGTTCGGGGTCATGGACACTCCTCCGGGGCGAGCGCATCAGATGCCGCTCATCTTGCGCCAAACCCACCGATCGCGCGTCGGCAGAACGTGACGGGATCTGATCAGATCTCGGGCATGTCCTTCCATCCGGCGCCGGCGACGACCCCCTCCAGGAAGCCTCGAGCGCGCTCCGTCCGCGGGTAGCGGTCGACGTGCTCCCAGAACTCCGGCCCGTGGTGCGGCACGAGGAGATGGGCCAGCTCGTGGACCAGGACGTAGTCGACGACCCAGTCCGGAAAGCCGTGCAGGCGGCTCGACAGCCGGATCGTGCCGTCCTCCGGGGTGCAGGACCCCCAGCGCCGCCGCTGGTTGTCGACCCACCGCACGCTCGTGGGCACCGCCGCCCCGCCCAGGTAGCGGGCGCTCAGCTCGTCGGCCCGGGTGTGCAGCTCGTCGTCGTCGAGCCGGGTCCGCCGGTCGCGCCGCTCGACCTTGTCCACCATCGTGTCGACCCAGCGCTGCTCCTCGGCGCGGGAGAGTCCGGCGGGCATCAGGATGACGATGCGATCGCCGTCGCGGTAGGCCTGCACCGACTTGCGCCGCCGCGCGCTGCGGCGGATCTCCACCGCGGGGCGGTCGGGTGTCGCGGGTCGCGAGGAGCGGTCGAGGGGGGCGGCCATGGGATCACCGTACGCCCCCGCCGCGACGAGAAATCCTGCGTCCACAGGGCCCTCGACGGTGTCCGAGCAGGTCAGCGTCTGTGCACAACGTTTCCGACCCACCGCGCTCCCCCGCTTTGTACACCGGTTGTCCCACGATCTCCACAGCGAAGAGGGGCGGTTCCCACAGGGTTTCCCCAGCCTTATCCACAGGCGTGGACAACGACACGCGGGTTGGGATTGCCGACGGGGCCGGTCGCACCTAGCGTGAAGCAGATCAGGTCCTGGTCGGGCGGGGCGTCGGCAAGGGGAAGGCAGGCGGCTGGCCCGGCCGGGACCGACTCGTGCGGCGTCCTGTGGACGTCCGTCCCGGCTGTGGACGACGTCACCGCTGCACACGTTCCTCGGGCAGGGTGGATCGACCCCCTCGCCCACCATGCCCGAGGAGCCCCCCGGATGAAGCCTCTCCTCCGCCCCGGCACGACCGTCGTACGCCGTAGCGCGCGGACCCTGCAGATCGGCACCGTGCCCGGCGCCTCCGTCGTGGTCGCCGACCGGCCCGGCGTCGTCGCCGTCCTGCGCGGCGCGGACGGCACCCGCGACCTCGACACCATCGCGGCGACCTCCGGCCAGCCCAGGGCCCTCGTCGTGGAGGCCGCCTCCTCCCTCCTCGAGGCCGGCGCGGTGCTCGACGCCCGGACGTGGGACGACGTCCCCGGTACGCCGCTGGTCGACGAGGCACGAGCACTCGCCGCGCGCGGGTGGTCCCGTGCGGACGTCTCCGCCCAGATGCGGGCGCGTGCCGCGGCCGCCGTCGAGATCGCCTCCGACACCCCGACCGGCGACCTGGCCGACCGACTGGGCGAGATCCTCTCCGCCGCCGGCGTCCCCGCCGCGCAGAAGCCGCTCGAGGCCCCCAGCCTCGTCGTCGTGCTGTCGGCCGGCCCCAGCCCACGCGACGCGTTCGACGTCCTCACCGGCGGAGGGGTGTCGCACCTTCCGGTCGTCTGCGAGGCCGACCGCGTGAGGGTCGGCCCCCTCGTACGCCCGGGGCTGACGCCGTGCGTCCGGTGCGACGACGTCGACCGCTCAGGCTACGAGCCCTCGTGGCCCTTCGTGCTCGAGCAGCTCGCCCGTCCGATCGCCCAGGCGACGCCGAGCCACCCGCACGCGCTCGACACGCTGACGGCGTACGCCGTCGCGGTCCACCTCGCCCACCTCGTGCTGGCGTTCTGCGACGGGCGGCCGTCGCCTGCCGACAGTGCGGTGCAGCTTCTCGGCCTGGCTGGTCACACCGCGTCGACCACTGCCGTCGCGCTCCAACCGGACTGCCCGTGCCAGATCCTGACCCCCGGCACGGCGTTCGATCCCCGCGTCCGTGTTGCCCGGGGTGTCAGAATGACCGCATGAGCGACGGCGGAGACAGGCCCGACGACAAGGACCGCGGCTCCGCCGTCCCCTATCGCTCGCTGTCGCGTGCCGCCAAGCTCGCCTCGCTGCCGATCGGGTTCGCCGGGCGCACCACGCTCGGCATGGGCCGACGGCTCGTCGGAGCCCCCGCCAACGCCGTCCTCACCGAGGTGCAGATCCGCACCGCCGAGCAGATCTTCGCCGTGCTCGGCGAGCTCAAGGGCGGTGCGATGAAGTTCGGCCAGGCGATGAGCGTGTACGAGGCGGCGATGCCGCCCGAGCTCGTCGAGCCCTACCGCGACGTGTTCACGCGTCTCCAGGACGACGCGCCACCGATGCCGACCTCGACCGTGCACCGGATCTTCGCCGGCGAGCTCGGACCCAAGTGGCGCGAGCAGCTGATCGAGCTCGACGACAAGCCCGCCGCCGCGGCCTCGATCGGCCAGGTCCACCGGGGTCGCTGGTTCGACGGCCGCGAGGTCGCGGTCAAGGTGCAGTATCCGGGCGCCTCGGCGGCGATGCGCTCCGACCTGCGCCAGATCGGACGGCTCAGCCGGCTGTTCGCGGTCGCGTTCCCGTCGATCGACGTCAAGCCGCTCGCCGACGAGCTGGCCGAGCGGGTGCGCGAGGAGCTCGACTACGCCCTCGAGGCCCAGGCCCAGCGAGCGTTCGCCGAGGGGTTCGCGGACGACCCCCAGATCGTCGTTCCCGACGTCGTCGCCCACACCGACACCATCCTGATCACGACGTGGATGGAGTCCAAGGGGTCGCTCGCGCAGATCATCGCCGACGGGCTGCCGAGCGAGCGCGACCACTACGGCGAGCTGTTCGCGCGGTTCCTCTTCGCAGGACCGACCCGCGTCGGCATGCTCCACGCCGATCCTCATCCGGGCAACTACCGGGTGATCGGGGACGGACGGCTGGGCGTCGTGGACTACGGGGCCGTCGCCCGCCTCCCCGACGGACTGCCTCCGGTGATCGGGCGCCTCCTGCGGGCCGCCGTCGACGACGACTACGCGACGGTCGTCGACGGGTTGCGCGAGGAGGGGTTCCTCAAGCCGGGGGTCCGCCTCGACGAGGACGTCATGCGGGCCTACCTCGAGCCGTTCGTCGAGCCCGCCCGCCACGAGGTGTTCACGTTCAACCGGGACTGGATGCGTGAGCAGGCGCAGCGCATCTCACGCCCGGCACGCGAGGGCCTCGGGACCGCGATGAAGATCAACCTGCCCCCGTCGTACCTGCTCATCCACCGCGTCTGGAGCGGCGGGCTCGCCATCCTGAGCCAGCTCGGCGCCACCGCGCCGTTCCGCGGGATCCTCGAGGAGAGCCTGCCGGGCTTCGCGGACTGAGCCCGGTCTCGACTCGCTCCGCCCACCGACGGAGGGCCGGACAGACGAAACGGGCGGCACCCCGCGTGGTGCGGGGGCCGCCCGTTTCTCGGTTACAGCTACAGCATCCGGGCGATCCGGATGCGCGCGCCGTACGCAGCGCGTACGAGGCGGTCGAACATCGTTCTTCTCCTTCGACATGGTGGGACTGCCGTCAGGCGACGGCGTCCTTGCGGGGGCGTCCCCGCGGCCGCTTGCGGGGGATGACGGCGCCCTTCAGGAAGAGCTCGCCACCCCACACGCCCCACGGCTCTCCCCGCTCGAGAGCGCCCGCCAGGCACTCGCGTCGGATCGGGCACTCGAGGCAGAGTGCCTTCGCGTCCTCGACGCCCATCGGCGTCTCGGCGAACCAGAGCTCGGGGTCGTGGGTACGACACGGGATCGACGTGTGCTGCACCTCGTGCTCGAGCACGGCGGTCGTCATGGTTTCTCCTGTTTGAGAGAGGTGGTTGCTGGTGGTGGGGCAACGCGGTTCCTGCCGTAGAAGACAGAAAGGCCGCGGATCCCTGGTGTGGGTTCCGCGGCCTGAGTGGCGTCTGATCAACGGTTAGGTCGAATCAGGACTCCGGCGGGCAGATCCCGGGGACTGGTGCTTCACGGCGTTCGGCGACGTGGCGGCGAAGGACGGCATGAACCACCCGAGGTATCGCGCACGCGTCTGCTCAACGTTGATGCCGCAAGCATCGACGCCGATGGCGAGGTTCTTGATGTTCTCCATGACGCGCACGCTCCTCTCTCAAATCGATCCGGGCTGACGAACCAAGACTCTATGCCGCCGTTGCGACAAGGCGCAAACCAATTAACGCCACGTTCTCGAAAAATTTCTGACGAGGTCAGACGGCCTCGCAGAGCGCGAGCACCTCGGCGCCGTACTTCTCCAGCTTGGCCCTCCCGACCCCGGGCACCTTGAGCAGGTCGGTCGCCTCGCGCGGCTTGGCCTCCGCGATCGCCGTCAGCGTCGCGTCGGTGAACACCACGTAGGCCGGCACCTTCTGGGCCGTCGCCTGCTCGCTGCGCCACCCGCGCAGGCGCTCGAAGAGTTCCTCGTCGTACGTCGAAGGACAGTCGAGGCAACGTCCGAGCTTGCGCTCCGCGCCGGTCGTGAGCACGGCGTCACAGGTGCGGCACCGGGCGATCGACCGCTCCTTGCGAGTGCGGCGGCCGCGTCCGGCACCGACCGCCGGCTCGTCGTCGGCGGGGCGCAGGCCATCCAGGAATCGGCTCGGGCGGCGGTTGCCCCGCCCTCCCGGGTTGCGCGCCAGCGACCACGAGACCTCGAGCCGGTCACGCGCCCGGGTCACGCCGACGTAGAACAGGCGGCGCTCCTCCTCGACCCCCTTGTCGTCGGTGGCGTACGCGATCGGGACCGTGCCCTCCTGCATCCCGACGAGGAACACCACGTCCCACTCCAGGCCCTTGGCCGCGTGGAGCGTCGTGAGGGTGACGCCCTCGGCGATCGGGGCGTGGGCGTGCTTCGCGCGGCGGTCGAGGTCGTCGACCAAAGCCGTGAGATCGGCGTCGGGCTGCGTCGCCTGCAGGTCGGTCGCCATCGACACGACCGCGTGCAGGGACTCCCAGCGGTCGCGCTGCGCACCGGCGCTGGTCGGGGCGGTCTCGGTGTAGCCCATCGTCGCGAGCACCGCCCGGACGTCGGCCACGAGCCCGTCCTCCCCCACGTCGCCACCCCGCGCCTGGCCGCGCAGCAGCGTCACGGCCTGGCGGACCTCCGGTCGGTCGAAGAACCGCTCGACGCCCCGCACGACGTAGGGGAGGTTGCGCGCCGCGAGCGCCTCCTCGTACGCCTCGGACTGGGCGTTGGTGCGGAACAGGATCGCGACCTCGCGCAACGGGGTGCCGCCCGCGCGCAGCTGCAGGATCTGGGCGGCGACCGCCTCGGCCTCGGCGACCTCGTCCGAGTAGGACGTGTAGGTGACGCCGGGCCCGGCGTCGCGCTGCGCCCGCAGCACGACACCCTCGCGCCGCGACCGGGCGAAGACGGCGTTGGCGGCCGCCACCACCTGCGGCGTCGAGCGGTAGTTGCGGACCAGCTCGATCCGCTGCGTGCCGGGGTGCTGCTTGGCGAAGTCGTTGAGGTGCTTCGGGGAAGCGCCGGCGAACGAGTAGATCGTCTGCAGCGGGTCGCCGACCACGCAGATGTCGTGCCGACCGCCGAGCCACTGCTCGAGGAGCGCGGCCTGGAGCGGGTTGACGTCCTGGTACTCGTCGACGACGAGCCACCGGTACTGCCGGCGGATCTCGGCCGCGACCTTCTCGTGCTCGGCCAGCATCGAGACCGTGCAGAGCAGGACGTCCTCCATGTCCATGCGTCCGCGGTCGCGCTTGACCTCCTCGTACGCCGCCATCACGTGCGCCACCGTGGCGTCGTCGACGGCGTCCAGCCCCCGGTGGGCGCCCGGAGCGAGCCGCGGGTAGTCGTCGGGACGGACGTTGGAGACCTTGGCCCACTCGATCTCGGCGGCCAGGTCGCGCAGCAGTGCCGAGTCGGTCTGCACGCGGCACCGCTTGGCCGCCTCGGCGACCAGCGGGATCTTGGACGCGATCAGCTCGGGGAGCCCGTTGCCGTACAGGCGGGGCCAGAAGTAGCCGATCTGCCGCAGGGCCGCGGCGTGGAACGTCCGGGCCTGGACGCCGTCGGCGCCGAGCTGGCGCAGCCGCCCCCGCATCTCCCCCGCGGCGCGTGCGGTGAACGTCACGGCGAGGACCTCGGTGGGCTTGTAGACGCCGGTCGCCGCGCCGTACGCGATGCGGTGGGTGATCGCCCGCGTCTTGCCCGTGCCCGCACCGGCGATCACGCAGACCGGGCCGCGCAGGGCGAGCGCGACCTCACGCTGCTCGGGGTCGAGGGCGTCGAGCAGGCTGTCGGCGGACGGCACGGATCTCCTCGGGGGTCGTGCGGGCTGGGTGCCCGCTCCAGCACCTCAGCGTAGTTGGCGCGACGGACACGGGCGCGGGCCCGTTCACAGCCCGATCTCGCCGCGCGAGCTCCGCGAGCGCGGACGGCCGTACGGCCCGGCCAACCGCAGGGCGACCCAGCCCAGCGCCGCGCCGAAGAGGGCGCCGAGAGAGTTCGACAACCAGTCGTCGGTCGAGCACGAGCGGCCGAGCGCCGGGGCCAGCGCCTGCACTGTCTCGAGGCCGGCAGCGAGCGCGCTGGCGGCGACGGCGACCAGCACGGGGCGGCGCGTGGCCACCGAGGCCAGGAGCGCCGGCGCGACGAAGAGCACGACGTTGGCGGCCAGCTCGACCCGGCCCACGGTCGGGAGGGTCCACGCCGTCTCGCAGCGGGCGAACAGCTCCCTGTCCACCGGGACGAGCGTGAGCGCCGCGACCGGGAGCAGCGCCACCCCGGTCAGCACCCACGCCGCGCGCGGTCGCGAGGCCAGCCACCAGCCGACGAGCGGCCCGAGGAGCGCGAGCAGGACCAGCGCGGTCGGCGACAGCCACGGGTGCGCCACCAGGAACGTCGAGATCACCGGCGCTCGCCCGTCGTCAGGAGGGAATCTCCGCCACCGACGTACTGTTCTTCCCAGAGACGGCCGACGACCCCGCTGGGTCGCACCCCCGCACCCGACCGACGCTCGACACAGGAGTCCCCCCGATGACCACCGGCACCTTCACGATGTACTCGACGCCTTGGTGCGGCTACTGCAAGCGGCTCAAGAGCCAGCTCGACCGCGAGGGCATCGCGTTCGACGAGGTCGACATCGAGCAGGACGAGGATGCGGCGTTCGTCGTCGAGCAGGCCAACGGTGGCAACCAGACCGTCCCGACGCTGGTCTTCGCCGACGGCACCGCGCTCACGAACCCGTCGGTGGCGCAGGTCAAGGCCCAGCTCGCCTCGCTGAACGCCTGACCGCCGTCCGGCCCGTCCCGGCCTCAGCGCCAGGACCCGGTCAGCGGAGCGCCGTACCAGCGCTCGATCAGCCATCGCGAGATCGACACCGCTCCCGGCAGCACGAGGTCGCCTGACAGCGTGAGCCGGCGGACGTCCTCCCGACTGAACCAGCGGGCGGCGGCCGTCTCCGTGCCGTCGACCGTGATGTCGGTCGTGCGCGCCGTGCCGAAGAAGCCGAGCATCAGGCTGGAGGGGAACGGCCAGGGCTGGCTCGCCGCGTACGACACCTCTCCCACCTCGACGTCGGTCTCCTCGAGGGTCTCGCGCCGGACCGCGTCCTCGAGCGACTCGCCCGGCTCCACGAAGCCGGCCAACGTCGAGAACCGGCCCTCGGGCCAGTCCGGACGGCGGGCGAGCAGCGCCCGGTCGTCGGCGTCGGTGATCAGCATGATGACCGCGGGGTCCGTCCGGGGGAAGTGCGTCGCCCCGCACTCCGGGCACCTGCGGACGTGGCCGCCCTCGCGCACGTCGGTGGGAGCGCCGCACCGCGCGCAGCGGGGGTGCATGCGGTGCCACTGCGCGACGCCGACCGCGTGAACGGCCAGCCGCGCCTGCGCGGTCGCGAGGTCCTGCGCGAAGGTCCGCAGCGCGCGGGCCGGCGGCGGGACTCGGTCCAGCATCACGGCGGCGTGCTCGACGCCGTCGACCGTCCCGAGGTAGAGCCGGTCGCCCTCTGGGACGTCGGCGGGAGCTCGCCAGACCAGGCCGTCGTCGTCGGCCGACACGTGCTCGCCCCCGACGAGGAGGACCTCGGTCTTGGGGTCGGACCAGAGCCCGTCCATGAAGGCGTCGTCCACACGCCGCTCGGAGTGCCGGTTGTACGCGCCGTCGGCGAACGTGAATCCTTCTGCCACGCGCCGAGCCTACGCGCCCTCGGGTCGGACGAGCCGCTCGAGCGCGGCGCGGTCCGGGAGGTCCTCGTACGAGACGGTCTCGCCGAGGCGGACGTAGTGGAACGACGCCGTCACCTCCTCCAGCGGGACACCCTGCTTCTCCGCCCACGCGAGCCGGTAGACCGCCAGCTGGAGCGGGTCGGCGCTGATCGTACGGTTGGTCTTCCAGTCGACGACCTCGAACCCGGTGGCGGTCCGGTAGACGGCGTCGATCCGCCCGTTGACCATCTGCCCGCCGAGGCGCAGGGTGAACGGCTCCTCGATCGCGTACGGGACGCGGTCGCCCATCGGGCCCGACTCGAAGGCGCGGATCAGCTCGCCCAGCTCGACCTCGTCGTCGATGTCGGTCTCGTCGCGTCCCGGCAGCTCGTCGTCGCCGATGAGGGTCTGCTGGCCGAAGTGGGCCTCGATCCACGCGTGGAAGCGCGTGCCGAACCGTGCGGCGGGCGCCGGCGGGCGCGGCAGGGGCCGCGCGAGGCTGCGCGCGAACGCCTCGGGGTCCTTGCGCATCGCCATCAGCGACGTCGTCGACAGGTCGGGCGGAAGAGGCACCGCAACCGTGTCGCCGCGCGCGTCGTGAGCCTCGGCGAGGAGGCGGTCGATCTCCTCGTCGAGCTCGCCGAGCCGCGCGAGCTGGGCCGCCTCGGGCGTGGTGGCGTCGGCAGGCTCGAAGAGGAGCTCGAGCTCCGGGGGCTCGGCGACGTACGCGCGCACACGCGCGGCGGCCTCGCGGCGGCGTACGAGGTCGTCCTCGTCCGGCTCCACGGGCCACACCACCGCCTCGACCCGACCGCGCAGCGGGTTGTCCGCGTCGTGCTCGGGCTCGGGGGTCCAGAGCTCGGCGTCGTCGCCCTGGGCCCGGAGCCACGTCGCGACGGTCTCGAGGAACGGGCTCGGCTCCGACGGGTCCTTGCGCGTGCGGCTCCAGCGGCTGCCGCTGGTGATCAGGAGGCGGCGCGCCCGGGTGAACGCGACGTATCCGAGCCGCACCTCCTCCATCTCGGCGTCAGCCCGCATCGCGGCACGGAACTCCTTGTCGCCGGCTCGGCTCAGCTCGGCCATCACCGGCAGCTCGGCGCCGTCGCCGCGCAGGTCGTGCGGCAGCGCGTGCGCCACCGTCGGCCAGGCCGGGCGGGAGCGCGTCGACGGGAAGACGTCGGCGGTGAGGAACGGGACGAGGACGACGTCCCACTCGAGCCCCTTCGCGGTGTGGACCGTGAGGAGCTTGACCGCGTCGGAGTCGCTCGGCGAGGCGACCTCGAGACCGTCGTTGTAGGTCTCCTCGGCGTCGAGGTAGGCCAGGACGGCGGACAGGCTCGCAGACGGATCGGTCGCGACCACGTCGGCGATGACGTCGAGCAGGCGCGTGACGTTGTCCTGGGCGACCCTTGCGGCGGTCCCCGGCGTGGACGCCAGCTCGACGTCGATCCCGAGCACCGCGACGGCGAGCCGTGCGGTGTCCGCCGGCGACCCGGTGGCCCGGCGGCGCAGTCCGCGCAGGAGGCGGGCGACCTCGGCGAAACGGGCTCGGGCCTCCTGCGAGTACGGGAGGCGGTGCCCCTCGTCGTCGGGGCTCTCGACGGCGTCGGCCAAGGACACGATCTCTGTCGGGTCGATCCCGCGGACCGAGCGCTCGAGCTCCTCCTCGAGGCTGCTCGTCGCGAGCTCCCGCACGGAGCCCACGAGCTGCTTGGCCCGCCGGCCGAGGAGGGCGAGGTCGCGGGGACCGATGCGCCAGCGGGGGCCGGTCAGCAGCCGCAGGAGCGCGGCATTGGCGGTCTGGTCGGCGAGCACGCGCAGCACCGAGAGCACGTCGGTGACCTCCGGCTGGGCCAGGAGACCGGACAGCCCGACGACCTCGACCGGCACGCCGCGCGCGCGGAGGGCGGCGACGATCGCCGGGATCTCCGTGCGGGTACGGACGAGGATCGCGATCTCGGACCACGGGGTGGGAGGGCTGCCGGCGGCGCGGTCGGCGTCGGTGTGGTCGGCAGCGGCATCGCGGTCGGCGTCGGTGCCGCCGTCGTGCGTCGCGACCACCTCGTCGACGACCCACGCGATCTCGTCGGCCACCGTCTCGTGCAGAGCGGCCCGGACCGTACCGCCCTCCGTGCCCTCGGCGGCGACCAGCGGGCGTACGACCTCGGTGACGGCGTAGTACGGGGCGGCGACACGGTTGGCGACGTCGAGGATCTCGGCCCGGCTGCGACGGTTGACCCGCAGGTGGAAGAGGCTCCCTCGCGACGGCTCGGTCTCGCGGCTCGCACCGATCCGGTCGGGGTCGGCCGGGAAGTCGTCGAGGAACGCGGTCAGGTTGCTCGCCGCGGCGCCGCGCCACCCGTAGATGCCCTGGCACGGGTCGCCCACCGCGGTCACGCAGTGGCCGAGGCCGTCGTCGACGTCGCCCGAGAACAGTCCGCGCAGCATGTCGCGCTGGGCGACGGAGGTGTCCTGGTACTCGTCGAGAAGCACGACGGAGAAACGCCCCCGCTGCGACTGCGACACCTCCGGGCACTCGAGCGCGAGCCGGGCGCCGCGCTCCATCTGGTCGGAGAAGTCGACGACGCCGTCCTCGGCCTTGGCCGCGCGGTAGCGCTCGACCAGGGTCACGAGCTCGTCGCGCCGTCGCGTCGCGTCGGCCAGCTCGTCGTGGAGCTTGACCTTGCGCCTCTCGACCGTCGCCCGCTCGATGTCGACCCGCCACTCGGCGTCGAAGCCTCGGACGTCGTCGGGAGACACCAGGTGCTCGGCCATCTGTCCGTCGAGCCCGAGGACGTGCCCGATGAGGTCGGGCATCGAGGTGGTCGCGTGGACGAGCGATCCGGGGTACGAGGCGATCGCGCGGAACGCCCGCTGGAAGCGCGACGCGTCCGTCGTGATCCGCAGGTCGGGCTCGAAGCCGAGGAGCAGCCCGTACTCGGCGATGAGGGTGCCCGCGTAGGCGTGGTAGGTCGACACGGTCGGCGTCCCGTACCGCTCCAGCAGGTCCGGCATCCCGGCCTCGCGTGCCAGCGTCTCCAGCGCCTGCCGCACGCGGTGGGCGAGCTCCGAGGCGGCCTTGTTGGTGAACGTCAGACCGAGGACCGATCCAGGGAGCACGCCCTGGTGCCCGACCAGCCACACGACCCGGGCCGCCATCACGGTCGTCTTGCCAGAGCCGGCGCCGGCGATGATCGCGCTCGGGCGGTCGGTCGGGGCCTGGATCGCGGCCATCTGCTCGTCGGAGAACGGGATGCCCAGCAGCGTACGGAGGTGGTCGGCGTCGTGGATCAGCTGCGGGACCTCGAGGGCGACCGCGGTCACGAAGCCTCCTCCTCGGTCGTCGGGTCGGCCGGCGCGACCGCGTCGAGCACCGACGCACCCTCGGGCTTGGCCGGGCACATCCGGGCGAACTGGCAGAACTGGCAGGCCTTCGGGCTCGGGGTCGCGACCCACCGCTCGGTGCGGATCGTGCTGACGGCGTCCTCCAGCATCGCGTAGGCGAAGAACGGGGCGTCGTCGCGCGGCGGGTCCTGCGGCTGGACCTTGGGGGCGGTCGCACGCTTGGCGGACTCGGGCAGCCGCAGCTGCACGAGCTCGGCGCCCCCGCTGCGAGCCGGGCGGTCGAGCAGCCCGTCCGCGGCACCGTGCTCGACCGCGAGCTGGTAGACGCCGAGCTGCGCGTGCTCGGCGATCTCGCTGCCCGTCGGCGCCCGCTTGCCGGTCTTGAAGTCGACGACGTGCACGAGCCCGTCGACGTCGACCTCGACACGGTCCATCGAGCCGCGGAGGACCACCTCGTCTCCGGCCACCGGCAGACGCACCTCGAAGCCGTGCTCGGCGGCGAGCGGACGCCGCCGTGCCGCCTGCTCCTGCTCTGCGTGCCACTGCGCGAACCGCCCGATCGCCGCCCGTGCCTCGTCGCGCTCGCGCTGCGCGACCCACGGGGCGGCGTACGCGAGGCGGTCCCAGACGACGTCGAGCGCGGCGTCGAGCGCCTTCGGGTCCGCGGCGGATCCGCCCTGCACCACGTCCGCCGCGAGGGCGTGCACCAGGAGACCGAACCCCTGCGCGGTCGAGCTCACGGTCTCGCCCTTGGCCTCGTGGGTGAGGAACCACGACAGCGAGCACGAGCTGATGCCGTCGAGCGAGCTGCCCGAGAGGCGTACGGGCTCCTCGAGCGTGCGGACGGGCTGCTCGGAGCGCGTGACCTCGCGCAGGCCCCACCACGCGTCGGGATCGGCGGGGGCGGCGGCCGGCAGCCGGGTGGCGGCCAGGATCGCGAGACGCTGCGCGGCGGCGTCGCGCACCGCGTCGGTGGCGCCGTGCTGGGCGAGCTCGCGCAGCTCCGCGATCACGCCGCGCAGCGAGAGCCCGCGCCGGGGGCGCCGCTCCGGCCGGGTGGACACGTGGGTCGCGTGACGTGCGACGTCGGCGACGAACGGGGACGGCTGGTCGCCCTCGGGGTCAGGGCTCTGCACGGCGGTCACGACCAGCCGGCGACGGGCCCGTGTGACGGCGACGTAGAAGAGGCGGCGCTCCTCCGCGACGAGCTCGGCGGTGGTCGCGGGAAGGCTGAGGGAGGCGTGGCCGTCGGCAGCGTCGCGTCCGCGTGGTGCCTCGGTGTCGCGTCGTGCCTCGGCGTCGCGCACTGCCTCGGCGTCGCGCGAGCGGTCCGCGACGGTCGGTCCGGGGCGGCCGGCGAGCCGCTCGGCCGCGAGCAGCGTGCCACGGTGACGGACGTCGGGCCACGTGCCCTCCTGGGCGCCGGCGACGACGACGAGGTCCCACTCCAGGCCCTTGGACCGGTGTGCGGTGAGCAGGCGGACCGCCGCACCGCGCTGCCCTCGCTCGGCCAGCGTGTCGGCGGGAACCTCGTGACGCGCGACCTCGTCGAGGAACGCCGCCACCCGCTGCCTGCGCTGGCTCTCCTCCGCGCGGGCGGCCAGGGCGAACAGCGCGACCACGGCGTCGAGGTCTCGGTGCGCAGCGGCCGCGGCGTCGGCGTCGTCGGCCGCGAGCTCCTCGGTCGCCGCACCGCGGCTCGCGCCCTCGATCGCAGCGACGAGCCGGCTCTGCCACCGGGTGCCGCGCCAGAGGGTCCACAGCACCTGCTCCGGCGACGCCTGGGACGCGACCAGGCGCGCGGCCTCGCCGAGCAGTGCCGCAGCGCGGTAGGCCCGACGCGCGACCTCGCCCGCACGCCCGCCGCGACCGCCACTGCCGCCGGCGTCGACGAGCGACCCCAGGATGAGAGGCTCCCGGACCAGCGCGACGAGGAGCTCACGCGAGGGCCGCGCAAGGCGGCGCTCCCCCTCGTCGTCGTACGCGTCGCGGCGGCGCAGCTCCTGGCACAGGATGCGGAGCTCCGCCGCGTCCAGGTCGCCGAGCGGACCGGTGAGGAAGCGCTCGACGCTCTCCGGGTCGGGCTCACGCTGCTCGGCGAGGACGACCGCGAGGTGTAGCGCGCCCAGCAGCGCGGCCACGGCGGGCTCGGTGCGCAGCGGCACCTCGGCCCCGGCCATCTCGACCGGGACGCCGGCCGCCTGGAGGGCCCGTTGGAGCCGGGGCATCGCGGCGCCGGAACGGACGAGGACCGCCATGCCGTCCCAGCCGACGCCCTCCTCGAGGTGTGCTCGCCGCAGCATCAGTGCGATGTGGTCGGCCTCGGAGGCGGGGTCGGTGAACGTGCGCACCCACACCTCGTCGCCGTCGACGGCGCCACCCGGCTCGGGGTCGCGGAAACCGCGCGCCTGCACGGCGAGCGGCCCGAGCGGGATGCGCTGCGCCACCTCCCGAGAGGCGGCGAGGATGCGCGGCCCGAACCGGCGGGTCCGGCGCAGCGATGCCACGGGAGCAGGCCCACCGTCGCGGGTGCGGAAGGCGTCGGCGAACCCGAGGATGCCCGACACGTCGGCCCCGCGGAACGCGTAGATCGACTGGTCCGGATCACCGACCACGACCAGGTCGCGCCCGTCGCCGGCCAGCCCACGCAGCAGCGCGACCTGGGCGGGGTCGGTGTCCTGGTACTCGTCGACGATCACGAACCGGAACCGGTCGCGCAGGGCCGGCTGGTGCTCCGGGTCCGCGACCACCAGGCCGGCGCGGTGGACCAGCTCGGCGTAGTCGATGAGGTTCTGGGCGTCGAGGACGTCGAGGTACTCCTCGAAGAACTGCGCCGCGGCTGCCCAGTCCGTACGCCCTGCTGCGGCGCCGGCCGCGGCGAGGTCGACCGGGTCCAGGCCCAGGGCGCGCGTGCGGGTCATGAGGCGCTCGAGCTCGACGGCGAACCCCCGTGTCCGCAGGGCAGGACCCAGCCGCGTCGGCCACGCGACCGTACGGTCCTCCAGCCCTCCGACGACCAGCTCGCGGATGCGCGTGTCGGACTCCGACGCCGACAGCAGCTGCAGCGGCTCGGAGTAGCTCTTGGGGTCCTGGAACTCGCGCACGAGCCCGTAGCAGAACGAGTGGAACGTGGTCGCGAGCGGCGTCGACACCGTGCGGTCGAGCCGCGTCGCGATGCGGTGACGGAGCTCCTCGGCGGCCTTGCGGCTGAACGTGAGGACGAGGACCTGCTCGGGGCGCAGGCCGTGGCGCTCGATGCGGTCGACCACCGTCTCGACCAGCGTCGTGGTCTTGCCGGTCCCGGGACCGGCGAGGACGAGCAACGGACCGCCCGCGTGGTCGACGACCGCCTGCTGGTGGGGGTCCAGCTCCGGCGCGGGAGCGCGCTCGGCGGGCGGTGGCACCAGCACGTACGCCGGTGGCCGGGGGTGGTCCGTCATGCTCCTATTCGATCAGAGCGGGCCGACAGTTCCGTGGACCTCGTACGCCGCGGCGCGCATGTCGACGCGCACCTCCTGGTCGAGCCGGCTGCGCAGCGGCGTGCCCTCCTCGAGGTAGTGCTCGCGGGCGCGTCCACGCAGGTGCTCGGGCAGCGTCCCGTCGGCCCGGATCACGCGCCACCACGGGACCGCGGCGCCGTACGTCGCCATCACCTTGCCCACCTGCCGCGGGCCTCCGCGCTCGAGCGCCGCGGCCACCTGACCGTACGAGACCACGTGCCCCGGCGGGACCTGCTCGGCGATCTGCAGGACGGCCTCGACGTACACGTCGGGGTCCAGCGCCTCGTCCTCCGTGCCGCTCACGCGCCCACGATCCCACGCGCGGGGCGCCGGCGTTCTGCCGCGCTCGCCACGTTGGGGTACCCGAGCGAAGCGGCACCGACCCCACCGTGCACGCTCGGGTCCGTCGTGGTTCGCTCGGGTACCCCAACGGAGCGGGCGTGTGGCGACGACTCCTGCGGGCGGTCGCTGGCCAGCGGTCATCGCCCGAGGTAGCGCCGACGCGACCAGGTCATCTCCTCGAGGAGGTGGCGCGCCGTCGCCTCGGACGGCGGATGCACCTGCGACCAGATCAGGCGCGTGATCCCCCAACGCTGACGGCGGATCGCGGCCTCGCGGGCGCGCTCGTCCATCACGATCTGCTCAGGCGACTTCCTCGGGTCGAAGCCGCGCCCGTACTTGATCTTGCCGTCGAACTCCACGACGTGGCGGAACTCCTCCCAGGCGAAGTCGACGCGGCCGATCAGCCTGCCGTTCGCATCGAGCACGTCGACCTGCGACTCCGGCATCGGCAGCGTGAAGAGGTGGCAGAGCCAGCGCGTGAGCGACTCCCCCGGCGACTCGGCCTTGGGATCGGCGAGCGCGAGCGCCGTCCGTACCGCCGGGGATCCCTTCACGTGGGCGAAGTGCTCACCGACGCGCGTCAGCTCGTCCAGGTCCGTCTTGCCGCTGTGCAGGGCCGCGTCGACGACCACGAGCGCGCTGGCCGGCCCTCCGCAGGTTCCGACCTCCCAGACGGCCCACGGCAACGCGCTGACGGGGCGTCCGTCGACCTCGACGAGCTCGCGTGCCTCGACCGTCTCGTGGTGGCGAGCGGTCGACGTCTTTCGGCCGGACTGCCCGTCGAGACGGGCGATGTCGGCGAGCCGCAGGTCGTAGTCGACGAGCGGGAGGCCGTGCTCGAGTGCGGCCGACCGGTGCGAGAGGGCGACGCGGCCAGGGTTGAGATCAACCTCCAGCCGCGCGCGTACGAGGAAGCGCTGCTCGTGACTCAGCGTGAGGTAGGTGTCGGCGAACGCGTACCCGCTGCGTCGGAGGTGGATGAGGTCCCGATGCTCCACCGCAGCGCTGAGGGCGTGCCCCCCGACACCGACACTCTTCGCGTCGGCCGTGGTGAAGCAGCCGCCACGGGCTTCGGCAAGGATTCGCAGCTCGTCCATGCCGGAGAACTCTGGCGGGCCGGCGAGTGCGCACGGAAGGGCCGGTTCCGGAGCCTGTGGACAACCGCCCGTGCCGCGTCGGCAGGGGTACCCGAGCGAAGCCCCACTGACCCGACTGTGCACGGTGGGGTCAGTGACGCTTCGCTGGGGTACCCCAACGGCGCGGGCCAACCGGCGCGGGACGCCGACGGCGCGCCGCCGGACGCAGAACGCCCCGGCGACCGTCGTACGGACGGCGCCGGGGCGTCAGCGCAGAGGCGTCAGTACGACGGCTGCGAGGGATCGATCTGGTTCACCCACGCGACCACGCCACCACCGACGTGGACCGCGTCCTCGAGCCCCGCGCCCTTGACGATCGCAAGGACCTCGGCGGAGCGGGCGCCCGACTTGCACTGCAGCACGACCTGCTTGTCCTGCGGCAGCTTCTCGAGCGCGTTGCCGGAGAGGAAGTCGCCCTTGGGGATGAGGATCGAGCCCGGGATCTTGTTGATCTCGTACTCGTTGGGCTCGCGCACGTCCACCAGGACGAAGTCGCGGGTCCCCTCCTCGCGCTCCTTGAGCATGCTCGCCAGCGTCGTCACCGAGATCGTCGAGTCGGCGGCGGCGTCCGCGGCCTCGTCGGACAGCACGCCGCAGAACGCCTCGTAGTCCTCGAGCAGCGCCGTCGGCGGCTCGCCGTTGGGGTCGCGGCGGATCTTGAGCTCGGTCCAGCGCATCTCGAGCGCGTCGAACACGAGCAGACGGCCGATCAGCGGGTCGCCGATGCCGGTGATCAGCTTGATGGCCTCGTTGACCATGACCGAGCCGATCGACGCGCACAGCACGCCGAGCACGCCGCCCTCGGCGCACGAGGGGACCATGCCCGGCGGCGGGGGCTCGGGGTAGAGGTCGCGGTACTGCGGACCCTCCTGCGCCCAGAAGACCGACACCTGGCCCTCGAAGCGGTAGATCGAGCCCCACACGTACGGCTTGCCGAGGATCACGGCCGCGTCGTTGACGAGGTAGCGGGTGGCGAAGTTGTCGGTGCCGTCGAGGATCAGGTCGTACCCGGCGAAGATCTGCAGCACGTTGTCGACGTCGAGGCGCTCCTCGTGGAGGATCACGTCGACGTACGGGTTGATCTCGGCGACGGACTCCTTGGCCGACAGGGCCTTGGACTTGCCCACGTCGCTCTGGCCGTGGATCACCTGGCGCTGCAGGTTGGACTCGTCGACGGTGTCGAAGTCGATGATGCCGAGCGTGCCCACGCCCGCCGCGGCGAGGTAGAGCAGCGCAGGGCTGCCGAGGCCGCCGGCGCCGATCACGAGGACCTTGGCGTTCTTCAGCCGCTTCTGGCCCGCCATCCCGACGTCGGGGATGATCAGGTGCCGGCTGTAGCGGCGAACCTCGTCGACGGTCAGCTCGTCGGCGGGCTCGACCAGGGGTGCTAGTGCCACGACGTCTCCTCGGTCGGGTGCGTTGCAGTCTGTACGGGGTGGGTGCCCCGCTGCTGTCGTCAACACCGTGCGGCGGCGCGGTGTTCCCGGGGCTCTCCGTCGTCCATGATGCCTCGCGCGTCCCGAGGACCGGACACCCGTCTTGCCTTGCGGACGCTCATGCCCCGCCACGCGCCGATTGCCCGGTACGTCCCCTGTTGACCGACGCGCCTGGCGTACCCGCGAGTAGGGTCCGGGATACCATCGGGCACGTGACCGACACCACGACCGCTCCCCGCCCCCGCGGCGGACGTCTTCCTCGCAGCGCCCGCCGAGCCCAGCTCCTCGAGGCGGCCCGCGAGATCTTCGTCGACAACGGCTACCACGCCGCGGCGATGGACGACATCGCCGAGCGGGCCGGGGTGAGCAAGCCGGTCCTCTACCAGCACTTCCCGGGCAAGCTCGAGCTCTACCTCGCGCTGCTCGACTCCGCCTGCGACACGGTGGTGGATGCGGTCCGCGACGCGCTCGCCTCGACCGAGGACAACAAGGAGCGCGTCCAGGCGACGATCGACGTGTTCTACAGCTACGTCGCGAGCGACCAGGCCGCGTTCCGGCTCGTCTTCGAGTCCGACATCACCAACGAGCCCGAGGTGCGCCGCCGCGTCGACCGCGTCAACACCGAGACCGCGGAGGCGGTCGCGGCGGTCATCCACGACGACACCGGCCTCCCGGCGATCGCCGCGGAGCTGCTCGCGGTCAGCCTCGTCGGGATGGCGCACGTCGGCGCCCGCTACTGGCTCGACCAGGGCTCGGCGCTCTCCAAGGACGAGGCGGTCGCGATGGTCAGCGCGCTGTCGTGGCGCGGCATCGGCGGGTTCCCCCGCACCGACGAGCCCGAGAGCAACTGAGGCAGCCGGGCGCGGGCGCCGCGACGACGCCCGTACGACGGTGGTCGCCGTACGCGTGCAGCGAACGCGCGTGAACCCGCGCCGCACGGCGAGATAGCGTGAACCTGCCTCCCGTCCCGGTGGAGGCGACAGTGACACAGAAGAGAGGCCACGACGTGGACGTACGGATCGGCGTGCAGCACAGCCCCCGAGAGCTGTCGCTGGAGACCACCGCGACCCAGGACGCGATCCTGCAGGCTTTCAAGGACGCCAGTGCCGGGGACGGGCTGCTCGCGCTGAGCGACGACCGCGGCCGCAGCGTGGTCGTGCCCGTGGACAAGATCAGCTACCTCGAGTTCTCCGGCGACGCCGGGCGCCGGGTCGGCTTCGGGGAGTCCTAGAGGCCGGGTCTCGATACGCCGGCTCGCCTACGGGCTCGCCGGCTACTCGACCAACGGAGCGGCCGGGCTCAGGAGTCCAAGCCGAGCTCGGCCATCCGCGCCGCGTGGTTCTCCGTCATCCGGGCGAACATCCGCCCGATCGCGGCCAGGTCCATCCCCGCGCCCCGACCGGACCCGCCGACCAGCACCGCCGTCAGACCGTCGTGCTCGGCCGCGACCAGCTGGGCCTGGCTCAGCGCCTCCCCCATCAGCCGGCGACCCCACAGCGCGAGACGCCCCGCGACCTTCGGGTCGGCCTCGATCGCCCCGCGCACCCGCGCCACCACGAACTGCGAGTCGCCCGTCCCGGCCAGGCTCTCCAG
This sequence comes from Mumia spirodelae, assembly GCF_050632745.1. NCBI lineage: Bacteria > Bacillati > Actinomycetota > Actinomycetes > Propionibacteriales > Nocardioidaceae > Mumia > Mumia spirodelae. Next base: position 1,022,390 of record NZ_JBODSD010000001.1, on the reverse strand, counting down.
CACCAGCGCGCGGGTGTCCACGTCCAGGTACGCCGCGATCTCGCGGTAGAAGTCGGCCGCCAGCCCGTCCCCGACGAACGCCTTCACGAGTCCCTCGAGCCAGTCGGCCGGCGCAGTCTTGGCGTGGAAGCGGATGAAGGTGTCCTCGAACGGCTCCATCGCCGCGTACGGGTCCACGCCGAGCGCCTGCAGGCGGTCGCGCAGCCCGAGGAAGTGGCCGAGCTCGACGTTGGCCATCTGCGCCAGCTCGGCCTTGTCGCGCAGCGTCGGAGCGAGTGTGGCGTCCTCCGCGAGCCGCTCGAAGGCGGACAGCTCGCCGTACGCGATCACCCCGAGGAGCTCGATCACGCCCTCGCGGTAGGTCGGGTCGTCGACGGGGAGCGTGACGTCCGGAGCAGGCGCGGAAGGGGTGTCGTCGGGGGGCGTGGAGTCGGCCATGGTCGAAGACTAGCCACCTCCGCTCCGCCGAGCCGTGCCCGTGTCCTCAGGCTTGCGCGATAGAGTAGTAACGCCCAGGCATGGATCAAGGCCTCTCGGACCTCTGTCGCCGGGCCGCGCGGTCGCCGCCGAGCGGGACGTCGGACCACCCGACGCACCGTCGCGCGCGACCTCAGGAGACCAAGCCGCCAACGACGCGCGGCACGATCGACAAGAAATCGAGAAGACCCCTGACCACGTTCAAAGACCTGGGCGTTCTCCCTGAGATCGCCGAAGCCCTCGAGACCCAGGGCATCACCGACGCATTCCCGATCCAGGAGATGACGCTCCCCATCGCACTGCTGGGGAACGACCTGATCGGACAGGCCCGTACCGGTACGGGCAAGACCCTCGCCTTCGCCATCCCCGTCGTCCAGCGCTCGATCGCGCCGCACGACCCGGAGTTCGAGATGCTCAGCGCGCCCGGCAAGCCGCAGGCGCTCATCGTCGCCCCGACCCGCGAGCTCGCGCTCCAGGTCTCGGCCGACGTCTCCGCAGCGTCCGCCAAGCGCGGCACGCGGGTCCTCACCGTCTACGGCGGTGTCCCGTACGAGCCGCAGCTCGACGCGCTCGAGGCCGGCGTCGAGATCGTCATCGGCACCCCGGGGCGTCTGCTGGACCTGGCCAAGCGCAGGGCGCTCGACCTCTCCCACGTGAAGGCGCTCGTCCTCGACGAGGCCGACGAGATGCTCGACCTCGGGTTCCTCCCCGACGTCGAGGCACTCATCGCCCGCACGCCCGAGCTGCGCCAGACGATGCTGTTCTCGGCCACGATGCCGGGCGCGATCGTCGCACTCGCCCGTACGCACATGCGCCACCCGGTCAACATCCGCGCGGAGTCCAGCACGGACTCGGCGACGGTGCCGGCGACCGCGCAGTTCGTCTACCAGGCGCACGACCTCGACAAGCCCGAGATCGTCGCCCGCATCATGCAGGCCGAGGACTTCGGCCGCGCCGTGGTCTTCACCCGCACCAAGCGCGCCGCGCAGCGCCTCGCCGACGACCTCGCCGAGCGCGGCTTCAACGCCGCACCGCTGCACGGTGACATGGCGCAGGTCGCGCGCGAGAAGGCGATGGCGAAGTTCCGCGAGGGCAAGGTCGACGCGCTGGTCGCGACCGACGTGGCCGCGCGCGGCATCGACGTCGCCGACGTGACGCACGTGATCAACTACAGCTGCCCGGAGGACGCGAGCACCTACGTCCACCGGATCGGCCGTACGGGCCGCGCCGGCAAGAGCGGCAACGCGATCACGCTCGTCGACTGGGCGGACGTGGCGCGCTGGAAGACGATCAACCGCGACCTCGGCCTGCCGTTCGACGAGCCGGCCGAGACCTACTCGACGTCGGAGCACTTCTTCCACGACCTCGGCATCCCGCACGACGTGACCGGCCGCATCGCGCCCCCGGCCCCGCCGGCGCCGAAGCCCGAGCGGTCGCGCGGCGAGCGCGGTGACCGCAACGAGGGCGACCGTCCCCGTCGCAACCGCAACCGCCGCCGTACGCGCGGTGGCGAGCCCGTCGCCCCGGCGGGCGAGGGCGCGGAGGCACCCGCGACCGATGCGCCGGCCGCCGGCGCCGAGACCACCGAGGGCACCAGCACGGACGGCACCAGCGGCGAGGGTGCACCCCGCCGTCGCCGTCGCCGCCGTCGCCGTCCCTCGGGCGGCTCGGAGGACGCCCAGGGCGCGGCCGCCGCTCCGGCCGGCTCCGGCGACGCCGAGTAGTCACCAGAACGATCGATTCGGCCGATCCCCGGCGTCAGGCGCCCGGGGTCGGCCGAATCGCATGTCCGGAGGGTCGCCTCAGGCGACGACCACCACGGTCGTCCCGACCGGGGCGAACTCCCACAGCGCGATCGCGTCCGCCCGGTGCTGCCGCACGCAGCCCGACGACAGCGGCGTCCCGAGCTGCTTGCGGGTCTGCAGCGGGTCGCCCTCGGCGTCGACGGGGATCGTGTGGAACCCGATCGGGGCGTTCTGCCCGCGGGTGAAGCGCACGAAGTACTCCATGGTGCTGCCGAGGTCGTACGAGGTCGCATGCCGCGAGCGCGAGTAGACCTCGTACGTGCCGGGGCCGAGGTTGTCCTCCTTGCTCCCCGACACCGCGTACGTCCGCGCGACCTGGCCGCCCGTACGCACCAGCCAGACGCGCTGCTCGCTCATCGAGAACACGATGCGCCGCCCCTGCCCGGAGCGTGCCGGCAGCGGCGCGTCCGACGCACGACCCGCCGCGGCGGAGACGTCGGGCGTCGGCGTCGGCGACGGTGTGGGCGTCGGGCTCGGCGTGACCGCCGGCGTCGGCGTGGTCGCGCCGTCGTCCGGCCGGGCCTCCTGCGCGTCGATCACCGCCGGGGCTGCGGGCGGGTAGATCGCGGGCGCCTCGCCGTCGGCCAGCGGCGCCGCGTCGGCCGACTTCACGAACGCGTCGAGCTGCACCGAGGGCGTGAGGTCGTCGCGGAGCACGAAGGCGCTCGTCGCCAGTCCCGCGACCACGACGGCGGCCGTCCAGCGCGGCCAGCGACGGCGGCGAGGAGCACGTGCGCTGTGACGTCCGGACGAGGTCACGGAACGATCACGGCGCGTGGTCACGGCGTCAGCGTACGGGTCGGGGACGTCCGCGTCGACGGCGGGTTCGGACTAGTCGCCGGCGAGCAGCCTGTCGGCGACCTCGCGGTACGCGAGCGCACCTCGGTGGCTCGCCGCCGTGCGCAGGATCGACCGCCCGTACGCCGGCGCCTCGGCGAAGCGGACCGTCCGCGGGATGGGTGGTTCGACCACCTCGAGACCGTACGACTCGGTGATCGCCTCGAGCACCGCGCGGGCGTGACGGGTGCGCCCGTCGTACGCCGTCGGCAGCACGCCGAGCACAGTGAGGTCGGGGTTGGTGTACGTCCGGACGTCGTGCACGGTGTCGAGCAGCTGCCCCACGCCGCGGTGCGCGAGCGTCTCGCACTGCAGCGGGACGAGGAGGTCCGTAGCGGCGGTGAGCGCTGCCGCGGTCAGCACGCCGAGCGACGGCGGGCAGTCGAGCAGGATCCAGTCGTAGTCGTCCGCGACCTGCTCCAGCGCGACCCGCAGCCGCTGCTCTCGTCCGGTCATCGAGGCGAGCGTCTCCTCGGCCTGCGCGAGCTCGATCGTCGCGGGAAGGAGGTGCACCGCCTCGTCGGTCACCACGATCACGTCCTGCGGCGCCTTCTCGCCGAGCAGGACCTCGCGGATCGAGATGTCGAGCTCCTCGGGGTCGACGCCCAGCGAGAACGTGAGGCTCGACTGCGGGTCCAGGTCCACCAGCAGGACCTGCCGACCCCGCTGCGCGAGCGCGGCCCCCAGCGAGGCGACCGTCGTCGTCTTGGCGACGCCGCCCTTCTGGTTGGCCACCGCGAGGATGCGGGGGCCGCTCGGGGTGTCCGAGGTGTGAGGGGTCACGGCGGCCATTCTTCACGATCTGCGAGGATCTGCCCATGTCTCTGGCAGTAGTGACGGGCGCCACGTCCGGGATCGGGCTCGCCTTCGCGCGCGAGCTCGCACGGCGCGGCGACGACCTCGTCCTCGTGGCGCGGGACGAGCAGCGCCTCGAGTCGCTCGCCAAGGAGCTGCGCGCGCTCGGGCGTACGGTCCACGTCGTCCCGGCCGACCTCTCCACCCGCGAGGGTGTCGCGCGGGTCGCCGACGCGATCCGCGAGCTGCGCATCGACCTGCTGGTCAACAACGCGGGGTCGTCGATCGGGAGGTTCTTCGGCGACACCGACGTCGCGGCCGAGGACTCCCAGCTCGACCTCATGGTGAAGGCGCCGATGGACCTGATGGCGGCTGCCCTGGAGGTGATGCGGCCGCGCGGCTCGGGCCGGATCCTCAACGTCGCGAGCGTCGCCGCGTTCACGCCCCGCGGCACCTACTCCGCGCACAAGGCGTGGATCGTCAACCTGAGCCAGTGGATGAACATCCAGTACGCCCGCGAGGGCGTGGTGACGACCGTCCTCTGCCCGGGCTTCGTCCGCACCGAGTTCCACCAGCGGATGGGCGTCGACCCCAGCGACGTCCCCCGGTGGATGTGGACCAGCGCCGAGACGCAGGTCCGCGGGGCGCTGGCAGACCTGGACAAGGGCAAGCCGATCTCGATCCCGACCGTGCGCTACAAGGTGCTCGGGACGGTCGCACGGTACGCGCCGGCCGGCCTGGTCGCCGCGATCGCGAAGAAGGGCAGGAAGATCGCCGAATGAGCACCTCACGCACGCGGACCGCGTACGACGCCTTGACGCCGCGGACCGTCACGACCCCGCGCGGCACGTTCGCCGTCCTCGACGCGCCGGTGCCCAGCGGGACGACCCGCCGGGGCCACGTCCTGCTCGTCCCGGGATGGACGGGCAGCAAGGAGGACTACGCGTTCGTGCTGCCCCTGCTCGCGCAGGCGGGGTGGCACGCGACGGCGTACGACCAGCGGGGTCAGTACGAGACGGCCGGGAAGCCCGACGACGACTACTCCGTACGCGGCTTCGCCGCCGACGCGCTGGCCCTGCAGGAGGCGCTGGCGCCGCACGGCCGCTCGCACCTGGTCGGGCACTCCTTCGGCGGCCTGGTCGCGCAGCACGCGGTGCTCGACGACGCGTCGGCCTGGCGGAGCCTCACGCTGCTCTGCTCCGGTCCGGCAGGGTTCGCCCACCCGGACGTGGCCGCGCTGGCCGACGACCCCGACGCCACGCCGCGGCGGCTGGCCGCGTTCGTGGCGGCGGTGCCCGCCGTGGGGCTCGAGGCGGTCTTCGAGACGCAGAACGCGGACCTGGACGTGTCCCCGAACCTGCGCGCCTTCCTGCGCTCGCGGTTCCTCGCGAGCGCGCCCGAGTCGCTGTGCGCGATCGCGCAGCACCTGGTGGACGCACCGGACCAGGTGGACGCCCTCGCGGCGACCGACGTCCCCGTGGCGGTCGGACGCGGCGTGGACGACGACGCCTGGCCGCACGCGATCCAGGACCGGATGGCCGAGCGCCTCGGCACGGAGGTCGAGGTCATCGCCGGGAGCGGGCACTCCCCCGCCGCGGACGCCCCCGAGGCGACGGCGGCGTTCCTGCTGCGGACGTGGGAGCGGCTCGGGGTGTGACCCTCCGCGACCGGTAGCGTCCCCCTCATGCTGAGGAACCCACGCCCCGCCGCCCGTACGGCGATGCTGCTGTCCACCGTCGCCCTGCTCGTCGCCGGATGCGGCGGTGGCGCCGTCAAGGCGTCCGAGGTCGAGGAGAAGGCGGAGCAGGCGCTCGGCGCGCAGGTCGGCACGACGCCGAACATCAGCTGCCCCGACGACCTCGAGGCCGAGAAGGGTGCGACGGTGCGCTGCGAGCTGACCGTCGACGGCGACGACACCGCGTACGGCGTCACGGTGACGGCCGCGTCGGTCGACGGATCGACGGTCAACATGGACTTCAAGGTCGACGAGACACCGCTCGACTGACCGTACGGTCCCTGGCCGGGACCAAGCGGACGGCGTGACCCACCCCCATCGGCCACGCCGCCCGCGCTCTCAGCCGGCGTCGACGATGGCCGCGACCGGCCCGCCGCCGTCGGGACCCTGGTGGGCCGCCGACACCGACACGAACACCGCGGGATCGCCGGTCACCGCGGAGGTGACACCGCCGACCGCGGCCTTGATCTGACGGTGCCAGTGGACGTCGGAGTCGTCGAGCATCGCGTTGCGGCGCCCGCGCACCATGCCGTCCTGGCTGGCCTCGCACTTGAGGAAGACGTTGACGAGCCGGTCCTCGAGGTCGCTCGTGCGCGGCCGCTCGGGCAGGTCCAGCCCCGCCGAGCGGATCGCGTCCCAGATGCCGTCGGCATCGAGAGCGTCGTCCATGACGGCGTGACCGATCCGGTAGCGGCCACCGATCCCGCGGACGTTGCCCACGACGACCACCTGCGCGCGGTCGAGCTCGACGCCCGAGGAGCACGAGGCGACCGACGAGTAGAGCTCGCGGTCCTTCAGGACGTCCTCGTCGGTGGGCATCTCGATCTCGCCGAGCGCGACGGCGATGCCGAGCGCGGTGGTGCCGTTGGAGAGGTCCATCGACGCGAGCGTGTCCTCGGTCCACACGGTCTTGCCGCGGGACTTGGCGTCGCGGATCGTGTCGATCGTGAGCAGCGGCGTCTTGGTCTGGACGTAGTGCACGTCGGCGGCGTCGGTGATCCCCGCGCGCTCCATCGCGACCTTCACCGCGGCGGCGACCTTCTCCACCATGGCGGTGCGTCCGATGTCCTCGGGGAGCAGCACGTCGCTCATCGCGAAGCCGACGCTCAGGCGAGGCTCGTCGGTCGGCTCGACCGCTCCCTCGGGCAGGGTCGCGAAGATCGTCGCGTGCGGGCTGATGACGCCGTCGGTGCCGCCCGACCAGACGATCGGGATCTCCTTGACCTCCTCGGGCGAGCGCGACCCCTGGGCGACGAGCACCTCGCGGAACGCGCGGTCGGCGATGATGCGCGTGTAGTCGTTCACGCCGCCGTTGCCCTCGGTCTTGCCGATGATCGCGATGACGCGGTCGGCCTCGAGCACGCCGTCGGCGATCAGCTTCTCGAGCTCGCTGGCGTCGGCGACGGAGTGGATCGGGACCTTGCGGACTTCGATCGCTGCTGGCATGGCCATCCTCTCGGGTTGGGGTACGGGTGTGGTGAGGTCGTACGGCGGTCAGGCCGTCGGCTGTGGCGCCTGGGCGTCGACCGGGTCGGGACCGACACGGGTGCCGGTGCGTCCGGCGACCGCGTCGTCGATGTGGTGCAGGGAGGTGATGACGCCGGTGCGACCCGTGTGCGCGGCGAACCGGGCCACGGCGTCGACCTTGGGGCCCATGGAGCCGGCACCGAAGGCACCGGTGGAGGCGAGCCGGCGGATCTCGGAGACCCCGACCTCGCCGATGGGCTCGGCCTGCGGAGTGCCGAAGCCGATGACGGCCGCCTCGACGTCGGTCGCGATCACGAGCACGTCGGCGTCGATCTGGTCGGCGAGCAGGGCCGCGGTCAGGTCCTTGTCGATCACGGCCTCCACCCCGACGTACGCATCCGACTCGCGGACCGTCGGGATGCCTCCGCCGCCGGCGCAGACGACGACGAAGCCGTCCGCCAGCAGGGCGCGGGCGGTGGACACCTCGAGGATCGCGCGCGGCTCCGGCGAGGCGACGACCCGCCGCCAGCCGCGCCCGGGCACCTCGACCCAGTGCTGGCCGTGGGCGCGCATCGCCGCGGCCTCCTCACCGCTGGCGTAGCGGCCGATCGGCTTGGTCGGGACGAGGAATCCGGGGTCGTCGCGATCGACGAGCGTGCGGGTGACGAGCACCGCGGTGCGGGACTCGTGCCCGCGCCGGGCGAGCTCGTCGTCCAGCGCGTCGAGCACGAGGCGTCCGATCGTGGCCTGCGTCTGGGCGACGCACCAGTCGAGCGGCACGGGCGGGACGACGTCGGCGGCGAGCTCGTTCTTGAGCAGCAGGTTGCCGACCTGCGGGCCGTTGCCGTGGGTCAGGACGATCTCGTGCCCCGCCTCGACCAGGTCGGCGATGCTGCGTACCGCCTCCACGATCGCGGCCCGCTGGTCCTCAGGGCGGGCAGAGCCGTCCGGCGAGGTCATGGCGTTGCCGCCGAGGGCGATGACGAGGCGCATGCGTTCGAATCTAGGGGCGCACGACCGCGCCCGGCATTGGCGATGATCGCCAACGAAGTGCGTCAGGGCCGTGCAGACTTGCCTACGGCGCGCGGCCGACGGGCCGCCGCCCACCGCCACGGGACGACGACCGACGCGAGCGCGATCACGCCGATCAGGCCCGCAAGCGCGATGACGACGCCGACCACCCCGCCGGTCTCCCCCTCCGTCGCCCACGCGATCTCCTGCGCCCCGATCCCGATCCCGAAGAACGTCACGGGCGCGGCGAAGAGGGCCGCCACCACCAGCCGGACCAGGAGCGGTGCCCGCAGCCGTCCCGCCAGGGTGGCGCCGACGGCCGCGAGGACGAAGAGGCTCACGATCAGCGCCGAGCCGACCCAGCTGAAGGCCGGATCGGCGTCCTCGACGACCACCACGAGGCGCATCACGCCCCGAGCGAGGCACCCGAGGACGAGTCCGATCAGCAGGCCTCCCAGCCACGTGGTGCGGGTGCTGCGCATGGTGGATCCCCTTCGACGACACGGACGAACGGGACGACGATACCTAGCAAGACTAGGCATCGGTCTCGCTTTTGCACGAGCCCGGTGAGACGCCCGATCGGCACGCCGTACCCTGTGCGCATGCTGAAACTCCGCCCCCTCGTGCTGGTGCCGCTCGCACTGGTGCTTCTCGCCGGTTGCGGGCACGCGCCGATGACCGAGAAGTCCGTCGAGGAGAAGGCGTCGGAGGAGATGGGCAAGCAGATCGGGATCGCGCCTGTCGTCGACTGCCCGGACGACCTCGAGTCGCGCCAGGGCGCGTCGATGCACTGCACGCTGTCCGATCCCAACGGCAGCGACAAGAAGTACTCGATGACCGTGCGCGTCGTCAGCCTGAAGAACGGCGTCGCGAAGCTCGACTTCGCGCTCGACGACGAGCAGGACTGACCCTGAGGCTCAGTCCGGCCGGCCGCCGACCGCGATGCTGACGCCGAGGCCGAGCATGATCGTCCCGCCGATGCCCCGCAGCCGGTGCATCCGGCTGGGCGAGCGGGCGAACCAGTCGCGCGCTGCACCGGCCCCCAGCGCCCACAGGCTGTCGATGCACAGCGCGATCGCGATGAAGACGGCCCCGAGCACGAGCATCTGCACCGGGACGGCCCCGAGCTCGCGGGCGACGAACTGCGGGAGCACCGCGACCAGGAAGACGATCGTCTTGGGATTGGTGAGCCCGACGACGAACCCCTCCCGGTAGACGCGCGACGTCCTCGTCACCGTCGGCACCACGCCGACCGTGTCGTCGCCGGCGCGACGGTGCCGGATGGCCTGGATGCCGAGGTAGACGATGTACGCCGCGCCGACCCACTTCACGACCGTGTAGGCGGCGACCGACTGCGCGACCAGCGCGCCGAGACCTGCGGCCACCGCCACGATCTGCACGGCGACGCCGGTGGCGTTGCCCACGACGTTGACGAGCGCGGCACGTCGCCCGAGCACCATGGCGCGGCTGATCGTGAAGAGCACGCTCGGACCCGGGATGAGGATCAGGAGCGTGGACGCGATCGCAAAGGCGAGGACGTCGTGGGCGGGAACCATGACGCGATGGTACGCCGCGGGGTCGGCGTCAGACGCCGTGCTCGCGACGCAAGACGGTCGCCACGTCGTGGGGTGAGCGCCCGAGCAGCGCCCGCAGCGGCACCCCGCCGGTCGGGAGCCCGTACGCGTCGTAGAACGCGAACATCGCCAGGAGCCAGTCGCGCTCGCGCGGATCCATCGCCGCGCCAGGGCCGGCGGCCCACGTGCCGGGGTCCAGGCGCTCGGCGACGACCGGCTCCCCGAGAACGGTCGAGGCCGCGTCCGCGACGTCGGCGAGGCTGACGAGCGTCGGCCCCCCGAGCTCGTACGTCGCACCGACGTGGCCGTCCTCGGTCAGCACGACGGCCGCCGCCTCCCCCACGTCGGCGAGGTCCACGAGACCGAACGGCCTGTCGACCGCGTACGGGACGCGGACCGCAGGCGACTCTGCGGCGAGGCCCGGCAGGAGGTTCTGGACGTACGCGCACGGCTGCAGGACGGTCCAGGCCAGCCCGCTGCGGCGGACGAGGTCCTCGGTCTGCGCCTTCGCGAGGTGGTGCGGCATCGCGGGGGCGTACGGCCAGGCGACGGAGTGGTAGGCGAGGCGGGGCACCCCCGCCGTACGCAGCGCGTCGAGCCAGCCGCCGACCAGCGCGGGCTCGTCGGGATGGAGGTTCGGCGCGATCAGGTACGCCGCCCCCGCGCCGGTGAACGCGGCGACCGGATCGGCGAGCTCGGCGCGGCCGAGCGGGCGGACCGGCACCCCGCGCGAGGCGAGCGCCTCCACGACGTGGGTGCCGGTCTTGCCCGACGCGCCGACGACGGCGACGGGGCCAGGGGTCACCGGACGTCGACGGCGGCGTGGGAGGCGCCGTCCGCGAGCTGCGCGTAGCCCGGGCCGCGGTCGAAGAAGACCTCGCCCTCCCCGCGCTCGGCGACCCGCTCCGCCCGCAGCGCGGCCGTCGCGTCGGCGTCGTAGCCGAGGTCGTCACCGCTGCCGGTCAGCACGACGCCGTAGTCGTCGCGCGCACCGTCCGGGGACACCTTCACCCACCGCACGTCGCGGACGACGAGCTCGGGGTCGCGGTCGAGCGGGTCGCCCCAGCCGCCGCCACCCGTGGTCCGGATCCGGATGGTCTCGCCGGCGCGGACGGGCTCGGCGTCCGCGAGGGCGTCGACTGTGCGCTCGTTCGGGCCGCCGGGGTCCACGACGACCTCGAACGGCCGTCCCGCCAGACCCCCGTTGACTCCCCAGCACGCGAGGATCGACCGGTCCGCGATCGACATGAAGTGCGCGTCGGCGAGCATCCGCAGGTGCTTCTCGTAGCCGAGACCGCCGCGGAACTGACCCGGCCCGCCGGAGTCGCGGGCCACCGACAGCGACTCCACGACGAACGGGAACCGCGACTCGGTGAACTCGGTGGGCAGGTTGCGCGAGTCCGGGACGACGTGGATCGTGTCCTCGCCGTCGGCGTAGTAGCGGCCACCGGACCCGCCGCCGAGGACCTCGCGCATGAGGTACGGACGGCCGGCCAGGTCGGTGCCGTAGACGCCGGTGTAGCGGATCGTCTCCTGGTCCGCGGGCATCCGCCCGTCCACCGCCTTGGCCAGCACCCCCGCGAGGACGCCGAGGAGGCGCAGGATCACGAACGTACGCGCGTTCGTCGGCGCCGGGAACTCCGGCGTGAGGAGCGTGCCCTTGGGCGGGAAGCGCATCTCGATCAGCGGCACCACGCCCTCGTTGACGTCGAGCTCGGCCATCCGCTCCGGGGTGTCGGCCAGGTTGCGCAGGATCGGCGCCAGCCACTTCTTGAGGAAGACGCCGTCGGAGTAGTCGCCGCAGTGGTTGATCGGGCCCTTGGCCTGCGGGGACGTGCCGGCGAAGTCGAGGATCACGCGCTCGCCGTCGGGGTCCTCGGGCCCGGTGCGGGTGAGCGTGATGCGCTGCGTGTGCAGCATCGGCTCGTCGACGCCGTCGTGCTCGGCGTAGTCCTCCCAGACCCAGGTGCCGACCGGGATCTTGGCGAGGATCTCGCGGCGGTAGGTCTCGGTGGTGCGGTCGATGATCGCGTCGAAGCACGCCTCCACGGTCTCCACGCCGTACCGGTCGAAGAGCTCCCCGAGGCGCCGCGCACCCATCAGGCACGCCGAGCACTCGGCGTCGAGGTCGGCCGCCAGCGACTCCGGCATGCGGGAGTTGCGGGTCATGATCGACAGCGCGGCGCGGTTGGGGACGCCGGCGTCCCAGAGCTTGATCGGCGGGACCATGAGCCCCTCCTCGTACACGCTCGTCGCCGCGCTCGGCATCGAGCCCGGCACCGCTCCGCCGATGTCGTCGTGGTGGCCGAACGCCTGGATGAACCCGACCACGCGCTCGGCGCCGTCGACGTGGGAGAACACCGGGACGGTGACGCAGAGGTCCGGCAGGTGCCCGATGCCGCCCTCCGACTGGTAGACGTCGTTGTGGAAGAAGACGTCGCCGGGCTTCATCTCCTCGATCGGGAAGTCGCGGGCGACCGGGTGCACGAGCGCCGAGTAGGACCGGCCGGTCAGCTTGCGCAGGAGCCGGTCGTGGATCCCGGCGCGGAAGTCGTGCGCGTCACGGATCATCGGCGAGCGGGAGGTCCGGGCGATCGCGGTCTCCACCTCGTGCTCGATCGAGGCGAGGCTGCCCTGGACGATCTCGACCAGGACGGGGTCCGCGCCGCGGCCGGCGTCGTCGGTCAGCGTGCCGAACGGGAACTGGGTGGGGGCGAGACGGGACTCGGTCATGCGGGGCTTCCCTCTCGGTTGGCGTGGCCCTCTCGGGTGACGATCACGTTCAGGTAGGGGTCGATGCGCGCCACGAACCCGGGATGGATGGGGACGGTGGAGCCGTACTCCTCGATCACGGCGGGTCCGTGGACGGCCTGGCCCGGCTGCAGGGTCGCGCGGTCGTACACGCCCGTGTCGACGTACCCCTCGGCCGCGTCGAAGCAGACGGCGCGGCGGGTGCGCGCGGTCGGGTCGCCGGCGTCCGGGGCCGGCTCGTGCCGGCGGATGGACGGCCGCTGGATCGGCCCGATGCCGGACACCCGCAGGTTGACCCACTCGACCTGCTGGCTGTCGTCGCCGGCGAAGTCGTAGCCGTAGAGCGCGCGGTGCTCGGCGTGGAAGGTGTCCGCGACCGCGGCCAGCACGTCGGCGTCGACCGCGCCCTCCGGGACCGGCACCCGCACCTCGAACGCCTGGCCGAAGTAGCGGACGTCGGCGGTGCGGACGAAGCGCTGGTCGTCGGGGCCGAAGCCCTCGGTCTCCAGCGCCGCCGCGGCGCGCTCGGCGAGACCGTCGTACAGACGCTCCACCTCGGCCGGGTCCAGCTCGGAGGCGAGGCGCACGGCGGTCTGGACGTAGTCGTTCTTGACGTCGACGGTCAGCAGCCCGAACGCCGAGACGTTGCCCGGGTTGGGCGGGACCAGGACCGTCGGGATGCCGAGCACGTCCATCAGCCGGCACAGCAGCAGCGAGCCGGAGCCGCCGAAGGTCGTCAGGGTGAAGTCGCGTACGTCGAGCCCGCGCTTGACGGTGATCTGACGCAGGGCGTTGGCCTGGTTCCAGGCGGAGATCTCGAGCACGCCCGTCGCCGCCTCCTCGAGGCTCAGCCCGAGCTCGCCCGCCAGCGTCTCCAGCCCCTTGCGGGCGGCGTCCACGTCGAGCGGGATCTCGCCGCCGAGCAGGTGCGGAGGGATGCGGCCCAGCACGACGTGCGCGTCGGTGATCGTGACGTCCGAGCCGCCCTTGGCGTAGCAGAGCGGGCCGGGATCGGCCCCGGCCGACTGCGGACCGACCTTGAGCGTTCCCTCGGGCGACAGCCAGGCGATCGAGCCACCCCCGGCACCGACCGTGACGACGTCGATCATCGGGATCTTGCTCGGGTAGACGCCCACGCTGCCCTCGGTCGTGAGGGTCGGCTCGCCGTCGACGACCACGGACACGTCGGTCGAGGTGCCGCCGCCGTCGCAGGTGAGGACGCGGTCGAACCCGGCGACGGACGCGATCAGCGCCGCACCGAGGGCGCCGGCCGCAGGCCCGGACAGGACGGTGGTGATCGGCTGGTGCACGACCTCCCCTGCGGACAGGACGCCGCCGTTGGACTTCATCACGTAGAACGGGACGCCGCCGTCGGTGTACTCCTCCAGGCGGCGCGCGATGCGCCGGACGTACGCCGAGACCTTCGGCTTGACCGCGGCGTCGACCAGCGTGGTCATCGACCGCTCGTACTCGCGGTACTCGCGCAGCACCTCCGACGAGATCGACACCACGGCGTCCGGGTGCTCCTCGGCGATGACGGCCCGCATCGCCTCCTCGTGCGCGGGGTTGGCGTAGCTGTGCAGGAAGCACACGCCCAGCGTGTCGATGCCCTGGTCGCGGAACCAGCGCGCGACCTCGCGAGCGCCCTCGGTGTCGAAGGGTCGGATCTCCTCGCCGCTCCAGGCCATCCGGCCGGCAACGCCCTTCACCAGGTCGCGCGGCACGATGCGGTCGGGCTTGACCCAGAAGTAGGAGTTGCCGTAGCCGTCCGGGACCGACTGGCGCGCGATCTCGAGCACGGCCTCGTAGCCGGTGTTGGTGATGAAGCCGAGCCGCTCGACCTTCCCCTCGAGGAGCTGGTTGGTCGCGACGGTCGTGCCGTGCGAGACGGCCGCGATCTCGTCGCTGCCGACCGGGGCGTCGTCACCGGCGATCGCGAGCACCTTGTCGATGCCGGCGAGGAAGCCCTCGGCCGGGTCGGAGGGTGTCGAAGGTGTCTTCGTGGTGACCAGCGTGCCGCTGCTCTCGTCGAAGGCGACCACGTCGGTGAAGGTGCCACCGGTGTCGATCCCGATCCGAAACGTCATGGTGCTCCTCGCGTGGGTGGGTGCTGCCTTCGATTCCAACGCACCCCGTCCGCGACCCCCACGGCGAACGTCGCCGGACCCCCTCGTCGAACCTTGGCACTACCTGACAGACCCGCCGGAGGCACCCGCCATCATTGTCCGGTGCGCCGTACGACCCTGCCCGCCGTGATCGCGATCGCGGCCCTTCTCTCCGGGTGCTCGGTGGCACCCCAGTCCGCCCTCTCGGCCGCCGGAGCGGAGGGCGACAGCACGTCCGCGCACGGACTGCCGCCGCTGCCGCCGGTGCGCCACGACGACACCCTGCCGACGCTGATGCGGCAGCCGGACCACGGGAGCGACCTCCGTCGCGAGCGCGTGGTCGCGGACAACGACGCCTACACGACGTACGCGATCACCTACCGCTCCGAGGACCTGCGGATCTCGGGGCTGATGCACGTCCCGCACGGCGCCGTCGAGCTGCCCGCGGTCGTGCTGGCGCACGGCTACCAGGACCCGCGGACCTACCGGAGCGGCAACAGCATGACTGAGCTCCAGGACCGCCTCGCACGGTCGGGCTACGTCGTCCTGATCACCGACTACCGCAACCACGCCGCGTCCGACCACGACGCGGACAACGACGCGACGCTGCGGACGGGCTACACGGTCGACGTCGTGAACGCGGTCGTCGCGCTGCGCCGTGCCGGGTTCGACGCGGTCGACCCCGCGCGGATCGGGCTGATCGGACGGTCGATGGGCGGCGGCATCGCGTACAACGTGCTGGTCACCCGGCCCGGGCTCGTGAAGGCGGCCGTCCTCCTGTCGCCGATGAGCTCGTCCGCCGTGGACGACGTCGAGATCCTCACGCGCCCGGCCGCGACCCGCGCGCAGAGCCGCGCCGCGGTCGAGGCGTCGTACGGCAGCCCGGACCCGGACGCGGCGGCGTGGCAGGACCTCTCCCCACGCCGCTTCTTCGACCGGATCACGGAGCCGGTGCAGATCCACCACGGCACGGTCGACCTCACCTGCCCGCCGGCGTGGACGCACGCGTCGGTGGCCGCGCTGCGGGCGGCCGGCAAGGACGTCGACATGCACTGGTACGCCGGCCAGAGCCACCGCTTCGGTGATCCCGCGTGGGAGCTGGCGATGCAGCGGACGGTGGCGTTCCTCGACACGCACGTCTGACGCGGCGGCTCCTGCGGGGCGTCGGCGGGACGGGTGCGCGCGGCGCGTCAGAGCGGCCGCTCTTGAAACTTGAATGCGGATTCAGGTACGGTCCCGTGACGCACGTCACAACGACCCCCAGGAGCAGCCGTGAGCAACGTCGCCGACGCCGTCTTCGAGCACGCCCGCACCGGCCCGGACCGTGTGGCCGTCCGTGCGGGAGGACGACCGGTCACCTTCGGGACGCTGCGGGACGCGGTCGCGTCGTTCGCGAAGCGCGCCGTCGACGCCGGCATCTCCCCCGGCGACCGCGTGCTGCTGGTCGCGCCGACGATCCCGGAGTTCGTCGCGGCGTACTACGGCCTGCACGCCGCCGGCGCCACGCTCATCACGATGAACGTGATGGCGACGACGCCCGAGATGGAGTACGTCATCGACGACGCAGGCGTGAGTCTCGTCGTCGCGTGGCAGGACACCGCCGGTGCCGCGGAGAAGGCCGCAACCGGACACGGGCTGCCGTTCTGGAGCGTCGGGCCGCTGGACACCTGGGACACCTCGGACGGGCTCGACGCGCCGGTGGACCTGCCCGACGACGCGACCGCGATCATCATCTACACGTCGGGCACCACGGGCCGCCCCAAGGGCGCGGAGCTCGCGGTCTCCGGCGTCGCCGCGATCGTCGACGCCGCCGAGCACGTGCTCGAGTTCAGCGAGGACGACCGGTCCGGCACGGCGCTGCCGCTGTTCCACGTGTTCGGCCAGATCATGGTCATGCACCTGGCGATCTCGTTCGGCACGTCCGTCTCGCTGCTCCACCCGTTCGACCCGCGCAAGCTCGTCGAGATGATCCGCGACGACGAGCTGACCGTGGTGTCCGGCGTGCCGACGATGTGGGTCGCGATGCTCCACGCCGCAGGCGATGCCAAGCCCGAGGACTTCGCCCGCCTGCGCCTCGCCTCGTCGGGCGGGGCGTCCCTGCCGGTCGAGGTGATCCGCGCCTTCGAGGACAAGTTCGGGACCCGGATCCGCGAGGGCTACGGGCTGTCGGAGACCTGCGGCTGGGCCACCTTCGCGCCGCTGGAGACCGAGCCCAAGATCGGCGCCGTCGGCCGCGCGGTGCACAACGTCGACATCGAGATCCGCGACCTCGAGGGCGCCCCGGTGCCCGCCGGCGAGGTCGGCGAGGTGTGGATCCGCGGCCCGATCGTCATGAAGGGCTACTGGAACCGGCCCGAGGCGACCGCCGCGGTGCTGCAGGACGGCTGGCTGCGGACGGGCGACCTCGGCACGCTCGACGAGGACGGCGACCTGCGCATCGTGGACCGGCTGAAGGACCTCATCATCCGGGGCGGCTACAACGTCTACCCGAGCGAGGTCGAGGAGGTCCTCTACGAGCACCCCGACATCGTCGAGGCCGCAGTGGTGGGTGTCGACGACCCGACCTACGGCGAGGAGATCGGTGCGGTCATCGTGCTGACCGAAGGCGCCGAGGCCGATCCCGAGGCGCTGCGGGCCTGGGCGAAGGAGCGCCTCAGCGCGTACAAGGTCCCCCGGCTCTTCCAGTTCACCGATGCCCTCCCCAAGGGCCCGTCGGGCAAGATCCTCAAGCGCGCGATCGATCGCGACGGCCTCGCCGGGACCGCCTCCCGCAGTCCCCAGCAGTGAGCACCCCCGCCACCGCGCGCGGCGCCCGGACACGCGCCGCGCTCCTCGCCGCGGCGCGCGTGGTCTTCGAGCGCGACGGGTTCACCGACGCCCGCGTCGCCGACATCTCCCGCGAGGCCGGCTGCGCCACCGGGTCGTTCTACACGTACTTCACGAGCAAGGAGGAGATCCTCGCCGTCGTGCTGTACGAGGCGCAGCGCGACGTCATGCGTCCCACCCTCGACCCGGACGCCGCGGACCCGTTCGTCGCGCTGTCCGAGGGACACCGGCGCTACTTCGAGAACTACGCGCGCAACGCCCGCCTCATGCTCGTGCTGGAGGAGGTCGCGGCGCTCGACCCCACGTTCCGCGACGTGCGCCGCCGGCGCGGCGAGGCGCTCGCGCGTCGTACGGCCGAGGTCATCGCCACGCTCCAGCAGCAGGGCGTCGCGGACCCGGAGCTCGACCCGTACCCGACCGCGCGCGCGCTCGACGGGCTCGTGTCCCACCTCGCGTACTACGCGTTCGTGCTGGGCGAGGGCATGAGCGTCGACGAGCTCGTCACGACCACCAACCGCATCTGGCGCAACGCCCTCACCCTCAGGACCAAGGAGGCTCCATGAGCACCGTGCAGACCGTCACCGGCCCCGTCGACAGCGCCGACCTCGGCCGTACGCTCGTCCACGAGCACATCATCATCGTCGGCGAGGAGTTCCGGGAGAACTACGCCGACGACTGGGACGAGGACCAGCGCGTCGCCGACGCGGTGCGCGACCTCACCGAGCTCAAGAGCCTCGGCATCGACACGATCATGGATCCGACGGTGCTCGGGCTCGGCCGCTACATCCCGCGGATCCAGCGCATCGCCGAGCAGATCGACCTCAACGTCGTCGCGGCCACGGGCCTCTACACGTACAACGAGATCCCGTTCCAGTTCCACTACTCGGGTCCGGGTCTGCTGTTCGACGTGCCGGAGCCGCTGACGGAGATGTTCGTGCGCGACCTGACCGAGGGCATCGCCGACACGGGAGTCCGCGCCGCGTTCCTCAAGTGCGCGATCGAGGAGCAGGGCCTGACGCCGGGCGTCGAGCGCGTGATGCGTGCCGTCGGGCAGGCACACGTCCAGACCGGCGCACCGATCACCGTCCACACCAACCCGCACACCGGCTCCGGCCTCGTCGCGCAGCGCGTGCTCGCCGAGGAGGGCGTGGACCTGACGAAGGTCGTCATCGGGCACTCCGGCGACACGACCGACGTCGACTACCTGAGCAAGCTCGCCGAGGCCGGGTCGCTGCTCGGGATGGACCGCTTCGGGCTCGACGTGCTGCTCCCGTTCGAGGACCGCGTGAACACGATCGTCGAGCTGGTGCGCCGCGGGTTCGTCGAGAACGTCGTCATCGCGCACGACGCGTCCTGCTTCATCGACTGGTTCCCGGCGGGCGCCAAGGAGCAGGTCGTGCCGAAGTGGAACTTCCGGCACATCAGCGAGGACGTGATCCCGGCCCTGCTCGAGCGCGGAGTCACCGAGGGCGACCTGGAGACGATCCTCGTGGACAACCCGCGCCGGCACTTCGAGTAGCGGCCGGCCCCGATCGGCCGTACGGCGCGTGACCCCCAACGCGTCGTACGGCCCCCTCCCTCCCGCGGCCCGCGGTTTGCCACGCCAACGCGGCAGTCCCCGGATGGCGCGGCAAACCTGCCGCGCCAAGCCGAAGAGCCCACGTTGGCGTGGCAAACCCCAAGGCGGAGACACGCCGGCGCCAGTCCGAACGGCCGTACGGCGGCGGTGCGGTGCGGTGCGCCTCAGAGCGCGGGGCGGGGGCCGCCGACGCCGATGCCGGCGCCGGACAGCTCCTCGTACGCCCGCGCGATCGCGAGCAGGCGGCGCTCCGAGCCTGCGGGCCCGACCAGCTGCAGCCCCACGGGCAGACCGTCGGGCGTGAACCCGGCCGGCACGCTGATCGCGGGGCACCCCGTGACCGTGACGAGGAACGCCGAGCGCATCCAGTCGAGGTAGGTCTCCTGCGGGCGCCCGTTGATCGCGGACGGGTACTCCTGGTCCGCAGGGAACGGCGGGACCTGGCTCACCGGCATCGCGAGGACGTCGTACGACGCGAAGAACGCGCGCGCCTGCTCGGCCAGCGCCGTGCGGCCCGCGTACGCCACCGCGACGTCGTGCCCGGACAGCGGACGACCCGCTCGGATGTTGTCGGCGAGCGACGGCTTGACGTCGTCCGGGCGCGAGTCGAGGACGTCGCCGAGCGCGTACTCCATCAGCCACGCCCGCAGCGTCCGGAACGTCGCCTCCGCGTCCGGCAGCTCCGGCGCCGCCTCGACGACGGCCGCCCCGGCGTCGGCGAGCCGCGCACCGGCGGCGCGCACCACGTCCTCGACCGACCGCTCGACCTCGAACGATCCGCCGAGGTCGACCGACAGCGCGACGCGCAGCCCGTCCAGCGTCACAGGCGCGGGATCGGCGAAGACGGCACCCGGGGTCGAGTCCGCGGTCGGCACGCGCGGGTCCGGCCCCGCGAGCACCCCGAGCAGCAGCGCCAGGTCACCGACGTCGCGCGCGAGCGGTCCTTGGACGGAGACGGTCTCCCAGAGGTTCCAGGTGGGCCACGTCGGGACGCGGCCCCAGGTCGGCCGGAGACCCACCACGTTGCAGAACGACGCGGGGTTGCGCAGCGAGCCGCCCATGTCCGAGCCGTCCGCGAGCGCGACCATCCCCGACGCGAGGGCCGCGGCTGACCCGCCGCTGGAGCCGCCCGCCGACCGGCTCGTGTCGTACGGGTTGAGCGTCGCGCCGAACACCGGGTTGAAGGTGTGCGAGCCCGCAGCGAACTCGGGCGTGTTGGACTTCGCCACGATGACGGCACCTGCGGCGCGGACCCGCTCGACGACCAGCTCGTCGTAGGCCGACACGTGGTCGGCCATCACCGGCGATCCGAACGTCGTCCGCCAGCCCGCGACGTGGTGGGTGTCCTTCACCGCGTACGGGAGCCCGTGCAGCGGGCCGAGCCGAGCGCCGGAAGCGGTGATGTCGTCCGCCTTGGACGCCTGGGCGTAGGCACGGTCGGCGTCGATCGACACGAGCGCGTTGACGACCCCGTTGACCTCGCCGATGCGTGCGAGATGGAGCGCCAGCAGCTCCCGGGCGGAGATCTCGCGGGCGGCGACGGCGGTCGCCATCTCCCGCGCGCTGCTGTAGACGTCGATCATCGCGAGCGGCGACCGAGCAGACCGCCGACCAGCACCCCCGCGAGCACGAGCGCACCACCGACGACGACGCCGCGGAGGAAGTCCTCGTGGGCCCCGGCGGCAGCACGCGCGGGCGCTGCCGGGGCGGTGAAGCGCTGGCCGACCGCGGGCGCACCGCCCGTCGACTCCGCAGGCGCGGGCGACGGGGTGCCGTCGGCCGACGGCACGCTGTCCGCCGGGACTCCCCCGGTCGCGCGGTACGCGATCGCGTCGTCGACGGCGCCGAAGAACTCGCCGGCCATGCGCTTGCTCACCGCGGTCAGCATCCGCTGCCCGACGCCGCCGATCATCCCGCCCACGACGGCGTCGGCGTCGTACGCGACACCGGTCGTGCCGTCGCCGCGGTCGGAGAACCGCACGGCGACGTCGGCCGCCACCGTGCCGGGCGCGCCGGCACCCTCGGCGCGCATCACCAGCGACTCGTGCGGGACGAGGTCGCTGAGCGTGCAGGTGCCGGCGTACGTGCCGCGGATCGACGCGACGCCGGCGCTGACCGTCATCGCGTACGCGTTGTCACCGGTCGCCTCGAGCACCTCGCACCCCGGGATCGTGCGCACGAGCACCTGGGGGTCCAGCAGGGCCTCCCACACCGCGTCGACGGGGGCGTTGAGCACGGCCTCTCCGGCTACCTTCATGAGTCTCCCTCCACAGCGGCGACTGCCGCCTCGTCGGATCCTGCGTGCGCACGCCGCAGGTCGTACAGCTCGCTCGGCGAGATCGGCATCCGCGTGATCGCGATGCCTTCGGCGTCCTCGATCGCGGAGGCGAAGACCGCCGCGCTCGGGATCACGCCAGCCTCCCCGGCACCCTTGATGCCGAGCGGGTTGAGCGGGGACGGCGTCTCGAGGTGGTCGACGTCGATCGTCTCGGGCACCTCGGTGACGTAGGGCATCAGGAAGTCCATGAACGACGCGTTCTGGAGCTGTCCGTGCTCGTCGTACGCCATGCGTTCGTACAGCGCGCCGCCCACGCCCTGCGCAACGCCGCCGTGGATCTGCCCCTCGACGATCATCGGGTTGATGAGGCGCCCGCAGTCGTGGACGACGGCGTACTTGAGGATGCGGATCTCGGCCGTGTCGGGATCGGTCTCCACGATCACGGCGTGCATGCCGGAGGCGAAGGTCGAGCGCGGTGGCGAGTAGAAGTCGCGGCTCTCCAGCCCCGGCGACGTGCCCTCGGGCACGGGCACCTTGTCGGGGTCACCGACGGAGAACTGCGTCGCGGCCTTGCTCGCCTCGTCGAACGCGTAGCGCAGCGGGTTGCTCAGCACGGCCAGCGTGCCGAGGCTGATCTGCGCCCCGGGCGCACCCTTGACCTCGACGACGCCGTCGCGGATGTCGAGGTCGTCGACGGCGGCCTCGAGCGCGTCCGCGGCCAGCTCCAGCGCCTTGCGCTTGACCGACCTGGCCGCGAGCGCGATCGCCGAGCCGCTCATGACCGCGGCGCGCGAGGCGTACGTGCCGACCGCGTACGGCATGCGCCTCGTGTCGCCCGTGACGACCTCGACGTCCTCGAACCGCACGCCGAGCTCGTCGGCCACGATCTGCGCGAACACGGTCTGGTGGCCCTGCCCCTGGGTGGTGAGCCCGGTCGAGACCTTGACCTTGCCGGTCGTCTCGACCTGGATGTGCCCGCCCTCGTACGGGCCGACGCCGGTGCCCTCGACGTAGCAGGCGAGCCCGATGCCGACGCGTCGCCCCTCGGCCCGCATCTCGTCGCGGAACGCCGCGAACTCGTCCCAGCCCACGAGGGCCTTGACCTTGTCGAGCATCTGCGGGAAGTCGCCGGAGTCGTAGACCAGCGGCTTGCCGTCCTGGAAGATCAGCCCCTGGTCGTACGGGAACTCGTCGGGCTGGATGAAGTTGGCCGCGCGCACCTCGGCACGGTCCTTGCCCAGGGCCGCCGCGATCGCGTCCATCGTCCGCTCCATCGCGTAGACGCCCTGCGGGCGGCCCGCGCCACGGTAGGGCGTCACGATGACGGTGTTGGTGTAGAGGCTGTGGAAGGTCACCGAGTAGACCGGCGGCTTGTACGGCCCGAGGAGCTGGGTCGACGTGATGATCGGGACGATGAGGCCGTACGGGATGTAGGCGCCGTGGTCGTGCCAGATCTCGACGTCGAGTCCCAGGATGCGGCCGTCGTCGTCGAACCCGACCTCGACGTGCTGCTGCTGGGCGCGCTCGTGCGCGGCGGAGACGAAGTGCTCGCGACGGTCCTCGGTGAACTTCACCGGCCGCCCGAGGGCCATCGCCGCCATCGGGACGAGCACCTCCTCCGGCCACGGGTGCACGACCTTGACGCCGAACCCACCGCCGACGTCGGGCGTGATCACGTCGACGACCGCCAGGTCGAGGCCGAGCTTGGACGCGATCGCGGCGCGGACGCCGGTCGAGGTCTGCGTCGAGGACCACACCTCGAGCCGGCCGTTGTCGGTGTCCCACTTGGCGACCGTGCCGCGTCCTTCGAGCGGCGTGCACGCGCTGCGCTCGATGTCGAGGTCGAGGGCGAGGCGGTGCGGGGCCCGGCCGATCGCGGCCATCGCGTCGCCGGTCGCCTGCGTCGACGTGGCGGCGAGGTTGCCCGGGACGTCGGCGTGCACGAGCTCGTCCGCGGCGCGCGCGGCGTCGAGGCCGACGACCGGGCGCAGGACCTCGTACGACACGGTGATCCGGCCGACCGCGTCCTCGGCGACGTAGCGGTCGACGGCGACGACCATCGCGATCGCCTCGCCGACGTAGTTGACCTGGTCCTTCGCGAGGGCGTACTGGGTGCGCCCCTGGGTCAGGTCGGGGTGCGGGATGAGCAGCGGCAGCGGCTCGGCCATGGCACCCGTGAGGTCGTCGTAGGTGTAGACCGCGACCACGCCCTCGACGTCGAGGACCGGCTCCACGTCGATGTCGACGATGCGGGCGTGCGCGTGCGGCGACCGCAGGACCGCGACGTGCAGCGCGTCGGGCGCGACGTCGTCGAGGTAGCGGCCGCGGCCCCGCAGGAACCGCTCGTCCTCGACCCGGGCGACGCGGGCACCGAACGCCTTGGTCGTCATGCGTCACCGTCCTCGCCCTCGCGGCGGATCTCCGCGGCGCGCAGGACGGACTTCACGATGTTCTGGTAGCCCGTGCAGCGGCAGAGGTTGCCCGCGATCATCTCCCGGGCCTCCTCGCGCGTCGGGTCGGGGTTGTCGTCGAGCCCGGCCGTGATCGTCGTGAGGAAGCCGGGCGTGCAGAACCCGCACTGGAGCCCGTGGCACTCCTTGAAGGCCTGCTGGACCGGACCCAGCCGGTCACCCTCCTCGGTGAGACCCTCGACCGTCGTCAGCGACGCCCCGGCGACCGAGACCGCGAGCAGCAGGCACGACCGCATCGGCCGCCCGTCGACGAGGATCGTGCACGCGCCGCACACCCCGTGCTCGCACCCGACGTGCGTGCCGGTCAGGCCGAGGTCGTGACGCAGCGCGTCGGACAGCAGCCGGCGCGCGGGCACGTCGATCTCGTACGCCGCTCCGTTGACGGTCAGCGTGACGTGGTGCAGGGCGTCAGGTGCGAGGACCTCCGGCTGGCTGGTCATCGGGCTCCCTCCGGGTCGGTGGCGACGGCGCGGGCGTACGCGTCGCGGACCACGCGGCGCGTCAGGACGCCCGCGAGGTGGCGCCGGTAGTCGGCTGTGCCGTGGATGTCGGTCTCGGGGTCGACCGCGCTGGTCGCGATCTCGGCCGCAGCGTCGAGGTTGGCATCGCTCGCGCTGCCGTCGACGAACGCCTCGGAGAGGTCGACGACCAGCGGCGTGAGCGAGACCGAGAGGTACGAGGCACGCACCGTCTCGATCGCGCCTGTCGCGCCCACGGAGACCACGGCGGCGACGCCGCACAGCGCGTAGTCGCCGTGGCGTCGTGCGATCTCGTCGATCGCGACGCCGGAGCGCGGACCCAGCGCGGGCACCTGCAGCTCGAGCGCGAGCTCGCCGGGGTGCACCGTGCACTCCAGCGGCCCGACGAAGAGGTCGGCCGCGTCGATCGTGCGACGACCCTGCGTCGAGGCCACCAGGACCTTGGCGCCGAGCAGCGCGGTCACGGCCGGCATCTCGGCGGCGGCGTCGGCGTGGACCACCGAGCCGAGCGTCGTGCCGCGGTTGCGGATCGTCGGGTGCGCGACCAGCTTGAGCGCGTGGCGCAGCAGGGGCTGGACCCGCCACGCGGCGACGTCGGACTCGACGTCGGCGTGGCGGGCCAGCGCCCCGATGCGGACACCGTCCTCGTCGGTCCGGACGTAGGCGAGCTCCGTGAGCCCGTTGATGTCGACCAGCGTGCTCGGCGCGGCGAGCCTCATCGACAGCAGCGGGACCAGGCTCTGGCCTCCGGCGAGCACCTTGGCGTGCGGGTCGGCCCCGAGGACCGTCAGCGCTTCGTCGAGGGTGGTCGGGCGGACGTAGGAGAACGGTGCGGGCTTCACAGCTGCCTCGTCACCTCCTCGGCGCCCTCGTCGGTGCTGTGTCCGCCGTGCCGTCGCCAGGCGACCATGTGGTAGAAGACGATGACGAGGATGGTGCCGAGGGCGATGCCGCCGAGCTGGAAATCGTCGCTGAAGACGAGCGTCACGTTGCCGACGCCGACGATGATGCCGGCGGCCAGGCCCACGATGTTGACGGGATCGCCGAAGTCGACGCGGTTCTCGACCCAGATCTTGGCGCCGACCAGGCCGATCATGCCGTACAGGACGACGGTGATGCCGCCGAGCACGCCGCCGGGGATCGCGTTGACGATCGCGCCGAACTTCGGGCAGAGGCCCAGCAGGATCGCGATCAGGGCCGCGAAGTAGTACGCGGCGGTCGAGTAGATGCGGGTCGCGGACATGACACCGATGTTCTCGGCGTACGTCGTGGTCGGCGCACCGCCGAACGCGCTCGCGACCGCGGTCGCCAGACCGTCGGCCCCGATCGCCCGTCCCATGTAGGGGTCGAGGTCGTCGCCGGTCATCTCGGCGACCGCCTTGACGTGACCGGTGTTCTCCGCGATGAGCGCGATGACGCCGGGGAGGACCAGGAGGATGAAGGTCAGGCTGAAGCTCGGGCCGTGCACGACCGAGACGCCGTCGGCGAGGTCGCCGGAGGGGAACCCGATCCAGTCGGCCGCCTTCACGGCCTCCCAGCTCACGCGGTAGTGCTCGACCTCCTCGCCGGCGGCCGGCTGGAACGAGGTGATCTGGCCGAAGACCTTGTCGGCGAGCCACGAGACCAGGTAGCCGAAGATCAGGGCGAGGAGGACCGCGATGCGACCCCAGAAGCCCGGGAGGAGCACCGCGGCCGCGACCATCACGGCAGCGGTCAGCAGGGCGATCCACTGGTCCTGCGGCCAGTAGGTCGCTGCCACGACGGGCGCGAGGTTGAAGCCGATCAGCATGACGACGGCGCCGGTCACCGCCGGCGGCAGGAGCTTGTGCAGGAACCTCGTGCCGGCGAAGTGGATGGCGACACCGATGACTGCCAGGACGAGACCGGCGACGAGGATGGCGCCGGTGACGTCGGCGGAGTCACCGCCGTCGGCCCGGATCGCGGCGACCGCGGCGACGAACGACGCGCTCGTGCCGAGGTAGCTGGGGACCATGTTCTTGGTGATGAGCAGGAACATGATCGTGCAGATGCCCGAGAACATGATGGCGAGGTTGGGATCCAGCCCCATCACCACGGGGAACACGAAGGTGGCACCGAACATCGCCACGACGTGCTGGGCGCCGAGCCCGGCCGTACGGCCCCAGCTCAGGCGTTGACGAGGCCCTACTGCCTCGCCGGGCGGTGGTGTCTTGCCATCGTGCACCACGTCCCACTTGAACATCGACATCCCGGTCTCCTCAGAGAGTGTGCGAGCGGCCGCCGGGGGATCTCGACAGCGCACCCGGTCCAATGACGTGACCCTAGTAGTGACGAGAGACACGCTGCATGGTGCGAATCTGCCAACTGCCCCCCACCTGCGCTGTCACCCCTTGCTCTGCGTGTTCACGCGCAGGAAAAGAACGCGCGTGGGGATAGCCTCGTGCGATGCCACGCTTCGAGATCACTCCGGTCGGTACCGTCCACAACGATCGGACCGACGTCCAGCACACCGACAACTGGGGTGCCGTGCGCAGCACGATCGTCCTCGACGAGCGCTTCGGCGACGCGGCCCTCCAGGGCCTGGAGGGCTTCTCCCACGTCGACGTCCTCTTCCTCTTCGACCAGTTCCCCGACGAGGGCGACTACCGCGAGCCCCGCCCGTACCGGGGCCGCTCGGACCTCCCGCCCGTCGGCATCTTCGCCGGCCGCGGTCCTCGCCGACCCAACCGCATCGGCGTGACGAGCTGCGCCATCGAGTCCGTGGGCACCCGCGAGCTCACCGTCGTCGGGCTCGACGCGGTCTCGGGCACTCCCGTCGTCGACCTGAAGCCGACGATGGCCGAGTTCGTCCCGGTCGGCACCACGCAGCCGGGCTGGGTCACCGCGATGATGTCGGAGTACTTCCAGCCCTAGCGCCTGGCCTGGACGCGCCGAGCTCACCGCCCTCACTCCCGCATCTGCAGGATCTGCAGCGCCACCGCGACGTCGAGCCGGACCTGCGGGTCGGTGCTGAACGGGCCGAGGATGCTCTCGAGCTTGGTGACGCGGTAGCGCATCGTGTTGTAGTGGAAGTGCTGCGTGCGTGCGGCCTCCGCGACGTTGAGGTTCACGTCGAGCAGCACCTGCAGCGTCGCCCGCAGGTCGGCGGCGGTCGGCGTGTCCTCCGCGAGGGCGCCGAGCACCTCGGCCACGAATCCGTCGAGCTCGCCTTGGTCCTCGACCTGGGAGAGGAGCCGCCGGACGCCGAGCCGGTCGAAGTACGTCGTGGAGCCCGCACCCTTCATCCGGCGGCCGACGTCGACGGCCTTGCGGGCGCGCGCGTACGCGTCGGGCAGCGCCTCCACCCCGCTCACCACCCGGCTGATCCCCGCGGAGAACGAGCGGCGTCCCCCGCCGGAGTCGCCGCGGACCGCCGCCAGCGCCTCCTCGACCACCTCGCTCACGTCGGAGCCGTCGTCGGCCACCGGCAGGAGCGCGACGACCTGGGAGGAGAAGTCGGCGACCGCGATGCTGCGCCCCCGCCGCTCGACCACCTGGCGCCATGCGGCGGCGAAGCGGTCCTGGAACCCCCGTCGCGTGCGGCTCGACACGGGTGGGTCGCCCGCGTCGGGCGGGTCGAGCTGCGCGACGACGACCACGAGCGGCCGGTCGAGGTCCCAGCCGAGGCCCTCGGCGTGCTCGAGCACGTACTGCGGGCTCTCCGCGCGGTCGGTCAGCACGTCCCGCAGGAAGTCGCCGCGGTACTTCCCCTCCACCGCCACGACCGCCTGCATCCGCGTGATGAGGAGGGCCGCGACGGTCGCGGCCCGCTCCAGGGCGTACACGTCCGACCCGCGCAGCGACCGCCGCTCGCTCAGGACGACGAGCCGCGCGAGCTCGGTCCCGGAGGCCGCCACGTGCAGCGCTCGGATCTCGCCCGCGCCGAACGGCCGGGGCGCCCGCATGCGCTCGACCCGGATGCGGCCCGAGACGTCGAGGAACTCGCTCACCTCGAGGCTGGCCCGCGCCTCGTCGCTCAGGGCGCCGGCCCACTCCCGGCCGTCGGTGGAGGTGACAAGCACCCCGATGTCGAGCACCTGCGACACCTCGCCGGCGATCTGGTCGAGGTCGCCGCCCTCGAGGACGATCAGGGTGAGCGCGGAGTGGAGCGCGTCGATCTGCGCGAGGACGTTTGACTGGAAGGCGTTGAGGGCGGCGTACGCGTCCTTCAGCACGTCGTCGAACGCGACCTCGTCGGGGATGCGGACGATCGGGAAGCCGAGCTCGTCGGCGAGCGTGAGGACGACCTCGGGCACCGCGTCGACGTAGCGCCCGAGCTTGATCGCGAACCCGGCCACCCCGGCGGCGTGGAGCCCCTCGACCAGCGCCACCATGCGCGGCACGTCGAGGCGGCGCGCGGTGTCGAGCAGCGGGAACCCGGTGGTGACCAGCAGCTCGTGCGGCTTGACCCAGCCGAGGACGTCGGGGACCTCCATCACGTTGAGCCCCGTCACGGCGCGGTCGGACCCCGCCTCGCCGGCGAGCATCTTGGCGCCGGTCAACGCGTCGATCGCGATCACGTCCGAGAGCGGCAGACCGTACGTCCTGTCTGGCAGGTTGTGGGTCGGATCTGGCTGATCGTTGGCAAGTCTCGCCATCGGCTCACCGTAGCGAACGCTCCTACGCTGACGCCATGGTCGTGCCGTTCCGATTTCGGACCGATGCCGCCGGACGCCACGACAGAGGGCGCGCGGTGCATCCGTCAGCCGCCACCGCGGAGGTCGCCGCACTGCTGCGCGGACCGCGGCGGAGCGCCGAGATCGTCTACCGGAGCAGGCACGCGGTCTACGTCCGCGACCGCGACCACCACCTCGCCGTCCTCTCCCGCGACGCGGTCGCGGTCCCCTGCGGGCTGCAGACGACGTGGCCCGACGTCGACGCCGTGCACTCGGTCGTCCTCGGCGACGGACGCTGCAGCGTCGACGGGCACGACCTGCAGGTCCGCCGCTTCGTCGAGGCCCGCGTCTCCCCCGTCGCCGACCGCTGGCCGGGCCGGCCGCTCCCGGTCGGCCCCCTCGTCGACGAGGTCGGCACCTTCCTCGACCTGCCCCGGGCCCTCGGCGGCCGCACCCCGTACGCCGCGCTGCAGGCCGACGACGACGCCGCCGTCGGTGCCCTGCTCGGCCGCGGCCCCGGCCTGACCCCGCTCGGCGACGACGTCCTCGCGGGGTGGCTGGTGGCCCGGTACGCCCTCGGTCACCGCGGCGGCCACGTCGCCGCCGCGGTCCTCCGGCGGGCGCCCGCGTGGACGACGACGGTGTCGGCCGCGCTCCTCGTCCACGCCGTCCGCGGCGAGGCCGTCCCCCAGCTGCGCGCGCTGGTCGAGGGCGTCGGGCGTCCCGACGCGGACCAGCGCCTGGCCGACCTCCGCGGAGTCGGCCACACCTCCGGCGTCGGGCTCGCGCTCGGCGTCGCCCTGGCGGCACCGTCCCCCGCGGCCGCCGCCGCCTGACCCGACCCCAAGGAGAGCGATGACCGACCACGTACACGTCCGCTCCGGCGCCTACGCCGACTCCGTGACCCTGCTGCAGGTGAGCAAGCGGGTGGCGGCGACGGCGGGAGTCAGCGACGCCCAGGTGGCGATGGCCACCGGGCTGAACCTCGAGACGCTCGCCGCGATGGGGTTCGACGTCCCCGCCGAGGCGACCCCGAACGACATGGTCGTCGCGCTGCGGCTGGACGGCGCGTCGCTCGAGGAGGCGCTGGCCGCGGTGGACGCGGCGCTCGCGGACGCGAGCCGCCGTCCCGACTCCGCCGGTGACTCCAGTGTGGCCCCGCCGCGGACGACGGGCTCCGCGCTGCGCGACGCACCGGGCGACGCCGTCGTCCTCGTGTCGGTGCCGGGAGCGTCGGCGTTCGTCGAGGCGATGGACGCGGTCGAGGCCGGTCACGACGTGATGCTGTTCAGCGACAACGTCCCGCTCGAGCAGGAGATCGCGCTGAAGGAGGCCGCCGCGGGGCGCGACGTCCTCGTGATGGGCCCCGACTGCGGCACGGCGGTCGTCGGCGGCGTGGGCCTCGGCTTCGCCAACGTCGTCCAGCCCGGACCCGTCGGCGTCGTCGCGGCGTCGGGGACCGGGACCCAGCAGGTCCTCGCGCTGCTCGACCAGGCCGGCGTCGGGGTCAGCGCGGCGCTCGGCGTCGGTGGCCGGGACCTGTCCTCGGCGGTCGGCGGACGTTCCACCCGTACGGCGCTGGCGCGCCTGGACGCCGACCCGTCGACCACGCACGTGGTGCTCATCTCCAAGCCGCCCGCACCCGAGGTCGCCGAGGCCGTCTCGGCGTACGCGGAGACGCTGTCCGTCCCCGTGGAGACGGCGCTGCTGGCCCCGGGCACCGACCTGACCGCTCGCACCGAGTCGCTGCTGGCCTCCCTCGGCGTCACGCCGCGTCCCTGGCGGCGGTGGGGCGAGCGTGAGGACGCGGGCCGAGCCGGCTTCGTCCGGGGACTGTTCGTCGGCGGGACGCTCTGCGACGAGGCGATGCTCATCGCGACCGAGGTGCTCGGCGGCATCCGCAGCAACATCCCGCTGGAGGCCGATCTCGCCCTCGACCCGCACGCCGTCCTCGACGGAGAGCTCGGCGAGGGCCACGTGATGATCGACTTCGGCGACGACGCGCTCACCGTCGGGCGGGCGCACCCCATGATCGACCCGACGCTGCGCCTCGCCGCGCTCGAACGGGCCGCCGACGACCCCGCGACCGCCGTCGTCCTCCTCGACGTCGTGCTCGGTCACGGCGCCGAGCCCGACCCCGGCGGCGCGCTCGCCCCCGCGATCGCCGCCGCCCGCCGCGCGGCGGCCGACCAGGGCCGTACCCTCCCCGTCGTGGTGACCCTCGTCGGGACCACGGCGGACCCGCAGGGTCTCGACAACCAGGCCGAGGTGCTCGCCGCCGCGGGCGCGTACGTCTTCACCTCCAACGCCGAGGCCACCCGCCATGCGGTCGCCCTCGTCGCCCAGGCCGCCGTCCCGACCGCCACCACCTCAGGAGATGCCCGATGACCGCCGCCCCGACCGTCGTCACCGTCGGCACCGACCTCCTCGCGGACGCCGTCGAGGACCAAGCCGTGTCCGCCCGCCGGGTCGACTGGCAGCCTCCGATGCCGGGGACCGCCGACGACCTCGCGACCGTCGCCGCCGACCCGCTGCGCGCCGCCGCCAACGAGAAGGCCGTCGAGGCGTACCTCGGGGTCACGGCGCAGCTCGTCGACGTGCTGCCGGCGAGCGAGGCGCTCGGGCTGTCGCGCGGCGACTTCCTCCACGCCGGACCCCCGATCACGTGGGAGCGAGCCTCCGGCCCGATGCGTGGGGCGCTGATGGGCGCGGCCGCCTTCGAAGGGCTGGTCGACGACCCGGAGGCGGCGGCCGCGCTGTTCGAGTCCGGCACCGGCTACACGCTCGACCCCTGTCACCACCACCACGCCGTCGGGCCGATGGCGGGCGTCGTCTCGCCGTCGATGTGGGTCTTCGTGCTCGAGGACGCCGCCACCGGCGCCCGGACGTACTGCTCGCTGAACGAGGGCCTGGGCAAGGTGCTCCGCTACGGCGCGTACTCCCCCGACGTGCTCGAGCGCCTGCGCTGGATGGCCGACGTGCTCGGCCCCGTCCTGCAGCGCGCGGTCCGCGCCGCCGGCCCGGTCGACGTCACGGCGCTCCTCGCCCAGATGCTGCAGATGGGCGACGAGGCGCACAACCGCAACCGCGCCGGCACGCTCATGCTGCTGCGCGACCTGGTGCCCGCGATGATCCGCTCGGAGTCGCGCGCGGGCGACGTCGCGGACGCGGTCGCGTTCATCGGCGGCAACGACCACTTCTTCCTCAACCTCGCGATGCCCGCCTGCAAGCTCGCGCTCGACGCCGCCCGCGGCATCGAGGGGTCCACGATGGTCGTGGCGATGGCGCGCAACGGCACCGACTTCGGCATCCAGGTCTCGGGCACCGGCGACCAGTGGTTCACCGGCCCGGCCCAGATCGCCGACGGCCTCTACCTCGGGTCGTACGGACTCGACGACGCCAACCCCGACATCGGCGACTCCGCGATCACGGAGACGGCGGGGATCGGCGGGTTCGCGATGGCGACCGCGCCCGCGATCGTGCGGCTCGTCGGCGGATCGGTGCCCGACGCGCTGGCGGCGACCCGCCGTATGGGCGAGATCACGTTGGCCGAGAACCCGCGCTGGACGATCCCGGTCCTGGAGTTCGCCGGCACGCCGACGGGGATCGACGTCACGCGCGTCTGCCGGACGGGCATCCTGCCCCAGATCAACACCGGGATGGCAGGGCGTGTGGCCGGTACGGGGCAGGTCGGCGCGGGTCTCGTGACGCCGCCCGCGGAGATCTTCCCGGCGGCGCTGGCGGCCCTCGCCGAGCGCGCGCGGGATCGGTCCGTGAAGGCCTGAGCGGACGGCGTACGGCGCCGTCGGAGGGCCGGCGGCGCCGCGTACCCCGACACCCCTGACCTAAACTCTCGACCTTTGCGGGAGCGGTTCTTACGATCGCGCCATGGGGAGCTTCCGAACGCCTCAGCCGGACGCCCTGCTGGTCGGGGCACCGAAGGCGGGGACGAGCGCGCTGCACGCCGCGCTCGCCCTGCACCCGCAGGTGTTCTCGAGCCGCCCCAAGGAGCCGAAGTACTACATGTGCGCGGACGCCCCGCCGCCGGCGTACCGCGGCCCGGGCGACGCGCACAGCCAGCAGGAGTGGATCTGGCGGCGCGAGGACTACGAAGGGCTGTTCGCCGGAGCACCCGGTGACGCGGTGCGGCTGGAGAGCACGCCGTTCTACCTCTACCTGCGCAACGCCCGGCGCCGGATCGCGGAGGAGCTCCCCGACGCGAAGCTGGTCGCTGTGGTGCGGGACCCGGTCGACCGTGCCTACTCGAACTGGATGCACCTGTGGTCCGACGGCCTCGAGCCGGTGAGCGACTTCGTGGAGGCGTTCGGGTGCGAGCAGGAGCGGATCGCCGCCGGGTGGGCGCCGTTCTGGCACTACCGGCGGCTCGGCCTGTACGGGGCACAGCTGGAGGACCTCTACCGCCACGTCGACGGCGAGCGGATCCTGGTGCTGCGCTACCGCGACCTCGTCCAGGCGCCGGTCGCGACGCTGGACCGGGTGTGCCTCTTCCTCGGGCTCGAGCCCGGACTGGTCACCGAGATCCCGCGCGACAACTCACGGCCGTACGTCGCGCCCGGCACCGTCCAGGACCTGGCCGCGCGCGCCGTACGGGTCGGGGCTCGCGCCGGCGCGTACCTTCCGCCGCAGGTGTGGCGCCGGGCGAGCCGGCCTCTCGTGTCGGCGATGCAGTGGCGCGGCGACACGACGCGCCCGACGCTGGACCGCGAGGCGCGCTCGGCCCTGGTCGAGACCTACCTCGACGACATCGACCTGCTCGAGAAGGTGACCGGTCAGCGGTTCGACGACTGGCGCGGCGCCGAGGGCAAGGGCGCGTTCGCCTCCCGCGTCACCCCCTGACGGGTCACTCTCTGGCGTCGCCGGGTCAGCGCGCTGCCGCGACCGACGTCATGAGGTCGTGCGCACCGTCCGCGCGCGCCGCCTCGAAGTAGAAGCGCGTCGAGCCGTCCGGCAGCGGGACCGCCACGACGTACCGCAGCGCTCCGTCGGACTCCGGCGACCACGCCACAGGAGCGTCCCCGACAGGCTCCAGCAGACCCGGCACCCCCCGCTCCTGCGCGAGGCCCGTGCGCTCGAACCAGTTCGACGCCGCGTCGGCGCGACCGTCGTACAACGCCGTCAGCGGGTCACGGCCGAGGACGGCGGTGATCCTGGCGCCGCGCTCGTCCCAGCTGCCGGGTGTCGGCGCGAGGACCTCCCCCTGGTCGACCCAGGTGAGGCCGTCCGCGCTCGTGGCGTAGCGGGTCGTCATGCGATCCTCGGCGCCCGGCACGTCCAACGGGTGGCAGCACACCCACAGGTGCCATCCGTCCTCGTCGTGGAGCACGACCGGGTCCTTGACCCCGACCGTGTCGTCGCCGGGGAGCACGATCGTACGGCGCCCGTCGGCGAGTCCCTTCGGCGTCGACGCGTCGACGGCCTCGATCCACCAGTGCTTCGAACCCGGGGTCGCGCAGCTGAGGTAGACGCGCCACCCCTCGTCACCGAGGTGCACCAGCGCCGGGCGTTCGAACGACTCGGCACCGAAGTCGTCGCGCCAGATCTCGGCGACCTGCTCGAACAGGAGCCCGTCCTCGGAGCGCGCGACCACGACGCTCACCCCACGCCCGGCGTCGATCGGACGGCGGACCCGGTAGGCCAGCCAGAACGCGTCCTCGGCGTAGATCGCGGAGGGCGCGCCGGCCCAGTTGCCGGGGCCAGGAGCGGGTGCTTCGACGACGACCTCGGCGCCGTCGAAGCGGGGCAGGACCTGTTCGACGATGGTGCTCACGGCCGAAAGTCTACAAACCAACTCAAGTTCGGTCCCGGGTTTCGCTCATCCCGGCGTGGCTCGGCTCGTACGCGCGGAAGTGACCCGGGGCCGCCAGGAAGCGACCCGGCGACGCCAGGAAGCGACCCGGCGACGCCAGGAAGTGACCCGGGGTCAGCGGAAGAGGGCGACGCGGTCCTCGAGGAGGCGGGCGGCCTGCTCGGGGGCGGTCGTGTTGACTCCGAGGTCGTACCCGATCTTGCCCGTCCCGTGGTAGTCGCTGGAGCCCGTGACCACGAGGTCGAGCTCGCCCGCGATCGCCCGCAGGCGCGTCCGGGTGTCCGCGTCGTGGTCGTTGTGGTCGACCTCGAGCCCGACCAGCCCGACGTCGACGAGCCCCGCGATCACCTCGGCGGTGAGCACCTTCCGGCTCTGACGCGTCCACGGGTGCGCGATCACCGGCCGACCGCCCGCAGCCACCAGCAGCCCGATCATGTTCTCGAGGTCGGCGGCGTAGCGGTCGACGTACGCCGGTCGTCCCGGCATCAGGTAGCGCTCGAACGCCTCGTCGCGCGTCGCGACGACGCCCCGCGCGATGAGCGCGTCGGCGACGTGCGGGCGCCCCGTGGCCGCCGCGTCGCCCGAGACCGCGAGCACGTCCGCCTCGGTGATCGGGATCCCGAGGTCCTGGAGGCGGGCGATCGTCTTCGGAAGGCGGTCCTGTCGCCCGCCGAGCACCCGCTCGAGCTCGTCGAGGAGCGGCGCGTACGTCGGATCGGGCTCGTAGCCGAGGAGGTGCACGCCGCGGTACTGGTGGCGGCAGGAGATCTCCAGCCCTTTCACCAGCGTGATCCCGACCCGGTCGGCGGCCGCCTGCGCCTCGTCCCACCCTGTCATCGCGTCGTGGTCGGTCAGCGCGACGACGTCGAGACCGGCTCGCGCCGCGTTCTCGACGAGCTCGGTCGGGCTGTCCGTGCCGTCCGAACGACGCGAGTGCGTGTGGAGGTCGATGAGCACGCGGTTCAGGCTACCGGCGTCACCGTCGGTCGGCCTGCGCCGTCGTCCACGCGTCGGCGTCGCGGGCGACGCCCCGCAAAAGACGACGGCGGTGAGCCCGCCGCCACCGACCCCCGTCCAGTGACAGCAGACCCACCGCCGAAGCGTGGGACTCAGATCCCGATCAGTGCATGACCACCGGGACCTGCGACTCGCCCTCGGTCTCGCGCTCGATCCGCTTGCGCGGGAGGAAGAACGCGGGGATGAGGGTCAGGCCGATCAGGATCGTCGCCAGCG
Organism: Mumia spirodelae; assembly: GCF_050632745.1. Classification (NCBI taxonomy): domain Bacteria; kingdom Bacillati; phylum Actinomycetota; class Actinomycetes; order Propionibacteriales; family Nocardioidaceae; genus Mumia; species Mumia spirodelae. The sequence goes on along the minus strand of NZ_JBODSD010000001.1, from coordinate 986,506 downwards.
TGAACGCCACACCGAAGGCGTCGGCCGCCTCGGCGAAACCGCGCTGCAGGAGCCCGGCACCCGAGAGCATGTCGAACAGCTCCGGGACGCTGCGCGAGCCGATCGCCGCGTTGGCGAGCGACGCGTCGGTGATCTCGCTCGGCGTGCCCGGCGGCAGCTGGAGAAGGTCTCCGAGCTTCTCGCCGCTCTTGAGCTGGTTGGTCAGGACCACCGAGAACACCGCCGTGCCGATCGACGCCGCGACCTGCTGGATGATGTTCATCAGGGTCGACCCACGGGCGATCGTGTGGTCGGTCAGCGTCGCGAGCGCCGCGGTCATCGTCGGCATCATCGTGAGACCCATGCCCAGCCCCATGACGAACAGGGCGCTCAGCAGGAGCCAGTAGGACGTGTCCGCAGCGACCTGGGTGAAGCCCGCCATGCCGACCGTGGTCAGCACCAGCCCGGTGAGCACGACCTTGCCGGGGCCGATGCGGTCCACGAGCGCACCGCCGACCGGCATCATGATCATCGCGCCGAGCCCCTGGGGAACCAGCAGCACGCCGGCCATCAGGGTCGACTCACCGCGCACCTGCAGGAAGTAGGCGGCGAACAGGATGCTCGCCCCGAAGAACGCGATCGCGAAGAACGCCATCGTGATCACGGCGACCGTGAGGTTGCGGTGCTTGAAGAGCCGCAGGTCGACCAGCGGGTGCTCCGGCCGGAAGGCGTGGAACACGAAGGCCACGATGAGGACCGCACCGATCGCGGCCGTGACGAGCACCTTGGTCGCCCAGATCGTGCCCTCCTCCGGGATCGAGGAGACGCCGTAGAGGAAGAGGGCGAGGCCCGGCGAGAGCAGGATCATGCCCGTCCAGTCGAACGACTCCGACGGCTCCGGCGAGTCCTTGGGCAGGACGCGCCACGCGTACACCAGCGCGATGATGCCGATCGGGAGGTTGATCAGGAAGATCCAGTGCCAGGTGAAGCTCTCGATCAGCCAGCCGCCGAGGATCGGGCCGGCAATCGGGCCGAGCAGCATCGGGATGCCCAGGACGGCCATCACGCGACCGATCCGGTGCGGACCCGCGGCGCGGGTCATGATCGTCATGCCCAGCGGCATCAGCATGCCGCCACCGAGGCCCTGGACCACGCGGAACGCGACCAGCTCGGTGATGCCGCCGGCCAGGCTGCAGAGCACGGAGCCGGCGGTGAAGAGCGCCAGGGCCGTCATGTAGAGACGCTTGGTGCCGAAGCGGTCGGCCGCCCACCCGGTCAGCGGGATCACCGTCGCGAGCGCGAGGGTGTAGGCCGTCATCGTCCAGGCGACCTCGGCGTAGGTCGCGTCGAACTCGGTCTGGAAGGTCGGCAGCGCGACGCTGACGACCGTGATGTCGAGGATCGACATGATCGCGCCGAGCACGACCACGCCGGCCACCTTGAGGACGGCCGCGTCGAGCTTGTCGCCGTCGGCCGACGGGTTGTCGGGACCAGGTCCGCCGGTCGGCGTCTGGATGTCTTGACTCATGAAGAAGGGTCCTTACCCGGGGGTGTTGGGCTGGCGTTCGGCGATCGCGGCTCGTAGCGCGCGATCAAGAAGGCTACGTGTCGGGTCCGACAACCCGCCAACGATTTCTCTGAGCGCAGCGCGCTTGGCCTTCAGCTGGCTGCCGACGAGCTCACGTCCCTCGTCGGTCAGGGTGACCACACGCACACGGCGGTCCTTCTCGCACTCGGAGCGTCCGACGAGGCCCATGCCGACGAGCTGGTCGACGGCACGACCTGCGGCGGCCACGGAGATGCCGATGGCGCGGGCGAGGTCGCTGATCTGCGTGTGCTGCGGGCGCGAGGAGATCACGAGCAGGGTGCGCGCCTGCGTCGCGGTGAGCTCGCGCTCGACGAAGGCATCGATGCCCTCCTCCTCGCAGCACGCAGCCACCTGGAGGAAGAACTCCTCCAGGTGGCTGCAGACAGACTCCGGTGTGGTCACCGGAAAATACTAACGCGCACGCAAGTGTTGCGCGAAAGCGATTATTGCGTGACGTACATCACTCCACGACGGGGGCAGGTCCGGACCAGTTCTTGTCCGGCTGCGGCACGGGGCGCCCGGGCTGCTCTCCGCCGCGCGCCTCGAGGTGGTTCTCCTTCGGCACCATCACCTTGCGGCGGAAGATGCAGACGACCTTGCCGTCCTGGTTGTAGCCGATCGTCTCGACGTGGACGACGCCGCGGTCGTCCTTCGAGGTGCTCTCCCACTTGTCCAGGACGGTCGTCTCGCCGTACAGGGTGTCGCCGTGGAAGGTCGGGGCGACGTGACGCAGCGACTCGATCTCGAGGTTCGCGATGGCCTTGCCGGAGATGTCCGGCACGCTCATGCCGAGCAGGATCGAGTAGACGTAGTTGCCGACGACCACGTTCTTGCCGAACTGCGTCGTCTTCTCGGCGTAGTTCACGTCCATGTGGAGCGGGTGGTGGTTCATCGTCAGCAGGCAGAAGAGGTGGTCGTCGTACTCGGTGACCGTCTTCCCGGGCCAGTGCTTGTAGGTCGCGCCGACCTCGAACTCCTCGTAGCTGCGGCCGAACTGCATGGGAACTCCTCGTGTCTGTGCTGATCGATCGTCGTGCGTGGGGCGGTGCGCCTGTCATCATGACCGACCGGGAGCGCGAACCTACCGGCGGGTCACATGCGAACGCTCCAGCAGCGTCGCCGTCATCGGCAGCAGGAGGACGGTGACGGCACCGCCCGCGACCAGGACGGACGCCGTCTCGGCGGACATCTCGCCCGCGTCGACGGCGACGGCCGTGACGGCGACGATCAGAGGGAGCCCGGTCGATGCCCACAGCGCGACGCGCACGGAGTCGCGCCGGTCGAAGCTGGGCGACCCGTCGGGCTCGCGCTGCCGCAGCGTGGCGATCAGCACCGGCCCACCACGGACGAGAAGGATGAGCAGCACGAACGCCACCAGGGTCAGCGGGGCGTCGGCGATCGCCGCGGGATCGATCCCCATCCCCGACGTCACGAAGAAGATCGGGATGAGGAACCCGAACGCGAGACCGTCGAGCTTCGTCTCGAGCCGCTCGTCACCGCCGGGAAGCACCCGCCGGAGGATGAAGCCCGCCGCGAACGCGGCGAGGATGGTGTCCAGCTCGAACACCACCGCCAGCGCGCTCAGCGACACGAGCAGGAGCACGGTGAACCGGACCGTCGTCTGCGCCGTCGTCTCGGCGCCGGCCCGGACGAGCCCCGGCACGATCGTGGCCCTCGGGACGAGCCGCGTCGGCACCGCCGCGACGAGGATCGCGGCACCGACGAAGACCACGAGGGTCACCAGCGACTCCTCCGGGCCCCTGACGCCCAGCAAGATCGCCATCGCGACCACCGGCCCCAGCTCGCCGAAGGTCCCGTGGTTGACGACCGTCCGCCCGAACGGCGTCCCCATGAGGTGCATGTCCTTGAGGATCGGCAGGAGCGTGCCGAGCGCGGTCGAGGTCAGGGCGATCGCGACCGCGACCTCGGCGTGGCGTTCGTCGCGGGTGCCGAGGATCCAGACGGTGGCGAAGGCGAGGACCAGGCAGACCAGCCACGTCCCGAGCGCACGCCGGCCGCCCTCTCCGCGCAGCTCGTCGACCTCGATCTCGTAGCCGGCGAGGAGGAAGAGCATGCCGAGCCCCAGCTCGTTGAGCAGGTCGATCGGCGCGGTCACCGAGGCGAGGTCGAGCCCGAACGGCCCGATGAGCATGCCGCCGGCGAGCAGCAGGACGACCTCGGGGACGAGCCTGCGCGGAACCGCGGCAGCGATCACCGGCGCCACCGCGGCGGCGAGCATGATCCAGAACAACGACTCCACGCGTGCCCCCTCGCGTCAGGCGTTCCAGCGCGCGATCACCGGGTCCGTGTCGTGCTCGTAGCCGAGCACCGAGAGCGTCGCCGTGTCGAGCGCGAGCCGTGCTCCGAACCGTACCGGCTCGTCGAGGAACCGTGCGGCCAGAGCGCGCAGCGCGTGCCCGTGGCCGAAGACCAGGACGGGACCGTCCGCGGCACGTACGCGCGCGACGACCCGGTCGAGCCGTGCCGCGACGTCGTCGGCCGTCTCGCCCCCGGCGGCACCGGCACCGCGCGACCAGATGGTCCAGCCCGGCACCTCCTCCCGGATCTGGGGGGTGGTCAGGCCCTCGTACGCGCCGTAGTCCCACTCCGCCAGGTCCGGCTCGACCTCGGCGTCGGGGAACCCGGCGAGCTCGGCCGTCCGTCGCGCGCGCAGGCGCGGGCTCGTCAGGACGAGCGTGAACGAGCACCCGGTCAGCCGCGGTGCGAGCTCGCGTGCCGTGTCCTCGCCGTCGGTGAGGAGCGGCAGGTCGGTACGGCTCGTGTGCCGCCCGTCGCGCGCCCACTCGGTCGGCCCGTGGCGGACCATCCACAGCTCGGCCTTCACGTCGTCCCCCTCACCCGGTCCACGTCGTCGGCAGACCGTGCGGCGGGGCGGACCCGATGACGGTCGCCTCGCCGAACGGCCACGTCGTGAGCACCACCGGGAACGGGCCGGCGACCTCGTCGGCGGGCTCCAGCGTCACGCGGGCGAGGACGCGGTCAGGGCCGGCGTCCTGCGCGAGCTCCGCGACCCGGGCGTCGATCCGCTCCCGCTCGGCCTCGGCGAGGTACATCCAGGTGACCGAGTGCCACAGCACGGTCGCCGTCCCCTGCTCCAGCTCGAGCGCGTCGAGCCCGTCGGCGGCACCGCGCTGCTCGACCACGGCCGGCACCTCGGCGGCGACCTCGCAGGCCGCCCGCAGCCGCGCGAGGCGCTCGGTCATGTCGGGCCACGTGTACGCCTCGAGGGTGAGGCGGTCCTCGGCGCGTGAGACGTCGAGGGGAGCCAGGTCGAACCCTCGTCGCTCGACGAGCTCGAGCGGCGCATCGACCGGAGGCCGCGGGCCCGCCCACGCGTCGGGCATCGCCACGGGCGAGTCCGGCGGACCCCACCATCCGGACGGCGAGCCGAACCGGAAGTGGTCCGCCCTCAGGTTCAGGCCGGCGCTGGCGCCGATCTCGACCAGGCGGACGGGGAGGGCGAACCGGTCCGCGATGCGCAGCAGCCCGCCCATCAGCGCCGCTGAGCGCCCGACCTCGTTGGTCTGCGGCGTCAGGTCGAGCGCCCGGTGGAGCGCGTCGCGGTGCTGGTCGACGACGGCGAGCACGGACGGCCAGGCCGCCGCGAGGTCCCACCGGCCACCGACGCTCGGATAGTGCTCCTCGAGGCTGGGCGCCTCGCCGTCGAGCACGAGCCGGTGCAGCCCACCGACCACGCGCAGCCCCAGCACCGGGGGCAGCTCGGCATCGTCGGCGACGAGGTCACCGAGCACCGCCCGGGTCGGACCGCCGGCGACCACGTCGCCCGCCAGCGCGGCGAGCAGCCCTGCGTACATCGGCGAGCCGAGGCGGCCGCAGACCTTCGCCTGCCAGTCCAGGGCCTCGGCCGCGCGCGAGATCCCCTGCCCGCTCACGCCCCGGGCGGAGCGGTCGGCGGCTGGGTCGGAGGCTGCGGCGGTGCGGCCGGCGGCGCCTGGGGAGCGGTCTGGGCCGACGTCTGCGTCGCGGGGTGGATCAGCCCGGACAGCACACGCTGCCCGTCGGCCAGGAGCTTGTGCTCGACCAGGAGCTCGTACCGCGAGGCGACCACCTGCGAGATCGAGGTGAAGTCGCGGCGCCCACCCGTGAAGGCGTAGCCGATCAGACCCCAGATGATGCCGAACACGAGTCCGATGAGGATCGCCGACAGCACCACCGCGAGCCAACGACCGGGCTCGGCGAAGATGCCGACGATCAGGCCGAGCAGGAGCCCGAACCACGCGCCCGTGCCCGCGCCGTATCCCGCGACCTTGCCCCACGTGAGGCGCCCCGTCACACGCTCGACCTGCTTGAGGTCGGTGCCCACGATCATGATGTTCTCGACCGGGAAGCGCTGGTCGGAGAGATAGTCCACCGCGCGCTGCGCCTCGGCGTACTGGTCGAAGTACGCCAGGTGCTGCGGGTACTCCAGCGTGAAGCCTTCCCTGCGCTGCTGCTGCACCATCCGGATTCCTCCTCGTCGACTCCTGCTCACCCTAGTGACAACGGCAGTCGGGCGCCTTTCTCCACGCCGCGACGTGGCGCGTCTCTCGACGTGCGCGCGGGCACCGGCGACGACAGACTGGCACGGAAGGGTGCCGCGGAGCGCCACCGCTGGGCTGCCCGGAGGGAGAGTCGATGCCGGACGAGACGGTGCTCGTCGTCAATGCAGGGTCGTCGTCGCTGAAGTACGAGCTTCGGGACGCTGCCGGCGGCGCTCGGCTCGGGCGCGGGATGATCTCGCGGATCGGCCTCGACGGGACGAAGCTGCGCTTCCAGGCCACGGGCGAGCCCGCGCAGGAGCGCCCGCTCCCCGGGGCGTCGTACGCCGACGCGATCGCTGCGATGTTCGGCCGGTTCGACGAGGTGGGCGCGCGGCTCGACGGGCTGATCGGCGTCGGTCACCGGGTCGTGCACGGCGGGACGACGTTCAGCCAGCCGGTCGTGGTCGACGACGACGTCCTCGCGCAGATCGACGCGCTGTCGTCGCTGGCACCGCTGCACAACCCCGTCGCCGTCGAGTGCCTGCGGCTGATGAAGGAGCGCGACCCGGACCTGCCGCAGGTCGCGGTGTTCGACACCGCCTTCCACGCGACGCTCCCCTGGGAGGCGTACACCTTCGCCATCCCGCAGGACGTCGCGCACGAGCACCGCCTGCGCCGGTACGGGTTCCACGGGACGTCGATCGAGTACGTCACGGGGCGCACCGCGGCGCTGCTCGGCATCCCCGAGCCCGAGGTCAACCTCATCGTCTGCCACCTCGGCAACGGCGCGTCCATGACGGCGGTCCGCGGCGGCCGCAGCGTCGACACGACGATGGGCTTCACGCCGCTGTCGGGGCTCGTCATGGGGACCCGCGCCGGCGACTTCGACGCCTCGGCCGTGCTCTACCTGCTGCAGAGCGCCGGCTACTCGCCGGACGACGTCGCCCAGCTTCTCGAACGACGCAGCGGGCTGCTCGGCCTCGGCGGCGACTCCGACATGGCGAACATCCGCGACCGTGCCGCCGCCGGCGACGAGGATGCCCGTCGCGCGGTGAGCCTCGCGGCGTACCGCATCCGCCACTACGTCGGCGCCTACCTCGCCACGGTCCCTGGCGTGCACGCCGTCGTGTTCACCGCGGGCATCGGCGAGCACGACGCCGAGCTGCGGGCCGCGGTGTGCGACCCGCTCGGGCACCTCGGCATCGAGGTCGACGCCGAGCGCAACGGGCGTGAGGTGCCCGACGAGGGCCACGTGATCGGTGACGGACCGATCCGCGTCGCGGTCGTCCCCACCGACGAGGAGGCCGAGATCGCCCACCACACCGTCGCCCTGGTGCGCACGGGCAGCCCGGCACGACCGGCCCCGGCACCAGACCCCTCCGAGACGAAGGAGCACGCATGACCGAGACGACCACCGCCACCGGCGAGCTCGCGAACCCCACCGACGAGGAGCTCACGGCGCTCGACGCGTGGTGGCGCGCGAACAACTACCTGACCGTCGCGCAGATCTACCTCAAGAGCAACGTGCTCCTCCAGCAGCCGCTGAGGCCGGACGACATCAAACCGCGCCTGCTCGGCCACTGGGGCACGAGTCCCGGACAGTCCTTCGTCTACGCCCACATGAACCGCCTGATCCAGCACACCGGGCAGTCCGCGATCTACCTGTCGGGACCGGGCCACGGCGGACCCGCGCTCGTCGCCGCGGGCTACCTCGAGGGAACGTACTCGGAGATCTACCCCGAGGTCTCGCTGGACTCCGACGGGCTCACGCGGCTGTGCCGTCAGTTCTCCACCCCCGGCGGGATCCCGAGCCACGTGTCGGTGACGACCCCCGGGTCGATCCACGAGGGCGGCGAGCTGGGTTACGTGCTGGTCCACGCGTTCGGCGCGGTCTTCGACAACCCCGATCTCCTGGCGGTGGCCATCGTGGGCGACGGCGAGGCCGAGACGGGTCCGTTGTCGGGTTCGTGGAAGGGGATCTCGTTCCTCAACCCCGAGCACGACGGCGCCGTGCTCCCCGTCCTGCACCTGAACGACGGCAAGATCGCGAGCCCGACGGTGCTCGGACGCAAGCCTCCCGAGCAGGTACGCGACCTCTTCACGGGCTACGGGTACGACGTGATCGAGGTCGAGGGTGACGACCTTCCCGGCATGCACCACCGCTTCGCCGCCGCGCTCGCCGAGGCGTACGGGAAGATCAAGGCGATCCAGGACGCGGCCCGCGGCGGCGGCTGGGACGGCGAGATGCCGACGTGGCCGATGATCGTGCTGCGGACGCCCAAGGGCTGGACCGGCCCGAAGGAGGTCGACGGCCGCATGATCGAAGGCACCTGGCGTGCGCACCAGGTGCCGCTGTCGGGAGTCCGCGAGAACCCCGAGCACCTTCAGATGCTCGAGGAGTGGCTGAGGTCGTACGGGCCCGACGAGCTCTTCCCGGGCGGCAAGCCGTCGGACGAGATCCTGGCGAACAACCCCGAGGGTGACCTGCGGATGAGCGCCAACCCGGCGGCCAACGGCGGTCTGCTCACGAAGGACCTGGAGCTGCGACCGTTCGCCGACTACGGCATCGAGGTCCCCTCACCTGCGGCCACACGCTTCGAGAACACCCGCGTCCTCGGCGCGATGATGGCCGACATCTACCGGGACAACCCCGACACCTTCCGGCTGTACTGCCCCGACGAGACCAACTCCAACCGGCTCGGTGCGGTCTTCGACGCCAGCGACCGCGCGTTCATGGAGCGCATCACGCCGGACGACGAGAAGCTCTCCCGCAACGGCCGCGTCATGGAGGTCCTCAGCGAGCACAGCTGTCAGGGCTGGCTCGAGGGCTACAACCTGACGGGTCGGCACGGACTCTTCGCGACGTACGAGTCGTTCGCGATGGTGAGCGCGTCGATGACGGTCCAGCACGCGAAGTGGCTGGAGGAGGCGAACCACCTCTCGTGGCGCGCGAAGGTGCCGAGCCTCAACATCCTGCTGACGTCCACCACGTGGCGCAACGACCACAACGGCTTCTCGCACCAGGGGCCGGGGCTCATCAACGTCGTGCTCAACATGCGCGCGGCCGTGGCGCGTGTCTACCTCCCGCCGGACGCCAACTGCCTGCTCTCCGTCGCCGACCACTGCTTCCGGTCGAAGTCGTACGTCAACGTCATCGCGATCGACAAGCAGCCCCACCTTCAGTACCTCACGATCGACGAGGCGACGGAGCACTGTGCGAAGGGCGCCGGGATCTGGGACTGGGCAGGCAACGACGACGGCTCGAAGAAGCCCGACATCGTGCTCGCGTGCGCGGGGGACGTCCCGACGGCGGAGACGGTCGCCGCGGCGCAGCTGCTGAAGGAGTGGGTGCCCGACCTCACGCTTCGGGTCGTCAACGTCGTGGACCTCATGACGCTGCCGCGCCAGAAGGACCACCCGCACGGGATGTCCGAGTCCGAGTTCGCCGCGCTGTTCACCGAGGACGTGGACGTGCTGTTCGCGTTCCACGGCTACCACGGCGCGATCCACAAGCTCGTGCACGGCCGTCCGATCGCCGACCGGTTCCACGTGCGGGGGTTCATCGAGCAGGGCACGACGACGACACCGTTCGACATGACGGTGCTGAACGAGATGTCGCGCTACCAGCTCGTGGTGGACGTGCTCAACAACACCAAGGCGACGCCGGCGGGGGCGCAGGAGCTGCGCGAGTACTGCGCGCAGATGCTGGAGAAGCACCACCGCTACGTGCGCGAGCACCTGGAGGACATGCCGGAGGTCAAGGACTGGGTCCTGAAGCCGACGAGCTGACCCCTCCCGGGAGGACGCGGGTCACCCGCTGCGCCGCACCGTCGCGCGGTGTGGGAGCCGGGTCACGTCGTCCGTTCGTGTGACGCGGATGTAACACACCGCACGTAGCCTCCCGGCATGGAGAGCCAGGCACGGGAGAACGTCCAGGCGTTCGTCGCCGCCTGCGAGTACCGCCACATCCCGACCGAGGACGTCTACAACCGGGTCCAGAAGACGCAGGGGCGGCTGCTGACGTACACGCCGTCGCGCAAGCCGGTGACGGCGGGATGGATCCTCCCGGCTCCGGTCCCGGTCGACGACGCGACGCATGCCCTCGTGCTGCCGGTCGGGCTCGTGTACGGCGCGACGACGGTACGCCGCAAGTCCGGCCGCAACGGGCGCGACGGCAGCGGGTCGGCGGAGGCCTGGGTGATGCTCGAGGTGTGGTGGCGACCAGCGTCGCTGCACGACCACGGCCTCACTCAGGCGATGTATGACTTCGTGACGGAGTGGGACCGGGTCCGCCTGCGGTGACCCGCCGGATCACACCCGGCGGTGCACCAGGAGCGGCAGGACCGCGGCCGCACCCGCAGCCCGCAGCGCGGCTCCGACCACGGTGATCGGCCACTGCGAGGCCGACGCGTCGACCACGAGCAGCACGGTGCGACCGGCGACCGCCGACGCCGCCTCCCCCGGCACCGACACCGCGTCGCGCCACAGCGCGGCCTCGTCCGACGACGTCAGGTCGCGGACCTCCTGCGCAGACCGACCGACGTCGGTGGCGAGCTCGGCGCGGTCGAGCCGTCCGACCGTCGCCAGATGGTCGGCGATGCTCCCGGTCAGCGCCGCGAACCCGGCGGCCGGCAGCGCGACCGCGATCTCGGGACGGCTGCGCCAGTCCGCCTTCCAGCGGGCGAGCACCTGCACGCACGCGTCCAGCACCTCCTGGGGAGCCGGCGCGTCGCGGTCGAACATCTCGCGCACGGCCTCTCGCCACTCCGGCGCGTCGGCGTGGACGAGCGCGCGCCCCGGCTCGACCGCGCGGTCGGGCGCGATCCGACCGCGCGTCCCGAAGGCACCTCCCGGCCACATCTTGCGCGGCTCCAGCACGTGGTCCTCGCCGCGCAGCACGGTCGCCACAGCACGGACGGTCTCCGGCTGCGGCGCCTCCGCCAGCCCGTCGGGCAGCGTCCCCCGGCAGACCGAGCAGCGCCCGCACGGCGCGGCCTGCGGGTCGTCGAGAGACTCCTGCAGGAGCTGCATGAGGCACCGCGCACCGCGGGTGTAGGCGCGCATGATGTCGGCCTCCCGGCGTCGTACGCCGACGACGCCGTCGTAGTGCTCCTGGTCGTACGACCACGCGGCCCCGGTGCGCACCCAGCCGCGCTCGACCCGCTCGGTGACCCCGTCGACGGCGAGCTGCTTGAGCATCAGCTCGACGCGCCCGCGGCGCAGCCCGGTCTCGGCCTCGAGCGCCACCACGGTCGCCGGCGCGTCGACGGTCGCGTCCGCCATCGCCTCGAGGAGTCGCTCGACCTGGGCCGGCACGGGGATCGTCGCCGTCGCGAAGTAGTCCCACACCCCGTCGTCGGCGCCCGACGGCAGCAGCACGGCATGCGCGTGGTCGATCGCGCGCCCGGCACGGCCGACCTGCTGGTAGTAGGAGACCGGCGATGGCGGCGCGCCGACGTGCACCACGAAGCCGAGGTCGGGCTTGTCGTAGCCCATGCCGAGCGCCGACGTCGCGACGAGCGCCTTGACGCGGTTGTCGCGCAGCGCGTCCTCGAGCCGCTCGCGCTCGGCGGCCTCGAGCTGGCCGGTGTAGGCCGCGACCGGGACCGCGTCGCCGTGGACCGCCCGCACCGCCGCCGTGAGCCGGTGCGCGTCGGCCACCGTGAGCGCGTACACGATGCCCGAGCCGGGCAGCGTCGGCAGGTGGTCGACCACCCACGCGTAGCGCTCGAGAGGCGACAGCCGGTCGACCACCGAGAGCTCGAGGCTGGAGCGTGCGAGCGGACCGCGGAGGACGAGCGTCTCCTCCCCCGGCTCCCCCGATCCGCCGCTCCGCAGCTGGGCGGCCACGTCCTCGGTCACGCGCGCGTTGGCGGTCGCGGTCGTCGCGAGCACCGGGGTGTCGGGGTTGAGCCGCTGCAGGACGTCGGAGACGCGGCGGTAGTCGGGGCGGAAGTCGTGCCCCCAGTCCGACACGGCGTGCGCCTCGTCGACGACCAGCAGGCCGATCCGCCCGGCGAGCGCGTCGAGCACCCGGCGGCCGAACCCGGGGTTGGCGAGCCGCTCCGGCGACACCAGCAGCACGTCGACGTCACCGGCGCGCAGCGCCTCCTCGATGCGCGACCACTCCTCGACGTTGGACGAGTTGAGCGTCTCCGCGCGCAGCCCGGCCCGGGCGGCCGCGGCCACCTGGTCGCGCATCAGCGACAGCAGCGGCGAGACCACGAGCGTCGTGCCCGCCCCCTCGTCGCGACGGATCGCGGTCGCCGCCCAGTAGACGGCCGACTTGCCCCAGCCGGTCGCCTGCACGACCAGCACCCGGGCCCGCGGCTCGCACAGGGCGGCGACCGCGGTCACCTGGTCGTCGCGCAGGGTCGCGCCCGGTCCGGCCAACGCGCCGATCACGCGGTCGGCGACGGCGGCTCGGGACGGGGTCAGCGCGGACGTGGCGGCGGTGGGGGGCATGGAGTCCACCGTACGCAGCCGCGCCGACACCCGTCGTACGCCCTCCACAGGCGCCACGGAGGTTCGCGACGCCAGCGCGCCCGCTCCGATCTGCTCCCTCGCTGGGGTACCCCAGCGAAATGCCACTGCCCCCAGCGTGTGCGCTAGGGGCAGTGGCGTTCGCGTGGGGTACCCGAGCGAGCGCGGCCGGGGCGAGAGGGTCAGCGCTGCTTGTAGTCCTTGAGCAGGCTGCGGCCGATGATCATCTTCTGGATGTCGCTCGTGCCCTCGCCGATGAGCATGAACGCGGCCTCCCGGTAGAGGCGCTCGATCTCGTACTCCTTGGAGTAGCCGTAGCCGCCGTGGATCCGGAACGACGCCTCGACCACCTCGTTGCAGTACTCCGAGGCAACCATCTTGGCCATGCCGGCCTCGACGTCGTTGCGCTCGCCGGCGTCCTTCTTGCGCGCGGCCCGCACGACCATCGCGTGCGCGGTCTCGACCTTGGTCCCCATCTCCGCCAGGCGGAACAGGATCGCCTGGTGCTGCGCGATCGGCTTGCCGAAGGTCTCGCGCTGCTGGGCGTAGGCGATGCCGAGCTCGAAGGCGCGGTTGGCGATGCCGACCGCGCGGGCGCCGACGTTGACGCGCCCGACCTCGACGCCGTCCATCATCTGGTAGAAGCCCTTGCCCGGGACGCCGCCGAGGATCTGGTCGGCCGAGATCTGGTGCTTGTCCAGGATCATCTCGGTCGTGTCGATGCCCTTGTAGCCCATCTTGTCGATCTTGCCCGGGACGGTGACGCCCTGAGCCGTCTCGCCGAAGCCGGGCTCCTTCTCCACCAGGAAGGTGGTCATGTTGCGGTAGACCGAGTCGGCGCCCTCGTCGGTCTTGGTGAGCACCGCGACGAGGTTCGACGAGCCGCCGTTGGTGAGCCACATCTTCTGGCCGGTGATGGAGTACGACCCGTCGTCCTGCTTGGTCGCCTTCGTCGACACCGCCGACACGTCCGAGCCCAGCGACGGCTCCGACATCGAGAACGCGCCGCGCACCTCGCCGGTGGCCATCCGCGGCAGGTACTTCTGCTTCTGCTCCTCGGTGCCGTGCTGGACCAGCATGTACGCCACGATGAAGTGCGTGTTGATGACGCCGGAGACGCTCATCCACCCGCGGGCGATCTCCTCGACCACCAGCGCGTACGTGAGCAGCGACTCGCCGAGGCCGCCGTACTCCTCCGGGATCGTCAGCCCGAACAGGCCGAGCTCCTTCAGGCCGTCGACGATGGCCTGCGGGTACTCGTCCTTGTGCTCCAGCTCGGTGGCGACCGGGATGATCTCCTTGTCCACGAACTCGCGGACGGTCTTGAGGATCTCCTCCTGGACGTCGGTCAGTCCGTCGGTGGTGACCAGGCGGCCCATGGTTGTCTCGCTATCTCTCGATCGGTGCAGCTCGTACGGCGGGGGCTGGGGTGTCGGCCGACCTCACTCGGTCGGCGGCTCCCACGTGGTCGTGCGCTGCATCCCGGCGGCGCGTCCCTTGGCCGAGATCACGAGGGCCATCTTGCGCGAGGCCTCGTCGATCATCTCGTCGCCGAGCATCGCCGAGCCCTTCTTGCCGCCGGCCTCGGAGGTGAACCAGTCGTACGCGTCGAGGATGTTCTCGGCGTGGTCGTAGTCCTCCTGGCGGGGGCTGAAGACCTCGTTGGCGACATCGACCTGGCCGGGGTGCAGGACCCACTTGCCGTCGAACCCGAGCGCGGCCGACCGCGAGGCGACACGGCGGTAGCCCTCGGTGTCGCGGATCTGGAGGTAGGGGCCGTCGATGGCCTGCTTGTCGTACGCCCGCGCCGCCATGAGGATGCTCATGAGGATGTGGTGGTAGGCGTCGCCGACGTCGTAGCCGGACGGCTGCTCGCCCACGACGAGAGACTTCATGTTGATGCTCGCCATGAAGTCGGCGGGGCCGAAGATGATGGTCTCGACGCGCGGCGAGGCGGCGGCGATCGCGTTGACGTTGGTCAGGCCGAGCGCGTTCTCGATCTGCGCCTCGATGCCGATGCGGCCGACCTCGTAGCCCATCGTCTTCTCGATCTGGGTGAGGAGGACGTCGAGCGCGACGACCTGCTCGGGCGTCTGGACCTTCGGGAGCATGATGCAGTCGAGGTTGGCGCCGGCGCCCTCGACGACCTCGATCACGTCGCGGTAGGTCCACTGCGTCGTCCAGTCGTTGACGCGCACCACGCGGACCTTGTCGCCCCAGCCGCCCTCGTTGAGCGCGGCGACGATGTTCTTGCGGGCGTCGGGCTTGGCGAGCGGGGCGACCGCGTCCTCGATGTCGAGGAAGACCTGGTCGGCGGGCAGGCCCTTGGCCTTCTCCAGGAAGCGCGGGTTCGAGCCGGGGACGGCGAGGCAGGAGCGGCGCGAGCGCAGGGCCTTGCTCTCGGCGGACACAGCGTTTTCGACAGACACGGGTCACCTCGGTGCTGCGGGGACGGGATCAGGGCTGACTGTACCTACGAGTAGTGTTAACGACTAGTAACAGCGAGACGAGTGTGACCTGCTTCTCACCTGCGGCTCAGTCGGAGTCGGGGACCTCGCCGCGGGCGGGCGGCCGCCGCGTGACCACCACCGCGAGGCCGCCGAGGATCAGGGCCAGCCCCGCGTACACGCCGACGCCCGGCGCCTGTCCCAGCATCGCGGCCGCGAGGATCGCCGCTCCGGGGACCTCGAGCAGCAGCACGAGTGAGACGACCATCGGGCTCATGACCGCGAGCAGGTGGTTGATCACCGAGTGCCCGAGCAGCTGGGCGGTCACCGTCACGGCGACGATC
Organism: Mumia spirodelae; assembly: GCF_050632745.1. Taxonomy (NCBI): domain Bacteria; kingdom Bacillati; phylum Actinomycetota; class Actinomycetes; order Propionibacteriales; family Nocardioidaceae; genus Mumia; species Mumia spirodelae. The sequence goes on along the minus strand of NZ_JBODSD010000001.1, from coordinate 971,163 downwards.
CCCGCCCACGCCTCGGCCTCGAACCCGACCAGCGGCACGCCACCCACCACGCAGACGGCCAGCAGGATCGCCGCGCACGCGCCGTAGCAGAGGACCGTGTACGCCGTCGTGGTGAGGCTCTCGCGGGCCCGCGCGCCCGCGACGGTGTAGACGGCGGCCGTCAACCCGCCGACCAGCGCGAGCACGTCCCCGACGAGGGCGTCGCGCGAGAGCGTGAGGTCGACGCCGGTGATCACGAGCACGCCGGCGAAGGAGATCGCGAGCCCGACGGCCACGCCCAGCCGGATCCGCTTGCCCCGGAGCCGGTCGATCAGCGCGATCCAGCCGACCTGCATGGAGACCAACGCCGTCGCCGCCGCGACCGAGGTCAGCTTCAGCGCGCTGACCCAGGTCGCGAAGTGGGCCGCGAGCGCGGCACCGGCGAACAGGCAGGTACGGAGGTCCGCGCGCGTGATCGCCCGCAGCTCGCGTCGCCGGCGGGTGGCCGCGACGGGGAGCAGCACCACCTCGGCCAGCGCGTTGCGCCAGAACGCGATCGCCAGTGCCGGTGCCTGTGTCCCGGCCATCAACGGCCCGGACAACGAGACGCCGAGCACGGCGACGACGGCGAGAAGGACGGTCACTCCGGCAGTATGCGCGGGCGGGAGACGCGTCGTTCACACGGCCGACGCCGTCGCGTCCGCGCCCTAGGATGGCGAGCATGGACCCCGCCGAGCCGGTCACCGACTTCGACGCACTCTTCCGACGGGCCTTCGTGGCCGAGGTCGCGAAGAAGTCGGGACTCCTCTGGATCGTGTACGACGGTGCCTGGCACCCCGTCTGGCACGTCTGGCACGAGGACGCGGTCTGCGTCGTCGCCGGCGGTGACGAGCAGCCGCTGCCGGGGATCAAGGACGCACGCGAGGTGGTCCTCGACCTGCGGGCCAAGTCGACCCGCGCCCAGGTCGCGCGCGTCCGCGCCACCGTCGAGGTCGTGGGGCCCGACCACGCCGACTGGGCGGACGTCACCGCCGTGCTGGTCGCGGACCGCCTCAATCTCTTCGAGGCCGACGAGGCGGTCGAGCGGTGGGCCCGCGAGTGCGTCGTCGTACGCCTCCACCCGACCGACCTGCTCGCGTCCCCCGGTCACCTGGGCGACTCCGCGCAGCGCGAGCAGCCCGTCGAGTCGCCGGCACGGACGGTCCGCTCGCGCCCGTTCTCGCTGCACCGTCAGCGTCGGGCGCCCCGCCTCTCGGAGGGCTCGGACTCGTGAGCGCGGGGGCCTGCTGAGCCTGCCGCGGGCGCTCCGAAGTAGTTGAAGCCCTTACCATACGGACGGGATGCCCTGTCTGGACCTTTCATCGGTTATCTTTCTGTCGCACCGTTCGTTCTGCCCAGGAAGGCACCCCTCTGTGAAGACCCTCATCAAGCGCGCCTCCGCCGCCCTGGCCGGTGGCGCGCTCGCATTCTCGGGACTGGCGGTCGTGTCGACGGCGCCCGCCGCCGCCGCCACCTCCCCGATCGACGTCACCAGCTTCAAGGTCTACCCGTCGTACGGCGGCACGGCGATCAACGCCTCGACCAAGTCGTACCGGATCGCGACCAACGCGCGCGCCGTCGGAGCCTTCACGTCGGCGACGATCTACGTCGACGTCTACCGCGGCGCCACCCGTGTGGCCGCCAACGTGCAGGCTGCCTACATCGGCTCCAGCTACCAGAACATGACCGGCTACCTCACCGTGCGGAACGGCTGGGGCCGCGGCGCCTTCCGCCTCGCCAACGTCCGCGTCGAGTGGTACGACACCGACTACAACAAGCTGAGCGCGGTCGACGGCAGCTACACCGGCGGCGGCTTCGCCGTGAAGTCCGGCCTCAAGGCCTCGGGCAAGGTGCGCTACTGGAGCAACTCGAGCCGCAAGGTCGCCAACATCAAGCTCAAGCGCTACCTGAGCAACGGCAAGTACTACAACTACAAGACCAAGGTGAAGCTGCAGCGCAAGAAGAGCGGCAAGTGGCGCACCGTCAAGACGCTCAAGCTCAACAGCAAGGGCGCCGCGAAGTACTCCTTCCGCTCCTCGAAGAAGTACAAGTACCGGTTCGTCGTGAAGGCCAACTCCACGACCGCCGGCGGTGTCTTCACCACCTACGGCAAGGCCTGACACAGGTCGCTCGCCGACGATCGCCGACGCCCCGTCACCGCACCGCGGTGGCGGGGCGTCGTACGTCCGGCCGAATGTGCAGACGCGGCTAGGCTGACCCCCGTGACCTCGACGAGCCGCATCTTCCTCGCCAGGCTGGCTGGGCATGCCGTCTTCGACCCCGCAGGGGACCAGGTCGGCAAGCTGCGCGACGTCGTCGTCACGCAACGCAGCGCCGGCCGGCTCCCGCGCGTCCTGGGGCTCGTGATCGAGGTGCTCGGGCGGCGACGCGTGTTCCTCCCGATGACGCGGGTGACGTCGCTCGAGGGCGGCCAGATCATCACGACCGGCGTGCTGAACCTGCGGCGCTTCGAGCAGCGGCAGACCGAGACGCTGGTGTTCGGCGAGCTCTTCGACCGGACTGTGCGAGTGCCGTCGCAGAACCTGGACGGCGTCGTCTACGACGTGGCGATGGAGCAGGACCGCAGCCACGACTGGTACCTCTCGGACGTCGCCGTGCGCGGCCGCGGGTCGCGGTTCGGACGGCGCGGTCACGGCATCGTCGTGGACTGGGTCGACGTCGCGGACCTCATGGGCGCCCAGCCGTCGCAGGGAGCCACCCACCTGCTCGCGACGATGGACACCATGCGTCCGGCCGACCTCGCCAACGCCCTGCGCGAGCTGCCGATCCAGCGTCGTACCCAGATCGCCGCCGAGCTCGACGACGAGCGGCTCGCCGACGTGCTCGAGGAGATGCCGGAGATCGCGCAGGTCGAGATCCTCGGAGGGCTGGACCCCGAGCGGGCCGCGGACGTCCTCGAGGAGATGTCGCCCGACGACGCCGCCGACGTCATCGCCGAGCTCCCGCTCGCGACGGCCGAGGAGCTCCTCGCGCTGATGGAGCCCGACGAGGCCGAGGACGTGCGCCGGCTGATGGTCTACGAGGAGGGCACCGCCGGTGGTCTGATGACGTCCGACGCCGTCATCCTGCCGCCGGACGCGACGCTCGCCGAGGGCCTCGCCCGGATCCGCGAGCCCGAGCTGTCCCCGTCGCTGGCCGCCCTCGTCTACGTGGCACGGCCGCCGCTCGAGACGCCGACCGGCCGGTTCCTCGGCGTCGTGCACTTCCAGCACCTCCTGCGCGAGCCGCCGTCGTCGCTGGTCGGCTCGATCGCGGTCAACGACATCGACTGGCCCCGCCCGGACACCTCGCTGCACGAGGTCGCCCGCATCCTCGCGACGTACAACCTCGTCGCCTGCCCCGTGGTCGACGACTCCAACCACCTCGTCGGGGCGATCACGGTCGACGACGTGCTCGACGAGCTCCTGCCCGAGGGCTGGCGCGACCAGGAGCCGGAGGTGGCACGATGAGCGACCGCGACGACCGCCGGGTCCGCCTGGACCAGCCCCGCGACCCCAACCGCTGGCGTCGCACCCGGCGACGCCGCATGGACGCCGAGACCTTCGGGAAGTTCGCCGAGGGGTTCGCGCGGTTCATGGGGACCGCGACCTTCATCGCCTGGATGACCGTGTTCGTCGCCGCCTGGCTGCTCTGGAACACGATGGCGCCGGGCGACCTCCGGTTCGACCCGTTCCCGTTCATCTTCCTGACGCTCATGCTGTCGCTGCAGGCGTCGTACGCCGCTCCCCTGATCCTGCTCGCCCAGAACCGGCAGGAGGCCCGTGACCGGGTGACGCAGGAGCAGGACCGCGAGCAGAACGCCCGTGCCCACGCCGACATGCAGTTCCTCGCCCGCGAGGTCGCGAGCCTGCGCCTCGCGCTCGGCGAGGTCGCCACCCGCGACTTCCTCCGGTCCGAGCTGCGGGGGCTCGTCGCGGACATCGAGGACCGGGTCGGAGGCTCCCCCGACGAGGCGACCGACGGCCAGGCGGACCCGACACCGCGGTGATCCCCACCACGCACGTAGCATCGATGTCATGCCCACCGAGACCGTGGTGAATCCCGACGCCGTCACCCAGGCGCTGTCGACCGTCAACGACCCCGAGATCCGTCGCCCGATCACCGAGATCGGCATGGTGGAGGGCGTCGACATCGACGGCGGCTCCGTCGTCGTCCACCTCCTCCTCACCGTCGCCGGGTGCCCGCTCAAGGACACGCTCAACCGCGATGTGACAGCCGCCGTGACGAAGGTCGCCGGCGTGACCGACGTCCGCGTCGACATGGGCGTCATGAACGACGAGCAGCGCAAGAACCTCCAGGAGGTCCTGCGCGGTGGGCAGACGCAGCGGGAGATCCCGTTCGCGAAGCCTGGCTCGCTCACCAAGGTGTACGCGGTCGCGTCCGGCAAGGGCGGTGTCGGCAAGTCGTCGGTCACCGTGAACCTCGCGTCGGCGCTGGCCGCCCAGGGCCTCAAGGTCGGCATCGTCGACGCCGACATCTACGGCCACTCGATCCCCGACATGCTCGGCGTGGGCGACGCCCGCCCGACGCAGGTCGAGGACATGATCATGCCGGTCCCCGTGCGCGGCATGCAGGTCATGAGCATCGGGATGCTGAAGCCCCGCAAGGACCAGGTCGTCGCCTGGCGCGGACCCATGCTCGACCGGGCGCTCGTCCAGATGCTCTCCGACGTCTACTGGGGCGACCTCGACGCGCTGCTGCTGGACCTCCCCCCGGGCACCGGCGACATGGCGATCAGCCTCGGTCAGCACCTCCCCAACGCGGAGGTCGTGGTCGTCACGACGCCGCAGGACGCCGCCGCCCAGGTGGCCGAGCGCGCCGGCACGATGGCGTCGATGATGCACCAGCGCGTCGTCGGCGTGATCGAGAACATGTCGTGGCTCGAGCTCCCCAACGGCGAGCGGATGGAGATCTTCGGCTCCGGCGGCGGCCAGACGGTCGCGTCCACGCTGAGCGCGCGGCTCGGCTACGACGTCCCGCTGCTCGGCCAGGTCCCCCTGGACGAGCAGATGCGCGTGGGCGGCGACGCCGGCGTCCCGATCGTCGAGCAGGCCCCCGACAGCCCGGCCGGCAAGGTCCTGAGCCAGGTGGCCGCGACGCTGTCCGGCCGCTCCCGCGGGCTCGCCGGGATGCAGCTCGGTCTCTCCCCGACCGGGCGCTAGGCCCCTCTCCCGGCTGCGGCTAGGCTTCCCGCATGTTCGATGTCGGCGTGCCCGAGATGCTGGTCATCGCGATCGTCGCGATCGTGGTGTTCGGTCCCGAGCGCCTGCCGGAGTTCGCACGGACCCTCGGTCGGTGGGTCCGCACCGTGCGGCAGATGGCCGACAACGCCAAGTCCGACCTGCAGCGCGAGATGGGGGACGACTTCACGTCCCTGCGTGACGAGATCCGGGGGCTCGACCCGCGCGAGATGATGAAGGGCACGCTGGACGACGACGAGCCGACGTCCAACCCCTCGTCGCACGGCACGTCGCGGCCGACCCAGCGACCGCTGGACCCCGGCGAGCCCGCCCCGTTCGACGTCGACGCGACCTGATCGTCAGGAGTCGCGCGAGACCGGGGTGGCCCAGGCGGTCAGCCGGCCGAGGCCGGTCCGCACCCGGTCGAGCATGCCGTCGTGCTGCGGCTGCCGCGGCAGGTGGGCGACTGCGTCGCGCAGCCGCTCGGACGGCCCGTCGGTGACGACGGTGAAGACGATGCCGTCGGAGTCCCAGGTGGCCACCGAGGGCTCACCCGTGCGGACCCAGACCGGGGTGTCGCCGACGTCGTGCCGCTCGAAGCCGGCGATCGCCTCGCGCTCGAGCGACCCGTTCTGCTCGTAGACCGTGAGCGTCGAGACTCCGTCGGTGTAGGTGAGGGCGATGCCCTTGTCGCCGGACAGGTCGACCCACTGGGCGCCGACCCGCTCCAGGGAGGTGCCGAGGCGCTCGTGGCACGGCCAGCCGACGGTGACGAGCTCGTCGATGGTGGCCGCGTCGATGCGGTCGACGACCTGCTCGTGGATCGGCGTGGAGCCGCCCGACGACCGCGACCCGTCCTCGGCGGCCGCCGGGGACGGCTCCGGCTGGGTCCGGACCGGCTCGGTGCGCGCGACCGAGCGGACGGCCCGCAGCACGGGGTCCGCGGCCGACTGCTGCGCGTAGCGGACCACCTGACCGAGTCGGCCGTCGTCGCCGATCACGTACGACGCGATGCGGTGCCCGTCGGAGGCCGCGACCACCTCCGTACGCCCGCCGGTCGAGCGGACCACGGACAGGTCGTAGCGGTTCGCGAGGAGCCGCACGCTCACCGCCGAGCCCAGCGCCCGCTCGAGGAGCCTGATCGCCTCGGGAGAGTCGCTGCGGGCGGAGGCGACCGCGTGGCCAGGAGCCACCGCGAGCGCCACCTCGGTCGGAGGCGCGTCCGCCGCACGGACGCTCTGCTGGACCGGGTCGGCCTCGCCGCGGAACTGGGCGATGAACTGCTCCACGGGCGGGGCCACGGTGTCGACCGGCGCTGCCGGCGCACCCACGACGTACGCGATCCCGGCGAGGACGGCGGACGCTCCTGAGGCCGCGATGGTCGCGCGGACCAGGAAGTGGTCGAAGATCAGGTGCAGCCGTGACGGCGGGGCGGCCGAGGCGAGCCGAGCAGGGTCCGACAGCGCCGAGAGGAGCGTGGTCGAGGGTGCCGGAGTGGCGCCCAGCCCGGTCATCCGGCGCTTGAGGGACCGCTGCGCGAGCACCGCCTCGAAGCACTCGTCGCAGCTCGCGAGGTGGGCGTCCGCGCGCGACGCCTCGTCGTCGGGCAGCTGCCCGTCGACGTACGCCGCGACGCGATCTCCCAGGTGTGCCATCAGTGCGGGGCCACCGCCGGGTCGAGCGGGCCGGCGAAGCGGGTGCGCGCACCGGACGGCGCGCGGTGCTCCAGCGCCGTACGCAGCTGCTTGCGGCCACGGTGGATGCGGGAACGGACGGTGCCGAGCTTCACGCCCAGAACGTCGGCGATCTCCTCGTACGAGAGACCCTCGATGTCGCACAGGACGACGGCCACGCGGAACTCGTCCGGCAGCGACGCGAGGGCGGCCTCCACGTCGGCGTCGAGGTTCGCGTCGGTCCACGCGCGCTCAGGAGACGGGTCGGCGGCGGTGAGCCGCTCCTCGGCGCCCTCGCCGAAGCGGTCGAAGCGGAACTTCGACTTCCGGCGGACGCGGTCGAGGAAGAGGTTGGTGGTGATGCGGTGGATCCAGCCCTCGAACGAGCCGGGCTTGAAGGAGTCGAGCGAACGGAACACGCGGATGAAGACCTCTTGCGTCAGGTCCTCCGCGTCGTGCTGGTTGCCGGTGAGGCGGTAGGCGAGCCGGAAGACGCGCGCGGAGTGCTGCTCCACGATCTCCTCCCAGGTGCCGACACTGGCGTCGGTGGGGGCCTGGGGGCCGGCGGGCTGCGTGGTGGTGCCCATCGTCGTGACGACCTCCTGTGTTGGTCGGACCCTGATCGTCTCCCAACAAACTGAGACAACGATGAGACGACGCTGGAGGTTCCCTATGACGCCGGTACGGCGGATCCGGGGGTGACGAAGGTCACGCGCGGGAGGCTTCTGCGGCGTCGATCCTCGGCCGCGAGGCGTGAGGCCGAGGTCCCCGGGATCACAGCGCCGATGCCCTAGGCTGTGGCGCAGGTGCCGGGATCCCCGGCGTGCGAGAGGAGTCCGTCATCGCCACCGCGATCACGCCGCAGAGCTGGCTGTACGCCGAGGAGTTCGTCATCGAGGACGAGCCGCTGCAGAACGGACGCGCCCGTGCTGACGAGGTGGGCGTCGCACCGATCGGTCCCGGTGGGGGCGCCGCCCTCCGGCTGCTCGCCGCCGTCGCCAACGCCGGCGCGGTCGTCGAGGTCGGGACGGGCACCGGGGTCTCCGGGCTCTGGCTCCTGCGAGGGATGCGTCCCGACGGGGTCCTCACGTCCGTCGACCGGGAGGCCGAGCACCAGCGCCTGGCCCGCGCCACGCTGACCGAGGCCGGCATCGCCGCCAACCGCTTCCGCCTGATCTCCGGCTCGGCGCTGGAGGTCCTCCCGCGACTGGCCGACGGCGGGTACGACCTGGTGTTCGTCGACGCCGACAAGCGCGACTACCCGCTGTTCGTCGAGGAGGCGGTGCGCCTGCTGCGGCCCGGCGGCGTCCTCGCGTTCGACAACGCCCTCTGGCACGACCGTGTGGCCGACCCCGCACGACGCGACGAGGACACCGTCGCCGTCCGCGACCTCGGGCGCGCGCTGCTGGAGGACGAGAGGTTCGTCCCGGCGCTGCTGCCGGTCGGGGACGGGCTGCTCGTCGCGCAGCTGCGCGCGTCGGACTGAGCTCCAACCCTGCCCTTCGCCGCGCGTCGGTTCGCCTGTGGTCACCGCGTCGGCGGCGGTGACCACTGGCGCACGTGCCGGGAAGGGGAGGGCCGGGGCAGGCGTCACCGGAGCTCGGCGTCCTCGCTGAGCCGCTCGGCCAGCTCCGCCCGGGACGAGATCCCGAGCTTGATGTAGACGTGCCGCAAGTGGTACTCGACCGTCTTCGGGCTCAGGAACAGCGCCGCGGCCGCCTCCCGCGTCGTACGCCCGCCGCCCAGGAGCCGCGCCACCTGGAGCTCCTGCGGGGTCAGGGGCTGCTCCGCACCCGTCGCCCGGCGCTGGACCCGCTCCCCCGTCGCGGCCAGCTCCGCGGACGCCTGCTCCGCCCAGGGCGCCGCCGTCAGGCGGTCGAAGGTGTCGAGCGCCGCGCGGAGCTGCTCCCGCGCCTCCGCTCGCCGGCGGCCCCGCCTCAGGAAGGCCCCGTACGCCAGCTGCGTCCGTGCCCGTTCGTACGTGTCCGGGCTGTGCGCGTGCTCGGCCAGCGCCGCGGCGTACCGCTCCTCGGCGTCGATCCCGGCGATCGCGAGGGCGCGGTGCGCGCGGGCCCTCGACCACGGCTGACCCTTCGCCTCCGCGAGCCGCTCGAACGCCTCCGCCTCGGCCCGTGCCGCGTCGAGGTCGCCGACGCGCACCAGGCTGTCGACCAGCTCCGGCGCCGGTGAGAGGTCGGCGTCGTCGATGCCGAGGTGGCGCACGAGCGCCTGCTGGCCCCGGTAGCGCTCGACGGCCTCCTCGTACCGGCCGAGCCCGGACGCGAGGTCGCCCCACGCGAACCGGAGCCAGGCCTTGCCGAAGTTGAGCCGGCTGCGCACGCACTGGCGTTCGGCCTCCTCCGCCTCCGCGCGCATCGCGTCCTCGCGGCCTCGCCGTGCCAGCAGCCACACCAGACCGGCGCGGGAGATCGCCTCGTCGGTGCGCTGCCCGGACTCGCGGGCGAGGGCGATCGCCTCCCGGTACGAGGCCTCTGCCGAGGTCCACCGGTCGGTCGCCGCGTCGTCGCGCGCGGCGTGGAACAGCAGGAAGGGAAGCGTGCCCGCGGCCGCCCGCTCGCGCGCGTCGATCACGACCGCGTCCATCAGCGCACGCGTGTCCCCGGACTCGCGCAACCACATCGGCCCGAGCAGCATCCAGGCGCGCCAGCGCGGGTCCTCGACGAGGGCGTCGGTCTCCGACGCCTCGACGGCCCGCCGGATCCGGTCGGCACCGGCGTCGCCCTCCCCGACCATCACCCGGCCGATCCCGGCGGCGAGGTCGCCCAGCACGCGGCTCCGCGGGTGCTGCGCCCGCTCCCGGAGGGCGTCGAGCCGCGCGACCGCCGTCCGCACGGCAGGGGCGTCGCAGAGGTACACGCACGCGTAGACGGCCTCGGCGAGCAGGAGGACCGCGGTGTCGGGGTCGTCCGACGCGACCTCGCCGGTCGTCTCGAGGAGCAGGTCGCGTGCCTCGACGAGCGAGCCGCACCGTGCGCTCACCACGCCGCGCAGCGCCTGGGCCCGACGGCGCGCCTGCTCCGACGGCGCCCCGGCCGCAGCCTCGCCGAAGATCTCCAGGGCACGGTCGGCCAACCCGCCGAGCCAGGCGTGCTCGCCGGCGAGAACGAGCCTGCGCGCGCGCTCGACCGGGTCGTCGCTCGCGTGCGCCGCGCGCTCCCCCCAGCCCGCGGCCACCGCGTACGCGCGACGGCGGGCCGCGGACGTGGCCGCCTCGTCGAGCACGGTCGCCGCCTCCGGGTCGGGCCCGATCGTCGCCGCGGACAGGTGCAGGGCACGCCGGTCGAGGTCGCCGGCCGGCAACGCGTCGGCCAGCGCACGGTGGATGCGCCGCCGCAGCGCCGGGTCCGTCGCCTGCACGATCGATGCCCGCATCAGCGGGTGGTCGAACGCCACCCGGTCGGCGTCGACGACCGCCACGCCTCTGCGCTGCGCCTCGTCGAGGTCCGCGAGGGAGCCCCCGACCGCCGCGCTCGCCCGGCCCAGCGTCGCGAGGTCGACGTCGCCGGCCAGGGCCGCCACCGTGAGGGTCGTGCGCGCGGGCCCCGACAGCGGGTCGAGCAGCGCGACGAACGCGCGCTCGATCAGCCGCGGGACCGGGACCGCGCCCAGGTCCTGCGCGAGCGCGTCCGGGACGCGTGCCATCTCCAGGACCGCGAGCGGGTTGCCGCCGCTGACCTGGTGCAGCCGAGCGACCTGGGCGCGGCTGAGGGCACCGTCCTCCACAAGAGCACCGCACTCGTCCTCCGAGAGACCGGAGACCGCGAGCTGGTCGAGGTCGGCCACGAGGTCGTCGACCCCGGCGTCGGGACGGGTCGCGACGAGGACGGCGACGGCGTCGGTGAGCAGCCGGCGCGCGGTGAAGAGGATGGCGTCGGCCGAGGGCCGGTCGAGATGGTGCAGGTCGTCCACGAGGAGGAGCAGCGGCTGGTTCTCGGCCGCCCGGCTGATCAGTCCCAGCGTGGCGGCAGAGATCGCGAAACGCTCCCCCGTCCCGCCCTCGCCCGGGCTCCCCGGACGCAGCGCCAGCGCCTGCGCCAGGGCCTCGGACTGCACCGGCGGGAGCGTGTCGACCTGGTCCAGCAGCGGCCGGAGCAGCTGCGCGAGACCGGCGAACGGGAGGTCCCGCTCGGGCACGGCGCCGGACGCCGCGAGGACCAGCGTGTCCGGCGACGCCTCCATCCGCGCGTGGGCCAGGAGCGTGGACTTGCCGATCCCCGCCTCGCCGACGACCACGAGCACGCCGCTCGTCCCGAGGCGCGCACGGGACAGCAGCGCGGCGATCGCGGACCTCTCCCGCGCCCGTCCGACGAGCATGGTCCGAGGCTAGCCATCCCCGGGGTCCTCGGGGTCCGGCTTGGTGAACCAGGGGGGTCACCGGATGCGACGGCGCAACGCCGCTTCGTAGCGTCACGGCAACGCAGATCACCGAGGAGGGTGACATGACCGCACAGATCGATGCTGCATCGATTGACGAGGACGTCCTGATGTCCTTCGTCTTCCGCGCCGTGGACGAGGTCGGCGCGACGCTCAACGCGGCGCTGGTGGTGCTCGGCGACAAGCTCGGCTACTACCGCGCCCTGGCCGAAGGAGGACCGCTCACGCCGTCGGAGCTCGCCGAGCGGACGGGAACGGCCGAGCCGTACGCCCGTGAGTGGCTCAACGCCCAGGCGGCGGGCGCGTTCGTCCGCTACGAGCCCGACACCGGCCGGTACGCGTTGCCGGCCGAGCACGCGATCGCGCTCACCGACGAGAACAGCCCGGCGTTCCTGCCGGGGCTCTTCCAGATCGCGCTGGGGACCGTCGCCGACGCCGAACGGGTCGTCGAGGCGGCGCGGGACGAGGCCGGCGTCGGGTGGCACGAGCACAACTCCGACGTCCACGTCGGGTGCGAGCGCTTCTTCCGCCCCAGCTACCTGGCGTACCTCGTCGACGCGTGGCTGCCGGCCGCGGGCGTCGCGGACAAGCTCCGCGAGGGCGCCTCGGTCGCCGACATCGGCTGCGGCCACGGGTCGTCGACGATCCTCATGGCCGAGGCGTTCCCGCGCTCGACGTTCGTCGGGTCGGACTACCACGCCGCGTCGATCGACGTCGCTCGGGAGCGCGCCGAGTCCGCGGGCGTGGCCGACCGCGTCCAGTTCGAGGTCACGTCGGCCCAGCGGCTCGGCGAGGGCGCGTACGACGTCGTGACGACGTTCGACGCACTCCACGACATGGGTGACCCGGTCGGAGCCGCCCGGCACGTGTACGGCGCGCTCGCCGACGACGGTGTGTGGATGATCGTCGAGCCGATGGCCGGCGACCGGGTCGAGGACAACCTCACGCCGGTCGGCCGGGCGTACTACGGCTTCTCGACGCTGCTCTGCACTCCGGCCTCGCTCTCGCAGGAGGTCGGCCTGGCGATCGGGACGCAGGCGGGTCCGGCGAAGATCCGCGAGATCACGTCGGCGGCCGGGTTCACGCAGTTCGCGTCCGTGGCGGAGACGCCCTTCCACCGTGTCCTCGCGGTGCGCAAGTGACGTCGGGCCGTCACCACGGCTGACAAGCTCGGGCCGTCGCACCCGTCTGCAGGCGCAGACTGGGTGCGGCGGCCGTACGACGGAGGGGGAAGGATGCGGGCGAGGGAGCCGGACAGCACGGGCTTCGTCGAGCGCGACGGCGTGCGGGTGGCGTACGAGGTGTTCGGGGACGCCCCGCACACCGTCCTGCTCATGCCCACGTGGTCGATCATCTCGTCGCGGTCGTGGAAGGCGCAGGTGCCGTACCTGGCGCGGCGCTACCGCGTCGTCACGTTCGACGGCCGTGGGTCCGGCGCGTCGGACCACCCCGTCGGCGAGCTCGCGTACGCCGACGAGGAGTTCGTCGCGGACGCGCTGGCGGTGCTCGACGCGACCAGCCGCGGCACGACAGAAGGCCAGGTCGCCGTGGTCGGATTCTCCTGCGGCGTCGCATGGTCGCTCGCGCTGGCGCTCGAGGCGCCCCAGCGGGTCGCCGGCGTCGTGGCCCTCGGGTCCGCGCTGGGGTTGGTGCCCGGCATCAAGGAGCGCGACTCGAACGTGTTCCTGGCCGAACCTCCCGACGACGCGGACGGAGCGCGTACGCCACCGGCGGGCTGGGCTCAGTACAACCGGCACAACTGGCTGCACGGCGACTACGACGCGTTCCTGCGGTTCTTCTTCGGGCGGATGTACACCGAGCCGCACTCGACGAAGCAGATCGAGGACTGCGTCGCGTGGGGTCACGAGATCGAGCCCGAGCGGCTCGTCGAGACCGAGCTCGCGCGGACGGTCTGCCGCGATCCTGGGTTCGCGGCGCGCGTCGCGCAGGTCGACGTCCCGGTGCTCGTGGTCCACGGCGACGACGACCACGTACGCCCGTACGCCGAGGGCGTCGCGCTCGCCGAGACCACGGGCGGGTCGCTGCTGACGATCGCCGGTGGCGGGCACGCCACGCACACCCGCACCCCGGTCGCGGTCAACCGTGCGATCGGAGACTTCCTCGCGCGGCTGTGGCCGGACACGCGGCCGACGGCTGTGACGTGGACCCGGTCGCTGCGGCGCCAGCGCCGGGCGCTGTTCCTCACCTCGCCGATCGGGCTGGGCCACGTGCGGCGCGACCTGGCGATCGCCGACGCGCTGCGCAAGCGCCACCCGGACCTCCAGGTGGACTGGCTGACCGAGCCGCCGGCGACCGGCGTCCTCGAGCGGGCGGGCGAGCGCGTCCATCCCGCCTCGGCCGCGCTGGCCAGCGAGTGCACCCACGTCGAGGACGAGGCCGCCGAGCACGACCTGCACGCCTTCCAGGCGATCCGCCGGATGGACGAGATCCTCGTCGCCAACTTCGGCGTCTTCGACGACGTCGTGACTGCAGAGCCGTACGACCTCGTGGTCGGCGACGAGGCCTGGGACGTCGACTACTTCCTCCACGAGAACCCCGAGCTCAAGCGCTTCGCGTTCGCGTGGCTGACCGACTTCGTCGGGTGGGTGCCGATGCCCGACGGCGGCGACGCCGAGGCGGCGCTCACCGCGGACTACAACGCCGAGATGCTCGAGCACCGGGCGCGGCTCGAGCGGGTCCGCGACCGGTCGCTGTTCGTCGGCAACCCCGCGGACGTGATCGAGGAGCCCTTCGGTCCCGGGCTGCCCGGGATCCGCGACTGGACGGAGCAGAACTTCGCGTTCACCGGCTACGTCACGGGGTTCGAGCCGGTGAGCCCGGCCGACCGCGCCGCCGTGCGGGCGTCGCTGGGGGTGGCCGAGGACGAGCTGCTGTGCGTGGTGACGGTCGGCGGCTCAGGCGTCGGCGGCGGCCTGCTCCACCGCGTCCTCGACGCCGTCCCCAGGATCCGGCGTGCCGAGCCGCGGCTGCGGTTCCTGCTCGTCACAGGGCCGCGGATCGACCCGCGCTCCCTGCCCCGCCGGCGTGGCGTCCGGGTGCGGGGGTTCGTGCCGGACCTCTACCGCCACCTCGGGTCGGCGGACGTCGCCCTGGTCCAGGGCGGTCTGACGACGTGCATGGAGCTCACGGCGCAGCGCGTGCCGTTCGTCTACGTGCCGCTGCGCCACCACTTCGAGCAGGGCGTGCACGTGCCGCACCGGCTCGCGCAGTACGGCGCGGGTCGGCGCCTCGCGTACGAGGAGGCCGGTGATCCCGACCGGCTCGCAGCGGCGCTGCTCGGGGAGGTGCGGCGTACGCCGTCGGGCCGGGCGGTCGAGACCGACGGCGCCGAACGGGCCGCAGCCCTGCTCGCCGACCTCCTCTGAGGGTGCCGAGCGGCTCACGGGGTCGGTACGCGCACGAGATCCCCGTCTCGGGCCCGCCGCACAGTGCTGCGGTGGGCCCGCGACGGGGACCTCGGCGGATCAGGCGAACGACGGGGTGGGCTTGAAGCCCGCCGCGCCTTCCGCGATCGCGACGACCTCGCACTCCTCGATCAGCTCCGGGCCGCTGCCGATGATCTGCGACCCGGGTGCCGTGTCCGCCGTGGCGGCGAACGACTCCTGGAACGCAGCACGGGCAGCGTCGTCGACGAACACGTACACGCCCTCGAACCACGCACCCTCGTGAGCGCGCCAGGTCTTGTACGCGAGTCCGTCCATGCCGGAGAACCGCTCGTGGGAGGTGTCCCGGACATAGGCCTTCAGCCGGTCCAGCGTGTCGACGGGGGCGTCACGCAGGGACCAGCGGACGGTCAGCCCGGGCTGCGAGGCCACTCAGACAGCCTTCAGGGCGTCGCCGAGGTCGGATGCCTCGTCGTTCGTCAGCTCGACGACGAGTCGTCCTCCACCTTCGAGCGGGACCCGCATCACGATGCAGCGTCCTTCCTTGGTGACCTCCAGCGGACCGTCCCCGGTCCGAGGCTTCATGGCCGCCATGCGTTCCCCTCTCCTCCGTGCGCAGCGCGGGCGCGTGCACCTTGAATGCGTCCATTATCGCCCACGGCGGCGTCAGGAGTGAATGCGGCAGACTGACGCCATGACCGAAACCGAAGCACCCGTCTCCTACGAGGTCTCCGGCGGCGTCGCGACGATCACGTTGTCGCGCCCCGACGTGCTCAACTCGTTCGACGTCCTGACCAAGGTCGCCTTCCGTGACTTCCTCCACGCCGCCGCTGCCGACGACGCCGTGCGCTGCGTCGTCCTGACCGGCTCCGGCCGCTCGTTCAGCGCCGGCCAGGACCTGAAGGAGCACGTCGCGCAGATGCGGGAGGGCGGTCAGCTGAGCAGCACCGTCGAGGAGCACTACAACCCGATGGTCCTCGCGATCACCTCGATGCCGAAGCCGGTGATCGCCGCCGTGAACGGCATCGCCGCCGGCGCCGGGGCGTCGATCGCCTTCGCGGCGGACTTCCGGATCCTCGCGGAGTCGGCCGGCTACAACCTGGCCTTCGCCGGCATCGCGCTCTCGGCCGACACCGGCGCGTCGTGGACGCTGCAGCGGCTGGTCGGCCTGCCGAAGGCGACCGAGCTCCTCCTGCTGCCGCGTACGGTCCGGTCCGACGAGGCCCTGCAGCTCGGCCTCGCGACGCAGGTGGTCCCGGACGACGCGTTCGCGGAGACGGTCCGGGAGCTGGCAGCGCGGCTCGCGAGCGGGCCGACCCTCGCGTACGCATCGCTCAAGCGGGCGCTCGCGTTCTCGGCGAGCCACACGCTGCAGGAGTCCGTCGCGAACGAGGCGCGGCTGATGGCGCTCACCGGGGCGTCGGACGACCACAAGGCCGCGGTCGACGCGTTCCTGGCCAAGGAGAAGCCCACCTTCGTCGGCCACTGACCCGCACCCCCCGTCCGCACCCCCCGTCCGCACCCCCCGTCCGCGTTGTGAAGGGTTGCGCGGGGAACGCGGCGCCCCGTTCCGCACCGAACCCTTCACAACGCGGACGGGGCGGAGGCGCGGGGCGGGGCGTCAGGGGCGGGTGCCGCCCAGGGCCTTGAGGAGGCCGCGGGGGGCGGTACGGGTCAGGTACGCGCGCGACGGACGGCGCCCCAGCTCGACGGTGACCAGCTGGCCGTCCAGGCGGTAGTTGAACCACTGCGACATCGTGCCGTAGCACCCGGAGCCGCAGGAGAACGTCTTCTTCGGCAGCTTCAGGTGCTTCGCGAGCCGCCGCGCCAGCGGGCGGTTGCCGGTGCCGCTGGTGTCGATGCCGTACAGCGGCTGGTGGAACGAGACGACCTGATCCGGCTGCACCCGGCGGAGGAACCGCATCATCGCCTTCGTCTCCGGCTCCGAGGCTGCGCTGGGCCCGGACCAGGTGAGTCCCCGCTTCGACCGCTTCCACTTCCGCGGGAAGTTGCGGTTGAGATCCACGCCCCGGGCGTTGCGCCGGGCCTTGCGGGCGACGCCGTCAGGGTTGGCGCTGGGGATCACCCACAGGTCCAGCCCGGTGATCGGGCGGCCGTCGCGGAGGTTGCGCAGGATCACCTGCGGCTTGCGCTCGTCGCCGTGCATCGCCGCGATCACCACCGCCGACCGCGTCGCCTCGGGATCTCCGAGCCGGAACGCCAGGATCGGGCGCCCCCTGCGGGAGTGGCCGATCACGACCCGCTCGACCACCGCAGGACGCGGCGCGGCGGCCGCACGCGCGGGGGCCGAGGCCGGCGTCGTGCTGACGGCCGCACCGCTGACGGCCACTCCTCCGACCGAGGCGCCGGCGGTCGCACCCGCCCCGGGCGCCGGGACGACGAGGGCCAGCGCCACACCTGCGAAGGTGCTGCCGACGAGGGCGCCACGCGTTGCTCTGCGCATGCCGCCGATCCTCGCTCAGTCCGGCGTGCTCCGCACGTGGCAGCCTGCCAGGTGGTCGTCGACCATGCCGGTCGCCTGCATCATCGCGTACGCCGTGGTCGGCCCCACGAACACGAACCCGTGCCGCTTGAGCGCGGTCGCGAGGGCCTTGGACTCCGGGGTGACGGCCGGGACCTCCGCGAGCGAGGTGGGCCGCGGACGAGGCGGCGGCGCGAAGGACCACACGAGGTCGGCGAACCCGCCGTCGAGCGCGCGGACCGCACCGGCGTTCGCGATCGTCGCCTCCACCTTGGTGCGGTTGCGGATGATGCCCGCGTCCGAGAGCAGCTCCGCGACGCGCGCACCGTCGTACGCCGCCACGACCTCGGGGTCGAAGTCGGCGAAGACCTCTCGGAACCGCGGCCGCTTGCGCAGCACGATCGCCCAGGACAGGCCGGACTGGAACGCCTCGAGCGTCAGCCGCTCGAACAGCCCCCGTTCGTCGCGGACGGGGCGCCCCCACTCCGTGTCGTGGTAGGCCCGCATCTCGTCGGACGACTCGGCCCACGGACAGCGCGCGAGACCGTCCGCGCCGACGACGGCATCACTCATCGGCGCCCCCGTCGGTCGCAGCCTCCGGCCGCGCAGCCTCACGCCCTCGCGCGTCCTCCTCCAGCCGCGCCAGCAGCGCATCCACCTCGTCGCGCGCGTAGCCCCGCCACGCCCAGCTGAAGCGCACTGCGCGCAGGTCCTCCGCCGTGAGCGGGCCCTCCGCCGGCACGAGCACGTCGCGGCGCGACGACGGCAGGGGCGCGAGCGCACCTGTGCGTCCGGCGACCACCGTGACGAGCGCACCGACGAGGACGGCTCCGACGACGACTCCGATCCAGATCACGCCTACGATCGTGCCATGGAGCTCCGACTGCGCGGACGTGTGATCGCGCCGGGAGACCACGCGGTGATGGCGATCGTGAACCGCACCCCTGACTCGTTCTTCGACCGCGGCCGCACCTACGCCCTCGACGACGCCCTCGCCTACCTCGACCTCGTCGTCGCCGACGGGGCGGACATCGTCGACGTCGGCGGGGTGAAGGCGGGGTACGGCGACGTGGTCGACGCTGCCGAGGAGCTGCGCCGGACCGCGGGGTTCGTCGAGGCGGCCCGCGAGCGCTACCCCGACCTCGTCATCAGCGTGGACACCTGGCGCAGCGAGGTCGCGGACCGGCTGTGCGCGCTCGGCGCCGACCTCGTCAACGACACGTGGGCCGGCCACGACCCCGAGCTCGCCCACGTCGCCGCGGAGCACGGCGCCGGTCTCGTGTGCAGCCACACGGGCGGTCTCGAGCCGCGTACGGACCCGTTCCGGCCGGCGTACGACGACGTGGTCGCCGACGTCGTCGCCCGGACCACCGAGCTGGCCGAGCGCGCCGTCGCCGCCGGGGTGGCGCCCGAGGCGGTGATCCTGGACCCGACCCACGACTTCGGCAAGAACACCCGCCACTCGCTGCTCCTCACCCGGCGCATCGGCGAGCTGGTCGCGACCGGCTGGCCGGTCATGGTCGCGCTGTCGCGCAAGGACTTCGTCGGCGAGACGCTCGACGTCGACCGCGACGAGCGGCTCCCCGGGACGCTGGCCGCCACCGCGTGGTCGGCGGCCGCCGGGGTACGGGTCTTCCGCGCGCACGACGTCGCGGCGACGCGTCAGTGCCTGGACATGGTCGCGTCGATCCAGGGCACCCGCCAGCCGGCGGTGTCGCGGCGCGGGCTGGCGTGAGGCCGCGCCTAGGAACGACCGCGGAGGGCCAGGATCACCCGGCGGCGGGCCGCGCCATGGCCGCGAGCTGCTGGATGAACCCGGCGTAGACCTCGCGCGCCTTGGCGCTGTCACGGTCGACGAGCCACGAGAGGACGACGCCGTCGTTGATGGTCACCAGCATCCGCGACAGCAGGTCGATCGGGGCCTGCCACTCGATCCCGCATGTCTGGGCGACCTGCTCGAGAACCTGGCGCGCGGTCTCGCGGTAGGTCTCGTACTGCCACTGCGCGAGGTCGTTGAAACCGGCGTTGCGCAGCGCGTGGGCGGCCACCTCGAAGGTCAGGAGGTGCGCCTCCGGGTCGCCCTCCACGGACGACCACATGTGCGCGAAGCTCTGCTCGAGCAGGGACGAGACGTCGTGCTCCTCGGAGGTCACGGCGAGCTCGCTGACCGTCACGACGTACTGGTCGGCCATCCGGGCGATCATCGCCCGGAGCAGCTCCTCCATGGACGAGAAGACGTAGTGCACGATGCCGGGCGTCGCTCCGGCCTCCGCAGCGACCGTCCGCGTGCTGACGGCGCCCACGCCCTCGCGCTTGGCGACGACCAGCGCGGCCTCGATGAGCTGCTCGCGTCGTTGTTCCGACGAGACCCGCACGTGCACTCCATCCGTCGAGCTTGTGACCCCGATTGTGCCGCACGCGAGGGGCTCTGGCGTCCCGCCGCGCGCGCCGGGTGAGGCGTCAGGACGGGACGAACTGCGCGACGACCTCGTCGATGTCGTCGGTGACGACGAGCCGGTCGACGTCGTCGGCCACGATCGCGCCGTGCTCCAGGACGGACTCGCGCAGCCAGCTGAGGAGCCCTGACCAGTACTCCGTGCCGTACAGGACGACCGGGAACTGCGTGACCTTGCGGGTCTGGGCGAGCGTCAGCGCCTCGAAGAGCTCGTCGAACGTGCCGTAGCCGCCGGGGAAGACGACGAAGCCCTGCGCGTACTTCACGAACATCGTCTTGCGCGCGAAGAAGTAGCGGAAGTGGACGCCGAGGTCGACCCACGGGTTCATCTTCTCCTCGAAGGGCAGCTCGATGCCGAGCCCCACCGAGACGCCGCCCTGCTCGCAGGCACCGCGGTTCGCGGCCTCCATGATGCCCGGACCGCCTCCCGTGATCACGCCGATCCCGACGTCGGCGAAGCGGCGGCCGAGGTCGCGGGCTGCGGCGTACGCCGGCGCGTCGCGCGGCGTGCGGGCGGACCCGAAGATGCTGACCGAGGGCCCGAGCTTGGCCAGCGCACTGAAGCCCTCGATGAACTCCGCCTGGATCCGCATCACCCGCCACGGGTCGGTGTGGACCCAGTCGGCGGGGCCGCGGGAGTCGAGCAGGCGCTGGTCGGTCGTCGTGGCCTCGATCTGGTCGCGGCGCAGGAGCACCGGTCCCTTGATCCGCTCGTGATCGAGGGTCTCGTCCTCGTACGCCGTGCCCTCCGGGGAACCCCCGGGCCAGTCGTCACTCATCCCGTCCTCCTTCGTCGCCGCGCAACCAGGCGTGCAACCGATCTTCCACCGAGACGAGCTGCTCCACCGGAACATGCTCGTCCTGCTTGTGCGCGAGCAACGGGTCGCCGGGGCCGAAGTTGACCGCCGGCACGCCGAGCTGGGCGAACTGGGCGACGTCGGTCCACCCGAACTTCGGGTTGACCTCCACGCCCATCGCGGCCACGAACGCCGCAGCCGCGGGGCGGTCGAGCCCGGGGGCGGCAGCCGGTGAGGAGTCGGTCACCACGAGCTCGTAGCCGTCGAACAGCCCGCTCAGGTACGCCAGTGCCTCGTCCTCCGTCCGGTCGGGGGCGAAGCGATAGCTCACCGCGATCCGCGCCTCGTCGGGCACCACGTTGGAGGCGACGCCACCGCTGACGGCGACCGCGTTGAGTCCCTCCCGGAAGGTGAGGCCGTCGATGAGGGGCGTACGAGGCTGGGCGGCCACCAGGCGCTGCAGGACCGGCTCGAGCCGGTGGATCGCGTTGTCCCCCATCCACGAGCGCGCGACGTGGGCCCGCTCGCCCCTCGCGACCACGTCGACCCGCAGGGACCCCTGGCACCCGGCCTCGATCACGCCGCCGGAAGGCTCCATCAGGACCGCGAAGTCGCCCGCGAGCAGCTCGGGTCGCTCCCGTGCGAGCCGGCCGAGCCCGTTGGCGGAGGCCTCGATCTCCTCAGCCTCGTAGAACACGTAGGTGACGTCGCGGACGGGCTCGGTCACGTGGGCGGCCGCCCGCAGGGCCACCGCGACGCCGCCCTTCATGTCGCACGCACCGAGGCCCCACAGGAGGTCGCCCTCGCGGCGTGACGGGAGGTTGTCGTTGACCGGCACGGTGTCGAGGTGCCCCGCGACGACCACGCGGCTGCCACGCCCGAGGTTGGTCCGCGCCACGACCGTGTGCCCGTCGCGGACGACCTCGAGGTGGGCGTGCTGGCGCAGGGCGGCCTCGACCGCGTCGGCGATCGCCGCCTCCTCACGACTCTCGGAGGGGATGTCGATCAGGGCGGCGGTGAGGGACACGACGTCCGCGTCGAGGTCGAGCGAGATCATGACGCCCATCCCATCACGCGGTGGCGGCCAGGGCGTCGGCCGCCACGTGGAGGTCGGCGACGAGCGCCGCGAAGTCGGCGTCACGGTCGCGGGAGCGCAGCACCGCCGAAGGGTGGGTGGTGGCGAGCGCCCAGGCCGGGCGCCGGTCCTCGGGCAGCGCGATCTCGCCGTCGCCGGGCCAGTCGAGCACGCGCCCCCGCTCGTCGGTGAGGCGGAAGGCCGCCCCGAGCACCGCGTGCGCCGCGGTCGCGCCGAGAAGCACGACACCCTCTGGCACCACGACCCGCAGCTCGGCACGGAGCCAGGGCAGGCAGGCGTCGACCTGACCCTGGGACGGCTTCTTGTGGATCCGGCGCTTGCCCCGCTCGGCCCGCTCGAACCGGAAGTGCTTCACCACGTTGGTGACGTACGCGTCATCGCCGTCGATCCCCGCCTCGTCGAGCGCCCGGTCCAGCAGCCGCCCGGCGGGACCGACGAACGGCTCGCCCGCGCGGTCCTCGGCGTCGCCGGGCTGCTCCCCGACGAGCAGGAGCCGGGCCCGCGCCGGACCGTCGCCCATCACCGCCTGGGTCGCGTCGCGGTGGAGGTCGCAGCCCTCGCAGCCCTGCACCGCCGTCCGGAGGCTCGTCAACGAGATCCGTGAGGGGAGGAACGACTCGGCGCCCGGGTACGTGGGGCGTGCTGTCACGGCTCCTCCGTGAACACGCAGAACTCGTTGCCCTCCGGGTCGGCCATCACGGTCCACGCCACCACGTCGTCGGGTGCGCGGAGGACGCGCGCGCCACGGCGTACGAGCTCGTCGGCGGCACCCGGCGGCCCGGTGACGTCCCAGTGGATGCGGTTCTTCACGGTCTTGGGCTCGGGCACCGTCTGGAAGACGAGCGACTCGAACGGGGCGCCGGCCACCTGGATCCAGCTGAAGTCGCGTCCGTCGTCCTCGACCTCGCCCCCGAGCACGTCCGCCCACCAGGCCGTGATCGCGGCGTGGTCGGCGGCGTCGACCGCCACCTCGTACAGCCGGGAGGCCGACGGGTGCTCCGCCCACCACGCGTCGTCGCGCTCGAACACGCACAGCTCGCCGCCGCTCTCGGGGTCGCCCATCACGGTCCACGGCGTGTCCCACCCCGGCAGCACGGTCGCGCCGAGCGCCTCGTACTCGGCGACGGAGTGCGCGTGCAGGTCGAGGTGCACGCGCTGCTTCACCTTCCGCGGCTCGGGCACACGGTTGATCCACACGGTCTGCTCCGGCGTCGTCCCGCGGAGCACGACGTCGCCGTCGTCGAGCGTCTGCAGCTCCAGCCCGAGCGCCGGGGCCCAGAACGCCCCCGCGGTCGCGGGATCGGTCGCGTCGATGCACAGGTCTTTGAACCGTACGATCTCCATGCCCCGCACCCTAGGCCCAGGGGACGACGTGGAGCCGGTCGATAACCTTTGCCCCATGACCTCCACCCCTCAGCCCGCCTGGGCGTACGGCATCGCCACGCTCACCGAGGACGGGACCGTCCTCGACGTCTGGTACCCGAACCCTGCCCTCGGCATGTACGACGGCACGGCCGAGCCGACGGGCCTGACGGCGCTGGAGGGCACCGACGAGGTGCGCCAGGTGCGGCGGACCTTCGTCCGGATCGAGGTCGAGGACCTGTCCGCGCCGATCGCCGACGCGTACGACGCCTACCTGCGGCTCCACCTCCTCTCCCACCGGCTGATCCAGCCGCACGGGGCCAACCTCGACGGACTCTTCGGGATGCTCGCCAACGTGGTGTGGACGTCGATCGGTCCGTGCGCGGTCGAGGGCTTCGAGGAGACCCGCCTCCGCGCGCGTGCGGCCGGGCTGCAGGTCGCCGTGACGAGCGTGGACAAGTTCCCCCGGATGACCGACTACGTCGTGCCCAGCGGCGTACGCATCGGCGACGCCGACCGTGTCCGCCTCGGCGCCCACCTCGCCGAGGGCACGACGGTCATGCACGAGGGCTTCGTGAACTTCAACGCGGGCACCCTCGGCCAGGCGATGGTCGAGGGCCGCATCAGCGCGGGCGTCGTCGTCGGCAACGGCACCGACATCGGCGGTGGCGCGTCGATCATGGGCACGCTCTCCGGCGGCGGCAAGCAGGTCATCAGCCTCGGCGAGAACTGCCTGCTCGGCGCCAACGCAGGCATCGGCATCTCGCTCGGCGACGACTGCGTCGTGGCGGCCGGCTGCTACGTCACCGCCGGCGCGAAGGTCACGCTCCCCGACGGCACGGTGGTCAAGGCGGGCGAGCTGTCCGGCCGCGACGGGCTGCTGTTCCTCACCAACTCCGAGACCGGGCGGCTGGAGGCCCGTCCGCGGACCGGCACCGGGATCGAGCTCAACGCCGCCCTCCACGCCAACTGAACGGCGGGAGCTGAACCCTCGACATGGCCGCTGAACGCTCGGGACGGGGCGGCGTCGTCCTGCTGGTCCTGATCATTCTCGTCGCCGTCGTGGCCGTCGGCGTCGTGGTGCTCGCACGCAGCGGGCACGTCCCGCAGCTGCGGGGCGAGCAGTGCACCGTGCAGGTCGACGAGACGTACGCGGAGCTGGACCTCGAGCAGGCCGAGAACGCCGCGCTGATGGCGGCGATCGCGACCCGGCGCGGGCTGCCGGCCCGGGCGGTGACGATCGCGATCGCGACGGCGTACCAGGAGTCGAAGCTGCGCAACATCGACTACGGCGACCGCGACTCCCTCGGCCTGTTCCAGCAGCGGCCGTCGCAGGGGTGGGGCACGCCGGAGCAGATCATGCGGCCCCGGTACGCGATCAACCGGTTCTACGACGGTCTGGTCAAGGTCGAGGGCTACCGGTCGATGTCGGTGACCGAGGCCGCGCAGGAGGTCCAGCGCTCGGCGTACCCGGAGGCGTACGCCGACCACGAGGCGTACGGACGTGCGCTCGCGTCGGCGCTCACGGGCAACTCCCCCGGGGCGTTCACGTGCACGCTGAAGGCGCCGGGCGAGGGTGACGCGACGCCGGGCGCCAACGGGCTCACGCCCCCCGCGGAGGCGGTCCGGGTCGCCGTGCGCGAGGGGTTCGGGCGGCTGCCGACCGGCGGGTACGCCGCGGACGGCGTCAGCACCGGCCACTCCGAGGGCTCGAAGCACTACGAGGGCAAGGCGGTCGACGTGTTCTTCCGCCCGGTGACCGACGAGTCGCGACGTCAGGGGTGGGCGGTCGCCCAGTACCTGGTCGCGAACGCCCATCGGCTCGGCATCGCGACCGTCATCTTCGACGCCAAGATCTGGACGGCTCGCCGCTCGCCGCAGGGGTGGCGCGACTACACGGTGCCGGACCGCAGCGGAGACCGCGCGATCCTCGAGCACCGCGACCACGTGCACGTCGACGTGGCCTGAGCGGGTCCCGACGCATCGTGAGGGATCGCGGCCACGTCGTGGTCGCGATCCCTCACGATCGGTGGTGCGGAGCGGGTGCCGTCAGCCGACCGGCTGGCGGGTCAGGAACTTGTAGCTGTAGCCGGTCGCGATCAGCGTCAGCGGGATCGTGACGAGCAGGCCGAGGCCACACAGGATGGCGCCGACGATGTTGATGCCGATCAGGGCCAGCGCGAGCAGGAAGATCGGGCCGAGGTTGTTGCCGACGAGCCGGAAGCTCGACTGCAGCGCCGTGAGCGGGCTCTCGCCCCGGTCCAGGACGAACCACAGCGTGTACCAGGCGAAGAACGTGAAGATGATGCCCGGCAGGATGCAGAGCAGGAATCCGACGAAGCTCAGCACGCCCAGCAGCAGGAACGTCAGCACGACGGCACCGGCGCGGTCACCCCACTGGAAGAAGTCGCCGAACCCGGGCTTGCGCCCCTCGGTCTCCGACAGCGCGCCTCGTGTCTCGGCCGCCTGCATGAACCAGCCGACCAGCGTGTTGAGCAGGTTGAACAGGAAGGCGACGAACGAGAAGCCTCCCGCGGCCCACCAGTTGGACGAGTCCCAGGCGTTGTCCCCGCCGGCCTGAGCGGCCGAGCCGATCGCTCCGATGGCGACCTGGATCAGGAAGAACACCAGGGTGATGCCGACCCAGACGCCCCAGTTGTCCTTGAACTTGTTCCAGCCGTACGAGATCGCGGCGCCGACGCTCAGCTCCTGCGGCGCGCCGTAGTCGCCCGGACCACCGCCGTACGCGGGAGGGGGACCGTAACCCCCGGGCGGCGGCGGGTAGCCGCCTCCCCCGGGCGGAGGACCGTACCCGCCCGGAGGTCCCTGGGGCGGAGGCCCGTAGCCGCCACCGCCGGGCGGAGGACCGTACCCGCCCGGAGGTCCCTGGGGCGGAGGCCCGTAGCCGCCACCGCCGGGCGGCGGGCCCTGGGGCGGCGGTCCGGGCGGAGGACCGCCCGGAGGCGGACCTTGGGGAGGGGGACCCTGCGGCGGCGGGGGCGGCGGCGGGGGTTCGCTCCCCGCCCCTGGCGGGGGCGCAGGATCGTACGGCGGGGGTCCGTCGGGTGCCTCGTGGTCCGGCGACTCTTCGCCGGGCGGCTTCTGCGGGTCGCTCATCGAGGGTTCTCCTCCGTGAAGGCGCGTGGGCGCATCCCTGCACCCGTGTCCCCTGTGAGGCTAGCCACTCCAGGCGTCGTACGCGCGAATCTGGCGTCTCGCCGCCCCCCGGCGCGTCGCGGAGGACGGGCGCCGGACTCAGCCGAAGGAGGCGAGCCGCTCCGCTGCGACGGCCACCCGCTCGTCGGACGCCGTGAACCCGACGCGGACGTGCTGGGCCCCGGCGGCGCCGTAGAAGCTCCCGGGAGCGACGAGGACACCGATCTCCGCCAGCGCCGCCACCGTGTCGCGGGCAGGCTCGTCCCGGGTCGCCCAGAGGTAGAGCGACGCCTCGGAGTGGTCGATGCGGAAGCCGGCGGACTCGAATGCGCGTCGCAGCGTCGCGCGCCGCGCGGCGTACCGCGCGTGCTGGGCGTCGGCGTGCGCGTCGTCGTCGAGCGCCGCCGCCATCGCGTGCTGGACCGGCGCGGGCACGATCAGGCCGAGGTTCTTGCGGACCTCGAGCAGCTCCTTGACGATCACGGGGTCGCCGGCGACGAACGCCGCGCGGTAGCCGGCGAGGTTGGAGCGCTTCGACAGCGAGTGGACGGCGAGGATGCCGTCGTGCGAGCCGCCACTGACCTTAGGGTGCAGGATCGAGAAGGGCTCCGCCTCCCACGCGCACTCGAGATAGCACTCGTCGGAGACGAGGAGGACGCCACGCTCGCGGGCCCACTCCACGGTCTTGCGCAGGTGGTCGAGCCCGAGCACGCGGCCGCTGGGGTTGGACGGCGAGTTGATCCACATCAGGGCCGGCGTCGAGGGGCCCAGCGCCACCGTGGCGTCCGAGACGACGACCTCGCAGCCGGCGAGCCGCGCACCGACCTCGTACGTCGGGTAGGCCAGCTCGGGGATCACGACCGTGTCGCCCGGGCCGAGGCCGAGGTGGAGCGCGAGCCCTGCGATGAGCTCCTTGGAGCCGATCGCCGGCAGCACGCCGTCGATGGCGAGCCCGCTCACGCCGTGGCGGCGCGCGAGCCAGTCGACCGCAGAGCGCCGCAGGGCGGGCGTGCCGATGGTCTGCGGGTAGCCCGGCGCGTTGGCAGCGGCAGCGAGCGCCTCCTGCGCCACGGCCGGGGTGTCGTCGACCGGGGTGCCGATCGACAGGTCCACGATCCCGTCAGGGTGGGCCGCTGCACGGGCCTTGACCTCGGCGAGGGAGTCCCACGGGAAGTCGGGCAGGCGGCGCGAGACCGCCCGGGACGACACGCGCGCCGCCGCGCTCGGGCGCGACGGCGCGGACGGGGTCGGGTCCGGCATCAGTCCTGGTTCTGCGGGGGCAGGGCCGCGATCATCGGGTGGTCCTTGTCGATCGGACCCATCTTCGCGGCACCGCCCGGCGAGCCGAGGTCGTCGAAGAAGTCGACGTTGGCGGTGTAGTAGTCCTTCCACTCCTCCGGGGTGTCGTCCTCGTAGAAGATCGCCTCCACGGGGCACACCGGCTCGCAGGCTCCGCAGTCGACGCACTCGTCGGGGTGGATGTAGAGCATCCGCTTGCCCTCGTAGATGCAGTCGACCGGACACTCGTCGACGCACGCACGGTCCTTGAGGTCCACGCACGGCTGAGCGATGACATACGTCACGAGGGGTCCACTCCTTCATTTCGAACGACTAGAACTAGTATCACCCTCTCGCGCGGAGCCCTCTTCGTGAGGTCCGTCTAACGGACGTAACCCCGTTCCACTTCTCGTTCAGGAGGTCCCCTGTTGGTCCGGTTCGACGCCCTCGTCGGCCAGCGCGTCGTGGTCCGCTCGATCGTCCCGGGCGAGCGCGGACCGTCGGGCGGACCCGCCCTCACCGACGTGATCGGGCGCCTGCTCGCGCACGACGGTACGACGCTGCGCATCCAGCGCCGCGACGGCTCCGAGGTCGAGGTCGACGTCGCGGGAGTCGTGGCGGCGAAGGCCGTCCCCCAGGGCCCCGAGCGGATCCGTCCCCGGCCGGCCATGGACCACACCCCGGAGGAGCTCGCGCGGATCTGCACGCGAGGCTGGCCGCCGCGCGTCTCGACGGAGCTCGGCGCGTGGACCTTGCGGGCGTCGGGCGGCTTCACCGGTCGCGCGAACTCGGTCGCGGTGCACGGCGATCCCGGGACGTCCTTCGTCGACGCGCTCGAGCGGGTCGAGGCGTTCTACGCCGCCCACGACCTCCCGGCCAAGGCGCAGGTCATCGACGAGACTCCGTGGGCCGCACGGTTCTCCGACGCCGGCTGGGTGGGGATCGGCGGGACGCACGACCACGCCGTCGTCCAGGTGGCCGACCTCGCCGACGTCCTCGCCCGCCCGCTCGCACCCCCGCCGGGACCCGAGGTCGCCCTCCGGATCGAGGAGACCCTCACCGAGTCGTGGCTCGAGGCCGCGGAGCGCATCACCTCCGACGTCCCTCAGGCGGACGTCCGGCACGTGCTCGGCTCACCGCCGGTCGTCGGGTTCGCCCGCGTCGAAGGCGACGCCGGGATCGAGGCGGTCGCCCGGATGGTCGTGACCGGGGAGTGGGCAGGACTGTCGAGCGTCCACACGCTTCCCCACGCTCGCCGACGCGGGCACGCCGCGCGGCTGCTCGAGGCGACCGCGCGCTGGGCGTCCGAGCGCGGCGCCGACAAGGTCTACCTGCAGACGATGCTGCACAACGCTCCCGCACTGGCGCTGTACGGCCGGTACGGGTTCGTCACGCACCACACCTACCGGTACGTCACGCCGCCCCCGGCCCGCTGACCGCGGCGGGTCAGTCGCCCTTCTTCTTCGGCGCCGGACGGCACTGAACGTTGTCGGCGGCGTTGTAGTGGGCTGTCGTCGTCTCGCGCTTGACGACCTTGCCGTCGATCGAGAACGTCCGGTAGACGTCCACGTCGAAGCCGGTCACCCCGGCCTGCGGCACGCACTTGTCGGACGCGTCGTAGCGGGTCGCCGGCGACCGGAAGTTGCGCTTGGCCGACAGCCCGGCGTCGATGTCCCACTTCTTCGTGCCCCAGAGCGTCACGTTCATCGCGCCCTGTCGGCTCGACGTGCTCGGGTTCACCCAGGCCTGGATGAGGATGCCGTGGTCGGTGGTGTTCTTGAACTTCAGGTCCACCGTCGGCCACGCCACCGTCGCCTCGCGCCCGACCGGGTAGCGGCTGATGTAGAAGCTGTGCGGCTTGTGCGTGACGTCCTCGAGCCCGCCGAAGAACCCGGCGTTGTAGAGCGTCGTCGCCACCTGGGAGACACCACCGCCGAGGTCCTCGCGGAAGACACCGTTGCTGATCATGAAGCCCGCGGTGAAGCCGTTGGCGGCGGTGCGCTCGCCCACGGTGTCGTTGAAGCTGAAGGTCTCGCCGGGCTTCAGGATCGTGCCGTTGACGAGCTCCGCGGCACGCCCCTGGTTGGTGTTGCGGTAGGCCGCGTGCGGGTAGTTGGTGGTGAACGAGCTGACCTTCTCCACGATGCCGAGCTTCTCGACGTCCTCGGTCGTGAGGTCAGGCTCCTTCTTCTTCGGCTCGACCTCGACCGAGCGCTCGTCGCCGGTCTTCGTGAGGATCGGCACCATCGCGGTGGCCACGTCCGCCGGGACGACGCCGATGCCGGCCTTGCCGGGGACGACCGTCGGCTTGCCCGAACGGATGACGACACTGGCGTCCTCGGCCGGCGTCCCGATCTCCTCGGTCGCGTCGGCGAGCGGCTCCGCCAGCTTCTTGGGGTCGACGACCGGCGTGAGCGCCCCGTCCTTGACCTGCACGCTGAGCGCGGGGGCGTAGTCCTCCGGGGCCAGCTCGGCCGACTTGCTGCCGGCGACGATCGTGACCGGCGCGGACATGGCCGGCTCGGCGATCTCGGAGACCGCCCTCGTGAGGTCGTCGCTGCTCACCGCGGGATCGAGGGAGTCCACCGGCAGCTCGAGCTCGGTGTGCTCGAGCGGGTAGGCGCCCCGGACCAGCTCGACCGTCGCCTCCTGGTCGACCTTGCGCCCCGCCTTGGGCTCGGTCACCTCCGGCTCCCCCTCGGGGAAGCCGATGTGGCCCTCGGTGACCTCGCGGTCGGTGTCGTCGGCGATCGAGGCCACCGCTGACTCCAGCGTCTTCTCGTCCACGTCGAGCGCCACGTCGTAGCTCTTCGAGCCGAGCAGGACGTCGACCATCGTGAGCGGGTTCCAGACCGAGGTGTCGGCGCCGGTCTGGGCGATCGAGTCGTCGAGGTCGACGGCGAGCCCCGCCTCCTTGGGCGTCAGCTCGAACGTCTTCTTGCCCCGGACGATGCGGACCGGCTCCTTGGCCGGAGCCGCGAGCTCGTCACCCAGCGTGCTGCGTGCCTCGTCGATCGACGTCATGCCGACGTCGACACCGCCGATCGTCGTCCCCGCCGGGACGCGGTCGGAGGTCGCCATGTGCAGGACGACGTAGAGCGCCGCGACGAGCAGGACGACGACGCCCAGCACGATCAGGGCGATGCGATTGCCGCGCTTGCGCCGCTGCTCGAACAGCGTCGGGTCCTGCTCGGAGAGCGTGGGGGTCGGGGCCATGGTGTCCTCGTGGTGCCAGTCGTACGGGGGCCAGTCAGCGTGCGGGGCCGGTCAGCGCTGCTGCTCGACAGGCGACGGGCCCGAGTTCTTCTCGCTCTCCGGGGAGCGGACGAGCGCGCCGTAGTGCGAACGGTAGTAGAGGAGCGGCTCGCCGAGACGCGACTCGCTGAAACCTGGGACACCGTCGGGTCCCGAGAGCGTCACCGCATCCGCGTCGGGGCGCACGGAGGCCGTCTGCACCTCGCCGACGACGATCGTGTGGTCACCACCGTCGTACGTCTGCCAGGTGCGGCACTCGAGCCAGCCGATCGCGCGCTCGAGCAGGGCGGCGCCGGTCGCCTCGCCCCGGCGGTGCGGGACGCGCGCGAGCTGGTCCTCGAGCCTGCGGCCGCGGTGGGCGAGCCAGCTGGCGTCGTCCTGCCCGTCCTCGGCGAGGATCGACACGCCCCACGTGCCCGACGCCAGCACGGCGTCGTGGAAGCGGTTGCGCCGGTCCACGACGACGAGGACGAGCGCGGGATCGAGCGAGACCGAGCAGAAGGCGCTCGCGGTCATCGCGTGGTCGATGCCGTCGTCCACCGTGGTGACGACCGTGACGCCGCTCGCGAACCGTCCGAGGACGTCGCGGAAGGCGCGGTCGGTGTCGGGATCCAAGGGGTGGGACGCTGGGCTCACGAACCCAGCGTACGGGGCCGATCCACCGTTCCGCGCTCGATGTGACCTGCGCCGCGGACCGCGAGGACGACGCCGAGACCGAGGACGACGAGCGAGCCGAGCAGGAACGCGTAGCCGAGCGCGTCGGCCGCGACCAGGTAGTCGCCCTCGGGTCGCGACGACATCGTGAGCAGGAGCACGACGCCGTACGCGAGCGCGAGCACGACCGCGCCCGCGACCCCGGCGACAAGGCCCGCGGCGCGGAGCGTGACGAGCAGGGCGGCGAGCGCGAGGATCAGACCCCACGGCACGTGCAGGTCGACGTGGCGGTGCACGACGAGCCCGCCGATGCACAGCACGACGCCGAGGACGGCCGCGAGAACCAGCGCGAGCGGGCGGCCGAGGGAGGCGAGGCCGTTATCGCGTTCCCGCGCTGTGCCGTTATCGCGTTCCCGCGCTCTGCCGTTATCGCGTGCCCGCGCTCTGTCGTTATCGCGTGCCCGCGCTCTGCCGTTATCGCGTGCCCGCGAAGAGGTCATGCTCCAACCCGTCCTCCCCCGGCACCGGCGTGCCCTTCGCGATCCGGAAGAACTCGGTCCCCCACACGTACGCGCCGAGGTTGTTGGACAGCGCGAAGAACGGGCTGTCGACCTGGATCTGCGTCGGGTACGCGCGCATCGCCTCCAGCTTGGCCTCGGCGAACTCCTCGGCCACGACGGAGGCGGCGATCTGGTCGTCCGGCACGGCCATCCACGAGAGGTCGCCCTCCGGGTCCATCCCCTCGAACGTGGTGTGGTCGCCCGCGGCGCGCAGCCGCCGCAGGCCCTCGCGCAGCCACGACTCGGAGTTGGCCGTCCAGTAGACCTTGGCGACGTCCCAGGCCTCGCCGAGGTCCGTGCGGTACGACGGGACGGCCGCGAGCGCGACGGCGTAGGTCGCGACGCGGTGCGCCTGCACGTGGTCGGGGTGGCCGTAGTTGCCGAAGTCGTCGTACGTGATGAGCACCTGCGGGCGGATCTCACGGATCACGGCGACGAGGTGGTCGGCCGCCTCGCGGAGGTCGGCCAGCCAGAACGCGTTGGACGCGACGTCGGGAGCGACGGTGGCCGACCCGGACTCCGACCAGACCATGCCCGAGTCACGGTAGGTGCCGGCGCCGCCGAGCCACCGCGTGTCGGTGATGCCGAGCACCTTCATCGCGTCGTCGCGCTCGGTGATGCGGTGCTCGCCGAGCCGGTCCTCGCGGTCCGCGGCGAGGTGCGCGAGCTCGGGGACGAGGACCTCGCCCATCTCGCCGAGCGTGCACGTCACGAGGGTCACGTGAGCGCCCTCCGCGGCGTACTTGGCCATCGTCGCGCCGGTCGTGATCGTCTCGTCGTCGGGATGGGCGTGCACGAGCAGCAGACGGCGGTCCGCGAGGGTGTCAGGCATGCCCTCCAGCGTACCGACGGGCACCGACGGACCGCCCGGCCGCGCACGACCGGCGCTTGACGCAGCACGGGCGGGTGCGCACACTCCGGTCGTGGCGACGATGCGCTCGGCCGGGGTGAAGGGCTTCCGTGCGGTCGTGGACGCCCTCGGCGGCGACGCGGACGCGCTGGCCCGCCGCGTCGGGCTGGACCCGGCGGTGCTCGACGAGGACGACATCCTCGTCCCCGACTGGAAGCTCGCCGAGCTCCTCGAGGAGAGCGCGCACGCCCTCGCCTGCCCCGACCTCGGGCTGCGGATGGCGGCACGCCACGGGCTCGACATGCTCGGTCCGCTCGCGATCATCCTCGTCAACTCCCCCACTGCCGGGGAGTCGCTGTCCGCGGTCGCGCGCTACCTGCGGTTCCACACCGACACCATCCACGTCGGTCTCCGCCCCGATCCCGGCGGCGACGCGCAGAGCGCCGCGTTCGTCTACGCGATGGACATCGGCGCGCCACCTCCCGTGCAGTCGATGGATGCGGGGATCGGCTTCGTGCACCGCACCTTCGTCGAGATCGCGGGCGCGGACTACGGGCTGCACTCGGTCCACCTGGCGTACGAGCCGGTCGCGTCCCGCGACGTCTACGAGGCGTTCTTCGGCGTGCCGGTCGTGGTCGGGTCGGCGCAGACCTACCTCCGCGTGCCCGCCGACTTCGCCTCGACACCGATCGCCGGGGCGGACGCGGCCAACCGCGCCCGCGCGATGGCGTACCTGGAGTCGGTCCTGCCGCCCGAGCTCGAGGACTTCACGGGGCGCACGCGCGCGATCGTCCAGGAGACGCTCGCGTACGTCCCGCCCCAGATGAAGAACGTCGCGCGTCTGCTCAACGTCGGGGAGCGGACGCTGCAGCGCCGGCTCGCCGAGCAGGGGTCGGGGTTCGCCGAGATCGTCGACGACGTGCGGCGGGAGACGGTGCACCGCTACCTCACGCGGACCGCGATGCCGCTGCACGAGATCTCTGCCGCGGTGGGGTTCGCCGAGCAGGCGACGCTCACGCGCAGCGCGCGCCGGTGGTGGGGCGAGACCCCACGGGCCGTCCGGCGCGGTTCCGCCTGAGAATTGTCGTCGAAAGTCAAGTTCTCGCGCGTGGCCCGGGTCACAATCGGACGCGGGACGGACGTCGATCCGCCCTGCCCGAGACCACCGAAGGAGATCCCATGGCCGACCGCACCGTCGACGTCCTCATCGTCGGCGCTGGCCTGTCCGGCATCAACGCCGCGTACCGCCTCCAGGAGCGCAGCCCCGGCACCACGTACGAGCTCCTCGAGGCCCGCGATGCGATCGGCGGCACGTGGGACCTGTTCCGCTACCCCGGTGTGCGCTCGGACTCGGACATCTTCACGCTCTCGTTCCCGTTCCGACCGTGGCGCGGCGAGGACTCGATCGTCGACGGCGAGCACATCCGCGACTACCTGCTCGAGACGGTGCGCGAGTCGGGCATCGGCGAGCACGTGCGCCTCTCGACGAAGGTCGTCGCCGCGGACTGGTCCGCCGAGCGCGCCCGCTGGACGGTCACCGTCACCACCGGGCCGGACCAGGTCGAGGAGACGTACGAGGCGCGGTTCGTGTTCTTCTGCAGCGGCTACTACGACTACGACGCCCCGTACGACCCGGGGTTCGCGGGCCTCGAGGACTTCACGGGGCGCGTCCTGCACCCGCAGTTCTGGCCCGAGGACCTCGACTACGCCGGCAAGCGCGTGGTCGTGGTCGGCAGCGGGGCGACCGCCATCACGGTGGTGCCCGCGATGGCGCAGACGGCGGCGCACGTCACCATGCTGCAGCGGACCCCGACGTACGTGGTGGCGCAGCCGAAGCAGGACGCGCTCGGCAACGCGCTGCGCAAGGTGCTCCCGCCCCGCGCAGGGCACCTGGCGATGCGGACCAAGAACACCGCGCTGCAGTGGGGCTTCTACCAGGCGTGCCGTCGGCTGCCGAACCAGATGGCGGGGCTGTTCCGCAAGGGCGCGGTCGCCGGGATCGGCTCCGAGGAGGTCGTCGACGCGCACTTCACCCCGCCGTACCAGCCGTGGGACCAGCGCCTGTGCATCTCCCCCGACGGCGACCTGTTCGCAGCGATCCGCGACGGGAAGGCGTCCGTCGTGACCGGGCACATCGACCGCTTCGTCGAGAACGGCATCCGCCTCACCGACGGCGAGGTGGTCGAGGCCGACGTCGTCGTGACCGCGACCGGGCTCGCGCTCAAGCTCCTCGGCGGGACGCGGATCAGCCTCGACGGGACGCCGGTCGACCTCGCGCACACCTACGCGTACCGGGCGACGATGCTCAGCGGCATCCCCAACCTGGCGTTCTGCATCGGCTACATCAACCTGTCCTGGACGATGCGCTCGGACATGACCGCTCGCCTGGTCGCCCGCATCGTCAACCGCCTCCGCGAGACCGGTGCCGACACCGTCACGCCGGTGATCGAGGGCACCCCGGACTCGCGTCCGCTGTTCGACATGGAGTCCGGCTACATCCGCCGCGGCGCGCACCTGCAGCCGCGCGCGACCACCGACTACCCGTGGTCGATGCGGCAGAACGTCGTCGTCGACGCGTGGGCGACCAACCGCGCCGACCTCGACGACGGCCTCACCTGGAGCTGGTCGGCACGTGACCGCACCCGCGCGGGCGCGAGCGCATGAGGGCCGTCACCTGCCACCGCGGCACGCTCGCGGTGACCGAGCTCCCCGACCCGGTCCCCGCCCGCGGGCAGATCCTCATCGAGGTCACGCGGTCCGGCATCTGCGGGTCCGACCTGCACGCCCGGGTCCACAGCGACCTCACCGCCGACGGGGCCGCGGAGATCGGGTACGACGCGTTCATGCGGGCCGAGCAGACGGTCGTGATGGGTCACGAGTTCTGCGGGCGCGTCCTCGCGTACGGGCCGGGGTGCCGCGAGGCGTGGCCGGTCGGCACCCGCGTGGTCTCCCTCCCGGTGCTGCGCCAGGAGGACGGCGCCCACCTGACGGGCCTCTCGGTCCGCGCCCCCGGCGGGTACGCGGAGAAGACGCTGGTCTCGGAGGTGATGACGATCCCGATCCCGGACGGGGTCAGCGACGACCACGCCGCGACCACCGAGCCGCTCGCGGTCGCGTACCACGCCGTGCGCCGCAGCGAGGTCCGCAAGAAGGACGTGGCGGTCGTCGTCGGCTGCGGACCCATCGGGCTCGCCGTGATCCTCATGCTCAAGGCCGCCGGCGTCCGCACGGTCGTCGCCAGCGACCTCTCGGCCGCCCGGCGTCGTCTCGCCACGGAGTGCGGCGCCGACATCGTGGTCGACCCGCGCACCCAGCCGCCGTGGACGGCGTACGGCGAGCGCAAGGGCCACCTGCGGACCGCCCCGAGCCTGATCGAGCTCGGCATGGACACCCTCAAGGTGCTGCGTCGCGTCCCCGGGCTCCCCTGGTGGAAGGTGATGCGCGCGGCGGAGAAGGTCGGTGCGACGCCGCGCGGCCCCGTCGTCTTCGAGTGCGTCGGCGTCCCGGGAATGATCGAGGACGTCATCACGCACGCACCGCTGCTCTCGCGGGTCGTGGTGGTGGGCGTCTGCATGGAGCCGGACACCTTCCGCCCGTCGATGGCGATCAACAAGGAGATCGACCTGCGGTTCGTCTTCGCCTACGGGCCGGACGAGTTCTACGAGACGCTGCAGATGATCGCCGACGGCACGGTCGACCCGTCGCCGCTGCTCACCGGGACGGTGGGCCTCGACGGCGTGGCCGCGGCGTTCGACGCCCTGGGCGACCCCGAGCGCCACGCGAAGATCCTCATCGACCCCGGCAGCGACGTGTCGGTGCCCTGACCCGCCCCGATACCCTCGGGGACATGACGAGTCCCGCTGACGAGTCCGTGTCCTTCCCGCGCCTGCAGGCGCGCTCGCTGCGCTTCACGCTCGGCGTGCCGCGCGACCTGACGGTGAGCCCCGACGGGACGACGGTGTTCTTCGTCCGGACGCCCGACGGCTCCACCCGTACGGGCTCGCTGTGGGCCTTCGACGCCGAGACCGGGGCGGAGACCTGTCTCGCCGACGCGGCCACGCTGCTCGGGGACGGCGGGGAGGAGCTCTCCGCCGAGGAGCGGGCGCGCCGCGAGCGCAGCCGCGAGTCGGCGGCGGGGATCGTCGGCTACGCGATGGACGAGGCGTGCGCCGTGGCCGCGTTCGCGCTGTCGGGCAAGGTCTGGGTCTGGCGCGCCGAGACCGGCGCGTCCGCCGCGCTCCCGACCGCGGGCTCGGTCATCGACCCGCGCGTCGACCCGACCGGCCGCCGGGTCGCCTACGTGTCCGAGGGCGCGCTGCGCGTGATCGGTGTGGACGGCACGCTGGACTACCCGGTGGTCGAGCCCGACGGCGAGCACGTCGTGTGGGGCCTCGCCGAGTTCGTCGCCGCGGAGGAGATGGACCGCCACCGCGGCTACTGGTGGGCGCCGGACGGCGAGTCCCTGCTCGTCGAGCGGTACGACGAGGCGCCGGTCGCGACCTGGTTCGTCGCCGACCCCGCAGACCCGTCCCGCCCTCCGGTCGAGCACCGCTACCCCGCCGCCGGCACCGACGACGCGCTCGTGTCGCTGTGGCACGTGCGGCTGGACGGGACCCGTACGGAGGTGGCCTGGGACCACGAGGCCTTCCCGTACCTCACCAGCGTGTCCTGGACCGCGCACGGCGACCCGCTCGTGCAGGTCATGTCGCGCGACCAGAAGAACGCGGCCGTGCTCGCGGTCGAGCTGGAGAGCGGCGAGACCACGCTCGTGCGGGCGCAGAGCGACGACGTGTGGGTCGACGTGATGCCCGGCGTGCCCGCGTACGCGCCCGGTGGCCGCCTGGTCACGCTGGAGGACCACGACGACACCAAGACGCTCTTCGTCGACGGCGAGCCGGCCTCGCCGAAGGGCCTGCAGATCCGCAAGGTCGTCTCGCTCGGCGCCGAGGGCGCGATCGTGACGGCGTCGGAGGACCCGACGCAGGTCCACCTCCACGCCGTCGGCTGGGACGGCGACACGCTGCCGCTGACCGAGGGGCCGGGTGTGTGGAGCGGCAACGAGCGCGGCGGCACCGCCGTCCGGATCCGCGACGGGCTCGAGTCGCCGTTCCCGACCGTGACCGTGATCCGGCGCGGCGCCACCGTCGGCAACATCGCCTCGCACCCGCTGCACCCCGGCCTCCACCCCGAGGTCCGGTTCCTGGAGGCCGGCGAGGACCGCATCCGTACGGCGGTGCTCTTCCCCCGCGGCCACCAGCACGGCAACGTCGCGTCGCTGCCGATCGTCATGAACCCGTACGGCGGTCCGCACGCGCAGCGCGTCCTGCACTCCTCCCGCGCGTACCTCCAGGCGCAGTGGATCGCCGACCAGGGCTTCTGCGTCGTGGTCGCCGACGGGCGCGGCACGCCGGGTCGCGGGCGGGCGTGGGACCGCGCCATCCGGGACGACTTCGCCGGCGTCACGCTCGACGACCAGGTGGTCGCCCTCGAGGCGGTCGCCGACAAGTACGGCGCCGACGTCGACACCTCGCGCGTCGGCATCATGGGCTGGTCGTACGGCGGCTACCTGTCGGCGCTCGCGGTGCTGCGTCGCCCGGACGTCTTCCACGCCGCCGTCGCCGGCGCGCCGGTCACGGAGTGGCGGCTGTACGACACGTTCTACACCGAGCGCTACCTCGGGCACCCCGACGAGCAGCCCGAGGTGTACGACGCCAACTCGCTGCTGAACGGGCTCGAGGAGCTCGGCGAGCTGCCGCCGCTGATGATCGTGCACGGGATGGTCGACGACAACGTCGTCGTCGCGCACACCCTGCGGCTCTCGTCGGCGCTGCTGGCCGCGGGCAAGCCGCACAGCGTGCTGCCGCTGACCGGGGTCACGCACATGACGCCGCAGGAGGTCGTCGCGGAGAACCTCGCGCAGCTGCAGGTCGACTTCCTGCGCACCGCCCTCCGCGCCTGACGCCGGACGTGAGCCGGTAGGTCAGTCCCGCTTGAGCCGCTTCGGGCCGGTCGGCAGCGGCGGGAGCGTGGGAGGCGGCGTGCCCGGCGTCGTACCCGCGTCCACCATCCACGCCAGGTCCACTCCGTCGACGAGCTCCTCGAGGCGCACGGCGGCGTCGGGGTCCTCGACCCGCACCAGCCACGCCCGGTCCTCGCTGTCGTCCTCTCCGGCGAAGCCCTCGCGGTGCAGGTACGCCGCGTAGCCCTCGGCGTGCAGCGCGGCGAGCACCTCCTCCGCGTCGTCGCCCTCGTCGAAGTGCGCCTCCGCCGGCTCCGAGGTGCCCGTACGACGCAGCAGCGCGGCGAGCTCTGGGAGGAACGGCCGGTCGGCGTCCAACCAGGGCACGGTGTCGAGCTCGTCCGGACCGAGCCACCGCAGCAGGTCGTGCTCGGTCGGTTCGGGCTCGCCGGACACGATCTCGCCGACGTGGGCCCGCAGGACCAGCCCGCCGGGCAGCGCGACCTCCCCTGCGAGCCGTCGGCCGACGGCCACGTCGCACCCGAGCTCCTCGGCCACCTCGCGCCGGGCTGCCTCGATCTCCGACTCGCCCGGCTCGACCTTGCCGCCCGGGAGCTCCCAGCCGCCTGCCGCCGCCGCGGGGCGGGTACGCCGTGCCGCGAGCACGCGCCCGTCGCGCACGAGCGCCACGCCCACGACGACGCGCACGGGTTCGGTCACGGGATCCACAA
This sequence comes from Mumia spirodelae, assembly GCF_050632745.1. Taxonomy (NCBI): domain Bacteria; kingdom Bacillati; phylum Actinomycetota; class Actinomycetes; order Propionibacteriales; family Nocardioidaceae; genus Mumia; species Mumia spirodelae. Next base: position 931,837 of record NZ_JBODSD010000001.1, on the reverse strand, counting down.
GCGGCGAGACTAGCGCGGACCCGGCACGGCGGCGCCACGGCGACGTGCGATTCGCGTCCCGCGGCCGGTTCCGCCCCCGCCTGCGCAGAATCGCACGTCCGGGCGGTCTTACCGATCCGCGCCCGCCGTGCCGAGCGCGTACGGTCGGAGGATGGACCAGTCCGAGCTTCCCGACACCGTCCTGCCCGAGGCCGAGATCGCGTCCGCGCTGGAGTCGCTGCCCGCGTGGGTCCACGACGGCAACACGATCGTGCGTTCGGTCCGCGCACCCACCTACCTCGACGGCATCGCGCTCGTCGACGCGGTGGCCGCGGCCGCCGAGACCGTCAACCACCACCCGGACATCACCATCCGCTGGCGCGACATCACCTTCACGCTCTCCACGCACTCCTCGGGCGGCCTGTCGGCGCGCGACTTCGCCCTGGCCGCGCAGATCGACGCGATCGCCGAGGCGGGCGGCGAGGCCTGAGCCGCTCCCCCGGGCGACGCGCGCGGCGTGGGACGCTAGGTCGGTGACTCACGCGCACAGCCATCTCGGACCGGGCGAGGACCTCGACCACGGGAGACGCGGCCTCGCGATCGCGCTCGCCGTCGTCGTCGGACTGCTGGGCGTGGTGCTCGCAGTCGCGGTGTGGATCCTGTGGCCTGCCGCCGACGAGGTCGCGAAGGCCCCCAACCCCTACGGCACGCAGGGCGTCAGCATCGTCTCCGCCACCGTGACCGACGTCCGTGCCGTCGACTGCGGCGGCGGTGCCGTGGGGCCCGACGGTCTCCCCGCCGTCCAGGGCGACTGCGGCGAGCTGCTCCTCCGGACCGCGGACGGCGAGTCGGCCACCGTGACCGTCCAGCCGGCGGTGTTCCGGACCGGCGTGGAGGTCGGCGATGCCGTGGACCTCGTGCGCGTGCAGCCGGAAGGCACCGACGAGGCGACGTACGAGTTCCTCGACTTCGACCGCGGGATGCCGCTGGTGTGGCTGGCGCTCGCCTGCGCGCTCGTGATCGTCCTCGTCGCGCGCTGGCGTGGGCTGCTCGCGATCGCCGGCGTGATCGGGACGATCGGGGCGATCGTGGTCTTCGTGCTCCCCGCGCTGCTGGCCGGTGAGAATCCGCTGGTCGTCGCGGTCGTGGGCTCGAGCGCGATCATGCTCGTGGTGCTCTACCTCGTGCACGGGATCTCGATCCGGACCACCGCGGCGCTGTTCGGCACGTTGTCCGGCGTCGCGATCACCGCGGTCCTCGGCTGGCTGACCACCGGGTGGACCCACCTCACCGGGATCTCGTCGGAGGACGACCAGATCCTGATGGCCGTCGCGGGCCAGATCAGCCTGTCCGGCGTCGTGACTGCCTCGATGGTCATCGCGGGGCTCGGCGTGCTCAACGACGTCACCGTGACCCAGGCGAGCGCGGTCTGGGAGCTGCGCGCCGCCCAGCCGGGAGCGAGCCGCCGCAGCACGTTCGTGTCGGCGATGCGGATCGGCCGGGACCACATCGCGTCGAGCGTCTACACGCTGGTGTTCGCCTACGCGGGGACGGCGATGACGGTGCTGCTGCTCATCACCGCGTACGACCGCTCGCTGCTCGAGATCGCGGGCACCGAGCAGGTCGGCGCCGAGATCGCGCGCACCCTCGTCGGGCTCATCGGCCTCGTCCTCGCGGTCCCGATCACCACCGCGATCGCCGCGGCGCTGGCGCCCGGCCCCTCGGAGGAGCCGCCGGCACGCCACGCCGACGCCGTCACCGCGGGTCCCGAGCCGCAGGCGGTGTGACGCCGCTCAGGCGACGCCCACGACCTGGTACGCCGCGTCGAGCGCGACGAGGTCCGCCGGTCCTCCGACCGTGATCGCACCGCCGCCGTCCAGGCCCAGCACCGCAGCCGGGGTCGTCGAGGCCGCGCGCGCGACCGCGGCGGGATCGAGCTCCAGCACGCCCAGCGCACGGCGTACCGCGGAGTCCATCGTCAGCGTGCTCCCCGCGATCGCACCGGTGTCCGCGAGCCGGGCCGTGCCGTCGGCGACGTCGACAGCCAGACCCCCGAGCTCGTAGCGTCCGTCGCGGGCCGCGGCCGCCGCCATCGCATCGGTGACGAGGACGCCCCTGTCCCCGGCATCGAGCAGGAGGCGGTGCGCCCACGCGTCGTGCAGGTGGACGCCGTCGAGGATGACCTCGAGGCGTACGCCGGGGGCCTCGAGCGCCGCCACGATCGGGCCGGGCGCGCGGTGGTGGATCGGGAGCATGGCGTTGGACGCGTGGGTCAGGACGGTGGCGCCTCGGGCGAACGCCTCGCCCGCGAGCGTGTAGTCCGCGTCGGTGTGCCCCACCGCGGCGACGACGCCCTCGGCGACGAGCTGCTCGATCGCGTCGAGCCCGCCACGGAGCTCCGGGGCGAGCGTCACCATCCGGACGAGCCCGCCCCCGGCCGCAAGCAGCGTCGCGACCGCCTCGGGCGTCGGGAACGTGAGCGCCTCGGGATCGTGCGCACCCCGGTGGTCGGGCGACAGGAACGGGCCTTCGAGGTGGATCCCGCGGACGGGACCGAGCTCGCCGGACCGGATCGCCGACGCGAGTCCCTCGACCTGCGCGGCGAGCACGTCCACCGGGGCGGACACCAGGCTCGCGAGCATCGCGGTGGTCCCGTGGGCGGCGTGGGTCCGGGCCGCCGTGCGCGCGGCGTCCAGGCCGTCCTCGAACGACGCCCCTCCGCCGCCGTGGCAGTGGACGTCGACGAACCCGGGGAGGACCAGGGCGGGCGCGCCGGGCACGGGACCGTCGTTGCGGCCGACCGCCGTGACGACACCGTCACGGTGCTCGACCCAGCCGTGCTCGACGACGCCGTCGGGCAGGACGACACGGTCGGCGTCGACATGCGCGGGCAGGGACGTCGCGTGAGGGGTCACGGCGACAGCCTAGAGCCGCTGCCGCACGACCGTCGTCCGGACGCGGAGCCGCAGCCTAGCATCGGACGCATGAGCACCGGGACCGGATCGCACGTCGCACGGGTCGCGGGCCCGCTGATCGCCTCGGTGGTGGTGCTGCTCTTCGCGCTACCGCTCGCGTGGATGCTGGCGTACTTCATGAACGACGACATCCAGGCGGGCGACCACGTCGTCTTCCTGGCCGTCCCGATCCTCGAGCTCGGGGTCACGGGCCTCGTCGCCGGGCTGATCATCGGGCGGTCCGCCGACCTGTCGTACGGCCGTGCGGTGGCCGGCGCGCTGGCGCTCGTGCTCGTCCCGCTGCTCGCCGTGACCGCCGTGTACGCCCTGCTGAGCCTCACCCCGCTCTTCGACGACGCGATCGGCCGGTCCGCGAGCAACGGGGTGTGGATCGGCGTGGCCGCAGCCGCTGTCGTGCTCGCCGTCCTCCTCGTCCGGGTCGGGGCGCGGCTCGTACGTCCGGGGGCCCGTGCCGGGAGCCCGCTCGGTTCGGAGCAGACGTCCGCCTAGCATCGGACTCATGAGCGTCATCAAGATCAACGCGATCACCGTCCCTGCCGACTCCGGTGACGAGCTCGCCCAGCGCTTCGCGGCCCGCACCGGCGCCGTCGACGGCGTGGACGGGTTCGAGGGCTTCGAGCTCCTCAAGCCGACCGACGACCGCACCGTCTGGCTCGTCATCACGCGCTGGCGCGACGAGGAGGCGTTCGAGGCGTGGAAGACCTCCCCCGCCTTCGCGCACGGGCACCGCGGGGTTGCCGCCGGCGAGCACGCGGGTGCGCACGGCCACGCCGGTCACGGCGAGGGCGGTCACGCCGGCGAGCACGCGGGCCCGCACGGCCACGGCGGCGAGCACGCCGGTGGCCACGGGCACGGCGGCAAGGGTCCGGTCGGCGTCAGCGCCGAGCTGTGGTCGTACGAGGTCGCGGGCGGGACCGGCACCTCCTGACCGGACCGGCCCGTCCCGGCCTCGCACGCAGGCGGGGCCCTGTCAGCTCCAGGCGGCCATCTGCTGCAGGATCTCCGGGCCCCGCCGGTCCAGGATGGCTCCGCCCTTGCGGATTCCCACGGCCAGCGCAGCCGCGCCGGAGCCGAGCCCGATCACGACGGTGAGCACCGTGGCCCACACCGCCCCGGTCGTCATCGCGACGACGAGCGCGACCAGCGTCGGCGCGGACAGGAGCGCGACGACCAGGATGCCGACGGTCTGCCCCACGAACACCGCCGTCGTCCCGCCCTGCGGCTGCGCGAACATGCCCTCGCCGGGCTTCGGGACCGGGTAGACGTACGACGCCGACAGCACCGACGACGCGCCGGCCGCGACGAGCAGCACCCCGAACGAGGCGCCCGCGACCGCGATCAGCATGTCCCACCGGTCGACGGCCCACACTCCACCGACCACGAAGACCAGCACGATCGGCAGCGACAACGTCAGCACCGCCATCACGCGCCCCGCTCGGTCGGCCGCGCCGCGGACCCCGGAGACGAGGTGCAACCACAGCGCGGTGTTGTCGTACGCGAGGTCGGCCGAGATCGCGAACCCCATGACGTACGCGATGACCGGGGCGATCCAGAGCAGGCTCTGGTTGCCCTCGAGCCCGCCGAACACGATGAACGGCACCGGCACGAACGGCACGAACGCGATCGAGCCGGCGTAGCGGGGATCCCGCTGCCAGTACGTCAGGCAGCGTGCCGCGATCGCGCCCGTGCGCGTGCCAGGGAACCGGTCGAGCCACCCGTAGCCCTGCGCCTGCGCCGCAGGTCCGTGCGACGGCGGGCGCTCGAGCGTACGAGCCAGCGCCGCACCCCAGGCCGCGAGGAGGAGCGCGAGCGATGCCAGCGTCACCGCGACCCGTCCGAGCGCGGCGAGCCAGTCTCCGGCGGCGACGTCGCCCGGCAGCGACCACGGCGCCCCCAGCGGCGTCCAGGCCAGGACGTCGGCGACCTGCGGCACCCACGTGTCGACGCCGGAGACGTCGTCGAACGCCCTGCCGATCAGCGGACCGAGCATGATGATCGGGACGACCACCACGACCACGGCGACCTCACGGAAGCGGCGCCAGTCGAGCAGCGGTGCCATCACCGCCGTGATCGCGCGCGACCCGACCGCGCAGACGGCGAGGCCGAGGACCGCTCCGACGACGGCAGCGAGGAACGCGAGCGGCGCGTCCCACCACGCGAGCGCCGTCGACAGTCCCGAGAGCAGCGTGGCCGCACCAGGCACCCCGATCATGCCCGCGACCGCGAGTCCGACGAGCAGCTCGCGACGCGGGATCGCGTACGTCTGGAACCTCCGCGGGTCGAGCGTCGCGTCGAGGCCGAACGCGAGCAGCGGCACCAGCCACCACCCCAGCACGACGACCGATCCGCCCACGACGAGCCAGGTGCGGGCCTCGTCCTGGGGCAGGAACGACAGGCCGATCGAGCCCGCCGCCACCATGACGACGACCGAGAGCGCGTAGAGCGCCGCGAGGACGAACCCGACGGTCTGCCAGACCGAACGACGGAACCCGTTGAGGACCAGGGTCAGCTTGAGCCTCAGGAGGACCGCAACCACGACAGCCCTCCCGTGGTCTGCGCTCCGCCGACGAGCTGCACGAACCGGTCCTCGAGCGACTCGCCCGCGCGGACCTCGTCGACGGTGCCGGACGCGAGCAGGAGCCCGCGGGCGATGACCGCGACGTGGCTGCACATGCGCTGCACGAGGTCCATCACGTGCGACGAGACCACGACCGTGCCGCCGCTCGCGACGAACTCGGTGAGCAGCTCGCGGATCCCGGCCGCCGACACGGGGTCGACCGACTCGAACGGCTCGTCGAGCACCACGACGCGCGGCGCGTGGACCAGGGCGGACGCCAGCGCGACCTTCTTGGTCATGCCGGCCGAGTAGTCGACGACCAACGTGTCGGCCGCCTCCGCGAGACCGAGGGCGCCCAGGAGGTCGTACGTGCGCGAGCGCACCGTCTCGCGGTCCAGCCCGCGCAGCTCGCCGGCGTACGCGATGAGCTGCGCGCCGGTGAGCCGGTCGAACAGCCGCAGCCCGTCCGGGAGGACGCCGAGCTGCTGCTTGGCGGCGACGGGATCGCGCCACACGTCGACCCCGTGGACCGAGACGTGGCCGAGGTCGGGGCGCAGCAGCCCCGTCGCCATGGAGAGCGTGGTCGTCTTGCCCGCCCCGTTGGGGCCGACGATCCCGTAGAACGAGCCGGACGGGATGTCCAGGCTCACCCCGCCGACCGCGAGCTTGTCGCCGAAGGACTTGCACAGGTTGCGGATCGAAAGGGCGGCACGAGAGTCGAGCGGGGCGTCGGTGGTGGGCGGGGCGTACGGCGGGGGCACAGGTCCGGGCTGGGCGCGGGGGACGTCCGGGGTGGACAACTCTCAGCTCCTCGAGGGGGTCGGCGACGCCTCTACGGTAAGCGGCGGTGGTGTCAGAGTCCGACGGGTACGCCCGACCGGTGACCGGCGGTCCGATTTGTTAGTTTCGTCGTGTCCGGACACCCGGGTCCGGGCTGCTCAGAGGGGGAATGAGCGCGTGCGCAGAGGCAGTCGACCAGGTCCAGCCAGGTGGCTCGCGCTCGCGGCCGCCGTACTCCTCGCCGCAGTCCCTGCCGCGGTCGGCGCGCCCGCCCAGGCGCAGGTCCCGGGGACGCTGTCGCTCTTCAAACGCATCGAGAACCTCGACACCGGCGCCAGCGAGGGTCGGCGGCAGCTCTGGGAGATGCACGCGGTCCACAACGCGACCGGTGAGGAGTTCTCCGGCGACGGGCTCAACGGGTTCCAGAGCCGCACCGTGCCCGACGGCGACTACACGATCTCGGAGAGCGGCGGCGTCGACGGCTACCGCTTCCAGGACTGGGAGTGCAGCGACGGTTTCACCTCCACCGACCCGACGCCCACGATCACGGTCCCGCCCGGCGGCAACGTCACGTGCACCGTGGACAACGAGGCCATCCAGTCGCACATCACCCTGGTGAAGGTCGTCGAAGGGGGCTCGGCCTCGCCGTCGGACTTCCAGCTCACCGCCCAGGGCCCGAACAACATCACCGGGCCCGGCAACTCCGCGGCCGTCACGAACCAGCCGGCGCGCATCGGCACCTACACCTTGTCCGAGTCGGGACCGACCGGCTACACGGCCGGCGCCTGGACGTGCGAGGCCGCTGCCGCCGACGGAACCGTCGCGGACCTGCCGGTGACCAACGGCCAGATCACGGTCGAGCTCGACCAGAACATCACCTGCACGATCACCAACTCCGCGAACCTGCCCCACCTCACCTTGGTGAAGGAGGTCGTCAACACCGGCGGCGGCACGGCGGCTCCCGGTGACTGGACCCTCACGGCGAGCGGTCCGGGCCAGGTGCTCTCGGGGACCAGCGGATCCTCCGACGTCAGCAACGTGAGCGTCGAGGAGGGCACGTACGACCTCAGCGAGTCCGAGGGCCCGGCCGGGTACGACGCGAGCGACTGGGTGTGCCTGAACCGCGGCGAACCCGTCGCTGCTCCCGGCGGGTCCGTGACGGTCGACGAGGACGACGACATCACGTGCACCGTCACCAACACCTGGACCGGCGGCGTGCTCACCCTGCTCAAGAGCGTCGAGGGTGGCAGCGCTCCCCCGTCGTCGTGGACCCTCAGCGCGACCGGCGACGACGCGACCCTGTCTGGGTCGAGCGGGGTGTCGGGGGGCCTGCCGGCAGGCGCGTACGACCTGGCGGAGGACGACGGACCGAGCGGCTACGACCTCAGCGGCTGGGCGTGCACACCCGCCGACGCGCTGACGGGCACCACGGTCACGATCGCGGCCGGGAGCGCGGTCACCTGCACGGCCACCAACACCTGGGTGCCGCCGCACCTGACCCTCAGGAAGGTCGTCGTCGGAGGCCCCGACGCCGCCACGGACTGGACGCTCACCGCAGACGGTCCGGACGGCTTCACGATGAGCGGCGCCACCGGGAGCAACGACGTCAGCTCGGTGACGGTGCCCGTCGGCACGTTCACGCTGAGCGAGTCCGGCCCCGACGAGGACCTGTACGACGCCAGCGCGTGGTCCTGCACGGTCGACGGCGAGCCGGCGACGGTGACCGACGACCAGATCGCGATCGAGCCCGAGCAGGACGTGGTCTGCACCATCACGAACACCTGGGCAGGGTCGTACCTCACGCTCGCGAAGAGCCTCGACAACGGCGACGGCGGCGCGGCCGCCGCGACCGACTGGACGCTGGCCGCCGACGGCTCGACCTCGTTCTCCGGCGCGACCGGGTCGCCCGAGGTCACCCGCGTCCCGGTCGCGCCCGGGACGTACGCGCTGTCCGAGAGCGACGGCCCCGCCGGCTACACCTCCGACGGATGGACCTGCACCGGCGGCACGCTCACCGGGGACGCGGTGACGCTGGCCGCGGACGACGACGTCACGTGCACCGTGGCGAACGGCTGGGTCGGCGGGTTCCTCACGCTGATCAAGGTCGTCGACCCCGAGACCGCCTCGCCCGGGGAGTGGACCCTGACGGCCACCGGCGGCGCGTCGACCGACGGCACGACGCTCTCCGGCCCGAGCGGCAGCGCGTCCGTGACGCGCGTGCCCGTGCCGCCCGGTGGGTACGCGCTCGCCGAGTCGGGGGGACCGGACGGCTTCGCGCTCGTGGGCTGGGAGTGCGAGGGCGGCGTGGTGGAGGGTGCCACGGTCGGCGTGCCGGAGAACGGCGACGTGACCTGCACGGCCACCAACCGATGGACCGGGCCGATCCTGACCCTCGAGAAGCGGGTGCTCGGAGACGGCACCGCAGTCCCCACGGACTGGACGCTGACCGCGACCGGGCCGACGAACCTCTCCGGGGTGTCGGGCTCGCGGGCGGTGACACGCGTGCCGGTCACGGCTGGCACGTACACGCTGGCGGAGTCCGGCGGGCCGGATGGCGACGAGGAGTACGTCGCCGACCCGTGGGAGTGCTTCGGCGGCGGCGTCCTCGAGGGAGACGACACCGTCACGCTCACCGACGGCGAGGAGGTGACGTGCCGGATCACCAACGAGCTGGACGAGGACGACGAGCCGACCGAGCCCACGTCGCCTCCCACGACGCCACCGACGACGGAGCCCAGCTCGCCACCCACGACGGAGCCCAGCTCGCCGCCCACGACCGGGCCGAGCCCCTCGACAGCCACGTCGCCGACACCGGCACCGACATCACCCAGCGGCTCGGGCGGGTCGGGCGGGTCTGGTGGCACCGGCGCGACGGAGGGCACCGGCGCCCTTCCGGGCACGGGCGCCACGGTGGCCGCCTCGGCGATCCTTCTCGGCGCCGCACTGCTCGTCGGCGGTGGTGCACTGCTGCTGATCGGGCGCAAGCGCCGCGACCACGGACGCGAATGACGCTCCCCGCTGGCCGGGACGCGGTCGTCGTGCGCAGTAGCCTCGACGCGTGACCGTCGTCCTGGATCTGCCGTTCACCGGCCGGTGGCTCGTCCAGAACAGTCCCGCCCGCCGCGTCCCCAGCCACGGCACCGACCTCATGGGCACCCGCTACGCGATCGACTTCGTCGGCGTGGACCACCAGGGTCGTACGGCGCCGGTGCGGGACTGGCGGACGTTCCTCGCGACCGAGCCGCCCGAGCGCTTCTTCGCCTACGGCCGACCGGTCCTCGCCCCCTGCGACGGCACCGTCGTCGAGGTGCACGACGGCGAGCCCGACCACGCGGCGCGCCGATCGCAGGTCGCCCTGGTGCCGTACGCGCTGGGGCAGGCGTCGCGCGTACGACGCGGGCCGTACGCGATCGCCGGCAACTACGTGACCCTCGCCCACGGCGACGCGTTCGTGACGCTCGTCCACCTGCGCAACGGGTCGCTCCGGGTCCGGGCCGGCGACGCGGTCACGACGGGCAGTCCGCTCGGCGCGTGCGGCAACTCCGGCAACTCGACCCAGCCGCACGTCCATGTCCAGGTCACCGACGGCCGTGACGTCGCGACCGCTCGAGGGGTGCCGCTGGCTTTTCGCGCCTACCGCGAATGGCCTCGCCGCGGTGGAGGCCCGGCCGTGCGCGACGCGGGCGTCCCCGCCGAGCGGTCCGTTGTCGAACCGCTCCGCCCGGACTGAGGGTCGCGCGCTCGTGCGCGCCGTCGCTGCCCGTCCCTAGTCCGTCAGGTGCCGGCGCAGGCGGAGCAGGAGCCCGCCCGTGACCGCAAGGAGCACTCCCACGACGGCCGGCAGGAGCGGCGTACCGCCCGTGTTCGGCAGCGGCGGCTCGTCGCCGACGGGCGTGTCCGGGGTGTCCGGGCCGTCCGGGGTGTCCGGGCCGTCCGGAGGCGTGTCCGTCACGCGCTGCGGGTTGGCGCAGGTCGAGCTCTCCTGGGGATACGTGACCGTGGTCGAGTACGTCGGGTTCACGTCGAAGCGCACCGTGATGCCCTTGCGGGTCCACGCGAAGTTGCCGTCGGTCTCGACGTACGTGCCGTCCGGCAGCATCCTCCAGCCCGGCCACTGGAGGGGCTCCGTCGCCGACGCCCCCGGCCACAGCAGCCGCCCGCTGAGCGGCTGACCCGACACGACGTAGTCGTCGCCGTCAGGGTTGACGAAGGTGATCGTGACCGGGTTCGCGGGGACCTCGTGCAGGCCCGGCGGCAGGGTGACGGCGTAGGAGAGGTACGGAACGGCGCTCACGCACTGGGACGCGATGTCGCCGGGGACCAGGCCGCAGTTCGCGGCGTCCTCGGTCTCGGTCCACTCGGTCACCGCGCCGGGCGGCAGCGCGTAGCCGTCGTCGACGACCAGCGTGACCGTCTGCGTCCCGTCGGGGCCGACGGTGACGTCGAAGTGGTAGTGCTCGCCGTCCGGCGGCACGTCCCAGCTCCCGGCGACCTCGCAGCTGTCCGTCCACACCGGCGCCGGCGGCTCGACGACGCACTCCTCGTCGGAGTCGGTCTCGGTCCACTCCGTCACGGTCTCCTCGGGGAACGTGTAGCCCTCGTTCGGCGTGGCCGTGACGGTGATCGAGCCGTCCTCGTTGACCGTCTCGGTGTAGGTGTAGGCCTCGGTGTCGGTGAACTCCCACGACCCGTTGCCCGGGCCGCAGTCGTCGACCCAGACGGGTGCCGGCGGCACGACGTCGCAGTCCGGGACGGTCAGCGTGATCGTGAGCTCGGCACTGCCTCCCTTGCCCATCACGACCCAGCCGTCCGGCAGGTCGCTGGAGAACACCGGCTTGGGGTCGGCGGTGGTGGAGAGGACGGCCCGGACGATGTACGTCTTGCCCGGCTCGACGGTCGTCGCAGGGGCGCCCGTCTCGGCGTCGATCAGCGTGTACGACACGAGCGCGGTGTCGGCGGGCAGCGTGATCGAGGGGGGCGTGGGACCGTTCTCGCCCTTGCCCTTGCAGGTCGCCTGGACGACCGTCGGGTTCGCCGGGGTCACCTCGCCCTTGCCCTTGCCGTCGCCGGGGTCGCCCTTGCCGCCGTCGTCGTCGTCCGGCGTACCCTTGCCGCCGTCATCGTCCGGCGTACCCTTCCCACCGTCGTCGCCCTTGCCGTCGTCTGCCTTCGGCTCCTCGGGCTCGTCACCCTTGACCGGTTCGGCGGGTGGGTCCACAGCCTCGCCGGCGTCGGACTCCTCCGACGGGGCAGCCTCGGCAGCGTCAGGCTCGCTGGCCTGAGCGTCGGATCCGGCAACTTCTTGCGACGCGCCTTCGCCGCCACTGTCGTCGGCGAACGCGACGCTCACGTGAATGCCCACGGACAACAGCACAGCCACGAGCACGACCAACAGCTTCTTCATCCGGGGGCCCCCTCCGCGAAACGGTTGACTGAGGTAAGCACGGGTCGGGGTCCGGCCGTGGCGGAATGTTCAATCTTTGTCTCATCTGTCCTGCCCGATCTCAGGACGCACGCCGCCCGACGCTGCCAGACTTCGGCCGTGCCACTGCCACGAGTCGTTGCGTCTGTGTTGATCGTCGCCGCCGGGGTGCTTGCGCTCGCCGCGGTCGTCCTCGCCGCCGACAACCCGGACGTGCCCGCCGACCCCAGCTGGGACGGGACCGCGAGCTACACGTGCCTGGCGCCGTACGATGCCGTGCTGCTGAACGAGCGCGACACCCCAGGCGGCGAGCAGCCGCCGGACTACGACGAGCTGGTGCGGACGTGTCGCCAGGCACAGGTCGAGCGATTCACCCTCGCGGTCGGCGCCGCCCTCGCGGCCGCCCTGCTCGTCGGCGCCGCGTGGGCTGTCGACCGTCGCCGGCCGCGAAGTGACGCGAAGTGACGCGCTCGCAGACCCTGCGAGGTGCCACCATGGCTCCATGTCTGCGCTACGAGTCCTGGGACGGGTGACCGGTACGACCTGCATCGCGATCGGAGGCATGCAGCTGGTCGCCGGCGTCCGCGGGGAGCCAGGCCTTTCCGACGACGCGACGACGGACTCCTACGTACGGTTCATGGGCCCGGTGTTCGCCGGCTACGGACTCAGCTGGCTCGATGCCGCGTCCGGCGAGGAGCCCGACCTGAACCGGATGCGCGTCCTCGCCTGGCTCATGGCTGCCGGCGGCGTCGGGCGGCTCGCGACCCGCGCCACGCTGGGTCGACCGCACCGCTTCCACGATCTGCTGCTCGCCGTGGAGCTCGCCGCCCCCGTGCTGGTGGAGGCGTTGGGGCGCCGCGACGCCGCTGCGCGGTGATCCGGCGCTCCGCCCCGTGAGGTGACCTCAGCCCGAGGTCTCAGCGCCCCAGCCGTCGTACGTCCCGCCGTGCGCCTCGACGACGTCGACGACCTCGGCGAGGAAGCGCCGTACGTCGTCGTCCTCGAGCGCCTCGGAGCGCGCGGCACACACGTGGGTCTTGAGGCCCGAGCGCCCGTGAGCCACGTCGAAGCCCCGATCGACCAGGACCTCTGCCGCCGCCACCGCGCTCGCCTTGCGCCGGAAGTAAGCGAAGTGCTCGACCTCTCGCGCAACCGAGAGGTCGTCGCCGAGCCGGAGGCGTTCGGCCTTCTGCGCCTCCCACATCGGGTCGAGCTCGTCCAGATTCTTCATCCGAGCAGTCTGCCCGTCTCCGCTACACGTTGAAGCGGAACTCCACAACGTCGCCGTCGGCCATCACGTAGTCCTTGCCCTCCATGCGGACCTTGCCGGCCGACTTCGCGGCGTTCATCGAACCGGCCTCGACCAGGTCGTCGTACGAGACGATCTCGGCCTTGATGAAGCCCTTCTGGAAGTCGGTGTGGATGACCCCGGCCGCCTCGGGTGCCGTCGCGCCCTTCTTGATGGTCCACGCGCGGGCCTCCTTCGGGCCGGCGGTGAGGTAGGTCTGCAGGCCGAGGGTCTCGAAGCCGACACGCGCCAGCACGTCGAGGCCAGGCTCCTCGACACCCATCTCGGTGAGCATCTCGCGCGCCTCCTCCTCGTCGCCGAGCTCGACCAGCTCGGCCTCGATCTTGGCGTCGAGGAAGACGGCCTCGGCGGGCGCGACGATCTCGCGCATGCGGGCCTTGAGCTCCTCGTCGGCGAGCTCGTCGGTGTCGCAGTTGAAGACGAACAGCTGGGGCTTGGCCGACAGGAGGTGGAGGTCGCGCAGCGGCTCGGGGTCGAGGCCGGCGGCGAACACGCCGGTGCCCGCCTCCAGGTGCGTACGCGCCTGCTGGACGGCGGCGACCTTCGGGACGAGCTCCTTGTCCTTCTTCGCGTCCTTCTCCAGGCGCGGGAGGGCGTTCTCGATGGTCTGGAGGTCGGCGAGGATCAGCTCGGTGCGGATCGTCTCGATGTCGTCGCTCGGCGACACCTTGCCGTCGACGTGGGTGACGTCGGGATCGCGGAAGACACGCGTGACCTGGCAGATCGCGTCCGACTCGCGGATGTGGCTAAGGAACTTGTTGCCCAGGCCCTCCCCCTCCGACGCGCCGCGCACGATGCCGGCGATGTCGACGAACTGGACGGTCGCCGGGAGGACCCGCTCGGACCCGAAGATCTTGGCGAGCTCGTCGAGCCGCGGGTCGGGGACGCCGACGACGCCGACGTTGGGCTCGATCGTCGCGAACGGGTAGTTCGCTGCGAGGACGTCGTTCTTGGTGAGGGCGTTGAAGAGGGTCGACTTGCCCGCGTTGGGGAGACCGACGATGCCGATGGTGAGTGCCACGAGGAACTAGCGTACGGGGCGCGCCCGACGGCCTGCCGCCCAGTCGTCGCGCGTGGTGACGAAGATGTGGCCGTCGCCGTCGTACCAGGGGTCGTCGCGGATGCCGGTGTCGTGGAACCCGAGCCGCACGGCGATCGCCGCCGACGGCTCGTTGTCGGCGAACATGTCGCACCACACGCGGTCCACCAGCGGCGTCCCCTGCTCGCCGTCGAAGTGTTCGTACGCCGCGTCGAGCAGCGCGCGAGCCGCCTCCGTCGCGTAGCCGCGGCCGGTCGAGTCGGGGTGCAGGTGCCACCCGACCTGCAGCTCGGCCGGGTCCGTACGAGGAAGCGTGGTCAGCATCACCGTCCCGACGACCAGGCCGGACTCCGCGACCTCGACCGCGAGCCCGAGGCAGCGGGGGTCGTTCTCCGGGAGCGCGTTGAGGTCGCTCATCCACGTGCGAGCCTGGTCGAGCGTCTCCATCGGGACGTGCGGCGGGTCGCCGAGCCAGCGGATGACGTCGTACCGGCTCTGGATGTCGAGCACCCGCGGCGCGTCGTCGGCCTTGTACGGCCGCAGGACCAGCCGCTCGGTCCGGATCGGCAGCGCGAGCGTGGTGCGAGGAGGCAGGACGGTCACCCCACGTTCGTACCATCCGGGTCCGACCCTGCGCCGACGAGCGCGTCGCCGAGCTCCGAGCGCAGGTAGAGGACGGACCGTCCGTGACGCGCGCTGGTGAGCAGCCCGGCGTCGCGCATCGCCCGCAGGTGCTGGTTGACCGCGGGCGTCGTGACGCCGAGCCGCCCCGCCAGCTCGGTCGAGGACGCCGGCACCGCGAGGGCCGTCAGGAGGCCGGCCCGGGTCGCGCCGAGCAGCTCGGCGAGCACCTTCGGAGAGCGTCGCGGCTGGGCCTGCCAGAGCGTGCCGGCGCCGCGTGCGCCGTACATGATCATCGGCGGCTCGTCCTCTGCGATCGGCACGCTCGCTCCGCGGGTGAACAGGCTCGGCACCAGCGTGAGGCCTTCCCCGCGGGTCGGGCGCCGCGAGCGCAGCCGCGAGTTGAGGCGGACGCGGACGACGTCGCCGTCCAGCGTGACCCGGTCGCTCAGCCCGTCGAACATCGCCGCCACGCCCTCGTTCGCCGTGACGTGCCCGCGGTAGACGATGTCGGCCTGCAGGACCGTCCGCATGCGGGGCCACCAGGGGGCGAAGCACGCGTCCCAGTACGTGCGGAGCGCGCGCAGCATCCGGGTGCGGACCTCGTCGGCGGGGCCGCGCAGGGCGTGCGGGAGGCGACCTGGGTGCACGGCGCGGAGGTCGTGGCGGAGGCGGTCGTCGCCGACCTTCGCGACGACGCGGAGCTCGTCGTCGATGCGGGTCAGCGGCGTGTACGGCCGGGGCGTGAGGAAGTCCGGCGTCGACAGCGCCTCGTTGGTCAGCGCGCGGAGCATCGCGGTGTCGAGGCCGGCTCGCGCCGCCTGCGTCGCACGGAGCCACGGCAGGTGGACGGGGTAGCGTCCCGGCTCGCGGAACGTCCGCAACGACAGCGTCAGCTCGTTGACCGGCGAGATCGCGAACCGGACCTCCGCGAGGTCCCACCCGCTCAGCTCGTACTCGAGGATCCCGCCGATCATGAAGTCATACGCTATATCTGTTTGGTTTCTCCGGGCAATCGGGGACAACTGTCCTCGTGATCGAGACCTTCCTCCCCCGCGACCGCGTCGCGCGTTCGCTGACCTTCAGCACGATGGCCTTCGCGCTGTCGAGCGGCGTCTTCTACACCGTCAGCGCGCTCTACTTCACGCGCGTGATCGGCCTCGACGCGACGACGGTGGGTCTGGGCCTCGGCATCGCCGGAGGCGCCGGCGTGCTCGCCTCGTACGGCGCCGGCTGGCTCTCGGACCGGGTCGGCGCCCACCACGTCCAGTCGTGGGCGGTGACGCTGAACGGCGTCGCGATGCTCGCCTACACGGTCGCGGCCGACGCGCTGGTCTTCACGCTGGTCGCCTGCCTCGCGGTCGCGATGCGCTCCGCCCAGGGGACGGCCAAGCAGGCGATGCTCGCCCGCTGGTACACCGGCCCCGACCGGGTCGCCGTCCGCGCGCGCATGCGGGTCGTGACCAACGTGTTCATCGGGCTCGGCACGGTCGTCGCGGCTGCGGCGCTGCTGGTCGGCTCCGCCGCGGCGTACCAGGCCGCGATGGTGTCGGTCGGCGTGCTGCTCCTCGCGGCGGCGGTCCCCCTGGTACGGCTCCCGCGCGTGGTGCCCGAGCTCGCGGCGCGGATGGTCGAGACGGCACCGGAGCCCGTGGGCGCCGCGACGCCGGACGGGGGCTCGTCGCCCGCCGGGGGTTCGTCGCCGTGGAGGGACCGCACGTACGTGGCCAGCGTGGTCCTCAACGCCGTCGTCGCGATGCACTTCGGGCTCCAGACCGTCGGTGTCCCGCTCTGGATCGCCACGACCGACGCGCCGACCGCCATGGTGTCCGTGCTGCTCGTCCTCAACACCGCGATCGTGGCCGCGCTGCAGGTCCGGGCCTCGCGCGGCACGCACGACGTCCGCCGCGCCGGGATCGCGGTCCGGCGGGGGTCGTGGCTGCTCGGGGGCGCGTGCGTGCTCTACGCGGCCGCGGGGTACGGCGACGTCCTGACCGCCTGCGCGCTCCTCGTCGTCGCCGCGACCGCGCACGCCCTCGGCGAGATCCTCGGAGAGGCCGGCGGCTGGGGCATGTCGTTCGAGCTGGCCGACCCGCGGCGCGCCGGGGCGTACCAGGGCCTGACCCAGACGGGGTACGCCGTCGCCTCGATGATCGCCCCCGCGCTGGTGACCGCGACCGCGATCGAGCACGGGACGGTGGGGTGGCTCGGGCTCGCGGCGCTCTTCGTCGCGGCCGGGACCGGTGCCGCGTGGGTCGCGCGCCACGCCGCCGCGACGCGGACGGCCACCTCCGCAGAACTGTCGGTGGAGGCTGCCACGCTGACCGCATGACGCTCCTCCTCGTCGCTCTCCTCGCCCTGCTCGCGGGCCTCGCCGCCGGCGTCGTCCTCGGCAGCGGCCTCCTGCGCCGCCAGGACGCGGCGACCGCCGACCACGTGCAGCTCTCCGCGCACGCGACGGCGCAGGCGGTGGGGCCGGTCAAGGAGAGCCTCGACCGGTTCGACAGCCGTCTGCGCGACCTCGAGTCCAGCCGGGTCGCCTGGCACAGCCAGCTGCGCGAGCAGGTCGAGCAGGTGCGCGCGACGAGCGAGTCATTGCGTCGCGAGACCGCGGCCCTCTCGACGGCGCTGCGCAAGCCGCAGGTGCGGGGGCGTTGGGGCGAGATGCACCTTCAGCGCGCCGCGGAGCTCGCCGGCATGGTCGACCGCTGCGACTTCGACCTCCAGACGACCGTCCGTGACGACGGCGCGGCCCTGCGTCCCGACATGGTCGTTCACCTCGCCGGTGACAAGCAGGTCGTCGTCGACTCCAAGGTGCCGCTCGACGCGTTCCTCGACGCCACCGAGGCCGAGGACGACGACGAGCGCGCCGCGCACCTCGCACGACACGCGCGACAGCTCCGCACCCACGTCAACGGGCTCGCCTCCAAGGCCTACTGGCGTCAGTTCTCGACGTCGCCGGAGTTCGTCGTCCTGTTCGTCCCGGGCGAGGCGTTCCTGTCGGCCGCGCTCGAGACCGACCGCACGCTCATCGAGGACGCCGCCGGCAGGCGCGTCGTCCTGGCGACGCCGACGACGCTGATCGCGCTGCTGCGCACCGTCGGCTTCGCGTGGACGCAGTCGCAGCTCGCGGACGAGGCACGGCAGGTGCACGAGCTGGCGCGCGAGCTCTACGAGCGCCTCGGCACGCTCGGCAGCCACGTCGGCAAGGTCGGCCGCAGCCTCGACGCCGCCGTCCGCGCCTACAACGGTGCGGTGGGCTCGCTGGAGACCCGCGTGCTCGTCACCGCGCGCCGGATGTCGGAGCTGCACGCGCCGGAGACCGACATCCCGGCGCCGGCGCCGGTCGAGGCCCTCGCGCGCCCGCTGCAGGCGCCCGAGCTCGTCGACCGGATCGTCGAGGAGATCACCTCCGCCGAGGTGGCCCGTGCCGAGGAGACCGCCCGCAGCGCCGACGCGAGCGATCCTGACGGCGGCACGGCGCGCCGTACGGGGTGATCGGGGCACCACGCCCTAGCGTGGAGACGTGCAGCAGTGGGCACGGCTCTCACGCGGTCCTCGACGACCGACGCCACGCCACCGCAAGGCGTGGACGGCCCGCGCCGCCGAGTACGACCTCGCGGCGCGTGGGGTGGTCGTCGTCGCCGTCGTGACCGGATTCTCGGCCGCCTGGCTCGAGATCGCGACGACCGGCAGGCTCGGCTGGTTCTTCGACGTGATGTTCGTGCTCGTGTCCGCGACCAACGCCCTGGCCGCGTCCCGCGACGCGCTCTACGCCCCTACGGTGGTGCCGCCGTTGGTCATGCTGGCCGTGCTCGTGGTCGTGGCGATCGCCCGCCCGACCGCGGTCGACGAGCCCGGCACGCCGCCCGACGCGTCCCTGGTGCAGCTGGTCGTGGTCGCGCTCGTCCACCACGCCCTCGCGCTCGTCGTCGGACTCGCCGCCGCGCTCGGCATCGTGGGCTGGCGCGGTACGTCCGTCGCGCACTGACCGCCCGTGCCGCCCACGCACGCGGCGGTGAGTCCGGTCCCACCGCGGTTCAGCCGCGTGGGACCAGGCTCACCGCCGAGGCGTGGCGCGGCGTGGTCGTGACGATCAGCTGAGCGCCTTGGCCTTCAGCTGGTCGAACTCGGCCTGCGTGATCGTGCCGGCGTCGAGCAACGCCTTCGCCGTCTCGATCTGGTGCGCCGGACTCGCGTGCCCGGCAGTCTGCTGGATGTACTGGTCGGTCTCGGCCTTCGCCGCCCTCATCGCAGCGGCCTGCCGTTCGGCCATGCCGGTGCCACGGGCGATCAGGTACACCAGCGCGGTGAGGAACGGGAAGATGATCAGGAAGACCACCCACACCGCCTTCAGCCAGCCGCTCAGGTCCCGGTCGCGGAACAGGTCGGTCAGGATCTGGAACAAGATGATCAGGTAAGCGACGAAAACGAAGCTCCAGACCAGGATCCAGAAGAAGTCCCAGAAGTCGTCCATGTGTGGCCCTTTCAACGAATTCACCGACGCACCACAGCGTCGTTGAGTGAACTCTCGCGCCGACCCGACCCGGTCGGCATCGCCCGGCCGGGGTGATTCTGGGACGTCAGGCGGCCTCGCGCTGGTGGGCGTAGTCGGTCCGCCGCTCGCGCACCGGCCGACCGATCCCCTCGGCGATGACGCGCAGCTCCTCGACGGTCTTGGCCGAGCCGTGCTGCGACCCCGCCATGCGGCTGATCGTCTCCTCCATCAGGGTCCCGCCGAGGTCGTTCGCGCCGCCCTGCAGCATCAGGCGGGTGCCGTCGACCCCGAGCTTGACCCAGGACGTCTGGATGTTGTCGATGCGCCCGTGCAGCATGATCCGCGCGAGCGCATGGACCGCGCGGTTGTCGCGCAGCGTCGGCCCCGGCCGGGCGACCCCGGCGAGGTAGATCGGCGCGTTGGTGTGGATGAACGGCAGCGCGACGAACTCGGTGAACCCGCCCGTACGCTCCTGCACCTCCGCCAGCGTCCGCAGGTGACCGACCCAGTGACGCGGGTTGTCCACGTGGCCGTACATCATCGTCGAGCTCGACCGGATGCCGAGCGAGTGCGCCGTCTCGACGACCTCGATCCACTGCGCCGCCGGCAGCTTGCCCTTGGTCAGCACCCACCGCACGTCGTCGTCGAGGATCTCCGCCGCAGTCCCCGGGATGGTGTCGAGCCCGGCCTCGCGCAGCTCGGTCAGCCAGTCGCGGATCGAGCGGCCCGCCTTCGCCGACGCGGTCACCACCTCCATCGGGCTGAACGCGTGGACGTGGATGCCCGGCGACGCCGCCTTCACGGCGCGCACGATGTCCGCGTACGCCGACGGGCCGAGGTCGGGCGAGATCCCGCCCTGCAGGCAGATCTCGCTCGCGCCGAGCGCGGCTGCCTCGCGGACCCGGTCGCCGATCTGGTCCAGGGAGAGCGTGTACGCGTCCGCGTCGGACTTGCGCTGCGCGAACGCGCAGAACCGGCACCCGACGTAGCAGACGTTGGTGAAGTTGATGTTGCGGTTCACGACGTACGTGACGTCGTCACCCACCGCGTCGCGTCGCAGGTCGTCCGCAAGGCGGCACACCGCGTCGAGCGCGGGCCCGTCGGAGGTCATCAGCGCGAGGTAGTCCGCATCCGACAGACCCGCGGGGTCGGCCTCGGCGCGCGCCAGGGCCGTACGGACGTCGGCGTCGAGGCGCTCGGGGACCGAAGGCAGGCCGAGCGGCTCCGAGGTCCGCGACGCGTGCTCGCGCACCTCGTCCCAGTCGCCGTACACACCGGCGCTCTGTCCATTCTCGGCGTCGCCGAAGTCCGAGCGCCGGTCCGCGCTGCGCCCGACCGTGTCGACCTCGACGTGCAGCTCCGTACGACCTGCGGCCTCCATCGGCGTCTCGGGCTCCTGCCACGGACGACCGGCCACGGGCGCGTCCGCGTCGGCGAGACCGTCCGGCGCCGCGAGCGCCGACACGTGCGGGATCAGCCGGGAGTCGAACCACGGCCGCTCCCCCGACAGCGTCTCCCGCACGAAGCGGGGGTGCGCGGTCAGCCGCTCCGCCAGCCGCAGCCCCGACTCCGCGGTCCAGGCCGCGAGGTCGTCGATCTGCGGCCACGGGCGCTCGGGGTTCACGTGGTCCGGCGTCACGGGGGAGACGCCGCCCCAGTCGTCCACGCCGGCCGCGAGCAGCGGGGCGATCGAGGCCGGGTCGGACAGGTTGGGCGGCGCCTGCAGCGTCACCGACGGGCCGAGCACCACCCGCGCCGTCGCCAGCGTCGCGAGGTACTCCTCGACGCCGAGGTCGGGCTCGTTGCGCATCGCCGTGTCGTCCTTGGCGCGGAAGTTCTGGACGATGACCTCCTGCACGCCGCCGTACGTCCTCGCGATCCGCCGCAGCTCGAACAGCGCGTCGACGCGCTCGGCCACCGTCTCGCCGATGCCGACGAGGATGCCGGTGGTGAACGGGATGCCGATGCGGCCGGCGTCCTCGAGCACGCGGAGGCGCAGGGCGGGATCCTTGTCCGGCGACGCGTAGTGCGGGCCACCCGGCTCGGACCACAGGCGCGTCGCCGTCGTCTCCAGCATCATCCCCATCGACGGCGCCACCGGCTTGAGCCGCTGGAGCTCCGCCCACGACATCACGCCGGGGTTGAGGTGCGGGAGCAGACCGGTCTCCTCGAGGACGCGGATCGCCATCGCGCGGACGTAGGAGAGGGTGTCGTCGTAGCCGTGCTCGTGCAGCCACTCCGCCGCCTGCGGCCAGCGGTCCTCGGGCCGGTCACCCAGCGTGAACAGTGCCTCCTTGCAGCCCTGCGCCGCACCTTGCGCCGCGATCGCGACGATCTGGTCGGGCGAGAGGAACGGCTGCTCGACCCGGTTGGGCGTGGTCGCGAAGGTGCAGTAGTGGCACCGGTCCCGGCACAGCCGGGTGACGGGGATGAAGACCTTGCGCGAGTACGTCACGACACCGGGGCGCCCGGCCGCGACCATCGCCGCGTCGCGGACCCTGGTGGCGACGTCGCTCAGTCGCTGCAGGTCGTCGCCGCGCGCGGAGGCGAGCGCCACCGCCTCGGCATGGTCGAGGGACTTCCCGGCCTCGGCGCGGGCCAGCGCCCGTCGGATCTCACGGTCGCTCGTCATGATCGCCTCATCGTAAACGCCCTCCGGGACGCGTGAGACGATGCGTCACACTGCGGAACCCCTCCGGACCGAAGGACATCATGACTCACCACATCGCCGTCGTCGGCGGGACCGGGCCCCAGGGCCGCGGACTCGCGTACCGCTTCGCCCTGGCCGGGCACACCGTCGTGATCGGGTCGCGATCGGCCGAACGCGCGGGCGAGAAGGCCGAGGAGATCGCGGCTCGGGTCGCCGAGAACGGCGGGACGGGCACCCTGACCGGCGCCACCAACGCCGACGCGGCCGCCGCTGCGGACGTGGTGCTGCTGGCGGTGCCGTGGGACGGGTACGACGCGCTGGTCGCCGAGCTCGCCCCGGCCCTCGACGGCAAGGTCGTGATCAGCTGCGTGAACCCGCTCGGCTTCGACGGGAACGGGCCGTACGGCCTCACGCTGCCGGAGTCGGCCGCCGAGGGCACCCAGCGGGCGGTGCCAGGCGCGAAGGTCGTCGGCGCGTTCCACCACCTCGCCGCGCTGTCGCTGTGGAAGACCCCGGAGCCGCTGTCGCACGAGGACGTGCTGGTCTGCGGGGACGACACGGAGGCGAAGGACCTCGTCGCGGACCTCGCGCGTACGGTCACCGGCTTCCGCGGCGTCGACGCCGGGTCCCTGCGGATCGCGCGTCAGCTCGAGCCGTTCACCGCCGTGCTGATCAACGTGAACAAGCGCTACAAGGTGCGTTCGGGGCTGCACCTCGCCGGCCTCCCCGAGGACGCCCGCGCCTGAGCCCGTCCCCGCCCCCGCCGCGTCCGCGCCGGCCCCGTCCGCGTTGTGAAGGGTTGCGGTTGGTTCGCGCATGCCGCAATCGACCCCAACCCTTCACAACGCGGACGGGAGGGGCGGTGCGTCAGGCGGGCTGGCCGGCGTTGCGCAGGTCGCGGCGCAGCTCCGGCGGCAGCGCGAAGATCAGGCTCTCCTCGGCCGTGTGCACCGCGGTCGCGGTCGGGAACCCGCGCTCGTTGAGGAACGACAGCACGCCCTCCACGAGCTCCTCGGGCACCGACGCGCCGGAGGTGACGCCGACCTTGTCGACGCCCTCGAGCCACTCCTCGCGGATCTCGGTCACGTCGTCGACCCGGTACGACGCCTTGGCGCCGGCCTCGAGCGCGACCTCGACGAGCCGGACGGAGTTCGACGAGTTCGCCGAGCCGACCACGATCATCAGGTCGGCGCCGTCGGAGATCTCCTTGACGGCGAGCTGGCGGTTCTGGGTGGCGTAGCAGATGTCGTCGCTCGGCGGGTCCTCGAGCTGCGGGAACTTCTCGCGCAGCGCGTCGACGATCGCCATCGTCTCGTCCACGCTCAGCGTGGTCTGCGAGAGCCACGACAGCTTGGTGTCGTCGGGGAACGACAGCGCCTCGACGTCGGCCACGGTCTCGACGAGCGTGATCGCCTCGGGCGCCTCCCCGGAGGTGCCCTCGACCTCCTCGTGCCCCGCGTGACCGATCAGCAGGATGCGGTAGTCCTCGCGGGCGAAGCGCTTCGCCTCGTGGTGCACCTTCGTCACCAGCGGGCAGGTGGCGTCGATGGTCTTGAGACCCCGCGCCTCGGCCTCGTCGTGGACGGCCGGAGAGACGCCGTGGGCCGAGAAGACGACGGTGGACCCGGTCGGGACCTCGTCGAGCTCCTCCACGAAGACCGCGCCGCGCGCCTCCAGCGTCTGGACGACGTGCTTGTTGTGGACGATCTGCTTGCGGACGTACACCGGAGCGCCGTACAGGTCGAGCGCCTTCTCCACGGTGATGACCGCGCGGTCCACGCCGGCGCAGTAGCCCCGCGGCGCGGCGAGCAGCAGGTCACGGTCCGCCCCGAGGGCGGGCATGCCGAGAGTCACGGTGTCCGAAGCCATGGTCCCCATCGTAGGGGAGCCGTCCACAGCCCTCGGCGCCGTCGGCCTCCCCTGTCCTCCGATGCCCCTAGGGTGGCGGCATGGCCCTCGAGACCAGCCCCGACTCCCCTGCGCCGCTGCGCGTGATCTCCCAGCTGATGGGTGACTACATCGCGCGCCTCGGGGCCCAGTGGATCGAGGGCGAGATCGCCCAGCTGACGCGGCGCCAGGGTGTCTGCTTCCTCACGCTGCGCGACCTCGACGCCAAGATCTCGATGTCGGTCACCTGCCGCCGCGTGGTGCTCGACCGCTCGTCGACGCCGATCACCGAGGGCTCCCGGGTCGTCGTCCACGCGAGGCCCGACTTCTACCCCACCAACGGGACGCTCTCCCTCAACGCGCGGGAGATCCGCCCCGTCGGCATGGGCGAGCTGCTCGCCCGGATCGAGCAGCGCCGCCAGCTGCTCGCGGCCGAGGGCCTCTTCGACGCCGCCCGCAAGCGGCCGCTGCCCTTCCTCCCGCACCGCATCGGGCTCATCACCGGCAAGGGGTCTGCCGCCGAGCACGACGTCCTCGAGAACGCCCGCCTGCGCTGGCCGGGCGTCGAGTTCTCGATCGCCTACGCCCTCATGCAGGGCAACCAGGCGGCGGCACAGGTCATCACCGCCCTGCGCGAGCTCGACGCCGACGAGACGGTCGACGTCATCGTGATCGCCCGCGGGGGCGGTTCCGTGGAGGACCTCCTGCCCTTCTCCGACGAGGGGCTGGTCCGCGCGGTGTCGGCCGCCCGTACGCCGGTGGTGAGCGCGATCGGTCACGAGCCCGACACGCCGCTGCTGGACTACGTCGCCGACCTGCGCGCGTCCACGCCCACCGACGCCGCCAAGCGTGTCGTGCCCGCCGTCGCCGACGAGCTCCACCACCTCACGCAGCTGCGACGCCGCGCCTGGTACGCCGTCGACCAGCGCCTCGGGCGCGAGCAGCACCGGCTCGACGCACTGCGCAGCCGGCCGGTGCTCGCCCGTCCCGGCACGCTCCTCGACGAGCAGACGGCGCGCGTCGACGACCTGCGCGCCCGAGCGCGCCGTTCGCTCGGCCACCGCCTCGACCTGGCCCACCACGAGACCGCCGCCCAGCTGGCGCGCGTGAGGTCGCTGTCCCCGCTGCGCACCCTCGAGCGCGGCTACGCCGTCGCCCAGGCGGCCGACGGCAGCGTCCTGACCTCGATCGCGCAGCTGTCGCCCGACGACGAGGTCTCGCTCCGGGTCGTCGACGGCCACGCCCGCCTCCGTACGCTCTCCACGGCACCCGCCCCGCACGCCGACCTCGACGAGGAGTCCTGATGTCCGACACGCCCGACGGCGAGACCACCTCCGCGGCGCCCTCGATCCCCTACGAGCAGGCCCGTGAGGAGCTCGCGGAGGTCGTCACGAAGCTCGAGGCGGGCGGCACGTCGCTCGAGGAGTCGCTCGCGCTGTGGGAGCGGGGTGAGGAGCTCGCCGCGATCTGCCAGCAGTGGCTCGACGGCGCTCGTGCGCGGCTCCAGCGTGCGCAGGAGCAGGCGGCGGAGCGCCGCGAGTCCTCCGACGGGGAGTGACGCGAGGCCTCGGGCGAGGAGTGAGGCCGAGGCGGTCAGCCGGTGGTGAGCAGCCCGATGAAGTGCTCGATGTCCTTGCGCGGAGCCGGTCCGGTGACCAGCACCGTCATCTCGCCCTCCTCGCGGACGAAGGTCGTCTCACCGTCGCCCGTCCAGAGCTGCCAGGTCTTGCCGGCGACCTCGACGTCTTCCCGCTGCTCGACCGCAGGGGCGTACTTCTCCACCATGCGGGGCGCGGAGTCGATCTGCTGCTCCAGCCCGATGTAGCGGTCGCCGTCGGTGAGGATCCCCAGGTGCCAGCGCCCCTCGCGACCCGGCCGGTAGAGCACCCCGTTCGAACGCCAGCCCTCGGGCAGCGACGTCGGCGCGTAGACGGGGTACGGCGCGCTCTGGCGTACCTCCTTCACCGTCTGCTCGTAAGCGACGGGCGGGCGCTCCCCGGCGGAGTTGCCCCAGAAGAAGTTGCCGACGACGAAGAGCCCGACCAGGATCGCCCCCATCACCAGCATCGACCGGGCGATGTCGGCGAAGCTGGGGTTTCCGTAGGACGAGCGCGCCTTCGTCGGCGGGGCCTCGGCCTGGACAGGCCCTGCCTCGGACGCCGACGACGACGTCGTCGAGGGGTCGGTGCTGCTCACTCCTCCATTCTCCCAGGCCGGTCCAGGCGCCCTCACGCAGCACCGCACCAAGTCCGCACGCGCGGGTTGATCCCGCGTACGCCTCCGCATCTGCGCCCCGATGCGCTAGGTTTCTGCCGTGCCTGCGTACCGCTACTCCGAGGCCGCCGACCTGCTCGGCGTCAGCGACGACACGATCCGACGGTGGGGCGACCAGGGCCGGTTCACCCCGACGCGGACCTCGTCCGGCGCCGCAGCCGTCGATGGTCGCGAGCTCGCCGCCCTCGCCGTCGAGCTGGCCGATGCCGGCGAGGATTCCGCGCGGCCCCACGCACGCAGCGCCCGCAACCAGTTCCGCGGCATCGTCACGCGGGTCGTCGCCGACACGGTGATGGCCCAGGTCGAGCTGTGCTGCGGCCCCTTCCGGGTCGTCTCGCTGATCAGCGCCGAGGCGGTGCGCGACCTCGGCCTGGAGGTCGGCGTCGTCGCCGTCGCCGGTGTGAAGGCCACCAACGTCACCCTCGAGGTAGGTCCATGAAGCACGTCCTTCGTACGCCCGCCCTCCTCGCCGCGGCCGCGGCCGCCGTCGCTGCGCTCACGCTCACCGCCTGCGGCAGCGACGACGACGCCGGCGCCGACTCCGGCGAAGACCGCACCCTGACCGTGCTCGCGGCCGCGTCGCTGACCGAGTCCTTCGACGAGATCGCCGACGTCTTCGAGTCCGAGCACGACGGCGTGGAGGTCCGGCTCTCCTACGACTCCTCGGCCGTCCTCGCGGAGCAGGTCGACCAGGGCAGTCCGGGCGACGTCCTCGCCACCGCCGACGAGAAGACCATGGGGTCGGTCGTCGACGCCGGCCACGCCGCCGGTGACCCCACCACGTTCGCGACCAACACGCTGATCATCGTCACCCCGCCGGGCAACCCGGGGAAGGTCGGCGGGATCGACGACCTCGGCACCGCCACGTTCGCCGTGTGCGTCCCGCAGGCGCCGTGCGGCGACGCCGCGAAGCGCCTGCTCGCGCTCGACGGCAGCACCGCAGAGCCGACGACCGAGGAGGAGAACGTCAAGGGCGTCCTGACCAAGGTCACGCTGGGTGAGGTCGACGCGGGCCTCGTCTACCGCTCCGACGCGCTCGCCGCCGGCGACGACGTGGAGTCGGTCGAGGCGGAGAACGCCTCGGAGGTCGTCAACGTCAACCCGATCACCGTGCTGAAGGACGCCGAGAACGCCGACGACGCCCAGGCGTTCGTCGACCTCGTGCTCAGCGACCCGGGCCAGAAGATCCTCGCCGACCACGGGTTCGGACCAGCGGCGTCCTGATGAGCGAGCCACGGGAGCTTGCCGACGAGACGGCCCTCGTCGAGACGGCGCTCGTCGAGGACCGGGTACGCCGGGGGCGCGGGCCGCAGGACCGGCCGGCGCTCGGGCGGGTCCCCGTGGCGCTGGTCGTCCCCTCGCTGCTCGCGCTGCTCCTCCTCCTGCTGCCGCTGGTCGGGCTCCTCCTCCGCGCACCCTGGTCGACCTTCCTCGAGCGGGTGCGGGAGCCGGAGATCCTCGACGCGCTGCGCCTGAGCCTCGTGACGTCGACGATCGCCACCGTCCTGTGCCTCGTGCTCGGCGTCCCGCTCGCGTGGCTGCTCGCGCGGACGTCCTTCCGCGGGAGCGGGACGGTCCGTGCGCTGGTCAGCGTCCCGCTCGTCCTGCCGCCCGTGGTCGGCGGCGTGGCGCTGCTGATGGCGTTCGGCCGGCGCGGGGTCGTGGGCCAGTGGCTCGACGAGGCGTTCGGGATCACGGTGCCGTTCACGACCGCAGCCGTCGTCCTGGCTCAGACGTTCGTCGCACTGCCCTTCCTGGTGATGAGCGTGGAAGGTTCCCTGCGGACCGCCGATCCCCGCTACGACGAGGTCGCCGCCACTCTCGGGGCGCGACGACTCGTCACGTTCGTCCGGGTGACGCTGCCGCTGGCCGGGCCGGGGATCGCGGCGGGGGCCGCGCTGGCCTGGGCACGGGCGCTCGGCGAGTTCGGCGCCACGATCACGTTCGCCGGCAGCGTGCCCGGGGTGACGCGGACGATGCCGCTGCAGATCTACAGCGCGATGCAGTCCGACGCCGACACCGCGATCATGCTGAGCGTGATCCTGCTGCTGATCAGCGTGGCGGTGCTCGCCGGCCTCCGCGGCTCGTGGGCGGCCCGCGCGTGAGCCGCGCAGCACGGGCGGTGAGCCCATGAAGGGCCTCGAGGCCGACCTCGCCCTGCCCCGGGGGGCGCTCGCGATCGAGGTACGGCTCGCGGTCGAGCCGGGCGAGGTGCTGACGCTGGTCGGACCCAACGGCGCCGGCAAGAGCAGCGTGCTGCGGACGCTCGCGGGCCTCACCGCACCGGCGCGGGGCCGCGTCGCCCTCGACGACCGCATCCTCGACGACACCGGCACCGGTGTCCGGGTGCCGACCCCGCAGCGCGACCTCGCGATGGTCTTCCAGGACCCGCTGCTCTTCCCGCACCTGACCGTGCGCGACAACGTCGCCTTCGGCCTGCGGCACCACCCGGGCGCGGGGAGGCTGCGGCAGCGCGACGCCCGGGCGCGTGCGCTGGAGGCGCTCGAGCGCACCGGCCTCGCCGACCTCGCCGACCGCAAGGCGTCGCGGCTGTCCGGTGGGCAGCGCCAGCGCGTCGCGATCGTCCGCGCGCTCGCCTGCGACCCCGCGCTGCTCCTCCTGGACGAGCCGACCTCCGCGCTCGACGTCGCCGTCACGGCGCAGGTCCGGGCGTTCCTGCGCCACCACGTCCGCGACTTCGGCGGCGTGACGGTGCTGGTCTCGCACGACCCGCTCGACGCGTTCGTCCTTGCCGATCGCGTCGCCGTCCTCGAGGCGGGTCGCGTCACGCAGGAGGGGACGCCCGACGCGATCGCCCGCCGCCCCCGGACGGAGTACGTCGCGCACCTGATGGGGATGAACCTGCTCCGCGACGGCGACACCTTCCGTACGTTCTCCCCCACGGCCGTCACGCTCTACCGGGAGGAGCCGGTCACGTCGGCGCGCAACCTGTGGCGGCTGCGGATCGCGAGCCTCGTCCCGCACGGCGACGCCGTCCGCATCCAGCTCGTCGGCGAGGTCCCGCTGCTCGCCGACGTCACCCGCGCCGCGGTCGCCGCGCTCGACCTCCACGAGGGCGCCGACGTGTGGGCGAGCGTGAAGGCGACCGAGGTGACGACGTTCGAGGACTGACCGCGCGCCCGCCCGCAATTGTGGTGCGGACCGCGAAAATGCCGACCCCGAGACGACGGCGGCGCGGACGTAGGATGCCGCCATGACCGACAGCGCGCACGGATCGAAGCTGCCAGGCCCTCTCACCCCCGCCGCCGAGGCGCCCGACCGCAACCTCGCCCTCGACCTGGTCCGCGTGACCGAGGCGGCGGCGATGGCCGCGGGCCGCTGGGTCGGCCGGGGCGACAAGAACGGCGCCGACGGGGTCGCGGTCAACGCGATGCGGTCGCTGATCAACACCGTCGGCATGCGCGGCGTCGTCGTGATCGGCGAGGGCGAGAAGGACAACGCCCCGATGCTGTTCAACGGCGAGGAGGTCGGCGACGGCACCGGTCCCGAGGCGGACGTCGCAGTGGACCCGATCGACGGCACGACCCTGACGGCGAAGGGCATGCCGGGCGCAGTCTCCGTCCTCGCGGTCGCTCCCCGCGGCGCGATGTTCGACCCGTCCGCCGTCTTCTACATGGACAAGCTGGCGGTCGGGCCCGAGGCGGCCGACGTCATCGACATCCGCCTCCCGATCTCGGAGAACATCCGTCTGGTCGCCAAGGCCAAGAACCTCTCGGTCTCGTCGGTCACCGTCTGCGTCCTCGACCGCCCGCGCCACCAGGGTCTCGTCGACGAGATCCGCGCGACCGGCGCGCGCATCAAGTTCATCACCGACGGCGACGTCGCGGGTTCCATCTACGCCGCCCGCCCCGGTACCGGCGTCGACATCCTCGCGGGCGTCGGCGGCACCCCCGAGGGCATCATCACCGCGTGCGCGATGAAGGCGCTCGGCGGTGCGGTCCAGGGCAGGCTGTGGCCCACCGACGACGAGGAGCGGCAGAAGGCGGTCGACGCCGGGCTCGACGTCGACGCGGTCCTCGGCACCGACGACCTGGTCAAGGGCGACGACTGCTTCTTCGTGGCCAGCGGCATCACCGACGGCGAGCTGATGCGCGGCGTCCGATACGGCTCCGGCATCGCGATCACCGAGTCTCTCGTGATGCGCTCGCGCTCGGGCACGTACCGCAAGATCATCTCCGAGCACCGCATGGAGAAGCTCCGCGCGTACGCCGCGATCGACTACGAGAGCTGAGCCGCCGATGCCTCCGGTCCCCGGCCGCACCCTGGTGGTCGGCGAGGCCCTCGTCGACCTGACCCGCGACTCCGCCGGGCACGAGTCGGCCCACCCGGGCGGCTCGCCGCTCAACGTCGCCGTCGGGCTCGCGCGCCTCGACCTGCCCACCGTCCTGGCGGCCCAGGTCGGCGACGACGACTACGGCGACCTCCTGCGCGACCACGTGGACGCCTCTGACGTCGACCTGCGCTCGCTCCCGCCGCACCGGGGCGACAGCGCGGTCGCGCTGGCCGAGCTCGACGACGCCGGCGTGGCGTCGTACCGGTTCGAGCTCGCCTGGGACCCCTCCGAGATGCCGACCGCGGCGGACTTCTCGCTCGTCCACGTCGGCTCGATCGCCGCCGTCCTGAGCCCGGGCGCGGACGCGGTCGAGCGGCTGGTCGAGGAGGCCGTGAGCGCCGGGGTCCCCGTCTCGTACGACCCCAACGTCCGGCTCGCGATCACGCCGGACGTCGCCGACGTGCGGACACGCGTCGACCGGATCGTCGCCCGGTCCGCCTTCGTCAAGCTGAGCGACGCCGACGCCGCCGAGCTGGCCCCCGACCTCGACCCGGTCGCGTACGCCACCGGGCTGGCCGCGGCCGGCCCGCGCCTCGTGGCGCTCACGCAGGGCGGCGACGGCGCGACGCTGATCAGCGGCGACGTCACGGTCACGGCCACCCCGCCGCCGATCACGGTCGCCGACACGATCGGTGCGGGCGACTCCTTCATGGCGGCGCTCCTCGCCGGACTCCTCCTGCGGGGCTGGACGGATCGGGAGGCGTTCGACGCGGAGGCCCTGACGTGGCTCGCCGACCTGGCGGTCCGGGCGTCGGCGATCACCTGCTCACGCCCCGGTGCCGACCCGCCCTGGCGCAAGGAGCTGCTGCCTACGATGGACGCGTGACCGAGCGCACCGCCACCCTGGACGACGGGATCTCCCTCGCCTACGAGACGTTCGGCGACCCGTCCGACCCCACGCTGCTGCTGGTGATGGGGCTCGGCTGCCCGCTCAACTGGTGGCGTACGCCGCTGTGCGAGGAGCTGGCCGCGCAGGGCTTCCACGTGGTCCGCTTCGACACCCGCGACGTCGGCCGCTCGACCCGGTTCGACGACCTGCCCGTGAGCCGCGCCCAGGTCGCGGCGACGTTCTCGGGGCTGCGGCGCGGCACGCCGTACGCGATGTCGGACCTCGCCGCCGACGCCGCCGGCCTCCTCGACGCGCTCGACGTCGACGCGGCCCACGTCGTCGGGCAGTCGATGGGCGGCATGGTGGCCCAGACCCTCGCGGTCGAGCACCCGGACCGCGTGCGCTCGCTGACCTCGATCATGTCGACGACCGGACGGCGTTCCGTCGGGTGGCAGCACCCACGGCTCGCGTCGATGCTGCTGGCGGCCCCCGGCACCGGCGAGGAGGGCTACGTGCGGCGCTCGATGCGCAGCGCCCGGGCGATCTCGAGCCGTCGGTACGGCCTCGCTCCCGAGGCCGTCGAGGCGCGCGCCCGCGAGACGTACGCGCGCGGC
Organism: Mumia spirodelae; assembly: GCF_050632745.1. NCBI lineage: Bacteria > Bacillati > Actinomycetota > Actinomycetes > Propionibacteriales > Nocardioidaceae > Mumia > Mumia spirodelae. The sequence goes on along the minus strand of NZ_JBODSD010000001.1, from coordinate 900,049 downwards.
TGGTCGATCCAGGGCACGATGCGTCACATGCTCGCGGTGATGACCCAACCCGACCGGACCCGGGCGCTCGGCGCCGTCCGGGTGCCGACGCTCGTGATCCACGGCAGCGCCGACCCGATGGTGCACCCCTCGGGCGGTCGCGCGACGGCGGCCGCGGTGCCGGGGGCGGAGCTGCTCGTCGTCCCGGGCATGGCCCACGAGATCCCGGTCGCCCTCGAGGGGCTGTTCGCCACGGCGATCGCGCGCACGGCACGGAGGTCCCATGCACACGCGCGGTGACGCCGTCGTCCGCCGTCGCGAGGACGGCGCCCTGGAGCTGCGGGTCAACGGCGTGTTCGTCATGGACGACGTCGAGACCACGTCGGAGCGCCTGCTGGCCCGCGCAGCCCTGGCGGGCGCCGCGGACCCGCGCCACGTCGTCGTCGGCGGTCTCGGGATGGGCTTCACGCTGCGCGAGATCCTCACGGACCGACGCGTCAAGCGGGTCACGGTCGCCGAGCTCGAGCCCGCGATCCCCGCGTTCATGCGCGAGGGCACGCTCCCCGGCGCGGACCTGCTCGACGACCGTCGCGTCGACCTGCACGTCGACGACGTCCGTGAGGTGGTGCGCGCCCTCGACCCGCAGGGCGTCGACGTGATCCTCCTCGACGTCGACAACGGACCGAACTTCCTGGTCCACGACACCAACGCGGCCGTGTACGAGGCGCCGTTCGTCGCGACGTGCGCCGAGCGGCTGGGCGACCTCGGCGAGCTGTGCATCTGGTCGATGGACGACTCGGCCCCGGTCCGCGACGCGCTGGGGGCGTCGTTCGCCCACGTCTACGCCGAGCGGGTGCCGGTCCGGCTCCAGGGTCGCGAGGAGGCGTACTGGCTGCTGAGAGGCCGCGTCCCACGACGGTGACCCCTCGCGGCCGGCCCTGCGGGGCCGGATAATCTCGGTCCCATGAGCACTGAGACCGAGTACCGCATCGAGCACGACACCATGGGCGAGGTCAAGGTGCCCGCCAACGCGCTCTACAAGGCCCAGACCCAGCGCGCGGTCGAGAACTTCCCGATCTCGGGCAGCACCCTCGAGCCGCAGCACATCCGCGCGATCGCGCTGGTGAAGCTGGCCTGCGCGAAGGCGAACGCCGAGCTCGGCGTGATCGACCAGGACGTGGCCGACGCGATCATCGCGGCCGCCCAGGAGGTCGCCGACGGTCGGCACGACGACCAGTTCCCGATCGACGTCTTCCAGACCGGTTCGGGCACGTCGAGCAACATGAACATGAACGAGGTCATCTCGACGCTCGCGACCCGCAGCCTCGGCCGTGAGGTCCACCCGAACGACCACGTCAACGCGTCGCAGTCGTCCAACGACACCTTCCCGACGTCGATCCACGTCGCCGCGACCGAGGCCGCGACCAACGACCTGGTCCCGGGTCTCGACCACCTCGCCACCGCCCTCGAGGCGAAGGCGTCGGAGTGGTCGTCGATCGTGAAGTCCGGCCGCACGCACCTGATGGACGCGACCCCGGTGACCCTCGGCCAGGAGTTCGGCGGGTACGCCGCCCAGGTCCGCCGGGGCATCGAGCGGGTTCAGTCGGCGCTCCCCCGCGTCGCCGAGGTGCCGCTCGGCGGTACGGCCGTCGGCACCGGCATCAACACCCCGGCGGGCTTCCCCCAGCGCGTGATCGCGATCCTCGGCGAGGAGACCGGTCTGCCGCTGACGGAGGCCGTCGACCACTTCGAGGCGCAAGGCGCGCGTGACGGCCTGGTCGAGCTGTCGGGCCAGCTCCGCACGATCGCGGTCAGCCTCATCAAGATCAACAACGACCTGCGCTGGATGGGCTCCGGCCCGCGCACCGGCCTGGGCGAGCTCTTCCTCCCCGACCTGCAGCCGGGCTCGAGCATCATGCCGGGCAAGGTCAACCCGGTCGTCCCCGAGGCCGTGCTCATGGTGTGCTCGCAGGTCATCGGCAACGACACCGCGATCACGTTCGCCGGCCAGTCCGGCGCGTTCGAGCTCAACGTCCAGATGCCGGTGATGGCGCGGGCGCTGCTGGAGTCGATCCGCCTCCTGGCGAACTCCTCGCGCGTGCTCGCCGACAAGTGCATCGCCAGCACGCTCGCCAACGAGGAGCGCTGCGCGGAGCTGGCCGAGTCGTCGCCGTCGATCGTCACGCCGCTCAACAAGTACATCGGCTACGAGAACGCCGCCAAGGTCGCCAAGACGGCGCTCAAGGAGAAGAAGACGATCCGCCAGACGGTGCTGGACATGGGCTTCGTGGACGAGGGCAGGCTGACCGTCGAGCAGCTCGACGCGGCGCTCGACGTGCTCTCCATGACGCACCCGTGAGCTGACGCCGACCGGTTCGGCACCAAGGCCGGGGTCCCTGCGCGTGCAGGGGCCCCGGCCTTGCTGTACCCCCGAACGCTCCCGATCTTATGACGCGCGATGTTCAAAAGTTCGATGCCTGCTGTTGTAAGACCGATGTGATCTGCATTACGTTCGTCACAACCTCAACCCTCTGGGAGGACGAACATGTGCTACGGATACGACGGCCACGGGGCCCTCGACGAGGCCGCAGAACGCAGCGGCATGGACCGGCGGCGACTCCTCCGCGTCTTCGCCGGTACGGCCGCGGCCGGCGCGCTCGCGCTGGGTGTCCCCGGGACCGCCGCGGCGGCCGGGCAGGCCGGACCGGACCACGCGACGGGCAGGCCGGGGGCGGGGCGACGACGCCTCAACCCCAACGCGATCAGCATCCAGCTCTACACGCTCCGCTCCGACCTGGCGAAGGACTACGACGGCACGTTGCGGTACGTCGCGAAGACGGGCTACCGCAAGGTCGAGCAGGCCGGCTACTACGGGCGTACGGCCGGTGAGCTGCGCCGCTTCCATGACCGGCTCGGCATCCGCACGTCCTCGAGCCACGACGGCCTCTCGAGCACCCGGACGGCGCTGTACGAGAAGCTCGACAACGCCAACACGCTCGGCCAGCACTCGCTGGTCGTCCCGTACCTCGCCTCGACCGACCCCGAGCAGTGGAAGCGGTGGGCCTACCAGATCAACAGCGAGGCGGCGGCGGCCTCGCGCGAGGGACTGCGCTACGGCTACCACAACCACGCCCACGAGTTCCTGCCGCTGACCAACGGCCAGCGCCCGTGGGACATCTTCTGCGCCGAGCTCGACCCGCACCTCGTCCACTTCGAGGTCGACCTCTACTGGATCGCGACGGGGGCGATCCAGAGCGGCGACGGCGCGGACGACGTCGAGGGCTACATCGCCGAGCACATCGACGCGGCTCCGCTGAAGGTCCGGCAGTACCACGTCAAGGACCGCAACCCCGAGACCGGCATCATGTGCGACCTCGGGACGGGTCACCTCGACTTCCCGCGGATCTTCGCGCACCACCAGGTCGAGGAGTACATCGTCGAGAACGACCAGCCCGACGTCACCCCGCGCCAGACGGCCGAGGTCGGGTACGCGTACCTGCGCAACCTGCGGTTCTGACCGCGGCGGCGCCTGGCCTCGACTCGGCTCGACTCGTCCACAGGACGAGAAGGCGGCCGGTCCTCCACAGCCTCGTTCGCGGGACTGTGGGGGCCGATCGCCCGCCGATAGCGTCGACCGGGTAATGGCCCCGCCATGAGGGTCGCCCGTCGTCGAGAGGCGCTGACGTGATCGCCGATCTCCGGACCGCCGCTGCGGTGCTGGAACGCGCAGCCACCGATCGGGAGTCCCTGGCAGCGCTGGGCGTGGACGACCTCGCCACAGCGATGCAGCTGACGCAGACGATGCAGCGCCACTCCCGCGCCCTGATGCTCGAGATGACGGCGCTGGCCGACGCGAGGAACGTCGCGGCGTCTCAGGGTGCCGCGACGACGGGCGCCTGGCTCGCCCGCACGTCCGGGGTCTCCCAGCGGGAGGCGGCGCGCGAGCTCAGGCTGGCGCAGCAGCTGCAGCGCGAGGCGCCGCGGACCCGGGAGGCGATGACGCAACCCGGGATGAGCGCGGACAAGGCTCGGGTCATCGCGGGCGCCCTGCACGGCCTGCCCGCGGACCTCGACGCGGAGCAGCGTGACGCGGTGGAGTCCGACCTGGTCGACAAGGCCCGCCGCCACTCGCTGGAGGACCTCCAGCGGGCGGCGAAGCGCGCGGTCGAGGTCGTCGACGCCGCCCGCGCCGACGATCTCGAGGCGCGCACGCTCCAGCAGGAGGAGCGGCGGGCACGCCGTCGCACGTCGTTCTGGATGAGCCGCGCGGGCGACGACGGCATGGTCGAGGGCGGCTTCACCCTCGACGCCCTCACCGGCGACATGCTGCGGTCGGTCCTGGAATCGTTCGCTGCCCCTCGCAAGCGGGCGTGCGACGAGCGCGCGGGCGAGGTGGCAGACGCGGCGACGGCCACGGAGGCGGAAACAGCGGAGGGGGTGGTCGCAGGGGACCTGGTCGCAGGGGGCGCGGTCGCAGGGGGCGCGGTCGCAGGGGGCGCGGTGGCCGACCAACGAGACACGCGTGAAGCGCCCGGTTCGGACTACCCGCAGAGGTTGGGCGCGGCATTCGTCGAGGTCCTACGGCACCTGCCGAGGTCGTCCTACGGCAACCACGGCGGCGTCAGTGCGGCCCTGATGGTGACCATCGACGAGGATGCGCTGCGCGGCCGGATCGAGCGTGCCGGGACCACCAGCCACGGCACCCGCATCTCCCCGACCGAGCTGCGCCTCATCGCCTGCAACGCCGAGATCCTGCCCGCCGTGCTCGGTCGCGATGGACGTGTGCTCGACGTAGGGCGGAGTCGCCGACTCTTCACCACCGCTCAACGACTCGCGCTCGCGCACCGCGACGGCGGGTGCGCGTTCCCCGGGTGCGACCGGCCGCCGGGCTGGTGCGAGGCCCACCACGCCAACCCCTGGTCCACCGGTGGCAGCACCAACCTCGCCGAGGGCGTCCTCGTGTGCGCGACCGACCACCGACGCCTCCACCACGGCGGGTGGGAGGTGCGGATCGCCGAGGACGGACAACCCGAGTTCATCTCCCCGGCGCGGATCGATCCGCTGCGCCTGCCCCAGCGCAACGACCGGTGGAGACCTCGCCGTTCCTCCTCGGAGCCCGCGGCATGAGTGGGTCCCGCCCGCGGGCGCCGCAACGATCAGTCGGTCAGGAGCGAGTCCACCTCGTCCGACGTCCATCGGAGGGTGAACGCCGGGCCACGCACGACGACACCGCCGTCGTTGTCGTCCTCGTTGCCGTTGCCCCCGTCGCCGTTGCCCCCGCCGCCGTTGCCCCCGTTGCCGTTGCCGAGATCGACGTCGAGCGCGTCGTCAGGGGTGTGTGCGCCGAACGGATCGTCGGCATACAACGCCCGCGGGACGCCGGTCCGACGCACCTGGATCTCGTGCCGCCCGGGGACGACGAGCAGCTCCGGTCGCGACAGGCGGACGACGCAGACCTGGGCGGGCCCACTCTCCGTGCCACACGCCAGGGTGCGCTGGTCCACGCCGAGCGTCGTCATGCCGACGACCGAACGGACGACCACGAGGCCCGCGACGGCTACGACGGCCCCGCCGACCACACCGAGGAACAGGACAAGGAGGCGAGGCATGGGCACAGTCTGGTCGACGTGAGGGTCGCCCTGATCGACGCGGGGACCGCCGACAGCGCAGGCGGGCCGCCGCCCCGCGCGCACCGCGTCAGCCGAGCCGCCGCGCGACCTGGTAGCCGTCGCGGTCCAGCACGACCTCCCAGGAGGTGCCCGGGTGCTGCTGGCGGGCGTACGCCGCCGCGTCCGGCGCCTGGCCGCCCCAGCCGGTGTAGGCGTCGATCACCATCCAGTCCGGCACCGCGTCACCGACCGTGCCGGTCCAGTAGACGGTCCGCCCGCTCGCGAGGTGGGTGATGAGCCCGATGTCCGTCTCCACGCGCGCGCCCTCGGGGACCAGGTCGAGGACCTCTTGCGCTGCGGCGGCGCGGGGACTGGCCTCGTAGGTCTCCGCCTGGACCAGGCGCGCCAGCGGGTACTGCGACACCAGGGCCAGGGCGACGCCCGCGACCAGGGCCGGGACGTGCGTCGCGTAGCGGCGGAGCCAGACCGGCGACGCCCATGTCCAGCGGGTCCGCTCGTCGGTCTCCCCCGCCGCGCGCAACCGCGCGATCGCGTCGAGCATCGCGGCGAACACGACCGGCATGACGACGAGGCCGTAGTGCCAGTCCGTGCCCCAGTAGTACGCGTTGTCGCCGACGAAGCGCCAGAGCAGCGTCGGCCCCGCCACCAGGACCCACGGCGACCGCAGCGCGAGGAAGCCGGTGATCCCGAAGGTCGCCAGCAGGGTCGGCAGCTTGAGGTCCCACCCGGTCCAGAACGTCGTCCACGGGCCTGGTCCGCCCTCGCCGCCGGCGCCGATCACCCCGACGTAGTCGTAGCCGCCACCGGGGTTGAACGCCGGGATGACCACCGCGAGCGTGAGCACGAACCCCGCCAGCCCGATCGCGGCGGTCGCGAGGCCGATCCGGCGTGCGCCGGACAGTGCGAGCACCGCACCGACCGCGAGGACGGTCAGTCCGAGGTCCTCCTTGACCAGCAGCAGCGGCAGCGACCACATCGCTGCCGCCCACCAGCGTCGCTCGACGTACGCGATGCCGGACAGGGCGAGGAACAGCGCACCGAAGGCCACCTCGTGGAAGTCGACCCACACGGCGGAGGCGATCCCGAAGGAGAGCCCGTACGCGAGGCCGACGGCGAGTCCGCCCGCGTTCCCGAGCAGCCGGACGGCTCCGCGCGCGATCACCCAGACCGAGAGGGCGACCAGGACGGCCTGGGCGAAGAGCAGCGTGCGGCCGTCGGGGAACACCCGGTAGAACGGGGCGACGAGCGCCGTGACCGGCGAGAAGTGGTCACCCAGGATGTTGTAGCCGGGTGCCTTGATGTCGACGATCGGCGCCTCGAGCCGCGAGTAGGCCGCGATGGCCTGCTCGAAGATCGCGTTGTCCCACGACGGCGTCTCGAACCGCCCGAAGCGCAGCAGCGAGAGCGTCGCGTACGCCGTGCCGCACAGGACCGCGAGCAGCGCTGGGCCGAGGGCACCGACGAGCCCGGCACGCCGGCGTGCGCCGGTCTCCTCCTCGGCGGCGGGATCGGTCATGCGGACACGGTATCCGGCCGCTCCGCAGCGGCTGCCGCCGCGCTTCGTGCGGGGCGGGCGAGGGCGTTCCCGAGGAAGTGCAGCTCCTTCGGGGCCGTCCGCCGCCAGTACCCGACGTCGTGCCGTCCGGGCTGGAGTCCGCCTCGGGGCTCGCTCCCGTCGGGGAACCCGCGGACGTAGTCGCGGACCGCGGACGCGAACGGGTCTCCCGTCCCGCAGTCGAGCCGGAGCGGGATCCCGGCCAGGGCCTCCTGGCGCCCCATCACGGTCACCTCGGCGAAGTCCTCGGCGTCGTCGTACGCCCCTGGTGCGGTGTCCTCGAAGTCGTGCCACAGCGCCGGGCTCATGGCCGCCACGCCGGCAACGCGCTCGCGCCCGAGGAGTCCCGCGAGGTGCAGCGCCCCGAAACCGCCCATCGACCAGCCCAGGAGGCCGATGCGTCCGGTGCGCAGGCCGTGACCCTCGAGCAGCGGCAGGAGCTCGTCGACGACCATCGACGCGGTGTCGTCACCGTCGTCGCGCGCGTGCCAGTAGGTCTCGGCGCCGTCGACGGAGGCGAGCGCGAACGGCGGCACCCCGCCGGACGCCGCGGCGGCCAGGAAGCGGTCCAGACCGAGGTAGCGGCGCCGGAACGCCGACGCGTGGTCGTTGCCACGGCCGTGGAGGACCACCGCCACCGGCAGGTCGCGCTGAGATCCGGGCGGCAGCGCGACCGTCCACCCGGTCGACCGTCCGCCGCGGGCGGCCGAGGTGAACGTGCCCGTCAGGAGGCGACCAGGGCGGACGTCGGGGACGGCGACGTCCTCGCCGTCCGCGTCCAGGGCGCCGAGCATCCGGGACCAGCCGGGCACGGCGCCGCCCGCGAGCCCGACGGCGAGGGCGCCGCCACCGGCGACCACCGCCGTACCGGCCAGAAGGCGGCGGCGCGACAGGCCCCTGCCCGTGGACCGGGGCTCGGAGTCGCGCATGGCGACATCATGGCCGCCGGGACCGGCTCAGTACCAGCCGTTGCCCTGCTTGAACGACAGCGCCGAGCAGGGGTCGCCGAAGCGGTCCTTGATGTAGCCGAGGCCCCACTTGATCTGCGTCGCGGGGTTCGTCTCCCAGTCCGCCCCGACCGACGCCATCTTGGAGCCGGGCAGCGCCTGCGGGATGCCGTACGCGCTCGAGGTCGGGTTGTCGGCGTTCCAGCGCCAGTTGCTCTCGCCGACCCAGAGGTCGTCCAGGCACTGGAACTGGCCGCTGAAGCCGAAGTCGGCCAGCATCGCCTTGGCGATCTCGCGCGGGTCGCGGTCCTGCATGCGGGCGGTCTCGGTGATGACCTTGGCGGCACGACCGGAGGCGGCGACCTGCTTCTTCTTCGCGTCCGCGACCGACGGCTTCGGCGCCGCCGACTCCTCGGGGACCGCGGGCCGCTCGGCCGAGCGCGAGACCTCGCTGGTGTCGCGCTCGCCGGCGTCGGCGCCCGCGCCGGACGACGGGGTGGCGGTCGTCGCGTCGAGCTTCTCCAGACCGCTGATCGAAGCCACCTCGGGCTCGGGTGCGGCGCCGGTCGCGCCCAGCGCGGCGCCGCCGACGACGGCCAGGGCCGCGACAGTGGTCCCCACCACCCCGATGCGGCCACGCGGCGTGCGGGCTCGCGTGACGAGGCGGGTGGTCAGGGAGGTGCGTTCAGCCTTGCGTCGGCCGTCCTGGGCACCAGGACGGCGCACAGGCGTGCGGGGGTCGGTCACTCGGGGTCCTCCGGGGGAAGGAGTCGCGGTACGCGGAAGCCCCCAGCATGCGACGAGATCAAAACGTAATCAAACCGTCAACCGCGGACAATACGGTCAAATCGCCCTTTGACCTGCAGGAACGGACATTCCTGAGAATCTCACACGCCGCCCAGCGGTCGCCCGCGGGACCCCGTCAAGGCGCCCGGGACCCCCGTCGGGCACCGCAGGCCCTGGTCAGGCGCCGTCCGACCCCCGGGCGGGCGTCTCGGTCGGCGTCTCGGCGACGCGGGCACCGGCGTGCGCGCCCCCGGTGCGAGGCGAGGAGTCGGACTCCTCGTGCACCCTCCGCATCAGGTTCTCGCCCGTCTCGGGATCGAAGAGGTGCAGCTTCGAGACGTCCATCACGAGCTCGGCCTCGTCGCCCTCGCGCACCCGCGTGGTCGGCTCCAGCGTCACCACGATCTGCTGCTGCATCTTCTCGCCGTCGAGGTCCTGAGCGAGCTGGTCGAGGGTCGACCTGACCTCCGCGGGCGCCTCGAACGGGATGTAGGCGTACTGCTCGTTGCCGAGCCACTCCACCACGTCGACGGCCGCGGAGAACCCCACGCCGCCCTCGGGTGCCCGGGCCGCCGAGGCGTCGGCGAAGTGCTCCGGACGGATGCCGGCGATGAGCAGCTCGTGCCCCTTCGCGACCTCGGCCATCTCCGGCGGCATCGGGAACGTCACGAACGGCAGCTCCAGCTGGTCCCCCTTCGGTCGCGCGGGGAGCATGTTCATCGGCGGCGAGCCGATGAACCCGGCGACGAACAGGTTGACCGGGTTCTCGTACAGCTCGCGCGGCGTCGCCACCTGCTGCAGCACACCCTTCTTGAGCAGTGCGACGCGGTCGCCCAGCGTCATCGCCTCGGTCTGGTCGTGGGTGACGTAGACGGTCGTCACGCCCAGCTTGCGCTGCAGCCGCGCGATCTCCGTCCGCATCTGCCCGCGCAGCTTCGCGTCGAGGTTGGACAGCGGCTCGTCGAACAGGAACGCCTGGGCGTCGCGCACGATCGCACGCCCCATCGCGACGCGCTGGCGCTGGCCACCGGACAGGTTCGCGGGCTTGCGCTCGAGGAACTCGGTGAGCTCCAGGGTCTCTGCCGCCTCGCGCACCTTCTTGTCGATCTCCTCCTCCTTGATGCCCTTGTGCAGGCGCAGGGGGAAGGCGATGTTCTCGTACACGTTCAGGTGCGGGTAGAGCGCGTAGTTCTGGAAGACCATGGCGAGGTTCCGATCGCGCGGCGGCTCCTCGTTGACGCGCTTGCCGCCGATGATCATGTCGCCGGAGGTGATCTCCTCGAGGCCGACGATCATCCGCAGCAGGGTCGACTTCCCGCAGCCCGACGGCCCGACGAGGATGACGAACTCCCCGTCCTCGATGTCGAGGCTCACGTCCCGGACGGCCGGGGCGTTGTCGCCGTACTGCTTGACGATGTTCTTCATCTCGATGGTGGCCATGGTGATCAACCCTTCACTGCACCGGAGGTGAGGCCGGAGACGATCTTGCGCTGGAACAGGAGGACGATGACGAAGATGGGGATCGTCACGACGACCGACGCCGCCGCGATCGCCGCGATCGGCTGGTCGAACTGCGACGCGCCGGTGAAGAACGCCAGCGACGCCGGGACCGGGATCGAGCGCTCGGTCGAGCTCAGGGATATCCCGAACACGAAGTCGTTCCACGCGAAGAAGAACGTGATGATCGCGGCCGTGAACACGCCGGGGGCGGCCAGCGGCACGATCACCTTGCGGAACGCCTGCCACGCCGTCGCCCCGTCCACCTCGGCCGCTTGCTCCATCTCCCACGGGATCTCGCGGAAGAACGCCGACAGGACCCAGATCGACATCGGCAGCGTGAACGACAGGTACGGGATGATCAGGCCGATCCACGTGTCGTAGATGCCGATCGCGCGCCACATGTCGAACAGCGGGCCGACCAGGGCGACCACCGGGAACATCGCGATGGCCAGCGCGATCGACAGCACGAGCTTCTTGCCGCGGAACCGAAGCCGCGCCACCGCGTACGCCGCGAACGTCGCGAGCACGACCGAGATCGACGTCGAGATGATCGAGATGCCGAACGAGTTGAACAGCGCGTGCTGGAACAGGCTGAACGAGAAGACGGTGTCGTAGTTCTCGAAGCCGGGGTCGTGCGGGAGGAACCCTCCCTGGTTCACGTCGGCGTTGCCGCCCTTGAGCGACAGCGAGACGAGGTAGACGACCGGCGTCAGCGTGTAGAGCACGATCAGCTCCGCACCGACGATCGACCCCCACGAGATGTGCGGAGCGTTCTCCCCCATGAGGAGGCCGACCGCGCCGGTGAGCACGAAGACGGTGCCCGTGATCAGCCACAGCCAGAGGTCGGGACGGTCGATGAGCCAGAGCCCGGCCCCGGCGAAGATCAGCCCGATGACGATCGCAGCGAGCGACCACATCACCCGGGACTTGCGTCGCGGCGACATGTCAGTCTCCCCTCACCTGGCTCAGGTCCACCCGGAACAGCTTCATCAGCCCGAAGGCGATGATGAGGACCGAGAGGAACAGCAGCACGGACATGGCCGAGCCGAGACCCAGCTCCACGCGTTGGATCATCGCGTTGTAGACGAGGCCCGACGGTGGCGCGGTGCCGTTCGCGAACCCGGTCATGATGAACGGGCTGTCGAAGATCCGGTAGGCGTCGAGCGCTCGGAAGAGGACGGCGACCATGATCGCGGCGCGCATCGACGGCAGGATCACGCGCGTCAGCCGCTGCCACCACGTCGCACCGTCGACCGTCGCCGCCTCGATCGCGTCGTTCGGGACCTGCGAGAGACCGGCGAGCAGGAGCAGCGAGACGAACGGCGTCGTCTTCCAGATCTCGGCCAGGCAGATGACGAAGATCGAGCTCCAGAAGTCGTCGAAGAAGTTCGTCCCCGGGTCGAGGTGGAACCACTGGTTGACGAACCCGGTCGTGGGCTGGAACGCGTACAGCCAGGCGTAGGCCGAGACGACCGTGATGATGCCGTACGGGACGAGGATCGAGGCACGGACGATGCCGCGGGCGACGAGGATGTTGTTCATCACCATCGCGAACCCGAAGCCGATGACCAGCTCGACCGCCACCGTCACCACCATGATGAAGACGGCCACGCCGACCGCGCGCCACCACAGCGGGTCCGACAGGACCACCCCGTAGTTGGTGATGCCGACGAACTCCCGGTCGTCGGGCGCCGTCAGCCGGTAGCTGAACAGCGAGAGGTACAGCGCCCGCAGCATCGGCCACGCGGTCACCAGCAGCATCACCGCGACCGCGGGACCCGCCAGCTTCCAGCCCAGCCGGTTCTCGGCGCTCTCCGGCGAGCGGACCTTCGTGCGCCGCCCGCCGGGCGCAGCCTTGGTCGGCTCGAGTGTCGTGGTGCTCGCCATCGTCATCGCCTCCCGATCACAGCAGGGCCTTGCCCTGCAGGACGTCCTCGATGTACTGCTGCGACTCCGCCGGCGTGGTGTCGGGATCGACCGACGACGGCGGGTGCCAGCTCGAGAAGAGTGCCGTGCTGATGTCGCTCCAGTACGGCGTCAGCGGCCGGGGCGACGCGGCGTCGATGCTCTCGCGCCACAGCGAGGCCATCGGGAACGCCTTCTGCATCTCCGGGTCGTCGTAGACCTCCGACCGCGCCGGCTGGTTGCCCGACGCCTGGGCGTAGGTCTTCTGGCTCTCGGCCGACGTCAGGCACGCGGCTGCCTCGTACGCGGCGTCGGTGTGCTTGCCGTAGCTCGAGACGCCGATGTTGATCCCGCCGTAGGGCGGGCGGCTCTCGTCCTGCTCCGTGGTCTGCGGGTAGCGGACCCAGCCGAGGTCGTCCTTGAACGGGGCGACGTTGGGGTCGGAGTAGACGTAGGTCCAGTTGACCATGAAGCCGCCGTTCGCGGCCGAGAACGACGCCACCGTGCCGCCCTCGTCGGCGTTCGAGAGCGCCGGGGGTGCGGCCGAGGAGTTGCCCAGCTTGGAGACGACCTCCGCGGCCGCCTTGCCCTCGGGGGTGTCGATGGTGATCTTCGCGTCCTTGCCGTCCTGGGGATCCTCCACGATCTGGCCGCCCGCGCCGGCGATGAGCGCGTTGATCCACACCGAGTAGCCCTCGTACCGCTTGGCCTGCACGCTCACGGTCGTCCCGGTCTGCTCGGCCGCGTCGATGATCTGGTCCCAGGTCACCGGCTTCGTCATGTCGAGCCCGGCCTTCTCGGCGACGGACTTGCGGAACCAGAGGATCTGCGTGTTCGACCACAGCGGCACGGCGACGAGCTTGTCGTCGAACGTCGCCGCCTCGACGGCGCCGTCGAGCATGCCCTCCGACAGCTGGCTCTGCTGCTCCTCCGACATCGGCTCGAGGAAGCCGGCGTTCGCGAACTCGGCGGTGAACGCCGGGTCGAGGCTCATGAGGTCGATCGAGTCGTCCTTGGCGGCGAGGCGCCGCACGAGCTGCTCGCGCTGCTGCGAGGCGTCGTTCGGCAGCAGCTGCACGTTGATCTTGTACGCACCGTTCGACTCCTCGGAGCACTTCAGGGCGAGGTACGCCTGCCCGCCCGGCGCCTTGTTGCCGTTCTCGTCGGTGACGTACGCCTCGAGGTTCGAGACGTCCGGATTGATGTACCAGTTGAGCGTCGGCGTGCTGCCGCTCGACTCGTCGCCGCAGGCGGCCAGACCGGCCGCTGCGCCGACGACGGCGACGACCGCAGCGACGCGTCGTCGAGCCCTGATCCCCATCGACCGCTCCGTCCGTTGCGGCGCCCCGGGGCGCCTACGTACGTGACCCCCTTCACTGAACCACAGCGATGGCATCTCTGCAGGGCGAGAGGCCCGGCCGCCGTCGGGGCGTCCGGGCCTCTCCTCGTCGTGCGGCCGCGTGGCCCTACAGCGTGGGGTCCTCGAGCATCTCCGTGACCAGCGCCGCGACCGGCGAACGCTCGGAGCGGGTCAGCGTCACGTGGGCGAAGAGCGGGTGTCCCTTGAGCTTCTCGACCACCGCCACCACGCCGTCGTACCGCCCGACGCGCAGGTTGTCGCGCTGGGCGACGTCGTGGGTCAGGACGACGCGGGAGTTGGCGCCGATCCGCGACAGGACGGTGAGGAGCACGTTGCGCTCCAGCGACTGCGCCTCGTCGACGATCACGAAGGCGTCGTGCAGCGAGCGGCCGCGGATGTGGGTGAGCGGGAGGACCTCGAGCATGCCGCGCTCGATGACCTCCTCGACCACGTCCCCGGACGTGACGGCGCCGAGCGTGTCGAAGACGGCCTGAGCCCAGGGGCCCATCTTCTCGGCCTCCGACCCGGGCAGGTAGCCGAGCTCCTGGCCGCCCACGGCGTACAGCGGGCGGAAGACGACCACCTTCTTGTGCAAGCGGCGCTCCATCACCGCCTCGAGCCCGGCGCAGAGCGCGAGCGCCGACTTGCCCGTGCCGGCCCTGCCTCCCATGGAGACGATCCCGATCTCGGGGTCCAGCAGGAGGTCGAGGGCGACCCGCTGCTCGGCCGAGCGGCCGTGGATCCCGAAGGCCTCGCGATCGCCACGGACCAGCTTCACGCGCTTGTCGGGGGTGACCCGGCCGAGCGCGCTGCCGCGCTCGGAGAGCAGCACCAGACCCGTGTGGCAGGGCAGCTCGCGCGCCTCGGGCACGTCGGCGACCCCCGACTCGTACAGGGAGTCGACGTCCTCGCCGACGACCTCGAGCTCGACCATGCCGGTCCAGCCGGCCTCAAGGGCGAGCTCGGCGCGGTACTCCTCCGACGCCAGGCCCACGGCCGAGGCCTTGACCCGCATCGGCAGGTCCTTGGAGACGAGCGTGACCGAGTGCCCCTCGTCGGAGAGGTTCTTGGCGACCGAGAGGATCCGGGTGTCGTTGTCGCCGAGCCGGAACCCCGAGGGCAACGCACCCGGGTCGGTGTGGTTGAGCTCGACCCGGACCGTGCCGCCCTCGTCGTTCACCGGGAGCGGTCTGTCGAGCGTGCCGTGGCGGACGCGGAGCTCGTCGAGGAGACGCAGGGCGGAGCGGGCGAAGTAGCCCAGCTCGGGGTGAGCCCGCTTGTCCTCGAGCTCGGTGATGACGACGACGGGGACGACGACCTCGTGCTCCGCGAACCGGGTGAGCGCCCGGGGATCGGCGAGAAGGACGCTGGTGTCGATCACGTACGTGGTGGGGATGTCAGCAGCCACGGCAATCTCCTCGTACGAGCCCGCGCGCATCCCCGCGCCGGCTCACTCTCTCGCAGATGGAGCCGGGTGCAGGGCGGCGGACCCGGGGGCGGGCCGACCTCCCGCCGTGCGCACCGAACCGGCTCTCGTGACGAGCGGTTGGTGGTGCACGGAGGGCCTCCCGGTGCCGACAGGAGGTGGCCCTGCCGACGAGACGACCGTACGACGCGGGCGGGCGCGTTCGATTGCGACACGCCACCGCTCGGATGAACGTCTGGTTACGCGCGGGTCGGTCGGACCCTGCGGACCAGCCCTCGCACGAGCGCCCGGAGGAGCACGGCGCCGCAGACGACGGCCAGCGCGAGCCCGCCCCACCGGTACCACGGGTAGGACCGGCTGCTGTGGCGCAGCGCGGACTCGACGTCGTCGGTGTCGAGGAAACGCGTCCAGCCGTCCGGGTCGTAGATCACGGGCACCGTCGACCCCATCGCCGGGAGGTCCGACCGGTCGGCCTCGCAGGCCTTCGCGATGATGGTCGACCGGAGGTCGCCGTCGGTGAAGGAGTAGACCGGGCAGTAGACGGTCTGGACCCGCGACCGGCGCCCTCCGGACCGCTGCTCGCGCTCGTGCACGTCGGTCATCGTGCCGGTGACCCTGACGCCCGCACCGTCGCGGAGCCGTTCGAGCTCGGCGACGTCCTCGGCGCCGGTGTTGCCGGTCAGGCCCGTGAGCCAGAAGATCAGGGCGCCGAGCACCCCGAGAACGAGGACGACGCCGTACCCGCCGCCCGCGCGGGAGGCGGTGCTCACGTCGCCGTCACTGGCCGAAGCGCCGCTCGCGCTCGGCGTACGACCGGATCGCGCGCAGGAAGTCCACGCGCCGGAAGGCGGGCCAGAGGGCCTCGCAGAAGTAGAACTCGCTGTGGACGCTCTGCCACAGCAGGAAGCCCGAGAGGCGCTGCTCGCCGGACGTGCGGATGACGAGGTCCGGGTCGGGCTGGCCCTTGGTGTAGAGGTGGTCGGCGATGTGCTCGACGTCGAGGACCTCGGCGAGCTCGTCGAGCGTGCGTCCCTGCTCGGACTGCTCTCGCAGCAGCGAGCGCACCGCGTCGGCCAGCTCCTGGCGGCCGCCGTAGCCCACGCACAGGTTGACCTCCATGCCGTCGACGTCGCTCGTGGAGGCCACCGTCTCCTGCAGCGACCCGGCGAGGTCGGCCGGCAGGAGGTCCAGGTTGCCGATGAGACGGACGTGCCAGCGGCGCGATGCGGTCAGCTGGTCGACGAGGCTGCCGATGACCGCGAGCAGCGCGCGGATCTCCGACTCGGGGCGCTGCAGGTTGTCGACCGACAGCAGCCAGAGCGTGACGACCTTCACGTCGAGGTCGTCGCACCAGCCGAGGAAGTCGATGATCTTGTCGGCGCCGGCCTTGTAGCCGCTGGTGACGTCACCACCGGCGCCCTTGGCCCAACGACGGTTGCCGTCGACGATCACACCGACGTGCGCCGGGACCTGGTCGGGCCGGAGCGTGCGGAGCAGCTGCCGCTCGTACGCCGAGTAGAGCAGGTCGCGTACCGACACCGTTGGTCCTCTCGTGAGGAGTGTTACCTACGCTCGCGTAGGTTCGTTGGCTATGGTCTTCCTCGTGAGCGAGCAAGAGGCCATCCCGTACCACGTCGGCGATCGTATCCGTGATGCCGTCGACGAGATCAAGCCTAGACTGCGCGGCTGGCTGCACGCCGCCACGTGGCCCCTCGCCCTGGCCGCCTTCGTGGTGCTGCTCGTCCTCGCGCCCGGGGCCAAGTCCAAGACCGGTGTCGCGATCTACATGGCGAGCGCGCTGCTGCTCTTCGGCGTGAGCGCCGTCTACCACGTCGGACGCTGGGGGCCGCGGGCGCAGATGCTGCTCAAGCGCTTCGACCACGCCAACATCTTCCTGCTCATCGCCGGGTCCTACACGCCGTTCGCGCTGATCCTGCTCGAGCCGCGCGACGCCGCTCTCCTGCTCTCGCTGGTCTGGGTGGGCGCGATCGGCGGCGTCCTGTTCCGGGTGTTCTGGGTGCACGCGCCGCGCTGGCTCTACACCCCGATCTACGTGGTGCTCGGCTGGGCGGCGCTGTTCTGGCTCGGCGACTTCGCCGCGGCCGCGTCGACCGCGGTGCTGGTCCTCATCATCGTCGGCGGCGGGCTCTACTCGCTGGGCGCGGTGGTCTACGGCCTACGCTTCCCCAACCCGTTCCCGCGCTGGTTCGGCTTCCACGAGGTGTTCCACACCCTGACGATCGCCGCGTTCGTCGTGCACTACACGGGCATCTCGATCGCCGCGTACACCCACGTCTGACGGTCAGAGGCCGCGCAGACGCAGCACCACCCCTCCGTGGTCCGACGGCCAGAGGCCGGTCGCGGGGTCGCGGTCGTCCACCGAGGTCCCGACCACCGATCCGCGGTCGACCGTCAACGGGCCACCGTCGGCCGTCCGCCCGAAGACCATGTCGATGCGGTGGTCGAAGTCGTCGGCCGTCGGCACGTTCACCAGCTCCGGCAGGCCGGCCGTCCACCCCTCCTCCGCCGGCGCCCACGTCAGCCACTGGTCGGTGAAGGTGCCCGTGATGAGTCCGTACGGGGCGCTGTGCGGGACCGTGTCGGTGGGCTTGACCGAGTGGTTGCGCGGGTCCGAGTTGCAGTCGCACACGAGGACGGTCGACCGGTCGGTCGCGGTCGCGTCGGCCACGAGCTCCGCAGCCTGCGCGTAGGCGAGGTCGGAGCTGACGGACTCCAGGTGGGTGTTGACGAACCGGAAGGACTTGCCCCCTCCGCGCACGTCCACCCACTGGTAGCCGCGGTCGAACCTCATCTCCACACCCGCGACGTCGACGGCCAGGTTGTGGGCGTACACCTCGTCGTCCGAGCCGGTCACCGTCAACCCGCTGTCGGCGCGCATGAGGATGACGTCGTGCATCGTCAGCCGGACGTCGCGGGCGTCGGGCGAGCCGGTGCCCGCGAAGCTGGGCGCCTCGACGTCGGCGCGCATCCCGACCTTCACCGCGACGTAGTGCTGTCCCCGCGCCGCCAGCGCGTCGAGGAGCATCTGCAGGAAGTCGGCGTCGACCACGGTGGCGTTGGGCACGCCGACCTGGTTCAGCTGGAGCGGCCCGTGGCGCCAGGTCGCGACCTCCTGCAGCCCGATGAGGTGCGGCTGCGTCGCGACGACCTCGTCGGCGAGCAGGCCGGCGCGGACCCCGAAGTTCGTGCGGTCGACGACGGCCCGGGTCACATGCGTGGCGTTGGCCAGCGCGACGAGCACCTGCTGCGGCGGCAGCCCGGCGGCCTGGGCACGGAGCGCGGCGTTGATCGGGCGGTTGATGTCGGCACCGAGGTAGATGTTGCGGGTCATCACCGTGATCGGCTTGCCCGGCGGCTCCTTGGCCGCAGCGGACGGCGCCGCGGCGGACGGCGGGGCACCGGCGACCGCGAGCGCTCCGGCGGCCGCCAGGACGACCGCGACGAACAGCCGACGGACGCGGCCCGGACCTGTCGAGTGGGTTGCCATGCGGCATCCTCACCCCAAGGCAGGAGCGCTGTCCAGCGATGTGCAGATCACGGTTCGGCGTTCGCCGGGCCCCCGAGGGCAGCGGGGTCGGTCACGGGGCGCTCGCAGGCGAAGCCGCGGCAGACGTAGGCGGCCGGGAGACCGCCGACGAGGTCCTTGTACGCGAACAGCGGCACCGGCGTCCCCACCGGGCCGGCGACGACCACCGCGCCCGGGGACGTCAGGCCCAGCGCCGCACGGTGCAGACGGGCGGCGTCCTCGCCCTCGCCCACGACCGCGACCTCCAGCGGCCCGGCCAGCAGCCCCTCGGCGACCGCGAGGGTCCACCCGGCGAACCGCGGCGACCCGGTCGCGAGCGCCGAGGCCGACCGCACGGCGACCTCGGCCGCCGTCCGGAACCGCTCCTCCCCCGTGATCGCGGCCGCCGCGAGGAACGCCGCCGCAGCCGACGACGTCCCCGACGGGGTCGCGTTGTCGGCGAGGTCGCGGGGACGGACGACCAGGCGCTGGGTGTCGTCCGCGGTGTCGAAGAAGCCGGAGGCGCCGGCGTCGTCCGGGACGCGGAAGTGCTCGAGCACCGCGTCGAGCAGACCCAGAGCACGGTCGAGCCAGACGGCGTCGCCGGTCGTCCCGAGCACGGCGAGGTACGCCTCGGCGACGCACCCGTAGTCGTCGAGGACACCCGCGTTGGTCGACGCGACGCCGTCGCGCGAGGTCCGCAGCAGCCGCCCTCGCGGGTCGGTGTGCACCGTGGCGAGCAGGGTCGCCGCGACCACCGCCGCGTCACGGTACTCGGGCTCGTCGAGCAGCACGCCGGCCTCCGCGAGGGCGGTCACCGCGAGCCCGTTCCAGGCGGCGACGACCTTCTCGTCGCGGGCGGGAGGCGTGCGCGTGGCGCGGGCCGTGCGCAGGCGGTCGCGCACGGAGGCCCACCGCTCGAGGTCGTCCGGCTCCTCGCGCCGCTGCAGCGTCGACGCGCCGTGCTCGAAGGTTCCCTCCGCCGTCACCGCGAGGAGCTGTGCCGCCCAGGCGCCGTCGGCCTCTCCGAGGACGTCGACGAGCTGCTGCGGCGTCCACACGTAGTACGCCCCCTCGACCCCGTCCGTGTCGGCGTCGAGCGCGGAGGCGAAGCCACCCTCGGCGGTCGCGAGCTCGGTGAGGAGGAAGTCGGCGGTCTCGCGCACGACACGCAGCGCCAGCTCCGACCCCGTCTGCCGCCAGAGGTGGAGGTACGCCCGCAGCAGCAGCGCGTTGTCGTACAGCATCTTCTCGAAGTGCGGCACGACCCAGCCGGCGTCGACGCTGTAGCGCGCGAAGCCACCGCCGAGCTGGTCGTACATGCCGCCCCGCGCCATCGCCTCGCAGGTGTGCTCGGCCATCGCGAGGGTGTCGGCCGACCTCGTGCGGTCGGCCGCACGGAGCAGGAACTCCAGGCACATCGACGGCGGGAACTTCGGGGCGCCGCCGAACCCGCCGCGTACGGCGTCGTACTGCGCGGCCAGCCCCCGCACCGCCTGGTCGAGGGCGTCCGCGTCGAGCGGGGGGCCGTCCCCCGCCTCGAGGGCGCCGAGGTGCGCCACCACCTCCGCGCTGATCCGGTCGACGTCGCCGCGACGGTTCTCCCAGACGTCGACGACCGCCTCGAGGACCTGGCGGAACGCCGGCATCCCGTGGCGCGGCTCCGGCGGGAAGTAGGTGCCGGCGAAGAACGGGTCGCCGCCGGGCGTCAGCACGACCGTCATCGGCCAGCCGCCCTGCCCGGTCATCGCCGTCGTCGCCCGCATGTAGACCGCGTCCACGTCGGGCCGCTCCTCGCGGTCGACCTTGACCGGGACGAAGTGCTCGTTGAGGTAGGCCGCGGTCTCCTCGTCCTCGAACGACTCGTGCGCCATCACGTGGCACCAGTGGCACGCGGCGTAGCCGACGCTGAGCAGCACCGGGACGTCCCGCTCGGCCGCCAGCGCCAGCGCCTCGTCGCCCCACTCGTGCCAGTCGACCGGGTTCTCGGCGTGCTGGAGGAGGTACGGGCTGGTGGCGCGGCTGAGTCGGTTGGCCATGCCTCCACCGTAGGGGCAATCGACGCGCGCGAAAGAGGCCCGCGGCGCCGCTCAGCGCGGAGCGGTGGGGCGGCGCGCCAACCGCGCGTGGCGGGCCCCGTAGCCGAAGTAGACCGCGAAGCCGATCAGCAGCCACACCACGAAGCGCAGCCACGTCTCGACCGCGAGGCTCGCCATCAGGCCCACGCAGCAGACGACGGCCAGCACCGGGACGAGCGGCACCAGGGGCGTACGGAAGGGGCGCGGCATGTCCGGACGCGTCCGTCGCAGCACCACCACGGCGATCGACACCACGACGAACGCGAAGAGGGTCCCGATGCTGACCATCTCGGCGAGCACCGAGATCGGGACGAACCCGGCCAGCACCGCGACGAACCCGACGGTGGCGGCGGTCATCAGCATCGGGGTGCCCCAGCGCGGGTGGACGCGCCCGAACGCCGGCGGGATCAGTCCGTCGCGAGCGAGCGCGAACCCGATCCGCCCCATCGCCACGATGTCGACCAGGATCACCGAGGTCAGGCCGGCGACCGCGGCGATGCCGATGAAGAACCCGGCCCAGTCGAGCCCGACCTGACGGAACACCTCGGCGACCGCGTCGCTCTCGCTGAGGTCGCGGTAGTCCACCATGCCGGTGACGACGAGGCACACCCCGACGTACAGGACGGTGCAGATCCCGATCGTCCCGAGCAGACCCAGCGGCATGTCCCGCGCCGGCCGGCGGGTCTCCTCGCCGAGGTTGGCGACCGCCTCGAAGCCGGAGTCCGCGAAGAACACGACGGCCGCCGCGACCAGGACGCCGGCGATCCCGAACTGGGTCGGCTCGACGCCGGAGACGAACTGCCACAGCGGCGCGCGAAGGCTGTCGGCGGTCGTCCCGCCCGAGCTCGGCTCGGCCGGAGGCACGAACGGGACGAGATTGTCCGGGTCGATGTGGAAGACGCCGACGGCGATCACGAAGACGCAGATGGTCACCTTGATGACGACCAGCCCGTTCGTGAGCCACTTCGACTCCCGGATGCCGCGGATCGCGACCCAGCCCAGCACCAGGACGATCGCGATCGCACCGACGTTGACGATCGAGCCCTCCTCGGCGAACCACTGGTCGGGCAGGTCGAAGACGCCGGCGAGGTAGCCCGACCAGCCCCGGGCGACCACGGCGGCCCCGAGCGCGAACTCGAGGACGAGGTCCCAGGCGATCACCCAGGCGAAGATCTCGCCGATGGTCGTGTACGCGTAGGTATAGGAGCTGCCGGCGGTCGGCACCGCCGCCGCGAGCTCGGCGTAGCAGAGCGCCGCGAGGAGGCTCACCGCGCCGGCGATCAGGAACGAGACCATCACCGCCGGGCCGGCGTTCTCCTTCGCCTGGAGCCCGGTGAGCGTGAAGATGCCCGTCCCGATCACGATCCCGATGCCGAACCCGATCAGGTCGCGTGCCCGCAGGTCCTGGCGGAGCCGGCCCTCGGAGTCGATGTCGGCGGGAGGGGCGTCGTTCTGGCGGACGACGTCCTCGACGGCCTTCCTCCGCGTCAGGTCCATCGCTCGACGTTAGGGGCTCACGGCCCTCCTGTCAGGCGAGCTCCACGGGAGACGCTTCCGCCTCCTGACAGGAGGGCGCGGAGGTGGCACCTTGTGGGAGTGCCAGACATGCCGAGCAGCAACCAGGCGGGTCGCGAGGTCCGCAACAGCAAGGCCCTCGAATGGGGAGCCAAGGTGGGCCTCGTCGCGTACGGGATCGTCCACCTCCTGATCGCCTGGATCGCGCTCCAGGTCGCGTGGTTCGGCAGCGGTGGTGACGCGAGCCAGGGCGGGGCCCTGAAGTCGATGTCCGACGACCCGGTCGGCGTCGTGATCCTGTGGATCACCGCCGTCGGCTTCGCCGCGCTGGTGCTGTGGCAGCTGTCCGACGCCATCTGGGGCTTCGCCGACGAGGAGGGGGCCAAGAAGGCGTTCAAGAAGGCCAAGGCGGCGGGCCGCGCGGTCCTGTACGCCGTCCTCGGCGTGCTCGCCTTCCAGTCGGCCACGCACTCCGGCGGCGGGGGCGGCAACAGCGAGGAGACCCTGACCGCGAAGATCATGAGCGCTCCCGCGGGTCGCTGGCTCGTCGCGCTCATCGGCGTCGCCATCCTCGCCGGAGGCGTCTACCAGGTCTACCGCGGCATCTCCCGGAAGTTCGAGCACGACCTCAAGGACTCGGCGACCAGCGGCACCAGCGGCACGGCCATCGTGCGCCTCGGGCAGATCGGCTACGTCGCCAAGGGCGTCGCGCTCGCGATCATCGGCGTGCTGTTCGTCCTCGCCGCGATCGACTACGACCCGGAGAAGGCGGGCGGTCTCGACGACGCGCTGAAGACGCTGCGCGACCAGCCGCTCGGCCCCTTCCTCCTCACCCTGGTCGCGATCGGCCTCGCGGCGTTCGGCGCGTACTGCTTCGGCTGGGCGCGCTACGTGAAGCGGCGCTGACGCGCTGACGCGCGGGAGCGCACCCGGCGCTGATGCCGGAGCCTGCGCCTAGGCTGACGGGATGGACTCGCGCGACTGGGACCTCCGTTACGCCGACCGGCCGCACCCGTTCGGCGTCACGCCCAACGCCACGCTCGCCGAGGAGCTCGAGCCCCTCGCTCCGGGTACGGCGGTGGACCTGGCCTGCGGGGACGGACGCCACGCCGCGTGGCTCGCGGGACGGGGCTGGCGGGTCGACGGGGTCGACTTCTCGCCCGTCGCGATCACGCACGCCCACGAGCGGTGGGGCGACGTCGGGGGCGCGGTGACCTGGGTCGCCGCCGACGCGCTCGACTGGGAGCCGGACGGGCGGTACGACCTCGTGCTCGTCGCGTACCTCCAGATCGAGCAGCTCGGCCTGGCCCTCGACCGCGCGCGCACGTGGCTGACGCCCGGCGGCCGCCTCGTCTACCTCGGGCACGCGCGCGAGAACCTCGCATACGGCGTGGGCGGGCCGCGCTCCGCGGCGGTGCTGCCGACCGTGCTGTCCCTGGCGGAGGCACTCGACAGCATGGAGGTGCTGACGCTCCGCCACGTCGAGCGGGAGACCGCGGACGGGACGGCGTACGACGTGCTGGCCGTGGCGCGCGAGTTCCCGGGGTAGCGGTCAGCGGTCGCCCGTCGCACGCGCCGACGGCCGCTCGACCAGCGCCGCGAGGCGCGCCGGGGCCTGGAGGCAGTAGGCGTCGACGAGCAGCTCGGCGAGCTCGTCCCACGCAGTCGCGTGGTCGAGCAGCATGCCGACGACGTTGTCGCCCCACTCGGCACGGAAGTAGGGCGGCCCGAGCTGCTCGAACGCCATCAGCTCTCCGGCCTCGGCCCGGAACGTGATGCGGAACAACCCGTCCTCGCCGCCGAAGACGTGCGCGACGGTCGCCGTGCCGACGCGCCAGCGCACGCCGACCCACGCCTCCTCCTCGTCGCACGACGGCAGCCCGGAGAGCGTCGCGCGGAGCCGGTCGAGCATCGCCTCGGGGACCTCGGGTCTCGCAGCCACGGCACCAGCCTCGCGCACGGCACCGACAGAGCGGCTCCGGGGCACGGGCCTGCCGCTAGATTGAGCGCGTGCACGACGCAGAGACCCGGACCGGCGGGACGTTCATCCGGGCCTGGTTCGGCGTGATGGCGGTCCTCGGTCTGTGGGCGGTCGTCGGCCAGGCGGTGCTCGCGGTCTCCGAGGGACGCAGCCTCGTCAACTTCTTCTCGTACTTCACGATCGAGTCGAACGTGCTCGTCCTCGTGGCCGCGGCCGTGGTCGCCCTCACCGGACGGGTCTCCGGGTGGTGGGAGCCGGTCTACCTCGCCGGGCTGGTCGGGATCGTCATCACCGGTGTCGTCTACCACCTGCTTCTCGCGGGGCAGCAGACGCTGCACGGCATCCAGGTCTGGTACGACCTCGTGCTGCACACGCTCGTCCCGCTCGGCTCGCTCGTCGGGTTCTTCCTGCTCCGCCCCCGGCTCGGCGCTCGCGCGTGGTGGTTCCTGGTGTGGCCCGTGGCGTGGACGGCCTACACGCTCGTCCGCGGCGCCGTCGCCGACCCGCAGTTCCTGGGGCCGGAGGGCGAGCCGCCGATCCCGGTGCCGTACGACTTCCTCGACGCCGCCGCGAACGGCTGGGGTCCGGTCGTCGTCACGCTCGCCTTCATCACCGTCTTCGCGGTCGCGATCGCGGCAGCGGCCCTGGCACTCGGGCGACGGATCGGACGCTGACGCGACCGACGGTCTCCCTGCGGTCAGGCCTCGTCGCGCGGGACGTCGCTGCGACGCGGGCGCTCCGTGGCCGACTCGTCGAAGTCGACCTTCTTCATCTGGTGGACCATGCTGCGCATCAGGAAGAAGAGCCCGACGCACAGCGCCACGATGATCCCGAGCGCAACCCAGCCGGCAGGCTTGAAGTTGACCTGCTCGGCGACGGCGAGCACAGCAGTGGACATGGCTCCAGCGTACGCCCGTGGCCGCGGGCGGCCGTCAGCGCAGTCCGGCGAAGAGGTCGTCCTCCGGCACCGCCGTCTCCACGAACGACGTCACGAGCTGGTAGTCCTCCGTCGGCCAGGCCTCGGCCCGGACCTCGTGCGGGATCGCGAACCAGTGACCGTCGGGGTCGATCTGCGTCGCGTGCGCGCGCAGCGCGTCGTCGGCCACGGAGAAGTAGTCGGCGCACGGCACCCGGGTCGTGAGCCGCTCGTCCTCGTCCGGGTCGAACTTCCACTCCTTGAGCCGTTCGCGGTACACCGGCTCGAGGCCGTGGCGCTCCATCGCGGCGTCGATCGCCTCGGCACGCGCCCGCGACCAGCCGCGGTGGTAGTAGAGCTTCTGCGGCTGCCACGGCTCGCCGAGCTCGGGGTACGCCTCGGCGTCACCGGCCTTCTCGAACGCGTACACGCTGATCTTGTGGCACATGATGTGGTCCGGGTGGGGGTAGCCGCCGTTCTCGTCGTACGTCGTCACGACGTGCGGGCGGAACGAGCGCATCAGCGCGATGAGCGGCTTGGCGGCCTCCTCGACCGGGACCAGCGCGAAGCAGCCCTCCGGGAGCGGCGGCAGGGGGTCGCCCTCGGGCCACCCGGAGTCGACGAACCCGAGCCAGTCCTGCTTGATGCCGAGGATCTCGCGCGCCCGGTCCATCTCCTCGCGCCGGATCTCCCCGATGAGCTCGGGGTTCTCGAGGATGCCCGGGTGGTCGAAGCTCGGGTTCAGGATCGAGCCCCGCTCGCCGCCGGTGCACGTGGCGACGTGGACGTCGACCCCCTCGGCGACGTACTTCGCTGTCGACGCCGCCCCCTTGCTCGACTCGTCGTCGGGGTGGGCGTGCACGTGCATCAGGCGCAGCTTCTCCGCCACAGCAGTCCTCCGGTTGGTCGCGTAGGTCACTCGGTCACAATGGTGTCATGCCCACCACCGACCCCGACCTCTCCATCAGCCGGTACGGGGGCCGCCGACGGCTGAGCCGCCGTACGTGGACGGTGATCGCGGTCGTCGGCGTGACCCTCGGCGTGATCGCGGCGTGGTTCGTCGCGCAGTACCAGACCCAGGACTCCTTCCAGGCCGACGTCGTCGCGTACGACGTGCTGTCCGACCACGAGATCTCGGTGACGATCCGGGTCGTGCACCCCTCCGGCGACCCCGCCGAGTGCGACGTCGCCGCCCAGGCGCAGGACCACTCGTACGTCGGCGAGAAGACGTTCCGCGTGGAGCGCACGGACTCCGACCGCACCCAGGTGCGGGACACGATCGCGACCGAGCGGCTCGCGGTGACCGCGACCGTCGTGGAGTGCCGGCTCGCGGACTGACGACCTTGGCCGCGAGCCCCGGTCTTGCTAGGCTCGGGGTTTCAGCCCCAGGCGTGACGTCTGGGGTTTGTTACATCCGAGGAGCTATCCCCATGACGACGCCGAACGAAGAGAAGAACACGATCTGGCTGACCCAGGAGGCGTACGACCGCCTCCAGGCCGAGCTGGACCATCTTCGCGGCCCCGCGCGCCAGGAGATCGCGACCAAGATCGCCGAGGCACGCGACGAAGGCGATCTGCGCGAGAACGGCGGCTACCACGCTGCTCGGGAGGAGCAGGGCAAGTCCGAGGCCCGGATCCGCCAGCTCGAGGACATGCTGCGACGCGCCGAGGTCGGCGAGCAGCGTGCCGACGACGGGCTCGTGGAGTCCGGCATGGTCGTGACGATCAAGTGGGCCGGGGACGACGACACCGAGTCCTTCCTTCTCGGGTCCCGCGAGATGCTGGGCCTGGACGCGTCCGTGGACATCGACGTCTACTCGCCGCAGTCCCCGCTCGGCGCCGCGATCGTCGGCAAGAAGGCGGGCGACACCGCGACCTACGAGGCCCCCAACGGGCGCGAGGTCACGGTGGAGATCGTCGACGCCAAGCCGTACGTCGCCTGACACGGAGCTCGCTGGTCGAGCCACCGGCACCCGTCGCCCACCAGGGCGGCGGGTGCTGTCACGTGTAGGTGATCACGTAGCCGTGGTCGCGCAGCGCCTGCTCGACGGCGAAGCGGTGCTCCGGCCCGCGGGTCTCGACGCTGAGCGTCACCTCCACCTCGTCGATCGCGAGGGTCGAGCCGGTCCGCTCGTGCACCACGTCGAGGACGCTCACCGACATCTCGGCGAGGATCCGCAGGAGGATGTCGAGCGAGCCCGGCCGGTCGGAGATCCGTACCCGGAACGACAGGAACCGTCCTGCGGCGGCCAGACCGTGGCGGACGACGTTCATCAGCAGCAGCGGGTCGATGTTGCCGCCGCTGAGCACGCACACGACCGGCCCGTCGCCGCGCGCGAAGACCTCCGGGTGCTGCATCACCGCGGCCACGCCGGCGGCGCCCGCAGGCTCGACGACCAGCTTCGCGCGCTCGAGGAGGAGCAGCAGCGCCTGGCTCAGCGACTCCTCGGTGACGGTCACGATGCGGTCGACCCAGCGCTCGATCTCCTCGTACGGGACGTCGCCGGGCCGGGAGACCGCGATGCCGTCGGCCATCGTCCGCTGCGCCTCGACGGAGGTCGGGCGCCCCTGCTCGAGCGAGAGCGGGTACGGGGCCACGCGCTCGGACTGCACTCCGATCACCCGCACGTCGGGGCGCATCGCGCGGACCGCGAGCGCGACGCCGGCGACGAGGCCGCCGCCGCCGACCGGGATCACGATCGTCGCCGCGTCCGGGACCTGCTCGAGGAGCTCGAGCCCGAGGGTTCCCTGCCCCGCGACGATGTCGGGGTGGTCGAACGGGTGGATCAGGACCGCGCCGGTGCGCTCGGAGTACGCGTGGGCGGCCTCGAGCGCGGACTCGACCGACGTGCCGGCGAGCTCGATGCGGGCCCCGTACTCGCGGGTCGCGGCCAGCTTCGGCAGCGGCGCACCCTCGGGCATGAAGACCGTGGCCGTGGTCCCGAGCAGCGACGCCGCGAGCGCGACGCCCTGGGCGTGGTTGCCGGCGCTCGCGGCGACGACGCCCCGTGCCTTCTCCTCGTCGGACAGCCGTGAGATCCGGACGTACGCCCCGCGGATCTTGAACGACCCCGCGCGCTGGAGGTTCTCGCACTTGAGGACGACGGGTCGTCCCAGGAGCTCGGTGAGGGGACGGGAGGACTCGATCGGGGTGCGGACGGCGACTCCCGAGAGAAGCTTCTCCGCGGCGCGCACGTCGTCCAAGGTGACCGGCATGGCTCCACACTAGGCGTGCCGAGCGTCGGTCTCAGCAGGGGCGGCGCGCGATCACTCCGCGACGAGCGGTGGCGACTCGCCCTCGCGGGCCACCCGCGCCTCCTCCGCCCGCGCGGACAGATGGCGGACCACCGCGTTCACGCAGGCGGCGAGCGGGACGGCCAGCAGCGCACCGACGATCCCGGCCACGGTCACGCCGGCCGCGATCGCGACGATGATCGCGAGCGGGTGGAGCTGGACGAGGTGGCCCATGAGGAAGGGCTGCAGGATGTGCGCCTCGATCTGCTGCACGGCGACCACGCCGATCAGCATGAACAGTGCGACCCACGGCCCCTGGGCGACGAGCGCGACGAGCACGGCCACCAGCCCGGACAGGAACGCACCGACGATCGGGATGAAGGCGCCGAGGAACACCAGGGTCGCGATCGCGAGCACCAGCGGCACCCCGAGGAGCCAGGCGACGACGGCGATCCCGATCGCGTCGACGAGCGCGACCAGCACCGTGGCCCGGACGAACGCGGTGAGCGAGGCCCACGCCACGCGGCCCGAGGTGTCGGCGTACTCGCGGGCGTTGCGCGGGAAGAGCCGCACGACCCAGTCCCAGATCCGGCCGCCCTGGTAGAGGAAGAAGTACGTCGAGAAGAGGACGATGAAGAAGCCGGCGAAGAGGTGGGTCACCGTCGTCCCGAGCTGGGTGACACGGTCGACGATCCCGGTGCCGCTGCTCCCCCACTCCTCGATCGTGTCGGTCGCGCGGTCGATCCAGCGGTTGAGCTGGGCGTCGCTCAGGCCGAGCGGCCCCGTCCGGGCCCAGTCCTGGATCTCCTCGAGGCCGTCGACCACCTTGGTCCTCAGGTCGTCGAACTGCGTGGAGACCTGCTGACCGACCAAGGTCAGCATCCCGACGACGGCGCCGATGCCGAGCACCATGACGAGCAGCGTGGCGAAGGCGCGCGACAGGAAGAGCTTCTCGAACCGGTCCACGAAGGGCCGCACCAGTGCCGCCACGAGGACGGCGATCGCGATCGGCACGGTGATCTCGGAGAAGAAGCCGAGCAGCCAGAAGATCCCGATCGCGGCCGCGCCGATGATGATCACGCGCCAGCCCCACGACGCGGCGAGGGCGACGCCGTAGGGGACGTTCGGCGGCGCCGTCTCGGCCGGGGTACGAGGCACCGCGACCGCGGCGTACCGGCTCGAGGTCGGGACGGGGTCGCCCAGCACCCCGCCGCGCTCCTCGATCGCCGCGAGGTCGCGCCGCGCGGTCGACCGCATGCGCTCGACGAGCTCGTCCAGCCGCTCCCGGCGGGTGCGGGCCGCGATCTCGGACTGCGCGTGCGTCAGGTCCTCGGGCACCTCGTCGGCCGGAGCGGCGCCTGGCGGGTCGGCGGGCGCGGCGCCTGGCGGGTCGCCCGGCGTGCCACCGGGCGCCTTGCCGGGCGCCCCGTCGTCGGTCATCGCGCCAGCCGCTCGAACGCCTGGGCGAGGTCGGCGACGAGGTCGTCGGCGGTCTCGATGCCGACGCTGACGCGGACCAGGTCGTCCGGCACCTCGAGCGGCGACCCTGCGGCCGAGGCGTGGGTCATCCGACCCGGGTGCTCGATCAGCGACTCGACGCCACCGAGGGACTCGGCGAGCGTGAAGAGCTCGGTGTGCTCCACGACGTCGAGCGCGGCACGCTCCCCCGCCGCCATCCGGAACGAGACCATCCCGCCGAACCGCTTCATCTGCCGCGCGGCGACCGCGTGCCCGGGGTGCTCGACGAGCCCGGGATAGATCACCTCGGACACCTCCGGACGCCCCTGCAGGAAGGCGACGACCCGCTCGGCGTTGTCGCTGTGGCGTTCCATCCGCAGCGCCAGCGTCCGCAGGCCGCGCAGCACGAGCCACGAGTCGAACGGCCCCGCGACGGCACCCATCGAGTTCTGGTGGAAGGCGATCGGCTCGGCGACCGCCTCGTCGCGCACGACCAGCGCTCCGCCGACGACGTCGGAGTGGCCGCCGGCGTACTTCGTGGTCGAGTGGACGACGACGTCGGCGCCGAGGTCGAGCGGCTGCTGCAGGTACGACGACGCGAAGGTGTTGTCGACGACGAGCAGGGCGTCGGCGGCGTGCGCCACCTCGGCGAGTGCCGCGATGTCGGCGATCCCGAGGAGGGGGTTGGTCGGCGTCTCGACCCACACGATGCGCGTCGTCCCCGGCTGGACGGCTGCGCGGACGGCCTCGACGTCGGCGATCGGGACGGGGTCGTACGCGAGGCCCCAGCGCGCCTGGACCTTGTCGAACAGGCGGTACGTGCCGCCGTACGCGTCGTTCGGGATCACCACGTGGTCGCCGGGCTTGGTCAAGGCGCGGAGGAGGGTGTCCTCGGCGGCCAGGCCGCTGGCGAACGCGAACCCGCGGACGCCCTTCTCCAGGGCGGCCAGGCACTCCTCGAGGGCCGTACGGGTCGGGTTGGCGCTGCGCGAGTACTCGTAGCCCTCGCGGAGTCCGCCGACCCCGTCCTGCTTGTAGGTGCTGGTCGCGTAGATGGCAGGCACCACCGCGCCCGTACGGGGGTCGGGCTCCTGGCCCGCATGGATGGCACGCGTCTCGAAACCGAAGTCGCTCACACCCGCGAGCGTAACGGCTCCCGGCGCGCCGCATGCGTTGCCGGAGACCGGCCCCCCGTCGGTCAGCCCAGCAGGGCCGGCCGCTTCGACCGTGCGGCGACGGCCACGTCGGGGAAGTCGGAGAACACGCCGTCGAGACCGAGGGCGTAGAACGCCCGCAGCTCACCGGTCAGGTCACCATGGGCGTTGGGGTCGGTGCCCTCGCGGTAGTCGGCCGGGAGGAACTGGTTCTCCGCCCGGAACGTCCACGCGTACACGTCGAGCCCCGCCTTGTGCGCGTCCCGTACGACGGTCGTCGGGGCGCCCAGCACACCCGTCGCGTCGCGCGGGACGAGCACGTTCTTCTCGGCGCTGAGGATGTCGGCGTAGCGCGACAGGGCCTTGAGGCCGGCCGGCGTCACCATGTCGGCGTAGGTGGTCGGATCACCGGCGACCACGTGGTCGTACGGGAGTCCGCTGGGGTTGACGTTCTGCGCGAGCGGGACGCGTACGCGCTTGGAGAGCGCCTTGAGGTTCGCGGTCTCGAACGACTGGATCGTGACCGGCGACCAGCGGTGGTTCAGGCCACGACGGTTGAGGGTCCGCACGAGCGGGTCCTCGAGGTTGTTGCCGATCGACTGGAAGTAGGTCGGGTGCTTGGTCTCCGGGGCGACGCCGATGACGCGGCCACGGCGGATGCTCTCCTTGCGCGCCAGGTCCAGCACCTCGTCGAGGGTCGGGACGGTGAAGCGACCGTCGTACGCGGTGTTGGCGGGGCGGACGAGCGGCAGGCGCTCCTTGGCGCGCAGCGTCTTGAGCTCGGCGAGGGTGAAGTCCTCGGTGAACCACCCGGTGACGGGCCGGCCGTCGATCGTCTTCGTGGTACGGCGCGCGGCGAACTCGGGGTGGTCGGCGACGTCGGTGGTGCCGCCGATCTCGTTCTCGTGGCGGGCCACGAGGACCTTGTCCTTGGTGATGACGATGTCGGGCTCGATGACGTCGGCGCCCTGCCGGATCGCGAGCTCGTACGCGGCGAGGGTGTGCTCGGGGCGGTAGCCGGACGCGCCGCGGTGGGCGATCACGATCGGGCCGCGGGAGGCGTGAGGAGAGCCGTTGCCGACGCGGTCGGCGTGGTCGGGCGTGGCGCTGGCGGCCGAGGCCGCGGTCACGATCGCCGGCGCCGCGACGGCGAGGGCGATCCCGGCGAGGATGCTGGTGCGAAGTGGTCTCATGACAGCGATCGCAGCGATCCCCGGTGGCGCGAGGGCAGCGCTCGGAGGTGAGTCGCGTGAACGGTGGACGAACGCCCGAGGACGGAGACTGAGGCATGGATCTTCCGGGCACGATGCGGGCATGGCGGGTGACGACGCCGGGCCCGGTCGGCGAGAGCCCGCCGGTGGAGCTGATCGAGGCCCCGCTGCCCACGCCGCTCCCAGGTGAGCTGCTCGTCCGCGTGGAGGCGTGCGGGGTCTGCCGCACCGATCTCCACGTGACCGAGGGCGACCTGCCGGTCCATCACGAGCACGTCGTCCCGGGTCACGAGGTCGTCGGACGGGTGGTCGCCGACGGTGGCGGGGTCCACGGTGGCCCGCTCGAGGACTGGTCGGTCGGAGACCGCGTCGGCGTCGCGTGGCTGCGCCACACGTGCGGGCGGTGCCGGTGGTGCGTCCGTGGTGCGGAGAACCTGTGCCCGTACGCGCGGTTCACCGGCTGGGACGCCGACGGCGGCTACGCCGAGTACGTGACGGTCCCCGCCGCGTACGCCTACCGGCTGCCGACCGACGTGCCTGCCGTCGCGCTGGCGCCGCTGCTCTGCGCGGGCATCATCGGCTACCGCGCCCTGCGCCGTGCCGCGCTGCCGCAGGGCGGGCGTCTCGGCCTGTACGGCTTCGGGGGCAGCGCGCACCTGTGCGCTCAGGTCGCGATCGCCGAAGGCGCCCGGGTGCACGTCCTCACCCGCGACGCCGCCGCGCGACGGCTCGCGCTCGACCTCGGCGCCACGTCGGCCGGCGGCGCGTACGACGCGCCACCGGAGCCGCTCGACTCCGCGATCCTCTTCGCCCCCGTCGGCGACCTCGTCCCCGTCGCGATGCGGGCGCTGGATCGCGGCGGAATCCTCGCCGTCGCCGGCATCCACCTCTCGGACACGCCACCGCTGGTCTACGAGTCGGAGCTGTTCTACGAGAAGCAGCTGCGCTCGGTCACCGCGAACACCCGCGACGACGGCCGCGCGTTCCTGGGCCTCGCCGTACGCCACGGCGTGCGGGCGACCACGCACACGTACGCGCTCGAGGACGGGCTGCAGGCGCTGCGCGACCTGAAGGCGGGCCGCTTCGACGGCGCGGCGGTGCTGGTGCCGTAGCCCGCGCAGGCCGGAGCCGTGGCGGTCGCGAGCGGTCAGTCCCCGGACACCGTGACGAGATGTCTCAACCGGTCCTCCATCAGCGACCACTCCCGCGCCGCCCCCCCGACCGTCGGCGGGTGGGCCCGTCGCTCCTGCAACGTCCGGCGTCGCGTAGCGGTGGCCGGTCGGCGTGGTCCACGTCCGCACCCCGGCGAGGTCCTGATCCACCCGCCAGCCCCGGGTCTCCTTGAGGAGGTTGGTCGAGCGGCAGACCCCGCCGGCGTTCTCGAGCGTCGTCCCGCCTCCCCGGGCGTACGGGATGGTGTGGTCGATCTCGCGGACCCGGCACTCGCACCAGGGACGACCGCAGAGCTCGTCGGCCGCCCGGACGAGCCGGGCGATCCCGGCGGGGAACCGACGCCGCCGCGGGTCGACCGACGCGAGCTGGTGCCCGTCCGGCCGGGTGAAGAACCGCCTCAGCCAGCCCCTCCCACCTGCGGCCAGCTGACGCGCCAGCTCGCCGGGGACAGGCCCGTAGCCCTGCAGCACCGCCGAACTGTCGTCCGCACCGAACAGCGTCTCCGGCCGCATGAGCACCCCGACCTCGACGTCGACCGCGAGCGAGCCGTCGGGCGTCACCGCCGCCCCGGCGAGCGACTCGACGGCGAGGTCGGCGACGATCTGGGCGATCGTGCGGGGATCTCCGTCGGAACGTCGAGCGGAAGCCTCGGCGTCGAGGCGCTCCCACACCGGCACGAGCTGCGCCGCCGGGGCGTAGATCGACAGCGTCGCCATCGCGTC
Organism: Mumia spirodelae; assembly: GCF_050632745.1. NCBI lineage: Bacteria > Bacillati > Actinomycetota > Actinomycetes > Propionibacteriales > Nocardioidaceae > Mumia > Mumia spirodelae. The sequence goes on along the minus strand of NZ_JBODSD010000001.1, from coordinate 865,993 downwards.
GAGCTCGCGCCGCAGGTGCACGTGCCGCTCCTCGCGCGCCCGCACCGTCCGCTCGAACGCCGCGTGCGGCTCGCGCTCCACGACCAGCCGACGAGCCGCCGCGCCCGCGCGCCGCGGCCCGAGCTGGGCGAGCAGCGGCGCCAGCTCCGCGTCGACCTCCGCCCGTCCTGCCGGATCCAGGTAGACCGTCTCCCGGCACACGGCCGCGACGACCGACTGGTTGACGAGCCCGTCCCGGAGCAGCTCCCGGGCCTGGGGATGGTCCTCGAGGTCGCGCGCCAGCCGGTACGTCGTCTCGCCCGCCGTCGAGGAGGCCTGGCGCGCCATCCCGATCTCCGCGAACATCGACCGGCACAGCTCGCGCTCGTCCGCGGACGGGCCTGCGACCTCACGACGTCGCACGAGAAGCTCGGCGACGGCGTCGATCTGGGTGCCCTGCGCCATCCGGACCACGGTCTCCGTGACCGCCACCACCTCGACGGCCGCTGCCCCCATCGCGACGTCGCGGTCGTCGAGCCGGGCGATCCGCTCCTCGGCAGACTGCAGCGCACCGTCGACCCGCGCTCGCAGGTCGGCGATCAGCCGCTCGGCAAATCCCTCGCTCATGCGTTCGATTGTTCCGTACGTGACTGACAGCCGCCGCCGTGCGCAGGTCTCGCAGCCGCCCTCGCCGGGAACAGCCGAAGGGGTGCCATGGTTGTACGTGGTGGACCCGAGGAGGAACCTAGATGTTCTCGTTCAAGACTCACCTCATCTCTCCCGACCAGGCCCTTCCCGGCCGGGAGACGCGCCCGTTCGCGGTCGGCGACAAGCACCTCGTGCTCGGCACGCCGATCATGACGGACCCGCCGGAGGGCTACGAGGTCGCCGTCTTCGGCCTCGGCTGCTTCTGGGGCGAGGAGCAGACCTTCTGGAACGTGCCGGGCGTCTGGTCGACGTCAGTCGGCTACGCCGGCGGCTTCACCCAGAACCCGACGTACGAGGAGGTCTGCACCGGCCGCACCGGCCACGCCGAGGTCGTCCGCGTGATCTACGACCCGGAGAAGGTGTCCTTCCAGGACCTGCTCAAGGTGTTCTGGGAGAACCACGACCCGACGCAGGGCATGCGCCAGGGCAACGACCGCGGCACCCAGTACCGCTCCGTCATCTACACCACGACGCCCGAGCAGCAGGAGCTGGCGGAGGCGTCCCGCGCGGCGTACCAGAAGCGGATGACCGCCTCCGGCTACGGCGAGATCACCACGACGATCGCTCCGCTGGGGGACTACTGGTACGCGGAGGACTACCACCAGCAGTACCTCGTCAAGAACCCGTTCGGCTACTGCCCGAACCACTCCACCGGCGTCGCGTTCGCCACCAGCTGACGCGACACCGGCCCTAACGATCGAGGCCCCGGCCGCCACGCTCGTCCGCACTCCGGAAGAAGATCCGGAGCTCGCGGGTGACGGCGTCCGGGGCCTCGACCGTGCTCATGTGGCCGACGCCGGGCAGCACGGCGAGCCGCGAGCCGGGGATCCGGGCGTGGAGGGCCGCCGCGACGGCCCGCGGCGCGCGGACGTCCTGGTCCCCGTGGACGATCAGCGTGGGGACGTCGACCTCCGGCAGCACGTCGCGGAGGTCCGCCTCCGCCGACGCGCGCGACATCGCCCGGAACCCTGCGGGACTGAACTCCCGCACGCTCGCCCCGAAGCCGGCCACGGCTGCCTCGGGAGCCGAGGCCGAGAACATCGACGGCATCAACGCGGCGGCGAAGCCGTCCGGCGGGAGGTCCGCGGCACGGAGGCACGCCTGGAGCCGTGCTCGAGCCTCGTCGCGTCCCAGCGACCCGGCCCATCCCGCGTACGCGTTCACGAGCCCGAGCGACCGCGCGAGGTGCCGGTGGCGCTGGAAGGTCGCGAGCACGAGCGTCCCGCCGAACGAGAGCCCGGCCAGGTGGGCCCGCTCGACGCCCAGCTCGCGGAGCAGGCCGGCCAGGCAGTCGGCGTAGTCGGAGATCCGGAACCAGTCCGGCGGGTCCGACGACCGTCCGGCGCCGGGCGCGTCCCAGGCCAGCACGGTGTAGTCGTCGCTGAGGGCGTCGATCTGCCGACCCCAGGTCGAGCGACCGTCGCCCACGAATCCGTGGACGAGCACGACCGGAGGCCCGCTGCCGACCCGCTCGTAGGCGATCCGTAGTCCCTGGAGCTCGATCTCTGCCATCGCAGCTCACCTCGGCTGGTCGATTCCCCTCCAGCCTTGCACGGGGCAGACTCGATCCATGCGGATCATGCAGGTACGGACGGGGGTGGCCGCGCTCGCCCTCCTGTCGACCGCGGCGTGCACCGGCGACCGTACGGAGGACGACGCCGCTCAGCCATCGGCCGGGACCGCGAGCAAGACGTCGCCCACGACGGCCGATCCCTCACCTTCGCCGTCCCCCGCCAGCCCGACCACACCCACGACGCCGGCCCCCACCCCGCTCCCTACCGCCGCGAGCCCCGTCTCGCTGCCGACCCTGATGGCCACCGAGTACGACGGACGCGCCCTGCGCCTGCGCGAGAAGCTGGCCCGCACCGACGCGTACGTGCGCCACGCCGTCACCTACCGCAGCGGCGACCTGCGCATCTCCGGCGTCCTCAACATCCCGCGCGGGCGGGGCCCGTTCCCGGTCCTGATCCTCGCGCACGGCTACATCGATCCGGCGATCTACACCTCGGGCCGCGGCATGATGCGCGAGCAGGACTACCTCGCGCGCGAGGGCTACGCGGTCCTGCACGTCGACTACCGCAACCACGCGGGATCCGACGACGACCCGGACGCCGAGCGCGACCTGCGGCTGGGCTACACCGAGGACGTGATCAACGCGGTGCTCGCCGTACGCCGCTCGGGCGACCCGCGCCTCGACGGTGACCGCGTCGGGCTCGTCGGCCGCTCGATGGGCGGCGGCGTGGTCCAGAACGTCCTCGTCACGCAGCCCGGCCTCGTCGACGCCGCCGTCGTGTTCGCCTCGGTCAGCAGCGACACCGTCGACAACTACGAGCGCTGGACCGCGGCCGAGAGGCCCGAGGTGGCCCGCGCCATCGTCCGTGCGCACGGCTCGCCCGAGGACAACCCGACCTTCTGGCAGCAGGTGTCACCGCGGACGTACGTGGACCGCGTCACCGAGCCGCTGCTCATGCTGCACGGCACCGCCGACGACACCTGCCCGCCCCGATGGTCGGAGCGCACGGCCGCGGCCTTCGAACGCGCCGGGAAGGACGTCCGGCTGGTGACGTACGAGGGTGAGGGGCACGCCTTCGGGCCGCAGTGGCCGGCGTCGATGCGCCGCACCGTGCGGTTCCTGCAGGAGCAGATGTCCTAGCTCGCCATCGACGCGTAGCGCTTGGCCGCCCGCGCCCGGGCCTTCTCCGCCTCGACCTCACGGTCCTTGGGAGGGGCCTGCGTCACGAGGTCGCCGAGGAGGTGCTGCGTGATGTGCGCGATCTCGTGGACGGCACGGTCGAACGCCTCGGCGTTGGCCTTGGACGGCTTGTTCATCCCGCTGACCTTGCGCACGTACTGCAGGGCCGCGGCCTCGATCTCGTCGTCGGTCGCGTGCGGCTCGAAGTTGTGGAGCGTACGGATGTTGCGGCACATGGCGACCACGCTACGCCGGGCCACCGACGACGTCACGGCGTCGCACGGCCGTGGAGTAGAGTCCCGCGCCATGGCGGGCAACGGCGCGACGCGGTCATGGTGGGGTTGGGGAACGCTCGAGGAGGCGCTCGACCCGGCGGAGACCGACGCCCTCGTACGCCGTACAGCGGCGCTCCTGCCCGACCAGGACCTCACCGCCCACGCGCCGCCGACGCCCACCGACGACCTCCTCCCCCGCCGCCGCGTCGAGCCTCCCGCGTCGCTCGCCGAGCTGTGCTCGACCGACCCCCTCGACCGGGCGGCGCACACCCACGGCAAGGCGTTCCGCGACGTCGTGCGCAACCTGCGCGGGGAGCTGGAGAACGCCCCGGACGTCGTCGTCCGCCCACGGACCGAGCGCGACGTCGTCGACGTCCTCGACTGGTGCTCGAGCGCGGGCGTCGCTGTCGTCCCGTACGGCGGCGGCAGCTCGGTCGTCGGCGGGGTCGAGCCGCGCCTCGAGGGCGCGTACGCCGGTGCGGTCTCGCTCGACGTCACGGCCATGGACCAGGTGCTCGAGGTGGACCGGACCAGCCGCGCTGCGCGGATCCAGGCCGGCGTGCTCGGACCGCACCTCGAGGAGCAGCTGCGCCCGTACGACCTCACGCTGCGCCACTTCCCTCAGTCGTTCGCGTTCTCGACGCTCGGCGGGTGGCTCGCCACGCGGGCCGGCGGCCACTTCGCGACGCTCCACACCCACATCGACGACCTGACCGAGTCGCTGCGGGTCGTCTCGCCGTACGGCGTGGGCGAGTCACGGCGCCTTCCCGGATCCGGGGCGGGGCCGTCGCCCGACCGCATGTTCCTCGGCTCCGAGGGCACACTCGGCGTCATCACCGAGGCCTGGATGCGCCTGCAGGACCGGCCGCGCTGGCGGGCGGGCGCGTCGGTGCACTTCGGGGACTGGGACGCCGCCGTCGAGGCGACGCGGCTGGTGGCGCAGTCCGGGCTCCACCCGTCGAACTGCCGCCTCCTGGACCCGGCCGAGGCGTTCCTCAACGCGGGCGCCTCCGTGGGCGGCGGTGTGCTCGTCCTCGGGTTCGAGTCCGCCGACCACCCCGTCGACGCGCCGTTGGAGCGCGCCGTCGCGATCTGCCGGGACCACGGCGGGACGCTCGCCGAGGAGCCGAGGGCCGGGGCGGCCGCCGGCGGTGCCTCGACCACGAGGGACGCGTCGACCGCGACGTGGCGCTCGTCCTTCCTCCGCATGCCGTACCAGCGCGACGCCCTCGCCCAGCGGTCGGTGATCGCGGAGACGTTCGAGACCGCGACGACCTGGGACCGCTTCCCCGCGCTGCACGCGGCGATCACCGCGGCGGCGACGTCGGCGATCCAGGAGGTCTGCGGCGTCGGAGTGGTCACCTGCCGCTTCACCCACGTCTACCCGGACGGGCCGGCCCCGTACTACGGCGTGTACGCCGCGGGCCGCTGGGACGGGCTCGTCGGCCAGTGGGACGAGGTCAAGGCGGCGGTATCGGAGGCGATCGCCGGCCACGGCGGCACGATCACGCACCACCACGCGGTCGGCCGCGACCACCGACACTGGTACGACCAGCAGCGCCCCGACCCGTACGCCGCCGCGCTGGCCGCGGCCAAGCGCACGCTCGACCCGGCGGGAATCCTCAACCCTGGCGTCCTGCTCTGACGCTCAGCGCGCGGTCCAGGCGAGCAGCTCGTCCAGGGGCCACGTGTCGACCACCCGGTCCGCGGTGATCCCTGCGGCCTCCGCACGTACGCAGGCGAGGCCCTGCCACGACAGCTGACCGGGCGCGTGCGCGTCGGTGTCGATCGAGAACAGGCACCCGCGCTCCACCGCGACGTCGAGCAGCCGCGAGGGAGGGTCGCGACGCTCGGGTCGGCTGTTGATCTCCAGCGCCGTGTCGAACTGCCTGCACGCCTCGAAGACCATCTCGGCGTCGAACGACGACTCCGGGCGCACTCCCCTGGAGCCCTCCACGAGGCGTCCGGTGACGTGGCCCAGCACGTCCGTGTGCGGGTTGGCCACTGCTGCCACCATGCGGCGCGTCATCGTGTCGGAGTCGTCCTTCAGCCGCGAGTGCACGCTCGCGACGACCACGTCGAGGCGCTCGAGCAGCTCGGGCTCCTGGTCGAGGCTGCCGTCGTCGAGGATGTCGACCTCGATGCCGGTGAGGACCCGGAACGGTGTGAGCTCCTCGTTGAGGCGTTCGACCACCTCGAGCTGCTCGCGCAGGCGCTCGGGTGAGAGCCCACGCGCGACGGTCAGGCGTGGCGAGTGGTCGGTGAGCGCGCAGTACTCGTGGCCGAGGCGGGCGGCCGTCCGCATCATCTCCTCGATCGACGCCCCGCCGTCGGACCAGGTGGAGTGGGTGTGAAGGTCGCCCCGCAGGGCCGCCCGCAGCGCGGTGTCGTCGCCCGGCACCGGTTGGTCCTCTGCTCGCAGCTGCGCCAGCTTGTCGGGGACGCGCCCGGCTGACGCCTGGGCGATCACGGTCGCGGTCTTGGGCCCGATCCCGCTGAGCTCGGTCCAGGTGTCACGCTTCGCCAGCCGCGCGCGGTGGTCGTCGTCGAGGGCGTCGTAGACGTCCGCGGCCTTGCGGTAGGCCATCGGCCGCCGCGGCTCGGACCGCGCGCGTTCGAGGAGGTACGCGATCTCGCGCAGTGCAGCGGAGGGTCCGGCGTCAGGAAGGCTCATCGCCGACCCCGGACCGTCAGGAGCGACGCGGTGGTCGCGCAGGTGTCGCGGTCAGACCCGCATCTGGTAGGTGAGGCAGTCCGCCTTGTCCTTGCCAGGACCCACCCGGATCGCGTCGGCGGTGCACTCGAGCTCTGCGTTGTGGACACAGTCAGTACGGTGGCACGCTCCGACCCTCGCCACCATCGTGGCGAGACCGCCGCTCGGTCCCAGATCGATGAACGTGCCGCAGACGGCGTCGTCCGTCGTGCCGGCGATCGTGATCGCGCCCGCGTGGCAGGCGTGCTCGTGGTTGTACGAGCAGCCGGCGACGGCGCACTCGTGGACCTCGGGAAGCTCCATGACACTCATGCGTACCCCCTGATCGATGACCTGGGTCCCAGGCTAGGTCGGGAGTCCCGTCCTAAGGCAAGACTCAGCCACGCAGGCCTTAGGCAAGGCTCCCCGAGGGGCGTGGACGCACACTGGGTCCGGTGCCGTCCCTCCCGGACACCGGACCCAGTGGCTTCACGGGCACCGCGGCGATCGTGGGCGTGTCGCGCGCGGTGCCCGGCTCGGGGCGCTCAGAACTGGATCGGACCAGCCTGGAGCGTCATCGTGTTGCCGCTGCCGGACAGCAGCGACGTGAGAAGGAGGTCGCGTCCGCTCGTCGGACCGATCTTGAAGCCGCAGCCCTCGAACTTGGGGATGGTGAACTCGCCCGCGAGCGTGACCGGCTCGGTGAGGGAGAACGGAGTCGTCGAGTGCAGCGTGGTCTTGATCTCGCCGGTGCGGCAGCCGCTGCGGACGATGTTGAGGAACGGCAGGAGGTCGGAGGAGACCCGCGGGACGTCGAGACGGAAGGTCAGGTCGACGTTGACGACGCCGTCGGTGCCGACGGTGGCCGCGGTCGGCGCGGTCTGCACCATCTTGACGGTCGAGGTCGTGTCACCGAGGCCCGGGATGCCGAGGAGCCGGATGTGCGCCTCGATCGTCGGGATGTCGACGTCGCCGACGACGGAGATCGGCGGTCCGAAGGTGAAGTCACCGGAGAGCTTCGCGCCCTCGGGGATCTCGAGCGTGGCGCCCTGCTTGGCCACGGTCGCGTTGCCGGTGATCGGCAGCGTCACCGGCTGCGCGCTCGCCGGGGCGGACGTGGCGACGAGGCTCCCCAGGATCAGGGCACCGACGGCCGCCAGGCCGCCGAGCTGCTTGCGAATGGACATGGGTCTCCCTCCCATTGGACGGCACGCTCGCGGGGTCGCCCTCGGGGCAGGGCCGTCGCTGTGTCGTAGGTCACGAACACTACTGAGAGGTAACGTGCGCTGCAACCCTCAGTTACAAACCTGACGACACCCTCATGTTGAGGCGGAGAGGAAGCCTCAGCCGACCAGGCGCGTACGCAGACCGTCGACGACGCGCGTCTGCGCGCCGGCGTCGCGCAGCCATCCCGCCGTCCCGCCGGGGTGGGCGTCCCACACGTCGAGCACCGCGTCGATGGCGTCCTGCGGGATCGCCAGGTACGACTGGGGCGCGCGCCGCGCCGGGTCGATCTGCGGCGCCAGCCGCAGCCGCTGGAGCACGGCGTCCATCGACGCCCCGGTCGCGAGGTAGTCCTTCACGACCGCGTCGCGGGACACCCCCGCCGTACGCAGCAGCATCGCCACGGCGACGCCCGTCCGGTCCTTGCCCGCGGCGCAGTGCAGCAGCGTCGCGCCGTCGTGCTCGGCGACCAGCGACGCGACCTGCACCAGCTCGGGACGGGCGACCTCGAGCATGCCGAGGTACAGCGCCTCCAGGCCGCCGTTCGCCATCCGGGCGACGACCTCCGGGCTCGCGGACTGCGGGCCGTCCGGGCGCAGCGCCTCCAGGAGCGAGATCTGGCGGACGGTGGCACCGGCGTCGGCCAGCGGGTGGTCCGGCCCCGACTCGGCCGACGAGCGGAGGTCGAGCACGAGGCTCGGCGGCCACGGCAGGCCGTCGAGCCCGCGGTCGTCCGCGCTCGGCATCGCCGACCTCAGGAGTACGCCGTGCCGGGTGGCGGCACCGTCCTCGGTCGGCAGCCCGCCGAGGTCGCGGAGGTTGGGGATCGTCGCCGGCTCAGACATCGGCGACCGCCGGCAGGACCTGCTCGCCGAGCAGCGCCACGTGGTCGAGGTCGGCGAGGTCGAGGACCTGCAGGTAGATCCGCTGCGAGCCCTCGCGCGCGAACACCGCGATGCGCTCGGCGACCTCGTCCGGCGTGCCGCAGAGCCCGTTCGTGCGCAGCTCGTCGACGTCGCGCCCGATCGCCGCGGCGCGACGGCGGATCTCGGCGTCGTCGCGACCGCAGCACACGACCAGCGCGCTGGAGTAGGTCAGGTCGTCTGGGTCGCGGCCGATCTCCTCGCACGCGGCGCGGACCCGGTCGTACTTCGCGCGGTGCTCGTCGGGCAGCGTGAACGGCAGGTTGAACTCGTCGGCGTAGCGCGCCGTCAGAGCCGGTGTGCGGCGCAGCCCGTGGCCGCCGACGAGCACGGGCGGGCGGGGTGCCTGCACCGGCTTCGGCAGCGCCGGCGAGTCGCTGAGCGTGTAGTGCTTGCCGTCGAACGAGAAGGTCTCGCCGCTCGGCGTCTCCCACAGTCCGGTCAGGATGGCGAGCTGCTCCTCGAACCGGTCGAACCGCTCCCCGGTCGACGGGAACGGGATGCCGTACGCCTCGTGCTCCTGCACGAACCAGCCGGCGCCGAGCCCGATCTCGACCCGCCCGCCGCTCATCTGGTCGACCTGCGCGACCTGGATCGCGAGCACGCCGGGGTGACGGAACGTCGCCGAGGTCATGAGCGTGCCGAGCCGGATCGTGCTCGTGTCGCGGGCCAGCCCCGCGAGCGTCGTCCAGGCGTCGGTGGGGCCGGGCAGCCCGTCCCCGTCGCCCATCGCGAGGTAGTGGTCGGAGCGGAAGAACGCCCCGAACCCGTGCTCCTCGGCGGCCAGGGCGACCGCGAGGAGGTCGTCGTACGTGGCGCCCTGCTGTGGTTCGGTGAAGATGCGCAGCTCCATGCCACCACTGTGCCACCGGGCCTCTGACGCCCCGCACGCGGTCGATGCACAACTGGTACATCAGGTGGTGGCAGGTGACCTTCCGGGTGCCCTAGGGTGGTCCAGCCGATCTGGAAGCTTTCCAGGTCGACAAAGCTGGACAAACCCCCCGAACGGCCCATCGCCGCCTACCCCCGCGGTGCTGACGGGTCGAGGAAGAAGCAATCCACCGTGCGTGCTGCAAAGAAGCTCGTCGCGGTGGCGGGACTGGTGCTGCTCCCTGCACTCCTGGTCTCCGCCCCCGCCCATGCAACCGTGTCCGCCGGCAAGGGTCAGGAAGTGTGCGAGGCCCTCGACTCAGGCAAGATCGACGTCTCCGGTGACAAGAAGTCCGTCACCGTCACCGCTCCGGAGGGCCAGCTCATCTCTGGCTACTGCGTCAAGGCGGGCTCGACCCAGAGCGGCGCCGGCGTCGAGTACATCAAGGTCGACCCGCCCGCCAAGACCGTCACCATCTCCCACACCAGCTGCAAGGACGTGAGCCACTACTCGGTCTCGTACGTCCCTGACGGCAAGGGCACGCCTCCGACCTCGGAGCCGACCGAGAAGCCCACCGAGAAGCCCACCACCGAGCCGACCGAGAAGCCCACCACGGAGCCGACCTCGCCGAGCACCGAGCCGACGACCGAGCCCACCACGGAGCCGACCTCGCCGAGCACCGAGCCGACGACGGAGCCCACCAGCCCCGAGACGACGGCGACGCCGACCCAGGCCGTGTCCTCCGCGACGGCGACCGTCCCCGGCGGAGACGACGCGGGCGACGACTCCGGCGACGACGACCAGGGTGTCGCCGGCGACGACGAGACGGCTCCGACGGCGGTCGACGCCGGTCTGACCGCGAGCACCACGCCGGGCTCCACCACGTGGATCGCCACCGTCGCCGGCCTCGGCGGTGCGGTTCTCCTCGCCGCTTCGGCCTTCCTGATGCGGATGCGCAAGCGCGGTGACCACCGAGCCTGATCTCGTCACCGTCCGCCGCGAGGCGCGTGCCCGTCGCCGGGCACGCGCCCGCGTGCGTATGGGGGCGGCACTGGCGACCGGCGTAGCCGGGGCGCTCTGCGTGGCGTGGGCAGCGTCCGGACTGGGGCAGCCCGCGCCGACCGGTGCTGACGAACCGCAGGCAACGGCTTCGGCGTCGTCGGCAGCAGCATCACCGCTGCCGACGACGACGAAGCGTTCGCTGCCGACCGGGCGTGCGGCACGCCCCGTGTCGGTGAGAGTCCCTGAGCTGGGTGTCGATGCTCCTGTCGCGTCGATGAGCGCCGTCAAGGGCGTCCTCACACCGCCGTCCGACGCGTCGTCCGTCGGCTGGTGGGACGACGGCGCACGGCCCGGCGCGACCCGCGGCACCGTCGTCGTCGCGGGCCACACCGTGCACACCGGCGGCGGGGCGTTCGACCACCTCGGCACCCTCGAGCCGGGCGCACGCGTCGTCGTCCGCACGCGCAAGGGCGTCGTGCGCTACGAGGTCCGCCGGGTCGAGACCTACGACAAGGCGACGCTCGCCGAGAAGTCCTCGCGCCTCTTCCGGACCACGGGGAGGCCGCGGCTGCTCCTCATCACGTGCGACGACTGGGACGGCACGGGCTACCTGTCCAACACGGTCGTCTTCGCGGCGCCCGTGGCGAGCGCCTGACGTCTCACCCGTCGACGTCCGGGCTCTCGCGCCGACGCCGGGCCAGCAGGTACGCGCCCGCGACGAGCAGCAGGAGGGCCACGCCACTGATCCAGCCGGCCGGCCCACCCGTGCCCGGAAGGTCCGGGCCACCCGTCGACGGTGGTTCGGTCGGCGTCGCGTGGGTGGTCGTCCGGCAGTCCTCGTCACCGGGCGCAGCCGCCCGGGCGTCCGCGAGCTCCGGTCCCTCCGGCGGGCACGGCTCGGCCCCGTCGCCGGTCACGACGTTGACGAGGGAGACGCCGAACGCGTCGTCGTCGACCTTCACCCGGTACGTCAGCGTCTGTGTGCCGGTGAGCGTGCCGACCTCCCAGCGCAGCCTGCTGCCCGTGACGGTCGCCGTCCCGACGCTCGCCTCGACACTTCCCGCGACCAGGGTCGCGTGGTTGAGGACACGCGCCAGGTCGTCCACGACGACGACGGCGTCGACGCTCGTGCCCGAGACGACACCGGCTCGGACGGTGTAGGTCACCACGTCGCCGGGATCGACCTCCGAACCCGAGCCCGGGTCGCTGGTCTTCACCACCGTCCACGTGCTCGCGGGCGGCACCGCGTCGTCGTCGTTGGTGATCGTGCAGGTGACGTCGTCCCCCGGAGCGAGCGTCACGGTCGCGCCCTCGAGCCCGATCGGGCTGCCGCGGTTCGCGCACGCCCAGTCCGAGGCGGTGTAGCCCGACGGCCCTGTCTCGTCGAGCGCGTAGGCGCCCGGGCTGACCGCGACCCCGGTGACCGCATCGCTCCCGGTCACGCCCGTGAGCGTGTTCGGCCCGGTCGCCGTCAGCGTCCAGGCGGTTGCCTGCGCCGCCCCGCCGTCGTCGTTCACGACCTCCTTGACCAGGGTCAGCGTCGGCGCGTCGAAGGTGTTCGTGATCGTGCACGTGACGTCGGCGCCGTTCGGAACCGTCACGATCGAGGCCGCGACCACCGCGCCGCCGCAGTCCCAGTCGGAGGCCGTGTAGCCGGGCGGCCCGCCGTCCTCCGCGAGGGCGTACTCGCCGGCCTCGACCGTCACTCCGGTCACGCCTACCGATCCGGTCACACCGGCCAGGGCGTCGGGTCCGTCGGCGGACAGGGTCCACTCCGTCGCCTCGGCGGTGCCGCCGTTGTCGTTCACGACCTCCTTGACGAGGGTGAGCGTCGCCGGCAGATCGTCGTTCACGATCGTGCAGGTCACGGTGCCCCCGTTCGGGACGGTCACCGAGCCGCCCTCGAGGGCACCACCGATGCAGGTCCAGGCACCCGCGGCGTATCCGGCGGGGCCGTCGGACTCTGACAGGTCGTACGCTCCGGCATTCACCGTCGCTCCGGTCACGGCGTCATCGCCGGTCACTCCGGTGATCGGTGTCGGGCCGGCCGCCGACAGAGTCCACTCGATGGCCTCCGCCGTGCCGCCGTCGTCGTTCACGACCTGCTTCACCAGCGTCAACGTCCCCGGCTCGTCGTCGTTAGTGACGGTGCACGTGACGGCGCCTCCGTTCGGCACGGTCACCGTGACGCCCTGCAGAACTGCGTCGCCGCAGTCCCACTCGGACGCCTGGTAGCCGTCGGGCCCGCCTGACTCGGAGAGGTCGTACGCTCCCGCGTCGACCGTCGCGTTCGTCACGGCAGTGTCCCCGCTGGCGCCCGAGATCGGGGTCGGCCCCTCCGCCGACAACGTCCAGTCGGTCGCCTCGGCGGTGCCGCCGTTGTCGTTCACGAGCTCCTTGACCAGCGTCAGCGTCGCCGGCTGGTCGTCGTTGGTGATCGTGCAGACGACGTCCTGCCCGAGCGCGACGCTCACCGAGCCGCCGACCACCGGCAGGGAAGCTCCGTCGGCGGTGCACACCCAGGCCGACCCCTCGTAGCCCGCCGGACCGCTCTCCGACAGCGCGTACGACCCGATCTCGACCGGGCGGTCCGTCACCGGCGTCGTCCCGGTCGCGCCGGTGACACCGGCGGTCGGGCCGGTCGCCGTGAGCGTCCACTCCCCCACCTTGGCCGTGCCGCCGTTGTCGTTCACGACGTCCTTCACCAGCGTCAGCGTCGGCTGCTGCGCGGTGTTCGTGATCGTGCACGTCACGTCCGCGCCGCTGGCGAGGGTGAGCGCCGCGGCGTCGAGCGTGCCGCCCTCGCCCTCGCAGACCCAGTCACCAGCGTCGTACCCGTCGGGCCCGTCCTCCGTCAGGTCGTAGGTCCCCGCGAACAGCTCCTGGTCCGTGACCCCGTCGGCGCCGTTCCCGCTGACCGGGTCCTGACCCGCGATCCCGTCCGGCGTCGCCGTCAGCGTCCAGTCCGCCGACGTGTCCGTCGCCCCGGTCGTCCCGGCGTCGACGACCTTGCGCAACGTCAGCTCCGCGGGCTGGTCGTCGTTCGTGAACGTGCACTCGACGGTCTGCCCCGCCTCGACGGTCACGACGCGGAGGTCACGCGGTTCGCCCAGGACGAGACAGTTGACGCCGACGAGCGCGTAGCCCGGGACCGCGGACTCGGCGAGCAGGTACGGGTGGTCCGGGCGCACCTCGTACGTCGTGCCGGTGGCCGACCCCGGATCGGAGTGCGACTGAAGGCCGTCGACCGGCGGTTCGTCCGTCGGGGTCGCCGACAGCGTGAAGTCGGAGGGGACCGCTGTCCCTCCGTCGTCGTTCACGACGTCCTTGACGAGGACGAGACGACCGGTCCGGTTGGTCGCGGTGCACTGGACGCGCGCGGCGACCGGCACCGTCACGCCGCCGTTCAGGCCGTCGTTGTAGCCCGGGATCTGGTTGCCCTCGGCGTCGACCCGGATGCAGGTCCACGAGCCGGTCGACAACGGGTACGTCTGCTGGTTGGTACGGAAGTCGTCCTGCAGGTACTCGGGAAGCCCGCCGGACTCCGCGAGCTGGTACGGGATCAGAGGGCTGACGACCTGGTCGGTGACCTCGGCGCTCCCCGCCTCACCCGCCGGCCCCGGGAGCTGGCCCGCGGGCGTGCCCGGAGCCGGGAGGGCCGCGAGGTCCCACAGCGTTGGATCGGCCGTGCCGTCGACCTCCTTGGCCAGCGTGAGCCGCGACTCGCAGTCCACGGTGTTGCGGACGGTGAGCGTGTTGGCGCCCGCGGTCAGCTCGTGGTCGAACCCGTCGGTGAACGGGATCGGGGCCCCGCTCTCTCCGTTGATCTCGACGATCTGCGGGTCACCCACCGTGCAGAGGTCGGGGTCGACACCGGGCGGCTCGAGGAAGACCTCCTCGTCGACCGTGACCGTGTCGCCCTCCGAGTAGCCCGGCCGGGTCACGCCCCAGTCCTGGTTCGAGGCCCCGGCGTCACCGGGACCGGTCAAGGTGAGCTGGGCCCGCATCCCGCTGGGCTGGCTGCCGTTCGGCACCGGCGGTGCCCCGTTGATCGCCCACTCCTTCTCGACCGTGACGGTGGCCGGCGCGACCGCCTGGTTGTAGACGATGCAGCTCACCGCAGCCGTGCTCGGGACGTTGACGACGAAGCCCGTCGCGCCGGCGTTCGTCACCGAGATCGCTGCGCCGGTCTCCAGGTTCGTACAGACGCCGTTCGCCCCGTTCACAGGGAAGAGGTCGCTGCCGTCCTGCTCCTCCTCCGTGATCTGGATGGCCCCGCTGGTCGTGCCGCCGCCGAAGGTGATCGGGAAGTTCACCGCACTCGACGCGTCGGTCGTCGCGCTGGGCGTCGGGAGGGTCACGTTCGGGGTGGTCGTGGACGCGTCGAACGTCCACCCGGCTCCGCCCGGTGTCGCGTCGGCGATGTTGCCGTCGGGTCCGACGATCTGCTTGACCACCGAGAGCGAGCCGGCGCACTCGCCCAGCGCCAGCTGCCGGAGGGCGGCACCGACCACGGCGTAGTTGGCGACCTGGTAGTAGTCGGCCGTCGCGGCGTTGGTGCCGTTGTACTGGACCGGACCCGAGATGGCGCGAAGGTTCTGCCCCGTCGCGGTGTCGCTGACGCCCGCGCCGACGCCGACCGCCAGGACCCGCGTCCCGCGCGCCTTCATCGCGTTGGCCGAGAAGACGCCGTTCTCCATCTCGCGGATGCGGGTGAAGTTCCCCGGCCCCTCAGCAGGCTGCGAGTAGTAGGTCGGGTTGCCGTCGGTGATCACCACGGCGATGTCGTACGTCGGGTTCGCCTGCGCCGGCACCGCGAGCCCGCGGTCCCAGTTCGTGCCGCCGCCCGCCGTCCATGCCTGGTACCGCGCCTTGAAGGCGTCGGCGCCCGCCTGTGTCGCGACCGACGTCAGACCGGGGAAGTTCTGGGTCGCGCCGAGCGCCGGCGAGCCGGTCGAGAACGAGAACAGCGCCATCTGCGACGGTGTGCCGACGAGGCTGTTCGTGAAGGTGTCGGCAGCCCCCTTCAGCTGGACGAGCTGGGGTGCCGTCACGGACCCGGACAGATCGAGGATGAGGGCGACGTTGAGGCCGCACTGCTGCAGCGGCGCGGGATTCGTCCGCGACTGCTGCCACACCCCGCCGGAAGCGACGCGGTTCGTGTTGCCGGTGCCGACCATGAAGGCGCTCGTCGAGCTGTAGGTGTTGCCCGCGCGGAGGGTGGTTCCCGTCCGGAACTCGTAGTCGGTCGTCTCCGACCCGGTGCCGTCACCGTTGCCGGTCCGGAACGACGCGTTGATCGTGTATCCGGCCGGCGCGCCGGTCTGCACCACCCAGAACCGGCGGTCGCAGTTCGCCCCGGCGTTGGCGCCGGTGCAGGTCCCGATGGCGTTCGTCTGGGCGTTCGGCACGACGAAGCTGCAGTCACCGTCGTCGTCGGAGACGCACGTCGCCCACGCGTCGGCGACCGGGGTCGTCGCGCCGCCCGGGCCGCCGTCGTACAGCTGGAGCGTCACACCGGCCAGGTTCGTCACGGCCGTCGTACCCGCCCTGTCGCCGCCGACCTTGACCGTGATGACGGCGTTGTTGCCGGTCGCGGGCGGGACCACCTGCGGGGCCAGCGTCGGCGCGGCGGCGGACGGCGTTGCCGCGCCGGCGAGCCCCAGCACCAGGACCAGCGCCGCCAGCAGCGGCAACCAGACCTTCGGGCGTCCCGGAGCCTCCATGGATCTCCCCCATCCACGTCACAGCCGTGTCATGACGACACTTTCCGCATCATGCCGCAAATCGGACGCGAGGGGGTGGAGAACCCGCAGGTCAGAGCGTCGCGACGTAGCCCAGGAGGTCCTGCCGGGTCAGCACGCCGACCGGATCCCCGTCCTCGTGCACCAGCACCGCGTCGGCGTTCTCGAGCTCGGCGACCGCCTCCTCGACGGGCTCGCCCGCCCCCACGCTCGGCAGCGGCGACGCCATGTGCTCCTCAACCATGTCCGACAGCGCGGCGGCCCCGTGGAAGAGCTTGTCGAGGAGGTCGCGCTCGCTCACCGCACCGGCGACCTCGGCCGCCCGGACCGGCGGCTCGGCCCGAAGGACGGGCATCTGGGAGACGCCGTACTCCCGCAGGATCTTGACCGCCTCGGCGACCGACTCGTGCGGGTGGGTGTGCACCAGGTCCGGGAGGCGCCCCTCCTTGCCACGGAGCAGGTCGCCCACCGTCAGCTCGCCGCGCGGCGGGGTGAGGAAGCCGTAGCGGGACAGCCACTCGTCGTCGAACACCTTCGTGAGGTAGCCCCGACCACCGTCGGGGAGCAGGACCACGATCACGGCTTCGGGGTCGTCGAGCTCCCGCGCCAGCCGCACGGCCGCCGCGGCCGCCATCCCGGCGGACCCGCCGACGAGCATCGCCTCCTCGCGCGCGAGGCGGCGCGTCATCGCGAAGGAGTCGGCGTCGCTGACCTCGATGATGCGGTCCGCGACGTCGCGGTCGTACGTGTCGGGCCAGAAGTCCTCACCGACGCCCTCGACGAGGTACGGGCGCCCGGTCCCGCCGGAGTACACCGAGCCGTGCGGGTCCGCGCCGACGATCTCGACGCGTCCGTCGCTGACCTCCTTGAGGTAGCGCCCGGTGCCGGAGATGGTGCCGCCGGTGCCGATGCCGGCGACGAAGTGCGTGATGCGCCCCTCGGTCTGGGTCCAGATCTCGGGCCCCGTGGTCTCGTAGTGGGCGCGCGGGTTGTTGGCGTTCGCGTACTGGTTGGGCTTCCACGCCCCCTCGATCTCGCGGACCAGGCGGTCGGAGACCGAGTAGTAGGAGCCGGGGTGCTCCGGCGGCACCGCGGTCGGGCAGACGACCACCTCGGCGCCGTACGCCTTGAGGACGTTGCGCTTGTCCTCGCTCACCTTGTCCGGGCACACGAAGACGCAGCGGTAGCCCTTCTCCTGCGCGACCATCGCGAGCCCGACGCCGGTGTTGCCGCTGGTCGGCTCGACGATCGTGCCGCCCGGCTTGAGCTCGCCGGACTCCTCGGCGGCCTCGACCATCCGGGTGGCGATGCGGTCCTTCACACTTCCGCCCGGGTTGAAGTACTCGACCTTGGCGAGCACGAGCCCGGGTGCGTCGTCGGTCACTCTCCTGAGCTTGACCAGCGGTGTGTCTCCGACCAGGTCCAGCAGCGCGTTAGCGTAGTCCACACCTTGCAGTCTAAGGACTGACCGCACGGGAGAGCACAGCGAAGGCACGGTGGTAGGAGACGATGGCCCGGGCACGAGCGGCGCGCAGGCTCGCCACGGCGGCACTCTTCGGTGGCGGCGGGCTCGGAGTGCTCGGCGGAGGCGCCGTCGGCCTCCTGAAGCTGCAGGCCGGGCGAGCCCGTCGACAGATCGGGGTCACCGACGAACGCCCTCCGTCGCCCGACGGCGTGTACGGCGCCGAGCTGCCCGGTGAGTCGCTGCGGTTCGTGATGCTCGGCGACTCGGCAGCCGTCGGCTACGGCATGACCCGCGCCGAGGACACGCCTCCGGCGCTGGTCGGGGCGGGCCTCTCGCAGATCGCCGGACGACCGGTCGAGGTCACCAGCCGCGCGGTCGTCGGTGCCGTGTCGGCCGACCTCGCCGGGCAGATCGAGCTCGCGCTCCCCGCCATGCCGCAGGTCGCCGCGATCGTCATCGGCGCCAACGACGTCACCCACGGCAAGAACGTCTCCGGGGCCGTGGCCGCGCTCGGGGAGGCGGTCGAGACGCTGCGGGAGCACGGGTGCGAGGTCGTCGTCGGGACCTGCCCCGACCTCGGGACCGTACGCCCGCTGGCCCAGCCGCTGCGCCTGTTGGCACGCCGGATCAGCCGCCGCCTCGCAGCCGCGCAGATGATCACGGTCGTCGAGGCGGGAGGGCGGGCGGTGTCGCTCAGCGACCTGCTGCAGCGCGACTTCTGGACCGCACCGACCGAGCTGTTCGGCGAGGACCGCTTCCACCCGTCGGCGACCGGCTACGCGAGCATGGTCGCCGCGATGCTGCCGTCGGTCGCCGTCGCGGCCGGCGTGTGGGACGAGGACGAGGAGTCGGCTGCGTTCCCCGAGGGTGTCGCGCTCCCCGTGTCGTTCGCCGCCGCGGAGGCGGTGGACACTGCGGGCACGGAGGTCTCCCGGACCGAGGTGGGCGGCGCCGAACGCGGTCCCCGCGGACGCTGGGCCGCGCTCCGCGTCGTACGCCGCTGAGGACCCGCGACGCCCTCGTCACCGCCCGCGGGGCGTCGTACGGTGTCGCCATGATCTTCGACCGGGCGACGCTCGACGGGATCGTCGCGGGACGGGTCGACCGGGCGTACCGGCGCTGGCCGGTCCCCCGTGTCCGCCCGGGCTCGCAGCAGCGGACCGCCGTGGGCGTGATCGAGTTCGGCGACGTCGAGCAGGTCGACGCCGACGCGATCACCGACGCCGACGCCCGGTCGGCCGGCCAGCGCGACGCCGCCGCGCTGCGCAAGAAGCTGGCACGTCGCGACGACGGCGAGGTGTGGCGTGTGGCGGTCCGGTACGCAGGTGCAGACCCGCGCGTCGCGCTGCGGGAGGAGGCGGCCCTGAGCGCGCAGCAGCGCGAGGACCTCGACCGCCGGCTGGCCCGCATGGACGCCGCCGCCGAGCAGCCGTGGACCCGGGCCTCGCTCGAGGTGATCCGCGACCGTCCGGGCGTCGTGTCGACCGAGCTCGCGGCGTCGCTGGACACGGAGCGGTTCCTGTTCAAGCGGCGGGTGCGCCGGTTGAAGGAGCTCGGCCTGACCGAGAGCCTCGACGTCGGCTACCGGATCTCCCCGCGCGGTCGCGCGTACCTCGGGGAGTGACCCCGCGGACGCGACAGCGCCCCGCTCCTCAGGAGAGGGGCGGGGCGCTGCGGTGGAGCCGGTGCGTCAGTTGTCTCCGCGCAGGATCGCGAGGATGCGCAGGATCTCCAGGTAGAGCCAGATCAGCGTGACCGTCAAGCCGAACGCCGCACGCCACGACTCGCGGTCCGGGAGCCCGGCGCGGATGCCGTTCTCGACGAAGTCGAAGTCGAGGACGAGGCACAGCACGCCGAGCACGACCGCGATGACGCTGACGATCAGCCCGAGGCCGCTCATGTCGCGCAGCCCGAAGTCGGCTCCGAAGAAGCTCAGCACGAAGTTGAGCAGGAGCACGGCGACGAACCCGAACAGCACGGCGGTGACGCCGCGACGGAACTTGTCGGTGACCTTGATGTTGAAGAACTTGTAGACGAACAGGGTGCCGGCGAACGCCGCGATCGTGCCGAGGACGGCCTGCGCGACGATGCTCGAGTCGCCGACCCAGGACGCGACGATCTTGGAGAACGCGCCGACGAAGACACCCTCGACGATCGCGTAGGCGAGCACCAGGGCCGGGCTGATGACCTTCTTGAAGGAGTTCACCATGGCCAGGACGAAGCCGATGATCGCGCCACCGGTCGCCAGGGCGCCGGCCCTCATGAGTGCGCTGTCGTCGACGGTGATGTCGCCGATGAGGAACCAGACGACCGCGGCGCTGACCGCGGTGAGGCCGATCGTCAGGGCGGTCTTCTGGACGACCGAGTCGATCGTCATCCGGTCGGCGACGGCCGTGCCGTACGGCGCCTGGCCGCCGGCGCCACCGTCGTAGCCGCCGGGCTGACCGACCTGCCACGTGCTCGGGTCGCCATATCCGGTCGACGCAGATCCGGCCTGTGCTGAGCCGGGCTGGGCGGCGCGACCGTTGAACTCGTCGCTGCGGGCAAAGACGGGGTTGCTGCTCTTCATCAATCCTCCGTACGCGGGCGGGCTCGGACATGAGTCCGTCCTGCTCAACCCTACCGGAGACGGTGATGGCGAGTCCCGGCTCGCCTCCGCCGACCCAGGGTGCTAAGAGCCTTCCGCTGCAGGGGCTCTGGCGGGAAGATCGGAACGAGCCCCCGACGGAGCGAGGCGCGCGCGGGGAGGCTGACCATGACGGTCGCTCGACTGGCAGCGGGGCTGAGCGTGGCGGCCCTGGCACTGGCCGGATGCGGTGAGGGCGACAGCGAGACCGCCACGGTCCGGCTCGGCCTGACGCTGACGCCGGAGGTCGCCACCCTGCTGCCGATGGACGCGAACGTCCGTGACAACGCCGAGGTGCTCGACGTCGTGTACGACGGCCTCGTCCGCTACGACCCGGAGACGACGAAGCCGTACAACTACGTCGCCGAGGACATCTCCACCACCGACAACACCGTGTGGACCATCAGGATCAAGCCCGACCTGCAGTTCCAGAACGACGAGCCGGTCGACGCCGCGTCGTTCGCCCGCGCGTGGAACTACGCCGCGTACGGCCCCCACGCGATGGCCAACAACTACTTCTTCGAGCGCTTCGCCGGCTACGACGAGATGCAGGGCGAGTACGAGGAGGACGCCGAGGGCAATGTCACCGTCACCACCGAGCCGACGGCCACGGAGCTCTCCGGACTCAGGGTCGTCGACGACCGGACGCTCGAGGTGACGCTCGACGCCCCGTTCTCGGGCTTCGCGACGATGCTCGGCTACACGGGCTTCTTCCCGGTCGCCCAGGAGTGCCTCGACGACGTCGACGCCTGCGCGATCAAGCCGATCGGCAACGGCCCCTTCAAGATCGAGGAGTGGGACCAGGGCCAGTCGCTCACGGCCGAGAAGTGGGACGACTACCAGGGTGCGGAGACGCCCGACTACGACGCGATCGAGTGGACCGAGTACTCCGGCGACTCCGACTGGGCCGACTTCGAGGCCGGCGACATCGACGCGACCTTCCCGCCGCCGGCGCAGTGGGAGCACGCCGTCAACGACCCCGACCTCTCCTCGCGCATGGTGGAGGGCTCGGGATCGATGCTGGTCTACATCGGCTTCCCGATGTACCTCGGCAAGCCGTTCGACGACGTCGAGTTCCGCAAGGCGATCTCGATGGCGATCGACCGCGAGACGATCATCGAGAAGATCGTGCCGGGGCGCTTCGTCGCGGCCGACAGCTGGGTCGTCCCCGGTGGCGTCCCCGGCGGCGTGGCCGGGACCTGCGAGTTCTGCACGTTCGACCCCGAGGCGGCGAAGGCCGCACTGGCCAGGGCGGGAGGCTGGCCGAAGGACGAGACCTTGCAGATCCATCTCATCGAGGACGAGGAGAGCGAGGCCATCTTCAAGGCGATCGGCGACTCGATCCAGCTGAACCTCGGTATCCCGTACGAGCTCGACCCGGCCCCGGACTACTTCGACCGGCGCGAGAACCGCGCGTTCACCGGCATCATGCGGGCAGCGTGGATCCCCGACTACCCGCTCAACGAGAACTACCTCGCACCGGTGTACGCCAGCGGCGACCCGAAGAACGGGAACCTCGACTTCGGCTACTACGACGCCGCCTTCGAGGACTTGATCACCGAAGGCGACGCGGCACCGGACCTCGACACCGCTCTCGCCAGGTACCAGGAGGCCGAGAAGGTCCTCGCCTCCGACATGGCCTCCGTGCCGATCGCGTTCACCAAGAACGTGATGTTCTACAGCGACCGGCTCGACGACGTGGTCCTCGACCCGTTCAGCGGTGAGGTCGAGCTCCGCCTGCTGACGGTGGACTGACCGCCGCCGCATAGCGATCTACGCGGCGGTCTTACGTACGGTTTCCTGGCCCGCGATGCCCGTGATCGCGGCGATCGTACGCAGCGCCATGCCGGTATCCGGTGCGTAACTTCGTCGGACAACGTGGTTACAGATTCGTTACGGATGTATCGTCGCGGCCATCCGGTGGGGCAGGATCGACGAAGCCTCCGAGCCGAGGGGGCGCCCACTCTTGGAGGCAGACTGTGAAGATTGCGCGATTGGCCGCGGGGCTCACCGCCCTGGCCTTGGTGGTGACCGGCTGCGGAGGCGGCGACGACGACGAAGGTGACGGCGACGCGACCGTACGGCTGACGCTGAGCCAGGACGTCGACACGCTGCTGCCGATGGACTCCAACGTCAGCGACAACATCAGCGTCCTCGACGTCGTCTACGACGGACTCGTCCGCTACGACCCCAAGACGACGAAGCCCTACAACTACGTCGCCGAGGACATCTCCACCACCGACAACACGGTGTGGACGATCAAGCTCAAGGACGGCTTCGAGTTCCAGAACGGCGAGCCGGTCGACGCGGAGTCGTTCGCCCGCGCGTGGAACTACGCCGCGTACGGCCCCAACGCGATGGCCAACAACTACTTCTTCGAGCGGATCGCCGGCTACGACGAGATGCAGGGCGAGTACGAGGAGGACGACGAGGGCAACGTCACCGTCACCACCGAGCCGACCGCCAAGGAGCTGTCCGGCGTGAAGGTCGTCGACCCCACGACGCTCGAGGTGACGCTCAACGGCCCCTTCGCCGGCTTCTCGACGATGCTCGGCTACACCGGCTTCTTCCCGATCGCCCAGGAGTGCCTCGACGACGTCGACGCCTGCGCGATCAAGCCGATCGGCAACGGCCCCTTCGAGATCGAGGAGTGGGACCAGGGCCAGTCGCTGACCGCCAACAAGTGGGAGGACTACACCGGCGACGAGACCCCGGACTACGGCCGGATCGAGTGGACCGAGTA
This sequence comes from Mumia spirodelae, assembly GCF_050632745.1. Taxonomy (NCBI): domain Bacteria; kingdom Bacillati; phylum Actinomycetota; class Actinomycetes; order Propionibacteriales; family Nocardioidaceae; genus Mumia; species Mumia spirodelae. The sequence continues at coordinate 843,049 of NZ_JBODSD010000001.1, read as the reverse complement.
CTCCGGCGACTCCGACTGGGCCGACTTCGAGGCCGGCGACGTCGACGCCACCTTCCCGCCGCCGGCGGAGTGGGAGCAGGCCGTCAACGACCCTGACCTCTCCTCGCGCATGGTGGAGGGCCCGGGCGCCGCGCTCACCTACATCGGCTTCCCGATGTACCTCGGCAAGCCGTTCGACGACATCGAGTTCCGCAAGGCGATCTCGATGGCGATCGACCGCGACACGATCATCGAGAAGGTCGTCCCCGGGCGCTTCGTCGCCGCGGACAGCTGGGTCGTGCCCGACGGTGTGCCGGGCGGCGTGGCCGGGACCTGCGAGTTCTGCACGTTCGACCCCGAGGCGGCCAAGGCCGCGCTGGCCAAGGCCGGCGGCTGGCCGAAGGGCAAGAAGCTCGTGATCCACCTCGGCGAGGACGAGGAGAGCGAGGCCATCTTCAAGGCCGTCGGCGACTCGATCCAGCTCAACCTCGGCATCCCCTACGAGCTGGACCCGACGCCGGACTACTTCGACCGTCGCTCGGCCCGTGACTTCACCGGCATCATGCGGGCCAACTGGTTCCCGGACTACCCGCTCAACGAGAACTACCTGGCGCCGGTCTACGCCAGCGGCGACCCGAAGAACGGCAACACCAACTTCGGCTACTACAACGCCGACTTCGAGAACCTGATCAAGGAGGGCGACGCCTCGCCCGACCTCGACACGGCGGTGGCGAAGTACCAGGAGGCCGAGAAGGTCCTCGCCTCCGACATGGCGTCGGCCCCGGTCGCGTTCAGCAAGAACGTGATGTTCTACAGCGAGCGGCTCGACGACGTGGTCCTCGACCCGTTCAGCGGCGAGGTCAAGCTGCGGTTGCTGAAGGTCAACGGTTGACAGTCCAGGGGTGGCCGGCGTCCGTCGCGGCGCCGGCCGCCCCGTCACGTGCCGCACTGCGGCCGAACATGACGAGGAGATGAGCACGGCGTGGGTCGTTACATCACACGGCGCGTGCTGCAGGGCTTCCTCACCCTCTTCCTGGTGATCTTCCTGCTCCACCTGCTCACCACGCTCGCGATCCAGCTGAACGGCAACCCTGCGCTGGCGTTCTTCGGCGACCACCCGCCGAGCCCGTCCCAGCTGGCCGCGGTGGAGAAGCGCTACGGTCTCGACGACCCGTGCTACGACCAGGTCGGCAACCCGTGCCTCGGCCCGTTCGTAGACCGGTTGGGCGCGTACGCGCAGGGCGACTTCGGCGAGAGCCTGCGGGGACGCCCGGTGACCGACATCGTCGGGACCGCGGCACCGAACACGCTCAAGCTCTTCGCCGTCGTCACGGTGACCTGGATGCTCGTCGGGATGACGCTCGGCTCGATCGCGGCGCGACGTCGCGGCAAGCCCAGCGACCACGGCATCCGAGGGCTGTCGATCCTGATCGACGCGCTGCCGGTCTTCGTGATGCTGCTCGTGTACAAGTACGTGTTCACGGTGCCGCTGAGCAAGTGGGCCAAGGAGACCTTCGGGTCCGACAGCCTGCCGGCGCTGCTGTTCAAGCCGTCGTTCTCTCCCGCGCACCCGTGGGCGACGCTCATCATCCCCGGCATCCTGCTCGGCCTGGCCGGGTCGGCGGCGTTCATCCGCCTGGTCCGGGCCGCCCAGCTGGAGAACTACAACGCCGAGCACGTCCGCGCCGCCCGCTCCAAGGGGCTCAGCGAACGCCACGTCTCGATCCACCACGTCATCCGCAACTCCTCGATCCCGGTGGCCACGGCCGTCGGCATCGTGTTCACCGAAGCCCTGGCGGGAGCGGTGATCACCGAGGGCATGATGAACATCTACGGGATGGGCGGCGTGCTCTGGAAGGCCGTGCAGGACAGCGACGTCTCCGTCGTGATCGGCATCGTCACCCTGCTCGCCGCCGTCACGGTGGTGGTGATGATCGTCGTCGACATCGTCTACGCCGCACTCGACCCGAGGATCCGCTATGAGTGACCCCAGCGTCTCCGCCCTGATCGCGGAGGAGACCGACGGCAACGCCCCCGCGCGCTCCTTGTGGTCGGAGGCGTTCCGCAGCCTGCGCCGCCGCCCGGACGTGATCATCGCGACCGTCGTCGCGGTCTTCTTCCTGCTCGTGGCGCTCTTCCCGTTCCTGTTCACGCAGAAGGACCCGCAGCGCTGCGACATCGCCGACTCCCGGATCCCCCCGCAGTGGTTCGGCGGGGAGCACCCGTTCGGCACCAACGCGTACGGCTGCGACGTCCTGGCCCAGCTCGTGTACGGCACGCGACCCTCGCTGCTGCTGGCGTTCATCGTGGTCGGGCTCTCCGTCCTCATCGGCATCACGCTGGGGACGGTGTCGGGCTACTACCTCGGCTGGGTGGACGTCGTCATCTCCCGGACCGTCGAGGTGTTCCTCGTCATCCCTCTGCTGCTCGCCGCGCTCCTGCTCCTGTCACTCTTCCGCAACGTCGAGATCGGCACCGGGCAGGTCGCCGCGATCGCCCAGCCGGCGATCGTGCTCACGATGTTCGGGTGGATGGGCTACACGCGCTACGTCCGAGCGAGCGTGCTGGAGGCCAAGAACCTCGACTACGTCACCGCCGCCCGAGTGCTGGGTGCGTCCGACTTCCGGATCATGTTCCGCCACATCCTGCCCAACGCGATCGGGACGGTGACGGCGCTCGTCCCGACGGCGATCGCGGCGGTCATCGGCACCGAGGCGGTGCTGGCGTTCCTCGGCATCGGCGTGCGCCCGCCCGCGGTGAGCTGGGGGATCATGATCGAGGAGGGCTCGCAGTGGTTCACCTCGGGCTCGCACTACCTGCTGCTGTTCCCGCTCGGCTGCCTGATGGCGACCGTGCTGGCGTTCGTGGTGATCGGCGACAACCTCCGTGACGCGCTCGACCCGAAGCTGAAGTGAGGGCTGACGTGACCGACCAGACGTCTGCGACGACGACCCCGCTCCTCGAGGTCGAGGACCTCGCCGTCGAGTTCGCGACCCCGGACGGCCTCGTCCGCGCGGTCGACGGGCTCTCCTACTCCGTCACCCCGGGACGGACGCTGGCGATCGTCGGCGAGTCCGGCAGCGGCAAGAGCGTCAGCTCGCTGGCGGTCATGGGCCTCCTGCAGATGCCGCCGGCGCGGATCGTGCGCGGGGCGATCCGCTTCAAGGGCCAGGACCTCCTGACGCTCGGGCCCAAGAAGCACCGTGCGTTCTGCGGCGAGCACGTCGCGATGGTGTTCCAGGACGCGCTCGCGTCGCTCAACCCGGTCCACACCGTCGGCTGGCAGCTGACCGAGGCCCTGCGTGCCCGGCGCGGGATCTCGCGCGGCGACGCCACGAAGCGGGCGGTCGAGCTGCTCGACCTGGTCAAGGTGCCGCACGCGAAGCAGCGGGTGAAGGAGTACCCCCACCAGTTCTCCGGCGGCATGCGTCAGCGCGTGATGATCGCGATGGCGCTCGCCATGGACCCCGAGGTCCTGATCGCCGACGAGCCCACCACCGCGCTCGACGTGACCGTCCAGGCGCAGATCATGCGGCTGCTGACCGAGATCCAGGCCGAGCGCGAGATGGGCCTCGTCCTCATCACCCACGACATGGGCGTCGTCGCGAACGTCGCCGACGACGTCACCGTGATGTACGCGGGTCGGGCTGTCGAGCAGGCGTCGGTCTTCGACGTCTACGCCGCGCCCGCCCACCCGTACACCCGCGCTCTCCTGCGCTCGATCCCGCGCCTGGACCAGAAGGGCGGCGGCCTGGCCGTCATCCCCGGGCGACCGCCGGACCCGACCCAGGTGCCGGCGGGGTGCGCCTTCCACCCGCGGTGCGAGCGTGCGGAGGACGTCTGCCGTGTCGACCCGCCGCCCCCGACCGTCTCGCTGCCGTACGACCGCACGTCCGCCTGCCACTTCGCCGAGGAGGTGATGAACGATGACCGACGCTGACGTCGTGCTCGAGGTGCGCGACCTCGCGAAGTACTACCCCGTACGCCGTGGCATCGTCCTCAAGCGGCAGATCGGCGAGGTCAAGGCCGTCGACGGGGTCTCCCTGTCCTTGCGCAAGGGCAAGACGCTCGGCCTCGTCGGCGAGTCCGGGTCCGGCAAGTCGACGCTCGCCAAGCTCCTGGTCGGCGTCGAGAAGCCGACCCGCGGGCAGATCTTCGTCGAGGGCCGCGACGTCTCCGACCTCGGGCGGGCGGACCGCCGCGCGCTGCGCCGCAACATCCAGATGGTGTTCCAGGACCCGTACACGTCGCTCAACCCACGGATGTCGGTCGGCGAGATCGTCGGCGAGTCCTTCGCGATCCACGCCGACGCCGTCCCCGCCGGCGGCAAGGACAAGGCGGTCCGCGAGCTGCTCGACCGGGTGGGGCTCAACCCCGACCACGTGAACCGCTATCCGCACCAGTTCTCCGGCGGGCAGCGTCAGCGGATCGGCATCGCGCGGGCCCTCGCCGTACGGCCCAGGATCCTGCTGTGCGACGAGCCGGTCTCGGCGCTCGACGTCTCCATCCAGGGCCAGGTCATCAACCTGCTCGAGGAGCTCCAGGACGACCTCGGCCTCTCGTACCTCTTCATCGCCCACGACCTCTCGGTCGTCCGGCACATCGCCGACGAGGTCGCGGTCATGTATCTCGGCCGGGTCGTCGAGAACGGCGCGGACACCGAGGTGTACGACCGCCCCGGCCACCCGTACACGCGTGCCCTGATGTCCGCGGTCCCCGTGCCCGACCCGACGCTGCGCGACGACGGCCGGGAGATCGTCCTGGAGGGCGACATCCCGTCGCCCCTCGACCCGCCGCCGGGGTGCCACTTCCACACCCGGTGCTGGCTGGCCCCGCTGCTCGAGGGCAGCGCGGACGCCGAGCGCCCCGACGGGCGGCCGATCCCGGCCGTCTGCCGCACCGACAGTCCCAAGCTCGTCCCTCAGGAGTCCCCCGATCATCACGCCGCCTGCCACTTCGCCGCCGATGCCGCCCGTCGCTGACCAGACCGGCGAGGTCCGCCCGACCGTGCTGGTCGCGCAGAACTCGCCGACGAGCGGCGCCGGACGCCTCGTCTCCTGGCTCGACGCCGCCGGGATCGCCTGCACCGTCGTGTCCGGCGAGGACCTGCCGTCCTCGCTCGACGGGTACGACGGCGTCGTGACCCTCGGGGGCGGCTTCATGCCCGACGCCGACGACCACGCCCCCTGGCTCCCGCACGAGCGCAAGCTGACGGTGCAGGCGCTGCAGCGGGAGGTGCCGCTGCTCGGGATCTGCCTCGGTGCGCAGGTCCTCGCGCTGTGCGCCGGCGGCGAGGTCACGGCGAGCTCCGGTGAGACCGAGCGGGGCTCGTGCCCCGTGGAGCTGCTGCCCGCGGCCGACGACGATCCCGTGTTCGGCGGTCTGGTCGCGCACGGGCCGCTGCGGATGATCCAGAACCACCGCGACAGCATCACTGCTCTCCCGGCAGGCGCCGACCTGCTCGCGACCAGCGACGCCTGCCGCGTGCAGGCGTTCCGGGTCGGCGTCTGCGCGTGGGGCGTGCAGTTCCACCCCGAGGTCGGACCGGAGCGGCTCGCCCAGTGGGACGAGGCCGCGCTCGCCGCCGACGGGTACGACCGCAGTGCCCTGATCGCGGCGGCGGAGGCCGACGCCGCCGCCAACGAGACCCAGTCGCGGACGCTCGTCGAGGCGTTCGCGCAGGTCGTACGCTCGGCCGCGATCCGGACGGAGGCCTGAGATGTCACTTCGTGGGACGTACAGCGACGGCACACCTGTGGTGGCCTACCGCCTTGCGACGGCCTCCGGGGACGTGCTGGCCGAGCGCCTGCCCACCGAGACGTTCTACGCCGCGAGCACCATCAAGCTGGCGCCGCTGGTCGCTGCCGTGCGCCTCGTCGAGGCCGGAGCGCTGTCGCTCGACGACCCGCTGATCAGCCGGGACACCTTCACGAGCCAGGTGCCGGACGCACCGGACTATCGCCTGGTCCCGGACGACGTCGACCACGGCATGGCTCCCGCGGGCGAGCCGATGCCGCTGCGCGACGTGCTCGAGCGGATGATCGTCGTGTCGTCCAACGAGGCCACCAACATGGTCGTCGAGCGGGTCGGCCTCGACACGATCGCCGCCGTGCTGGCCGACGCCGGCGCCCACGACACCCGGATGGCCCGGCAGTTCGGCGACCAGGCCGCCGCCGAGGCGTACGGGAAGAGCAACGTCGTCACCGCGGCCGACCTCGCGACGCTGATGGGCGCGCTCGTGTCCGGCCGCCTCGCGGGGCCTGAGGGCACCCGCCTCATGACCGACATGCTGGCCCGGCAGGAGGACCCCCGGATCGCCGCCGACGCCCCCGCCGGACTCGTGTGGGGCAGCAAGTCGGGATCGGTCGACGCGGTCCGCCACGACGTGGCCTATCTCGGGGTGCCGGGGCCCGATGCCCTGGTGATGGCGGTGTGCACGCGCGGCTACCCGCAGGAGGACGCCGAGGAGACGATCGAGGCGCTCGGCAGGATGGCGATCGAGCTCACCGGCATCGCTCGCTGAGCATCACGCGGTCCACGCACCGAGCTTGTCCGGGTTGCGCACCGCCCACACCCGCACGATCCGGCGGCGGGCAACCTGGAACGCGAGCACCGTGACGATCGCACGGTCGTCGCGCACCACCAGGCCGGGCCGGCCGTTGACCGTGCGCGTCTCGAACGTGAGCCCGGGCGCCCGGTCGCGCACGCCGAGAAAAAAAGCCGCGACGTCCTCCGCCCCGGCGACCGGGTGCAGCGCGGCCGCCACCTTGCCGCCGCCGTCGACGACGACCCGTGACTCCGGGTCCAGCACGGTGAGGAGTGCGCTCAGGTCCCCCGTCTCCCACGCCGACCGGAACGCCGCCACGACCGCGGCGTCGCCCGGCTGGTCCTCGGACCCGACCTCGCTGCTGCGGACCCTCCGCCGCGCGGACGTCGCGAGCTGCCGGCAGGCCGCGGGACTGCGGTCGAGCACGTCCCCGACCTCGGCGAAGCTGAATGCGAAGACGTCGTGCAGCACGAACGCCACCCGCTCGGCAGGCGTCATCGTGTCGAGCACCACGAGCATCGCCATGCCGACCGACTCGTCGACCGTCACGCGGTCGGCGGGGTCGGCGGCGCTCGCCCGGTCTCCCGCGCTCGACCAGCGCCCCTCCTCGGGGAGCGGCTCGGGGATCCACTCCCCGACGTAGTGCTCGCGCCGCGCCCGGGCGGACCCGAGGACGTCCAGGCAGATGCGGCTCGCGACGCGGACCAGCCAGGCGGTCGGCCGCTCGACCTCGTCGCGCTGCTTCTCCGACAGCGCGAACCAGCGCGCGTACGCCTCCTGGACCACGTCCTCGGCCTCCGTGACCGATCCGAGCATCCGGTATCCGACGTCCATCAGGGAACGGCGCTGGCGCGCTGCGCCCGCCGGCGTCTCGTCCCGCTCGAGCACGAGGTCCATGGTCCCGATCCTGACCGGCGGCACTGACAAACCTCACATTCCTGGCCCCTGCCTCGTCGTAGAGGAGAGAGACGAGAAGAAGACGAAGGAGCATCGATGACCGACTACACCGCACTCCGCGACCGTCTGACCGGGACGCTGGCCACACGGGACCAGGACGACCACACGGCAGGGGCGACCGCGTTCAACCTCACGATCCAGCACGACCCGGACGCCGTGGTCCACGCGGCGGACGAGGCCGACGTCGTGGAGACGGTCCGCTTCGCCCGGGCCGAGGGAGTGCCCCTCCACCTGCACGCGACCGGCCACGGCGCCCACGGGGCGTACGCGTCCGGCATCGTCCTGGCGCTCGGCGGCCTGTCCTCGGTCGCGGTCGACCCGGACGCACGCACGGCGACCGTCGGCGGCGGCACACGGTGGGCCGACGTCGTGGCGGCGGCGGCCGAGCACGGCCTCGCCCCCGTCACCGGCTCGTCGACCAACGTCGGCGTGGTCGGCTTCCTCGTCGGCGGCGGGATCGGGCCCCTCGCGCGCAGCCACGGGTTCGGCTCCGACCACCTCGTCGCCGCGCGGGTCGTGACCGGCGCGGGTGAGGTGGTCGAGGCCTCGGCCGAGGGCGACGCCGAGCTCCTCTGGGCGCTGCGCGGCGGCAAGACCGGCCTGGGGGTCGTCACCGAGGTCACGGTCGCGCTGTCGGAGGTGCCGTCGCTGTACGCCGGCACGCTCTTCTTCGACCTCGAGGAGAGCACCGACCCGTTCGTCCGCTGGGTCGACTGGACGACCACCGCGCCGGCCGACGTGACGACGAGCGGCCTCATCATCCGCTTCCCGGACCTCGACGTGATGCCACCGCCGATGCGCGGCAAGCACCTGTTCGCGCTCCACGTCGCCTACCCGGGGCCGGTCGACGACGCCGAGCGGCTCACCAAGCCGCTGCGCGAGCTCGGCACGGTCTACCTCGACGACCTGGGCCCGCTGCCGCTCGCCGACATCGCCCGGATCACCAACGACCCGACCGAGCCGGGGCCCGGATTCGTCCGGGGGGCGACGGTCGCGCACGTCGACCGTGACTTCGCCGACGCCGTGCTCGGTCTCGTCGGGCCGGGTTCGACGCTGCCGATCATGGGGCTGGAGCTGCGGCACGTCGGGGGCGCGATGAAGGCGGAGTCACCGGCGACCGACGCCGTGGGCTTCCGGGACTTCGAGTACACGACGACCATCCTCGGCGTGCCCGACCCCGCGCTCTTCGACGAGGTCCTCCCGCGCGCGCTCGCCCAGGCCGAGCAGACGCTCACCCCCTGGCTCTCGCCGCACCTCACTCCCAACTGGATGCCGGACCCGTACGACGCCGAGCAGGTCGCACGCACCTGGCCCGCCGCGGTGCTGGCGCGGCTCGACGCGGTCCGCCGCACGCACGACCCGGACGGCGTGCTCGCGCGCTGACCGGCGCGATCACCCGATCTGCGTGGTCGATCGGTGCTCGTCTGTGGCACCGATCGACCACACAGGAGGGCAATCGTGGTCAGCGGTGCTCCCGGCGGGATTCGAACCCGCACTGAGACGGGTTTAAGCCGTCTGCCTCTGCCGGTTGGGCTACAGGAGCGTGCGGACCATTGTGGCGTACGGGGTGGTGGCGCCCGCCGCGCACGCTCACCCGGCGGAGGGCGTCCCGGTGATCTCGTACGCCCGGATCGTCCGGCGCTCGAGGTTGTCGCGCACCAGGACGAGCGAGACCTTCCACATCCGCGCGTGCTGCGCACCGACCGCCTCGACGACCGCGTCCCAGTGCTCGACGAGCCGCTCGCCTACCGCCCTCAGGTGGTCGCGCTCCTCGGCCACCACGTCGCGTACGGCGTCGACCACGAGGTCCTCGCTCTCCCACCGCGCGAGGGAGGCGCTCAGCGGCTCGGGTGCCGTGTAGACGACCTCCGCGCGAGCGTCACCCGCCTCGGCGGAGTCGCCGAGGATCGCGTCCGCGAGCTCGGGCGGCAGCTCCGCACGGATCTCCCCGGGGACGTCGAGGTAGCCGGTGACGGCGTCGACCGGTTCCGACGGCCCCCGCGGGGCGGGACCGACCGCACCGAGCTGGACCGTGAGCCGCAGGACCTCGCGGCGGTCCGCCGGCTCCAGGGTCCGCTTGGCGGAGGCGTGCTCGACGTAGTCGCGCATCAGCCGGACTGCGGTCTCGAGGTCGCCCTCGACGGTGAGCTCGCCGGCGATGAACGCCTTCGCGATGCCTTCCTGACCCGGAGACCACATCAGGCGACGCACCGTCCGGCGGGACTCGATGTGCGCCTCGACGCCGACCTCGCCGGACTCCGGCTCGACACGCGAGCCGTCCCAGGCGGTGATCGTGAGCGGAGGCGCCTCCCCGTACACCTGGACGAGCAGGTCGACCAGCCGGCCCGCCACTCCCGTGGCGTGCGTCCGGGTGATCTCCTCAGTCATCGCTGACCTCCTTCGCGCGGGCCATGACGGCGTCGAGCATGGGCTCGGTCAACCGTCCTGTGAACGTGTTCTGCTGGCTGGGGTGGAAACAGCCCAGGAGGTGGACCGTATCCCCCGAAGGTTTCGGGAGTGTGGCCTCGACCGCGTGGCCGAACTTCGGCCGCGGCCGTGGGACCACGGCACCCAGCGCCCCCATCGTCCGCAGCGTCGCCTCCCAACCGTAGGAGCCGAGAGCGACGATCGCGCGAACGGACGGCAGCACCTGACGGAACTCCTCCTCCAACCAGGGTGCGCAGGTGTCGCGTTCATCCGTGGTGGGTTTGTTCGCAGGCGGCGCGCACCGCACAGCGGCGACCATCCGCCCGCCGATCAGCCGCTGCCCGTCGCCGGCGCGGACGCTGGTGGCCTGCGCGGCGAGCCCCGTGCGGTGCAGGGACGCGAACAGCCAGTCGCCGGAGCGGTCGCCGGTGAAGATGCGCCCGGTGCGGTTGCCGCCGTGGGCCGCGGGGGCCAGTCCGACGATCAGGAGCCTCGGCTCGGGGTTGCCCCAGCCCGGGATCGGACGGCCCCAGTACGGCTCGTCGGCGAACGACCGCCGCTTCGCGACCGCGACGTCCTCACGCCACTCCACGAGACGCGGGCACGCGCGGCAGACCGAGACACGGGCCTCGAGCTCGCGCAGCGTACCGGCGCCTGCGGCCAGCCGGTGGACCTCTGCCGCGTCGTCGGCCACCGGAGTCGCGGGCGTCGCCGGATCGTCCGGCCACCCGGTCCCCGGCGTCACGGGCGAGGTGAACTCCACGGCCGTCAGTGCGCCACCGCCTGCTCCCGCGCCAGCGCGGCGTCGGCGGCGTCGAGGATCTCGTCCCAGTGCGCGGACGCCCAGGCGCACGCCGCGTCGAGGGGGTCGAGGAGGCTGCGCCCGAGCGGGGTGAGGGCGTACTCCACCTGCCGGACCGGCCCCGCCAGCTCGGTCCGCGACACGTAGCCGTCGCGTTCGAGCCGGCGCAGCGACGACGTGAGGACCTTGGGCGTGATCCCGTGCAGCGGCACCCTCAGCTCGCCGAACCGCCGCGGGCCGTCGGCGAGGCACCGGACGATCATCGCGCCCCACTTGGTGCCGACGCGGACGGGTGTCAGCGCGGACGGGCACGCGGGGTCGAACATGTCGGGATCGAGCGGCGCAAGCACGCCTCCAGCCTAGTCCGGCCGACCGCTGGTACCCGAACGGAAACCATGCCGCGCCCTACGTTCACGCCATGACGAACATCATGATCATCGGAGCAGGCGGACGGGCGGGACGGGCGGCGACGGCCGAGGCGGTACGACGGGGCCACACCGTCACGGCGGTCGTGCGGGACCCGGCTCGGCACTCCGACCTGGCAGGCCCCTCGGTCGCGCTGCGTGCGGGCGACGCCACGGACGCCGCCGCGCTGGCGCGACTCGCGGCGGACCACGACGCAGCGGTCGCCACGGTGGCCGACATGGCGGAGGACCCGGACGCGTTCTTCACCCGCGCCGCGACCGCCCTCGTCGAGGGGCTGCGCGCCGGCGGTGTCGGCCGGCTCGTGTGGGTCGGCCTCGCCTCCGTCCTTCCGACGGCGGACGGCACCCCTCTCATGGACACCGAGGGCTACCCGACCGCTTACCGGTCGTTCTCGCTCGCCCACGCCGCCGCGCTCTCCACGTTCTCCGCCGACGGCGCAGGTCTCGACTGGGTCGCGCTCAGCCCGTCCGGCGACTTCGACCACACCGGGCGTACGACCGGCGGCTACGCGGTGGCACCCGCCGACGCGGCCGGCAGGATCGGGTACGCCGACTTCGCGCTCGCGGTGCTCGACGAGATCGACGCCCCGCGGTGGTCACGCACGCACGTAGGGGTCGAGGCCGCGCCGGACGCGTGACGGCAACCTTCACCTGCGCGAAATCCTCCGGACACGTGGCGGACGTAGCGTCGCCGCCACGAGCCGCCGCCGCGGCCCTTGACCGGCGAACCGCGCCACGAGGGGAGGTCCGATGTCCGTCGACCCCTTCATCGGCACGTCCGCCACGGACCTCCCGCCCGCCACCGGTCTCGCGGCCACGTGGTGGTCGCCGAAACCGCTCGTCGGCAACACGCACCCGGGCGCGTGCCACCCGCTCGGCATGGTCTCCGCGTGCGCGTACTCGGGCGCGTACCCGACCGGCTACGGACGCTACGACCTCAGCACCGAGGGCGTCCCGACCGCGATCGTCGACGAGCAGGTCGCCTCCGGGTTCACGCACTTCCAGCAGTCGGGCACCGGGGCGATCCGGAAGTACTACAACTACTTCCGCGTGACTCCGATGCTCGAGCCGCTGGACGCGCTCGGGCGGACGTGGCGCCTGTACGACGAGGAGGCCGAGCCGGGCTGGTACGCCGCCACGCTGGAGTCCGGCGTGCGGTGCGAGGTCACCGTCGGGCCCAAGAGCGCCGTCCACCGCTACACCTTCCCGGCCCACCACGACGCCCGCCTCGTCGTGGACCTCTCGCTCGGCGGGCTCGCGATCCCGTACGGCGCCACGGTGCCGCTGCGCTCGCACCTGGAGTCCGTCGCGCCCGGGGTCGCCCGGGGCGAGATCGTGGTCGAGGGCGCGCCGCTCGCCGTCCACCTGGAGTGCGACGCCGAGCGCTGGCGGCAGATGCTCTGGTACGACCGCCGGCTGATGGCGGGCGGCAGTCGGCTCGACTTCAGCGACATCCGGACGACCACGCTGCGGCCGTTCGGCGTGATGTGGGCCGGGCCGACGACCGGCACCGGCTCGGGCGAGCGCACGGTCGAGCTGCGGATCGGCTTCTCGCTGCGCGGGACCGACCAGGCACGGACGAACCTCGTCGCCGACTGCGGTCCGGAGCGCAGCAGCTTCGCAGTCCGTCGTGCGGCGACGGCGCAGGCCTGGGAGGACCACCTCGGGCTGGTCGAGGTCGACTGCCCCGACCCGCAGCGGCGTACCGTCTTCGACACCGCGCTCTACCACTCGCTCGTCAAGCCGTGCCTCGCACCGGACGAGAGCCCGTTCTGGCCGTCCGACGGACCGTTCGCGTTCGACGTCAGCACGATGTGGGACATCTACCGCACGCAGCTCCCGCTGCTCACCACCCTCGTCCCCGACCGCGCCGTCGAGCTCGCCAACGCGCTCCTGCACGTGTGCGAGGAGGAGGGCAACCTCCCGATCGGCTACCGGATGGCGCGTGGCGCCGACGTGTTCTCGCGCCAGGCCAGCGCCCTCGCGCAGACGTTCCTCGCGGACCTGTGCGCCCTGGGGCTGGGCGGCGTCGACTGGGACTGGGCGCTGGTGCACATGCACAACGACCTGCGGCGCGGGTACGGCGAGGACTACCTGCTCCGCGGCGTCGCGCACCCGATCAGCCACACCCTGGACCTCGCCTTCGGCTACTGGTGCACGCAGCAGGTCGCCCAGCACGTCGGGGACAAGGCCCTGGTCGCCGAGCTCGAGCCGTACGCCGCGGGCTGGGCGCACGCCTTCGACCCGGCCACCGGGCTGCTGCTGGACTCGACGTTCTACGAGGGCGGCCGGTGGAACTACTCGTTCCGGCTCGTCCACGACATGGCGGCACGGATCGGCCTGGCCGGCGGGACCGACGCCTTCGTCGCGATGCTCGACCGTTTCTTCGGCTACGGCGCCGGCGCCGTCGTCCAGCCCGGGGTGCGCCCGAGCGCGGAGGAGATGGCGCGCGGCTACGCCCTCGAGCGCTTCGAGGGTCTCAACAACGAGCCGGACATGGAAGCACCCTGGGCGTACCACTACGCCGGCCGCCCCGACCGCACGGCCGAGGTCGTGCACGCCGCCGTCCACCAGCGCTTCGGGACCGGTCCCGGCGGGCTGCCCGGGAACGACGACTCCGGCGGGCTCAGCTCCTGGTACGTCTGGGCGTCGCTCGGCCTGTTCCCGGTCGCGGGGCAGAACGTGTTCCTGGTGAACGCCCCGTCGTTCGCCGGTGGGGCGCTGCGGATCGGTGACGCACGGCTCGAGCTCGAGACGACCGGCTTCGTGACGCCCGGCCCCGACACACCCCCTCAGTACGTCCAGGCTGCCTGGCTCGACGGCCGGCCGCTGGAGCGCACGTGGCTCGACGGCACCGAGGTGCACCGCGGCGGCCGGCTGCTCGTCGAGCTCGGACCCGAGCCCCGCGGATGGGGACGCGACCCGTCCTCCGCCCCGCCCTCCTTCCCCGCCGGCTCCCGCCGCGCGGACGTCCTCACCGCTCAACCGTCGAACGGGGTGTCATGACCATGCAACCGCCGTACCGTCTCGTCATCGTGGTCCGCGCGGACCCCGTCATCTGCGGGCACTCCGGGGAGGCCCGCAACCTGGCCGAGGCCGCGTTGTCGCGCGGGTTCACCGACGTCCGCATCGTCACCTGGCCGCTCGACCGCCTGGAGGAGGCGGGGCTGCCGCTGAAGCCGCTCGACTCCGTCCTGCCCTACTCCCCCGGCATCACCGTCGAGCGTCCCGGTCCGGTCGGCGACTACAAGGTGCCGGACGGCCGCTTCCTCGCCGGCCTCACGGGCCGGCTGGTCGAGCTGTTCACCGACGGCGTCCCGACCGTGGCGCTCTCGCTCTACCTGAGTCCGCACGCGCTCGCGGTCGCCGACGCCGTCCGCGTCGCCCGCGCGACCGGGCTGCCCGTCAACGTGACCACGGTGGCGGAGGCGGTCGGCTCGGACGTCACCAACGTCGTCCGCAGCTGCATCGAGGAGGACCGCTTCGGCGCCGCGGCGCACGTCCTCGCGACCTACCTCGGCAACGACGTGTGCCTCGCCGTCTCCCGCTACACCCGCGACCTCGTCGTCGCCTGCGCGCAGGAGGTGGACGAGCGGCACGGTACGCGGTTCGCGGCGCAGTGCGAGGAGCGGATCGGCATCTCGTACCCGGCGATCGACACCCGCGCCTACACCGACCTCGACGACACCGCGGTCGAGGCGGCGCTCGCAGCACGCGGGCTCGAGCGCGACGGCTACGTCCTGTTCCTGTCGCGGCTGGCGGCGGCGAAGGGGGTCGACGACCTGATCGACGGCTTCGCCCGCAGCGAGGCCTCGGCGGGCACGAGACTCGTGATCGCCGGACGGGGGCCGGAGGCGCAGGAGCTCCGGGAGTACGCCGCCGCGTCGCCGGTCGCCGACCGCGTCCTGTTCCTCGACGACGTCGACGACGCGGAGAAGCCGCTGCTGATGGCCGGGTGCGCGGCGTTCGTCCTGCCCAGCAAGCCACGGCCGGAGTTCGTGGAGACGTTCGGGATCGCCCTCGTCGAGAAGATGCTCGCCGGCGGCGGACCGGTCGTGACGACCGAGACCGGCGGGATCGGTGAGGCCGTCGGCGACCACGCGACGATCGTCGGGATCGAGGACCCCGACGGCATCGCCGACGCGATCGACGAGGCGGTGCTCCGCAGCAGCGCCGCCGACCGGCTGCTGCGGGCCGAGGCGGCACGGGCGTACGCGCTGCAGTTCGACCGCGCCCACGTGCTCGACGGGATCCTGCAGCAGGTCTGGAGCGCCCGCGCCGTCACCGCGATCGGCGCGTAGGCCGTCGCGTCCCCCGGGCTCAGGCCAGGGACCAGGCGATGCCGTCGAGGATGTCGTGCTCGGAGACGACCAGGGTGTCGGGCGTCGTCCGCGCGAGCAGCCGGGCGACGATCAGCGCACCGCCGCCGATGACGTCGGCGCGGCCCGGGTGCATGAACGGCCACGACCGGCGCTCCTCGACCGACGCCGCGACGATCGCGTCGCACGACGCGAGCACGTCGCTCACGGCGAGCCTGGCGTGGTGGATGCGTCCGGAGTCGTAGCGGTCGAGCCCGAGGACGTGCGCGGCGATCGTCGTGATGCTGCCCGCCACGCCCACGACCGTCGCCGCTGCACCGACGTCGACCTGCGCCCGCGAGAGGACCGCGTCGACGTCGGCGACGCACGCGGCGACCTCCTCGGGCGTCGGCGGGTCGCTGCGCAGGTGGCGCTCGGTCATCCGCACCGACCCGACGTCGAGCGACTGCTCCGCCTCCGCCGTGCCGTCGCGTCCGAGGATGAGCTCGGTCGACCCTCCCCCGAGGTCCACCACGAGGACCGGCTGGTCCACTCCGGGGAGATCTCGTGCGGCGCCGGCGAACGACAGCGCCGCCTCCTCCGCCCCGCTGACCACGTCCGGCGCGACGCCGAGGCGCTCACGGACCCCGGCGACGAACGCGTCCGCGTTCTCCGCGTCGCGCGTCGCCGACGTCGCCACGAACCGGACGCGCTCCGCACCCTCGGCCTCGATCACCTCGGCGTAGTCCTCGCACGCGGCGAACGTCCGCCCGAGCGCGCGGTCGTCGAGGCGCCCCGTCCGGTCCACGCCGTAGCCGAGCCGGACGATCTCCATCCGCCGGACGAGGTCGGCAGCAGTCCCGGCCTCGGCGTCCAGGTCGGTCACGAGGAGCCGGATCGAGTTGGTCCCGCAGTCGATCGCGGCGACCCGCGTCACTGGACGTCCTCGGCCCAGCCGGTGTCGATCCCGGCCAGCTGCGCCGGAGGCTCTCCAGGCCCGTCGCACGTCGTGCCGGTCCACCAGTCGCCGAGCAGGACGACGGCCTCGTCACCGAGCGGGTTCACCCCCGGGCCCTTGGCGAGCGCGTGCCCGACCAGCACGTGGAGGCACTTCACGCGCGTCGGCATCCCGCCGGCGGACACGTCGTCGATCTCGGGCACCACGGCGAGCGCGCGACGCTCCTCGAGGTACGAGGCGTGGGCGGCGGCGTACGCGGCCGCGAGGTCGGCGTCCTCGACGAGCCGCTCGCTCATCTCCCGCATCAGGCCGGACGCCTCGAGGGTGCCGATCATGCCGTTGAGGCGCGCGCACGTGACGTAGAAGAGCGTCGGGAACGGCGTGCCGTCGGGGAGGCGCGGCTCGGTCTTGACGACGTTGGGGTGGCCGGACGGGCAGCGGCTGGCGATGGCGACCACGCCTCGCGGCGCCCGGCCGAGCTGCTCCTTGATCGCGTCGAGGTCGGCCTGGGTCGGCGGCGTGTCCGTCACTGTCCTTCGTCCTGCTTCTGGGGGGTCACGACCTCGTCGGTCGGAGTGGGCTTCGTCTTGTCGGGGACGCCGCCGGCCACCTGGACCGAGCCCCACAGCGTGTCGTACCACTGGGGCCCGGGCGCGGTCGTCTCCGTCGCGTCGGGCAGCTCCGGGCCCTTGCCCACCGGCTTGCCGTCCGGACCGAGGACGGTGAACCCGATCTCGCCGGGCATCACCCACCCGAACCGCGACCGCGCCTGCTGCTCGACGTACTCCGGGTCGTCGAAGCGCGCCTTCTGCTCCTCCAGCTCCTCGATCGCCGCCGTCGACTCGGCGATCTGCGCCTTCGCCGTCGCCAGCGCGTCACGCTGCTGGAGGAAGGCCTTCAGGCTCGACGCGTACGAGATCGCGAGCACGAGGAGGACCAGCAGGAGCACGGCCATCCGACGGGTGATCCGCGGCGACCCGTACGTCGTGACGGCCTCGGTGGCCGCCGGCGCCGCGGCACGTCCACGCCGCGCGGCGCCCGGTCCGCGGACCGAGCGCCTCGAGGAGGGACGGCGCGACGTCGGCGGCACCGCGTCAGGCCTTCAGCCGCGAGAAGGCCGCACGACCGGCGTACGACCCCGCGTCGTCGAGCAGCTCCTCGATGCGCAGGAGCTGGTTGTACTTCGCGACCCGCTCCGAGCGCGCCGGCGCGCCAGTCTTGATCTGGCCGCAGTTGGTCGCGACCGCGAGGTCGGCGATCGTCGTGTCCTCGGTCTCGCCCGAGCGGTGACTCATCATGCAGCGGTAGCCGCTGCGGTGAGCCAGGTCGACGGCCTCGAGGGTCTCGGTCAGCGTGCCGATCTGGTTGACCTTCACCAGCAGCGCGTTGCCCGCGCCCTCGTCGATGCCCCGCTGGAGGCGCTCGGAGTTGGTGACGAAGAGGTCGTCGCCGACCAGCTGGACCTTGTCGCCCAGCTCGGAGGTGATGGCCTTCCAGCCGTCCCAGTCCTCCTCGTCGAGCGGGTCCTCGATCGAGACGATCGGGTACGACGCGACGAGGTCGGCGTAGTAGGCGGTCATCTCGGCCGCCGACTTGGTCGCCCCCTCGAAGCGGTAGCCGCCGTCGCCGAAGAACTCCGACGCGGCGACGTCGAGCGCCAGCGCGATGTCGGTGCCGAGCTTGAGGCCCGTCGACTCGACCGCCTTCGCGATCAGGTCGAGCGCCGCGCGGTTGGAGCTGAGGTTGGGAGCGAAGCCGCCCTCGTCGCCGAGCCCGGTGGCGAGCCCGTCGGCCTTCAGGACCGACTTCAGCGCGTGGTAGACCTCGACGCCCTGGCGCAGCGCCTCGGCGAAGCTGTCGGCGCCGATCGGGGCGATCATGAACTCCTGGATGTCCACGTCGGTGTCGGCGTGCGCGCCACCGTTGAGGATGTTCATCATCGGGACCGGGAGGACGTGAGCGTTGGCGCCTCCGACGTACTGGAACAGCGGGAGGCCCGCGGAGTCGGCTGCGGCGCGCGCGACGGCGAGCGAGACGCCGAGGATCGCGTTGGCGCCGTACTGGCCCTTGTTGGGCGTGCCGTCCAGACGCAGCAGGGTCTGGTCGACGTAGCGCTGCTCGTCGGCGTCGAGCCCGATGATCTCGGGGCGGATCGCCTCGTTGACGGCGTCGACGGCCTTCTGGACGCCCTTGCCGCCGTAGCGGTCGCCGCCGTCACGCAGCTCCACCGCCTCGAACTTGCCGGTCGAGGCACCGGACGGGACGTCAGCCCGGCCGATCGTGCCGTCGTCGAGCGCCACCTCGACCTCGACCGTGGGGTTGCCGCGCGAGTCGAGGATCTCTCGGGCTCCGACAGCTTCGATGCTTGCCACTACGGACTCCTAGCGAAGGATGGTCTGTGTCGTTCACATCCTAAGAGCACGGCCTCGCTGCACCGTCCTCGTCCGTCCCGTGGCGCGCCACCGGGTGCGGGCCGGCGCTCAGACGCGCTGGTCGGGCACGAGGTCGTTGACCGTACGACGCAGCGCCGCCTCGGGGTCCTCACCCGTCGCGCGCGCCTCGAGCACGAGCGCGAGCAGGCGCTCCCCGAGCGAGTCACCGTGCGGAGCCGGGACCACGCCGTTGCGCTGCAGGCGGCCCACGACCTTGTCCGCGTAGGCGAGTGCAGGGAGCGTCGGCGGCACGCCGTCGAGCACGGAGCTGCGCTGCTTCTCGGTCGCCTTGAGCCGCTGCCAGGCCGCGTCGACCTCCTCGGGCGTCGCCGCCTCGCCGTCGGCGAAGACGTGCGGGTTGCGGCGGACGAGCTTCTCGACGATGCCCGCGGCCACGTCGTCGATGTCCCACCCGTCGGGGGCCTCGTACCCGCTTGCGGCGGCACCCGGGCGGGCGGCGACGGCGGCGTGGAAGACGACCTGCATGAGGAGGTCGCCGAGCTCCTCGCGCAGCTCGTCGGTGTCGCCGCGGTCGAGCGCGTCGAGCACCTCGTACGCCTCCTCGAGGAGGTACTGCTGGAGCGAGGCGTGCGTCTGTTCGCGGGTCCACGGGCACTCGACGCGGAGCTGGTCCATCACGGCGACGAGGTCGAGCAGACGCGCTCCTGGCAGGTCGTACGAGCCGAAGACGACCTCCACGTCCGCGGTCGGGTCGGGTGCTGCACCGACCTCGGACACCAGCGAGTCCGCGAGACCGCGCGCCCACGCGACGTCACCGGTGGGGGCGACCCAGAGGGTGGCCGTCGCCGGGGTACGGTCGGTCGGAAGGGGCGCCGTGTCGACGGCGAACCCGGCCTGCACGATCGCCTCGACCGTGGGGTCGTCGGCCTCCGCGGCGACGATGCGGTCGGCCTCACGGACGGCGTCCCACGCCGCCAGCGTCATCAGTCCGGGTGCGACACGAGGGCTGGTGACGAGGATCCTCACTCGCTCGACTCTACGCCGCGGCACTGCTGGTTGGAGGGCAGCGTCGACGGGTCCACCTGGTCGAGCTGCTCGCGCGAGGCGGACAGGCTCAGGGCGGCGTCCGGCTGTCCCTCGGCGTCCAGCCCGAACCGCGGGTCCACGCTCGCGTCGACGCGACGGAGCTCCTCGGTCACAGCCGTGGTGCCCGCCTGCATCAGCTGCTCGGCGTTCGCCTGCGTCGGCGCCGTCCCGGTCTCGTCGGCACCGATCGCGGTGCGCAGGGCCTGGCTCTCGAAGTCGCGCTCGAGGATCTCCTGCACGTCGTCGGCGTGGTCGCCGAACATCGTCTCGAGCTGCGCGAGGTCGTCCGCCCCGAGCGCCCACTGCGTGCGCGGGACCGCGATGCCGCGCTCCTCGGCGAGGGACCGGGCGCCGGCGAGCTGCAGCTCCTGCGTGACGATGACCTGCCGGACCTGCCCCTGGCTCGGCACCTGCGACCCCTGCGACGTCGCGGCGGTCGCCAGGTAGGTGCACCCCGCGTCGGCGAGCGTGTCGAGCTGGCTCAGCGAGAGGCGGGAGTCGCCGACGACGACGGCGTCGCCCGGGAAGGTGGTGCCGCACCCGGCGAGCGCGAGCGACGCGGCGGCGACGGCGAGGAGCGGACGGAGCGGAGGGCGGCGGAGCATGCGGGGGCGTTCCTCTCGAGCAGACGGTCGCCGCGTGATGCGGAACACACGCGGCAGCCACAGCCTAACCACACCGCCGACCCCGAACCACGCCGGATCGAGGCGGCCGGGGGTCCTCCCCCGCTCAGGTCGCGCCGGCCTCAGGACTCGCGCCGTTCGCGCTCGCTCGCCCGGCGCAGTCCGGGCACGTCCCCCAGAAGACGACCTCGGCCTGGTCGACCGTGTAGCCGTGGGCGTCGGCCGGCGCGAGGCAGGGCGCCGCACCGACGACGCAGTCGACGTCGGTCACCCGTCCGCAGGTCGCGCACACGAGATGGTGGTGGTTGTCGGACGCGCGGGTCTCGAAGAGCGCCGGTGAGCCCGCCGGCTGGATGCGTCGGACGAGCCCGTGGTCCCCGCACGCGGCCAGCACGTCGTACACGGCCTGGACCGAGACCGACCCCAGGGCGTCACGGGTGACGGACGTGAGCGTCTCCGCGCTCGCGTGCGGCCGCTCGTGGAGCGCCTCGAGCACGGCGAGCCGCTGGCGCGTCACCCGCAGGCCGGCACCGCGCAGCGCGGTCTCGGCGTCCCAGGCCTGGGTCGGTGGCATGCTTCCACGGTCGACCCATGTCTGGAATCGTGCAAGTGGGCCGGATTGTCGGATTCGGCCGTCTCGGCGGCGGCCGACGACGACCTCTTCCGCACCGTCGACGAGCCGCTGCGCACCGTGAAGGTCACCTTGTGCCGGCCCTTCTTGGTCGCCCGCACCCGCCCTTCACGGCGTCGTCGGGGCCACCGGACCACAACTCCCCTGATCTGGCTCGAGGGCCTCGTCGCCCCCTCCCCCCACGCGCGATCCAACGGCCGATCGTCACCGCCGACGACGGGACGACGGTGATCGCGCGCGATCCGGGCACGCTCGCCCGGATCGTCGCGCACTGACCGCCGTCAGGGTGCGGTCGGCGCGATGACCGTGTCGATCAGCGTCCGGCACCAGTCCATCAGCTCGGCGTCGCGCAGCGGCTGACCCCCGACGGGCTTCGTCTTGGGCCGCGGCACCAGCAGGAGGTGCGCCGTGGCCTTGACGACCGACCCCGGGTAGACCCGCTTGAGCCGCAGCTGCCGCGACTCGGGCAGCTCGACACCGGCGATCCGGATGTTGTTGCCGGCCACGGTGAGCTCGGAGATGCCGGCGTCGCGGGCGCGCACCCGCAGGCGCGCCACGCCCAGCAGCGCCTCGACCGGGGCCGGCGGCTCGCCGTACCGGTCGACCAGCTCGTCGCGGACCTCGGCCACCTCGGCGTCGGAGCGCACGTCGGCGAGCCGCTTGTACATCTCGAGGCGCAGCCGCTCGCTCGGCACGTAGTCGTGCGGCAGGTGGGCGTCGACGGGCAGCTCGAGCTTGACCTCGCGCACCTCCTCGCCCTGGTCGCCGCGGAACTCCGCGACAGCCTCGCCGACCAGGCGCACGTACAGGTCGAAGCCGACGTCGGCGATGTGGCCCGACTGCTCCCCACCGAGCAGGTTGCCGGCGCCACGGATCTCGAGGTCCTTCATCGCGATCGCCATGCCGCCGCCGAGCTCGGAGTGCTGCGCGATGGTCGAGAGCCGCTCGTGCGCGGTCTCGGTGAGCGGCTTCTCCGGCGGGTAGAGGAAGTACGCGTACGCGCGCTCGCGGGAGCGTCCGACGCGTCCCCGGAGCTGGTGCAGCTGCGAGAGCCCGAGCATGTCGGCCCGCTCCACGATCATCGTGTTGGCGTTGGAGACGTCGAGACCGGACTCGACGATCGTCGAGCAGACCAGCACGTCGTACTTCTTCTCCCAGAAGTCGACCATGATCTGCTCGAGCTGGTGCTCGCCCATCTGCCCGTGCGCCATCGCGATCCGCGCCTCGGGCACCAGGTCCTTCAGGCGCTTGACGGCCTTGTC
The DNA here is from genome assembly GCF_050632745.1 of Mumia spirodelae. NCBI lineage: Bacteria > Bacillati > Actinomycetota > Actinomycetes > Propionibacteriales > Nocardioidaceae > Mumia > Mumia spirodelae. The sequence goes on along the minus strand of NZ_JBODSD010000001.1, from coordinate 820,661 downwards.
CATCGAGTTGACGCGGTTGTGGATGTAGAACGCCTGCCCGTCACGCAGCAGCTCGCGCCGGATCGCGGCGACGACCTGACGGTCCTCGTACGGCCCGACGAAGCTGAGCACCGGGTGCCGCTCCTCCGGCGGCGTCTGGATCGTCGACATCTCGCGGATGCCGGTCACCGCCATCTCGAGCGTGCGCGGGATCGGCGTCGCCGACATCGAGAGCACGTCGACGGCCGCCCGCAACGTCTTGAGCGCCTCCTTGTGCTCGACGCCGAAGCGCTGCTCCTCGTCGACGATGACGAGGCCGAGCTTGGGGATCTTGACGCCCTTCTGCAGCAGGCGGTGGGTGCCGATGACGATGTCGATCGAGCCGTCGGCGAGCCCGTGGAGGACCTCCTTGGACTCCTTCTCGGTCTGGAACCGCGAGAGCGCCCGCAGGGTCACCGGGAACTGCGCGTAGCGCTCGGAGAACGTCGCGAAGTGCTGCTGGACGAGCAGCGTGGTCGGCACCAGGACGATGACCTGCATGCCGTCCTGGATCGCCTTGAACGCGGCGCGGACGGCGATCTCGGTCTTGCCGTAGCCGACGTCGCCGCAGACCAGGCGGTCCATCGGGACGGGCCGCTCCATGTCGCGCTTGACCTCGTCGATCGTCGCGAGCTGGTCGGGGGTCTCGTGGTACGGGAAGGCGTCCTCGAGCTCACGCTGCCACGGGGTGTCGGCGCCGAAGGTGTGCCCCTGGGTCGCCTGCCGCGCGGCGTACAGCTTGATGAGCTCGCCGGCGATCTGCTTGACCGCCTTGCGGGCACGGGACTTGCGCTTGTTCCAGTCGGCGCCGCCGAGCCGGTCGAGCGAGGGCTGCTCGCCGCCCACGTAGCGCGTGACCTGGTCGAGCTGGTCGGTCGGCACGAACAGCCGGTCCGGCGGCTGACCGCGCTTGGACGCGGCGTACTCGATCACGAGGTACTCGCGGACCGCGCCCTGGACGGTGCGCTGCATCATCTCGACGTACTTGCCGACGCCGTGCTGGTCGTGGACGACGTAGTCGCCCGGGGTCAGCTCCAGCGGGTCGATCTGCTTGCGGCGGCGCGAGGGCATCTTGCGGTCGTCGCGCGGGGCGGCCGCGGTCTGGCCGACGAGGTCGTCCTGGGTCAGCACGACGAGGTCGATGCCCTCGGCCACGAGGCCGTGGTCGATCTCGCCGCACATCACGTGGACGACGTGCGGGGTCAGGTCGTCGACCGTCACCGTCGGGTGGAAGCGCGCCGGGATGTCGTGCTCGCCGAGCACCTCCACGCCGCGCGCCGCCTGCCCCTCGCCCGGCGTGACCAGGGCGACGCGCGTGCCGGCCGACAGCCAGCCCTTGAGGTCGACGAGTGCACGCTCGACCTCACCCCGGTACGACGGGGTCGGTGCGAACGGCAGGTTGACGCTCTCGGCGTCGAAGCGGTCGAAGGCACCGCCGCTGGTCGCGTCGTCCGAGCCGCGGGGCGAGGACGCGTCGAGACCCTCGTCCAGCAGGAACGGGGAGGTCGACCACCACGCGCGCCCGGAGGCGAGCACGTGCTGGCGCACGTCGGCCAGCGACCAGTACGCCGCGGCGCCCAGGTCGATCGGCGCCTTGCCGCCACCCGCGGCCGCCGCCCAGGACGCGGCGAGGAACTCCTCGCTGGTCGCGACCAGGTCGTGCGCGCGGGTGCGGACCCGCTCGGGGTCGCAGACCAGGACGGTCGCGGCCGGCGGCAGCAGGTCGACCAGCAGCTCCATGCCGTCGACGAGCGCGGGCGCGAGCGACTCCATGCCCTCGACCGCCTGCCCCTCGGCGAGCCTGTCGAGCATCTCGGCGAGCTCCGGGTGCGCGGCGGCGAGCTCGCGCGCCCGGGCGCGGACGTCGTCGTTCAGGAGCAGCTCGCGGCACGGCGGCGCCCAGACGTGGTCGACGGGGTCGGTCGAGCGCTGGTCGGCGACGGAGAAGTGGCGGATCTCGTCCACCTCGTCCCCGAAGAACTCCACGCGCAGCGGGTGGTCCTCGGTCGGCGGGAACACGTCGATGATGCCGCCGCGGACGGCGAACTCTCCCCGCTTGGTCACCAGGTCGACACGCGTGTACGCGGCGTCGGCGAGGCCCCGGACGACGTCCTCGAGCTCCGCCACCTCCCCACGGCGCAGCGCGACGGGCTCCAGGTCGGCGAGGCCCTTGACCTGCGGTTGCAGCACCGACCGGATCGGCGCGACCACGACCTGGAGCGGCCCGGCGTCGGGCGTCGACCCCGGGTGCACGATCCGGCGCAGCACGGCGAGGCGCCGGCCGACCGTGTCCGAGCGCGGCGACAGGCGCTCGTGCGGGAGCGTCTCCCACGCCGGGAAGTCGGTGACGTTGTCCGGCCCGATGAGGGACCCGATCTCCTCGGTCAGCGTCTCGGCCTCGCGCGCGGTGGCGGTGACGACGAGCACGCAGGAGCTCGCCGGCACGAGCGTGGCGGCGAGGAACGGACGGAGGGACGGAGGTGCGGAGAGGTCGAGCGCCGTCACGCCCGCCCGACGGTCGGCGACCGTACGGACGAGGAGCGGATCGGCTGCGACCGCCTCGGCCAAGGCGTGCAGGGGCGGCATAGGTCCTCAAGACTAGTCCGCACCGCCGAACGCGTCCCCCGGCACCTCGGCCGAACGCGCCGCGAAATGTCCGGTTCAGCCTGAAACCATCCTTGCAGGGCCCAGGGATGGCCTCTAGCGTGAGGGCGTTCACGCCCCGACGCGAGCAGAAGGTCCTATGCACCGGTCGATCCGAGTCGCCCTCGCGACGCTCCTGTTCGGCAGTCTGGTCCCGCTGACCGTGCTCGCGAGCCCCCCGGCACAGGCAGAGCCGCAACCCGCGTTCAAGGTCGTGTGCGTCCCGCAGAAGATGGCGAAGAACGACCCCATCGTGTTCCCGGGTCAGCCAGGGCGCTCGCACATGCACACGTTCTACGGCGCACGCAAGGTCCCCGCCGGCGCGACGGTGAAGTCGCTCCTCGCGGGACCGCGATCGGCTTGTGGAGCGGGATTCGCAGGCGCCGACCGCTCCGCGTACTGGATCCCCACCCTCTACAAGAGGGGCAAGCCGGTCTACTCCAAGAAGGGCCGCCTCGAGCTCGCCGTCTACTACGAGCGGGCCGGTGGCGCCAAGGGGGCGCGCATCAAGCAGGCGTTCCCGCGGGGCCTGCGGATGATCGCCGGCGACATGCACTCGACCAAGCCGCAGCACAACGTCTGGTACAAGTGCGCGGTCACCAAGGAGTCCGGACGCCAGTCCAAGCTCAGCCGCCGCTTCCCGTCCTGCCGGTCGAACGAGACCCTGATCTCCGAGCTGGTCTTCCCCGACTGCTGGGACGGCAAGCGCCTCGACTCGCCCAACCACAAGGCGCACATGAGGTTCTCCCGGGGCAAGCGCGCGAGGTGCCCGAAGAGCCATCCCGTCAAGCTGCCTCAGGTGACCTTCGAGGCCTGGCACCACGGCGTCAACGGCCGCGCCAAGGCGTTCCGTCTGGCCAGCGGCAGCGCCTACACGATGCACGGCGACATCATGTCGGCGTGGAGGCCGCGCGCCTTCGCCCGTCTGGTCAACCGGTGCCTCAACGTGGCGAGGGACTGCACGCCGCTGCGGCTGGACCAGATCGGCCGCAGCAGCGTGAGGGAGGCCCAGGTCGACGCGCAGCTCGCGGTCGCACCCGAGCGGGCGACCCCGGCCGTCGCGACGCCGGTCCCGGCCGGCCACGACCACGCCGGCAGCGACCAGAGCGAGGACATCGTCCCCGCTGCGGACACCGACCGCGGAGGGCGGTCGGCCCACTCCCACGGCGTGACCACGACCGTGACGACCGAGCTGTCGACCGCGACCCGGGCCGAGCGGGTGAACGTCGCCGCTGCGCGTCAGAGCGAGGGCGTGACGCAGGATCCGATCCGGCTCGCCGCCCTCGCGATCACCGGAGCGACGGTCCTGCTCGGCGGCTTCGTGGCGCTGATGTGGGGCGGCGGCCTGCGGTCGCGGGCCGGGTCCCGCCGCTGACGGACGGCGCAGACGCGTCGACCACGGCGCGGAGGGGCGGGCCGAGGCGCCCGCCCCTCCGCGCGCCGGCTCAGCGGCGCTTGCCCTTCTTGTGGTGCTTCCTGTGGTGGTGGTGCGCCTTGTGCTTCTTGGCGAGCTTGTACTTGACGAGCGTCGACTCCGGCGCCGGCTGCCCGCCGGAGAACAACGCCTCCAGCTCCGGTGCGGAGGTCGCGTACAGCGCCCCCTTGGCGTACTCGACCGACGTCGCCCACGGCAGCGCCGCGAACGTCTTCGGCGTGCTGCTGCCCCGCTTGAGCACGGAGATCTTGTTGCCGAAGAGCTCGGTCACGTAGATGTCGCCCTTCGGCGTCACCGCGAGGTTGGTCGCGCCGAGGAACCCGCGGGCGACCTTCTTGGTCCGCCCGGTGTACGGGTTGACCTTGTAGACCGCGCCGCGCGCGCCGAGGCTCGGGTCCTCCGGACCGCCGGGGAGCAGGCTGACGTACAGCCAGCCGTCAGGACCCCACTCGACGTCGGTGGGCACGGGGTCGAAGTAGTACTTCAGGCCGACCGCGCACTCCGGGATGCCGAACGCCCCAGCGAGCTCGGCGGTGATGAGGACCGGCTGGCCCGGCATCAGGGCTAGGGTCGTGATCTGGCCGCTGCGGCTGATCCGCTGGATCGAGTTGGCTCCGGCGTCAGCGACGAAGGTCGTCCCGAACGGCCCGGGCAGGGTCGCGTACGGGTGCGGGTTGACGTCGCCCGTGTAGGTCGCCGGAGGCGGCCCCGGCTGGCTCGGGTCCTCCGGCGGCGGGGGCCACTGGGCCGCGCACTCGTCACTGATCCCGCGCGCACCGTAGACCACGTCGCCGTCGGGGTTGTTGGCGATCTCGTACGCCCCGGTGTCCGCGAGCGTCGTGACGTTGCCGCCCTGGTCGATGGCCTTGACCCCGGTGAACCCGCCCGGGTTCGCCGGGTCGCCCGAGAACCCCGTCTCCGCGAACAGCACCCTCCTGCCGGCTACGGACACGCCGCCGACCTCGGGCGGGCTCTCGGCGCCCGCGGCGGGCACGGACTGGTAGATGTCGCTGCGGGCGCCCTTCTTGGGGATCTTGGTGAGGGTGCCCGGGAAGTTCTGCGTGACGTAGGCCGTGCCGTCGGGCGCGACCGCCGAGCTCAGCGCGGTGAACAGCCCGTCGGCGACGGTGGTCGGGGTGGGTGGCTTCGGCGGCTTGTGGCCGCCGTGCGCCTGGGCGGGTGAGATCGTCAGACCGAGCGCGAGCGCGGCTGCGGCCCCGACGACGATGGCGGGTGTTCGTCTCATGGTGTGGTTCCCCCGGTGAGGTGCGAGGTCGCCCGAGACCGACCGGTGGACAACCCGGTCAGGCTGGCACAGGCACCGACCCCTCTATCCGGACATTTCACCAACTCGCGGAGTCCGTCAGCTGACCGACGAGGGAAGCTCGGCTCCCGGGTTCGCCTCCAGCCACTCCTGCGCCCGGTCCTCGCGGACGGCTCCCCACAGCTCACGCCCCTTGTCCCGGTCGAGGTAGACGACCGACTCGTCCCCCTCCCGCCCGAGCCCGCGGACCGGCGCGGTGGTGAAGACGACGTCGGAGGCGCGCAGGCCGCGCATCGACAGCACCAGGTCGCGCATGTCACCGGTCGTCCACTCGGCGTCGACTGTCAGGTGGTCGGTCAGCGTGTCGAGGATCCCGTACGCCTTCACCGGGTTGCGGGTGGCTCCGGACGCGAGCGTCTGGTGCATCAGCGCGCGCAGCACGTTCTGCTGACGCTTGACGCGATCGAGGTCGCCGGCCGGGAGTCCGTACCGCTGGCGCACGTAGCGCAGCGCGTCGTCGCCGTCGAGACGGTGCTCGCCCGCCTCCCACGTCTTGTCGCGCAGCGGGTCGTGGACGGTCTGCGGCACGGTCACGGTGACCCCGCCCAGCTCGTCGGTGAGCGCGCGGAAGCCGCTCCAGTCGACGACGGCGAGGTGGTCGATCCGCAGGTCGGTGATGCTCTCCACGGTCTCGACGGCCAGCGAGGGGCCGGCCATCGAGAACGCCGCGTTGACCTTGCTCGCGCCCCGACCGGGGATCGTCACCCAGGAGTCGCGCGGGATGGAGACGATCGAGGCGCCCTCGCGGTCGGCGTCGACGTGCAGGACCATCAGGGCATCGCTGTTCTGGCGGCCCGGCAACCAGGTCGGCGCCTGAGCCTCCTCCCCCGTCGTCGGCAGGTCGGAACGACGGTCGGTCGCCATCAGCAGGATGTTGAGCGCCCCGCCGGACGACGGCGCCGGGCGGTTCTCGAGCCCCGTGAACGCGTCGTCGACCCGATCCACGTTGTCGACGAGGCGGTCCTGCAGGTACCACGACACGCCCGCGCCCACCAGCGCCAGAAGGACCAGGCAGGCGACGAGGCCGATCAACGCGTTGCGGAGCGGGCGGCGTCTCCGCGGGCTGCCCTCGGAACCGCCGACCTGCGCTGGGGGCGTCGTCTCGGCCATCGCGCGCACCAGCGTACGCGCGCGGGGCTCAGTGCGCGCGCGCTCCGGACGCCGCCGCGTTGATCGCGGAGACCACGCGCAGCTCCCGCTCCGCCGGGATCCACAGCACGTCCCCGCGTCCCACCTCGGGGACGATCGGGACCACGCGCGGCCCGGCGACGAACGCGTACGGCTTGTAGCCCAGCGGCTCGAGCGCTGCCGCCACGTCCAGGAACGTGTGACCGAACGCCGGCATCAGGCCCGAGTTGAACTCGCCCAGGATCACCGGCCGGTGCTCGGCCAGCATCAGCTGCGCGCCGCCGAGCACGAGCATCTCCGCGCCCTCGACGTCGATCTTCACCAGCGACGCCGAGCGACCGGGTGCCACCTCGTCCAGCAGGTCGTCGAGCGTGCGGACGGCGACCTCGAAGGTCGGCATCGCCGGGTCGTGACGGTTGGTGCGGAGGTAGGCGTTGCCGGTGGGGGCGTCGCGGTCGACCGACATCGTCGTCCGCCCGGGCGCATCGGCGAGGGCGGTGTGCACCGTCGTCACGAGGTCCTCGAAGCCGTTCAGCCGGACGGCGTCGACCAGCCGCGAGTGGTTGGTGGGGATCGGCTCGACGGCGATCACGGAGGCCCCCGTACGCCGTGCGGCCGCCGCCAGCGGGAGCGTGACCAGCCCGACGTTCGCCCCGATGTCGAGGACGAGGTCCCCTGGCTGCATCAGGAGGGAGAGCACCGGGGCGACGAAGTCGTCCGGCCCGTTGGCGAACACTCCCGCCTCGGTCCGGCTCCGGAGGTCGACGAGGTAGTCGAAGCCTGCGTCGTCGTGGATGCGGCGGACGCAGGCGTCGGGCGGCAGCACGCGTGCGGCGATCCTCGTCGCCCGCGCCTTGCCACGCCACGCAGGCAGGCGTCGCAGCACCGAACCGACACGATCCACTGCGCCCATGGGTCCCCCAGAGGACTCTCGACAACCGTCGACGCCCTCACGCTAACCACGGCCGCAGGTCACGTCCCCGCTTTGCCGGACTCCGTCGCTCAGTCGACGACGGCAGGGAGCGAGCCCCCGCCGGTGGCGGCCAGCCACTCGCCGAGGCGGTCCTCGCGCAGGGCCCCCCACATCTCGCGACCCCGGTCGCGGTCCAGCCGCACGATGCTCTCGCCGCCGGCACGCCCGAGCCCCTTGATCGGGACGGTCGTGAAGACGACGTCGTCGGCGCGCAGGCTGCGCAGCGACAGCGCCAGGCCGCGCATGTCGCCGACCGACCATCCGTCGTCGACGGTGAGGTTGCGGGTGGCGGTGTCGAGGAGCCTCAGCACCGTGCGCGGGTTCGCGAGCACGTCGCGGGTCAGCGTGCGCTGCAGGAGGGCACGCAGGACGGCCTGCTGCCGCTCGACCCGGTCGAGGTCACCTCCCGGGAGCCCGTAGCGCTGGCCGACGTACGCGAGCGCGTCCGCGCCGTCGAGCTCGTGGGCCCCGGCGGTCCAGGTCCGGTCACGTGCACTGTCGTGCACGGTGGCCGGGACGTCGACCGTGACCCCGCCGAGCGCGTCGATCATGGCCGCGAAGCCCTGCCAGTCCACGACGGCGAGGTGGTCGATCCGCAGGTCCGTCAGCTCCTCGACCGTCTGGACCGCGAGCGACGGTCCGGCGAGCGAGAACGCCGCGTTGACCTTGTGGGGCCCGTGTCCCGGGACGGTGACCCACGCGTCGCGCGGGATCGAGACGATCGAGGCTCCCTCACGGTCGCCGTCGACGTGCAGCACCATCAGCGCGTCGGTGCGCTGCTCGCCGGGGAGCCACGCCGGCGCCTCGGCGTTCGCCCCCGTCGTGGGGGTGTCGGACCGACGGTCGGTGCCCATCAGGAGGATGTTGACCGCGTCCCCGGGAGTGCCCGCGGCACGCGCCGGTCGCGTCTCGAGACCGGCGAACGCGCCCTGGACCTGGGTGATCTGGCCTCCGAGCCGGCTCTGCAGCCACCACGCGCCGGCACCGAGCACCAGCGCGAGCAGCACGACGCAGGACGCGAGACCCACGAGGGCCTTGCGGAGCGGGCGAGAACGGCGGACGAGCCGACGCGGGCGCGGGGCCTGCTCGGGCGCGTCCGACACGACGTCGTCAGACAAGGGGGGACTCCGAGAGCGGGGGGGATTTCCGCAGGCCCAGACCTGCGGAACACCCACGCTAGCCCGACGCACCGGCCCTTCGTGGGCGAATGCACAAGGTGGTCGGCGAGGGACGCGTCACGCCCTCACCGAGCGGGACCTCGCAGCGAGGATCAGCCCTCGACGACACCGGCCCCGCGGACGAAGGACGCCACCTGCTCGGCCATCTCGGGGCGGCACACCAGGAGGTCCGGGAGCCACGGGTTCTCACGGTTGTACTCCAGCGGTGCACCGTCGGCGCGGCTGGTGTGGAGGCCGGCCGCCCGGGCGACCACCACGGGCGCCGCGGAGTCCCACTCGTACTGGCCGCCGGCGTGCACGTAGACGTCGGCGAGGTCGCGCACCACCGACATGACCTTGACGCCGGCCGAGCCCATCGGGACCAGCACCGCGCCGGTCTCGGCCGCGAGCGCGTCGACGAAGGCCGGCGGCCGGCTCCGGCTCACCGCGATCCGCAGCGGTCCCTCCGCGCGCGGGCCGACGACGGGGGCCTTCGCCGTGCAGAAGGTCTCACCGAGGGCGGGCTGCGCGACCGCCCCCGCGACCAGGTCGCCGTCCTCCCAGAGCGCGACGTGGACCGCCCAGTCGTCGCGCGGCGGCTCGGAGAACTCCCGTGTGCCGTCGAGCGGGTCGATGATCCACACGCGCGCGGCGTCCACCCGCGCACGGTCGTCGGCCGCCTCCTCGCTGAGGACGGCGTCCCCGGGACGGTGCTCGGCGAGGAGCGCGGCAAGGACGTCCTGGGCAGCACGGTCGCCGGCGTCCTTGAGCTCCTTGCCCTCCAGACCACCGGCCCGCACCTCGAGCAGGCGCTCGCCCGCGCGGTCGGCGAGCCATCCCGCGAACGCGTGGTCGTCAGCGGGGGCAGCGCCCTGATCGGCGGCGTACGGCATCGTCCGTCCTCGGGGTCGGGGGGTGGTTCACGTCAGCCTATCGGCCCGTAGTACGCCGATATTCCCCAGCCGGACACCTCCGACGCCTAGACTTCGACAACGGGGCGTGCTGTGGACAGGGCTCGAGGGCCCCGGTCCACCGTGACGACCACGTAGGCTTCTCCCGTTGTCCGGCGTACCAGAGGTTGGTCATGACATTCCGTCAGGTGCTCGAAGTGCTGTGGCAGCGCCGACTCCTCATCGGCGCCACCCTCGTGCTCGTCCTCCTCGTCGCGATGCTCTACCTGTCCCGCCAGGTCCCGACCTACTCGTCGCAGGCGACGGTCCGTATGAGTGCGGCCGCCACGTCGGCCGGAGAGGGCAGCGGCAGCTACGAGGGGATCGAGCTCGACGTCGACACCGAGTCGGTCACCTCGCCGGCCGTCCTGGAGCCGGCCGCCCAGTCGCTCGGCGGCTCGACGGCGAGCGACGTGGGTTCGGTCACCGCGACCCTGATCGAGGGCGTGCGCACCAACCGCATCGCGATCGACGCCTCCGGCAGCACGCCGGAGGAGGCACAGGCGCGCGCCAACGCGGTCGCCAACGCGTACGTCGGCTACCTCCAGGCCCAGGTCGACGCCGCCGCGGAACGGCTCGAGAAGGACAAGGCCGAGCAGACGCGGGCCGTCAACGCCTACCAGAAGCAGCTCGGGGCGAACTCCAAGGACCAGGTCGCGCTGACCAACCTCACGTCGGCCACGACAGCGCTGAGCGACACCAACACCAAGATCAGCAAGCTCGAGAATGCCGGCGCCCCGGCCGTCGTGCTCAAGGAGGCCGGCCCGGGCGCGTCCGACGCGACGCCCCCGGTGACGGTGATCGCGATCGGCCTCCTCGCCGGCCTGATCGCCGGTGCCGGTGTCGCTCTGGTGCGCGAGCAGTTCGACGACCGGCTCCGCGAGCAGGGGGAGATCGAGCCGCTCACGGGAGTCCCCGCGCTCGGCGAGCTCGCCCTCAACCGTCAGCGCACGCCGAAGGGCGAGCGCCCCGTCCTCCCCACGGCCGACCGTCGGCACACCGCCTTCAACGAGGGCGTCCGCGCGCTCCGGACGTCGTTGCAGGTCCTCATGCCGCCCGAGCACGGCGTGCTCGTCATGACGAGCCCCGAGCCCGGCGACGGCAAGACGTTCGTCACCGCCAACCTCGCCGTGTCGTGGGCCCGCGCCGGCAAGAAGGTCGTGCTGGTGGGCGGCGACCTCCGCCGTCCGCGTCTCGACCTCTACTTCGGCGACGCCGCCGACGGAGCCGGGTTCGCCGACCTCGCCTCGCGCGGCGACCGCGACGGTGTCGGCGAGGTGACCCAGGACGACGTCGCGGCGGTGCTGCGCCCGACGGAGTTCGAGGGCCTGAGCATCCTCCCGCCGGGCGACGTCCCGCCGGACCCGGCCGACCTCCTCGCGAAGCGCTCCGCCCGCGCGGTGGTCGACCACCTCCGGCACATCGCCGACGTGGTCATCGTCGACAGCCCGCCGGCCCTGGGCATGACCGACGCGACCCTCCTCGCAGGCATGGCCGACGGCGTCGCCGTCCTGGCCTCGGCGGGCCGCTCGAACCGCTCGACGCTGATCGACGCCGTGCGCACCCTGCGGTCCAACAACCGCAACGTGCTCGGCGTGATCCTGAACCGCTCGCGGCGCCGGCTCCCCAAGTCCTACCGCGACTACTACCTGGGCAGCCGGGCTGCGGAGTCGCGCACGCCCAGCCGCGTGCGCGAGGCCGCGAGCGAGGCGCCGGAGACGGTGGAGAGGCCGGAGACGGTGGAGAGGCCGGAGACGGACGTGACCCCGGAGCCGGCGGCACCGCGGAGCCCCGCGCCCGAGGCGTCCGCCGAGGCACCCCGAGCGTCGCAGACGACCCCGACCCCTCACACGGCTCCGGCACCCCAGACGGCTCCGGCCGCCGGCGTCCCGGAGCGCGCGACCGCGCCGGAAGGCTCGGCGTCCGCGACTCCGACCAGGGAGACGCGCGCGACGGACCGCGACGAGTCGACCGTGACGACGGCGGTGATGCCGGCGGTCACCGAGCACGACGACCGGCCGACCGGTGCCTCCGCGGGAGCGGCCCGTGGCGACGACGGCGAGGACGACCGACGTGGCGGCACGCCGTTCCTCGAGCGCGCGTTCGCCCGCCCTCACTCCGAGGGGCCGCGCCCCGAGTGACCGGGAATCCGGGCGAGCACCGCCTCGACCGCCGCCACCCGGTCGTCCCAGGTCGGCACGTCGACCTGCCGTGACGGGGTCCACGGCGCCGCGAGGAGGTCGTGCACCGCGCTCGTGAAGGCCGCTCCCGACGCCACGACGACGCCGTCGTCCTCGGCGTCGCGGAACCCGGCGACAGGGGTCGACACGACCGGGCGCCCGACGGCAAGGTACTCGTACAGCTTGATCGGGTCGAGGCTGTCGGTGAACGCGTCGACCACGTGAGGCACCACCAGCGCGCCGGCGTGCTGGAGGTAGGAGGGGATCGTCTGGTACGGCCGCGGCCCCAGCACCCCGACACCCGGTGAGGAGTGCAGGAGGGCACGGTTCTCGGGCGTGAGCGCGTCCGGCCCGACGAGCACGAGCGTGCCGCCGACGTCGGCGAGAGCGGCTCCGGTCGCCACGACCAGCGCGACGTCCGTCCGGTCCTCGTGCAGCGTCCCGACGTACACCGCCACCGGGCCGGGCGGAAGGTCGGCGGGACGGTCGCTCGGCTCCCGGTAGCGCGCGAGGTCGACCGCGTTGGGCACCAGCGTCACCTCGCGCACCCGCCCCTTGCTGGCGGCGAGACCCGTGGAGCAGACCACGACCTCCGCGGCGTGCGCCAGCAGGTACGCGTCGTTGTCGTGCGTACGACGTGCCGTCCGGCCACCGCGGTCGGCGAGCACCCAGTCGTCGGTGATGTCGTACAACGCGGGCCACCCGGTCCTGAGCGCCGGCGCCCAGCCCGGGTCGTTGACCCACAGCACCGGGTCGTGGAGCCCCAGCCGTCGTACGGCGCGGCGCAGGCCGTGCACCAGCCAGCGGTCCGACGCGGGCCCCAGGGCGCGGGGCAGCGGCTTGGTGAGCTGCAGCCGCTGGAGCCGCGGGCGGCCCGGGACGCTCCTGAGCCCGGCGCCCCGACGTGGACGCCGCCGGGAGAGCGCGTCGTGGACCGGGTCGCTCGCCGGCTCGACGAACAGCACGCGGAGCCCGGGATCACGCGCGAGGAGGCCGTCGACGAGGTACTGGTTGCGACGCCACACGTCGTCCCAGGGTTCGAGGGACAGGACCACCAGCGGGCGGCTCACCGCGCCAGCACCCGTTCGTACACCGCCAGCGTGTCGCGGGCCTGCCGGTCGAGCGTGAAGTAGTCCCGCTGGCGCTGCTGCAACGCGCTCCCGTAGCGGTCCCGTCGCGGTGCGTCGTCGGCCAGCGCCCGCAGCAGCCGGGCGGCGCCCTCGCTGTCGCCGGGGGCGAAGAGCGCCGCGTCGGGGACGCTCCCGGCCGTCTCGAGGTGCCCTCCCGCGGCGGTGGCGACCACGGGAAGGCCGTGCGCCATCGCCTCGACGACGCTCAGACCGAGCCCTTCGAGCGGCGTGGGTGCCAGGAGCACGGCGGCCCGGTCGTAGAGCGACGGGAGATCGTCGCGGTGGCCCAGGAAGTCGACCTGCGCCGTCACGCCGAGGGAGTCGGCGAGCCGTCGCAGGGCCGCCTCCTCGCTCCCGGCCCCGGCGATCTCGAGCCGCCAGCCGTCGTCGCCGAGCCGGCTGGCAGCCCACGCGCGCACCGCCGTCTCCGTGTTCTTCTCGGCCTCCAGGCGCTGGGCGACGAGCACCGTCGGCGAACGCCGGCTGCTGCCCAGCGTGTGCTCCGACGACGGGACCCCGGAGTGGACGACGTCGTACGTCCCGCCCGCCTCGCGCGCGACGAAGTCGGAGATGGCGATCTCGGCCGCGAGCCGGCGTTCGACGCCGCGTCCGACGGCGCGCACGAGACGGCTCGACCCGCGGACCGTGCCGAAGTGGCGCGTGGCCACGACCGGGACCCGGCGCACCGTCCCCACCACCGTGCCGACGAGCTCGGCCTCCGTCATGTGCGCGTTGACGAGGTCGGCACGCGTGCGTACGGCCTGCCGCAGCGCCTCCCCGACCGATCCCCCGGGGGACCACGTCACGGCGGTCCCGTCCAGGGCGGCTCGCATGGCGTCCTCGCGGCCCCCGACCACCTCGACCTCGGCACCGTGGGAAGCGAGCGTGCGGGCGGTCGTGGCGACGTACCGCTCGACCCCCGCGAACCCGTCGCTGCAGACGAGGTGCAGCACCCGCATGCTCACCGCGGACGCTCCCCGACCGTCGCCGGACCGGCCAGGTAGAGATCGCGACGTCGGCGCGCGGCGGCGCCCCGCTCACCGGGCAGGACCCACCCGCGCACCGCAGCACCGGTGACCATGCCGGCGCGGAAGACCCGCCACCCCCGACGGCCGTGGTGCTTGCGGACGAACGCCTCCAGCGACGCGTGGAACCAGGCCTCGCGGCGCGCCGGGTCTCCGCCGGTCCCCGCCCCGACGTGCGAGGTCTCGGCGTCGGCGACGGCGATCGTCCAGCCGCGCTCCCGGGCGCGCTTCTGCCAGTCGGTCTCCTCGGCGTAGAGGAAGAAGCGCTCGTCCATCGGGCCGACGTCGTCCCAGGCGTCGGCGCGCAGCAGGAGCATCGAGCCGATCGCGAAGTCCTCGCGCCGGCGCAGCCGACCGAGCCCGAAGGCCTCCACCCAGGCACCGACCGGACTGGGGAACGGCCAGAGGACGCGCGCCGGCCGGCCCGTCGCCGGGTCCACCTGGCTCACCCCGACCGCCGCCACGCGACCGCGGTGGGCGACTTCCTGCATCGCCGCCACCGCCTTGGCGTCCATGCGCGCGTCGGGGTTGAGCAGCAGCAGGTCAGGGCGCTCTCCTGTGGCGTGCAGCGCGCGGACCCCGACGTTGACGCCGGCGCCGAATCCGAGGTTGGCCCCCGGGTCGAGGTACGCGGCACCGTGGCGCGCGGCGACCTCCGCGACGGCGGCCGCCGAGGAGTTGTCGACCACCAGGACCGGCAGAGCACCGCCGAGCGCCGCCAGGCAGTCGTCGAGCATCGCCGGGTCGCCGTAGGCGACGACGAGCACGTGCACCGGAGGGAGCCCGGCACCGTCGACGCCGAGGCCGCGGGTGCCGCCGGTGAGCCCCAGCACGCGCCGGTAGAGCGCCAGGTGCTGAGCGGCCACGGCGTCCCAGCCGTAGCGGGTCGCGTGCTCCAGGCCGCGTGCCCGGTGCTCGCGCCACAGCTGGGGCTCGGCCACCTCGTCCAGCGCCGCGAGGAGCTCGTCGAGGTCCGCAGGCTCGACGAGGAGCCCGGCGTCGGCGACGACGTCGGGCAGCGCGCCGCTGCGGTTGGCCACGACCGGCGTGCCGCAGGCCATGGACTCGACGACCACGCGGCCGAACTGCTCCAGCCACCCGGGCGTCGGCAGGCTCGGGACGACGGTGACGTCGCACCGGCGGTAGTGCCCAGCGAGCGCGTCGCCGGACACGTGACCGAGGAACGTCACCCGCTCCTCGACGCCCAGGGCCGACGCACGCGCGGCCAGGGCCGCGCGCTGCGGCCCGTCGCCGGCGACCCGCAGCGTCCAGCCGGGGCGCTTGGCCAGGACGTCGAGGAGGATCGCGACCCCCTTGTGCGGCTCGAGCCTCCCGGCGTAGCCGAGGACGAGCCGGTCGGGGTCGGGCGCGTCACGCTCGACGGGCCCCAGGCGGTCGGTGTCGACCCCGAGGCCGATCAGCTCAGCAGGTCCGCGCAGGCCCTTCGCGGCGAGGATGCGACCGGCCTCCGCGTTGCAGACGTACGCCCCTGCCGCGTGCCGCAGCGCCGACCGCTCGAACCACCGGAACGGCGGCGGGTAGCGCTTCGGGATGTTCTGGGCGGAGTAGAGCAGGTACGGCGCACGCTGCCGCCGCAGCGCGGCCAGCAGCCGGATCTCCGCGACGGCGAGGCTGCACGGCTCCTCGTGGAGGTCGATCACGTCCCACGACCGACCGAGCAGGCGCCACAGGGGCCGAGGGTCGTACGCGAAGACGTTGGGGTGGGTGCCGAGCGTGCCCGCGCCCTCCACGAACGTGTCGCCGTCGGCGGCGAGGTCGAGGTCGGCACCCCCCTCGTTCCATCGCCGGGCGGAGAGGAGCGTGACGTCGACGCCCTCGGCGGCGAGGCGGCGCTCGCGCTCCCGCCAGGCCGGGACCACCCCATGGTGGGCGACACGTAGGACCCTCACTGACCGCCCGCCTTCTGTCCGCCTGACCCGAGTGGCAGTCGACAGCCTATTGCGTCGATCGGCCTCGGGTGACCGGTTCCGACAGCTACGCTGACGCACACCGCGACCACGTGAACCCACCGCTGGAGACACCATGACCGACGCTGCGCCGCTCCCCTCTCCGATCGACTCCTGGCGAGACCGGTGGACCGGCAGCCCGGACGGCGTCGTCGTCCTCGACCTCGGTCTCCAGCCGGCCTCCGACCTGTTCCCCGCGCCCGGCGACCCCGAGCCCGACCCGGAGTACTCGGTTCGGATGGTGTTCGGCACGACCAGCAACCTCCTCCAGCTCGAGGACGACCCGACCGAGCCGGAGGAGCCGCTCGGCGTCGAGCCGCGCGCGCTGGTCGAGCAGGCGGAGAAGTGCGTCACCGACCTCGCCGCCGCCGGGTTCGTCGTGGAGGGCACCCGCTTCGTGGACTACCCGAGCCCGCACGGCGGCTCGTGGACGCCGCAGCTCACGCTCCGCGGCGCCACGAAGGTCGACGCCGGTCCGGCCGACCTCGTCGTCGACGTCCACGGCATGATGCACGACCGGGAGCAGCGTCCCGCCTTCGTCGAGCGCCTCGAGCACCTCGACGACGACGGCGTCGTCGCGATGATGATCCACAACGTCGCGTCGATCCTGCGCGTGGGCATGTGGAACGCCCTCAAGAGCGGCCACTTCGCGTACTACTCGACGCCGGCGCTGGTGTCGATGGCGAACGAGATCGGGCTGACGGCCGTCGGCGCCTGGGAGTACCCGCTCTACCAGAACGGCACCACGATGCTCGTCTTCGCCAAGGACGGCAGCCGCTGGGGAGGCCAGGCGCCGGAGGTGACCGCGCTGATCGAGCGCGAGACGGCCGAGGGCATCACCGATCCTGAGCGCGTCGCCGCGCTGGGGCGGGCGCTCGAGGAGTCCGTCGCGTCGATCCGCGCGTACTTGAGCGATGCCACCGGGCGGGGGCTCACCGTCGCCGGCTACGGCGCGGCGTCGCGCACCTCGTCGCTGCTCCAGTGCGCCGGGGTGACGAAGGCCGACATGGTCACCGTCGCCGATGCCGCGACCGGCAAGCACGGACTCACCATGCCCGGCAACCGGATCCCGATCGTGTCCCCGCAGGACCTCGTCGGCCTGCGACCCGACCGCGTGCTGCTCTTCGTGCCCGACCTGCTGCCGGAGGTGCGCAAGGCGCTGCCGGCGATCGAGGCGAACGGCGGCCGCTGGGTCGTGCTGGAGCCCATGCCGCACGAGGTCGAGCCGCTCGCCTGAGCGGTCGGGCCCCGAGCGGTCGGCCCCCGAGCGGTCAGCCCTCGACGCCGAGGAACCGCTTGTACTCCTGCCACGACTGGCCGCTGCGGTCGCGCTCGCTGACGATCGTGACCGGGGCGGGCCACGGGACGGCGAGGTCGGGGTCGAAGCAGTCGACCGTCGTGTCCTCCCCGGGTCCGTAGAAGTCGTCGATCCGGTAGCAGAAGTCGGTCACCGAGGTCAGCGCCTGGTAGCCGTGGAGGAACCCGCGCGGGATGTAGACCTGGCGGTGGACCTGGTCGTCGAGCAGGAAGGTCCTCATCTCGCCGAACGTCGGCGACCCCACGCGGGTGTCGATCGCGACGTCCAGGACCGCGCCGTGCGAGCACCGGACCAGCTTGGCCTCGCCCGCGTTCATCCGGCCGTGCAGCCCTCGGACCACGCCCTGGTAGGAGCGGGACTGGTTCTCCTGCTTGAAGCCCGCCGGGTCGATCCCCGCGTCCGCGAGGACGTTGACGTCCATGGTCCGGGTGAAGTAGCCACGCTCGTCACGGTGGGGCGTGGGCTCGAACACGAGCAGCCCGTCGATCCCTGTCTCGGTCACCTTCATGCGCGCCACACTAGAGCAACCTCGGCCCGTCCGGAGGCGGTCTGCTCAGGTCGCCGCGCGCTCCAGGAAGGCGTCGACCTGGCGCTCCATCGCTGCCCGGGGATCGTCGCCCCCACGCACCGCCTTCTCCCACTCGACGGTGAACCGCAGCGCCTCGTCCACCCCGAGCGCCGGTGCCCACCCGAGCTCCGAGCGCGCCTTCGCCGAGTCGAGCGAGAGCAGCCCCGCCTCGTGCGGTCCGCGGTCCCCGGTCGTCTCCCAGCGCGCTCCGTCGCCCCACAGGGCGGCGGTCCGGTCGGCGACCTCGCCGACGGTCAGCACGTCCTCGGCGGACGGACCGAAGTTCCACGCCGTGTCGTTGAGCTCCGGCTCGAGCTGCTCCGCCAGCGTGAGGTAGCCGTTGAGGGGCTCGAGCACGAGCTGCCACGGGCGTACGGCCTCCGGGTAGCGCAGGACCGCGGCGCGCCCCGCGGCGTACGACCCGATCAGCTCCGGCATGAGCGCGTCGGGGGTCGCGTCTCCGCCGCCGATGACGTTGCCCGCGCGCGCCGAGGCCACCGCGTAGCCCTCGCGCCGGAACGAGACGGCCATCGAGTGCGTCACGAGCTCGGCCGCCGCCTTGCTCGCGCTGTAGGGGTCGTCTCCCCCGAGGTGGTCGATCTCGCGGTAGCCCCAGGTCCACTCGTTGTTGCGGTAGACCTTGTCGGTCGTGACCACCACGCACCGCGAGACCCGGGCCGCGGCGCGGGTCACGTCCAGCACGGTGAACGTGCCCTCGACGTTGGAGGAGAAGGTCTCGCCCGGGTCGACGTACGACGCGCGCACGATCGACTGCGCGGCCAGGTGGAGGACAGCGTCGGCGCCGGACGCCTCCAGCGCCGCAGACAGCGCCTCACGGTCGCGGATGTCCCCGGTCACGTCGCTCGCGACCAGGTCGGCGATGCCGGCCCGCTGGTAGAGGAAGTCGTCCGGGGTCTTGAGCGCGTAGCCGTGGACCCGGGCGCCGAGCCGGTCCAGGAGCACGCACAACCACGCCCCCTTGAACCCTGTGTGGCCGGTCACGAAGACGTCGCGGTCCCGCCAGAGGTCTGCACGCATGGCGTTACCGTACCGGGCGGCGCGGGCCCCGACGGGTGATTCGGTTCTCTCCGGCGAACTTGCCCAAACCGGCCCGGCGAACCCCTCGGTCGGGAAGAATCGGCCGAGGAGAACCCATGACCCACGAGCGACTCCTGGTGACCGAGATGTCTGATCGTTCCTTCTCACGTTCCAACGCCGCGCAGGCCCGGCTGCACGCCCTGGTGCCGGGCGGGGCGCACACCTACGCCCGCGGCTCCGACCAGTGCCCCGAGCACATGACGCCGATCATCGACCACGGCTCCGGCGCCCGGGTGTACGACGTCGACGGCAACGAGTACGTCGAGTACGGGCAGGGCCTGCGGGCGATCACGCTCGGGTACGGCTACGCCCCGGTCGTCGACGCGGTCGTCGAGGCCGCGCGCGGTGGCGTGGGCTTCTCGCGTCCGAGCATCTGGGAGCTGCGAGCCGCCGAGCGCTTCCTCGAGCACGTCCCCGGCGCCGACATGGTGAAGTTCGCCAAGAACGGTTCCGACGCCACCACGGCCGCCATCAAGCTCGCCCGCGCCTCGACCGGTCGCGACATGGTCGCGGTCTGCGGCACCCAGCCCTTCTTCTCCGTCGACGACTGGTTCATCGGCACGACCGCGATGAGGGCGGGCATCCCTGCCGACGACCTCGAGCGCACCGTGAAGTTCCGCTACAACGACCTCGACTCCGTCCGGGCGCTCCTCGCCGAGCACCCCGGGCGCATCGCGGCGGTCATCCTCGAGCCGGCCACAGCGACCGCCGAGCCGGCGCCGGGGTTCCTCGAGGGGCTGCGCGCGCTCGCGGACGAGGACGGGTTCGTCCTGGTCTTCGACGAGATGATCACCGGCATGCGCTGGTCCTCCGGCGGCGGGCAGAAGGTCTACGGCGTGACGCCCGACCTGTCGACCTGGGGCAAGGCGCTGGCCAACGGCTTCAGCATCGCCGCCCTCGCCGGCAAGCGCGAGATCATGGAGCTGGGCGGCCTCAACACGGACAAGTCCCGCGTCTGGCTCCTGTCGACGACCCACGGCGGCGAGACCACCGGCCTGGCGGCCATGCTCGCGGTGTACGACGCGTACGCCGAGCGTGACGTGGTCGGCGTCATGGAGACCCAGGGCGAGAAGCTGCGCCAGGGGCTCATCGCCGCCGCCGCCGACCACGGGGTCGAGGAGCACATCCCGGTCCTGGGTCGCGCGACGTGCATGGTGTTCGGGACCAAGGACCACGAGGGCAACCCCTCGCAGCCGTTCCGCACCCTCTTCATCCAGGAGATGCTCCGCCGTGGGGTGCTCGCCCCCTCGCTCGTCATCTCCGCCGCCCACACCGACGACGACATCGCTCACACCGTGGAGGCGGCGCACGGCGCCATGGAGATCTACGCGAAGGCGCTCGCGGCGGGGACCACCGACGGTCTCCTCGTCGGGCGCCCCGTGGCTCCGGCCGTGCGCGAGCTCGCCGCTCCCCGTCGACTGGAGGTCCAGCCATGAAGGTCGTGCTGTTCTGCGGGGGTCTTGGCACCCGCATCCGCACCGACGGGAGCGCGCTCCCCAAGCCGATGACGCCCATCGGCAACCGGCCGATCCTGTGGCACATCATGCGCTACTACGCGCACTTCGGTCACACGGAGTTCATCCTCTGCCTCGGCTACGGGGCGAAGGCCGTGAAGGACTACTTCCTGCACTACGAGGAGACCGAGTCCAACGACTTCGTGCTCCGCAACGGCTGCAAGGAGGTCGAGCTGCTCGGCTCCGACATCAGCGACTGGACGATCACGTTCGTCGACACCGGCCACGAGACCGCGATCGGCGAGCGCCTCCGGCGCGTCCGCCAGCACCTCGGCGACGACGAGATGTTCCTCGCGAACTACGGCGACGGTCTCTCCGACGCCCCGATGAACGACCTGATCGCCACGCTCCCGGACCACCACGTCGGCAGCCTGCTGTCGGTGTCGCCGCAGGACTCCTTCCACGTGGTCGGCGCCGACGCCGACGGCAACCTCACCGGCCTCGTCGCGGTGGCCGACATGGACATGCGGATCAACGGCGGCTTCTTCGTGCTGCGCCAGGGGATCTTCGACTACCTCGACGAGGGCGACGACCTGGTGATGAACGGCTGTGTGCGCGCTGCGGAGGACGGGCGCTTCACCGCCAACCGGTACGACGGCTTCTGGGCGTGCATGGACACGGTCAAGGAGCGGATGCAGCTCGAGGAGCTCAACCGCACCGGCAACCCGCCGTGGGCCGTGTGGCGCAAGGAGTCGGAGCCCGCGCTCGGCGACGACGTCGCGCCAGTCGTCACGCTCGCACCGGCTCCGGTGCCGTGATCCCCCTCTCCCTCCCGGCAGGACCGCTCACCGTCGCGTGCGTCGCCGCACACCCCGACGACATCGAGATCGGGTGCGGCGGCACCCTGCTCACCCTGGCCGAGCGCGGGTCGGTGAGCGGCTCGTGGCTCACGATGACGGGCTCGCCCGAGCGTGTCGCCGAGGCCAGGGACGCAGCGGAGGCGTTCCTCCCCGGGGCGACGACCGTGTTCCACGACCTTCCCGACGGCCGGCTCCCCGAGCACTGGGGTGCGGTGAAGTCGGCGCTGCACGCGTTCGCCGAGGACGTGCCCACCCCTGACCTGGTGCTCGTCCCCCGGACCGACGACGCGCACCAGGACCACCGTCTGCTCGGCCGCCTCGCGCCGACGGTGTGGCGGGACGCGCTCGTGCTCCACTACGAGATCCCGAAGTGGGACGGCGACATCGGTCGCCCCAACACCTACGTCGCGGTCGCGGACGACCTCGCGCGACGCAAGTGCGAGCTGCTCGACGCGCACTACGTGTCGCAGAAGGACCGCGACTGGTGGGACGACGAGTACTTCCTCGGCTTCATGCGGGTCCGCGGCGTCGAGTGCCGCGCGCGCTACGCGGAGGCCTTCACGGTCGACAAGCTGAGCCTCGGCCTGGCAGCGGGCTGATGAGGCTCCGGCGACCCGGCCGCTGGGCGGTCGTCGCCCTGGCAGCCGTCCTCGTGCTGGCGGTGGGGGTCTACGCCGGTCTCCGGGTGTGGCACGTCTACCGCTTCGAGGGGCAGGCGATGCCGGTGCCCGGCGAGGTGCCGACGCTCGACTCCACCCCCGCGACGCCGCCGTCCGCTCCGCAGGCCGGGAGCGGCCCCTTCGTCGCGGGGGTGAGCGACGACGGCCGCTTCTTCGTCGACCACGGCGGCGACCCGGTCCTCGTGCAGGGCGACTCGCCGTGGTCGCTCCTCGCCGCCATGACGCTCCCCCAGGCCGAGGACTACTGGGAGCAGCGCGCGGGCGAGGGGGTCAACGCGGCGATCGTCTCGCTGGTCGGGGCGCGGACCAACGGCGGGAGCGAGAGCGGTGCCACCGTCGACGGCATCGTGCCGTTCCTCGGGGGGCTGCCGTTCAGCCCGGGCTCGGTCACCCGGCCGAACCCCGCGTACTTCGACCGTGCGCACGACGTCGTCGCAGCGGCCGCGGAGCAGGGGATCACGGTCTTCCTCTACGCCGTCGACGGGTGGACGATCGGGCACGCCTTCTCCCCGGACTCGGTCGGGCAGTGCGCAGCCTTCGGCCGGTACGTCGGGCGCACCTTCGCCGACCTGCCGAACGTGGTGTGGGCCGTCGGGGGCGACTACGCCCAGCAGGATCCTCCGTCGGACGTGGACCGCTGCTTCGACGCCGTCCGCGTCGGCCTGGCGTCGTCAGGCGACGACCGGCCGTTCAGCATCCAGTTCACCTCGCCGCTCACGACGTCGAGGGACAGTCCCTACTGGCGGACTCGCGTGGGCTGGAGCTTCGTCTACAGCTACGTCCCGACGTACGCCGGCGTGCTCGCCGCGTACGCGCAGACCCCGCCGATCCCCGCCGTCCTCGGCGAGTCGAACTACGAGGGGATGAACCTCCAGCCCGACACCCCTCCCACCACCGAGGAGTCGCTGCGCCGGCAGGTGCTGTGGGCCCTCACGTCGGGGGCGGCCGGCGACTTCTACGGCAGCGCCGACTGGGAGTTCCTGCCGGGCTGGGAGGACCGACTCGACCGGCCCGGACTGCGTCAGGTCGCCGTGGCCCGCGCCGCGATCGCCTCCCTGCGCTGGTGGGAGCTGGTCCCCGACACCCAGGACGCGTTCGTGACCTCCGGCCGGGGGACGCCGTTCACCCCCGACCAGCCACCGGTCGACGTGCTCGACGACGACTACGCGACGGCGGCGCGGACCAGCGACGGCCGCGAGGCGGTCGTCTACGTCCCGACCAGCCGCACGATCACCCTCGACCTGGCTCGGCTGTCCGGGCGGCCGGTCGCGGCGTGGGTCGACCCCACCGACGGCAGCCGCCACCCCGTGCCGCTGACGCCGTCCCTGACGACGCCGGGGCCGAATGCCGGCGGCGACGAGGACTGGCTCCTCGTCGTCGAGCAGGCGGCCGGCTGACATGGGTGGGAGCCGCGCCGCTGTCGGCGTCCGGTCAGCGCCGCAGCCCGAGGTCCTGAGGGAGCCGGACCACGTCGCCGGCGAACGTGCGCCACCCGGGTCGGGTCCAGTGCCAGAGGACCGCCGCGATGCAGCGAGCCTTGTCGCGGACCCCGATCGGCGCCCGCAGCACGGCACCGCACATCAGCGGCGTCGACCGCGAGTAGGGGAAGGCCATGCGCGGACGGCTCGGGTCGACCCAGGCGATCTCGCTCTCGCGCTTGCCTCCGGCACGGTCCTCGTGGACCCGGATGGCGAGCAGCTGCTCGGGGACCAGGATCGCCCTCCCCCGCAGCGCCAGCGCGAGCGGGAGCAGCATCTCGCCCGCCGGCGAGACCACGACACCACCGGCCTCGCGCGCGACGTCGGTGCGCATCAGACCGAACTGGACCTGCCCGACGACGCGCGAGAGGAGCGCTGCCACCCGGTCGTGGGCCTCGCCTGTCGCGATGTCCAGGTCGGCGTCGTCGTGCTCGCCGACACGTTCGCCGCCCTCGTCGATGAGGACGACCCGCGGGTACGCGACGACGGCGCGCGGACCGTCGTCCTCGAGCGCCTTCACGGAGCGCTCGAGGAGCTCCGGCGAGCAGACGTCGTCGTGGTAGGCCCACCGGAAGTACGGCGACCGGGTGGCGTCGAGGAGGTAGTTGGAGTTGTGGGCCCCGCCGATGTTCGTGTCGTGCCGGACGTAGCGGAACCGGTCGTCGGCGCGCGTGAAGTCGCGGGCGATCTCCTCCGTGCCGTCGGAGGAGGCGTTGTCGGCGACGATCACCTCGAAGTCGCCGAAGGTCTGGTCGCGCAGCGACGTCAGCGCCTCGGCGAGGTAGTCCTCCCCGTTGTAGACGGGGACGCCGACGGTGACCGGTGGTGCAGCCGTCATGTCACGAGTCCTCTCGTACGCGGTGCGGGCGAGGCACCGATCGCGGAGACCATCCGGTCGATCTCGGCGAGGACCGACCGGCGGGCCGCCTCGCCGTGGACGTCGAGGTCCGCCCGCAGCTCCGCGTGGCGCCGGGCGACCTCCATCGCGTGGTCGGCGACGGTCTGGGGGGTGAAGGCGTCGATCGGGATCAGGTGGTCCTCGAGCTGCGCCGCCCACAGGAGCTCGTCGTCCTTCTCGGCGTGGCTCAGCGCGATGACGCCGGTGCGCAGGTGGAGGCCCGCCAGCAGCACGTGGAACCGGCTGGCGACCACGACGGCGCACGGGGCGAGGGCGTCCACGAGCGACGAGAAGTCGGCGGTGGGGACGAAGTCGAGGTCGACCTGCGGGTCCCGCGCGGCGGCGAGCCGCAGGACCTCCTTGGTGGGCGCATGGTCACCGGCGTCGCCGACGACCAGCCGCACCCGCGCGCCCCGGTGGGAGAGCGCGACCGCGAGGTCGGCCATCCTCTCGAGGTAGTCAGGCCCGGCGACGTCGGCCGGCTGCAGGATCGCGGCCAGCGCCACGTCCGGGACCGCGTCGTCGACCGGCGGCAGCACGGGAGCGGGACGCGCCATCACGATGTCGTGCGTGACCGCGTCGGCGCGGGTGCCGAGGCCGCCGCGCGCCAGCGCGCGCCGCGTCAGGTCGTCGCGGTACGAGCGGTAGCCCGCGCCGCGCGCCGCCGCCGCGGCGACCCGCGCGGGGATCCGGCTGTCGTACGAGCTGCCGCCGACGGCGAACCACGCGAGTCGGACCCGTCGCAGCCGGCACGCGACCGACAGCAGGAGGAGCCAGACGATCACGCCGCCGGGGTTGCGCCCGCGCCGCGCCTCGAGGACGCCGGTCCCCGGCACGACGACGGCGTCGTACCGTCCGACCGCCCGCACGAGGTGGGCGAAGTCGCCGACCTTGCGGCGTACGCGGCTCACGGCACCGCGCACACCCGGTGGCGGCGGCGTCGGCCACGAGCGACCGATCGGCTCGGCGTCCATCCCGAGGACCCGGCGCGCCCCGTCGGCGTCGCGGGACATCAGCACCAGCCGGACGCCGGGGACGGAGCGGACGAGCGCGTCGACCATCACCCGGCACGACTCGTCGTTGCCGATGTTGCCGATGCCGAACTCGCCGAACAGCGCGACGAGCGGGCCGGCGTCCGCTCCCGCCGCGCGGTCGGGACCGCGCGGCGTCTCGTCGTGCCGCTGATCTGTCACGCGTCCCCCCGGTGGTGCGTCCCGTGCGTCATAGTGGCACGAGCAGGGGTACGCGCGACCGGGGTTTGACAAGGACGCCCGCCCTCCCCTCCGGGTAACCTTCGACCAGGCAGCGACATCGGGAGGAGTGCGCAGTGGGAGAGCCGGCGCTCCGAGCCGACGGCGGCCCGTCGACCCGACAGGGCGACGTTCCCCAGATCCTCGTGGTCTGCACCGCCAACCGCTGCCGGTCGCCGATCGCCGCGGCAGCACTGCGCCGCGAGCTGTCCGTGCTCGGACGACGCGCCGACGTCCGCTCCGCCGGCCTGATGCACAGCGGCGAGACGGTGCCGCGCGACGGCCAGGCCGTCGCGCGGTCCCACGGCATGGAGCTCGCCGACCACCGCAGCACGCGCATCGACAACCACCTCATCGGCGAGGCCGACCTCGTGGTCGCCCTCGCGAGGGAGCACGCGCGCGAGATCGTCGCCCGGACTCCGGGGGCGTGGCCGCGGACGTTCACCCTCAAACAGCTCGTCCGCTGGCTCGAGGACGCGTCCGTCCCGCGCCACGCGGACCTCGGCCCGTGGCTCGACACCGTCGGCGCCGACCGCCCGCGGACCGTGCTCATCGGCGCCAGCGACGAGGACGACGTGCCGGACCCGATCGGCCGCTCCGTCGACGTGTGGGAGTCGGTCGTGTCCCAGATCGAGGAAGAGGTCGCGGTGGTCGCCCGGCGGCTCGCGCCCCTGCTGCCGGCCGCTGCCGAGAGCACCCGGACGACCTGGTCATAGTGGCCATGGCGACCGCGTTCGCGCGGTATCGTCGATGCTCGGTCCCGGAAGGCGCAGCGCCCGCTCCGCCCGGTCCGGGAGCACGTCACGAGCACGCGAGGAGGCCGTCATGGGCTGGCTGCCGGCACCGTCGCTGCGCGTCGAGCCGTGGGGGTCGGCTTGACCTCGTTCCTCGACCGCGTCGGAGCCCCGCTGGACCGTCGTCTCGGTGAGCGACCAGGGGCCTGGCGGCAGCGCATCGGTCTCGGTCCCTTCCTCGGCCTGTGCCTCCTGGCGCTGGTGGCGGGCGTGGTGGGCGTGCTGGTCGTCGACAACCGCCCGTACGCGATCCTCGTGGCGGTCACCGTGCTCGCGCTCGGTGCGGCCGCGATCGATCTCGGCATCGTGTGCGCGATCGCGGTCCCGGCATCCCTCGTCATGCTGCGCGTCGGCGGCTTCCTGAGCGTCGCGGACGTCGTCCTCGCGGGGGCGACGGTCGTCGCGATGGTGCTGATGTCGGCACGCGAGGCGCAACCGATGCAGCCGCTGGTGTGGCTCGCGGTCCTCTACCAGGCGATGCTCGTGCCGACGTTGATCCTCAACCCCTACACGGCCAACTACGTCGAGTGGGTGCACGAGGCCGTGCTCATCATCGGCAGCCTCATGGTCGGCTGGGTCGTGGGACGCCGCGGAGCCGCGCGCCTGGCGCTCAACATCTACCAGCTGGTGTGCTGCGGGATCGGGATCGCGGCGGTCGTCGCGGCGTTCGCGATCTTCGCGCGAACGGGCGAGTTCGGCGCGGTCTACCTGCCGTACATGCACAAGAACTTCATCGGCAACGCGCTCGCGTTCTCGTTCGTGATCGCCTACGCGCGGCCGGTGTGGATCGGCTGGAGCCGCTCGACGGCCGTGACGATGATGGCGATCTCCGCCGCCGGCATCGCCGCGTCGCAGGCCCGCCAGGCGATCATCGCCACCGTCATCGGCGCGGCCGTCGTGAACCTGCGTCCGAGGGTCCAGTCCGGCACGCGCTCGCGGCTGATCTGGTTCGCCGCCATCCCGGCGGTGGTGTTCGTCGTCAACGCCGTCAACGCCCAGCTGCAGTCCGGCAACGAGTGGAACTCCGCCAACCAGCGGATCATCTGGTTCCGGCAGTCGATCGACATCTGGCAGGAGTCGCCGATCTTCGGCGTCGGGCTGCGCTGGTGGTACACCGACCGGTTCAACGCCAACTTCCAGCCCCCGAACGCCGAGTTCGAGATGCTGACGTCCGGCGGGGTCGTGGGCCTGCTCGGGTTCCTCGTGCTGTTCCTCGGCGCCACGTGGGTGCTCGCGAGGATGGACCCGATCTACGGCACGGTCGCGCTCGCGGTCGTCATCACGCGGTTCACGCAGGGGCAGTTCGACCTCTACTGGGTCGCCGGCCAGTCCTCGTTCCTCTGGATCGTGGCCGGCATCGCCTACGGGGTCCAGGCCCGCGACAAGGCGCTCGGCACGACGTACGACCTTCCCAGACGCACGGTCTCCCCGTGGCGTCCTCCCCGCCACGGCACGCCGCTCCCCAAGGTGGTCCGATGAAGATCGCGATGTCGTCGTTCCGCTTCAACCTCACCGGGGGGATCGAGCGGTCGTCGTACGAGGTGGCGCGGGGGCTGGTCGCCGACGGCCACGACGTCACCCTGGTCGCGTCGGACGTGACGCCCTCGCCGGTCGGCATGCACTGGCAGTACGTCCGGGCGCCGATCGGGCCGTCGTGGAGCGTCCCCGTCACCTACCCGCGCGCGGCCAGCCGCGCGCTGCGGCCCGGTGACTTCGACGTCGTCCACAACCAGGGCGGCTGCGCGCTCCTGGAGCAGGACGTGATCACCGCGCACAGCTGCCACCGCGCCTGGTGGGAGATGAAGCGCCGCAACGGCGAGATCGCCCGCGCCTACCTCAACCCGCTCCACCACGCGGTGCTGTGGACCGAGGGGCGCAACTACCGGCCCGGGGCGTACCGGCACGTGATCGCGGTGTCCCACGGCGTCGGCCGGGAGGTGCGCGACCACTACGGCGTGCCCGAGGACCGGATCACGGTCGTCCCCAACGGCGTCGACCTCGACGCGTTCGCACGGTCGGACTCGGAGGAGGCGCGGGCCCGGACGCGAGCGCGCTACGGCTTCGGCTCCGACGACGTCGCGGTCCTCTTCGTCGGCAAGGAGTTCCGGCGCAAGGGGCTCGCCCCGCTCGTCGCCGCCCTCCCGTCGCTGCCGCCCGAGGCACGCCTCCTGGTGGTCGGCGGCGACGACCAGGTGCCGTACCGCAGGCTCGCCCAGGAGCACGGCGTCGGGGACCGGGTCGTGTTCGTGGGCCACACCGACGCCGTGCAGGACTGCTTCGCCGCCGCTGACGTCTTCGCACTCCCGACCCTGTACGAGGCGTTCGCGCTGGTCTCGCTGGAGGCGGCGGCGGCGGGACTGCCGCTGGTGACCACCAAGGTCAACGGCACCGAGGACTTCGTCCGCCCCGGGGCCAACGGCATGCTCGTCGAGCGCGACCCCGCCTCGCTCGCGTCCGCGCTGACCCCGCTGGTCGCGGACCGGCACCTGCGCCGTCGGCTCGGCGAGCAGGCCCGCGTCGACGTCCTGGACTACTCCTGGACGGCGGTGGCGCGCCGGACGGCCGAGGTCTACGCGCACGTCGCGGAGGAGAAGCGGGCCGAGCAGGGCCGCCGCTGAAGCCCGGACGCGGCAATCGCCGAAACCGGCCCGCGGGACCCGACCGGCAACTAGCCTTGAGCCGTGCCTGACACCGCCATCTCCGTGTCCGGGCTTTCCAAGGACTACCGGATCGCCCGCACGCGCGAGCACCACTCGACCGCCGCCGAGGCGGCCCTCGCGCGCCTGCGCCATCCGCTGGAGCGTGCGCACTACGACGTCTTCCCGGCGCTGGACGACCTGACCTTCGACATCGGCTGGGGAGAGGCGGTCGGCGTCATCGGGCGCAACGGCGCGGGCAAGTCGACGCTGCTCAAGATCCTCACCCGGATCACCGCCCCCACCCGCGGACGGATCGAGCTCGGCGGCCGCGTCGGCAGCCTCCTGGAGGTCGGGACGGGCTTCCACCCGGAGCTGACCGGTCGCGAGAACGTCTACCTCAACGGGACGCTCCTCGGGATGCGCAAGAAGGAGATCTCGCGCCGCTTCGAGGAGATCGTCGACTTCGCCGGCGTCGAGCAGTTCCTGGACACCCCGGTCAAGCGCTACTCGTCCGGGATGTACATCCGGCTGGCCTTCGCCGTCGCCGCGCACCTCGAGACCGAGATCCTCGCCGTCGACGAGGTCCTCGCGGTCGGCGACGCGGAGTTCCAGCAGAAGTGCCTGGGCAAGATGCGCGAGGTCGCGCGGTCCGGCCGCACCGTGCTGCTCGTGAGCCACCAGGTGCAGACGGTGATGAGCCTGTGCACCTCGGCGATCTACCTCCAGAACGGCCGCCTCCTCGAGCACGGCCCGGTCTCGGCCGCGATGGAGCACTACAAGCGCAGCTTCGAGCAGAGCGCGATGACGGCGGTCGAGGCCGCTCGACGCTCGGGCTCGGGCGAGCTGCGGTTCTCCAACGCCCGGATGACCCAGGAGGTCGTCGAGCCGGCGGAGGAGAAGGTCGTCGAGTTCACCGTCGGCGCCAACCCCGACTTCGTCGGCACCTACTTCGTCTCCGCGGAGCTCAAGAACAGCGACGGGACGACGGTCCTGCAGTGCGACTCGCGCCTGCTCAACTTCTGGCTGGACGCCAAGGAGGACGTCCGCGGCACCTTGCGGATCGGCAGCCCGTGGCTCAAGCCCGACAGCTACACGGTCGACCTCTTCCTCTGCAAGAACGGCGTCATCGACGCCTGGGAGGGGGCGTGCGCCTTCCAGGTGATGCCGATCCTCCCCTACCCGGAGGCGACCAGCGACGACGGAACCCAGCTAGGAGTGGTCTTCGGTGACTTCTCGTACAAGCGGGGTTGACCACCCGCGCGGCCAGCGCATCGTCATCACGCCGCCCGGGCGCTGGCGGCTCCCGCCGGTGCGCGAGCTGTGGGAGGCACGCGAGGTCCTGACGCGGTTCGGCGCCCGCGACGTCACGCTGCGCTACCGCCAGACCGGCCTCGGCGTCGCCTGGGTGATCCTCCAGCCGCTGCTGGGCGCGGGGGTGTTCGCCATCGTCTTCGGCGGGGTCGCCGGGCTGCCCAGCGACGGCGTGCCGTACTTCGTGATGAGCTTCGCGGGCATGCTGGCCTGGACGGCGTTCAACGGTGTCGTGGGCCGCGCGTCCGGCTCGCTGGTCGCCAACCAGGCGCTGGTGTCGAAGGTCTACTTCCCGCGGATCCTCGTCCCGCTGTCGTCGGTGTACTCGGTCCTCGTCGACTTCGTCGTGGGTCTGGCGTTCTTCGGCGTGCTGATGGTCGTGTACGGCATCACGCCCGGCTGGCCGCTGCTGCTCCTGCCGGTGTGGTTGCTGCTCCTGCTGATGATGGCCTCCGGGATCGGCCTGGTCGCGAGCGCGCTCATGGTGAAGTACCGCGACGTCGCGTACGTCCTCCCGGTGATCCTGCAGACGCTGCTCTACGCCAGCCCCGTCGCGTACACGCTGGCGGCGGTGCCGGAGAAGTGGCAGGTGTGGTTCAACCTCAACCCGCTCACCTGGATCCTCCAGGAGTTCCGCTGGTCGCTGCTCGGCAACGACGCGCCCGACCTGTGGCAGATCGTGGCCAGCGTGGTCGCCGCGGTGGTCATCTTCGTCGGCGGCGCCCTGATCTTCGAGCAGTGGGAGCGCGGCTTCGCCGACGTGATCTGAGCGGCGTCAGCCCGGCAGCCCGTTGCGGGCCCGCGCGGCGCGGTCCGGTGCGCCCGGCACGCGCGCGAAGCGCAGGAGCTTGCGCTGCGGGCCTCGCCGGACCGGGGTCCCGAGGACGGCCCGCAGCGGGTGTTCGCGGCTGTCGCGCCACCGCGCGATGACAGGGCCCCAGGGGAAGTCGTGCGCGTGACCGCTCGACCGGGACTTGGCGTCCATGTGCGCGTCGCTGCGCACCCAGCTGAAGTGGATCAGGGCCTGGTCGGGCCGCACGACGCGGTGCACCGGAGCGTCCTTGGGGTGAGACGGGTCGGTGTTGCGGGGCTTGAAGTCGACCCGGTAGAGCGCGACGTCCGCCTGCCGGCAGTGCACGAGCGGCGTCCCCGCACGCACGGCGACAGGGCCCGGGTAGTCGGCGGCGACCGCCCACGTACGACGGCACAGCTCCAGGTAGAGCGACCCCCGCAGGTGCTGGTAGAGCAGCCGGGCGGGGTACTCGACACCGTCGAACCCCCCGGCGTCCGCCGCCTCGATCGCGCGCACCAGCTCGTCGGGGTCGGCCAGGACCTCGTCGGTGTCGAGCTGCACGACCCAGTCCGCACCGATGCTGGCGCGGGCGAGGGCGTCGTTGCGCTGGGCCGTGTCGCTGTCGAGGGGCGCCCGGCCGGGCACGTAGTAGGAGCCCGGGGCGTAGTCGAGCTTGCCGTCGACGTCGATGCTCTTGAGGCGGGCCAGGCACTCCTCCACGGCGATCGGGGTGCCCGTCCACGAGGTCCCCGTCTCGTCGTACGACACCACGATGCGGTCGACGTGGTCGTAGTACGACAGGACGCTCTCCTCGATCCAGCTCGGGTCGGCGGCGAGCACGTACGCCGTGAGACGGAGCCGATCTTCTGCCATGCGTCTGCCGCCTTCCGTGGTCGCGTCGAGTGCTCCAGAAGGGGCCCTCGCCCCCGGGGCGGCGGGATCGTCCGAACCGTCCGCGCGCCGCACCTCCGTGTGCAAGAGTAGTCACGCCTCCGACCTCCGGACGGCACTTCTGCACATCTCTCGGAGGGACTCGCCCGTGACCCGCGCGCCGCTGACCGTCGCGCTCTTCGGCGAGTTCGGGACCGAGAACCTCGGCAACGACGGCAGCCTCGCGGTGACCCTCGAGGAGCTGCGACGGCGTCTGCCCGACGCGACGTTCCACGTCGTGTGCGTGCACCCCGAGCCGGTCGCGGCTCGCTTCGGGGTCCGTGCCACGTCGGTCTCCGGGCCTCGGCTCAAGGAGCGCGGCGCCCGCCGTCCCGGCACGCTCCTCAACCGGGTCGGGAGCAAGCTGGTCGACCCGCTCTGGGTGGCCTGGACCCTGCGCACCTGCGACGCCGTGGTCCTCCCCGGCACCGGCATCCTGGAGGACAGCGACAGCCTCAAGCCGTGGAGCACGCCGTGGATGGTCGCCGGCGCGGCGGCGGGCGCACGGTTCCACCGCCTCCCTCTCGCGTACGTCGGGGTGGGCGTGTCTCCGGCCGTGACGCGCGTGAAGCGGCGGCTGTTCCGCTTCGCGCTGCGCTCGGCGACCTTCCGCACCTACCGCGACGACTACTCCCGCGATGCCGCGCACGCCATGGGGGTCGACACGACCGGCGACGCGGTGCAGCCCGACGTCTGCTTCGTGCTCGATCCTCCGCCTGCGCACCTGTCCTCGGGCGCCGCCCGGGTCGGCCTCGGCGTCATGGACTGGAACGGCGAGAGCTCCGACCCGGGCCAGCAGGAGCGCGACCGGGTCGCGTACGAGGACGCGATGACCACCATCGCCCTTCAGACCGCGGAGCGGGGCCACGACATCACGCTGCTGATCGGCGAGTCGCGCGACGCCCGGGTCGCCGACCTGGTCCGCGACCGCGTGACGGACAAGCTCCCCGAGGCCCGGGTCCGCGTCCAGCTCGCCGGCACCCTGGAGGACCTCCTCGAGGAGATGCGCGGGCTCGACGCGGTGGTCGCGACCCGCTTCCACAACGTCGTCTGCGCACTGCGCTCCGCCGTCCCGACGGTCGCCCTGTCGTACGCCCCCAAGACCCGTGCCCTCATGCGGGCCGTCGGACGCGAGCAGGACTGCCTCGACGTCGACGCCCTCGACCCGCAGGCGGTGCTGACCCGCCTGGAGTCCGTGCTGGCCGACCGGGAGGCGGCCCGGGCCGCGACCGGGGCCGCGGTCGCGGACTACCCTCGTACGGTCGCCTTGCACCTCGACCGGCTCGTCGAGCACCTGGTCGAGAGCGGGGCGGCACGACGCCGACGTGGCAGGAGGCTCGCACGCACGTGACCGGACAACCCCTCGTCTCCGTCGGCATCCCGGTCTACAACGGCGCGCGGTTCCTGCCGGCGACGCTCGACGCCCTGCTCGCGCAGACGCTCACCGACCTCGAGATCGTGATCTCCGACAACGGCTCGCAGGACGCGACCGAGGAGGTCTGCCGCGCCTACGCGGCACGCGACCCCCGGATCGTCTACCGGCGGGTCGAGGTCAACCAGGGCATGGGCTGGAACTACAACCGGACGCTCGAGCTCGCCAGCGCACCGCTGTTCATGTGGAACCCGGCCGACGACCTCGCCAAGCCGGGCTACCTGGAGGCCTGCGTCGACGCGCTGCGGCGGCGGCCCGACGCCGTGCTCGCCTTCTCCGACGTGGAGGTCGTCGACGAGGACGGTGCGCTGATCGAGTCGCTCTCGGCCCTCGGTGACGACGGCTCCGACCCGGACGAGAGCGTGCGGATCCGGAGCTTCCTCGAGGCCGAGGCGTGGGACGTGGTCTACGGCGTGACCCGCACGGACGTCCTGCGCGCGGTGGGCGGAATGCCCCCGATGGTCGGCGACGACGTGGTCCTCGGCGTCGACCTGCTGGCCCGCGCCCCGTTCGTCCACGTCGACGGCTCGCTCTTCCAGCGGCGCCAGCACCCCGAGCAGAGCTCCGCCCAGCACGACCCGACGGCGGGCCAGATCCAGCAGGACCCCACCGCCGACCCGTGGTTCGCCCTCTCGCAGTGGCAGATCAACGTCGAGCTCTACCGTCGGGTCGTCCGCGCCCCGCTCCCCTGGCGTCGTCGGCTCGCGGTGGCCCGGGCCGTGTTCGGAGGCTGGACCTACCCCACCCGACGTCGGCTCGCGGGGGACCTCCGCCGCAGCGTCCGCACGGTCGCACGGCGCGCCCGCCGCACGCTGTCACGACGAGGCTGACCGCCCGGCCAGCGCGCGGTCCCAGGCCGTGGTCACTGCCTCGGCCGTCCGCTCCAGCGTGAATCGCTCCTGGGCGCTGGCCCGAGCCCGCGCGGCGGCTGCCGCGGCGTCCACCGGGTGGTCGAGGACCCAGCGGACCGCCGTTGCGAGGGCGTCGACGTCGGCCGGCGGGACCAGCTGGCCGAGCGGGGTCCGGCGGACGCTCCGGTCGGTCACGACGTCGGTGTCACCGGAGCCGGCCGGGTCCAGGATCTCCACCACGCCCCCCGCCGCCGTCGCCACCACCGGGATCCCGACCGCCATCGCCTCCACCACGACCTGGCCGAACGGCTCGGGCACCGGCGACGCGTGGACGAGCAGGTCGAGGGTCCGCAGGGTCTGCGAGGGGTCCGCGAGCCAGCCGGTGAACGCCACGTGGTCGGTGAGCCCGCGCTCGGCGACGTACGCCCGCAGCTCCGCCTCGTACGCGCCTTCGGCGAAGAGCGCGGCCCCCACGACGACGAACCGGGCCTCGGGGTGCGACGCGACGACCTGCGCGGCCGCGTCGACGAACTCGCGCTGACCCTTCGTCGGGCTGATCCGGCCGACGATCCCGACCACCGGGTCGCCGGACGACGGCTCGTCCCGTGGGGCGAACGCCGGCGCGGGCAGGCCCGGGTAGGCGACGACCACGCGGTCGGCCGGGATCGGGCCGAGGCTGCGCAGGGTCGCCTGCGAGTTCACGACCACCTGCCGTGGCGCACGGCGGGCGAGGCCGCGCAGCACCCGGGCGACGGGTCCCGGCAGGTAGTCCTCGCTGAGGCGGTCGTGGAGGTGCCAGACCCACGGCGTCCGCGCCAGGGTGGCCGCGGTCCCGCCGATCAAGGCCGCCTTCAGGGAGTTGGCGACCACGAGGTCGGCGCGCTCGCGGCGCAGCGCCCGGGCGAGCCCGACCGTGAAGGCGGCCGCGCGCCCGGCGGCCTGCGCGGCACGCCACGGCGACCGCGTCACCGCGGTCCGCTCGAGCGTCGCCGTGGCCGGGTCGAGCGGTCGCACCTCGACCGCGGTGCCGGCGTCCCTCAGACGCTCCACCAGGGGTCCGTCCGCGAACAGCAGCACGGACACCTCGTACCGGTCGCCGTCGAGCGCCGGGAGCAGCCTGCTCAGCGCGATCTCGGCGCCGCCGAGCGCGGCGGTGTGGTCGAGCACGACGACGCGCACGGTCGGCCTCCTCACCCGTCGACGCACCACGGCTCCCCAGGCTAGTGATGCCTGTCGCGTCGGGTGGGCGGACTTGCCGATTCCCCGTCGGCGGCCTCCGTGCTCGGCTAGCGTGGTTCAGCGAACCGCGCGCTGAGACGAGGAGCAGGAGGGCCATGAGCGAGCTGACCGCGCGGCCTGTCGCGTTCTACCTGCCGCAGTTCCACCCGATCCCCGAGAACGACGAGTGGTGGGGCCCCGGTTTCACCGAGTGGACCAACACGGCCAAAGCGCGCCCCCGCTTCCCGGGTCACGACCAGCCCCACCTGCCGGCCGACCTCGGGTTCTACGACCTCCGGCTCCCGGAGGCGCGCGAGGCGCAGAGCGCGCTCGCCGAGCAGTACGGCGTCGAGGCGTTCTGCTACTGGCACTACTGGTTCGGCGCCGGGCAGCGCATCCTCGAGCGGCCGTTCGCCGAGGTGGTCGCGAGCGGCTCGCCGTCGGTGTCCTTCTGCCTCGGCTGGGCCAACCAGTCGTGGACGGGCGTCTGGCACGACGCCGCCGACCGTGTGCTCCGCGAGCAGCGCTACCTCGGCGCGGAGGACGACCAGGCGCACTTCGACGCGATCGTGGCCGCGTTCCGCGACGACCGCTACCTGCGGGTGGACGGGCGCCCCGTCTTCTACGTCTTCCGTCCCGAGGAGCTGCCGGACGCGGCGGCCTTCGTGGACCGGTGGCAGAAGATGGCCCGCGACGCAGGGCTCGACGGCCTCTACCTCGTCGCCGAGGTGAGCGACCTCCTCGGCACCGGACCGCGCTACCGCGCCGTCGAGGCGGACGGGTTCGACGCCGGCGTCTACGTCCGGCTCCCCGCCCGCCGCACCCGCGCGACGCTCGCCCGGATGCGCGTCCTGCGCAAGCTCGGCGGGCCCGAGGTCTACCCGTACGCGGTGGAGCCGTCCCTGTGGGACCCGGTCCACGCCGAGCGCTGGCTCCAGCCCAGCGTCTACCCCAACTGGGACAACACGCCTCGGTCGGGCCGTCGTGGCCTCGTGCTGACCGGGTCGTCGCCGGAGCGCTTCGAGGAGAACGTCCGTACGGCGGCCGCGACGCTCACCGACCGCCGTCCCGACGAGCGCCTGCTGTGGATCAAGTCGTGGAACGAGTGGGCCGAGGGCAACTACCTCGAGCCCGACCTCGAGCACGGCCATGGCTGGCTGGCGGCGCTGCGCGCCGGGTTGACGCCGCAGGGTCCCGGCCATGGGTGAGGCGCCGCTGCGGATCGCGATGATCTCGTACTACCTCCCGAGCGGCAGCAAGATCGGCGTCGGCTACCAGGTCCACGAGATCGCCAACGAGCTTGTGCGGCGGGGTCACCACGTCGACGTGTTCAGCGAGTGCCCCCCGGTCGACGGGGCGCTGTACGGCCACCAGCACGTCGCGATCTCCGGCGCGCTGCGGACCTTCCGCTTCGCGACGCGCCTGCGCCGGACGGACTTCCGGGGCTACGACGTGCTGCACGCCCACGGTGACGACTACTGGCTCTGGCGCCGACGGGTACGCCGCCACGTCCGCACCATCCACGGCTCGTGCTTCGAGGAGGCGCTGCGCATCCGCGGGCTGAAGGAGCGCACCCGCATGGTCCTGCTCGGCCTCAGCGAGGTGCTCGCGAGCCTGGTCGCCGACGTACCGGTCGTCGTCTCGCCGCGGACGCGGCGGTGGACGCCGTGGGTGCGCGAGGTCGTCCCCAACGGCGTCGACGCCACGCGCTTCCGCCCGTCCGACGCCGACCGCGCGGTCGACCCGACCATCCTGTTCGTCGGGACGTGGGGCGGGCGCAAGCGCGGGCAGGCGCTCGCCGAGGCCTTCGTCGCCGACGTCCTGCCGCGGGTGCCGCAGGCACGCCTGCTCATGGTGTGCCGCGATGCGCCCCACGATCCCGGTCCGGGGATCGAGGTCCTCGGCGAGGTCAGCGACGCCGACCTCATCGCCGCGTACCAGCGGGCGTGGATCTTCTGCCTGCCCTCGGACTACGAGGGCTTCGGCATCCCGTACGCCGAGGCGATGGCCTGCGGGCTCCCTGTGGTGGCGACGCCGAACATCGGCGCCACGTACGTCACCGACGGCGGCCGCGCCGGCGTCCTCAGCCCGCTGCCCGCGATCGGCGGAGCGCTCGCCGACCTGCTGCAGGACGAGGGAGCGCGCCGCGACTGGGCCAAGCGCGGGCTCGAGCGCGCGTCGGAGTTCACGCTCGCCTCGGTCGTCGACCGGTACGAGGCGCTCTACCGCTGACCCGAGACGACGCCCTCGCGCTCGCGCGGGCTCGTCGTGAGGAAGCACGTGAGGCACGCGAGCCAGACCGATGCGGAGAGCGCGATGTTCTGGAGGACGTCGTCGAACACGCCCGGCTCCATCGTCTGCTCCACGCCCAGCAGCGCCAGGCACACCAGCGCGGCCACGCCGACGGCGGTCCACGACCAGGCGGGCCAGCCGCGCGGCCCGTCCACCCCGAAGACGGCGACCGTCACGGTGGCGACCACCGCGACGACCAGCACCGCACCGACGACGTCGCTCGGCCGGTGGGCGTAGGAGACCACCGACGCATAACCGCCGACCGCCGCCACGGTCGCGAGCACCACGCTCAGCCGTGCCGTCCTCGCGCTGGGCGGCGCCAGGACGACCGCGGCGACCAGCAGCGCCGTCAGGCCGGCCGCGTGCCCGCTGGGGAAGGTGTTGTCGAGGTAGCCGTTGTCCCCCAGGTACGGGCGGTCGAGCACGGCCTTGAGGGCGCGCGCCGCGACGAAGGAGGCCCCGACGATCACGACAGCGGCGGCGACGTCGCGTGAGCGGCCGCGGCGCAGGGCGGCGACCGCCATCACGACGACGACCACGAGCGCCAGCAGCGGCGCGACCTCGCGCAGCGCACCGGCAGGGTCGACCCCGACCGTGTCGAACCGGGCCACGCCGGTGAACGCGCTCGCGTCGACGACCTGGCCCTCGCCGGTCAGCACGGCGCCCCCGTAGAGAGCGGCGAGCACTCCCACGAGCCCGAGCACGCGGCGACCGACGACGGCGGGCGTCATGTCCGTCGGAGCTCCTCGTCCACGACCTCCCTCAGACGCGCCACGAACCGCTGCTCGGAGAAGTCGTCCGCGTGCCGCACGAGCTTCGCCGTGTCC
Organism: Mumia spirodelae; assembly: GCF_050632745.1. Classification (NCBI taxonomy): domain Bacteria; kingdom Bacillati; phylum Actinomycetota; class Actinomycetes; order Propionibacteriales; family Nocardioidaceae; genus Mumia; species Mumia spirodelae. The sequence goes on along the minus strand of NZ_JBODSD010000001.1, from coordinate 782,040 downwards.
CACGTCGACTCCGCGTGCCGGGTGACGGCGTCGGCGACCGCGTCCGGCGTCGGCGCGTCGAAGAAGAGCCCCGTGGTCCCGTCCACGACGGTGTCGAGGAACCCGCCGTCGCGCAGCGCGAGCGTCGGGCGGCCGAACGTCGCCGCCTCGAGCGGCGACAGCCCGTAGTCCTCGTACGACGCCGCGACCAGGGCGTCGCAGTGACGGTAGAGCCAGCGCAGCTCCGCGTCCTCCACCCGGCCCACGAGGTGGATGCGTGCCGACCCGCGCGCGATCCCTTCGAGCCGCGTGCGGTCGGGTCCCTCGCCGACCACCACGAGATCGACGCCGCCGGCACGCTTGACGGCCTCCACGACCACGTCGACGTTCTTGTAGGGCAGGAGGCGCGCGACGCACAGGAGGTAGGGGCGCCCGATGCCGGGCACCGCACGCTCGTCCCCGGCCGGCATCAGGGCGGGAGGAGGAGGCACGACCTCGGCGTCGATGCCGTACGCGTCGCGGACCGCCCGTCGCACCACCGTCGAGTTGACGAGGTAGCGGTCGGCGGAGTGCGCCGCCTCCTGGTCCCACGCGCGCAGCCGCGGGGTCAGCGACGCCAGCGCGGTCCTGGCGACGGAGCGACGCGCGCGCTGGACCAGCGGGACGCTGTCGTCGGCACCGAGGTAGCGCTGCGCCTGGTAGAGCCAGCGCGCCGGCGCATGGCAGTAGACGACCTTGCGCCCCGAGCAGGGGATCCCGTGCGCCCACCCGCTCGAGCTCGCCAGGAGCACGTCGGCGTCGACGTGCATCCGCGAGACGGTCCGGGCGAGGAACGGCAGCGCTGCCCGGTGGTGGTGGCGCAGGACGGACCACCGGTCGAGCCGCGACGGGCGCACGTCGATCGCCGCGATCTCGGGGAAGGTCCCGTCGGGGTCGTACAACGTCGTGTACATCGGCGCGGCCGGGAAGGCCCGAGCCATGACCTCGGCGACACGCTCCGCCCCGCCGCGCTGCGTCAGGTAGTCGTGTGCGAGTGCGATCTCCATGGTGCTTCTCACGCTATCCGCCACGCAGCCCGCCCGGACCCGATTGGCCGCATCGCCCCGGTCAGACCACCGTGGCGTCCACCACGGCCCGCAGGTAGGCCGCGCGGGCAGCGGTGTCGGGCACGTCCTCCTGCAACGGACGCGAGGGGCGACCGTCCCGGGCATCGAACGCCTGCTCCTCGGCGCGGAGCGTCCGCCGCGACGCGATCGCGCTCGTCACGCTGCGGACCACGCCACGGCGCGCTGCGCCGTACAGGGTGCCACCCAGGTGGTCGTCGCCCGGCAGGCCCGGGAAGGGGCGCCGTCGGTCGCGGCTGCGGGCCACCCGCGCCCACGCCGACCGGTCGGCGCGCGCCAGGCCGGCAGGGAACGGGACGGTGAGCCCGAGGACCTCGTCGGTACGACGCAGGACCAGGGCCACGGGGAGCTCGGCGTGGGCGTCGCGGGCGCGCGCGGCAAGGGCGTCGGCGTCGAACCCCGCTGCGTCCATCGCGTACCGCACGTCGGCGAGCCAGACCAGCCTGCTCACCCCTGAGTGAGCCGCGTGGAAGGCGAGGTGGAGGACGGTGTCGGTCGCGTCGAGGGTGGGCACGGCGAGCCCAGGGACCGGCTCGACGACGCGTGAGCGGCGGAGGAGCCCGGCGACGTCGGTGCGGAAGTCGCGACGCAGCTGCTGCGGGACCGCGATGTCCCAGTGCAGGTCGAGCGCCGTCCCGTACGGAGCGCGCATCGCCACCTCGGCGCGCATCGCCTCGCGCATCAGCGGCCAGTTGCGGTCGACCAGGGTGCACCCGACGTCCTCGAGCACCTTCATCGCGTCCGCGAACGCGGTCCGGTCGACCACGACGTCCAGGTCGTAGTACTCCCGCATGTCCGGGCGGGGCCACACGAGGTCGCTGAGGACGGGGCCCTTCACGGCGACCCACGCGATCCCGGCCGACGTCAGCGCGTCCCCGAGCGTCCGCAGGTCCTCGCGCGCCCGCAGGTGGCGCATGAGCTGCTCGTGCCGCACGTGCTGGAGCGCGGCCCATCGCCCGGCGTCCGGACGCGCCGCGAGCACCGAGGCGACGGCCGGCGTCACCCGGTGCATGTGCGAGGCCACCGCCACGTCGCGGAGCTCGGGCAGGTCGAGGTCCCACGGCTGCTGGGTCCGGTCGGCACCAGAGACCGCGTCCACGAGAAGCTGCGCGAGAGGGCGCAGAGGCGTCCTGGTCATCACCGGCACCGTAGTGCAGGGGGCGGGCGACTTGGGGTGGAACGACGGATTTCACCGCCCGACCACCCGTGCGACGCCTACGATCAGTCCATGCCGGCAGCCGTCGACACGGTCGCGCTCGCGACCAGCGCGAAGAACCAGCAGAAGTCGCTGCGGCGTCTGCTCGACCTCGTGCGCCGCAGCACCCGCATGGTCCTGCGCTCGGCCCGTGTCCCGTTCTACTGCCTCGTCGCCCTGCAGGTCGTCGGCGCGGCCGCGCTCGCTGCCCAGGTCGTCGTCGTGAAGGCGACCCTCGACGCCATCCTCGAGGTGGCGAGCACCGACTCCGGCACCGGTGACCTCGTCCTCGTCGTCAGCGCGCTCGCCGCGCTCACGGCGCTCACGGCGGTCGTCGGCTCGCTCCAGGGCTCGCTCGGCCGTTTCGTCGGCGAGTCCGTCGCCGCGCGCATGTGGCACCGCGTCCTCGACGTCGCGACCGGCGTGAACCTCCGGCGGTTCGAGTCGTCGGCGTTCTTCGACCGTCTCCAGCGGGTCCAGGCCAGTGCCCTCACGCGTCCGTACCAGGTCACGCAGGGCGTGATCACGGCCGCCGGCGCGACCGCCGCGAGCATCGGGCTCGCCGTCGCGATCGTCGCGCTGCACCCGGCCCTCCTCCCGCTCCTGGTCGTCGGAGGCCTTCCGCTGCTGCTCACGAGCCGACGGGAGAGCCGGCTCGAGTTCGACTTCATGGTGGCGCAGACGCCGCGGACGAGGATGCGCACCTACCTCACCGTGCTCCAGACCGGTCGGGACGAGGCCAAGGAGGTCCGTGCGTACGGGCTCGCCCCGAACCTGCGCGGACGCTTCGACCGCATCTACGGGCTCTACCTGCGCGACCTCGCCCGGCACCTGCGCCGACGCGGGCTGCTCAACCTGCTCGGCAACCTCGGCTCTGCGGTCGTCCTCGCGCTCACGCTGCTCGTCCTGGTGTGGCTCATCGGCCGCGGGCGGATCAGCGTCGCCGAGGCCGGAGCCGCGATCGTCGCGATCCGCATGCTCGCGGGCCAGGTGCAGGCGGTCTTCAGCGGCGTGCAGGCGATCTTCGAGTCGGGCCTCTTCCTCGACGACCTCGACGGGTTCGTCGCGCTCGGCGCCGCGGAGGACGAGGCGCAGAACGCCGGACGCGCCGAGGCGCCCCCGTTCACCGGGCTCGCCGTCCGCGACGTCTCCTTCACCTACCCCGGTCGCGAGCGGCCCGCCGTCGACGGCGTCTCGCTCGACATCGCCCCGGGCGAGGTCGTCGCGCTGGTCGGCGAGAACGGGTCCGGCAAGACCACGCTCGCGAAGCTCGTCGCCGCGCTGTACGAGCCTGCGGACGGCACCGTCTGGTGGGACGACGTCGACGCGCGGACCCTGCGACCCGACCGCCTGCGGCGCCAGATCGCGGTGATCTTCCAGGACTTCGTCAAGTACGCGTTCAGCGCCGAGGACAACATCGCCCTCGGCCGCGCCGACGACCCGGTCGACCCGGAGGCGGTGCGCGAGGCAGCGCGGACCTCGGGCGCCGAGCAGTTCCTGGCCGCGCTGCCGGAGGGGTTCCAGACACCGCTGAACCGCATCTTCGCCGGTGGTCACGACCTCTCGGGAGGGCAGTGGCAGCGGGTGGCGCTCGCGCGAGCGTTCTACCGGGACGCCGCGCTCATCGTCCTCGACGAGCCGACCTCGGCGCTCGACCCGCGCGCCGAGCACGAGCTCTTCGTGTCGCTGCGGGCGGTGCTCGCCGGCCGCAGCGCGTTGTTCATCTCCCACCGCTTCTCCACCGTCCGCCAGGCCGACCGCATCTACGTGCTCGAGGACGGGCGCGTGATCGAGCACGGCTCGCACGACGAGCTGATGGCGCTGGGCGGGCACTACGCCGAGCTCTTCCGGCTGCAGGCCGAGGCCTACGCGCTCAGTGCGGACTGACCTCGTCCGCGTGCTCGGCGACCGCCGCGCGCACGAGCGCGGCGACCTCCGGGGGGAACGGCGGCCCCCAGGGGATCTGGGCGTGCAGGACCGGGACGGAACGCGCGAGCGCGGCGGCGTGGGCGAATCCCTGCTGCACGCGCACGGGATCGCGCCAGCCCAGGAGCCGGGGGAAGTTGAGGAGCGCGAACGTGGCCTCGCGCTCGCCGACCCGGTCCACCCGCGCCGGCGTGCCGTCGCGGGTCGGGGTCGGGATGACGAGCGCGGCGAGCGGTAGCCCGTCCTGCGCGTCGTCGGGGAGCGAGACGATCTCGCGGCCATCGACGCTGGTCCGGCGTACCGCCTGACCGAGCTCGCTCGAGAGCGCGTCGGCACCCTTGCGCAGCCGCAGCTCGGTCGCCCCGAGGCGCGCCCGCGGCACCGTGTCCAGGTGGTCGACCCGCAGGACGTCGTCGGTGATCAGCCGCCCCCCGTCGCGGCACAGCAGCGTGGCCATCGTCGACTTCCCTCGACCCGACTGCCCGACGAAGCCGATCGCGCGGTCCCCGACGTCGACCGCGCTCGCGTGCAGCACGGGAAGCCCGCGCAGATAGAGCTCGAGCGCCAGGAGCGCCCCGGTCACGAGCACCGATCCGATGTCGTCGCCACCCTCGGCAGGGTGGTACGACACGTCGCGCAGGTCGGCGGAGATCCGGAAGTCGCACGAGCCGAGTACGCGGAACAGGTAGCCGTCACCGTCGCGGACCAACGCGTATCCGAACTCGTCCACGCGGAATTGCAGGAGCAGCTCACCCTCCGGTTCGGCGGCCTTCGGCACCGGCTCGCCGAGGCGGACCACGACGTCGGGGCTCGCCCCGGCCGGCGCGGGGCGGTCCTGGTGGAGCGGCACCTCGGAGTCGACCACGAGGCCGTACAGCGCGTAGCGGTCGGTCACGACGACCCCACCTGCCGCATGACCTCGAAGGTCGCGACCGCCTCCGGCTCGAGGCTGCGCGCGCCGATCTCGAGCCACGCGTGGGCCCGGATCTCGCCGTCGACCTTGCGCACACCGAGCACGACGCGGGGATCGTGACGGCGCAGCTCGTGACCGAACACGAGGGACTGACGCAGGCAGGTGTCGTGGAAGGGCCCACGACGCAGGACGCGCGCCGCGAGGTCGAGGTTCCGCCGCTCGCGCGGCTCGAGCACCGACGCGTCGAAGGGGTCCGACGACGCGACGCCGTGCTGGTCGACCGAGAGCCCGAGGGACGAGGCGAGGCGCGGCAGCCGCCACCACCGCAGCCCGGTCTCGACGTACGCGGCGAGCAGCGTCAGCCGGACGAGCGCGAGGACGTCGCGCGGGCGCACCGAGCGTACGAGGCGCATCATCGCTCTTCCCCTCCGTCCCCGGCCGGGCGGCGGTCGCCCCGCTGTGCGGCGACCCACGCGACCTGCAGCAGATGGTATGTCGCCTGGTTCTGCCTCGGCTCGAGCCACTGCGCCCGCAGGGCCTCCGCGTCCACGTAGCGGGGATCGATCCCGGACCCGGTCCAGCGCTCCGCGAAGGCGCGCTCCTCCTCGCCCCAGCGGGCGGAGTTGAACCACGCCTTCGTACGCCGGCTCAGGACCGCGTCCGGCAGCACGTCGGAGAAGAGGCGACGCATCACGTCGGTCCGTCCGGCGTAGCCCCACCGGCCGCCTGCGGACGCGAGCGCATCGAGGAAGCCGCGGTCCGTGAACGGGTGCGAGAGCGCGACGCCGTGCTCGGCGGCGCTGGAGGCGAGGTTGACGAGCGGCACGGTCTCCGCCCTCGACGTGTACATCCGACGCGTCTGCCGGTCCCAACCCCACGGTTCGCGGACGAACGCGGTCCATGCGTCGCGGTGCGCCTCCACGGCCTCGCCCCGCAGCCAGGACGGCGGAGGTTGACGGCGGACCTGCCGCGCGGCGGGCGCGAGGGACGCCGCGATCTCGCCGAGGAGAGCGCGGTCCGGTCGCCGGTGGTGCTTGAGCAGGAGAGCGAGCGGGGTGATCCGTCGCGGCAGGAAGGCCTGGTCGCCGCCCTCGCCGGTGAGCAGCCGAGCGCCGTCCGGCAGCGGCGAGAAGAAGGGCTCCTGGCTCTGGACCGAGGCGGGCCACAGCGCGCCGTGGCGCAGCAGCGCTCCCCGTGCCCGCGCGCCGAGGACCCGGACGTCGTCGTCGAGGTCGAGGACGATGCGCTCACCGATGCCGAGGTGGTCGAGGACGAGGTCCTGCCACGGCTCCTCGTACGCGTCGGGGTGCTGCTCGCGCGGGTAGCGTCCGATGACCGGCACCGGGTCGTCGGCCCCCGTACGGCGTGCCACGGCCGTCGCGACGGCGAGCAGGGCCGAGGAGTCGCGCCCGCCCGAGAAGAGGACGAAGCAGCGCCCGCGTCCGAGCACCTCGGTGAGGAGGCCCTCCAGGACCTCCCGGGGGCCGGCGGATCCCGCGGGGTGAGCGTGCCCGGCGCGTGCCGACCGTCCCCGGGGCATCGCGATCGCGGTCTCCAGCGGGTCGAGGCGCTCGGGAGCGAGCGGCTCGACGGACGGCGGACGATCCGGGACGAAGGAGGTCATGGTGCAGACGAGGTCGGTGCGCGTCGATCGAGGTCGGTGCCGGAGCAGCACGAGGGGAACAAGCCACGAAGGCTTGTTCCCCTCGCCACGCAGCGGTCGGTCAGGACCGCGGGTCCGGGTTCTCGCCCCAGGTGAAGAACAGGAACTGGTCGTCGTTGCCGTCCAGTCCCTGGCCAAGGGTGAGGTCGCGGACCGAGCCGACCTCGGTCAGCTTGGGTGCTTCGTAAGCCATGCTGGCCTCCCATGTTGGCGGATTACGTGCGTTCAAACTAAGCGGGCCTCGGGCCGCTTCGCAGGAAAATGCACACAGCGAACAAACCGGTCTTTAGAGTGGTCCGCGTGAAGCTACGCACCGAGGGACTCACCTGGCAGGAGATCGACGGCGAGCTCGTCATCCTGGACCTCGCCGGGTCGGTCTACCTCACCACCAACGCCGCTGGAGCCGTCCTCACGAAGGCGCTCGTCGAGGAGCAGTCCGAGGAGTCGCTCCGGGCGCTCCTCGTCGACACGTTCGGGATCAGCGCAGACGTCGCCGCGGTGGACGTCGCCGCGTTCCTCGACCAGCTCCGCGCGAAGCGGCTCCTGGCGGTCTGAGCGCCCAGCGCGCGTCAGGTCGGCTGCTTGCGGGGTGTGACCGCGGCGATCGCGGTGTAGACGAGGAGCAGGACTCCGACCGCGCTCAGCAGCGGACCGACGGTCCCGGCGTTGAGCAGATCGGTGGTCGGCGTGCCGGCGGTCGGCTCCTGCTGCCACCGCTCGGTCAGCGCGAAGACCCCCGCCGCGAGGCTGAGGATCCCCAGACCACCGATCCACAGCGGCCACCGTCCGACGACCTTGACGCCGCTCGCGGCGGCCGCAGGCACGGCGAAGGCGCCGACCAGGAGGAACGAGCCCACCACGTCGGACGGCCGGTGGGCGAACGTGATGACCGCAGAGCCTGCGGTGACGATCGCGAGCACGAACGCGGCGACGACGACGCCGGCACGAGGGAGGCCGAGCGGCAGCAGGATGAGGATCGCGATGCCCAGCGTGGTGATGATCGTCGTCTGGCCCGCGGGGAACGTGTTCCACTCGTAGCCGTAGTCGCCGAGGTCGGGCCGTCCCAGGACGACGACCTTGAGCCCCCACGACGCCAGCGCGGTGACCATGAAGAAGCTCACCGCGATGGTCGCCACCCGGAGCCGCCGCTGCTCCCACGCGACCGCCACGAGCACCGCGGCGAGCGCGGCCGCCGCCAGCGGCAGCTGGTCGCGGAAGAACGTGCCGTAGTCGCTCCAGCGGGCGTTGACCTCGGTGACCGCACCGAACGTGCCGATGTCGACACGCTGCCCGTCGGCCGTGTGGACGAAGAGGGCGTACAGCGCGAAGAACGCCACCAGGAAGATGCCGGACAGCACCAGTGCCCGGACGGTCATCGTCTCGCGCACGTTCTCGAGCCCGGCCCGCCACTGGCGAGGCTCACGCGAGGCCGCCGTCACGCTCATGCGCCGTCTTGCCGCAGCACCGTGCGGACCGTCTTGGCCGCGATCACCAGGTCGCCGGTCAGGGTCTGGTTGTCGACGTAGTCGAGGTCGAGCCGGACGGCCTCGTTCCAGGCGAGGCTGGTCCGGCCCCCGACCTGCCACGCACCGGTCATGCCGGGCTTCACGCTGAGGCGGTGCCGGATCCACGCGTCGTACTCGGCGGCCTCCGACGGCAGACCGGGCCGCGGTCCGATCAGCGACATGCTGCCCGTCAGCACGTTGACGATCTGCGGGAGCTCGTCGAGCGACGTACGGCGCAGCCAGCGGCCCACCCGGGTGATGCGGGGGTCGTTCTCCATCTTGAAGAGAGGGCCCTCGACCTCGTTGTGCTCGCGGAGCTCCTCGAGCAGCTCCTCGGCGTTCTGGACCATGGTCCGGAACTTGTACATCGTGAACGCGACACCGTCGCGTCCGGTGCGGCGCTGCTTGAAGATGATCGGGCCCGGCGAGTCGAGCCTGACCAGGACCGCCAGGGTGAGGAACACCGGCGAGAGCACGACGAGGAGCAGCGCGGCGCCGACCCGGTCGATGACTCCCTTGAGCACCCGGGACGGGACGGGACGCTGCCCCGGCTTGACCGAGAGGAGGAGGCGCTTGCCCAGGAGGCGCGGCTCGATGCGCTGCGGCACCGCGCCGTGGACCTCGGCCGCGACCGTGAGCTCGACGGTCGTGCGGGCGAGGGCCCAGCTGAGCTTGCGCACGTCGTACGCCGAGAGCTGGGGGCCGGGCGCGACGACGACCTCGTCGACGTCCAGACGCTGCGCGACCTCGGGGACCGAGGAGAGGCCGCCGACGACCGGGATCCCGTCGAACTCGAGCAGCCGGAGATCGCTCTCGTCGTCGGGCGTGCGGACCAGGCAGATGCCACGCATGTCCACGTCGCGGCTGGACTGCCACTGGCGGACGAGGTGGCCGACCCCGACGGCGTCGCCGACGAGGAGGGTCGCGCGGGCCTGCTGCGCGAGCCGGTGGACGAGGATCGACCCGGCGACGACCGCCGCGACGGAGCCGAGGACGACCACGGCGGCGCGCACCTGCAGCGGTGTCAGCCTGTCGGCGACGGTGCCGATGAGGAGGAACGCGCCCCCGAACCACGCGAGCTTCTTGAGGGGACGGGTGCTGCGCGCACGGGCGTAGACGGGAGTGGCGACGAACTCGAACGTCAGCAGCAGCGCGGCGCCGCCGACCGACCACCACACGACCGGACCGGCATCGACGAGGAGGTAGGCGACGACCACGCCGACGAGCGCCGCGGCGACGTAGGCGAAGGCGACGGGAAGCGACCGGCCGCGGGCGGCGCGCACCGCCGTGGCGGTGTCCGTGCTCGTCGCCGGCGCGCTCGGTGCGGCGGGCACGGTGGCCGCCGGAACCGTGCTCGACGACACGGCGCGACGGTGCGCGGTTGCCGTGTAGTCGATGTCGGTCACCGGAGGGTCCTCTCTGCGGGTGCCCCATATTCAAGCAGCGGCCGAGGGCCACGATGGGCGTTTTTCCCGAAGTTGGAGAACCGGACGCCGAGGCTTCTCCGGATCAGCTGTTGAACTCCCGCTGAGCGACCTCGAGACCCGCGGTGAGCAACGTCTCGACCGCGTCCGCCGCGGTCTCGATCACGAGGGGGAGCTCCTTGCGCTCTGTGCTCCCGAACGGCTTGAGCACGTAGTCGGCGGGGTTCTGCCGACCGGGCGGACGACCGATGCCGATCCGCACCTTGTAGTAGTCGCCGGTGCCCAGCGAGGACCGGATGGACTTCAGCCCGTTGTGACCGTTGTCACCCCCGCCGAGCTTCACCCGCATCGTCTCGTACGGGAGGTCCAGCTCGTCGTAGACCACGACGAGCTGCTCCGGCGGCACCTTGTAGAACGTCGACAGCGCCTTGACCGCACCGCCGCTCTCGTTCATGTACCCGCGCGAGCGACCCAGCACGACGCGGACGCCGGGAGTGCCGCCGAGGCGACCCTCCACGACGTCCGCGCGTGTGGGTTTGTGCGACTTCCACCGGCCGCCGGCACGCTCCGCGAGGGCGTCGGCGACCATGTAGCCGATGTTGTGACGCGTCTGCGCGTATCCCGGCCCGGGGTTGCCCAGGCCGACGACCAGCCAGGGCGAGTCCGTCATGGCGAGGGGTGCTCCGTCCGCGTCAGGGACGCGTCACTCGGCCGGTGCGGCCTCGGCGTCAGCAGCCTCGGCCTCGACCTGCGGCTCGTCGCGCTCGATGCCGGCCTCGGCCTCGGCCTCCTCCAGCTCGGCCTCGACCTGCTCGGCGGTGGCCTCGGCGACGACGTTGACGATCAGCACGTCGCCGTCGACGGCGAGCGCCGAGCCCTTGGCGAGCTCGAGGTCGGAGGCCTTGATCTGCGCCCCGGCCTCGAGACCCTCGACCGACACCTCGATCTGCTCGGGCAGGTGGGTGGCCTCGGCCTCGATGGCGACCGTGGGGCTCTCGGTGACGACCATGGAGCCGCTGATCGCGTCGCCGGTCACGACGACCGGGACGTCGACGGTGACCTTCTCGCCGCGACGCACGACCAGCAGGTCGGCGTGCTCGATGAAGCCCTTGATCGGGTCGCGCTGGACCTGCTTCGGGAGGGCCAGCTGGGCGTCGCCCTCGACCTCGACCGACAGCAGCGCGTTGGGCTGCTTGAGCGCGAGCATCAGATCGTGGCCCGGCAGCATGACGTGGATCGGGTCGATGCCGTGACCGTAGAGGACCGCAGGAACCTTGTTGTCGCGACGGATACGGCGAGCGGCACCCTTGCCGAACTCGGTACGCGTCTCTGCCTTGATCTTGATCTCGGACACGGCGGTACTGCTCCTTCAAAGAACGGGAATCTACGAGCGGTGGTCGCGCCTCGGCGACGGTGGTCTTTCGGACGGCCGCATCGCGCACTGAGTCCAAGACACCAAGTCGATCACGGCTGACGGAAAGCCAACCCTCGCCGAGGCAACTTCCCCATCCTACAAGGGTCGGGCGAACGCTGTCGAAACGGGTTGCGGGGGCAATTGCGGCGAAGCGCCTCCCCGACACGGCCGTCGCGGTTACGGTGACGCCGCCGACGCCGTTCTCGGAGGGAGGAGTCGTGCGCACCTCGGACCCCACGCCCGCACCGCCCGCACCGTCCGCGCCGTCGCGCCTCGACGCGCTCGACGGCCTCCGCGGGCTCGCGTGCGCCGTCGTCGTCCTCCACCACTTCCTGCTCGTCGTCCCCTCGCTGGCCCGCGACGAGGTCGCCGGGACGGACTCGGCGCCGGGGTCCGTCGCGTGGTGGCTGCGGGCGACTCCCCTCCACCTGGTGTGGGCGGGCCACGAGGCGGTCCTGCTCTTCTTCGTCCTCAGCGGATTCGTCCTCGCGCTCCCGCTGGCCCGCGAGGTGCGTGACCGGACGTGGTGGGCGGCCTACTACCCGCAGCGCCTCCTCCGCCTGCTGGTCCCGCTCTGGGCCGCCGTCGCGCTGGCGTCCGTCCTCGCCGCGCTGGTGCGGCGACCGGACGGCGAGAGCGTGTGGCTCCAGATGCACCAGCCGGTCAGCGGCAGCACGGTCCTCCACGACCTGACGCTGCTGCGGTGGACCTCGACGGTCGACAGCCCCCTGTGGTCGCTGCAGTGGGAGCTGTGGTTCTCGCTCCTCCTGCCGCTGGTCTGGGCCGTGCTGGGCCGTGTCTCGAGCGGCGCGCGCTGGCCCCTCGTCCTCCTGGTGCTCGTGGGCACCAGCACGTGGGCGCGTTTCGACCTGCGGATCGCCGAGGCACCGGCCGGCTGGCTGGTGAGCGGCCTCGCCGAGTACGTGCCCGTCTTCGGGATCGGCGTCGTGCTCGCGGTGAACCACGGCCGGCTGGTCGACGCCGGTCGCCAGGTCTCGTCGGTCCGCTGGACCTCGTGGTCGTGGTCGGTGATGGTGCTGGTCGCTGCGCTGCTCGCGACCGCACCGAGCCTGACGTCGGTCCCGCTCGGACCCCCGCCCGTCCGCTACGCCCTCTCCCTGGTCGGGCTCACGGCGCTGCTCGTCCTCGCGCTCGGCAGGGGTCCGGTGGCCGGAGGGCTTCGGGCGCGGCCGCTGCAGTGGTGGGGCGCACGGTCGTACAGCGTCTACCTCGTGCACGAGCCCCTGCTCGTGGCGGCCGCGCTGGTCCTCGCGCTCCCCCAAGCACCTGGCTCGTCGCCGGCCCGCTGGTGCTCGTCACGGTCCTCGCCTGCGCGGTCGTCTTCTACCGCCTCGTCGAGGCGCCGTCGCACCGGTGGGCCCGGCAGGCCGGCGCGGGCGTACGGCGGCGGCTCAGGCCTTGCCGTCGAACAGGCTCGTGACCGAGCCGTCCTCGAAGACCTCGCGGATCGCCTGACCGAGCAGCGGCGCGATCGAGAGCTCGGTGAGCTTGTCGAAGCGCTTGTCGTCGGCCAGCGGCAGGGTGTTCGTGATGATGACCTCCGACGCCGAGCACCCCTCGAGCCGCTCGACCGCCGGGCCGGAGAAGACGGCGTGCGTCGCGGCGATGACCACGTCGGCCGCACCGGCCGCCATCAGCGCCTCGCAGGCCTGGACGATCGTTCCGCCGGTGTCGATGAGGTCGTCGACCAGGATGCAGGTCCGGCCCTCGACGTCGCCGACGACGCGGTTGGCGACGGTCTCGTTGGGACGGTCGATGTCGCGGGTCTTGTGGATGAACGCCAGCGGGACGCCGCCGAGCTTCTCGGCCCAGTTCTCCGCGACCTTGATCCGGCCCGCGTCGGGCGAGACGACGGCGAGCCGCTTGTCGCCGTAGCGCTGGAGCACGTAGTCGGTGAGGATCGGCATCGCCATCAGGTGGTCCACGGGCCCGTCGAAGAATCCCTGGATCTGGGCCGTGTGCAGGTCGACGACCATCAGACGGTCCGCGCCGGCGGTGAGGAAGAGGTCGGCCATCAGCCGGGCCGAGATCGGCTCGCGGCCACGGTGCTTCTTGTCCTGGCGGGCGTACCCGTAGAACGGCTGGATGACGGTGATCCGCTTGGCCGAGGCGCGCTTGAGCGCGTCGACCATGATCAGCTGCTCCATGATCGCCTCGTTGATCGGCGCGGAGTGGCTCTGGATCACGAAGGCGTCGGAGCCGCGGACGGACTCCTGGTAGCGCACGTAGATCTCGCCGTTGGCGAAGTCGTAGATCGAGGTCGGGACGATCGACGTGCCGACCTCCTTCGCGACCTCCTCGGCGAGAGCGGGGTGACAACGTCCGGAGAAGAGCATCAGGTTCTTCTCGGTGGTGCGCTTGATACCGGTCACGTGCTGCTCTCCTGGACGTCGTCGTCGCTGTGCTCGCCGGCGGCCGCACGGGCGGCGGCCTCCGCTGCCGGGGTCCCGGGGCGTCTCCGCGCGACCCACCCTTCAATATTCCTCTGTGATCCAGCCGACACGCCAAGCGCCCCCGGGGGCACGTCCTCGCGGATCGTCGCTCCCGCGCCGGTGAAGGCACCGTCGCCGACGGTCACCGGGGCCACGAACGTGTTGTTGGACGAGGTCCTCGCCTGGGCGCCGATCGTCGTGCGGTGCTTGTTGACGCCGTCGTAGTTGGCGAAGATCGTGCCGGCGCCGACGTTGGCGCCCTCGCCGATGTCGCCGTCGCCGACGTAGGAGAGGTGCGGCACCTTCGCGCGGGGACCGACGCGGGTGTTCTTGGCCTCGACGAACGCGCCGAGCTTGCCGCCGGCGCCGACGGTCGTCCCGGGGCGGAGGTAGGTGAAGGGTCCGGTCGTGGCGCCGGCCTCGATCACCGAGAGCGACGCGTGGGTGCGGACGACGCTCGCACCGTCGCCGATCTCCATGTCCTGGAGCGTGCAGTCCGGACCGATGACGGCGTCGGAGCCGATGGTCGTCGCACCGAGGATCTGCGTGCCCGGCTGGATCGTCGTGTCCGCCCCGATCGAGACGTCGGCGTCGATCCAGGTCGTCGCGGGGTCGACGACCGTGACGCCGGCCAGCATGTGCCGCTCGACGATGCGCCTGTTGGCCTCTGCGGCCAGGCGGGCCAGCTGCACCCGCGTGTTGACGCCCTCGGTCTGGATCTCGTCCTCGATCTCGTACGCCCCGACGGTGCGCCCCTCGGCGACCGCGACCCCGATGAGGTCGGTCAGGTAGTACTCGCCCTGCGCGTTGTCGTTGCCGACGCCGCGCAGCGCGTCGCGCGCCCACGCCAGGTCGAAGGCGAGGATCCCGGAGTTGATCTCGTCGATCCGGCGCTGCTCGTCGGTCGCGTCGCGCTCCTCCACGATCGCGACGACGGCGCCGTCCGGTCCGCGCACCACGCGGCCGTAGCCGTGCGGGTTGCCGATCCTCGCGGTGAGGACGCTGAGCGTGCGGTCGTGCTCGCGGTGGTCGGCGACGAAGCCCTCGAGCGTCTCCGGCTCGAGCAGCGGCACGTCGCCGTAGACCACGACGACGGTGCCGGCCGCCTGCTCGCCGAGGGTCGCGAGCGCGACCGCGACGGCGTGCCCCGTGCCGAGCTGCTCCTCCTGCACCGCCTGGACGACGTCGGGGTCGACCTGGGCCAGGTGCTCGGCGACCTGCTCGCGCTGGTTGCCGATGACGGCGACGACGTGGTCGGGCGCGATCCCGCGCGCGGCGTGCAGCGCGTGCCCGAGCAGCGTCCTCCCGGCCAGCGGGTGGAGCACCTTCATCGTCTTCGAGCGCATCCGTGTGCCGCCCCCGGCAGCCAGGACGATCACGGTGGTCGGAGCCTGCTCGCTCACGCGTTCCTCTCGGGCCGGCGACTCGGTCTGGCGGATGAGCTCCCCGGGTAGGAGTCGAACCTACGTCGCTTGATCCGCATTCAAAGTGCGGCGGGCCCTGCCGACAGACCAACCGGGGATCATCCGCCCCCAGCGTACGGAACCGCGGGCGCCCTGCCCACACCGACCGCTGGCGGCGGGCACCTCCCGGCTGGCGATTGCCGGAGGGGTTGCCGGGTACCGGTCCACCAGCAACACTGAACCTACGCGAACGTAGGTAGGCTTCCCCGAAGTCGCTCCCCAGCACCGAGGAGACTCCGATGCCCGCAGGACTCGAGACCCCGATGCGCAACGAGGCCGGACACGGCGCCGAAGGGGCGCCCCCCGGAAAGGCCGAGCAGATCACCCTCGCGGTGTTCGTCGCCGTGCCGTTCCTCGCGCTGCTGGCGGCGATCCCCGTCGCCTGGGGCGGCTGGCTGGGGCCGGTCGACCTGGTCCTCCTCGCCGTGTTCTACCTGATCGGCTCGCTCGGCGTGACCGTCGGTCTCCACCGCCTCTTCACCCACAAGTCCTTCAAGCCGAACCGCGCGGTCAAGGTCGCGCTCGGCGTCGCCGGGAGCCTCGCGATCGAAGGTCCGATCACGCGCTGGGTCGCCGACCACCGCAAGCACCACAAGTTCTCCGACCGCGAGGGTGATCCGCACTCCCCGTGGCGCTACGGCGAGACGATCCCGGCGCTGACCAAGGGCTTCGTCTACGCCCACATCGGCTGGATGTTCAACGCCGAGCAGACCCCGCAGCGTCAGTACGCCCCCGACCTCCTCAAGGACCGCGACATCGTCCGCCTGTCTCGGCAGTTCCCCATGTGGGTCGCGGTGTCGCTCGCGGCACCCGCGGTGATCGGCGGTCTGGTGACCTGGTCCTGGCAGGGCGCGGTGACGGCGTTCTTCTGGGCGTCGCTGGTCCGGGTGTTCCTCGTGCACCACGTCACCTGGTCGATCAACTCCATCTGCCACACGATGGGCGAGTCACCGTTCCGCTCGCGCGACCGCTCGGGCAACGTGTGGTGGCTCGCGATCCCGTCGATGGGCGAGAGCTGGCACAACCTCCACCACGCCGACCCCACCTGCGCGCGCCACGGCGTGCTGCGCGGGCAGGTCGACATCTCGGCCCGGCTGATCTGGCTCTTCGAGAAGGCGGGCTGGGTCAGGGACGTGCGCTGGCCGGTCGCGTCGCGCATCGCCGCCAAGCGCGTCGACGTGCCGTCGGTCGCCTGAGCCGACCCGCGCGGCCAGTACGGCTGGGCGTCTGTCTCAGTGCGGCTGGGCGTCCCGTTTCGTCTTGTGGCTGCCGAGGTCGGCCTCGGCGATGCCGGTGATCAGCGCGCAGATGGCGCCGAAGATCGCGAGCGCCGTCCCGAGGGCCTCCCACGGCTGACTGTCGAGCGTGCCGGCGCGGACCAGCAGCAAGATCGTGATGCCCGAGATCACGAACGCCGCCACCACGGCGATCACGGCGGCCCAGCGGGCCAGCTTGCTCACGTGCATGGAGACCTCCTCAGGACGTGCCTCCTCTCCACGGTCGACCTGCGTCGTGCGTCGTGCAAGCCGAACGGGCCGCCCGGCAGGAGTGCGTGCCGGGGGCCCGGTCATCATGGGAGAGCCGGGCCACGATGGTTCCGTCATCGTGGCCCGGCCCTTTCCCGTCCTGCGCTCCGGCTCGAGGGTCAGTCGGGGCAGGAGTTCCGGTAGTCCGACAGCGCGATGCTCGTCGGCGCCGGGCAGAGGAACTGCGAGTAGCGCGTGTCCTGGTCCACGTACCGCTTGAGCCAGGTGACCATCAGGCGTCCCTGCCAGTCAGGGTTGGTGTTGCCGGCGAAGTGGCTCGCCCCCGCCAGCTCTCCGTACGCGCGCTCGGGCGCGCCGGTGAGGGAGTTGTAGAACGGGATCGAGTGCGCGAGGGTCGACGCGACCGTGTCGTTCTGGGCACCGATGATCATCGTCGGCACCCGCACCCCGCTCCAGCTCTTGGTGGTGTGCCACGGCTGGAGCGCGACGGCCGCCTTCAGGCTCGGCCGCAGGTTGGCGGCGGCCAGGGTGCCCCCACCGCCCATCGAGTGTCCCGACGCGGCCAGCCGCGAGGAGTCCACGCGGGTCCGCACGCTGCTGCGCTCGGTCAGGTAGTCGAGCGCGGCCAGGATCTGCCGGCCGCGGCTGTCGGGCTGGTCGAGCGTGGTGGTGGTGTCGATCGCGAACACCACGAACCCGTGGGACGCGACCCGGCGCGCCAGGGTGGCGTACGCGCTGGACGTGGCGGTGAAGCCCGGCGCGAGGACCACACCTCCGAACGTGCCCGCCGACGTCGTCGTCGGGTAGTAGATCGTGCCTCCGCCGAACCCGGTCACGAGCAGGCTCGAGACCGAGGTGGTGCTGACCGCGAACGAGCCGTTGCCGAGCACGCTGGACGCGGTCGGCGCGGGCCCCCGCTCGTACGGGTTCTCCGCGCCGACGGCCGCCGGCGCCGAGACGCCGACGAAGGGAAGGGTCACGGCTGCGAGCAGTGCCGCGAGCCGGACTCCGAGGTGTCTGAACATCGCTGTCCTCCTTCGGTTCGGCGACCCGAGAGCGCCCCCGACCGTCGGGGTTTCCGCCAAGTGCCAACGGACGTTAACGAGTCCGTTACAAATCGGGCAAGAGGCGCGAAAGAAGTCCTTCCAGGGCCTTGTGATCCCGGTAACTAAGCGCTTGCTTACCTGCCTGGGAAGGAGATCATCGTCACATCCCGCATCCGACCGGACGCTGGAATACCGGGGAACGCGCCGACCGACGCGCCAGCACCCTCGCCGGGGGCAGTACGGCACAATGCCGAGAGTGGCCAAGAACCCCGAGCCGGAGACCAAGCGCAGCAGCAAGCGGATGACGGCCGCCGAGCGGCGCGAGCAGCTGATCGCGATCGCTCGGACGCTCTTCGCCGAGCGCGGCGTCGACGGCACCACGGTCGAGGAGATCGCGTCGCGCGCATCGGTGTCCAAGCCGGTCGTCTACGAGCACTTCGGCGGCAAGGAGGGCCTGTACGCGGTGGTGGTCGACCGCGAGGTCCGCACGCTGCTCGACATGATGCGGTCGGCGCTCACCAGCGGCGGACCCCGAGAGCTGCTCCAGCAGGCCGCGTTCGCGCTGCTGACCTACATCGAGACCAGCTCGGACGGGTTCCGCATCCTCGTCCGCGACGCGCCCGTGGGCTCCCCCACCGGGTCGTACGTGAGCATCATCAGCGACGTCGCGAGCCGCGTCGAGGACATCCTGGTGGGCGAGTTCAAACGACGCGGGTACGAGGCGAAGCTCGCGCCGATGTACGCCCAGATGCTCGTCGGGATGGTGTCCACCACCGGGCAGTGGTGGCTCAACACCCGCAAGCCGAGCAAGGACGTCGTCGCCGCCCACCTCGTCAACCTCGCCTGGAACGGACTCTCCAACCTCGAGGCCAAGCCGGGGCTGCTCGAGCGCCCGAAGGGGGACTAACGCCGCTTCGCGACTCCGTCAGACGCGCCGCTTCGCGACGACGAACGTCCTCGGGAACGGCAGCACGGTCCCGTACGCCTTCCGCGGGTACGCCTCGCGCAGCGCCGCCTTGTACTCCTCGGTGAACTCCTCGCGGAGCCCCGGCGGCAGCGCCTGGAGCACCGGGCGTGCGCCGGTGCCGGCGATCCATCGGAAGACGGGGTCCTCGCCCTCGAGCAGGTGGTAGTAGGTCGTCCCCCACACGTCGAGGTCCCATGCGTCGTCGACCAGGAGGTCGAGGTATGTCGCCGGCGAGACGGTGCGCACCGTCGCGAGGCCGGTCGTGTGCTCCGCGTACGGCGCCCGTCCCGCGATCTCCCGGAGCAGCGTGTGGTTGGGCTCGTGGTGGTTGTCGGGGACCTGGAACGCGAGCACTCCTCCCGGCGCGACATGGTCCCGCAGGCGGGGCACGACCTCGAGCTGGTCGGGCACCCACTGGAACGCGGCGTTGGAGACCACGAGGTCCACCGGCTCCGGCGGTGCCCACGCGGCGATGTCGCCCTGCTCGTAGCGCGTCGACGCGTCGGCGTTCTCGCGCAGCGCCTGGGCGACCATCTCCGGCGACGAGTCGACGCCGGTGATCGTCGCCTCGGGCCACCGCGCCCGGAGCACGGCGCTGAGATGTCCCGGCCCGCAGCCGAGGTCCACGATCGTGCGTGGCGCGATCGGGACGCGGGCGACGAGGTCGAGGAACGGGCGTGCCCGTTCGGACTCGTACGCGAGGTAGAGCGTCGGGTCCCAGCGCGGCATCAGGCGGCCCGCCCCGCCACCGCCCGCTCGACGTCGGCCCGCAGCGCCGCCGGGTCGTCGCAGACCGCGACGAGGACCGCCTCGGTCCGCGGGTCGTCCACTCGCAGGACGCTGGCGAGGACCTGCAGGGCCCCGATCTCGCGCCCCCGCCCCGCGACCGTCACGCGCAGCGCGTTCTCGAGCACGGCCTTGCTCGCGCGCGTGAACCGCAGGTGGCCGCCGCGGCGGCCGGCACGCTCGAGGGCGCCGTCGCCGAAGGTCGCCTCCGCCCGCGCACGGACGGCGTCCAGGTCCACCCCGAGCGAGGCCAGCGCCTCGGCGTCGAGCGCACCGTCGCCGACGCGGGCGATCTCGCGCCGGACGGCCTCGTACGTGATGCCGTGCCGCGCCAGCAGCCCGTCGCCCGCGCCCTGCCTCGCCAGCGCGCCGAGCAGGTGGGCCGGCTCGATGCGCCGGTCCCCGACCTCACGTGCCTCGGCCTGGGCATCGACGACCGCGGAGCGCGCGGACGCGGTGAACCGCTCGAACATGTGTCAGTCCCTTCCCTCGCGGTCGCCCGCTCCGTGCTTCTTGTGCGCGGCCTGCCGCGTCACGCCGAGCGCGTCGGCGACCTGCTGCCAGGACCAGCCGAGCGCGCGGGCCCGCTCGACCTGGAGTCGCTCGAGCCGCTCCGCGAGCTCGCGGAGGGCCCGGACGGCGCGCAGGCCGATCGCGGGGTCGGCGTCGGTGGCAGGTCCAAGATCCATGCGTCAACCGTAGTTGACACCCCGCCGATCGTCAACCTTTGTTGACGACGCCTCGACGCGGACCGGACCACCGACCATTCGTCTCGACATCGAGAATCTTGACGCTAGGCTGGCGGTATGCGAGACGAGGTCGATCGACTGGTCGCCGCGTGGCGTCGCGAGCGCCCGGACCTCGACGTGGACCCGATGGAGGTCCTCAGCCGGGTGTCGCGCCTCTCGCGCCACCTCGACCTGGCGCGCCGTGAGGCGTTCGCCGACCAGCACCTCGAGGGCTGGGAGTTCGACGTGCTGTCCGCGCTGCGCCGCGCGGGCGAGCCGTACCAGCTCTCCCCCGGTGAGCTGCTGCGCGAGACCCTCGTGACCAGCGGGACGATGACCAACCGCATCGACCGCCTCGCCGCCCGGCGCCTCGTGGAACGCCTCCCCGACCCCGCCGACCGGCGTGGCGTGCAGGTCCGGCTGACGGACGCGGGGCTGACGACGGTCGACGCCGCGCTCGAGGCCCTCCTGGCGCGCGAGCGGGAGCTGCTCGCCGCGCTCGCCGACGGCGACGCGGGGCAGCTCGCCGCCCTGCTCCGGGCCCTGCTGCTTCCGTTCGACGCCGCCGAGTGACCGGTCGGGTCAGCGCCGACGCTGGAGCCCGCTCGGCCACCAGATCCGCGACCCGATGTCGTACGACAGGGCCGGCACGAGCAGCGACCGGACGAGGAGCGTGTCGAGGAGCACGCCGAACGCGACCAGGAACGCGATCTGGGCGAGGAAGAGGATCGGGATCACCGCGAGCGCCGAGAACGTCGCCGCGAGCACGACACCGGCCGACGTGATCACGCCCCCGGTCACGACCAGCCCGTGCAGGATCCCCTCCCGGGTGCCGCGTCGCATGGACTCCTCCCGCACGCGCGTCATCAAGAAGATGTTGTAGTCGATCCCCAGCGCCACGAGGAAGACGAACGCGTACAGCGGGACCGACGGGTCCGCGCCCGGCCACCCGAAGACGTGGTCGAACACCAGCGCCGCCACGCCCAGCGTCGAGAAGAAGCTGAGCACGGTGGTCGCGACCAGCAGCACCGGCGCGAGGACCGACCGCAGCAGCACGACGAGGATCAGCAGGATCACGACGAGCACGACCGGGATGATCACCGTACGGTCACGCTCCGCGACGTCGTTGCCGTCCACCTGCTGCGCCGTGGACCCGCCCACGAGGACCTGGTCGCCGAGGTCGTGCAGCTCCGAGCGCAGGGTCCGCACCGTCTCCTCCGCCGCGTGGCTGTCCGCCGCGTCCTCGAGCGTGACCTCGACGACCACGCGGCCGTCGACCACCTTCGGGGGTGCGTCGCCGGTGGGGGACGACCCGGTCGCGTCGTCGGTCGTCGGCGCCGCGGAGGCGACGCCGTCGGTGCCCTGCACGACACGGACGACCTCGTCGAGGTCGTCCTCGGGAGCCACCACGACGGCCGGGGAGCCCGAGCCTCCCGGGAAGTGCCGGACGAGCGCCTCCTGACCCTGGACCGCCTCGACCTCGCCAAGGAACAGGTCGCTCTGCGAGACGCCCGAGGCCTGGAAGGTCGGCGCGAAGGCCGCGGCGACGGCGAGCCCGAGCGTGGCCCCCACCCAGAGGCGCCGTGGCCGGCGCTTGACCAGCGCGGCGACCTTGCCCCAGACGCCCGACTCCTCCGGCTTGGCGGTGCCCACGTGCGGACGGAACGGCCAGAACGCCACCCGCCCCAGCAGCACGAGCGCCGCCGGCAGGAAGGTCAGCGCGGACAGCATCGCCGCCGCGATGCCGAGCGCCGCGACGGGGCCGAGGCTGCGGTTGGAGGTGAGGTCGGACAGGAGGAGGCACAGCAGCCCCAGGATCACCGTGCTGCCGGAGGCGAGCACCGGCCGCAGCGCGCGGCGCCACGCGACCCGCATGGCCGTGAAGCGGTCCTCGTGGACGCGCAGCTCCTCGCGGTAGCGCGCGACCAGGAGCAGGGCGTAGTCCGTCGCCGCGCCGACGACCAGGATCGACATGATCCCCTGGCTCTGGCCGTTGAGGTCGAGGACGCCGGCGTCGGCCAGCCGGTAGACGACGAACGCGGCCAGCCCGAGCCCCAGCACGGAGGTGAGCAGCACCGCGAACGGGAGCAGCGGACTGCGGTAGACGATCAGCAGGATCACCAGGACCACGACGAGGGCGACCCCGAGCAGCAGGCCGTCGATCCCGCCGAACGCCGAGCCGATGTCGGCGGCGAACCCGCCAGGGCCGGTCACGTACGGCGTGGCGCCGTCGACCTCCTCGACCGATGCGCGCACGTCGTCGACGACCGTCTCGATCTCACCCTCGTACGACGCCGCGACCTGCACGTACCCCACGAGCGCGTCGCCGTCCTCGGACGGGACCGGTGGGCTGGCCGGGCCTTCGATGCCGTCGACCTGGGCGACCGCGTCGAGCTGGTCGGCGACCGCCGCACGGCCCTCGGCGGAGATCGGGCCGTCCGACTCCCAGACGATCACCACCGCCACCGTCTCGGGGCTGAACGCCTCCTGGATCTTGGCGACCTCGGTCGACTCGGCGCTCTCGGGGAGGAACGCCGCGTTGTCGTTCTCCGAGACCTCGGAGAGCTTGCCGGCGAACGGGCCGGCGAGGCCGCCGAGGACGAGCCAGACGAGGACCAGGGCGATCGGCACGATCCACCGGAGTCGGCCAGGGGAACGGTGGGCAGAGTCGGACCGAGCCACTCTCACTCCATTAGGTAGAAAATCTATCTATCGACAGACCTCAACCTAGCACCTCGGCAAGATCCAGCCAGATCGCCTCGAGCTCGTCGCGTTCGCTCGAGATCGAGGCCAGCCGGGTCTGCAGGTCGGAGAGCATCCCGACGTCGGTCGGGTGAGCCGCCATCTCGGCCTCCACCGCCGCGGCCTGCTCGGCGAGCCTGGCCAGCCTGCGGTCGATGCGCGCCATCTCCTTCTGCGCCGCCCGCTCCTCGGCACCCGACAACGCGGCCGTGGCCGTGGCGCTCCCCGCGCCGGCAGGGGCCGTCGCCGCGGCCACCGTGGTCGCCGCCTCGGCGCCCGGCGTACGACGGGCCCCTGGCTCGCGCGGACGGTAGTCGTCCACGCCGCCCACCAGCATCCGGATCGACCCGTCGCCCGGCAGCTCGTACACGGTGTCCGTGACGCGCTCGAGGAAGTAGCGGTCGTGGGAGACGACCACGAGCGTGCCCGGCCACCGGTCGAGGTAGTCCTCGATCACGGTGAGCGTGTCGATGTCGAGGTCGTTGGTCGGCTCGTCGAGGAGCAGGACGTTGGGCTCGGCCTGCAGGATCCGCATCACCTGCAGACGACGACGCTCGCCGCCGGACAGGTCGCCGATCCGTGCCGTCAGGAGGTCACCGGTGAACCCGAAGCCCTCGAGCAAGGTGCTCGACTGCAGCTCCGGACCCTTGACGGCGTCGAGGACGCGCTGGGTCGGGTCCATCTCGTCGAGCGCCTGGGAGAGGTACGCGACCGCCACCGTCTTGCCGCGCTTCACCCGCCCTGAGTCCGGGGTGACCGCCCCGGTGAGCAGCCGCATGATCGAGGTCTTGCCGGTGCCGTTCGGGCCGACCAGTCCGACGCGGTCGCCAGGGCCGAGCCGCCACGTCGCACGGTCGAGGATCAACGCGTCGCCGCGGACCAGCGAGACGTCCTCGAGGTCGATGACGTCCTTGCCCAGACGCTGGGTGGCGAACCGCTCGAGCTCGAGCCGGTCGCGCGGCGGCGGCTCGTCGGCGATCAGCGTGTTGGCGGCCTCGATCCGGAACTTCGGCTTCGAGGTGCGTGCGGGTGCCCCCCGCCGCAGCCACGCGAGCTCCTTGCGGACGAGGTTGCGGCGCCGGCTCTCGGTCGCCGCGGCCTGCCGGTCGCGCTCGGCCCGCGCGAGCACGTACGCCGCGTAGCCGCCGTCGTACTGGTCGACGACCCCGTCGTGGACCTCCCACGTCCGGGTCGCGACCTCGTCGAGGAACCACCGGTCGTGGGTGACGACGACGAGCGCGCACTCGCGCAGGCGCAGGTGGCGGGCGAGCCACGCGATGGCGTCGATGTCGAGGTGGTTGGTCGGCTCGTCGAGCACGAGGAGGTCGTGCTGGCCGAGCAGCAGGCGGGCGAGCGAGGCGCGCCTGCGCTCCCCGCCTGACATGCCCTCGACGATGCGGTCGAGCGGGATGCCGGCGAGCAGGACGGTGACGATCTCGCGGGTCGTGGAGTCGGCCGCCCACTCGTGGTCGGCCTTGCCTCCCAGCACAGCCTCGCGCAGGGTGTGCGCCTCGTGGAGCTCGTCGCGCTGGTTGAGGTAGCCGACCTCCAGCCCGCGTGCGTGCGTCACGCGCCCGGCGTCGGCGGGCTCGATGCGGGAGAGGACCCGCAGCAGGGTCGTCTTGCCACCGCCGTTGCGGCCGACGATCCCGATCCGGTCGGAGGCGGAGATCCCGAGGCTGACCGAGTCCAGCAGCGTCCGGGTGCCGTGGGACTTGTCGACCCCGTCGAGGTTCACGAGATTCGGCGGCGGCGTCACCTGAGCAAGCGTACGAGGCTGCCCCCACGCAAGGCCCGTCGGCGTCACCCTGCGGGGTAGCGCGCCACCAGCCACTCCCCCAGGGCGCGGATCCGGTCGACCAGCGCGAGGGGCTCGATCACGTCGAAGTCGACGTTTCGCGCGACGAGCCAGCGCGCTGCCCAGTCGAGGTCCTCGGTGCGGAGCGTCACGACGCAGTCCTCGCCGTCGGCCTCGACCGAGCCGACCGTCGGCGGGACCAGACGGCGGACCAGGTCGGCGGAGGTGAGCATCCGGACCCGGACCCGGTGGCCGCCGAAGCGCTGCGCGAGCGTCTCGGTGACGAAGGCGACGGCGTCGTCCGGAGGGTCGGGCGGCGCCGACCGTCGCCCGAGGGAGCTGACCTCGTCGATCCGGTCGAGCGCGTACGTGCGCCATGCGGGCACCGCGGGGTCGTACGCGACGAGGTACCACCGCGCGGCCACCTGGACGACGCGATACGGCTGCAGGTCGCGCGGGCGCGCTTCGGCCGAGGGCGCGCGGCGGTGCCGTACACGGACCGTCTCGACGTTGCGGCAGGCGTGGGCGAGCGTCATCAGGACGGCGGGGTCGACCGTCCGGTCCCACGGGACAGGAGCGGACTCGGTGTGTGCGAGGGCGTCCAGCCGGGAGCGGAGCCGGCTCGGGACCGACTCGGTGAGCTTGGCCAGCGCCGTGACCGCGGCCGTGCTGGTGCCGTCGACGGCGACCGCGGACCGGAGTGCGACGCCGACCGCGAGGACCTCGTCGGCGTCCAGCAGGAGCGGAGGGACGGCGCGTCCTGCCGCGAGCGTGTAGCCGCCGTAGCGACCGGCCTCGGCGTCCACCCGGTAGCCGAGATCGCGCAGGTGGGCGACGTCGCGCCGCGCCGTCCGCTCGGTGACGCCGAGGCGCTCCGCGAGGCGCGCCGCGGAGATGCCCGGCTGCGCCTGCAGGACCGCGAGCACCTCGAGGCGCCGACCGGTCGGGGTCAGCGCCCGGGGGTCGACGAGGTCGTCGCTGAACCCTGACATGATCTGACAGGGTACGCCGCTAGCGTGGCCGACATGAACGAGATCGCACTGCTCAGCCCGGAGGGCCTGGTCCAGAGCCCCGCCTTCAGCCACGTCGCCGTCGTGCCGCCGTCGGCGACGACGATCCACGTCGGCGGTCAGAACGCGGTCGACCCGACCGGCACGGTCATCGGCGGGGACGACGTCGCGGCGCAGGTGTCGCAGACCCTCGACAACGTCGAGACGGCCCTCGCCGCAGCAGGTGCCGGCCTCTCCGACACGATCGCCTGGTCCGTCCTCATGGTCGACGGAGCCGACCTGCAGGCCGCGTACGCCGTCGTCGCCTCGCGGCTGGTGACCGACGGACCGCCCCCGCTGGTGACCTTCGCGCGGGTGTCCGGGCTGGGCGTTCCGGGCGCCCTCGTCGAGGTGACCGTGACCGCCGCGGTGGTCCGGTGACGCAGCAGGAGCGGACGCCGGTCGGCCTGACCCGCGACGCCGGGTGGCAGATCGGCGTCTCCAAGACCGTCGACCACCCCGCCCACGAGGTGTGGGCCTTCCTCGTCTCGCCCGCGGGGACAGATCTGTGGCTCGGCCACGACGTCGTGCTCGCCGCCGAGCGGGGCACCCGGTACGAGACCCGCGAGGGGACGACCGGCGAGATCCGCAGCTTCCGGCCGCAGGACCGGGTCCGGCTCACGTGGCGTCCGCGCGACGCGGACCACGACACCGTCGTGCAGGTCGTCGTCAGCGACAGCGGACCGGGGCGGTCGATGATCCGCTTCCACCAGGAGCGGCTGACGAGCGCCCGCGAGCGTGCCCACCAACGGGCGCACTGGCGCACGGTGATGACGTCGCTCGTCGCCGCGCTGGACCGGGGCCGCCCCGGCGCGTGACGCGGTCGGGCTCAGACCAGGCGCGCGCCTGGCTCCGGGCCGCTCGCGTGCACCGCGTCGGCGCAGACGCCGGTCGCGAGCAGCAGGCGGGCGAGCTCCTCGGAGTGCACCGTGTCCTCCGCGAGCAGCATGACCGTGGGGCCCGATCCCGACACGAGCGCGCCGAGGGCGTCGCCCTCCTGGGCGACCTCGAGGACGCGGCCCAGCTCAGGGCGCAGGTCGAGCGACGCCTTCTGAAGGTCGTTCGACAGCGCGGCGCCGAGCGCGGTCGCGTCCCCGGCGGCCAGCGCCGTGAGCAGCTCCTGCGGGACCTCCGGCGCCGGCGGTGGGACGTCGGCGTGCAGCTCGTCGTACCGGGCGTAGACCTCGGCGGTCGAGAGCCCGCGGTCGGCGATCGCGAAAACCCAGTGGAACCGCCCGCGCGCCAGCACCGGGCTGACCTCCTCGCCGCGGCCGCCGCCGAGCGCCGTCCCCCCGTGCAGGAGGAACGGCACGTCGGAACCGAGCGTGGCCGCGATGTCCTCGAGCTCGCTCCTGGTCGCGCCGGTGCCCCAGAGGGCGTCGCACGCGACGAGCGCCGCCGCCGCGTCCGCCGACCCTCCCGCCATGCCGCCCATCACCGGGATCGCCTTGCGGATCGCGAGGCTCACGCCGGCGTCGACCGCGAAGGCGTCGCGGAGGGCGCAGGCCGCCTTGACCGCCAGGTTGTCGGGCCCGGTCGGCACCGGCGCCTCCTCGCGCCGACCGTCGCCGGCGAACTGCACCCGCACGGTCACCGCGTCGTCGGAGACCTCCGTGGCCCGGATCTCGTCGCACAGGTCCACGGCCTGGTAGACGGTCGCGAGCGGGTGGTAGCCGTCGTCGCGGCGCGGGCCCACGCCGAGGCACAGGTTGATCTTCGCCGGAACCCGGACGGTCGTCGTTCGCACCGGATCAACCTACCGTCCGGCTGCCGGCGCCTCGGGCTGCGCGTCGAGGGCCACCGCGATGCGGACGTAGGCCGCGAGGTCGAGCTGCTCGCCCCGCTCCTGCGGGGAGATGCCGGCGGCGTGGAGCGCCGCCTCGGCGCGGTCGGCGCCGCCCGCGATCCCCGCCAGCGCCGCCCGCAGCGTCTTGCGGCGCTGGGCGAACGCGGCGTCGACGACAGCGAAGACGCGGCGCCGGTCCGCGCCGGCGGGAGGCTCGCGGCGCGTCCACGCGACGAGACCGGAGTCGACGTTGGGCGCCGGCCAGAACACGGTGCGACCCACGCGACCGGCAGGGCGCACGTCGGCGTACCAGGACGCCTTGACGCTCGGCACGCCGTACGTCCGCGAGCCGGGGCCCGCTGTCAGCCGGTCCGCGACCTCGGCCTGGACCATGACGAGCCCGCGCTCGATCGTCGGGACCTGCTCGAACAGGTGCAGCAGGACGGGGACGGACACGTTGTAGGGCAGGTTGGCCACGAGGGCTGTCGGCGCCGGGCCCGGCAGGTCCCGCACCTGGAGGGCGTCGGCGTGCAGCACGTCGACGTCACCGGTGCGGCTCGGTGCGAAGGTCGCGATCGTCGACGGCAGCGCCTGCGCCAGCCGCTCGTCGATCTCGACGGCGACGACGTGGCGCACCTCGTCGAGGAGGGCCAGGGTCAGCGACCCGAGCCCCGGACCCACCTCGAGCACCACGTCGTCCGGCCCCACCTCAGCCGCGCGCACGATGCGGCGCACCGTGTTGGCGTCGATGACGAAGTTCTGGCCACGCTTCTTCGTCGGGACGACGTCGAGCTCCTCAGCGAGCGCACGGACGTCGCCGGGACCGAGGAGGCGTACGTCGCCGCTCAGGTCGGGAGCCCCAGCTGCGCGGCGCAGTGCGGCCAGCTGCCGTAGCTGCCGCCGTTGGCGTCGCGGAGCTTGGTGGCGACGGCGATCTGCTGCTCGCGCGAGTTCTCGTGCGGGTAGCCCTGGCCGCCGTACGCGCGCCACGTGCCGAGGTTGAACTGGAGACCGCCGTAGTAGCCGTTGCCGGTGTTGATGCTCCAGTTGCCGCCGGACTCGCACTGCGCGAGACGGTCCCAGACCGAGCCGTCGCCCGGGTCGATCGACGGCGTCGACGGCTTGGTGCCGTGGCGCTCGATCTGCGCCCGCGCCGGGGTGACGACCACGGTCTTGACCGCCTTGCGGCTGCGGACCTTGCCGTCGGCGCGGACGATCTCGTACGTCACCTGCGCGGTGCCGTCCTTGCCCTTGCGCACGACCTTGACCTCGCCGGCGTCGAGCGCGTCGTCCTCGCGGACCTTGGTCTTGAACTCGACCGCCTCCGTCTTGGTGCGGACGGTCTTCGCGACGCGGACCACGCGGACGCGCATGCCGTCGGTGATCTTGGCCGACAGCCGCGGCGTGACCTCGTCGAGGGCGCCGAGCGTGATCCCGAGGCCCGCCAGCGCGTCCTTGACCGTCGTGCCGGCGGTGAAGACTGCGCGACGGCTGCCGTCGGCGACGAGCCGGATCTGGTTCGGGCTGGTGATGGTCAGCGCGAGTCCCGCGCGCGGGACGGTCGCCGAACGGCTCGTCGAGAGCTCCGCGGCGGCGTGGGGGCGGATCCCGAGCTGGTCGAGGGCCTCGTCCACGCGCAGCGCGGTGGTCCAGTAGGTC
This sequence comes from Mumia spirodelae, assembly GCF_050632745.1. NCBI lineage: Bacteria > Bacillati > Actinomycetota > Actinomycetes > Propionibacteriales > Nocardioidaceae > Mumia > Mumia spirodelae. The sequence continues at coordinate 752,933 of NZ_JBODSD010000001.1, read as the reverse complement.
TTGGCGCTGCCGTCGACGGTGAGCACCAGCTTGCGCGCGTAGCGCACGGCGACCTTGGTGCCGTCCTCGATCTTGGCGTCGGCGGCGGGGAGGACCACGTCGCGGTCACCGAGGTCGATGCCCTCGGCGTCCAGGACGTCGGCGACGGTGCCGCCGAAGGTGCGGACCTGGGTCTCCTTGCCGTCCACGCTGAGGGTGACGGTCTTGTTGAGCACGGTGAAGGCGAGGACGCCGGCCACGATCGCGGCAACGACGACAGCGCTCACCGACGTGAGTGCAAGGCGGGTACGCACGAGGCTCCCTCGGGGGTCGGGACACAAAACTCTCGGCAGAGTAACCAGATCGTGACCTGAAACCCAACCCCCGTGGCCCGGGTCACACTCCGTCCGGGAACTTACCGCACTGTGGTTCCGCAGGTCGTCCCGGGCTTTCGGGGGTCAGCCCCAGGTGCCCCCGAAAGCGGCGTCGGTGTTGCTGTCGATCGCGTCGCAGAGCGCCTCGACGTCGGCGTCGAGGACCTGCGCCATCGCCCGCACGGTCGTCGGCACGAGATAGGAGGCGTTGGGCCGCCCCCGGTACGGCGTCGGGGTGAGGAACGGCGCGTCGGTCTCGACCAGGATCCGGTCCATCGGGGTGACGGCGAGCGCGTCGCGGACCGGCTGGGCGTTCTTGAACGTCACCGTGCCGGCGTAGGACAGCCAGAACCCGCGCTCGACGCACGCGCGTGCGAAGTCGGCGTGGCCGGAGAAGCAGTGCATCACCGTACGCTCCGGCGCGCCGACCTCGTCGAGGACCGCAAGGACGTCCGCGTGGGAGTCGCGGTCGTGGATCACGAGCGTCTTGTCGTGCTCCTTGGCCATCGCGATGTGCGCGCGGAAGGACTCGTGCTGGGCGGCACGCCCCTCTTCCCCGGTGCGGAAGTAGTCGAGACCCGTCTCGCCCACCGCCCGCACGCGAGGGCTCGAGACGACCAGCGACTCGATCTCCGCGAGGGCGTCGTCGAGCTGTCCGTCGGCGGCCAGGCGCGGCGCCTCGTTGGGGTGCAGCGCCACCCCCGCGATGATCGCGTCGTGGGCCTCGGCGGCCTTGACCGCCCATCGAGCCCCCGGCAGGTCGCAGCCGATCTGCACGATCCGCGTGACGTTCACCTGGCGCGCGCGGTCGAGGGCCTCGACCACCGTCAGCTGCTCGGCCGAGTCGTCCATGTCAAGGTGGCAGTGGTTGTCCACGACAGGACGGGGCAGCGGCTCCGGGAGGGGCGGGCGGTCTCCGTCACGACTCACGCGGGAGCGTCCTCTCGCACGATCGGCGCCCACTCCGGACCGGTCTCGGCGAGCGACGGCTCGAGCTTGGCGAACAGCGGCGTCGGCTTCGCCAGCGGCGTGCCGGCGACGATCTCCGTCCGGCGCCAGACCGCCTGCTCCGCGGCGTAGTCGCCGGTGATCACCGGGTACGAGCGCCCCATCTCGGGGATGCCGACGCCGATCGGGTCGGCGGGCACGTCGTCGACGACCTCACGGACCTCCGGCTGCGCCGCCCAGACGCCGGTGCCGCCGAGCGTCTCGAAGACCCGCTGCGCGGCGTGCGGGAGGAACGGCGTGAGGAGCGCGTTGGCGTCCGCGACGACCTGCAGCGCGGTGTGGAGCACGGTGGCCTGGCGCTCGCGGTCGTCCTTGAGCTTCCAGGGCTCCATGTCCGACAGGTAGCGGTTGGCCGCGGTGACGACCCTCATCGCCTCGCCGATGCCCTGCTTGAAGCGGCTGCGGGCCAGGTGCGCGCCGACGGTGTCGAAGCCGGCCGCCGCGGTGTCCAGCAGCGCCCGGTCGGCGTCGGTCAGGGGGCCCGGGGTGGGGATCTCGCCGAAGTTCTTGTGCGCCATCGAGACCGAGCGGTTGACGAGGTTGCCCCACTCGTTGGCCAGCTCGAAGTTGGTCCGGCGGACGAACTCCTCCCACGTGAAGTCGGCGTCCTGGTTCTCGGGGCCGGCGACGGCGATGAAGTAGCGCAGCGCGTCCGGGCCGAACTCCCGGAGGAAGTCGCCGACGTAGATGACGGTGCCGCGGCTGGTCGAGAACTTCGAGCCGCTCATCGTCAGGTACTCGCTGGAGACGACCTCCGTCGGCAGCTCCAGCTCCCCCAGCGGGCCGGTCTCGCCGCCCTTGTCACCCAGTCCGCGGTAGCCGAGCAGCAGCGCCGGCCAGATCTGCGAGTGGAAGGTGATGTTGTCCTTGCCCATGAAGTACGACGACTCCGCGTCCGGGTTCGTCCACCACTCGCGCCACGCCTCGGGGTCGCCGGAGCGTACGGCCCACTCGACCGACGCCGACAGGTAGCCGATGACCGCGTCGAACCACACGTAGAGCTTCTTGTCGGTGCGGTCGGACCAGCCCTCGAGCGGGACGGGCACACCCCAGTCGATGTCGCGGGTCACGGCACGCGGCCGGAGGTCCTCCACCAGGTTGAGGCTGAAGCGCAGCACGTTCGGCCGCCAGTCGGTGCGTGACTTGAGCCAGTCGGCCAGCGCCGACGCGAGCGCGGGCAGGTCGAGGAAGAAGTGCTCGGTCTCGACGAACTCCGGCGTCTCGCCGTTCACGCGGCTCCGCGGCTCGATCAGGTCGGCCGGGTCGAGCTGGTTGCCGCAGTTGTCGCACTGGTCGCCGCGCGCGCCGTCGTACCCGCAGATCGGGCACGTGCCCTCGATGTAGCGGTCGGGCAGCGTACGGCCCGTGGACGGGGAGATGGCGCCCGTCGTCACCTTCGGGACCAGGTAGCCGTTGCGGTGCAGGCCCGCGAAGATCTCCTGCGCGATCGCGTAGTGGTTGCGCGTGGTGGTGCGGGTGAAGAGGTCGTACGAGACACCGAGGCCCGCGAGGTCCTGGACGATCACCCGGTTGTAGCGGTCGGCGAGCGCCGCGGCGGTGGAGCCCTCCGCGTCGGCCTGGACCAGGATCGGCGTGCCGTGCTCGTCGGTGCCGGAGATCATCAGGACGCGGTCGCCCATCATGCGGTGGTACCGGGAGAAGATGTCGGAGGGAACTCCGAACCCTGACACGTGACCGATGTGGCGCGGGCCGTTGGCGTAGGGCCAGGCGACCGCGGTGAGGACCGTCTTCGACATGCCCACCATCCTACGGAGGCGGGGTGCGGGTCAGCGGCGGCGGCCGACGCGGGGCAGGACGCGCTCGACGACCGCGCCCGGCGACAGCGCCCGCATCTTGCGCAGCCGCGACGTCATCCCGGCCCTGTCCGCGTGCGCTGCCTCGACCGCGCCGGCGACCGCCCGTGCGGCGACGTCGCTCGGGACGGCTACCGTCCTGGGGATGCTGTCCGGCGCGTCCGGGCCCGGGCGTGCGACCACGAGGTCGTCCAGGTCGCCGACGACCGCGACACCGCTCGCGCGGATCTGGTCGACCATCTCGAGGCTCACCGTGTGCAGCCGCTCCAGCGCCCACCGCGGGAGCACGACGCGCGGGGCCGACGGATCCGGCGGCACCGCCTTCAGGCCCTTGGTCGCCCCCAGCCGGACGAAGCGGCGGTAGTCGCGCGCCTCCCAGCCGCGCAGCCGGAACTCCTTGTTGAGCGAGCGGACGACCTCGACCTCGGGCAGCGTCAGCGAGCGGTTGAGCCGGTCCGGCTCCGGCTGGAGGATGCCGTCCGGCGCGCCGACCAGGTCCTCGAAGGTGCGCAGGAGCGCAGCCGGGTCACGGTCGTCGACGACCACGACCCGGACGCGGTCCGGCCCGACCACGTCCGCCCACCGCCGGACGAGGACGTCGTGACGGTGCCGTCGCCAGAACCCGGAGGTGCCGGCCACGTCGTCGCGCAGGATCCCGCGGAGCCAGCGTCGCAGCGACACCACCGAGCCGTTCTGGATGTACTGCTGCCACTGCGACGGCACGATCCGGTCGAGCGGACGCAGGGTCACCACGACGTGGACCCGGTCGCGGCCGAGGTCCTCGACGACACGCTCGACGGCCTCGCCCTCCGCGTCGGCGAAGAACTCGCTCGACACCACCACACGGCCACGCTCGGGGACGCATGCGACGAAGCGCTCCCAGTCCTTGATGTCCAGCGGCGGCTCCCCGGCCATCGGCCCGTGGCCGGTGACGGCGACCACGCCGGCCATCGGCGTACGGCTGCGGCCCGGGTAGCGGACGCCGTGCTCCTCCAGCGCGCTCGCGGCGGCGAAGAACGCGCTCTGGACCGCCGTCGTCCCGGTCTTGTGCGGGCCGACGTGGAGCAGCAGCGCATCGTCGGGGAGGAGCAGGTCGCTCACGCTCAGTGCCTCCGGGTCCCCTTGCCCGTGACCCGCCGGCGCGCCGCACCGAGCATCTCGCGCGCGGTCATGGGGCGGGGAGGGCGCTCGGCGGCGCGACGGGCCGCCCGCAGGTCGATCTCCTGCACCTCCTGGCCGGCGAGCACGAGACCCACGGCCAGGCGGGCGCTCAGCTCGGGGTCCAGCACGACCGGGCCCTCGTCCTCGGAGCGCGGCCGCGCTCCGAGCGCGAGCGTGCCCGGGTCGCCGATCACCCGGGCGCCGGAGGCCACGATGTTCTCGGCCATCTCGGCGCCGACCTTCTGCGCGGCCTCGATCGCCCAGCCCGGCGTCTCGATCCTGGCCTCGCCCGCCTCGGGGCGGCGGTGCTTGAGGTAGTGGCCGGCGCGGGTGTTGACCAGCCGGTCGTACAGCGGCATCGGGAGCTTCTCGGCCTTGTACTGCACGTTGAAGGCGCGCAGCATCTCCGCCTCGTGGAACGTGAGCGACCGGTTGACCAGGTCCTCGGGGACCTCGAGCGTGCCGTCCCGGAGCCCGAGGAGCTCCTCGAAGGTGTGCGGGAGGAACCCGTAGTCCTTGCCGTCGAGCATGATCACGACGACGTTGTCGAAGCCGACCACGTCGCCCCAGCGCCGGACGAGCGCGTCGTGGCGGTGGCGCTGCCAGAACGACGGGGTCGGCGAGGTGCCGTTGAAGGTGCGGTCGAGCCACTCGTCGTACGAGTGCGTCATGCCGCGCTGGAGGTACTGCTGCCACTGCGAGGGAAGGATCTTGGCGAGCGGACGCAGCGTGATCGCGATCGTGAGCTTCTCGCGGCCGAGGTCGCGCACGACCGCCTCGACGTGCTCCTCCTTGGCGTCGGAGAAGAACTCGCTCGACACGACGACCCGGGGCTCGGGCGACTCCGTCAGCTCGGTGACGAGCTCGCGCCACCGCTTCTCCGCCGCGACGGGGTTCTGCTGAGGGAGGATCCGGTCGGTGACCCAGCGCACGGCGACGGACTCGTGCCGGGTGCGCCCGGCGTAACGGACACCCTGCTCGAGCGCGGCCCCACGGGCGTTGTCGAACGCTCCCTGCAAGGCGGTGCTGCCCGTCTTGTGCGGCCCGACGTGCACGAGTCGTGTGCCCTCCGGGAGGAGCAGCTCGGTCATCGATCGCCTTTCGGTCATCGGTGAGCGAAAGCCTACACGCGCGGTCTGCGCCCCTGTCACCGCCCGAACACGGCCGTCACGCGGCGGCGCGCGCGACGCAGCAGCTCGCGGACGAGGGCGCCCCCGGGAGTCGCGGCGAGCGACGCCGGCGTCGCCGGCTCCCGGCGCTGGAGCGCGAGCTCGTGCGCGCTGCGCCGCCGGGCCGAGTCGAGCAGCTCCTGGGACGCCGCGGCGAGCGAGGCGGCGAGACGTCCGGCTGCCTCGGGCGTCAGCCGGACGTCCGGCGGCGCCGGAGCGGTCCGTGCCTGCGCCAGCACGTCGAGGTCGCCCACGACCCGGACGCCGGAGGCCGCGATCGCCGCCGCCATCTCCGCTCCGACCCCAGCGGCCGCGTCGAGCGCCCACTGCGGGGTGTACGGCTTGGGCTCGTCGGAGCCGGGGCGCCGCTTCTTGAAGGAGACGTCGGCACCGGCGTTGAGCAGCCGGTAGTGGATGCGCCGGTCGACGCTCATCTCCGCGAGGCTGCGGTGGTAGGCCTGCATGAGCTCGGCCTCCGCCGCGGTCAGCGAGCGGTTGTCGCGGTCCTCGTGCGGGACGAGGGTCCCCTCGGGGAGCCCGAGCATGCCCTCGAACGAGGCTGGCAGCATCCGGCGGTCGGAGGAGTCCAGGACGACGACGGTCACGCGGTCGGGGCCGACGACCTCCGCCCACCGCGCGACGAGGTGGTCGTGACGGTGCGGGACCCAGAACGACCCGCGTGGGTAGTCGCGTCGGGCGTCGGCCTCGAACACGCGGCGCAGCCACTCCTCGTACGGGTGGCGCTGGCTGCGCAGGACGTACTGCTGCCACTGCGAGGGCAGGATCGAGGCCAGCGGGCGCAGCGTGACTGCGACGTGGACCCCTGACCCGAACGCGTCGACGATCTCGCGGACGTGCGCCGGGGTCGCGTGCGAGAAGACCTCGCTGCTGACCACCACCCGCGGCTCCTCGGCGGTCCGCACCTCGGCGGAGAGCAGCTCCCACCGCTCGCGCGCCCTCGCGGCGTCGTGGTGCGGACCGATCCGCTCGACCGCGTGGATCACCGCCAGCGACTCGTGCCGCAGGGCGCCGGCGCGGCGGACGCCGTGCTCGGCGAGGACCGGCCGCGCATCGTGGAGCGCGGACTGGAGGGCTGTGCTGCCGGTCTTGTAGGGACCGACGTGGACGAGACGTGCGCCTTCGGGGACCAGGAGGTCGCTCGCGGGCATGGCGTCGGACTCCTCGTGGACGCGACGGCGACCACGCGCCCCCGGCGCAGGTCCGCCAAGAGCTACCGGTGGACGAGGTCAAACACTACACGTCGGCGTACCCCGGTCCGCGTGGCCACGTCGGCGATCGCGTCCTTGCGCGACAGCCCCGCCCGCTCGCCCTCGGCGACCATCGCGCGCAGGGTGTCCTCGTCGAAGGTCCGCGGAGGCGCTCCGCCGACCACGACGGTCACCTCGCCCCGCACCCGCGCGTCATCCCCCTCGGGTCGGGCCCAGACCGCGAGCTCCGCGAGGGGTCCGCGCCGGACCTCCTCGTACGTCTTGGTCAGCTCCCGGCACACCGCCGCCGGGCGCTGCTCCCCGAAGGCGGCGCGCATCGCGTCGAGGGTGTCCGCCGTGCGGTGCGGCGCCTCGAAGAAGACCATCGTGCGCGGCTCGTCGACCAGCGCGGCCAGGGCGCGGTCGCGCTCGCCCGCCTTGCGCGGGAGGAAGCCCTCGAACGTGAACCGGTCGACGGGCAGCCCGGACACCGCCAGCGCGGCCAGCGCGGCGGACGGCCCCGGAGCCGACGTCACGTCGATGCCCGCGTCGACCGCTGCCGCCACCAGGCGGTACCCCGGGTCGGACACGCTGGGCATCCCGGCATCGGTGACCAGCACGACGGTGCGGCCGGCCTCGAGCTCGCCGACCAGCTCCGGCGTCCGGCGCGACTCGTTGCCCTCGAAGTACGAGACGACGCGTCCGGCGATCTGCACGCCGAGGTCGGAGGCGAGCCGGCGGAGGCGCCGGGTGTCCTCGGCGGCGACGACGTCGGCGTCGGCCAGCAGGTCCCGCAGGCGCTGCGAGGCGTCGGCGGGGTTCCCGATCGGGGTCGCGGCGAGGACCAGCACGCGCCCAGCCTACGGGTGTCCCGACGGCCTCGACCGCCCGACGACGACGGGCCGGGGCGCGAGGAGGGGGCCGCTAGGGTGGCCGCGTGTCCGTGACCGTCGACGAGCACCCTGGCCGCACCGCGGGGTCCGCGCCCCTGGGGCGTACGCCCGACGGTGCTCCGCTCCCCCCGCTGCGCGAGCGGTTCCGTTCCCGGGTCGCGGACTCCCCCCGGATGATCGGCTGGCTCGGTCCCGTCGCGGTCGCGCTGCTCGCGTTCGCCGCCCGGGTCTGGAGGCTCGAGTACCCGCCGCGCCTGCTCTTCGACGAGACCTACTACGCCAAGGACGCGTGGTCGCTGCTGCACTTCGGCTACGCGCAGGACTGGGTCGAGGACGCCAACGCCAAGGTCGAGGCGGGCCAGACGACGGGGTTGTGGACCGGCGAGCCCACGCAGGTGGTGCACCCCGAGGTCGGCAAGTGGATGATCGCGGTCGGCGAGCACCTCTTCGGGATGAACGCGTTCGGCTGGCGGATCTCGGCGGCCGTCGTCGGTGCCCTCACCGTGCTGGTCCTCGCGCGGATGGTGCGCCGCCTGAGCGGGTCCACCGCTCTCGGCTGCCTCGCCGGCCTGCTGCTCGCCGTCGACGGCGTCCACCTCGTGATGTCGCGGATCGCCCTGCTCGACGTGTTCCTCGCGTTCTGGCTGGTGTGCGCGGTCGCCTGCGTGGTCGCCGACCGGGACTGGGGCCGTACGCGCCTCGCGCGCCGGTTCCCGACGACCGAGGACGTCGTGGGGTTCGGTCCCGTGCGGATGCTGCTGCTGCGGCCGTGGCGGTTGGGCGCCGGCGTGTGCTTCGGGCTCGCCGCCGGCACGAAGTGGAGCGCGCTGTACGTCCTCGCCGTCGTGGGCGTCGTGGTCTGGGTGCTCGACCTGATCGACCGGCGGGCGATCGGCGTACGGGGTGCGTGGTGGCGCTCGATCCTCGTCGACGGGCTGCCGGCGTTCGTGTCCCTGGTCCTCGTCGCCCTCGTCGTGTACGTCGTGACCTGGACCGGGTTCCTCGTGAACCACGAGGTCTTCGAGGGCCGGTTCGGCCTCGGCTACGGTGACACACCGCCGTGGGGGTCGGCCATCGACCAGTCCGACCGGGGGTTCGTCGGCGAGCTGCTGCGCCCGCTGGAGTCGCTGTGGCACTACCACCAGATGGTCTACTCCTTCCACACCGGCGACTACCTGGCCGGCAAGACGCACCCCTACCAGTCCGACCCGTGGGGATGGCTGGTCCTCAACCGCCCCGTCGGCGTCGACGCGCAGACCGACCTCCCGGCCACGACGCCGGGCTGCACGGCGACCGGGACGGAGACCTGCATCCGGCAGGTGCTGATCCTCGGCAACCCCGCGATCTGGTGGGGCGGGCTGGCGGCGCTGATCGCGTCGGTCTGGTTCTGGCTGCGCGACCGCGACTGGCGGTTCGGTCTCCTTGTGCTCGTGGTCCTCGCCGCGTGGCTGCCGTGGTTCGCCTACGACGACCGCCCGATCTTCCTCTTCTACGCGACGGCGTTCATCCCGTTCACCTGTGCCGCGATCGCCCTGGTGGCCGGGCGGCTGCTGCGGGCTTCACGGACGAGCCGGATCCGGTGGTGGGGGCCCGTCGCGCTCGGCGCCTACGTCGCCGTGGCGCTGGGCCTGGCCGCGTTCTACTTCCCGATCTGGACCGACATCCTCCTCACGCACGAGGCGTGGCTGCACCGGATGTGGTTCACCCGCTGGATCTAGCCCGACCGCCGGGTGAGCCCGTCCAGGGCCTGCTCGAGGTACGCGCGGCTGGTGGCGTCGGTGGTCAGCGAGATCGCCTTGGCGTACGCCTCTGCCGCGGCGCCGCGCTCGTCCAGCTCGGCGAGCAGGTGCGCCCGCAGCGCCCACGCGGGCTGGAACCGACGCGCGACGTCAGGATCGGCCTCTGCGGTCGTCGCGGCGAGCACGCCGAGTCCCTCCCGCGGCCCCTCGACCCGTGCCGTCGCCGCCGCGAGCGCGACCTTCGCCCCGAGCGTGGGCGCGGTGACCACGAGCGCCCGGTGGAGACGGAGCAGCGCCGCGTGGTCCGTACGACCGGTGCGGGCGCGGTCGCAGTGCGCGGACTGGATCGCCGCCTCCAGCTGGAACCGCCCGGGTCGGCCCCTCCGGGCAGCCGCGTGCAGAAGACGCTCGCCCTGCGCGATGAGCGCCTCGTCCCAGCGCTCGGTGTCCTGCGCGTCCAGCGGCACGAACCGGCCGACCTCGTCGGTGCGGGCACCGGCGCGCGCCAGCGAGAGGGAGACCAGAGCCGCGAGCCCGAGCACCTCGGGCTCGTCGGGGAGCAGCGCCGCGAGGAGGACCGCGAGGTAGTGCGCCTCTCCGGCGGTCGAGGTGCGCAGCGCGGTGCTCGGGACGGCGGCCCAGTCGATCGCGTACGCCCCGTACACGGCCTCGAGCACCGCCGGCAACCGTTGCGGCATCACCTCGCGGCCGGGGACGACGAACGGGATCCGCGCGTCACGGATCCGCCGCTTCGCGCGCACCAGCCGCTGGGCCATCGCGCTGGTCGGCACGACGTACGCCGCCGCGATCCGCTGCGCGTCCAGCCCGAGCACCGTCTGCAGCATCAGCGGGGTCCGGACCGACCCGTCGATCGCGGGGTGCGCGCACACGAAGAGGAGGGCGAGCCGCTCGTCGGGGATCTCGTCGCCGGTCCCGGGCGGGTCCGTCGTCGCCAGGTCCCGGTCGTCCTCCGGCAGCGGCGACGACGTCCGCCGCGCGGCCGACCGGTAGAGGTCGCGCAGCCGGTTGCGTCCTGCCGTGAGCAGCCATGCGTCCGGGTTGTCCGGGACGCCGCGCTCCGGCCACGTCGCGAGCGCGCGCTCGAACGCGTCCGCCAGCGCGTCCTCGGCGGCGACGATGTCCCCGCTGGCGGCGGCGAGCAGGGCGAGCAGGCGGCCGTACGACGTACGAGCCGCCCGCTCGGCCTCGTCGTAGGCCGTCAGGGCTGGTACCACTTCCGCTCAGGGCTCCACGTGAGCGTCGTCGGCCGCACCTCGACCGAGCCGTACGACGCGCCCGGGCACTTCTGGGCCCAGGCGAGCGCCGCGTCGAGGTCCGGGACGTCGATGACGATGACGCCGCCGACGTACTCCTTGGTGTCGGCGAAGGGTCCGTCCTGGATCTTGGGCTCGCCGTCGACGGCCGTCACCGTCGTCGCCGCCTCGGGGAAGCCGAGGATCTGGGTGGTGACGAAGACGCCGGCGTCGTCGAGCGCCTGGGCATAGGCGTCGAACGCGGCCTCGACAGGGGCCATGTCCTCCTGGCTGATGCCGGCCTCGCGCGGGTCGGCGTTGTGGATGAACAGCGTGTACAGCATCGGAGCGTTCCTTCCGTCGGTGTCGATCCTGACACCGTGATGACGAACCAGCCAGACGCCGATCGACACCTCGCCGACAGAAGCACGGCGAGCGCGCTAGAACTCCTCGTGCGTCTCCGGGTCGCCGCCGCTGCGGGCCTGCGGACGGTCCGCCACCGCGGCCATCTCCTCCTCGCTCAGCACGAACCCGAACACGTCGAGGTTCTCGCGCTGCCGCTGAGGGTCGCCCGACTTCGGGATCGGCACCACGCCACGCTGCACGTGCCACCGCAGCACGACCTGCGCCGGCGTGACGCCGTGGCGGTCGGCGATCTCGCGGAGGCCTGGGTCGGAGAGCAGGTCGGTCTTGCGGGCCAGCGGCTGCCACGCCTCGGTCACCACGCCGTGGTCGGCGTCGTACGCGCGGAGCTCGTCCTGGACGAAGCACGGGTGGAGCTCGATCTGGTTCACCACGGGAGCGACACCGGTCTCGGCGACGAGGCGGTCGATCTGGGCGGGGGTGAAGTTGGAGACGCCGAGGCTGTTCACCAGCCCGTCGTCGCGGAGCTGGATCATCGCCTGCCACGAGTCGACGTACCGGCCGAGCCGCGGCAGGGGCCAGTGGATCAGGTAGAGGTCGACGTACTCCAGCCCGAGCCGCTCGCGCGACTCCCCGAACGCCCGCAGCGTCGACTCGTACCCCTGGTCGTCGCCGCGCAGCTTGGTGGTGACGACGATCTCGTCGCGCGGCACGTCGCTCATGGCGACGCCCTGCCCGACGCCCGCCTCGTTGCCGTACGACGCCGCCGTGTCGACGAGCCGGTAGCCGACGTCGAGGGCGCTGCGTACGGCGTCGGCCGCCTGGGCGTCGTCCATCGGGTAGGTCCCGAGCCCGATCCTCGGCAGCTCGAGCCCGTCGGTCATGGTCGTCGTGGGAGCCTGCATGCCCCTGAGCCTGTCATCGCTTCGACCCGTGCGCAGCCGGAGGTGGACGGAGACAGCCGAGGATGCGGTCGAGCGCCGCGTGGAGCTCCTCCCGCGTCGCCGACCCGGGCTCGGCGACCTCGAGCGCGGCGTCGTTCATCGCGCCCGAGAGGAGGGTCGCGAGCGCGTCCGCCGACCCGCGCGCGACGTCGCCGCGGTCCTCCAGCGCCCGCAGCCCCGTGGCGAGCAGCTGCCGCGACGTGGCCGCGTCGAGCGACCGCCACTCCTGCCAGCCGAGGACCCGCGGCCCGTCGATCAGGACGAGCCGGCGTACGGACGGGTCGGCTGCGGCGTCGAGGAACGCGTGGCAGCCGGCGACGAGTCCGTCCCACAGGTCGACCTCGGCGCTCGCCGCCGCCTCGACCCGGGCGGCGACGGTCTCGTGGGCACGACCGACCGCGGCGACGAACAGCCCACGCTTGCTGCCGAAGTGGTGGTAGACGGCCCCGCGCGTGAGGCCGGCCTCGTGGGCGACGTCGTCGAGGCTGACGGCGTCGTAGCCCCGCTCGGCGAACAGCGTGCCGGCGAGGTCGACGAGGTGGGCGCGGTTGATCTCGCTCTGCGCCTTCGACGACCGGCCCACGACGGCTCCCTTCCGCACGATACATACGGAGTGTATGTTACGAGAATACGTACGCACCGCATGTATCGGAGGTCTTCCATGTCCGTCACGAGCTTCTACCCGGTCCTCGGCGCCACCGACGTCGAGAACGCCGCCCGCTTCTACGAGCGCTGGTTCGGCTTCACGCGCACGTTCTCGTCCGACTGGTACGTCTCGCTCGCCCGCGACGGCCACGAGCTCGCCCTCCTCGACCCGGGTCACCCGACGGTCCCTGCCGGGTACGGCGCCGCCGCACGCGGCACGATCCTCAACGTCGAGGTCGACGACGTCGACGCGGAGTACGCGAGGCTCGTCACCGACGGCGGGCTCGCCCCCGTCCTCGCGCTGCGCTCCGAGCCGTTCGGGCAGCGGCACTTCATCGTGGCCGGGCCCGACGACGTCCTGGTGGACGTCATCACCCCCATCGCGCCCGACGCCTCGTACGCGGACGCGTTCGCTCCCGGGCCTTGACCTCAAGTCCACTCGAACGTCGAGCCTGGATCCATGCCACCGACAGAGCCCCTCTCCCGCCAGGACGACCTCGCCGCGATCACGGAGGTCGTCGCCACCGTCGAACGCGCTCAGAACTCCGAGGACGTCGACGCCTTCGTCGCGCTCTTCCGCGCGGACGCGATCTGGACGACCGGGCACGGCGCGCTGCTCCTCGGCCGGGACGCGATCGCGGCGTTCACCCGGTCGGTCCTGCCTGGCGCGATGCGCGACACGATCGGCTCGTACGAGGTCGTGCACGTCCTCTTCGTCCGGCCCGACGTGGCCGCCGTCAAGGTGCGGCAGACCGTACGGAACCGCGACGGCTCGGCGGTCGACGGCGCGTACGAGGGATCGCCCCTCTACGTGATGGCGAAGGAGGAGGGACGCTGGCTGCTCACCGCCAACCAGAACACCGTCGTGGTCGACGCATGACGTCGTGAAAACCCGTGAGACGGTCCGGGGATTGACGACATGGAGAGGATGAGGACCATCCGAACGGAGCGCCATGTCGACAGACCTCCCGCTCGAGCGCGACCCCGACGACCGACCCCTGTGGGAGCGGACTCGGCGGGGCGACCGTGATGCGTTCGGCGCGCTGTACGCGCGCCACGTGCGCCCGGTGTACTGGCAGTCGTTCCGCGTGGTCGGCAACGCGACGGACGCCGAGGAGGTCGTCCAGGACGTCTTCGTGACGGCCTGGCGGCGGCGCAGCGAGATCGCGCTGGTCGACACGTCGGTCCTCCCCTGGCTGCTCTCCACCGCGAAGTACACCGCGCTGAACCATCACCGACGCCGGACGCGCCGCCGCTGGGAGCAGCTCGACGACACCGTCCCGAGCGCCGAGCAGACGCCCGACGACGCGTACGTCGCCGAGCAGCTGCTCGCCCGTGTCCGCGAGAGCGTGGCAACCCTGTCGCCGCTCGACCAGCAGCTGTTCGAGCGGTGCGTCGTCGGCGACCTCACCTACGCCGAGGCCGCGGACGAGGTCGGGGTGACGCACGCCGCGGTCCGCAACCGCGTCGCCCGGATCCGCAGCCGCGTCCGTGCCGCCACCCAGGACCTGAGGGGGCCCGCATGACCATCCGTCCCGACCTCCCCGACCTCTCCGACGAGCAGGTCGACCGGATGTACCGCCGGATCACCGCCACGGTCGAGCACGACGCCGTCGTCCGGCGGGCGAAGCGGCGCAAGATCGCCCTTGCGGCCGCGTCGGTGGTCGCGGTCCTCGGCCTGGGGGGCGCGGTCGTCGGCGGCGTCACGCTCGTCCCGCAGGGCTCCGACACCGCGGGCGACAGCTCCGTCCCCGACGAGCGAGCCCTGCGCGGCGAGCAGGGGCCCAACGCGGCCACGGAGGACGCCGGGGGTGGTGCGGGCGCCGACAGCGGCAGCGGCTCGGACGACGGCATCGCGGCGCGCGAGATCGTGACGACCGCCTCCGCCGTCCTCACCGTCGACGCCCCCCGCGACGCGGCCGACGCCCTCGCGGCCTGGACCGAGGACGAGGGGGGACGGGTCGAGAGCCGCGACGAGTCCACGCACGACGGCCGTACGACGGTCTCCTTGCGCCTGCGTGTCCCCGCCGACAGCACCGGCGACACGACCGAGCGCCTGCGCACCCTGGGCACGGTGTCGGGGCTGCGGATCGACACCGAGGACGTCACCGCGCAGGGGCGCGACCTCGACGCACGCATCCGGGCCCTGCAGGTGTCCGTGGTGCGGCTGCAGGAGCTGATGTCCGAGGCGTCGTCGACCGCCGACCTCCTCGCCGCCGAGCAGACGCTGGCTCAGCGGCAGTCCGACCTCGAGGCACTGCAGGCGCAGCGCCGCGGTCTGTCCGACCAGGTGGCGATGGCGACGTACGACGTGGTGGTCAGGTCCGAGCGGGAGCCCGACGCGCCGAGCAGCTCCGGCTTCCTCGGCGCCCTCGACGACGGCTGGGACGCGATGGTCGCGTCGCTCGGGTTCGTCGTGCGCGTCCTCGGTTTCGTCCTCCCGTGGGCGGTGCTGCTCGCCGTGCTCGGCGCCGTGTACGTCGCAGGCCGCCGCGTGATCCGGCGATGACTCCGGGGCGGGCGGCGCGGGTGCTCCTCGCGCTCACGCTCGGCGGGGTGCTTCACGGGTGTACGACGGATCCGTCTCCCCAACCCGACTGCGGCCCGCGGATCGAGCACCACGGCACGGTCTACCGCGCCGTCTCGGTCGTCCGCATGCCGGCGGCCGGCTCACGGCTCGGCGAGGTCTCGGCCCTCGACTGCGACGGCTCTGCACTGGAGGGAGGCCCGACCGTCGTCCTCCACGCGGCCGCCGGGTTCGATCCCGAGGCCGTCGTCCTCGTCACCGGCACCGCGATGGCGTCGCTGTACGTCGATCAGGATCTCGACGTGGACGACTGGCCGGCGCGGTTGCGCATCGCCGGCCACTATCCCGAGTGCAGCGCACCAGCTGCGCTGGAAGGGACGTGGCAGTCGGGTCCCGACAGCTCGGGCGTCGCCCCTCCCGACCTCGCCGACACGGCTCTCGTGCAGGCGATCCGGTCCCGCGGCCCCGAGGTCGTCGGATGGGCATGGGTCGAGGTGCTCGTCCGGATCCCTGGGCACCTCACCCACGCGGCCGAGGCGATCGAGCCCGGAGCGCCGGTCCGTCTCAGCACGCGCTGCGAGGGAGACGGCTACGTCGCGGCAGCGGCACCACAGGCCGCACACCGGCGATAGCCCGAGCCCAGCACGACGAAAGGGCCGGATCCGCGGTGCGGATCCGGCCCTTCGGCTGGTGGAGCTACGGGGATTCGAACCCCGGACCTTCTCATTGCGAACGAGACGCGCTACCAACTGCGCCATAGCCCCAAAGCGAGATCGAGATTACCACGCGATCCGACGGCTCCCGAATCCGGGGTCCGCCTCGTGAGCGTCAGTCGCCCACCGCGCGCCGGGTCTCCCCCGGCTTGTCGTCGGCCGACCCCTTGGCGTGCCCCTCGACGGCCGGGCCGTCGCCGAAGTCGATCGTCCGGACGGTGCGTGCGACAGCCGGCTTCGTGACGTAGGTGGGGAGGGTCACGGGCACCGGGTCCCACAGCGTGGTGCCCGAAGTCGTGGACACGGAGACGGCGTCCAGCACCTGCTGGTCGAGGGCTCCGTCGGGCAGCGGCCCGCGCTCCATGACGTTGCGGCGCTCCGGGTCGTGGTCCTCGATCTGCCCGGACAGGATCACGGTCACCTCGGAGTCGGGGTCGACCTCGAGCTCGACGTCGACCCGTGCCTCGCGCTCGGCACGACGCTCGTCGCGGCGGGCCTCGCGGCGTCGGGCACGAGCGGCCCGGCGCTCAGGGTTGACGAGCCGGAAGCGCACCGGCCGGCCGATCTCGCTGCGGACCATCACGCGGCACAGGACGAGCCACACGACGACGAGCCCGCCCGGGATCGCGGCCGCCCACGGCAGCAGGATCCCGGCGACGGACAGGCCGCCGACCACGGCGCACGCGAGGAGGAGCGTCAGCAGCACCCGGCGGCGGCGACGGGCGGCGACGCGGGCCGCACGGCGGTTGTAGCGACGGCGAGGAGCGGGCGTCTCGGCAGGCTCGGGAGCCGTCGCGACCTCCTCGGCCTTCGCGGTGACCTTCGTGGTCTCGCTCGTGCTCTCGGCCTCGGCGTCGTCCTTGCGGTGGGTCAGCACGCGCAGGGCGCCGGAGAAGCTGGTCACGGATCCCGCACGCGTCGCCTCCTCGTGGCGCCGCAGCGCCAGAGGGACGCCGTACGCCACCCAGATGGCGATCACGGCTGCGAAGATGAGACCCGTACCCACGGAAGAACCGTACGTGCTGCGGACGGTCCCTCTCGGGGACCTCGTCCGGTGTGTCGCGAGGTGGTTCTCGCAGAGTCAGCGATCGGCGTCGGCCGAGTCGACCCGCGCGATGAGCCCGCCGGGGACGACCTGCTCCGCCGTGATCGCGAACAGCAGGTGGTCGCGCCATGCGCCGTCGATGTGCAGGTACCGGGGCGCCAGCCCGACCCGGTCGAAGCCCAGCTTCTCGACCACGCGCAGGCTCGACCGGTTCTCCGGGCGGATCGCGATCTCCATGCGGTGCAGCCCGAGCGCCTCGAAGCAGTGGTCGGTGGCCAGGGCGACAGCGGTGGTCGTGATCCCCCGTCCGGCGTACGGCCGCGCGATCCAGTAGCCGATCTGCGCCCACCGCGCGGAGCCCCACGTGATGCCGGACACCGTGACCTGGCCGATCATCTCGTCGCCGCCGTAGGTCGTGACGAACGGGAGCGCCCGCCCCTGCGACGCCTGCTGGCGCAGCGAGCGGACCGCTGCGCCGTACGACCGGCTCCCCGAGGGCGCCGTCCGCGGGAGGGTCGCCTCCCAGCGGCTGAGCCACTCCGAGGACTCCTGCCGCAGCCGCGCCCACACGCGGGCGTCGCTGCGCCGGATCGGTCGCAGCCCGACGTCGCCGTGCTGCAGCGTCGCGGGCCAGCCCGTACTCAGGACGCACCGCCGGGGTCCCGGGCGTGGTCCACGCCCGCCACCTGCTCGACCGCGTGCACCAGCACTCCCTCGAGCACCGCGAGGCCGTCGCGCACGCCGCCCCGTGAGCCGGGCAGGTTCACCACGACCGTCTGGTCGGCGACGCCGGCCCTGCCCCGCGACAGCATCGCCGTGGGCACCCCGGCGGCGACGCCGTACGCGCGGATCGCCTCCGCGACCCCGGGCAGCTCCCGGTCGAGCACCGCGTCCGTCGCCTCGGGCGTCGCGTCGGTCGGGCTGATGCCCGTCCCGCCGGTCGTCACGACCGCCTCGTAGCGCAGGTCGACCGCCTCCCGCAGCGCCTCCTCGACCGGCAGGCCGTCGGGGACGACGAGCGGGTCGGCGACCTCGAACCCCCAGGAGCGCAGCGCCTCCACGATCATCGGTCCGGTGGTGTCCTCGTACACGCCGGCCGCGGCCCGGTTGGAGCAGGTGACCACGAGAGCCTTCACGCCGACCAGTCTCCGCTCTTGCCGCCCGACTTCGCCCGGACCCGCACGTCGGAGATGACCGCGTGCTTGTCGACGGCCTTGATCATGTCGACGACCGTCAGCGCCGCGACGCTCACCGACGTCAGCGCCTCCATCTCGACACCCGTGCGCCCCGTCGTGCGGACCGTCGCCGCGATCGCCACTCCCTCGTCGGTGACCTCGAGGTCGACCTCGACCCCGGTGATCGCCAGCGGGTGGCACAGCGGGACGAGGTCGGGGGTGCGCTTCGCGGCGAGGATGCCGGCCACGCGCGCGACGCCCAGCGCGTCGCCCTTGGGCACGTCGCCGGAGCGCAGCAGCGCGACGACCTCCGGGGTCGTGCGCACGAGACCGGTGGCCGTGGCCTGGCGGCGCGTCTCGTCTTTGGCCGACACATCGACCATGCGTGCGGCGCCCTGCTCGTCGACGTGGGTCAGACGCGGCGCGTCGACCGGCCGCTCGGGCTCCCCCATCAGAAGTCCCGGTCCAGCACGAGCACCTTCGCGGTGTCCCCGACGTGCAGCGCGGTCTCGTCCTCGTCGACGGCGATCAGGCAGTTGGCGCGGGCCAGACCCGCGACCAGGTGCGACCCGGGACCGCTCACCGGCGTCACGCGGGCCCCGCGCGGCGACACCTCGAACCACCCGCGAAGGTACTGGCGGCGCCCGGACGGCGAGCGGATCTCCTCGGTCATCGTGGCCTGGACGAGCGGGCGGCGGTACGGGAGGCGGCCCATCATGCGGCGCAGCATCGGGAGGACGAAGACCTCGAACGACACGTAGGACGAGACCGGGTTGCCCGGCAGCGTCACGATCGGTGTCTTCTCCTCGCCGACGGTCCCGAAGCCCTGCGGCTTCCCGGGCTGCATGGCGACCTCGCTGAACTCGACCGTGCCCAGGTCGGAGAGCGCCGCCTTCACCACGTCGTACGCACCCTTGCTGATGCCGCCGCTGGTGACCACGAGGTCCGCACGGACCAGCTGGTCGTTGAGGACGTCGGCGAACTCGCGCGGGTCGTCGGAGGTGATGCCGACCCGGTACGCGATCGCGCCGGCCGCACGCGCGCAGGCGGCGAGCATGTACGAGTTGCCGTCGTAGATCGAGTCGTAGTCGAGACGCGCACCGGGCTCGCGCAGCTCCGTCCCGGTGGAGAGCACCACGACGCGGGGCCGCGGCCGCGCCTTGAGCCGCGCGAACCCCAGCGACGCCAGGAGGCCGACCTCGCGCGGACCGAGGATCGTCCCGGCCTCGGCGACGACCTCGCCCGCCGCCACGTCCTCACCCGAGGGGCGCACGTTCTCGCCGGCCCGCCGCGCCTGGTAGATCTGCACCTCGGCGTCGCCGCCGTCGGTCAGCTCGATCGGGACGACGGTGTCGGCCCCGGACGGCAGCGGAGCGCCCGTCATGATCTTGACCGCGGTCTTGGACGTGAGCGCGGTGGGTGTGCTCGAGCCCGCGGCCTGCTCGCCGACGACCGGGAGCCGCACCGGGAACTCCTTGTTGGCGCCCTGCACGTCGCTCGCCCGGACGGCGTACCCGTCCATCGCGGAGTTGGTGAAGCGCGGGAGGTCGATCGGGCTCACGACGTCGTCGACCAGCGGCAGCCCGAGCGACTCCAGCAGCGGCTGGTCGTACGGCTGGAGCGGGCCGATCAGGTCGAGCAGCTTCGCGAGGTGCTCGTCGACGGTACGCATGGGCGACAGCCTAAGACCCTTCGAGCAGCGTGCCGTCGGCGATCGTCCCCGGTGAGCCGTCCTCCGGCACCGTCACGTCCCCGACGACACGGACGTCGGCACCGAACGTCCAGTCGCCGGCGACGGTGAACGAGGTCGCGTCCACGAGCGAGACGGGGCCCTTGGGGAACCGGGCGTCGAAGGCGTGGACGAGCTTGTAGTGCTCCTTGTCGAGCCGGACGAGCGGGGCGTCGTCGCGCTGCGCCACCAGGTGGAAGTCCTCGTCGAGGTCGTAGAAGTCGGAGCGGACCAGGAGCAGGTCGTCGGTCGTCTTCACCGGCAGGAAGCGCTCCCGCTCCACCTCGATCGCCACCGCGCCGTCGAAGACCTGGACCGCGGCACCCATCGCCGACTCGACCTGGATCACCTCCGGCGAGCTCGGGTCGGTCGGGTCCACGGTCTTCACGTTCCTGATGAGCGGGAGGCCGAGCACGCCGTCGCGCTCCTCGATCACGGCGGCGAGCGCCGCGAGGTCGAACCACAGGTTGTTGGTGTGGAACCAGCGGTGCCGCGTGATGTCGTCGGCCAGCGCCTGGTCCTCCTTCGGCGTCTGCGCCGTCTCCCGCAGGACGAGCCTGCCGTCGGACTTGCGGCGTACGAGGTAGCCGCCCTTGACGTCGGCCGGCGTCCGGCGGCAGACCTCGGCGGCGTACGGCGCGCCGGACTGCGCGAACCAGCCCGCCATCCGCGGGTCGGGGTAGCTGCCGAGGTTGTCCGAGTTGGACACCGACGCGTAGCGGTACCCGGCGTCCAGCAGCGCCCGCAGCGTGCCCGACGCGTCGAGCGCCGTGTAGAGGTCGCCGTGCCCGGGCGGGGTCCACTCCAGGCTCGGGTCCTGCGGCCACGACACCGGCGTGAGGTCGTCGGAGCGCAGCTTGGGCTCCTTGTTCTGGAGGAAGTCGAGCGGCTGCCCCGCGACCTCGAGGTCGGGGTAGCGCGCCAGCGCGGCCAGCGTGTCCTCACGGGTCCGGAAGCTGTCCATCAGGATCAGCGGGAGCGGGACCCCGTACGTGCTGCGGACCTGGCGCACCTGCTCGACCACGACGTCCAGGAAGGTGCGCTCGCCGCGGACCGGGAGCAGCGACTTCGCCTTGTCCATCCCCATCGAGGTGCCGAGCCCGCCGTTGAGCTTGATCACGACCGTACGCGCCAGCGCCTCGCGGACCTGGTCGTCGGCGACGTCGGCGTCGGCCAACCGGGTCGGCGGGTCGAGCGGGTCGACGTCGGACTCCGGGATCATGCCGGTCGCGCCCGCCTCGAGCTCGGCGTAGTAGTGCGCGAACACCTCGATCGCCCGGGGAGGGACCCCGGCCGCCTCCATCGTCTCGCGGGCAGCGGCCAGTCCCTGTTCGCTCATGCGCCTCATCGTAGGCACTACGGTCGAGGTGTGACGGACAAGCGGCGGTTGCGCGAGCAGCTGCTCGAGCGACGGACCGCCCTCGACGAGCAGGCCGTGGTCGCTGCCGAGACCGCGCTGGCCCGACGAGCCTCCGCGGTCGTGCGCGACCACGGCGCGCGCGTCGTGGCGGCGTACCTGTCCGTCGGCCGCGAGCCGCCCACCTGGGCGCTGCTCGACGCGCTGCTCGCCGACGGCGTCGAGGTCGTCGTCCCCCGCGCGCTGCCGCGCCGGCGCCTGAGCTGGGTCCCGTACGCCGGCCGCGACGCGCTCGTCCTCGGCCGGTTCCAGATCCCGGAGCCCACAGGCGGAGCCGACGACACGGCGCTCGCCCGTGCCGACCTCGTGGTCGTCCCGGCGCTCGCGGTGGACGCCACGGGCTTCCGCCTCGGCCGCGGCGGCGGCTACTACGACACCGCGCTGGAGTCCTGCGACAGACCGGTCCGCGTCGCGCTCGTCTACGACCACGAGGTGGTCGCCGATGTGCACCCCGAGGCCCACGACCAACGGGTCGACGTTGCCGTGACGCCTCAGCGGACGATCGCGCTCCCGCCGCGGTGAGCCGGCGGGCTCAGTCCTCGAGGTCGGGCGTCAACGTCAGCCGGTCCTCGGCGGCGGCCTCGACCTTCTTCGCAGAGAACGGCCACGCCAGCGTCTTGCCGTCGGCCCAGAGCTTCGTCTGGTCCACGTAGTTGCCGTGGAAGGCGTGCCCGGAGACACCGGTCAGGTTGATCCAGCGGGAGCGGTCGAGGTCGCCGAGGTCGACGACCATCCGCATCGACGGCACCGCGGTCACCTCGTAGCCCTTCGCGGCGTCCCAGCCGGTCGCGTCGACGATCCCCGACCCGCCGGCGACCGCGTACGGTCCCCGGTTGAACAGCCGCTCCACCAGCGCGATCCCGGAGGTGCCCAACGTCTGGTTCTCCAGCGTCAGCGTGTGCATGCCACCCCAGGTCCAGCGGGTCGGGTCCAGGGACTGCCGCCGCGTCATCTCGTCCCGGGCGTCGCGCATCGCCGTCCGCAGGACGTCGTCGCGGGTCTCGCGCTCCGTCTTGGTGGTCCGGTCGTCCCACCACATGCTGTTCGGCGAGTTGAGGAGCCGGCGCACCACCTCGAACCAGCGCTCGCCGCCGGCCGGCCACACGTCCTGCGGCAGGTCGTCGTGGAAGGTGCGCGCCAGGAGGTTGCGCCAGACGGCGGCGAAGTACGCCGCCGCGCCCGAGTCGCGGTCCTGCTTGAGGTCCCAGTCCCTCAGCAGGTCCTGCCCGTCGGCGTAGTAGCCGGAGCCGAGGTCGACCTCGAGCAGGTACGGCATCAGGGTGTTGGCCTGGCTGTTGTAGGTGTCGTTCTGGATCCGCGTCATGTCGTCGACGTCGAGCTTGGACGTCGCCGTGATCAGGTCGATGATCCGCTGGCTGCGGTAGCCCGCGGCCTGGCCGGTCCCGATGAGGTACGGGTACTGCCGGCCGATCACCTGCTGGTTGGCGGTCACCACGTAGCCCTCGGCCGGGTTCAGCACCGACGGCAGCTCGGCGTACGGGATGGAGCCGGTCCAGCGGTACGACGCGTCCCAGCCGGGGACGGGCCACCGGCCGTCGCCCTTTGCGCGGATCGGGACCGAGCCGGGCGCCTGGTAGCCGATGTTGCCCATGCGGTCGGCGTAGACGAGGTTCTGCGACGGTACGGCGAACTGCCGCGCGGCCTTGCGGAAGGAAGCCCAGTCGCGGGCCTTGGCGAAGCCGAAGACGGCGTCCATCGTGCGCCCCGGCGTCAGCGCGGTCCACTGCAGGGAGACCCCGAACTGGGTGCCGCCCCCGGACCGCTCGGCCACGTCCTCCATCGTGGCGTCGACGTCGGAGAGGACAGGCCCGTGCAGGGTCTCGCGCACGGTGATCGTCTCGGGGTCGTCCTCCCCGGCGACCTCGAACGTCTCCTCGCGCTCGGTGAACGGGCGCCAGGTGCCGTCGTACAGGTAGCGGTCGCCCTCGATGCGTTCGACGTAGAGGTCGGTGACGTCGGGGTACATCGTCGTGAAGCCCCACGCGATGTCGGCGTTGTGGCCGATGACGACGCCGGGCATGCCGGAGAAGGTGAACCCCGAGACGTCGAACGGGCAGGCTTCGTCCACCTGACGGCAGTGCAGGCCCATCTGGTGCCAGATGCCCGGCATGCTGGGCGCGAGGTGGGGGTCGTTGGCGAGGATGGGCTTGCCGGTGGCGCTGCGCTCCCCCGAGACGGCCCACGCGTTGGACCCGATGCCGTCGCCGAAGCCGAGCAGGGTCGGGAGCCCGGCGGTGACCGCGGAAACGCCCTTCATCGAGCCGACGAGCTGCTTCAGCCCGGCTGCCTCGGCGGAGCCGTCGGCCGGGATGGCGGAGCCGTCGGCCGCCTCGGCGGCGCGAGCGGCGTCGTCGCCCTCCGGCACGTCGTCGGCGCGGTCGGTGTCGGCGTTGCGCCGGCGTCCCGCCGACTGCTCGAACGACCCGTCCACGACGGTGCCCTGGGTGACGATCGGGTCGTGCCGGCGGAACGGGAAGCCGGGGTAGAGCGTGTCGACCTCGTCGCGCGTCAGCTTCTCGGTGGCGAGCACGCGGTCGATCTCGTCGCCCATGTTGCTGCGCAGGTCCCACGCCATCGCCTTGAGCCAGGCCAGCGAGTCGACCGGAGTCCACGGCTCGGGCTCGTAGTCGTCGCCGGTGATGCCGAGGACGGAGTACTCCAGGGACAGCGCCGAGGGCTCGCGGTCGGCCACGTAGGCGTTGACGCCGCGCGCGTACGCCTCGAGGTAGCGGCGGGTCGCCGGCGACACCTCGGCCAGCTCCTGCTCGGCGACGCGCCGCCAGCCCATCGTGCGCACGACCTTGTCGGTGTCGAGCGCCGACTCGCCGAAGAGCTCGGCCAGCCGCCCCGCGGTCACGTGCCGCCGGAAGTCCATCTCGAAGAAGCGGTCCTGGGCGTGGACGTAGCCCTGCGCCATGAACAGGTCCTCGGCGGTGTCCGCGTAGACCTGCGGGATGCCGTGGTCGTCGCGCAGGACCTCCACGTCGGCACTCAGGCCCGCGAGCTGAGCGGTGCCGGCGCGGTCGGGGAACGGCCGCCGCACGGTCACCACGGCCAGCGCGGCCAGCGCCACGAGCACGACCGCGAGCACGATCGCGACGACCACGAACAGACGCCGGGTCAGGACAGGGCGAAGTCGCAGGGCCAGGTCACGCACCCGTGCATTGTGCCGCTCACGTCGTCCCGGCGGCACGGCGGGACGGGTCCCGGACCTCTCCGCGGACCTCGCCGACGAGCTCCTCGAGGACGTCCTCGAGCATCACGACGCCGAGCTCGGCCCCGTCGTCGCCGACCACGCGGGCCATGTGGGCACCCCTGAGCTGCATGAGACGAAGGGCGTCCAGGAGCCGCGACCCCCGGCGTACGGAGCCGAGCGGGCGGATCCACTTCGCCGGGATGGGACGGGTCACCTCGGAGACCTCGAGCGCGTCCTTGATGTGCAGGTAGCCGACCAGCGCGTCGTGGGAGTCGGTGACGGGGAACCGCGAGTAGCCGGTGCGGGCGCAGGCGTCCTCCACGTCGGCGCGCGCCGACCCGACCGGGACCGTGACGAGGTCCGCGCGCGGCAGGAGCACCTGCTCGACGGTCCCCGCCTCGAACCCGAGGGCCCCGGAGACGAGCTCGTACTCCTCGGAGTCGAGCAGTCCCTCGCGGTGGGACTCGTCGATCAGGCCGGCGACCTCGTCGGAGGTGTAGGTGCTGCCGACCTCGTCCTTCGGCTCCAGCCGGACGAGGCGGACGGCGCCGTTGGCGATCGCGTTGAGCGCGACCACGAACGGCTTGAGCAGCCAGATGACGCCCAGCACGAACGGTCCGAGCCAGAGGACGACGCGGTCGGGGCCGGCCAGCGCGACGTTCTTCGGGACCATCTCGCCGAGCACGACGTGGAGGTAGGTCACGATCGCCATCGCGATCACGAAGGAGATCGGGTGCACCATCGCGTGCGGGACGTGGAGCGCCTCGAAGACGGGCTCGAAGAGGTGCGCGATCGCAGGCTCGCCGACGGCACCGAGGCCGAGCGAGCAGAGCGTGATGCCGAGCTGCGCGGCGGCCATCGCCAGGCTCACTCGCTCCATCGCGCGGATCGCCAGCCGGGCGGCTCGCGACCCGGCCTGCGCCTTCGGCTCGAGCTGGGTGCGCCGGGCCGAGATCAGCGCGAACTCCGCCGCCACGAACAGCGCGTTCAGCGCGAGCAGCACCACCACGAGCAGGATCGCGAGGACGGGGTTCATCGGTCGTCCTCCGCATCCAGCGCGTCCGGGTCGACCTCGAGGATCACCCGGTCGATCCGGCGCCCGTCGAGGCGGTCGACCCGCAGGCGGACGGCCACGGTCGTCACCTGGTCCCCCGCGACCACGGGCACGGTGAGGCCGACCTGGTCGCCGACCTCGGCGAGGCGCCCGAGGTGCTGCAGCACCAGCCCGGCGACCGTCTCGTAGTCGTCGCCCTCGGGGAGCGGCACGCCGGTCTGCATCGCGACCTCGTCAGGCCGCAGCATGCCGGACAGGACCCAGGTCCCGTCCGGACGCGAGCGCAGCCGCGCCGAGGCACGGTCGTGCTCGTCGGAGATGTCGCCGACGAGCTCCTCGACGAGGTCCTCGAGCGTGACGACGCCGTCGGTGCCGCCGTACTCGTCGAGCACCACCGCCATCTGCAGCCGCTGGTCGCGCAGCAGGACGAGCAGCGGGTCGAGCTCGATCGAGTCGGGCACGGTCAGCGCCGGGGAGGCGAGCTCGGCGAGCCGGACCGTACGACGCCGGTCCGGCGGGACGGCGACGGCGTCCTTGACGTGCACGACGCCGACCAGGTCGTCGAGGTCGTCGCCGATGACCGGGAAGCGCGAGTGCCCCGAGGAGCGGACCGCGTCGACCAGGTCCTGGGCGGTGTCGCGACGGTCGAGGAACTTCACGCGCACCCGCGGCGTACGGACGTCGGCGGCGGTGCGGTCGCCGAAGGCGATGGAGCGGGCGACCAGCTCGGCCGTCGGGCGGGCCAGGGCCCCCTCGGCGGCCGAGCGCTGCACCAGCGAGCTCAGCTCGTACGGCGACCGCGCCGACCGCAGCTCCTCCTGCGGCTCGATCCCCATCGCGCGCAGCAGGGCGTTGGCGGACCCGTTGAGGCCGCGGATCGGCAGGGCCATCACCGCGGTGAACGCCCGCTGCAGACCCTGCACTGCGCGGGCGGTAGCCATCGGGACGGCGAGCGCGAGGTTCTTGGGGATCAGCTCACCGACCAGCATCGTGACGAACGTGCTCAGCAGGAGCGCGACGAGGTAGGAGGTCGCCGACAGCGATGCGCCGGTCACACCGAGGATCTCCAGCGGCCCCCGCAAGAGCTGGCCGATCGCCGGCTCGGCGAGGAAGCCGATCGCGAGGTTGGTGATCGTGATGCCCAGCTGGGCGCTGCTCAGCTGCGTCGACAGCGTCCGCAGACCCGCGAGAAGACCCGCGGCGCGCTTGTCGCCGGCGGCGGCCGCGCGCTCGACCGACGGACGGTCGACCGTGACGAAGGAGAACTCCGCGGCGACGAAGACGCCACAGGCGAGCATGAGGAAGAAGGACGTGAGGAGGAGTAACCACTCGGTCATCAGGATGCGATCGTACCGGCCCCGCGGGGAATCGCGGCCGGGCCGACTTTGTTCTCCTGAGTGGCGCCCCGCACAATGGGCGCTGGAGATCGGTACGGCTGCCCGCCCGGGGGCGGCCGTACGCGCGAGTGCCAGAAGGAACCGACCGTGCCCACTTACCAGTACCAGTGCACCGACTGCGGCCAGCCGCTGGAGGTCCAGCAGCGCTTCAGCGACGACGCCCTCACCGTGTGCCCGTCCTGCGACGGCCGCCTGCGCAAGGTCTTCAACGCGGTGGGCGTCGTGTTCAAGGGCAGCGGCTTCTACCGCAACGACAGCCGCTCGGGATCGACGAGCAGCACGACGTCGACCAGCACCTCGAGCGACAGCAGCGCAAGCACCTCGAGCACGACGAGCACGTCCTCGTCGGCGGGCGGCTCCTCGAGCAGCACCTCGACGAGCACGTCGAGCACCGCGACGACGAGCGCCTGACCGCACCCGGTCCCGTACGGCCCCGCCTCCCTGTGGAGACGGGGCCGTCGTCGTCGGCGCCTGTGGACGGCGGCCCGTCCGGCCCGACCGGGTCCGCCACAGTGCAGGCATGGCCGATTCCCGTCCCGCCCGGTCCCGGCTCGCCGACGGGCTCGGGCCGCTGCGCCGCCGCGTGCGGACCCACCGACGGCCCCTCGCCGCCGTCTGCGCCGCCACCTCGGTGCTCCTCGCCGTCCACGCGGCCCGTCCGAGCCCGGGCCCGACGGCGCCCGTCCTCATCGCGACGGCCACGCTGCGCTCCGGCAGCCTGGTCGGGCCGGGTGACGTCGCGCGGGTCGAGGTCCCTCCGGACCTGGTGCCCGACGACGCGCTCGTCTCGGTCGAGGACACCCGCGGCCGTGTCGTCGCCGCGCCGGTCGCGAGCGGGTCGGTGCTCACCCGGTTCTCGCTCGTCGGCCCCGGGCTCCTCGCGGGCTACCGACGGGGCACGGCCCTGGTGAGCGTGCGGGTCGCCGACGCCGCGACCGTGACGCCGGTGAGGGTCGGAGACGCCGTCGACGTGGTCGGCACCGACCCGCGGGGCACGTCCGCACCACGCGTGCTGGCCCGGCGGGCCCAGGTCGCGGCGCTGCCCGCCGGCGAGGGTGACGACCGTGCGGTGCTGGTCCTGGCCGTCGACACCACGACCGCCCGGACGCTGTCGGGCGCCGGGGTCGCGTGGCACCTCGCCGTGACGGTCGTCGCATGACGCGCGGGTCGCCAGACCCTGAGTCCTGTGGTGGGGTGGGAGGACCACCACCACAGCACGGGAGACTTCACCTATGGCCGGGATCGTCGCAGGGTTCAAAGAGTTCGTCATGCGCGGCAACGTCGTCGACCTCGCGGTCGCGGTCGTCATGGGCACGGCGGTCACCCAGCTGGTGACGGCGTTCACCACGTCCTTCATCAACCCTCTGCTCGCCTCCCTCGGTGGTGCCAACGCCAACGGCTGGGGCTTCCAGCTGACCGGCGAGGGCAAGGAGACGTTCGTCGACGTCGGGGCCTTCATCACCGCGCTGATCAACTTCGTGATCATCGCCGCGGTCCTCTACTTCATCCTCGTGATGCCGATGAACAAGTTCCGCGAGAAGTTCGCGAAGCCGGCCGACGACGCACCCCCGCCGGAGGACATCGCCCTGCTGCGCGACATCCGCGACGAGCTGCGCAAGAACCGCGAGGACGCGTCGGCCGGGTCCGCCGGGTCCGGCACGCCGACCGACTAGGCCTCAGCCGCCGTGGTGCGGCGGCACGTCGCGACGCATCTCCTCGTCGCGGCTGCGATCCCGCTCACCCCATCCCTCGGCGGTCTCGTCGCGCGTCGTCGACGGCACGATGTCGCCGAGCAGCCGGGCGGCACGCAGCCGACGCCGGCGCTCCTGCTCGGAGGTGCGGGTCGCGGGTCGAGCGCCGCCTGCGCCGCCCTCGTCCGTGCCCGCCTCGTCGGGACGCTCAGGCACTCTGCGCCTCGATCACCATGGGCATCAGCCACCCGGCGTCGAAGTGCGGGTGGGCGGCCTTCCACCCGGTCGCCCGGTGGAAGCGCGCGGAGCTGACCCGCTGCGACCGCGTCAGCCACTCGAGGCGGTCGCCACCGAGCCGGAGCGTGAGGCGGCGGTAGAAGCTCGCCTGCTCCTGGCCGACCGCCTCGGCGAACGCCGCGACCAGCTCGCTGCGGCGGACGGGGTCGGCTCCGACGTTGTAGGTCCCCGACGGCGCATCGAGGGCGGCGAGCACGGCTCCGCCGATGTCGTCGGGATGGACGACGTGGGTCCACGACTGCGGCTTGCCGAGCCCGACGGCCTGACCCGCCCGTGCTCGCGCGAGGCGCCAGCGGGTGACGGCGTCGTCCCCGACGATGGTCCCGAAGCGCAGCACCACCGCGTCGCGGTGCGCGCACGCGAACTGCTCCGCGTGGGTCTCGGCGAGCACGACCGGCTCCGCGGCGCACGACACGGCGATGGGGCTGTCCTCGTCGATGAGGTGGTCGCCGTGGTCGGCGTACACGAACGACACGCTCTCCTGGACCAGCCTGCCGACGCCCGCGGCCGCCGCTGCCTCGGCGACGTTGCGGGAGCCCTCCACGTGGATGCGGTCGTTGGACTTCCACGCTCCGGGCCGGATGCCCGTGGTGCCGACCGGCATGTGCGTGGCGAGGTTGGCGACGACGTCGCACCCGCGCATCGCCTCGACGAGGCCCGAGCGGTCGAAGAGGCTCGCCCGCACCGACGCGACTCCGCGGTCCTCGAGGGTCGCGGCGTTCTCGTCGCTGCGCGCGAGGGCCACCACCTCGTGACCGGCGCTCTGGAGCGCCATGGTCACGGAGCGACCCATCACTCCGGTGCCTCCTGTGACGAAGACCTTCACCGTTGTGCAACTCCAGGTGCTGCTCGAGGCGCGTCGCGCCAGGATCGGGGGGACTCCATCACGAAAGGGTAACGGATCGGTCCCAGATCGTCACCGGGCGTGCATCACGCGTCGCTCGAGCCGGCCCACAGGTTGAGGTTCCCCTCGACCGCGTGCTCGTCGATCCGGCGCAGCTCGTCGTCGTCGAACGCGAGCGTGCGCAGGGCGCCGACGCTGTCCTCGAGCTGCGCCACGCTGGAGGCTCCGACCAGGGCCGAGGTCACGCGCTGGTCGCGGAGGACCCACGCGATCGCCATCTGCGCGAGCGTCTGGCCGCGCTCCTGGGCGATCCGGTCGAGGGCGCGGACGTGCTCGAGGTTCTGCTCGATCGTCTGCGGGTCGAGCGACTTGTCCTCCGCCGCCCGCGACCCCTCGGGCACGCCGTCGAGGTAGCGGCTCGTGAGCACCCCCTGCGCGAGCGGCGAGAACGCGATGCAGCCGACGCCGGCGTCCTCGAGCACGTCGAGCAGGCCGTCCTCGACCCACCGGTTGAGCATCGAGTACGACGGCTGGTGGATCAGCAGCGGTGTCCCGAGGTCGCGGAGGATCTGGACGGCCTCGCGGGTGCGCTCCGGACCGTACGAGCTGATCCCGGCGTAGCGCGCCTTGCCCGAGCGGACCGCGGCGTCGAGCGCGCCCATGGTCTCCTCGAGCGGGGTGTGCGGGTCGAAGCGGTGGCTGTAGAAGATGTCGACGTAGTCGAGCCCGAGCCGTGCCAGGGAGTCGTCGAGGCTCGCCAGGAGGTACTTCCGCGACCCGAGGAACCCGTACGGGCCCGGCCACATGTCCCAGCCCGCCTTGGTGGAGATCACGAGCTCGTTGCGGTACGGCGCGAAGTCCTCGGCGAGGATCCGGCCGGCGTTCTTCTCGGC
Source organism: Mumia spirodelae (assembly GCF_050632745.1). Classification (NCBI taxonomy): domain Bacteria; kingdom Bacillati; phylum Actinomycetota; class Actinomycetes; order Propionibacteriales; family Nocardioidaceae; genus Mumia; species Mumia spirodelae. Next base: position 722,384 of record NZ_JBODSD010000001.1, on the reverse strand, counting down.
CGCGCCGTACGGCGGCCCGTAGTTGTTGGCGAGGTCGAAGTGCGTCACCCCGAGGTCGAACGCGCGCCGCAGGATCGCCCGCTGGGTGGCGAGCGGCTTGTCGTCGCCGAAGTTGTGCCAGAGCCCGAGCGAGATCGCGGGCAGCTGCAGCCCCGAGCGCCCGCAGCGCCGGAACGTGGCGAGCCCTCCGTCGTCGACGCCGGCGTAGCGGTCGTCCGCCGCGCGGTAGAGGTCGTGGGGGTCGAGGATCGTACGGCGCTCGGTCATGGTCACTCCGTCTCGGTCACGGGCGCCACGACGTCGTCGACGAGGTCGGCGATGGAGTCGACGACGCGCGTGGGGCGGTAGGGAAAGCGTTCGACGTCCTCGCGGCGGGTGGAGCCGGTGAGGACGAGCACGGTGCGCAGGCCGGCCTCCATCCCGGAGACCACGTCGGTGTCCATCCGGTCGCCCACCATCACGGTGGTCTCGGAGTGGCCTTCGATGCGGTTGAGGGCGTTGCGCATCATCAGCGGGTTGGGCTTGCCGACGAAGTACGGCGCCACGCCGGTCGCGCGCGTGATGAGCGCCGCGACCGACCCGGTCGCCGGGAGGGGACCCGCCGGCGACGGGCCCGTGGAGTCGGGGTTGGTGGCGATGAAGCGGGCTCCGTTGACGATCAGCTGGATCGCCGTCGTGATCGCCTCGAACGAGTACGTGCGAGTCTCGCCGAGCACGACGTAGTCGGGGCGCGAACGGGTGAGGACGTAGCCGACCTCGTGCAGCGCCGTCGTCATGCCGGCCTCGCCGACGACGTACGCGCTGCCGTTGGGTCGTTGGTCGGAGAGGAACTGCGCGGTCGCGAGCGCGGAGGTCCAGATGTTGTCCTCCGGCACGTCGAGGCCCGACTCCGCCAGCCTCGCCCGCAGGTCGCGCGGGGTGAAGATCGAGTTGTTGGTGAGGACGAGGAACTTGCAGCCGGACTCGGTGAGCCGGCGCAGGAACTCCGCGGCCCCCGGGATCGCGTCCTCCTCGCGGACGAGCACGCCGTCCATGTCGGTGAGCCACGTCGTGACGGGCCGCTTCTCGGTCATGGCGGCAGTATCCCGTGCGCCCGGAGGTCGGGCCATCCCGCCCACCGGGCGCACGGTCTCAGGCCGCGGTCGCCTGCGGGAACAGCGTGCGCAGCACGTCCGCGAGCGTGACGACCCCCGTCGTACGCTCGTCCGGCCCCGTCACGACCGCCAGGTGGTTGCGCGTCTCGCGCATCGAGGCCAGCGCCTCCGACAACGGCGTGGCCGCCGGGAGCGAGAACACCGGTCGGCTCACGTCGGCGATCGACGCCTCGCCCGGGAGGTCGAGGGTGTCGCGGACGTGGATGACCCGGCGCAGGTCGCGGCCGTCGCCGACGAGGACCCGCAGGTGCCCCGAGCGCCGGCTGGCGGCCTGCACGTCGGCGACGGTCGCGCCCTCGCCGACGGCGGTCGGCACCGCGTGCTCGCGGACCAGGTCGCCGAGCGTGGCCGACTCGAGGTCGAGCGCGCCCGACAGCTGCGCCGAGTACGACGCGTCCAGCGCGCCCACGTTCGCCGAGTGCTCCACGAGCTGGCGCAGCGCGCGGGGGTCCTGACCGGAGGCGGCCTCGTCCACGGGCTCCACGCCGACCGCCCGGACGCACCGGTTGGCGAGCGCGTTGAGCCCGAGGAGAGCCGGGCGGAAGACCGCCATGAACGCCCGCATCGGGATCGCCAGGACGATCGCCGAGCGCTCGGGGTGCGCGATGGCCCACGACTTCGGCGCCATCTCCCCGACCACGAGGTGGAGGAAGGTGACGAAGACGAGCGCGAGCACGAACGAGGCCACGTCCGCGGTCCACAGCGGCATCCCCCACGACTCGAGCCACGGGGTGAGCGCGTGGTGGACGGCAGGCTTCGTGATCGCGCCCAGCGCCAGCGTGCAGGCGGTGATGCCGAGCTGGGACCCGGCGAGCACGACGGTGAGCTCGCCGGAGCTGCGCAGCGCCGCCCGCGCGGAGCGGCTGGTCGCGGCGGCGTCCTCCAGCCGGTGCCGCTTGGCCGCGAGCAGGGCGAACTCGATCGCGACGAAGAACGCGCTGAGCGCGATGATGGCGGCGGTCGCGCCGACGACGATCCACGGGTTGCTCATCGGTCGGTCTCCGGGGACTCGGGCGCGAGCACCTGGGCGCTCAGGCGGGACGGGACGTGACGCTCGACCGCGAGCACGGTCAGCCGCAACGTCGAGCGCGGCGGGTCGTCGTCGAGTGCCAGCTCACCCGGGTCGGGCGGCAGGAGGACGTCGACCACGGCACCGACCTCGGGGAACGCCTGGTGGTAGGCGATCGCCAGTCCGGCCACCGTCTCGAAGTCGCCCTCGGGGACGACGTGGTCGACGAGCCGGGCGAGCTCGTCGATCGGCAGCCCGCCCGCGACGACCCACGTGCCGTCCTCCGCCGCCTCGGCGAAGACGTCGACCGCGTCGTGCTCGTCGTCGATCTCGCCGACCAGCTCCTCGGCCAGGTCCTCGGTCGTGAGCACCCCGGCGAAGCCGCCGTACTCGTCGAGCACGCACGCCAGCTGCTCGCGACCCTCGGCCATCGCGGCGAGCGCACCCGGCAGTGGCATCGAGGTCGGGACGAGCAGCGGCCGTCGCATGAGCGTCGCCACGGTCGCGTCGGCCTCGTCGCGGTCGAGCGCGAGCACGTCCTGCAGGTGGACGACGCCGACGACCTCGTCGTCCTCCCCCAGCACGGGGTAGCGCGAGTGGCCGTGGCTCATCCGCGCCCGGACCTCGCCCAGGGGCGCGGCGTGGTCGAGGGTGTCGACGCGCGAGCGTGGGATCATCGCGTGCTCCGCGTCTCGGTTGGGGAAGTCGAGGATGCGGTCGAGCAGCACCGACAGCTGCGGCGGGAGGTCGCCGGAGTCACGCGAGTCGGCGACGATGTGCTCGAGGTCCCGGGCGGTCGCGGCGTGCTCGACGTCGTGGACGGGCTCGATCCTCAGGGCCCGCAGGAGCAGGTTGGAGGCGTGGTCGAAGACGGTGATCAGCCACCCGAAGACGCGGAGGTAGAGCGTCGTCGAGCGCGCCAGCGCCAGCGCGAGCGGCTGCGGCCGCGCGATCGCGAGGTTCTTCGGGAAGAGCTCCCCGAACAGCATCTGGACGAACGTCGAGAAGACCAGCGCGAGCGCCGTGCCGATCGCGATGCCGACCCCGCGCGGGACGTCGACGCCTCCGAGGGCGTCGCCGATCGCCTCGCCGATCAACGGCTCCGCGACGTAGCCGACGAGCAGGCCCGTCACGGTGATGCCCAGCTGGGCTCCCGAGAGCATGAACGACGTGCGGCGCGTCACCGCGAGCGCCCGCTCGGCCGCGGCGGACCCGTCGGCCGCCTGGGCTCGCAGGGCCGAGCGGTCGACCGACATGTAGGCGAACTCCTGGGCCACGAAGTACGCCGTGGCCGCGGTGATCGCGAGCACCACGACGATGCCCGCGAGCAGCGACAGGACCGTCACCACGTTCCCTCACCCCCTCCCGAGCGGCGCGCCGGAAGGGGGTCGGTACTGCCTGAGCTCATGTCTCTCACTCGGGTCGGGGAACGGCCTCGACGCATTCAACGCTCGGGAGGGCGGGATCGTTCCCGCGCGCTAGTGTCGTCGGGTGAGCGATCTCCTCGAGCTGGGTCTCGACACGTTCGGCGACGTCACGGCGGACGAGCACGGCGACCCCGTGCCTGCTCCCGAGGTGCTCCGCCAGGTCGTCGAGCAGGCGGTGCGTGCGGACGAGGTCGGTCTCGCGTTCATCGGTCTCGGCGAGCACCACCGTGCCGACTTCGCCATCACCGCACCCGACGTCGTCCTCGCGACCATCGCGGGTCGCACGGAGCACATCCACCTCGGCTCCGCCGTCACGGTGCTCAGCTCCGACGACCCGATCCGGGTCTACGAGCGGTTCGCCACGCTCGACGCGCTCTCGAACGGGCGGGCGGAGGTCATCCTCGGCCGCGGGTCGTTCATCGAGTCCTTCGGGTTGTTCGGGTTCGACCTCGGCGACTACGAGGTCCTCTTCGACGAGAAGCTCGACCTGTTCGCGCACCTGCTGGAGGAGAAGCCGGTCACCTGGTCGGGCACGATCCGTCCGCCGCTGACCGACCAGCCCGTCTACCCGCCGACCGAGTCCGGGCGGCTGCGCGCGTGGATCGGCGTGGGCGGCACGCCGGCGTCGGTGGAGCGGGCGGTGCGCTACCGGATCCCGATGATGCTCGCCATCATCGGCGGTCCCCCGCTGCAGTTCGTCCCCTACGCCGACTACTACCGCCGCCGGCTCGAGGAGGAGGGCGTCGCGCCGCTCCCGGTGGGGATGCACTCGCCCGGCTACGTCGCCGAGACCGACGAGCAGGCACGCGAGGAGCTGCACGACCACTGGCTCGCCCAGCGCAACCAGATCGGCCGCGAGCGCGGGTGGCCGCCCGCGACCCGCAACGACTTCGCGCAGGCAGCCGGTCCGGACGGCCCGCTCTACGTCGGCTCTCCGGAGACGGTCGCCCGCAAGATCGCGCGCAACGCCGCCGCGCTCGGCGTGAGCCGGTTCGACCTGAAGTACGCCAACGGGGCGATGCGCCACGAGCAGCTGCTGCGGTGCATCGAGCTGTACGGCTCGCGGGTCGCACCGCTCGTGCACGACATGATGACCTGATGCAGGTCAGAGACGCCTCGACGGCAGACTGGGACCGGATCTGGCCGTTCTTCGAGGCGATCGTCCGTGCCGGGGACTCCTACGCCTACCCGCTCGACCTCGACAGCGACGCCGCCCGCGCGCTCTGGATGGAGCGGCCCCCGGGCCGTACGACGGTGGCGGTCGACGCCGACGGCACGGTCCTCGGCTCCGCCAAGATGGGACCCAACCGACCGGGACGCGGCGCGCACGTCGCCACCGCCAGCTTCATGGTCGACCCGGACGCGCGCAGGAGCGGAGTCGGGCGGGCGCTCGGCGAGGACATGATCGCCTGGGTCGGCGCGCAGGGCTTCCGCGGCATCCAGTTCAACGCCGTGGTCGAGACCAACACCGCGGCAGTCCGGCTCTGGCGCGACCTCGGGTTCGAGGTCGTCGGCACGGTCCCGGCCGCGTTCGACCACGCGACGCTCGGCCTGGTCGGGCTGCACGTCATGTACAAGCCTCTGGGGTAGGCCGTTCGCAAAGCCGGCTCTGCGGGCGGCGGTGCGGGCGTAGCGTGCGAGATCATGGCATCACTCGTCATCGGGACGGTGCCGATCCACGGGCACGTCACGCCGCTGCTGGCGGTCGCGCGATACTTCGTCGACCGGGGTGACCGCGTGCGGTTCATCACCGGCGCGCGATTCGCCGACGTGGTCGAGGCGACCGGCGCCGAGCACCTGCCGCTACCGCCGGACGCCGACTTCGACGACCGCCAGGACCTCCAGGACACCTATCCCGAACGCGCCCGGCTCAAGGGCGCCAAGGCGGTCGCGTTCGACATCGAGCACGTCTTCATCGCGCCGGGGCGCGGACAGCACGACGCCGTCATGGCGGCTCATGACGAGGAACGCGCCGACGTGGTGCTCACCGACCCGGCCTTCACCGGTGGCGCCCTCCTCTTGGGCCACCCGCTCGGTTCACGTCCTCCGCTCGTCGTGTGCGGAGTCGTCCCGCTCCCCATCGCGAGCCGTGACACCGCTCCGTTCGGCATGGGCCTCGCTCCCCTGCGTGGACCTGTCGGCCGCCTCCGCAACGCGGCGCTCAGGGTCGTCGCCGCCCGGACGGTGTTCCGACGGGCCGAGGAGGTGGCACAGCAGACCAACCGCGAGCTGCACGGACGGCCGCTGCCGTTCGCGGTGCTGGACTGGCCGCGCCACGCCGAGGCGATCGTGCAGTTCACCGTCCCAGAGTTCGAGTACCCGCGCTCCGACGCACCCGCGACGCTGCACTTCGCCGGCCCGATCTCGGCGAGCGGGTCACGCGCCCCCCTTCCGCCGTGGTGGGACGACCTCGACGGCTCCCGGCCTGTCGTGCACGTGACGCAGGGGACGATCGCCAACCGCGACTACCGCCAGGCCATCTCGCCGACCCTGGAAGCGCTCGCGGACAGCGACGTGCTGATCGTCGTGTCCACCGGCGGCCGGCCGCTCGACACGCTGCCGCCGCTGCCCGCGAACGCCCGCGCGGCGGAGTACCTCCCGTACGACGACCTGCTCCCACGGACGTCCGTGCTCGTGACCAACGGTGGCTACGGCGGCGTGCAGTACGCCCTGCGGTACGGCGTCCCGATCGTCACCAGCGGCGGCAAGGAGGACAAGCCGGAGGTCGCCGCGCGCGTCGCGTGGTCGGGAGTGGGCCGGAGGATCAGGTCGGAGACGCCGTCACCGGCCGCGGTCCGCAGGGCGGTCCTCGCCGTTCTCACCGAGCCCCGCTACCGCGAGGCAGCCCGGCACGTCGCTTCGCGCATGGCCGTCGCCGGCGGGATGAGCCAGCTCGCGCAGGTCGTCGACGACCTCGCGGGCGCCGGCGCGACCAGCTAGGTCGAGGCGGCCTGCGACAGGATCGCCTCGGCCGCCGCGAAGTAGGCCTCACGGTCGAAGCCGGCCACGAGCGCGGAGTGGACGATGTAGCCCTGGCACACCCCGACGTAAACCGGGTACTCCGCCACGGCCCGCGCCCGCGCCGCGTCCGCCTCCAGACCGCGCGCGGCGTACCAGGCCTCGAGGTAGTCCCGGAAGAGCCCGCCGATCTCCTGCAACCCCCCGGAGACCGTCTCGTGGAGCTGGGGGTCGAGCTGCGCGGTCGACCACACCTGGAGCACCATGCCGGGCTCCTGCGCCGCCACGTCGGACACGCTGCGCAGGAACTGCACGAGGAGCTCGCCCGGCGGCGTCACGGCCTCGCCGGCGCGGGCTGTCTCGAGCTCGGTGAACCGGCCGACGACGACGCTGCGCATGGCCTCGCGGACGAGCTCGTTCTTGTTGGCGTAGTAGCCGTAGATCGCCCCGGCCGACAGCCCGGACTCGCGGATGATGTCGGCCATCGAGGTCCCGGCGTACCCCTTGCGTCCGAAGCAGCGCAGGGCGGCTCTGACGATCTCCTCGCGGCGCGCGACCTTGTGCGCCTCCGACACCTTCGGCATGCCGCCCACCGTAAAACGAACGAACGTTCTTGACAAAGGGACGCGGCGGCGCGAACATCAAAGAACGATCATTCGTTTTTCTTTGGAGGCCACCATGCCCGCCACCACCCCCATCTCCGACGCCCGTGCGTGGGGCCGCGCGGCGGGCGCCGCCACCCTGGCCGCGTTCGTCGTCACCCTCGTGGTCGCCGCCTTCGTGTGGCCCGCGGCGACCACCACCCCGCACGACCTCCCGGTGGCCGTGACCGGACCGGCCGCAGCCGTCGACGGCGTGACCGCGACGCTCGCCGACTCCGCTCCGGGCCGCTTCGACCTCACGACCGTGGCCGACCGCGACGCCGCGGTCGAGGCGATCCGGCAGCGCGACGTCTACGGCGCGGTCGTGCTCGGCGCCGATCCCGAGGTGCTCACCGCCTCCGCCGCGAGCGGCCCGTCCCACCAGGCCATGACCCGCCTCGCCGACGAGCTCGGGACCGCGCTCGCCGCGCAGTCCGGGGCGGCGACGCCCGCACCCTCGGTGACCGTCACCGACGTCGCGGGCCTGTCGGCCGACGACCCCCAGGGCATCGGCATGACGGCGACCGCGTTCCCCCTCGTCATCGGCGGCATCGCCGGAGGCGTCGTGATCGCGCTCCTCGTCACCGGCCGCGCTCGGCGCCTGGCGTCCCTCGGTCTGTACGCCGTCCTGGCCGGCGCGTCGACGACCGCCGTGCTGCAGGGCTGGTTCGCGATCCTGCAGGGCAGCGCGCTCGAGAACGCCGCCGCGATCGGTCTCGCCTTCCTGGCCACGAGCGCCCTGCTGGTCGGCCTGTCGAGCGTCCTCGGCCGCGCCGGGATCGGCGTCGGCGCCCTGCTCACCCTGCTGGTCGCCAACCCGATCGCGTCCGCGGCGCAGCCCCCCGAGTTCCTCCCGGGCGCGTGGGGCGAGATCGGGCAGCTCTTCGTCCCGGGCGCCGCGGTCAGCCTGCTGCGGAGCCTGTCGTACTTCCCGGACGCCGACCTCGCGCAGCCCCTCCTGGTGCTGAGCGCATGGGCGGTCGTCGGGATCGCGCTCACGCTCGTCGGCCGACGCGGGGACGCCGCGCGCGACGCCGCCGCGCCGGCGGAGGAGCAGTCCCCCGCGTACGCCGCCGCGTGATCGGCGGTCGGACCTACGCCGTGCGCCCGCGCCGCGCCGCGCGTACGGCGTAGGCGCACGCGACCAGCCCGACCACACCGAGCACGAGCGCGACGATCTGGGTCGTCCAGTCGAAGGCCGTCTCGCGGGCGAAGAACGGGAGGAAGGCGAGCTCGATCGCCACGAGGACGGTGACGAGGACGACACCCCCCATGCCGGGGCGGCCGGCCCACCAGGCGCCGATCCCGAACAGCACGCCCATGAGCGCGGCGGCGAACGGGAAGTCCATCCACGCGGTGATCGCGAGCTCGAAGACGGCCCACGCGGCGGCGGCGGCCTGGACGGGGAGTCGGGGGTTGCGCTCGAGGACTGTCGCGGTGTTGTCGGTCATGGCACCAGCGTCTGCGCGGAGACGCCGGCGTCGCGTCTGCCGTACGGCCGAAACGGGCGACTCGATGTCTGCCGCAAGACGGACATCGCCCGCGGGAGACTGCCCTAGATTGCCGCTATGGCCCTCCGCCCCCAGGTGGTCGATCGGCTGCTGGCGACCGGCATCGGAGTCGCCGGCGTGGTCGAGGCCGTCACCGGCAGCCACGGCAGCCGGATCTGGCTGGGCGTCGCCGCCAGCACGATCCTCGCCGTCCCGCTCGTGTGGCGGCGGGTCGCGCCGCTGCTGCCGGTCTTGGCGCTGGCCGGGGTGTTCGTCACGGTCATCGAGGTCACCGGCGCGATCCCGACGTCGGCCGCGATGCTCGTGGTCTGGCTCGTCGCGTCCTACTCCGTGGCGGCGTTCGGCGACCTCCGGACCGCGCTCGCCGGCCTCGCGGTCTCGGTGGCGCTGCCGGTGGCGGCGGTGCTCATGGGAGCGCTCGAGGACGGGGAGCTGACCCCGGCGAACGTCGTCGTCCCCGTGGTGCCGTGGGCCGCGGGTCGCGCGATCCGCGGCTACCGCGCCCAGTCCGTGCGGCTCGCGGAGGCGACGCGCCGCCTCGAGGAGGAGCGTGAGGAGCGCGCCCGGAGCGCCGTCGCGCTCGAACGCGCCCGCGTCGCACGCGAGGTGCACGACGTCGTCGCGCACACCGTCAGCGCCATCGCCGTCCAGGCCGACGCCGCGGCTGCTGCACTGCCTGCCGACACCCGCACGGCGACGCAACGGCTCGAGCGCATCCAGGCAGCGGCCGCGGCGGCCGTCGACGACCTGCGCGCCGTGGTCGGGGAGCTGCGCGGCACCGACGGGGCCGTGTCCCCTCAGCCGGGGCTGCACGACCTGGCCGCGCTGGTCGAGCACGCCCGTGACGGCGGGCTCGACGTGGAGATCACCGTCGCCGTCGCGGGGCTGAGCGACGGCCGCGCGCTGGCGGTCTACCGGATCGTCCAGGAGGCGCTGACCAACGTCCGTCGTCACGCCGGCGCGAGCCGTGCGTCCGTCGAGGTCTCGGAGGTGGACCACGCGGTCCGGGTCCAGGTGTGCAACGACGGGGTCAGCTACGACGGGACGCGACCGGGCCACGGCCTGACCGGGATCCGCGAGCGGGCCGAGGCGTACGGGGGGTGCCTCCAGGTGGAGGCCGTCCCCGGCGGTACGCGGCTGGTGGCCGTGCTGCCGGAGCGGCCCCGATGATCCGGGTGGCCCTGGTCGACGACCAGGAGCTCGTCCGTGACGGGTTCCGCGCGATCCTCGACCTCGAGCCCGACATCGCCGTGGTGGGCGCGGCCGCCGACGGGGTGGAGGCGCTCGACGTCATCGCGACGAGCGCACCGGACGTCGTGCTCCTCGACGTCAGGATGCCGAGGCTCGGTGGCCTCGACGTCCTCCGCCACCTCAGGGAGTCGGGCTCGACGGTCAAGGTCCTGGTGCTCACGACGTTCGACCTCGACGAGGACGTCAGCCGCGCCTTCGCCGCCGGCGCGAGCGGCTTCCTCGTCAAGAGCTGCGGCCGCGCCACGCTGGTCGCCTCCGTACGCGCCGTCGCGACCGACGACGAGCTGGTCGCACCCCAGCTGACGCGGCGGCTGGTCGAACGTTTCGTCGCGACCACCGCGGACGTGACGCCGGACCCGCGGATCGAGACCCTGTCGGCGCGCGAGCGGGAGGTGCTCGCGCTGATCGCGACCGGGATGTCGAACGCGGAGATCGCCGAAGCACTGATCGTGTCGACGGGCACCGTGAAGACGTACGTGGCCCGGCTGCTGCCGAAGCTGGGAGCGCGCGACCGCCTCCAGGCAGCCGTCCTCGCCTACGAGCTCGGGCTGGTGCGCCCCGGCCGACGCGGAGCAGCCGACGCGCGGTGATGGAGAAGTGCCCCCGGCAGGATTCGAACCTGCGACACCCGCTTTAGGAGAGCGGTGCTCTATCCCCTGAGCTACGAGGGCGCACGGGGCAAGACTAGCGGGCGCGATCACCAGTCGAGCAGCGGCACGAACCGGTAGCCGCCGTGCTCGCTGACCGCGGTGCTCCCCTCCTCGTCGCGCACGACCCGCGTCATCCGGCCACGCACCGGGACGACCATCACGCCGCGCTCGCCGAGCTGGTCGACCAGCGGCGTCGGCAGGGAGCGCGCCTGGGCGGAGACGAGCACCCGGTCGTACGGCGCGTCGCTGGGCCACCCGAGGACGCCCCGCTCGGCGAGCTCCACGCGCGCGTGCACCAGACCGAGCGCGGCGAGGGCCGCCACCGCCCTCGTACGCAGCTGCGGCACGACCTCGACCCCGACGACCTCGCCCTCGGGCCCGACGAGACCGGCGAGCAGCGCGGTCGTCCACCCGGAGCCGGCCCCCACGTCGAGCACGCGCATCCCCGAACGCACGTCGAGGAGCCGCAGCATCGCCTCGACGGTCCGCGGCTGAGAGCTGGTCTGCCCCCACCCGATCGGCAGCGGCCCGTCGACCGCGGCGAAGCGCTTCTGGTCGTCGGGGAGGAAGTCCTCCCGACGGACCTGGCCCATCACCTCGCTCACCCTGTCCCCCATACGCTCCAGTATGGTTCGGGCCATGGACACGCTCCGCCTGATCCTGCTGGCGATCCATCTGCTCTCGTGGGCCTTCGTCGTCGGCGCCTGGGCGTCACGGCTGCGGACGCCGGTCCCGATCGCGAAGGGCGTCCCGCACGCCGCCGCCACGGCACTGCTCACCGGGCTCCTGCTCGTCGCCGTCCGTCAGATGGACGACCTCGAGGTCAACAACACCAAGATCGGCATCAAGCTGGTCGTGGCGCTGGCGGTGACCGTCCTGGCGTTCGTCGCCGACCGCAAGGGCGACCGTGCCCCGGTCTGGATGGCGCACGCCGTCGGCGGCCTCGCGGTCGTCAACGTGCTCATCGCCGTCCTCTGGCAGTAGCTCAGCCCCGCTCGAGCGGATCCGGGCCCGTCTGCTCGTCCTCCGCCTCGAGCGCCACCGCCTCGACCAGCTCGGGGTCGTGCAGCTCGGCCGCGAGCGGAGCACCGTCGACGAGGTCCCCCTCGGCGGGCGCCTGGTCGTCGTCGCGGCCGTAGCGGAAGCGCGCCATGCTGTAGCCGAGCAGGGCGAACGCGATCAGCGACGAGACCATCATGCTCAGCCCGGTCCCCCAGCCGCTGAACGGCAGCTTCGGCCCCAGCGGACCGACCTCGGGGACGTCGGGGCTCATCCACCAGATGAAGCCGAAGGCCATCACCGAGAGCGCCCCCAGCGCGCTGAGCGCGATCCGGGGCCACGTCGCCACCCCGTAGCGCGCCGCCTCGAACGCCTTCGCCTTGACGGGTTCGACCCGGCGCCCTGCCCACTCGTAGCGGTTGGACAGGATCGCGAGCCCGGCGAACATCATCAGCAGGCCCGGGCCCGGGAGCACCAGGGCGGCGATGCCGGTGACGATCAGCAGCCAGCCGAGCATCTCGATCCCCGTGGCGCGCAGCCACGACGCGAACCCGCGCACCGACGTCATGACCCTCCCTCGTCCCACGGCACCAGCATGCCAAAGCCGGCGAAATCGAGGGTGGACGACCGCCACGCAACCATCCCGTCACCGCCGCCGCATGGAGGCCGCCCGCGAGCGCTGCGCCGCCCAGCGCACCAGCGTCGCCGGGCTCATCGGCCCACCGAAGTAGTAGCCCTGGAAGGCGAGAGTCCTGCTGCGACCTGCCTTCAGCACAGCCAGCACGGCGTCGACCTGGGCCTGGCGCTCGATCCCCTCGACGACGGTCCGGAGATCCATCGCCGCCGCCATCTCGAGCATCGAGGCGAGGAACGCGGACTGGCCCTCGTCGGTGTCGACCTCGCGGGAGAAGATCCGGTCCAGCTTGAGCACCTGGACGGGCAGCCTCATCAACCGCTCGAGCGACGAGAACCCCACCCCGAAGTCGTCGACGGCCAGCACGGCGCCGCGGTCGATCAGGTCCTCCATCACCCGCGACGCGATCGCCTCCTCGCTGATCGACTCGGTCTCGGTGATCTCCAGCGTCAGCGGATGCGGAGCGAGGAGACCGACGGCGCGGTGGACGCGGGTCAGGAACTGCGGCGACCCGAGCTGACGTGCCGACAGGTTGACCGCGATCGCCGTGTCGGGCTCGAGGGCGTGGTCGAGCTGCTCCAGGTCGTCGCAGACCTGGTCGAGCACGAGCGCACCGATCGACTCGATGAGGTTGGCCTCCTCGGCGAGCGGGATGAACTCCTCCGGCGCGACGACCTCGCCGTCCTCGGTCCAGCGCGCGAGCGCCTCCACGGCGAGCAGGCGCTGGTCCTCGGCCGACACGATCGGCTGGTAGACGACGCGCAGCCGGCGCTCCTCGATGGCGCGTCGCAGCCGGTCGACCAGCTCCAGCGAGCGCACCCGCTCCTCTCCCATGGCGGCACGGTAGACGACCACCCGGTCACGCCCCTCTCTCTTGGCGACGTACATCGCGATGTCGGCGTTGCGCAGCAGCTCCGACGCCGACACGGGCTCCTCGTCGGTCGACGCGACGCCGATGCTGACGGTGATCTCGATGGTCCGGGTGTCCACGACGATCGGCCGGGAGACGGTCGTGCGGACCTGGGCCGCGACCTCGTGGGCATGCTCGAGCAGACCTGGGGATCCCGACGCCGGGGTCGTCACGAGGATCGCGAACTCGTCACCGCCCAGCCGCGCCACGTGCACGTCGTCGGGCAGCTCGGCAGCCAGCCTGCGGGCCACCTCGATCAGGGCGGCGTCGCCGCTGGCGTGACCGTACTGGTCGTTGACCTTCTTGAAGCCGTCGAGGTCGCAGAACAGGATCGCGCACGGCTGCGTCCTCGGGCCCTCGCCGGCGATGACCTCGTCGACGGTCGCGAGGAACACCGAACGGTTGCTCAGCTTGGTGAGCGCGTCTCGCTGGGCGTTGTCGACCAGGTCGCGGTTCATCCGCATCCGCGAGAGCGCCTCCTCGGCCTGCTGGGCGATCGACTCCAGCGCCTCGGTCCGTCCCAGCGTGCCGGCCTGCGGGCCGCCGTTGCCCTGGATGACGAGCCAGTAGACGTCGTCGCCGGAGATGAAGAGCCGCCAGAGGTCGTGCGGCTCCGGCAGCTCGGTCCGCAACCCGGAGCCGGGCGACTTGCCGAGCTGGCGCACGCCCGCGTCGAGGACCGCCAGCACCTGCCCCTCGGTCGAGGCCGAGTGCAGGGAGTTGGCCGTCTCGAAGAGCACGTTGAGGCGGCGAGCGGTCTCGCGCTCCCGCGTGAGCCCCTTGACCGCGGCGAGCACGATCACCAGCGCCGGCAGCACCGCGAGCAGCGCCCACGGCGACTCGGTCCGGTAGAGCAGCACCGACACGTAGCCCAGCGCGTTCACCCCGGCGTAGACCGCGTAGAGGGTGAGGATCTCGTACGCGCGTCCCGCGAGGCCCTCCTGGGCCGGCGGGGCGGCCACGTGGACGCGCAGCAGCGAGGCGCCCACGTCGACGAGGAACGCGAGGGTGAACGCGACGACGACGGCCGCGACCTCCACCGAGCCGAACGTGCCCGTGTCGAACGCCGAGACCACCGCGACCGCGACGCCGCCGGAGACGATCGCCAGCGCGGCGTCGAACAGGCGCGGCCCACGGGCCACCGGGACCATCTGGGCGAGCCCGATGCCGATGATCCACAGGGCGAGCGCCTGGGGCCACGGCAGCGTCAGCGCCAGGAGCACCAGCACGCACGACTCGATCCCGACGACGAGCCAGTCGTCGTACCGGTCGAGGTACAGCGGGGCGGAGCCGGCGAGGACGATCGCGGGGACGGCGAGCAGCCACCACGGGTCGAGGGACTCGTCCTCGACGAGGATCCCCACCACCGTGACCACGACGACGGCGGCCGCTGCGGCGACGACCGCAGCGGTCAGGAGCGCACGTGCCGGCGGCGGCGCTGCGTTCATCGACGTCCCCCCTGGTCGTCCGCCGACAGTGACGTCCGCCGACCTCCTGAGCACCATGCAACAACACCCGGGGTCGCGCCGCTTCGGAGTTGTCCTCCCCGCGGGTCGACCGTCGGGCGTCGCAGGGACGTCAGGGGCGCGACACGAAGATGTGGCTGGCAGCCTCGGCGTCGATCTCCGCGGTCTCCCCGCCCCGTGCGACCACGACCCCACCGTCGGGCGCGGCCGAGACGAGCACGTCGTTGCCGGGCAGGACCCCGACGCGGCGCAGGACCGACATCGCGGTCGTGTCCTTCTGGAGCTCCTCGCCGATGCGGCGCACGAGCAGGCGCGACGCGTCGCCGTTGGTCGACAGCGCGGCCGTCAGGTGCATGACGCCGGCGCCGAGGAACGCCTCGTCGGGAGCCTCGGCCTCGCCGAGCTCGCCGAGACCGGGGATCGGGGTGCCGTACGGGGACTCGGTCGGGTGCTCCAGCAGGTCGACGAGCTTGCGCTCGACCTGCTCGGAGATGACGTGCTCCCAACGGCACGCCTCCTCGTGGACGTACTCGATCTCGAGCCCGATCACGTCGGTGAGGAGCCGCTCGGCGAGGCGGTGCTTGCGCATGACCCGCGTCGCGAGGGCGCGTCCCTGGTCCGACAGCTCGAGGTGGCGGTCCCCCTCGACAGTGAGCAGCCCGTCGCGCTCCATCCGGGCGACGGTCTGGCTGACCGTCGGGCCGCTCTGGTGCAGCCGCTCGGCGATGCGTGCGCGGAGGGGGACGATCCCCTCCTCCTCGAGCTCGTAGATGGTCCGGAGGTACATCTCGGTGGTGTCGATCAGGTCGCTCACGTGCTCCATTGTTCCAGATCGGACGGACAGCTCGTGCACCGTCGATGATGGGCGGATGCCGACCTCGCTGATGTGGTTCCGCCGGGACCTGCGCCTCGGCGACAACCCCGCGCTCCGCGACGCCGTGGACGCCGGCGGGGACGGCGTCGTACCCCTCTTCGTCCTGGACCCGAGGCTGTGGGACGCGGCTCCGCCGGCCCGGCGCGCGTACCTCGCCGGGTCCTTGAGCGACCTCTCTGCGCGCCTGGGAGACGCCGGGCTCCACGTCGTCCGTGGCGACCCGGCCACGGAGGTCGTCCGGGCCGCGCGACAGGTGGGCGCGGCGAGCGTCCACGTGGCGGGCGACCACACGCCGTACGGACGCCGGCGCGACGCGGAGGTGGGCGAGGCGCTCGCCGCCCACGGCGTCCCGCTGGTGCGGACCGGGTCTCCGTACGCGGTCGCCCCGGGCCGGGTGACCAAGGGGGACGGGGGCCGCTACCGGGTGTTCACGCCGTACTACGCCGCCTGGCGGGCGCACGGCTGGCGCGATCCCGCGCCCGGGATCCGCGCCGTCCCCTGGCTGTCGCCCGGCGGCCGCACCCACCGGATCCCGGAGGTGGCGGTTCCGGACGGCCTGGCACTGCCGACCCCCGGTGAGGCGTCCGCGCGGCGACGATGGCGCGCCTTCGTCGCCGAGGACCTCGACGACTACGGGAGGCAGCGCGACCTGCCGGGCGAGGACCGGACCTCGCGGATGTCGGTGCACCTGCGCTGGGGCGAGATCCACCCGCGGACGCTCCTCGCCGACCTCGGCGCGGGCGCGGGGGCGGAGGCCTACCGGCGCGAGCTGGCGTTCCGCGAGTTCTACGCCGACGTGCTCGACCAGCGTCCGGACTCGGCGTGGGACTACTACGCGCCCGCGTTCGCGTCGATGCAGTACGACCGGCCCGGGGGCGACCTCGAGGCCTGGCAGCAGGGGCGTACGGGGATCCCGATCGTCGACGCAGGGATGCGCCAGCTCCTCGCCGAGGGCTGGATGCACAACCGCCTGCGGATGATCGTGGCGAGCTTCCTGGTGAAGGACCTCCACCTCGAGTGGCAGCACGGCGCACGCCACTTCGCCGCGCACCTGGTCGACTTCGACCTCGCGTCCAACCAGCACGGCTGGCAGTGGGTGGCCGGGTGCGGGACGGACGCGGCGCCGTACTTCCGGATCTTCAACCCTGTCGCGCAGGGCCGCAGGTTCGACCCGGACGGCACCTACGTACGCCGCTGGGTGCCCGAGCTCGCCGACGTCGCGGCACCGGCGGTGCACGAGCCGTGGCTCCTGCCGGACCCGCCGGCGGGCTACCCGCCGCCGCTGGTCGACCACGACGCCGAACGCCGCGAGGCCCTGCGCCGGTACGAGGCGATCCGCTGACACCGCGGTCCCTCGCGTCCGTCCGGCATGAGAGCGTGGCCGCATGAGCACCACGACGATCGCCCGGCAGTTCAACGGACCCGACCGCTCCGGCAACGGCGGCTACGTCGCGGGCCTGGTCGCCCGTCCCGTGGCCGAGGCCGCCGGTGGCGACGCCGTGACCTCGACCCTGCGGGTCCCACCGCCGCTGGAGGTCCCGCTCGACCTCGCCCTCGACGGCACCAGGTCGGTCCTGGCCGACGGTGCGACCGTCGTGGCGGAGGCGGCCCCGGGCGTGTTCGACGTCGACCCGGCGCCGTTCGTCGGCGAGGACCTCGCCCGCAAGGGTTACGAGGCGTACGCCGGTCGCGTCGAGCACCCGTTCCCGCACTGCTTCACCTGCGGCACGGCGCGGACGCCGGGCGACGGACTGCTGGTGTTCACCGGGCCGGTCGACGATCCCGCCTTCCCGGCGACGGTCGCGGCGACCTGGACGGCCCACGGCGCCTTCGCCGACGCCGACGGGCACCTCGGGCCGGAGGTCACCTGGGCGGCGATCGACTGCCCGGGCGGATGGGCTGCCGACATCGACGCGACGCCGATGGTCCTCGGCCGCATGACCGGGCAGATCTTGTCCCCGGTGAGTGCCGGCCGGGAGTACGTCGCGGTCGGCACCAAGCGGGGCGTCGACGGCCGCAAGCACCGCACCGGGACGGCGCTCTACACCCTCGACGGCACCCTCGTCGCCCGGGCGGAGCAGACCTGGATCGCGATCGACATCACCGACTTCCGCTGACGGCGCGCGTTTCCTCCGGCACCTAGACTGGAGGGGTCGTGCTCGCAACCGACGCGGGCCGCGGAGACGACCGCCGCCCTCCGGAGGAACCCACTCGTGACCTATTCCTCGGACTCCGTCGCGCCCTGGTGGCGCGACGCCGTCTGCTACCAGATCTACGTCCGCTCGTTCGCCGACGGCAACGGTGACGGGATCGGCGACCTCGCAGGGATCACGTCCCGGCTCGACTACCTCGAGAGCCTCAACGTCGATGCCCTCTGGCTGACGCCGTTCTACCGCTCACCGCAGGCCGACCACGGCTACGACGTCTCCGACTACCGCGACGTCGACCCGCTGTTCGGCACGCTCGCGGACTTCGACGAGATGCTCGCCGGGGCGCACGAGCGCGGGCTCAAGGTGATCGTGGACCTCGTCCCCAACCACACCGCCGCCGCCCACCCCTGGTTCGAGGAGGCCGTGGCGGCGGGACCCGGGAGTCCCGAGCGCGGGCGCTACATCTTCCGCGACGGCCGCGGCCCCGACGGCTCGCTGCCGCCCAACAACTGGCAGTCGGTCTTCGGCGGTCCCGCGTGGTCGCAGGTGCCCGACGGCCAGTGGTACCTCCACCTCTTCGACGCCAGCCAGCCCGACCTCAACTGGGACGACGCCGAGGTCGGCGACGAGTTCGAGTCGATCCTGCGGTTCTGGCTGGACCGGGGCGTCGACGGCTTCCGCGTCGACGTCGCGCACGGCCTGTTCAAGGCGTCCGGCCTACCCGACGTCGAAGGGATCGGCCCCGGCGGCGAGACCCTGGACGCCACGATGTCCCAGTGGGACCGCCCCTACTGGGACCAGCCCGGGGTGCACGACGTCTACCGTCGCTGGCGCAAGGTCCTCGACTCCTACCCCGGCGACCGGATGATGATCGGTGAGGCGTGGGTCGGCTCGGCCGAGTCGATGGCCCGCTACGTCCGCCCGGACGAGATGCACCAGGTCTTCAACTTCCACTGGCTCTCGACGCCGTTCTCGGCGCCCGCGCTGCGACGCGTCATCGACGAGTCGTACGCCGCCGTCGCCCCCGTGGGCGCCACCCCGACGTGGGTGCTCTCCAACCACGACGTCGTCCGCACGGTGACACACTACGGCGGAGGCGACCTCGGTCTCTCGCGCGCGAAGGCGTCGATGCTGACGATGCTCGCCCTCCCCGGGTCGGCCTACGTCTACCAGGGTGAGGAGCTCGGCCTGCCCCAGGTCGACGTCGCCCCGGAGGACCGGCAGGACCCGACGTGGCTGCGCGGCGGCGGCGTCGGCCGCGACGGCTGCCGGGTCCCGCTCCCGTGGTCGGGCTCGGAGCCGCCGTTCGGGTTCTCCCCCGGCGCTCCCGGCGAGGTACGCACGTGGCTCCCGCAGCCGGCATGGTTCCGCGACTACACGGTCGACCACGAGACGGGCGACCCGTACTCCACGCTCGCCTTCCTCCGCTACGCGGTGGCGCGCCGGAGGAGTCTCGTCGGGGAGCTGTCGCAGACGATCACGATGCTCGAGCGCGGCGACGACGTGGTGGCGTTCCGCCGCGACGGCGTCGACGGCGCCCCGGGTCTGGTGTGCGTCGTCAACTGCGGCACGACCGACCATGCCGTGGACGACCTCGGGGAGCCGGTCGTGCTCTCCGCCGCGCTCTCCGAGCACGGCGGTCAGCTCCTGCCGAACTCCGCGGCGTGGTTCCTCGCCTGACGCGCGTGTCGGACCACCTCGTCGAATCGCTCGAGGTTCCCCACGAAGTAGTCGCCCAGCCCCGCTGACGCTGCCCCCTGGACCGCCGTACGGCGGCGGAACCGGGCGGCGTCGAGGACCAGCACGGCGTCGGTGTCGCCCGAGCGGAGCACGCTGTGCTCGACCCGGAGCGGGCCGGCGAGGAGGCGCCGTCGGCCCTCTCGGGTGAGGTCGCGGTGCGAGAGCCCGGGACCGAGTCGGCCGAGCCCGGTCACGACGAGGTCCGCCCGCACCTCGGCGGCGGCGCGCTCGAGCTCCAGGGACCCGATCCGCTCGGGAAGCCGCACGTAGTCGGTGGGCAGCTCGTACTTGTCCCGCAGGACCGCCGCCAGGTCGGCGTCCGCACCCCGGACGCCCGGTCGTACCCGCTCGTCGGCTCGTCCCCCGACCACGAGCTTCGTGAGGGTGGCCCCGTTGAGCAGCGCGGCGAGCGTCGCGACGAGCAGCAGTGCTCCCGAGGACTGGCCGTGGCTCGCCACGACGAGCACCTTGCCCACCGAGTGACGCGGCGCCCCCCGAAGGGCCTGGACGGCGACCGCGGGCCACGCGTCGGTCGCGAGACGGGCGACGGCGTCGACGCTGGAGAGCAGGATCCGCTCCGCGGAGAACAACGACGACGGGATCGTGACGTACGGGGCCCGCACGTCGCGCGCCTTGCGGAGGATCCGGTCGACCGTGAGCGCCGACACCGGCTCCTCGACGGCCTCGGCGACGTCCTCGTCAGGTGGTGGTGTCGCCGCACGGAAGATGACCACGGTCTCCTCGGTGAACGTCCGGACCCGGTCGTACGCGAGGTGCGCGGCCTCGGAGCCGTCGTGGGCGATCACGTGCACCAGCGGCAGTCGAGGTTGCTCCCCTCCGGGCACCCGTGCCACCCCCTGGACTCACGCTCTCCTCATCGTAAGTCGCGTCACAGGGATCGGCCTGGGTTGCGTAACGATATATCGCGATCTATCATCGAGGTATCGCGAGATTCGATCGCGAGGTGACGGACACTCGCCACCACCCGACATACCGACGAAAGGACGCCCTTCATGCGTACCCCAGACTTCGATCCCCGAGAGACGTTCGACCCGACCTCCGGTCGACGACGGCCCCGCCCGGGCCGCCGCGACCCCCGAGGGCGCGGGCACGGCCGCGGACCCGGCATGGGTCCCGACTTCGGCCCCGGCTTCGGGCCCGGCTTCGGCGAGCGTCGCCGCGGCGGGGGCCGTGCCCGACGAGGTGCGGTGCGCCTCGCCGCGCTGTCGGTCATCGCCGAGAACCCGACCAACGGCTACGGCCTCATCAACGCCTTCGGTGAGCGCACCGACGGCAGGTGGCGCCCCAGCCCCGGATCCATCTACCCCGTGCTGCGGCGCCTGACCGAGGACGGTCTCGTCGAGCCCGTCGACGAGGAGGCCACGCAGTTCCGGATCACCGAGAGCGGCACCGCCTACCTCGCCGACCGCGCCGACGAGGTCGCGCAGGCGTGGGAGAGCACCCGTCCCGGCTCGCCGAGCCACGAGGAGCTGCACTCCAGCGCCCGCAAGCTCGTCCGGGCCGCACGGCAGCTCGCCGAGGACGGCTCGGACGACCAGCGCGAGCGGGCCACCGAGATCCTCGACGAGGCGCGCCGCAGGCTCTACGGCCTGCTGGCCGAGTGACTACGGACGCGGGTGACGTGCGTCGTAGGAGAGGAAGCCGCGCTGGAGAGCGACGGCGACCGACGCCCCCACGATGCACGCCACCCCGCCGTAGAGCATCGCCATCCCGGTCGTGGTGAGCTCGGCGACCGACCCGGCGAGGAAGTCGCCGAGGCGCGGACCGCCGGCCACCACGACCGTGAACACCCCCTGCAGCCGGCCGCGCAGCGCGTCCGGCGCCGCCTGCTGGAGCATCGTGCTCCGGTACGCCGAGCTCACCATGTCGGCCGAGCCGGAGAACGCCAGCATCGTGACCACGAGCCACATCACCCCGGGCGCACCGATCGCGCTCACCCCGGCCAGCGCGATCGACGCCCCGTACGCGAGGACGGCCACCAGGATCGCGACCCCGTGCCGGTGCACGCGGCTGATCCAGCCCGACAGCGCGAACGCGACCAGCGACCCGATCGCCGGCGCCGCCTGCAGCAGCCCGAGCGCTGACGGCCCGCCCGCGTAGACGGTCAGCGCCAGCGCCGGGAACAACGCCCGCGGCTGCGCGAGAACCATCGCGCACAGGTCGAGCACGAACGTCATCCGCAGGTT
Organism: Mumia spirodelae; assembly: GCF_050632745.1. Lineage (NCBI taxonomy): Bacteria > Bacillati > Actinomycetota > Actinomycetes > Propionibacteriales > Nocardioidaceae > Mumia > Mumia spirodelae. Next base: position 700,803 of record NZ_JBODSD010000001.1, on the reverse strand, counting down.
CGGCGCCCTGCGCAGCCACGTGATGCCTTCGACGACCGACCGGAACCCGGGCACGCCCGGCGGCGCGTCGAGCGGCGGGATCGACGGCAGCCGCACCAGCGCGTACACGGCCGCCGTGAACGTCACCAGGTCGATCGCGTACGTCGCGGCGACGCCCACCCAGGCGATCACGACACCGCCCAACAGCGGCCCGACGGTGAAGCCGAGGTTGAAGGCCGCCATCCCGAGCGCGTTCGCCGCGGGGAGCAGGTGTGCCGGGACCAGCCGCGGGATGATCGCGGAACGGGCCGGGTTGTTGACCGCGAAGAGGCCGGACTGGACGGCCACCACCCCGTACAGCAGTGCCACCGACTCGAGGTCCAGGAGCGCCTGGCCGAGGAGCACGGCGGTGCAGAGCCACAGACCCAGTGCCGTCACCAGCGCGACCTTGCGGCGGTCGAAGTGGTCGACGAGCGCTCCGCCGTACAGGCCGAGGACGACCAGCGGCACCAGCGCGACGATCCCCACGACGCCGACGGCGAAGGGCGAGCCGGTGATGACGAAGATCTGGTAGGCCACCGTGACGGTCGCCATCTGCTGCCCGAGCTGCGACACGGTCTGCCCGATCCACAGCCGGCGGTAGTCGGCCGACTCCTGCAGAGGGCGGATGTCGGTGAGGATCCGCCCGAGCCCTCGCCGTGCCGCCACGAACCGATTGTCCTCCGCAACCAGCCGCCGCTCCGGAAGGGGTCCAGATAATGGGTTGGCCCGCTTGACGAGCCGGCGTACCGTCGGGGGTACACGGGAAGGAGGTGGTCCGAAGAATGAGTGACTTCAGGACATGTGAGGTGGCTGCCAGCTAGCCACGGTGCCGGGGATCAACCGCACCGTGCGGCTAATCCCAGGCAGCCACCCGACCCGCGGGGGCCGAGACGATGTCCGCTCGGCACGCAACCCCGCGGGTCGTTCCTTTTCTCCGGCGCGGTCCCGCTGGTCAGCACCGCCGTACGCTGACCCCGTGATCGAGATCAAGACGCCTGCTCAGGTCGCCCGCATGCGCGAGGCGGGGCGCGTGGTCGCCCTGGCCCTGGCGGCGATGCGCGAGGCCGCCGCGGTGGGCGTCACCCCGCAGGATCTCGACACGGTCGCGGCGCGCGTGCTGACCGACGCGGGGGCGACGTCGCCGTTCCTCGACTACCACCCGCGCTGGGCCCCGGTCCCCTTCCCCGCAGTGTTGTGCGCGAGCGTGAACGACGCCGTCGTCCACGGCATCCCGGACGAGGTCCCGCTCGTCGACGGCGACGTCGTCAGCCTGGACTTCGGCGCGACGCTCGACGGCTGGACCGGCGACGCCGCGACCACGTTCGTCGTCGGCGACGGCGACCAGGGCGACCTCGATCTCGTCGCCACCACGGAGCGAGCCCTGAACGCCGGCATCGCGCAGGCGGTCCCGGGCAACAAGCTGGGCGACGTGGCCCACGCGATCGGCGCGGTCGCCCGCGAGGCCGGCTACGGCCTGCTCGCCGACCACGGCGGGCACGGCATCGGTCGCACCATGCACGAGCCTCCGCACGTCCCGAACGACGGTCGGCCGGGGCGCGGACTCACCCTGCGCGCGGGGCTCGTGATCGCGATCGAGCCGATGCTGATCGCCGGCGGCACCGACGAGTACGCCACCGACGCCGACGGATGGACGCTGCGGACCGCGGACGGCACCCGCGCCGCGCACGCCGAGCACACGGTCGCCATCACCGAGGACGGCCCGCAGATCCTGACCCTGGTCTGACCTACGGCGCCAGGCGCTCCCGCAGCCAGTGCCCGTCCACGGCGCGGAACCGGATGCGGTCGTGCATCCGCCCGACGCGCCCCTGCCAGAACTCCACGGACTCCAGCGACACGCGGTAGCCGCCCCACCACGGCGGACGCACGACCTCGTCCGGGAACGACGCCTCTGCCGCGTCGTACGCCCGCTCGAGCGCGACCCGGTCGGCGACCACGCGCGACTGGTCCGACGCGACGGCCCCGAGCTGGGACCCGCGCGGCCGCGACGCGAAGTAGGCGTCGCTCAGCTCGTCGTCGACCCGCGTCACCGTCCCCTCGATCCGCACCTGCCGCTGCAGGGGGTGCCACAGCAGGACCAGGGACGCGTGCGGGTTGACCTCGAGCTCCTCGCCCTTGCGCGACTCGCGGTTGGTGTAGAACACCGCACCGTCGCCGTCGAAGCCCTTCAGCAGAACGATCCGCACCGACGGTCTCGCCCCCGGTGTCGCCGTGGCCAGCGCCATCGCGTTGGGGTCGTGGATCCCGGACGCCACGGCCTCGTCGAACCACCTGCCGAAGAGGGCCACCGGGTCGTGCCCGGCCTCCGCCTCGCTCAGTCCGGCTGCCTCGTACTCCTCGCGCAGCGCGGCGATCGCGTGAGACTCCATGGACAGCACCCTACGAGACGCCGACGGGCAGATGAGGGGCACAATGACGGGCATGACTGACGTACCCGAGAAGGTGAAGGTCCACGAGGGCCTCGAAGGCGTCGTGGCCTTCGCCACCGAGATCGCCGAGCCGGACAAGGAAGGCTCCGCGCTGCGCTACCGCGGCGTCGACATCGAGGACCTGGTCGGCCGCGTGCCGTTCGAGAAGATCTGGGGCCTCCTGGTCGACGGCACGTACGAGCCGGGCCTGCCGCCCGCCGAGCCGTTCCCGATCCCGGTCCACTCCGGCGACATCCGTGTCGACGTCCAGAGCGCGATCGCGCTGACGGCGCCGGCGTGGGGGCTGCGCCAGCTGTACGACATCGAGCCCGAGCAGGCGCGCGACGACCTGGCCCGTACGGCGGTGATGGTGCTGTCGTACGTCGCCCAGGCCGCCCGCGGCATCGGCCAGCCGATGGTCCCGCAGTCCGAGATCGACAAGGCCAGCACGATCACCGAGCGGTTCCTCACCCGGTGGCGCGGCGAGGCTGACCCGGCGCACGTCAAGGCCATCGACGCGTACTGGGCCTCCGCGGCCGAGCACGGCATGAACGCCTCGACCTTCACCGCGCGCGTCATCGCCTCGACCGGGGCCGACGTGGCGGCGGCGCTCTCCGGAGCGGTCGGAGCGATGTCCGGGCCGCTGCACGGCGGTGCGCCGTCGCGCGTGCTGGGCATGATCGCTGACGTCGAGAAGACCGACGACGCACGCACCTACGTCAAGGGGCTGCTGGACTCCGGCGAGCGCCTGATGGGCTTCGGGCACCGCGTCTACCGCGCCGAGGACCCCCGCGCCCGCGTGCTGCGCCGTACCGCCCGCGAGCTGAACGCTCCCCGCTACGCGGTCGCCGAGGCGCTCGAGGAGGCGGCGCTCGCCGAGCTCCGTGAGCGTCGCCCCGACCGCGTGCTCGAGACCAACGTGGAGTTCTGGGCGGCGATCGTCCTCGACTTCGCCGAGATCCCGCCCCACATGTTCACCTCGATGTTCACCTGCGCCCGCACGGCCGGGTGGAGCGCGCACATCCTCGAGCAGAAGCGCACCGGCCGCCTGATCCGCCCGTCGGCGATCTACACCGGTCCCGCCTCGCGCAAGCCCGAGGACGTCGACGGCTGGAACCCCGCCTGGGCCTAGCCCGCCCCGCCCCAACCCGCCCCGCCCCACGATTCGACGCCTTGTCCACCTTCTCGGCACCCCGGGAGGTGGACAAGGCGTCACATCGTGGGGGTGCGGTCGAACCAGGTGGCCCACATGGCGTTGAACGCCGGCGCGGGCCCGTCGTACCCGCGCTCGCGCAGCGCCCGGTGGACCCGCCACGCCACCTGCCGGAGTCGCGGCAGGTCGTCGTCGAGCACGACGATCACGATCCACCCGTCGCGCTCGAGGTTCTCCCGACGCGTGCGGTCGTACGCCCGCTGCTTCCGCGAGCGCTCGTGCCACGCGCCGTCGTACTCCACGACGACGCGGTACGACCGGTAGACCAGGTCGCACCGTCCGAGGAACCGTCCCGCCCCGTCGACCAGCGTGAGGTTGACCTCTGGCTCGGGGAGACGCGCGAACACCAGCGCGAGGCGCACCAGGGTCTCCATCGGGCTCTCGGCGCCCTCGCGCACGAGCGCGAAGGCGCGGCGCGCCCGCAGGACACCGTCGATGTGGGTCCGCTCGAGATAGGCCTTCATGTCGTCGTACGACGTGTGCGCCGCGTGCAGGAGATGCTCCGCGGCCTGGACGAGCTCGACGACGCCGAGGATCGTCGCGCAGTCGACGTAGGTCCGGTCCGGGCCGAGGCACCGGACGCCATGACGGAACAGCACGTTGAGCAGTCCGCGGCGCCGGTGGAGCGTGATGCCGCGACGGCGTCGGTGGCGCGTCGTGTTCGTCGAGAAGTGGAGCGGGAACAGCCCGCGCAGCTCGAGGCCGTACAGCCTCAGTGCGGTGAGATGGCTCGCCGCGGCATCTGCGGGAAGCAGCAGGAGAGCCGCCTGGATCCAGCAGAGCAGATCAGGCTCCACGTCAGCAGCGACGTAGACGCCGCGGAAGAGGCGACGGAACCCCGGTCCCCCGAGCCGGCGGTCGGTGATGCCCGCTGAACGGGCCTGGGCGGCGGTGAACGGCGGCACCCCCGAAGGATGGCCAGGTCGACGCCCGCCCCGTCACGGTCGTCCACAGGGGTCCCCGCCGCCCCACGATTCGACGCCTTGTCCACCGTTCCGGCGCCGATCCACGTGGGCGAGGCGTCAAATCGGGGGGCGGGGAGGGTCGTCGTAGGCGGCGAGGATGGCGTCGGCGGCGTTCGTGGCCGGCATGTCGCCCGCCAGGACACCGGCACGCACCTCGTCGAGCACGGCGCGCACCGCGTCCGAGCGTCGCAGCCGCTGGTCGAGCTCGTCGCGCACCAGCGCCCACATGAACTCCAGCTGCTGCGCCGCTCGCTTGTCCCGCAGCCCCGTGGCTCCGAGGAACTCGCGGTGCCGCAGCACGCGCAGCCACACCGTGTCCACGTCGGTGCCCTCGAGCCCGGAGCACGTGAGCACCGGGGGCACCCACCCGGTCGTCCCCGCGTGCACGAGCCGGATCGCGCCCGCGAGGTCCTTGGCGGCGACCCGGGCCTCGGGCTCGCGGTCGCCGTCGGCCTTGTTGACCGCGATCACGTCGGCGATCTCGAGGATGCCCTTCTTGATGCCCTGCAGCTGGTCGCCGGTCCGCGCGAGCGTGAGGAAGAGGAAGGTGTCCACCATCCCCGCCACCGTGACCTCGGACTGGCCCACGCCGACCGTCTCGACCAGCACCACGTCGAACCCGGCGGCCTCGAGGACGAGGATCGCCTGGGTGGTCGCGCGTGCGACACCGCCGAGGGTGCCCGCCGACGGCGAGGGCCGGATGTACGCCCGGGGGTCGGCCGCGAGCTCAGGCATCCGCGTCTTGTCCCCGAGCACCGAGCCGCCGGTCCGTACCGACGACGGGTCGACGGCGAGCACGCCGACCTTGTGGTCGGTCCCGGTCAGGTGCGTCCCGAGCGCCTCGATGAACGTCGACTTCCCGACGCCAGGAACGCCCGAGATACCGACGCGCACCGCGCCACCGGCGCCCGGCGTCAGGACCGCGAGCAGCTCGCGAGCCGCGTGCCGGTGGTCCGGGCGACGCGACTCGACCAGCGTGATCGCGCGCGCGACCGCGGCGCGCTCCCCGGCCCGTACGCGCTCGGCGAGCTCCGCGACGTCGACCATCAGTGCTGCAGGGTCGTCCGGAGCTTGTCGAGCAGCTCCAGCGCCGACTCGGCGATGACGGTGCCCGGCAGGAACACCGAGGCCGCCCCCATCCCCTTCAGCGTCTCCACGTCGTCCGGAGGGATCACGCCGCCGACGACGATCAGCACGTCGGGGCGTCCCAGCTCGGCCAGCGCGTCACGCAGCGCAGGCACGAGCGTGAGGTGTCCGGCAGCCAGCGACGACACGCCCACGACGTGGACGTCGGCGTCGACCGCCTGCTGGGCCACCTCCTCCGGGGTGGAGAACAGCGGGCCCACGTCGACGTCGAACCCCATGTCGGCGAAGGCGGAGACGATGACCTTCTGGCCACGGTCGTGCCCGTCCTGGCCCATCTTGGCCACCAGGATGCGCGGGCGGCGCCCCTCCGCCTCCTCGAAGGCGTCGGTCGCCGCGATCACGCGCTCGACGTTGTCGGCCTTGCCCGCCTCGGATCGGTACACACCAGAGATCGTACGGATGACGGCCTTGTGGCGTCCGTACACCTTCTCGAGCGCGTCGGAGATCTCGCCGACCGTGGCCTTCGCGCGTGCTGCGTCGACCGCGAGCGCGAGCAGGTTGCCGTCGAGCGACCCGTCCTTGCTCGCCCCGCGCCCGGCGGACGCGGTGAGCGCGTCCAGGGTCCGGCGCACCTCGTCGGCGTCGCGCTCGGCGCGCAGCCGCTCGAGCTTGGCGACCTGCGCGGCGTACACCGCGCGGTTGTCGACCTTGAGGACCTCGAACGGCTCCTCGGAGTCGACCCGGTAGGTGTTGACGCCGATCACGGCCTGCTGGCCGGAGTCGATCCGCGCCTGCGTCCGGGCAGCGGCCTCCTCGACGCGCATCTTGGGGATGCCCGCCTCGATGGCCTTGGCCATGCCGCCGGCCTTCTCGACCTCCTCGATGTGCGCCCACGCGCGACGCGCGAGGTCGTGGGTGAGCCGCTCGACGTAGTACGAGCCACCCCACGGGTCGATCGTCGCTGTCGTCCCCGACTCCTGCTGGAGCAGGAGCTGTGTGTTGCGGGCGATGCGGGCGGAGAAGTCGGTCGGGAGCGCGATCGCCTCGTCGAGGGCGTTGGTGTGCAGCGACTGGGTGTGCCCCTGCGTCGCGGCCATCGCCTCGATCGCGGTGCGCTGCACGTTGTTGAAGACGTCCTGCGCCGTGAGGGACCAGCCCGAGGTCTGCGAGTGGGTCCGCAGCGAGGCCGACTTCGGGTTCGCAGGCTCGAACTCCGACACGAGCCGCGACCAGAGCGCACGCGCGGCGCGCATCTTGGCGACCTCCATGAAGAAGTTCATCCCGATCGCCCAGAAGAACGACAGCCGCGGCGCGAACGCGTCGATGTCGAGTCCCACGTCGAGGCCGGCGCGGATGTACTCCACGCCGTCGGCCAGCGTGTACGCGAGCTCGAGGTCGTTGGTCGCCCCGGCCTCCTGGATGTGGTAGCCGGAGATCGAGATCGAGTTGAACTTCGGCATCTTCTGCGCGGTGTAGGCGAAGATGTCGGAGATGATCCGCATCGACGGCGCCGGCGGGTAGATGTAGGTGTTGCGGACCATGAACTCCTTGAGGATGTCGTTCTGGATCGTCCCCGCGAGCTGCTCCGGCTTCACCCCCTGCTCCTCGGCCGCGACGATGTAGAGCGCGAGCACCGGGAGCACCGCGCCGTTCATCGTCATCGAGACGCTCATCTTGTCCAGCGGGATGCCCTCGAACAGCGTGCGCGTGTCGTAGATCGAGTCGATCGCGACCCCGGCCATGCCGACGTCGCCGACGACGCGCGGGTTGTCGGAGTCGTAGCCGCGGTGGGTCGCGAGGTCGAAGGCGACCGACAGCCCCTTCTGACCCGCTGCGAGGTTGCGCCGGTAGAAGGCGTTCGACTCCTCGGCGGTCGAGAAGCCCGCGTACTGGCGGACCGTCCACGGCTGCGTCGTGTACATCGTCGGGTACGGCCCGCGCAGGAACGGCGCCAGACCCGGGTAGGTGTCGAGCGCGTCGAGGCCCTCGAGGTCCGCGGCGGTGTAGAGCGGCGCGACGTCGATGCCCTCGGGCGCGGCCCACGGCTCGGCACCGTCGACGCTGCGGTCGTACGCGGCGCGGTCCGCGGCGTACGGCTGCTCGGGATCGAGGGGCAGCCCGGAGAAGGAATCGGGGATGCTCATGCGTCTGCTCCGTTCTCGCCGGCGGTCGCTCCGGCCGCGCGCGCGGCGCCGAGGTGGCCGCGCGTCTCGTGCAGGAAGGCCAGCGCGTCGACGCCCATGGCCGCGGTGGCGTCCGCCTCGACGCCCTCGACGGGCTTCCCGGCCAGGATCACCCACTGGGCCCCGGCCTCGCGGAGGGCGGCGACGAGGTCGGCGCCCCACTCCCTGTACGCGCTGTCCGGGCCGGCGAGGCACACCACGGGCGCGCCGTCGTACGAGGCCAGGACTCCGTCGACGCCGGTCGTGGGGCCGGCCGCCACCGTCTCGATGCCGCCTGCGGCAAGCAGGTTCGCGATGAAGGTGACCCGTGCGGTGTGGGCCGAGATGGGGCCCATCGTCGCCAGGAAGACCGGGGTCGCGACCGGGTTGTCGCGCAGCGCCTCGAACGCCGCGCCGTAGCGCTGCACCGGCTCGGCGCCCTCGGGGTACGGGGTGCGCTCGGGCAGCACCTCGCGCAGGTTCGGGAACTCCGAGAGCCCGGTGAGCGGGCGCTTGCGCTGGGCGACCTGGTGCTCGCGCTCGCGGGCGACCGCCCGGTGCCGGGCGACCAGGGAGCCGTCCTCGATCGCGTCGACGACGCCGCCTGCGTCCTCGATCCGGCCCAGCTCCTCCCACGCCGCGCGGGCGAGGTCGTCGGTGAGGCGCTCGACCGCGTACGCGCCGCCCGCCGGGTCGGTCACGGCGCCGACGTGCGACTCCGCGACGAGCAGGGAGGAGGTGTTGCGGGCGATCCGGCGGCTGAAGGCGTCCGGCAGGCCGAGGGGGGCGTCGAAGGGCAGCACCGTCACCGAGGAGGCGCCGCCGACGCCGGCCGCGAACGCCGCGACGGTGGTCCGCAGCATGTTGACCCACGGGTCGTACTTGCTGAGCATCACGCGCGACGTCACCGCGTGCTGGACCTGTCCGCGCGCGACGTCGGCGGCACCGGAGAGCTCGGCGAGCCGGTTCCAGGCGCGGCGGGCGGCACGGAGCTTCGCGATGGTCGTGAACTGCTCGTCGGTCGCGGCGAACCGGAACTCGACGAGCGCGAGCGCGTCGTCGACCGGGAACCCTGCCGCATCGAGGAGGCGCAGGTACGCCGCCCCGACCGCGAGCGCGTAGCCCACCTCCTGCGCGTCGGAGGCCCCTCCGTCGTGGGCCGCGGTCGCGTCGACGACGAACGCGGCGATCCCGCGCTCGGACGCCTTGCGGGCAGCCTCGACCACGACCGTCTCGAGGACCATCGCGCTGGTGTAGCCGCGCAGGGCGGCACCGATCGGGTCGAGACCCAGGTTCGTGCCGGGGGCGGGGGTGACGGCCCGCTCGTCGAGGTAGCGGCAGAACGCGTCGGCCGCACCCATCGCGTCGGAACGGGCCTCCAGGACGACCGGGGCGAGATCCACGAACACCCGGTCGAGCACGGTGGCGAGCGCCGCCGGGTCGATCGCCTCGGGACCCAGCCGCAGCCACACGGAGGTGGCGCCGTTCTCCAGGTCGGTCAGGATCGCCTCGGCCGTCTTGGCGGCGTCGGGGTCCTCGTGCAGGACGCGCACGTCCCACGAGCCGTCGTCGCGGCGGGCCCGCGTCCCGCGGACGTACGGCGCCTGGCCGGGGAGGCCGGGGTCGGGGAGGTCCGCGACGAGCTCGGGGGTGCCGAGCGGCGTGACCGCGATGTCGTCGAGGGTGCGGGTCGCCAACGCCTCCCACACCGCGGCGTCGGGCTGGTCGTCCGACAGCCGTCCGGACTTGCGGAGGACGGCCGCCGCGGACTTCTCCCACGCTTCGCGGGAGGAGGACGCGTCGCCGTTCAACGACAACTGGCTCATGCTGCGCATCGTACGGATGACGCTCGTGTTACAGCCACCCGCCGGGGCGCGGTGTGACGTACCGCACCCCCGCGGGCGGACGGGTCAGATCGTGCGCTTGACCTTCCAGATCCCGACCCACAGGCCGACGGCGCAGGTCGCGAGCGCGGCGAGCAGGCCCCAGGCGACGGTGGAGTCCCACATCGTCCCGGCGAACAGCGTCCGCTCGGCGTCGACGATGTAGGTCAGCGGGTTGAACTTCGACACCGCCTGCATCCACTCCGGCCCCGCCTCGAGCGGCAGCATCATGCCCGCGAGGAGCAGGAGCGGGAAGATCAGCGACTGCTGGACCCCCCAGAACACCCACTCGCGGTTCTTCGACGCCAGGCCCAGCGCGTACGACAGGGAGCCGAGCCCGATGCCGAAGATGCCGAGGATGAGCAGCCCGAGGAGCACGTGCGCCGGGTAGAACGCGAGCCCGAACGGGATCGCGACGACCGTGATCAGCAGCGCCTGCACCACCAGCGGCGCGAACTCCTTCAGAGCGCGGCCGACCAGGATCGACGAGCGGTCCAGCGGGGTGGCGAGGATCCGCTCGTACGCGCCGGTCATCAGCTCGTACAGCAGGTTGCCGCCGACCATGCCGGTCCCGAAGATCGCGATCATCACGAGCACGCCGGGAAGGAACCACTGGAGGGCGGACTCGCCGTCGATGGACCCCTCCCCCAGCATTCCGTCGAGCAGCGGTCCGAACAGGCCCAGGAAGACCAGCGGCTGCAGCAGGGAGAAGATCAGCGTGAACGGGTCCCGCAGCACCACGAGGATCTCGCGCACGAAGACGGCCGAGGTGTCGTGGACCCACTTGGCGACGCGGCTGCGCTGCGGGAGCGGGCTCGCGACGGGCGTCAGGGTCTCGGCGGTGGTGGTCATGCTGCCTCCTCGCGCAGGCTCCGGCCGGTCAGGTTCAGGAAGACGTCGTCCAGGGACGCCTGCTTGACGTCCGCCGAGCCCACGGTCACGCCGACCGCGTCGAGCGAGCGCAGGACGCCGGGGACGAGGTCCGGGCCGTGGTTCGTCGCGAGGACCAGCCGCACCGACCCGTCCGGGTCGACGTGGTCCTCGACGCGGCTGACGTCGTCGGGGAGCACCGAGCGGGCCTTCTCCACGACGACGGCGGCGGTGTCGTCGCCGAGGTCGAGCCCGAGCGTCACGACGTCGTCGGCGAAGTCCCGCTTGAGCGCGGTCGGCGTCGCGTCGGCGATGACCGTGCCGTGGTCGATGAGGACGATGCGCTCAGCCATCGAGTCGGCCTCGTCCAGGTAGTGCGTGGTGAGCAGCATGGTCATGTTGTTCTCGACCCGCAGCCGCATGATGTGTTCCCACAGGTTGGCCCGCGCGTGCGGGTCGAGGCCGGTGGTGGGCTCGTCGAGGAACAGCAGCGTCGGGTGGTTCATCAGTCCCATGGCGACGTCGAGCCTGCGTCGCTGGCCGCCGGAGAGCGAGAGGACGGTGCGCTTCTCCATGCCGGAGAGCTCGAGCGCCACGAGCAGGTCGCCCGCCCGCTGCTTGGCCACGTCGGCGGGCACCGAGTAGAAGCGGCCCTGGTTCTGCAGCTCGTCGCCGACCCGGTAGGAGTAGCCACCGGCGTTGCCCTGCCCGATGTAGCCGATCCGGGCGCGCACCTCGGCCGGGTCGCGGACCACGTCGTACCCGGCGACGGTCGCGGTGCCGGCCGTCGGCTTGAGGAGGGAGGTGAGCATCCGGAGGGTGGTGGACTTGCCCGCACCGTTGGGGCCGAGGAACGCGACCAGCTCCCCGTCGGCGACGTCGAGGTCGACCGCCTTGACGGCCTCGACGACCTCCTTCTTCCGCGTGAACGTCTTCGTGAGACCTCGCGCGGCGACCATACTTGTCGTACGGCGTACTGAATCTGTCATGAGCACAACGGTACGCTGTACGATAAAAAGAGGCAAGTCCCTTTCGAGGAGGACGGATGGACGACGCGGATGCACCCGTCGAGGCAGCAGCGGCCCGACCACCGTCGCGTGACCGGTTCGCTCCCCTGTGGGAGCCGCCGGCGGTCTCGCGGCGCGGTCGCCCGCCCCGGGTCAGCCGTGACCAGGTCGTCGACGCCGCCGTCGCGATCGCCGACAGCGACGGGCTCGACGCCGTCTCGATGAGGACGGTCGCCCGGTCGCTCGACGTCGGGGCCATGACGCTCTACTCCCACGTCCCCGGCCGCGACGAGCTCGTCGACGCCATGGTCGACCGGGCGTACGCCGACCTCGCGCTCCCCGACCACGACCTCCCGTGGCGTCCCGCGCTCGAGCAGTACGCCCGCGGCTACTGGACGCTGCTGCGCGCCCACCCGTGGCTGCTCGACCTCAACACGTGGCGCCTGCCCCTGGCCCCGCACGTCTTCGACGCCGAGGAGGCCGCGTACCGCATCCTGCTCGACACCGGCCTGTCCGGCACCCGCGTCGTCGAGACCGTCCGGATCGTCAACAGCACGGTCGCCGGGTTCGCGCGCGCGGCCGCGGCGGAGGACGCCGACGCGCAGGCGCACGGCACCGACTACGCGAGCTACTGGGAGGCGTCGGCCGACTTCTGGGAGCACCTCTTCGACCCCGACCGCTACCCGTCGATGACCCGGTTGTGGAGCGTCGGCGCCTTCGACAGCTCGTCGATGCCCTTCGACCTGCACATCTCCGGCCTCCTCGACACGCTCGCGCTCCTGATCGACCGCGCGCAGGCCGAGGGGCCGGCGCACATCCCGTCGTACGAGGAGTGCATGGCCGGGTACGACGAGCGGGTCGCGGAGGAGCTGCACCCGCCTCAGGACTGACCGTCGAGCACCTCGCGCAGCGTCTTGGCGAACGCCTCGGGCTCGCCGGTCTGCCCGTACTCGCCTCCCATGAAGCCCCCGTGGTCCCCGGGGAACACGGTCGGGGGTGTGCCGAGCACCTCGCCCAGGGCGTACGTCGCCCGCGAGGCGAGCTGGCCCTCGGACCCCGCGCCGACGGCGAGGACCACGCGCGTGGGCGCCGAGCGGATCGCGTCGGTGTCCTGCTCGTAGTGGGTGCAGGAGAGCAGGTTCTGCCCCAGCAGCACGTCGTCCCGCGAGCCGTCGTCCTCGGTCGGCAGCCCGAACTGCTCCGGGCTCGGCGCCGGGGCTGCGACGAAGTCCTCCGGGACGGGGCCCTCGTGGGAGACGAGGAGGATGAACTTCACCATCGCCGGTCCGGTGCCCTCGGCGAGGTAGAGGCGGTGGATGCCCTCGGTGGCGGCGAGCGCCTGCTCGCGGTCCGCGACCAGCGGGGCGAGCGGCGGCTCGTGCGCGACCAGGGTGCGGACGTCCCCCGGGTGCTGCGCGACGAGTGCCAGCGCGTTGATCGCGCCGCCGCTGGTCGCGAACGCGTCGACGGGCCCGCCGATCTCCGCGATGATCCGGTGGAGGTCGTCAGCGTGCTCCTCGGGCGTCGACTCCGTCGCGGGGTCGCCCTTCGTGCTGCGCTCGGCGCCGCGCGGGTCGTACGTCACCACCGTGCGGTCGGGGAAGTGACGGGCCAGCGTGCCGAACCCCGAGGCGGCCATCGGCGAGCCGAACAGGAGCAGCGGCGGAGCCGTGGCGCCGGCCGACGGACGCACGTCGTACGCCAGCTCGGCGCCGGGCACGGCGAGGCGGTGGGTCTCGGGCTGTGTCGTCTCGGGCTGCGTCATGGCGTCTCCTCGTCGGTGGTTCCTCACCCCTCCGACCGGGCCGGTCCGCGGAACTCATCGCTGTGCCTGCAGGTCACTCGTCTCCCAGCAGCCAGCCGTTCTCCACCGCGACGCGGACGGCCTCCGCGCGGGTACGCGCCGCCGTCTTGCCGATCGCGCTCGACAGGTGGTTGCGCACGGTGCCCTCGGAGAGGGAGAGCGCCTTGGCGATGTCGGCGACCGTCCCGCCGTCTCGGGCGGCACGCAGGACGTCGGTCTCGCGCTCGGTCAGGGGCGAGTCCCCGTACGCCAGGGAGTCGGCGGCGAGCGCCGGGTCGACGACCCGCAGTCCCGCGTGCACCCGGCGCACGGCGTCGGCGAGCTGGCGTGCCGGCGTGTCCTTGACGACGAAGCCGGACGCTCCAGCCGCCAGCGCGCGCCGGAGGTAGCCCGGGCGCCCGAACGTCGTCACCATGAGGACGCGGCAGGCGGGGAGGGCCTCGCGGAGCGCGGCAGCCGCGGCGACGCCGTCCATGCCGGGCATCTCCACGTCCAGCAGGGCGACGTCCGCGTCGTGCCGGGTCGCCGCGGTCACCACCTCGGTCCCGTCCCCCACCTCGGCCACGACCTGGAGGTCCGGCTCCAGGTCCAGGAGGGCGGCGAGCGCTCCGCGGACCAGCGCCTGGTCGTCCGCGAGCAGGATCTTGATCGGCTCGGTCACGAGACCTCCTCTTCCGTCCGCCCGGACGGCACCACGACCGCCACCGCCGTACCCTCCCCACCGAGCCCGGGACCGACCACGAGGGTGGCGCCGGCCGCGGCGGCACGCTGGCGGAGGCCGACCATGCCACTTCCCCCGGTGAGGTCGGACACGATGCCGCGCCCGTCGTCGGCCACGGAGACGCCGTCGGCGCCGAGGCTGACGACGCACCGCGACGCGCCGCTGTGGCGGATGACGTTCGTGACGCCCTCACGGACGGTCCACGCGAACAGCTCGCGCCACCGCGTCGGGACCTCGTCGGCCACGGTCGGGAGATCGGCGTCGATTCCCGCGGACCGCAGCGCCGACCGCGCGGCGGCGATCTCCCCGGGCAGCGACACGCCCCGCACGTCGCGGACGGTCGCGCGGACGTCCCTCAGGGCGTCGCGCGTCAGGCTGCGCACGTCGGCGAGCTCGGCACGCGTGCGTTCGGGATCGACGTCGAGCATCCGCTCGGCGAGCTCGGCCTTCACCGAGATCACGGTCAGCGAGTGGCCGAGGATGTCGTGCAGGTCGCGCGCGATCCGGGCGCGCTCCTCCTCGAGCCGCGCGTCCCCGAGCTCGCGCTCCGCCGCCACGAGCGCGCGCTGCCGGGTGATCGCCGCGCGGAGGAAGAAGACCGCCATCGCGGCGAGGATCAGGGCGAAGCCGTTGCCGTCGTCGGACCACCCCGGCACCACGCGGGTGGAGACCTCGACGACGACCAGCAGGACCGCGACCCAGCCCCACGCCCACCGCGGTGGCAGCGTGCTCATCGCCGCCGCGGCGACGAAGACGAGCGAGGTCAGCGCCTTGTCGCCCGCGCCCGGGATCATCGCGACCGTGCACGCCAGCAGCGTCAGCAGCCACGGCCACGTCTCCCAGCGGGGCCCGCGCGCGTCGAGGTCCACGAAGCGGCGGTTGCGCCCGATGAGCATCAGGTACGTCGTGACGAAGACAGCGACCGCCAGCAGCCCCAGGACCCGCTGCCACCCCTCCGACCCGGTGATCGCGACGACCGGCGACCACAGGTAGACGAGCCAGACCCCGGCGGCGACGAACCGCCACCACGGCGGCCCCGGAGCGGGGCCGCCGTGGGGGGCCTGCGGTGGCGTCACACCGCTCAGCGTATTCACACCCGGGCCGTGTCCCGCCGGAACCGCCACACCGCGCCGGCGGCGAACACGACGACCCACACGAGCACGTTCAGCGCCGCGACCCACAGGTTGCCGTGGTCGCCGAGCGGCGCGCGGACGATCTCCGCCGCGCCGTACACCGGGGTGAACGTCGCGATCGTCGAGAAGACGTCCCCGAGCTGGTCGACCGGCACGAAGAGGCCGCCGGCGAACGACAGCACCGCCAGCACCGGACCGAGCACCTGCATGACGTTCTCGCTCGGCAGCAGGTAGCCCATGAACAGCCCGAAGGCGGCGAAGACCAGCGAGCAGACCCACGCGAGCAGCGCGCAGGCGAGCGTCCGGTCCCACGGCAGGCTCGCCCCGGACAGCCGTCCGACGACGTTGACCACGACCACCGACGCCCCGCCGAGCACCATCGCGACGCAGACCTTGACCGCGACGTACGCAACGGGGTCGAGCGGCGAGAGCCGCAGCTGCCGGCTCCACCCCAGCGCACGCTCGGTCGCCACCATCGCGCCTCCGCTGGTCGCCGCCACCATCGCGCCGTACAGCGCGAGGCTCACCATCACGTACGCCGTCACGTTGCCGGCTCCGGCCGACTCGTCCCGGTAGCTGCTGCTGGTGCCGAAGAGGAGGAAGAAGGCCGCCGGCATCACGAGCGTGAAGATCACGGTGCGCCGGTTGCGCAGCATCCGCCGCAGCTCCAGCCGCAGGAAGGTGGGCGAGAAGCCGCCCAGCCGCGGGACGCGGCGATCGAGGGCGGTGGTGCTCATGCGAGCGCTCCTTCGGTGGTACGGCGGGGGTCGGTGGTGAGAGCGACGAAAGCATCCTCCAGGTTCCGCGACGTGATCTCGACGTCCCGGGCGGCCGTGCTCGTGAGCAGGAAGCGGGCGACCGCGTCGCTGTCGTGGGCGCGAACCGACACGACGTCACCGCGGACCTCGACCGACTCCACCCCGGGGATCCGTGCGAGGGCCGTGCTGTCCGCCCCCGGGAGGGTCGCGCGCACCAGGCGTCCCGACGCGAGCGCCTTGATCTCGGCAGGAGTGCCGTCCGCGACGACCCGGCCGTGCCTCACCAGCACGATGCGGTCGGCGTACGCGTCGGCCTCCTCGAGGTAGTGCGTTGCGAAGAGCGTGGTCCGGCCGCGCACGGCGTCGGCGCGGATCGCGGCCCAGAAGTCCCGGCGGCCCTCCACGTCCATCCCGGTCGTCGGCTCGTCGAGGATCATGAGGTCCGGGTCGGGCAGCAGCGCCATCGCGAAGCGGAGCCGCTGCTGCTGGCCACCGGAGCACTTCCCGACCAGCCGGCCGCGGACGTCGGCGATCCCGGCGCGTTCGAGGACCTCCTCGACCGGGCGCGAGGACGGGTGCAGGCTCGCGACGAGCTCGACCGTCTCGCCCACGGTGTAGTCCTTCAGCAGGCCGCCGGTCTGCATCACCGCCGACACGGCGCCGCGAGCGATCGCCGCCCGCGGCGCCATCCCGTACACGCGGACCGATCCTGCGTCGGGCGACGCGAGGCCGAGGACCATGTCGATGGTGGTCGTCTTGCCGGCGCCGTTGGGTCCGAGGAACGCGACGACCTCCCCCGGCCGGACGGTGAGAGAGAGGTGGTCCACGGCCGTGACGGCGCCGCCTGCGGACGCGAACGTCTTCACGACGTCGTCGAGGAGCACCGCGGGGGCGCTCGCCGGGTCAGGGTTCTTCGTCATGTCCACGATCCTCGTCCGCGCCGGCTCCGCGGCCCTGCGCCGATCGTCACGACCTCGCCCTGACATCTGTCACGCCCGCCGTGAAGAATGAGCGCGTGCAGATCCCGAAGAAGCTCCTCCCGTCCGACGGCCGGTTCGGCTCCGGCCCGTCCAAGATCCCTCACGAGGCCGCGCAGGCCCTCGCCGCCTCCTCCGTGCTCGGGACCTCGCACCGCCAGGCCCCCGTCCGCGAGCTCGTCGGGTCCGTCCGCGCCCAGATGCGCGCCCTCTTCTCGCTCCCCGACGACTACGAGGTCGTGCTCGGGATCGGAGGTTCGACCGCGTTCTTCGACGCGGCAACGTTCGGCCTCGTCCGCAGCCGCAGCCAGCACCTCTCGTTCGGCGAGTTCGGCGCGAAGTTCGCCAAGGCCGCGGCAAGCGCCCCGTTCCTCGGCGACCCGACCGTCATCACGAGCGAGCCCGGGACCCACCCCGACCCGGTCGCCGAGGAAGGCGTCGACGTCTACGCGTGGACGCACAACGAGACGTCGACC
The DNA here is from genome assembly GCF_050632745.1 of Mumia spirodelae. Classification (NCBI taxonomy): domain Bacteria; kingdom Bacillati; phylum Actinomycetota; class Actinomycetes; order Propionibacteriales; family Nocardioidaceae; genus Mumia; species Mumia spirodelae. The sequence continues at coordinate 683,301 of NZ_JBODSD010000001.1, read as the reverse complement.
GGCGTGATGGCTCCTGTCCGCCGCGTCGAGGGCGCGGACGCCGACGCGCTCATGGTCATCGACGGCACCTCGGCCGCCGGTGCGCTCCCGCTCGACGTCACCCAGAGCGACGTCTACTTCTTCGCGCCGCAGAAGGCGCTCGCGTCCGACGCCGGCCTGTGGTTCACCCTCATGTCGCCCGCGGCGCTGGCCCGCGTCGAGGAGATCACGGCGTCCGAGCGGTGGATCCCGGCCTTCTTCGACCTGTCCAGCGCGCTCGACAACTCGCGCAAGGACCAGACCTACAACACGCCGCCCCTCGCGTCGCTGTTCTGGATCGACCACCAGCTGCGCTGGATCCTCGACAACGGCGGCCTGGCCTGGTCGGTCGCGCGCTGCGAGGACTCGTCGTCACGGCTGTACGGCTGGGCGGAGCAGTCGTCGTACGCGACGCCGTTCGTCTCCGACCCCGGCAAGCAGTCCTCGACCGTCGTCACGATCGACCTGGAGGGCGTCGACGCGAAGGCCGTCTCGGCGCAGCTGCGCGACAACGGGATCGTCGACGTCGACGGCTACCGAGGGCTCGGCCGCAACCAGCTCCGGATCGCGACGTTCCCCGCGATCGAGCCGGACGACGTGTCGCTCCTGACGCAGTGCCTGGACTACGTGGTCGAGCGGTTGGACGACGGCCGCTAGTCGAGGTCGATGACGCCGCTCGCAGGGGCGAGCATCGCGGCGCGCTGGTCCTCGGGAAGCGTCAGCCGACCGATCGGCGACGGGAGGCCCTCGCTACCGATGAGGACCGACGTGCCGTCGGGCTCGCTCGCGAGCGACTCGCTCTGACGGGTCTCGGGGATGGTGGCCGACCACGTCTCCTTCCACGTCTGAGCGTCGAGGACGTGGACGCCGAGGTAGGTCCGCAGCACGACGCGGGCCCCGTCGGGGAGGTAGTCGCCGTCGGTGACGATCGCCGGGATCTCCGCCTCCGCGACCGGCTCGGCCTCGTTGACCTCGGTGGTGCTGAGCGACGAGGGGAGCCGGTAGAGCTGTCCGCCGAGCAGGCCCTTGGAGACGATGTACATCCCGTCGCCGGTCGGGTCGGCGAGCAGTGCCTCGGCGTCGGTGTTGCCGTCGGCGTAGCGGACGCGGTAGCGCGTCGGCTTGAGCTGCTTGTCCCCGATCACCGGCTCGTCGAGCGCGTACAGCGACACCGTCGACCGGATGGCGTCATTGTCACCGATGTCCGCGACCCACAGCGTCCCGTCCCGGTCGATCGCGAGCGCCTCGGGGTCGACGATCCTGTGCCCGACCAGCCGCGTCGACCCGACGACCTCGCCGGTCGCGATCTCGACCGCGTAGACGGTCGGCTCGTGACCGGAGTCGTTGATCGTGTACGCGAGGGCGGGATCGCGCCTGCTGACGACCAGCGCGCTCGACTCGGGGACCCGCGCGTCGGTGATCGTGCTCACCGGCTCCACCTGCGGCTCGGCGTCCGCCGCCCGCGCCTGCCGGGCCAGGGCGGTGACCAGCACGATGACGAGCAGGATCACGAGGAGCCCGGGGATCAGGGCCCTGCGGTGTCGCGGGTTCATGGACTCGGGGTCACTCCTGCTCGTGCTCGGCTCACTGCCCCCGACGGACGACAATATCTCCTCGGCGTGGGCGGAGTACACCCACGCGCACGGGTTGTCAGGCGCCGGCTTCGGCGAAGCGTCCTGCCAGCTCCTCGACGAGCTCCTTGCGCCCGTCCAGGACCAGCCCCGTCGCCGGGCCGCGGCCCCACAGCCAGAGGTAGAGGTCGTGCGGGTCACCGTCCAAGGTGAGCTCGGCGACGCCCTCCTCCCCACGGGTAACGCGCACCTCCGTCCGGGACATGTCGAGCGTCCACTCCCGCCCACCGGTGGCACGCACCCGCACCACCGCGTCGACCGGGTACGCCGTCTCGTCCTCCTCGTCCCACCACGGGCCGCCGACGAGGACGGTCAGGAACTCGTCGATGCCGTCGAGCGCCACCTCGTCCTCCACCCGCGTGACAGGGGCGTCCACGGCCTGCTCCGCGTCGACGCGGTGCATGGTCGCCTCCAGGGCCATCCGCCGGAACCAAAAACCGTTGGACTGGTCGTCGGGGTTCCACGTGTAGCGGACCTGCCGCGGGCCGCGCTGCTGGAGCTCGGCGAGCAGCGTCGCGGCCTCCTCGGTCAGCAGGCGGCGTACGTCGGTGGTGTCCAGCCCGCTGATCGGCCACGGGGGCTCGCTCGCGGTCCGCATCGACTCGACCTTGTGCCGGAAGACCCGTGCGACGTGCTCGAGCAGGTCGCGCACCGTCCAGCCGGGACAGCTCGGGACCGCCGCGTCGAGGTCGTCGGCGACCTCGAGCATCCTGTCCACCTCCGTGCGGATGACCGCGAGGTAGAGGTCCCACGGGAGCCGGTTCTCGACATCGGTCGGCGCCATGCCTCCCAGCGTGCCACGCTCGCCGGCCGGGACCAGGGTTTCTCGCGTGCTGGTCAAGCCTCTGCCCGCGCCACGGCGGGAGCGCCGGCCTCCCCGGCGTCCAGGCGACCCGCCTCGTCGAGCGCCTCCACCGCGTCGGTCGTCCGGACCGCGGCGCGAGGATCGCGCGGGACGACCGCGAGCCGCGGGCGTCGACGCAGGTCGAGCTGCAGGTGCAGCCCCGCCCGCAGGAGGTAGAACGCCGTGGCGGACACGATGCCGGCGCCGGCGACGACGCCGCCGAGGATCAGGGTCCACCGGGCGCCGAAGGTCTCGCCGATCCACCCGATCACCGGGGCACCGAGCGGCGTCCCGCCCATGAACACCATCAGGTAGAGCGCGGCGACCCGCCCGCGCATCTGCGGGGTCACGGTCAGCTGGATGTAGGCGTTGGCGGCGGTGATCATCGTCAGCGCGCTCAGACCGAGCAGCGGGAGCACGATCGCGAACGCGAGGTAGGTCGGCATCAGCCCGGAGGCCACCTCGACGGTCACGAAGACCATCGCGGCACCGACGACGAGGCGACGCGTGGGCCGCTCGCGCCGCGCGGCGAGCAGGGCGCCGGCGAGCGAGCCGATCGCCATCACCGAGCCGAGGATGCCGTACTCCGTCGCGCCCTTGCCGAAGACCTCGGTGGCCATCAGCGCGGACGTCATCTGGAAGTTCATCCCGAACGTGCCCACGAAGAACACCGTGGTCAGGATGAGGACGAGGTCCGGGCGGGAGCGGACGTAGCGGACACCGGCACGGACCGCGCCCTTGCCGCGCGAGGCCGGTGTGGCCGGACGCAGCTCCCTGACCCGCAGCGCCACCAGCGACATGAACACCGCGAAGTAGCTGACGGCGTTGAGGAGGATCACCCAGCCGGTCGCGACGACGCCCGAGCCGAGCGCGGCGATCATCACGCCCGCGACCGCCGGGCCGATCATCCGGCCGGAGTTGAACGAGGCGCTGTTGAGGCCGACCGCGTTGGCGAGGTCCTCCTTGCCGACCATCTCGACGACGAAGGACTGTCGCGCCGGAGCGTCGAAGGCCGTGCCGACACCGAAGAGGAAGGCCAGGACGTAGACGTGCCACGCCTGAGCGACGCCCGTGATCGCGAGGACGCCGAGCACGGCCGCGGGGACCGCCATCGCGACCTGCGTGACCATGAGGACGCGGCGCTTGGGGAAGCGGTCCGCGACCACGCCCGCGAGCGGGGAGAACAGCAGCGCCGGGAGCAGCTGCAGGCCCGTCGTGATGCCGAGCGCCGTACCGCTGCCGGTGAGGGCGAGCACGAGCCAGTCCTGGGCGACGCGCTGCATCCAGGTGCCGATGTTGGAGACGAGGGCCCCGGAGGCGTAGACGCGGTAGTTGCGGACGGAGAGCGAGCGGAAGGTGGGGCTCACTCGCTCACCACCAGCTTCTCGAGAAGCATGGTGGCGTCGCGGAGCACGGTGCGCTCCTCGGTGGTGAGGGCGGCGAGGCGGGAGGCGAGCCACGAGTCACGGCGGGCACGCTCGGCGTCGAGGATCGCGATGCCGTCGTCGCTGATGGAGACGACGACCTGGCGGCGGTCGGACGGGTGCGTCGCGCGGTCGGCGAGCCCCTTCTCGACGAGGCAGTTGACGGTGCGGGTGATGGACGGGGGCTGGACGTGCTCGAGCGAGGCGATGGCTCCTGGTGTCAACGGCCCGTGCTTGCGCAACGTCCCGAGCACGCTCATCTGGTTGGGCGTGAGGTCGGAGTGGCGCTCCTGACGGAGCCGGCGGTTGAGACGGGCCACCGACGTCGCGAGCTTCTGGGCGTCGGTAGGCATACGACCATGGTAGGTCGTTGCCGGTGTTAATTAAAGCTGTTAACGAATGGCGCCGGTCACCCGGCTCGGCGGGCCCGCCTCGGAGGACGGGCCGCCGGCCGGCGAGGGTCAGCTGACCCAGCGCGTGATCGGGTCGATCGCGAAGTAGACGAGGAACATCGCGGCGACCACCCACATCAACGGGTGCACCTGGCGGGCCTTGCCGCGGGCCACCTTGATGACCACGTACGACAGGAAGCCCGCACCGATGCCGACGCTGATCGAGTAGGTGAACGGCATCAGCGCGATCGTGAGGAACGCCGGGATCGCGAGCTCGATGTCCTTCCACGGGATGTCGATGACCTGCTGCATCATCAGGAAGCCGACGAGGACGAGCGCCGGGACCGCGGCCTCGTTCGGGATGTGCGCGACCACCGGCGAGAAGATCGTCGCCAGCAGGAACAGCACGCCGGTGACGATCGCCGACAGACCGGTGCGCGCGCCGTCGCCGACGCCCGAGGCCGACTCGACGTACGCGGTGTTGCTCGAGACGCTCGCGGCACCGCCGGCGACCGCGCCCAGCGAGTCGACGATGAGGATCCGCTGCGCGCCCTCGGGGGTGCCGTCCTCGTCGTTGAGGCCGGCCTCGGCCCCGATCGCGGTCATCGTCCCCATCGTGTCGAAGAAGTCCGCCAGGAGGAGGGTGAAGACGAACAGCACGGTCGTGACGACGCCGACCTGCTCGAACGAGCCGAGCAGCGAGAAGTTGCCGAGCAGCGAGAAGTCCGGCATGTCCACGAACGAGTCCGGGATGCTCGGGACGTTGAGGTTCCAGCCCTTGGACGTCGGGTCGCCGTTGGACGCGCCCGTGTCGGTGATGGCCTCGACGACGACGGCGATGACGGTCGTCGCGATGATGCCGAGCAGGATCGCGCCGCGCACACCACGGGCGTACAGCGCGATCATGATGACGAGCCCGACGCAGAAGACGAGGACCGGCCAGCCCGAGAGGCTGCCCCCGACGCCCAGCCCGATGGGAGGCGAGGCGTTGCCCGTGGTCCGGACGACGCCGGCGTTGACGAGGCCGACGAGTGCGATGAAGAGCCCGATCCCGACCGAGATCGCGGTCTTGATCGGCAGCGGCACCGCGTCGAAGACCGCCTTGCGGAAGCCGGTGAGGACGAGGACCAGGATGATGAGGCCCTCGAGGACCACGAGGCCCATCGCGTCGGCCCACGTCATCTGGCTGGCGATCGAGTAGGCGACGAAGGCGTTGAGGCCGAGCCCGGCCGCCATCGCGAGCGGGAAGTTGGCCACCGCGCCCATCAGGATGCTCATCACGCCCGCGACCAGCGCCGTACCAGCGGCGACGAGGGCGAACGCCTGGGCCTGGGAGCCGCCGCCGAGGTAGTTGCCGTCCACGTCCTGCACGCCGGCGATGATGATCGGGTTCAGCACGATGATGTAGGCCATCGTGAAGAAGGTGACGACTCCACCGCGGATCTCGCGGCCGACACTGGATCCTCGTTGCGAGATCTTGAAGAACCGGTCCAAGGATCCGGTTGCGGTCTGGGTGGACATGAGGCTCCTGACGGTACGAAGTAGGACGGTTCCCCCAGGGGAGTACTGTATGGGCGTGGCGGCAGGCAAGCGAAAGCTCACTTCGGACTCGACCCCGAGGCGTGGCCGTGGTCACAGTGACAGCCGTCGCGCCGGGAGTCGCAAGGCAGATCGTGCCGTGCCCGAGGAGCGCCCCGCAACCGGACGTCGCGCCGGTCAGGTCGTCTCTCCCGTCCCGCCCGAGCCCGCTCCCCCGGCCGCACCCGAGCCCGAGCCGGCGTCGACCGACGCGGTGGCACCCGAGCCCGCGGCTCCTCGACGCCGCACCCACGGGCTCGACCGGCCCGAGGTCACCGAGCTCGAGATCGGCAGCACCGTCCACCGCGTGGTCCCCGACCCCAAGCCGCTCGACATCGACGGCATCCGCACGATGACCGTCGGGTCGATCGTGTGGCTCGCGGCGCTGCTCGCACTGCTCCCGTTCCTCGGCACCCTGCAGCGCAACGGCGACGTGTGGTGGCTGTGGACCTGCCTCGCGGGCTTCGGCCTCGGGCTCCTCGGCGTCGAGTACTGCCGCCGCCGCAAGGCCGCCCTCGAGTCCGACGACGACGAGGCCGAGTCCGCGCGCTGAGCCCACCCGCGTACGACGAGGGGCCCTTCCCGATCGGGAAGGGCCCCTCGCTGCGTCTCCGCTCCGGTCAGCGCGCGCCGACCGGCTCCGCGAGCTCGTCGCTCTCGTCGGCGTCGTGCTTGCGCACCGTCGTCCGCAGCGGGACCTCCTTGATGAAGATCACCGCGACGAGGGCGATCACCGCGACGGCCGCGGCAACGAGGAAGATCTCGCCGGTCGCGTCACCGTACGAGGTGCGCACCAGGTCGGCGATCGGCTTCGGCATGCCCGCGAGGTCGAGCGTCCCGCCACCGCCGCTCTCGCCCGCCGGGATGCCCAGCTTCACCAGGCCGCTGGAGATCTTGTCGGTGACGCTCGAGGCGAGGATCGCTCCGAGGACCGAGACACCGACCGCGCCGCCGAGCGAGCGGAAGAACGCCACGGCGCCGGAGGTCGCCCCGACCTCGGTGATGTCGACGGTGTTCTGGACGGCGAGGACGAGGTTCTGCATGAGCATGCCCATGCCGAGGCCCATCATCACCATGAAGATCCACAGGTGCCACAGCGGCGTCGCGTGGTCGATGCTGCCGAGCAGCCCGAGTCCCGCGATGAGCAGGGCGGCCCCGGCGACCAGGAAGCCCTTCCACCGGCCGTACCGGACGATCAGGTTGCCCGAGCCGACCGTGCCGACGAGCGAGCCGATCATCATCGGGATCGTGATCAGGCCGGCCTGGGTGGGGGTGTAGCCGCGTGCGACCTGGAGGTACTGGCCGAGGAAGACAGAGCTTCCGAAGAGCGCGATACCGACCGCGATGCTCGCGATGATCGCCAGGGCCGTCGTCCGGTCCCGGAACACGCGCAGCGGCACCAGCGGCTCGGCGACCTTGGACTCGACCATGACGAACGCGATCGACGCGATGACCGTGCCGCCGACGAACAGCGCGCTCTGCCACGACACCCACGCGAACGAGTCGCCGGCGAAGGTCACCCACAGCAGCGGGAGGCTGGCCGCGATCGCGATCAGCACGGCGCCGACGTAGTCGACCTTGACGTCCTTCACGAGGGTCGGGAGCTTGAGGTAGCGCTGGAGCATGAAGAGGCTGAGGACGGCGAAGGGCACGCAGACGAAGAAGGTCCAGCGCCAGCCGAGGGCGGAGTCGACGATCACGCCGCCGACGAGGGGACCGCTCACGGTCGCGAGCGTCATCACGCCACCCATGTAGCCGCTGTAGCGACCCCGCTCCCGCGGCGGGATGATCGAGCCGATGATCGCCTGCGCCAGCGCGGTCAGGCCACCCATCGCGAGACCCTGCAGCCCGCGCGCGACGAGCAGGGTCGGGACGTTCGGCGAGAAGCCGGCCATCACGGACCCGACGACGAAGGTGATGATCGCGATCTGGATCAGCAGCTTCTTGTTGAGCAGGTCGGACAGCTTCGCCCAGATCGGCGTCGAGACGGTCATCGCCAGGAGCGAGGTCGTCACGACCCACGTGTACTGCGCCTGGGTGCCGTCGAGGTCGCCGATGATCGTCGGCAGGGCGTTGGCGACGATCGTCGAGCTCAGCATGCCGGTGAAGAGCGCGGCGAGGACGCCGATCATCACTTCCATGATCGTGCGGTGGTCGAGCTCCTCCGAGCTCTGGGGTGGAGCGGTGGTCACGAGGTGAGGTCCTCTCGTCGTACGGAAGGTGGTGCAGGTCTGGGGACGGCGCTCACGGCGCCACGAGCGACTCCGGCGCGGCGACCGGCCGTCCGTGCGCGTCGACGTGCTGGTCGAGCTCGTAGGCGACCCGGTCTGCGAACTCGCTGATCAGGTCGGCCATGCGTGAGGCCTCGACGTCGTCCCAGTCGGAGAACATGGCAAGGAACACGTCCGCGTAGCGCCGGGTGACCGCTTCCAGCCGCTCGCGGCCGACGTCGGAGAGCCGGATCAGTCCGACCCGCGCGTCTGCCGGGTCGGAGCGCCGCTCCACGAGCCCGTCGTGCTCGAGGCTGGCGATCTGGCGGCTGATGACCGAGGCGGTGACGCACTGGGCCTCGGCGAGGTCGCTCATCCGCTGCTCACCGTGGCGCTCCAGACGGCGCAGCACGGTGAGGTCGTTGCGTCGCAGACCGACCTCGAGGCGTTCCCAGCGGTGGTTGGACGAACGGAGCGCCCGGCCGAGCTTGCCCAGGACGCCGACCATCCGCTCCGCGGTCTCCTTGGTGAGCATGCGCACTCATCCCTTGCATAGTTGGTTTTGCAATGCAACTATATGTCCAATGCTTGCCGAACACAACTAATCAGAGGTGATGCGCGTCACCCAGGAACAGCGGCGGCGACGACCCCGAGCCGGAGCGGCGTCAGACGGGCTCGACGTCGCTGACGTCGTCGACCGTGACGGTGTCGTGCACCGGCGCGGAGACGCCTCGCGACGGCTGCTTCACCCGCGCCTCGGAGTGCGCGCCGCACCCGTGGTCGAAGGAGACCACCGACCCGTCGTCGTTGGCCATCGCGTTGGCGCAGACCCCGAACAGCGTGCCGAGCGGCGGAGACAGCCAGACCATGAACCCGCACGTGCGGCAGCGGCCAGGAGCCTGCTGCGCCATCGGGGTGTCGGGGCCGCGCTCACCGTCGTACCAGCGCTGCGCGGCGGCGTCCCGACCGAAGAGCGACAGGACCTCGTTGCGCCCCAGACCGACCTCGGCCGCCACGGGACGGACGGACGTGGGATCGATCTCGGCGTCGACGGCGTCGTCGCCGACGAACCATGCCGGCGCCAGCCGCGGGTCGTCCTCCTCGGGAGGAAGCATGTCGCCGGGGCTCATGTCGCCGGACCGCACGCGGTCCTTGTACGGCGTCCAGTCGGGCGAGACGATCGCGTCGTCGCCCGGCAGGAGCACGACCTCGTCGACCGTGACCTTCTTCTGCCGCGGAGCGCGCGCAACCGTGACCGACCAGTGCCAGCCTCGGTAGCCGGGCAGGGTCGTCGTGAAGACGTGGGTCACCACCCGGTCGCCCTCGGCCCGTGCGCCGAGGTGCTCACCGACCTGCTCCTCCCCCACCTCGTCGACCAGCGCCGCACGGGCGACGTCGACCGCTGCCGCGGCGACGGCGTCCAGCTTGGGCGCGCGCCCGGAGGTCGCTCGCACGCTCGTGGCACGGCTGGAGGCAGGCATGCGGCCATTCTTCCGTACGAGGCAAGTCCCGACCAGGCCGGGTCCACGCCCCGTCAGGGGGCGAGCTCGTCGGCCAGCGCACGCAGCAGGGCGGCCGTCTGCTTGGCCGTCCTGCCCTCGGGGAAGCGTCCGGCACGGAAGGTGCCCTCGACCTGGTCGAGCAGGCGGATGGTGTCCTCGACGATGACCACCATGTCCTCCGGCGGCTTGCGGCGCGCCTTCGCCTGCTGCTTGGCGACCGACGGCGTCGGGTCCATCACCCGCACCTGGAGCGCCTGGTCGCCCCGCCGGCCCGCCGCGATCCCGAACTCGACCCGCGTGCCGGGCTTCAGCGTGGTCACTCCCGCCGGCAGCGCGTCCGCGCGCACGAAGACGTCCTCACCGCCCTCGCGGCTCAGGAACCCGAACCCCTTGTCGGAGTCGTACCACTTGACCTTGCCAACGGGCACGGCTTGACCTCACCTTCGTCGCGGGCGGCGGCTCGCCGCAGGGACAACGCCCAAGCCTAGGCCACGACGCGGGGTGGCCACACCGCGTCCAGGACCCCGGGAATCTCGGCGAGCGAGGTGACCACGCGGACGGCGCCGGCGGCCTCCAGCTCCTCAGGGCTCGACGGCCCGGTCGTGACCGCGACGCCCGGGATCTCGGCGAGCACGGCGGCCTCCATGTCGTGGACGTGGTCACCGACGTACGCGACCGCGCCGAGCTCGCGCAGCGCGTCCGCCTTGCCCGTACGCCAGGCACGCCCGCGCACCTCGTCCGCGTGGAGCCCCAGGTGGTCCAGGTGCCGGCCGGCGTCAGGAGCGTTCTTGGCCGTGATCACGGCGACACGACCGCCGCGGTCGCGGACCGCGGCGAAGGCCTCGGCAGCGCCAGGAAGGAGGGTGATGCGCTCGATCGCGATCTGGGGGTAGAGCGAGCGGTAGAGATCGGCCATCGCCGGCACGTCGGCGTGCGGGAACCAGTGGCCCAGCTCCATCTCCACCGGAGGTCCGAGCCGGGACACGACGAGATCGGAGTCGATGTCCGCGCCGGTGCGCGCGGAGAGCTCGTCGTAGACGGCCTTGATCCCGGGACGAGAGTCGATCAGCGTCATGTCCAGGTCGAAGCCGACGAGCGGGGAGGTCCCGAGATCAGTGGTGGGCACTCCCGCAGGCTACGCGGTCTGACCGCGGCCTCACGACGAGGACTTGACCTCCCTCGTGACCCGCTCGACGCCGCCAGCGGCGGCCCGCCGGAGTGCGACCAGCTGCGCGATGCGCAGCCGAGCGGCCCTTCTCTGTCGTTCTGCAAGATCGATGTGCGACATCAGTGCCCCCTACACCTCGTGTCGTACCTTGTGCTCACTGTAGACGCGACAGGTACTCAGATTGTTTCCGTTCCTGGGTAACGGTTGCGTAACAGTGCGTGACAGGCTAGGAACCCGGCGCGTCATTGCGCCAGCCTTCGCGTGAGCGGCACCCGACCCCGGGTGACCAGCGCGGACGCCCCCGCGGCGATCAACGGGACGACCAGGACGATCGTCGCGAGGACCCCCCACGGGATGTCGATGATCGGGCCGTCGCCCGTGCCGTCGAGCGCTCCCCACCGGTCCGAGGTGAGCGGCCAGGTCGCCGCCAGGCCGGGCGCGAAGCCCACCACGACGCCCAGCGCCGCCCCGAGGATGCCCAGGACCACCGCTTGTGCCGCGGCGACGGCACGGCGGGTCCGCGGCCCTGCTCCGACGGCGGCGAGCGTCGCGAAGTCGGGGCGTGCGTCGGCGAGCGCGAGCCCGGTCGCGGTCAGCGTCCCGATCAGGACCGCGAGGCCACCCGCACCGATCAGGAGGAGCAGCTGCACGGTGAACGTCTCCTGGAAGCCGCGCTCGGTCCAGATGCCCTGGTCCCCGGGCAGCTCCTTCAGCGCCGCGCGGACGTCGCGGAGCTGCTGCGTACTCAGGGTCCCGCCAGCGATCGCCTGGCTGCGCTGGTACGGGATGGCGTGGGCCTGCGCGCTCTGCGGGCTGATCACCGCCTGCCCGACCCGCGGCTCGGGACCCTGAGGCACCGCCCCCATCGTGAGGTCCGCCGCCACCGCGTCGAAGGACACGGTGCGTGGCTCGGAGGACGCGCCGTCGCGGGTCTCCTCCGCCACCGCGATCCCGACCCTCCCCTGCCCGTCGAGAGCGGCCGGGTTCGCGACCAGCGCGTCACCGGAGCGCAGCCGCTCGCTCTGCTGCGGAGTCAGCTCGACCCCCCACGCCGCGAGCTCCTCGGGCGTCGCGACCGCGACCTGGGCGATCGACCACCCGTCCCACGCCTCGGTGTCGAGCGAGACGTCGATCCAGCCCGCTCCGTCGCTGTCACCGCTCTGCCCGCCGCTGCCGAGTGGCGTGAACGGGACGCCTGCGGCCGTGCCGGCCACCTCGGCCGCGTCGACATCGCCGCCCGGCTGGCTGAGCACGGTCGTCCCGAGCGGATAGGTGAACGTGTACGCCTGACGGCTCTGCTCGAAGTCGCTCGCACTGGCAATCGCGAGCGCGGTGAGACCGGCGACCGTCGCCATCACGGCGGCGACCGCAGGGGTGCTGCGCGAGCGCTGACGGGCGGTGTCGCGCACCGCCAGACGCAGGGCGAGCGGGAGTCGGGTCCCGACCCGCCCGACGGCGCCGATCACGAGCGGCGTGAGGAAGACGGCGCCGAGCACGATCGCGACCGTCGCGCCCGCGACGGCGACCTCTCCTCCCGGCTGGACACCAGCGGTGAAGCAGACCCCGAGCCCGACCACGACGAGGGCGGCTCCGACGAGCGGCCACCCGTGGCGCTGCCCGGGCGCCGTCCTCCGTGCGACGAGCGCGGCGGTGACGTCCTGGCCTGCGACCTGGCGAGCGGGCACCAGCGCGGCCAGCAGGGAGGCGACGACTCCGAGGACCACGGCGGCGGCGACCGCCGGCCACATGACGTCGTACGGCCCGAACGGCTCGTCCGCCCAGCGGGTGATCCCCGCCATCACGAGCGGCGCCACCCCGAGACCGAGCGCGGCGCCGACCAGCGATGATCCGACGCCGAGCACCGCGGCCTGGGCGAGCACGGTACGGCGCACGTCCGCGGGCGATCCACCGGCCGCCGCGACGAGGGCGAGGTCACGACGCTGACGGCGCACCCCGACGGCGAACGCAGGGCCGGCGAGCAGGACGACCTGGAGCACGATCGCGGTGACCACGATGACGAGCACTGCACGCTCGGTACCGTCACCCCCGTCCCACTCGTCCAGGTCGTACTGCTCCGACGCCGGCGGCGGGTTCTCCAGGACGTGCCTCGACGTCGCCCAGAACCCCGCGGCGTTGAGGCGCTGGACGTCGTCCCAGGTGACCGGGGCGTCGCGGACGATCAGGAAGTCGGTCGTCGTCTCCGGGTCTGCGACCCCCGGGAGGGTGCCGGGAAGCGCGACGACGCCCAGCGCGTCGGGGTACGGCCCGACGCTCCCGAACGTCCCCACGCCCACGACCGAGACGTCGCGTCCACCGAGGGTCACGGTGTCGCCGACCTCGACGTCGAGCCGCTCGCGCAACCGCGGGGTGACCACCACCTCGCCCGAGGCTTCGGGAACGTGCCCGTCCGAGAGGTCCAGCAGCGCGGCGGCCGCAGGCTCCCGGGTGTCGACCTCCAGCACCTCCTGCGGCTTGTCGAGGGCGAGACGGCGCCAGGACGAGCGGACCTCGAGGACGTCGGCGCCGGGCAGCAGCGCGCCCACCGCGCGCGCATCGGGCTCGGGCAGGGGCTCGGTGTCCGATCCGTCGAGGAACGTGCCCCCGTCCATCCCGTCCGGCGACTGCTGCACGGCACCGCCGCCCTGCCACGAGACCCGCGCGGCCGCTCCGCCCAGCTCGGCCGGCATGTTCTCGAGCGCCGAGATCTCGGAGCCGGCGTAGACGGTCGACAGCAGCACTGCCAACATCACCGGCGTCCCCACCATCACGGCGACCAGAGCGCTGCGTCCCTTCGACCGGCGGACGTCACGACGTGCCATGCGCAGCGCGAGCCGCCACCGGGCCACGGCGCCGCTCATGCGCGCGCCACCGCGCCGCCGACCGTCGCGGACGTCTCGCCCGCGTCCACGACGAGGCCGTCGCGGAGGAAGACGACGCGATCGGCCCACGCCGCGTGGCGTGCCTCGTGGGTCACCAGGAGGCCGGCTGCCCCGGCGTCGACGCGGCGCCGCAGGACGGCGAGCACCTCCTCGCCGGTCTCCGAGTCGAGGGCGCCCGTGGGCTCGTCGGCCAGCAGGACACGCCGCGGACCGACGAGGGCGCGAGCGATCGCGACCCGCTGCTGCTGACCGCCCGACATGTCGTCCGGGAACCGGTCGGCGAGCTGCGGCGTGCCGACCTCCTCGAGCGCGCGGAGCGCCTCGACCCGCGCGTCGCGAGCGCGGACGCCGTCGAGCTCCAGCGGCAGCGCGACGTTCTCGGCCGCGGTGAGGGCCGGGATGAGGTTGAGGTCCTGGAAGACGTACCCGAGCGCGCGCCGGCGGACGCGGGCGAGCTCCGTCCTGCCGTAGGAGTCGAGCGAGACCCCCTCGACCACGACCTCGCCGGCGGTGGGCGCGTCCAGGCCGCCCGCCAGGTTGAGCAGCGTCGACTTGCCGGATCCCGAGGGACCCATCACGGCGACGAGCTCACCGGCCCGGAGGACAAGGTCGACCCCGCGCAGGGCGTGGACGGCCGCGGCGCCGTCGCCGTGCGTGCGGTGCACGGCGCGCAGCTCGAGCAGGATCTCCGGCTGCCGGGGTGCGGTCATCGGTCGGTCTCCTCTACGGCGGTGGGGGTCGTACGACGGCGGCTGCGGCGGATCCTCGACTCCATGTGGTCGAGCCAGCGCACCTGTGCCTCGGTCGCGAAGATCGATCGCTCCAGCACCAGCTCGCGAGCGAGGTCGTCCTTGTCGACGGCGTTCCGCTTGGCGCGGGTCAGGACCTGGAGGTGCCGCATCGAGTCGGCCCGTTGGGTCTGGACCACCGAGGCGACGTCGACGTCGGGGAGGCTCACGCCGAGGGCGACCTTGATCGTCAGCTCGTCGCGGGGCTCGTGGTCAGGCGAGACCGACGAGGCGAACCACTCCCCCACGGCGGTCCGCCCGTGCGTGGTGAGCCGGTAGGTGATCCGCCCCTCGTCGTCGGCGTCGCCCTCCGGCTCGACGAGCCCGTCGCGCTGCAGACGGCCGAGGGTCGTGTAGACCTGCCCGACGTTCAGAGGCCAGGTGCCAGCGGTGCGGTCCTCGAACTCCGAGCGCAGCTGGGCCCCGTACATCGGCTGCTGCGACAACAGCGCGAGCAGCCCCTGCCGGATCGACATCCGCCCCCCCTATACCGAGTATTCATCCAGGTAGAGAGATGTATACCCGGTATGGGCCTGCGCTGGCAACCTCAACGCAAGGGCCCCACCGTGGAATCACGGTGGGGCCCTTGGCCGTGCGGTGGGAGCACCGCGAGCGCGACCGGTGTCAGGCGGCTCGGGTAGCGGCCTCCACGGCCGGCTCCAGCGCCTGGGCCACGATCTCGGCCACGTCCGTCATCGGACGGACGTCGATCGCCTCGAGGACCTCGGCCGGGACGTCGTCCAGGTCAGGCTCGTTGCGGTGCGGCACGAACACGGTCGTGAGTCCCGCCCGCTGCGCGGCGAGCAGCTTCTGCTTCACCCCGCCGATCGGGAGGACCCGACCGTTGAGCGTGACCTCGCCGGTCATGCCGACCTCGGAGCGGACCGGGCGTCCGGTCGCCGCCGAGACCAGGGCGGTCACCATCGTGACGCCCGCGGACGGGCCGTCCTTCGGGATTGCGCCGGCCGGCACGTGGATGTGGACGTGGCGGTCGAAGAACGCCGGGTCGACGCCCAGCGCGTCGGCGTGGGAGCGGACGTAGGAGTGCGCGATCTGCGCCGACTCCTTCATCACGTCGCCGAGCTGGCCGGTGAGCGTGATGCCCGGCTTGCCATCGGTCGGCGTCGCCTCGATGAAGAGGACGTCGCCGCCGAACCCGGTCACCGCCAGGCCGGTCGCCACGCCCGGCACCGCCGTACGCTCGTCGGACTCGGGCGTGAACCGCGGGCGGCCGAGGAACTCCTTCAGGTCAGGCTCGTCGACGACGACCGTGTCCTGCCCCGTCGCACCGGCGAGCTTCGTCGCGACCTTGCGGAGGATCTTCGCGAGGAGCCGCTCGAGCTGCCGGACGCCGGGCTCACGGGTGTAGTCCGCGACGATCTTGGCCAGCGCCGCGTCGGTCAGCCGGACCTCGTCAGCGTCCAGCGCCGCGCGCTCCAGCTGGCGGGGCCAGAGGAAGTCGCGCGCGATGGCTGCCTTGTCGTCGGCCGTGTAGCCGTCGAGCGTGACGAGCTCCATCCGGTCGAGCAGCGCCTGCGGGATCTGCTCGACGACGTTGGCCGTCGCCAGGAACAGCACGTCCGACAGGTCGAGGTCGAGATCCAGGTAGTGGTCGCGGAACGTGTGGTTCTGCGCCGGGTCCAGGACCTCGAGCAGGGCAGCGGCCGGGTCGCCCCGGAAGTCGGCACCGAGCTTGTCGACCTCGTCGAGCAGGACGACGGGGTTCATCGAGCCCGCCTCGTTGACCGCACGGACGATCCGACCGGGCAGTGCACCGACGTAGGTACGACGGTGGCCGCGGATCTCGGCCTCGTCGCGCACACCGCCGAGGGCGACGCGCACGAACTTCCTGCCGAGCGCGCGGGCGACCGACTCGCCGAGCGACGTCTTGCCGACACCGGGAGGGCCGGCGAGCACCATCACGGCGCCCGAGCCGCGTCCCCCGACGACCTGCAGGCCGCGCTGCGCACGGCGCGAGCGGACGGCCAGGTACTCGACGATGCGGTCCTTCACGTCGTCGAGACCGTGGTGGTCGGCGTCCAGCACCGCGCGAGCGCCGGCGACGTCGTCGTTGTCCTCGGTCTTCACGTTCCACGGGATGTCGAGGACGGTGTCGAGCCACGTGCGGAGGTAGCCCGTCTCCGGGTTCTGCTCCGACGAGCGCTCGAGCTTGTCGACCTCGCGCAGCGCCGCCGTACGGACGTCGTCGGGCAGGTCCGCCGCCTCGACGCGCTCGCGGTAGGAGTCGGCACCGTCGGGCTCGTCCTCGCCGAGCTCCTTGCGGATGGCGGCGAGCTGCTGGCGCAGCAGGAACTCGCGCTGGGTCTTGTCCATGCCCTCGCGGACGTCCTCGGCGATCTTCTCCGCGACGTCGGCCTCGGCGATGTGGTCCTTGATCCAGCCGGCCACGAGCTCGAGGCGCTCGGCCGTGCTCGGCGTCTCGAGGAGCTGGCGCTTCTGGACGTCGGTCAGGTACGGTGCCCAGCCGGCGAGGTCGGCGAGCTGGGACGGGTCGGTGACCTGGTTGACCTGGTCGACGACCTGCCAGGCGTCACGACGCTGCAGGTTGGCGATCACCAGGGACTTGTACTCCTTGGCGAGCTCGCGGACGTGGTCGTCGACGACGCCCTCGTCGACCTCCTCGGCCTCCACCCACAGGGCGGCGCCGGGGCCGGTCACGCCGGTGCCGATGCGGGCGCGGCGGTGGGCCTTGAGGACGGCGGCGGGCTCGCCGGTCTGGGTGCGCCCGATCTGCAGGATCTCGGCCACCACGCCGTACGAGGCGTAGCGGTCCTCGAGCCGCGGGGCGACGAGAAGTCGGTCTCCGGAGCTGGCGCGCGCGGCGTCCACCGCAGCGCGAGCAGCCTCGTCGAGCTCGATCGGCACGACCATCCCCGGGAGGAGGACGGGCTCGGTCAGGAACAGGACGGGCAGCTGCTGGGGGGCGTGTGCCTCTGTCATGAGCAACCTTTCAAAGTTGAGCGTGCCCTACTCAACTTCGATGAGGCTCCGCTTGTTCCCCTGGTGCGGCCGATTCCGTTCGCCCCGGGCGAACAGGCCCGGAGTGGTGCTCGGGATGGGGCGGCAGCTCGACCGGCGTCCTGGCCTCGGGCCGCCCGAACATCACCCGGATCGACTCGAAACCCTTGTGACGCTGGGCCTTCGCGTAGTCCGAGTAGGCGCGCTGGTCGGCCTTGGTGAGGTTCACGTTGTCGGTGAACGGCGTGAGGAGCGCCCGCGGGTAGAGCCGCTTGGTCCGGACGACGTTGATCTGCACGCCGATCATCGCCATCACCGCGCCGATGTAGATCAGGCCCATCATCCCGAGGACCACGGCGAAGATCTGGTTGAGGTTGCTGGAGCGGGCGATCACGTGCTGGACGTACGCCGTGCCGGCCAGCTGCAGCCCCTGCCACAGGATCGCGACCGCGAACGCTCCCGGCGCCGCCGCGCGGAAGCTGTGCTTGCGGGCGGAGGCCAGGAGGAAGAGCACGGTGAACGCGAGGCCGCTCAGGATCAGGGTCCCGCCACGCGCCAGCCACCCGGCCCACCGGTGCTCGTCGGAGAACCACGGGTTGGTCGACAGAAAACCGGTGAGACCCGCGATCGTCAGCAGGGCGAACCCGGCGAAGCCGAGCATCAGCAGGCTCCGGCCCCGGCCGAGGAACGGGTTGGGACGCGAGTTGCGCGGCACCGCCCAGGCGACGTTCATCGCGTACTGCGACGACTGCCCGAGACCGAGGACGCCGTAGACCGCGACCAGGGCGCCGAAGACCACCGCGGTCGCCGAGCCGTGCAGACCCTCGGTGCTCTCGATCTGGTCGCTGATGATCGGGAAGCTCCCGATCGCGGTGTCGAGCAGCTGCTCGCGCAGGGCCTCGTCGTTCTGGAGGAAGAAGCCGAGGATGCTCGAGCCGATGAGCATCAGGGGGAAGATCGCCACGAAGGCGTAGTAGGTGACGGCGGCCGCGATGTAGTTGCTCGAGTCGTCGAAGAACTTGTAGGTGACCGCGATGGGGAACCCGACGAACGGGTGGGCCCGCTGGTAGCGGTCGATCCGCTCGACGACTGACACCCCGCAAAACTACCTGTTGCAGGGACCGCATGGGTTGACAACACTCCCCGGCCGCCGGTAGCTCACGCGGTCGGGCCGATCCCCAACGCGTCGAGCCCCAGAAGATCGACCGAGCGCTCCCGCATCTCGACCTTGCGGATCTTGCCGGTCACCGTCATCGGGAACTCGTCGACGACCACGACGTAGCGCGGGATCTTGTGGCGCGCGAGGCGTCCGGTGCAGAACTCCCGCACCCGCTCGGCGTCGAGCGGCGCGGCTCCCTCGCGCAGGCGCACCCACGCGCAGAGCTCCTCGCCGTAGCGCTCGTCGGGCACCCCGACGACGGACACGTCCGCGACGTCGGGGTGGGTGTAGAGGAACTCCTCGATCTCGCGGGGGTAGAGGTTCTCACCGCCGCGGATCACCATGTCCTTGATCCGGCCGACGATGTTCGCGTAGCCGTCGTCGCGCATCACGGCGAGGTCGCCGGTGTGCATCCAGCGGGCGGAGTCGATCGCGGCGGCGGTCTTCTCGGGCTCTCCCCAGTAGCCGAGCATCACCGAGTAGCCACGCGTGCACAGCTCGCCGGCCTCCCCGCGCGGCACCGTGAGGCCGGTCAGCGGGTCGATCACCTTCACCTCGACGTGCGGGTGAACCCTCCCGACGGTCTCGGTGCGGCGCTCGACGTCGTCGTCGGGCCGGGTCTGCATCGACACCGGCGACGTCTCCGTCATGCCGTAGGCGATCGAGACCTCGGTCATGTGCATCTCGCTGATGCAGCGCTTCATGACCTCGACCGGGCACGGGGAGCCCGCCATGATCCCGGTCCGCAGGGACGAGAGGTCGTACGAGGAGAAGCCCGGGAGGTCCTGCTCGGCGATGAACATGGTCGGGACGCCGTACAGGGCCGTGCAGCGCTCGTCCTGGACCGCCTGCAGCGTGGCGGCGGGTTCGAAGGTCGGCGCCGGGTAGACGATCGTCGCGCCGTGCGTCGTGCAGCCGAGGTTGCCCATCACCATCCCGAAGCAGTGGTAGAGCGGGACCGGGATGCAGAGGCGGTCCTGCTCGGTGAACCCGATCGTCTCGGTCGTGAGGTAGCCGTTGTTGAGGATGTTGTGGTGGCTGAGGGTGGCGCCCTTCGGGAACCCGGTCGTGCCGGACGTGTACTGGATGTTGATCGGGTCGTCCGGCCCCAGCTCGTCCATCCGCGCCGCCACCGCGCCCTCGGGCTGTCCCGCGCCCGCGGTGACGAGCTGCTCCCAGGAGTCCGTGCCGATCTCGACGACGTCGGTGAGCGCCGCGCACTCCGGACGGACCGCCTGGACCATCGCGCGGTAGTCGCTGTCCTTGTACGCGACCGCGGTCACGAGCATGCGCATGCCGGACTGGTTCACGACGTAGGCGAGCTCGTGGGTCCGGTAGGCGGGGTTGACGTTCACGAGAATGGCGCCGACCTTCGCGGTCGCGTACTGCAGCAGCGTCCACTCCGCGCACGTCGGCGACCAGATGCCGACCCGGTCGCCCTTCGCGATGCCGCGCGCGAGCAGGCCCCGGGCGAGCGCGTCGACGTCGGCGTCGAGCTCGGCGTACGTCCAGCGTCTCCCGGTCCAGACCTCGACCAGCGCCTCGCGGTCCCCGAACCGCGCCACCGCCCGCTCGAGGTTGGCGCCGATCGTGTCGCCGAGGAGGGGGGCGGCTCCGGTGCCGGAGGCGTACGAGGGCAGGTGGGGTGTGACCGGCGTCATACCGGCGAGTCTAGGCGCGCGTCAGTCGCACGTGCAGAGGCAGAACGGGTGCCCGGCCGGGTCGGCGTAGACCCGGAAGCCCCGCACCTTCTCCTCGCCCGGAGCGGGCGGCTCGACGGGCTGGAGCGGCGTCGCGCCGAGCGAGACCGCGAGCGCGTGCGGCGCCTCGTACGCGTCGACCGCGAGGTCGAGGTGCGCCTGCTGCGGCACACCGTCGGGCCACTGCGGCGGCTCGTGGTCGTCGACGCGCTGGAACGACAGGACGGACCCACCGCCCTCGAGCTCGGCCCACGCGTCGGTGCTGTGCTCGGCGACCCGGACGCCGAGGAGGCTCGCGTAGAAGTGCGCCAGCGCGAGCGGGTCCGGGCAGTCGAGCACGTACGCGCCCAGGCGGACGCCGGTGAGGCTCATACAGCGCAGCCCATCGCACGCGACGGGCGCAGCTTCGCGCCGGCACGGACCGGCCGGCGGCGGGTCGCGGCGCCGTCGCGGTCGACGGAGTCGCGGGCGGCGCGGGCCCGGCGGTGACGCTCCTCGCGCTCGAGGTTGTCCTGGGTGATCAGGTACGCGGCCCACGGATGCATGACGGCCTCCTCCATCGGTAACTGTCATCCACATTTTGCCAGTTACGGCCCTGGGGTGCAACCGGTGAACGAGTTATGGTGGTTGCATGAGCGAGTACGACGACGCCGGCGCGGATCCTGCCGACCGGGTGGTCGCGTTCCTCAACACGCTCGACGTGGAGGACGGCATCGACCAGCTGGCGACGACCGAGTCCTTCGCGACCTGGTCCGGCCGCCGGCAGAGCGACGCCGACGTCGCCGCGGCGCGCCAGCTGCGCGACCACCTGCGGGCCCGGGCCGCGGGCGAGCCGCCGGCGGGCGGGCCGCTGCGGGTGGGGGTCGACGTGGTCCTCGACGACGGCGCCACGCTCGCCGGGACCGACGTCGTGGCCGAGGTCGCCGCGGCCGCTGCCCGGCTCGCGATCGAGGGGCGGCTGGAGCGCGTGAAGATCTGCCCGGCCGACGACTGCCGGTGGGCGTTCTACGACCGTTCGAAGAACCGGTCGCGCCAGTGGTGCTCGATGGAGGTCTGCGGCAACCGCGCGAAGGTCCGCACGCACCGCGAGCGCAGCACGGAGGGGGTACGGGGCTGACGCCCCGCACCCCCGGATCCGTCCGCGGCGTCCAGGAGAGCCGGGTCGGGCTCACGGGCGACGCGGTCGAGCAGGGAGTCCGGGCTCACGACACGTCCGCGTGCTTCCGGACGCCCGCGACCACCTGGTCGAACCGCCCGCGGTCGAGGACCGCACCCTCGCGACGGACCTTCGCAGGGTCGACGGTGATCAGCCGGTCCAGCCGCACCTCGCTGGGACGCCCCTGCCGGTCCCAGCCGCCGGAGCCGATGTCGAGCCAGTAGCGGCCCCAGCGCGCCTCGTCGGCGGCGTCGCGGTCGTGGTCCTTGCTGGTGAGCGTCACGGCGAGGAGGGCTGCGCCGCGACGCCCGACGATCAGCACCGGCCGGTCCTTGCCCTGGCGCGGGTCGTCCTCGTACGGGACCCAGGTCCAGACGATCTCGCCCGGGTCGGGCTGCCCGTCGGGCTTCGGGGCGTACGTCATGTCGAGCCCCGTCGTCCTGCGCGAGGGGGTCAGCGTGGAGACGAGCCGGGTGAGCAGGTCGCGGGTCCTGGGCATGGCCCGAAGCGTAGTGCGGGTCGTGCCGGCCACCGGACTACCGTGGGAGGGATGACGACGCCCGACGCCACCCCGCGCACGCTCGCGGAGGACCTGCGCGCCCGCAGCGACGAGGCGCTGCAGGTCCTCCTGCGGGCGCGGCCCGACCTCGGGATGCCGCCGCCGGCGGACGTCGGCCAGCTCGCGTCGCGTGCCGCGTCGCGCCCGTCCGTGGCGTGGGCGCTCGACCGGCTCGACACCGCCCACCTGTCCACGCTGGCCGCGATGGCGCTCCTCGAGCCGCCGGTGACGCTGGACGCGCTGCGCCGGCAGGTGGACGCCGACGACGCCCGCATCGCCGCGATCGTCGCGCGTCTGCACGCGAGCGCGCTCGTCTGGGGGCGCACGGACGGCTGGAACGTCGTCAGGGAGGCGCGCGACGCGCTGCGGGCGTACGGACCTCGTGGACCGTACGCCGGTCCGCCGCCCGTCCGGACCCGCGAGGTCGACGACCGGCGGCGGCGCAACGCGAGCGCCGGCACGGTGATGGAGGTCCTGCAGCGGGTCGAGCACCTCCTCGGGTCGTGGGGAGACGCACCGCCGCCGGTCCTGCGCTCCGGCGGGCGCGGCGTCCGCGACGTGCGCAACGCCGCCACGTCGCTCGGGGTCGACGTGGAGCACGTCGAGTTCCTGCTGGGGATCGCCGAGGCGGCCCGGCTGCTCGGCCGAGCGCCCGACGAGGCCGCGGGCGAGGTCTGGGCACCGACGACACGGTTCGACGCCTGGCGGGACAGCCCTCCCGCCGTCCGGTGGGTGGAGCTCGCGAACGCCTGGCTGGGGGCCGCCGGACGCCGTGTGCGCAGCCAGGTGCTGCGCACGCTGTCCTCGCTCGACGGCGCGGCGTACGTCGACGTGGAGGAGGTCGTCGACGCCGTCGCGTGGGCCGTCCCCCGCGCCGACGAGGAGCGCGACGCCCTCGTCCGCCGCACGCTCGAGGAGGCGACCTGGCTGGGCGTCGTCGCGCTCGACGCGCTGAGCCCCGCCGGCGCCGGTCTCGGGCTGCCCGACGCGAGCGCGGTCGTGGAGGGCCTCCTCCCCTCGCCGGTCGACCACGTGCTGGTCCAGGCGGACCTCACCGCCGTCGCGCCGGGTCCGCTCGAGCCGTCGGTGCGCGACCGCCTCGAGGACGTCGCCGACGTCGAGTCCCGTGGCGGGGCGACCGTCTACCGGTTCACCGCCGAGTCCGTCCGCCGCGCGCTCGACCGCGGGTGGCCGGCGAGCGAGATCCACGCCTTCGTCGAGCAGGTGTCGGTGACGCCGATCCCCCAGCCGCTGACGTACCTCGTCGACGACACGGCCCGGCAGCACGGACGTCTGCGGATCGGCGACGCGACGGCGTACCTGCGCTCCGACGACCCCGCCGAGCTCGACGCGCTGCTGGCCGACCCCGTCCTCGGGCCGACGTTGCACCGGATCGCGCCGACGGTGGCGGTGAGCACCGTCCGCCACGAGGTGCTCGCGGAGCGGCTCGCGACGGCGGGACACCGGCCGGTCGGCGAGGAACCGGGCGGCGGCCTCCGCGTCCGCCGCCGCGACCAGCGCCGCGCCGAGGTCGTCGACGTCGACGTCCGGTCGATGACCGACCCCGCCGACGCCGTACGCGCGATCCGCGCCGGCGAGCTGGCTGCGTCGCTGCGTCCGCCGGAGGGTCGCGACGAGCAGCGCGGCTCCCTCGCGACGATGGCGCAGCTGCGCGAGGCCGCCGACGCGCAGCAGCGGATGTGGGTCGCCTACATGGACCAGGCGGGCACCCGGACGGAGCGGGTCGTCGAGCCGCTGCGGGTCGACGCAGGGTGGCTCACCGCCTTCGACCACCGGACGCAACGGGTGCAGCGCTTCGCGGTGCACCGGATCGTGCAGGTAGCGTCCGCTCCGTGAGCGAGCGCACCGACCTGCCCGATCTTCCCGACCTCCCCGCCGAGAGCTTCTACGTCCGCGAGGACGACCGCGCCTTCCGGTCGACCGCGGCGACCGAGAGCCCGTGGGACCTGCGGGCCCAGCACGGCGGACCACCCGCCGCGCTGCTCGCCAGGGCGATCGAGGAGGCGGTCGGCGACGAGCCCCTCGCCGTGGCGAAGGTCGACGTCGACTTCCTCGGCCCGATCCCGCAGGGGGTGTGCGAGGTGGCGGTCACCACGCTGCGGCCGGGGCGGCGGGTGCGCCTGATGGAGGCGACGCTGACCTCGAGCGGGCGCCCCGCCGTCGCTGCTCGCGCGTGGCTGGTGTCCCACGAGGACGGCCGGGCGCCGAGCACCGGGGCGCCGGCGCCCGCGCCGCCGCTGCCCGGGCCCCAGCCGCAGCTGCCGATGCCGGGCGCCCCGCCGGAGTGGGGGTACGGCCTCGCGATCGAGTGGCGCTACGTCAGCGGCGGGCTCGCCGGGCAGGCTCCGCGCGCGGAGGACGGCGCGACGCGGGTGTGGATGCGCGTGCGGGTCCCGCTGGTCGCGGGCGAGGAGATCTCGGGGCTGGAGCGGCTCATGGTCGTCGCCGACTCCGCGAACGGGATGAGCGCGAACCTGCCCTTCCGCGACTGGCTCTTCATCCCGCCGGGGCTGGGGGTGACGCTCCAGCGGCCTCCGGCGTCGGAGTGGGTGCACCTCGAGGCGGCGTCGTGGACCCAGCCTCGCGGGACGGGTGTCGCGCACGCGGTCGCGACCGATGCGGAGGGCCTCTGCGGGTTCGTCGCGCAGCCGCTCCTCGTCGCGCCTCAGGCGTGAGCCGGGGCTTGACGTGCATCACCCTCGCCTGGTCGGGGGGAACTTCAGCGAGGGTGACGACGCCGTAACGAGCATCTCTGCTGTTACTGATTACATCCTACCGACGGTTCCGTCATGTCCAAAGTGATCTGCGACTCTTACACGTCATCGGGGCGCCGGTACGATGGCGGGATGGATTTCGTCGGCTACGCCGAGCGCGCCGCCGTGCTCACCAACGCCTCGCTCGGCTCCCTCGAGGAGGTGCGGGGCTACCTCGCGGAGCGCGAGTGGCTGGTGCCCCAGGTGACCGACGCCGACGTCCGCAGGCTCCAGCGGTTCCAGCGCCGTCTCCGTCCCGTCTTCGAGCACGGCCGCGCGGGGCAGGGTCGCGAGGCGATCGCGGTGCTCAACGCCCTGCTCGCCTCGCACCGGATCACGCCGCTGATCGTGCCGACCGACGACGCCGGCACCGACGTCGGCGGGACGGCGAGCGGGTGGCGGCTCCACGTCGCCGACCGTGCCGCCTCGGTGGCGGACCTGGTGGTGGCGGAGTCCCTCATGGGTCTGGCTGTCCTCGTCTGCGACCTCGCGCCGGGCCGGCTCGGCGTCTGCGCCGCCCACGGGTGCACCAACGCGTTCGTCGACCTCTCCCCCAACTGCTCGCGACGCTACTGTTCCGAGCGGTGCTCCTCGCGGGCCAACGTCGCGGCCTACCGGGCGCGCAAGAAGGCCGGCTCCACCAGCGAAGGAATCGCATGACCGACGGACCTCTCATCGTCCAGTCCGACAAGACGCTGCTGCTCGAGGTCGACCACGAGCAGGCAGCCGCGTGCCGACGCGCGATCGCACCGTTCGCGGAGCTGGAGCGCTCGCCGGAGCACATCCACACCTACCGCGTCACGCCGCTGGGCCTGTGGAACGCCCGCGCCGCGGGCCACGACGCCGAGCAGGTCGTCGACGCCCTCATGGACTACTCGCGCTACCCGGTGCCGCACGCGCTGCTCGTCGACATCGCCGAGACCATGTCGCGCTACGGCCGGCTCCGCCTGGAGAACCACCCGGTGCACGGGCTCGTGCTCGTCACCACCGACCGTCCGGTACTCGAGGAGGTCGTCCGCGCGAAGCGGATCCAGGGCATGCTCGGGGGCCGCATCGACGACGACACGGTCGCGGTGCACCCGAGCGAGCGGGGCGCCCTCAAGCAGGCGCTCCTCAAGGTCGGGTGGCCTGCCGAGGACCTCGCCGGGTACGTCGACGGCGAGGCACACGCGATCAGCCTCTCCGACGGCGAGTGGCACATGCGGCCGTACCAGGCGGAGGCCGTCGAGTCCTTCTGGCACGGCGGCTCGGGCGTCGTGGTCCTGCCGTGCGGTGCCGGCAAGACGATCGTCGGCGCCGGCGCGATGGCCCAGGCGCAGTCGACGACGCTCATCCTCGTCACGAACACCGTGTCCGCACGGCAGTGGAAGGACGAGCTGCTGCGCCGTACGACGCTGACCGAGGAGGAGATCGGCGAGTACTCCGGCGCCAAGAAGGAGATCCGGCCCGTCACCATCGCCACGTACCAGGTGATGACGACCCGGCGGAAGGGCGTCTATCCCCACCTCGAGCTCTTCGACGCCCGCGACTGGGGCCTGATCGTGTATGACGAGGTCCACCTGCTCCCCGCGCCGATCTTCCGGATGACCGCCGACCTGCAGGCGCGGCGCCGCATCGGCCTCACGGCGACGCTGGTCCGCGAGGACGGCCACGAGGGCGACGTGTTCAGCCTGATCGGCCCGAAGCGCTACGACGCGCCGTGGAAGGACATCGAGGCCCAGGGCTACATCGCGCCGGCGGACTGCGTGGAGGTCCGCGTGACGCTGAGCGACTCCGAACGGATCGTGTACGCGACCGCGGAGGCCGACGTGCGCTACCGCCTGGCGGCCTCGACCGAGCGCAAGACCGACGTGGTCCAGCGGCTCGTCGAGGAGCACCGCGGGGAGCCGACGCTCGTGATCGGCCAGTACATCGACCAGCTCGACGAGCTGGCCGAGCGGCTCGGAGCCCCGGTGATCAAGGGAGAGACCTCGGTCAAGGAGCGCGAGTCCCTCTTCGCCGCCTTCCGCTCCGGCGAGATCGACCTGCTCGTGGTCTCGAAGGTCGCGAACTTCTCCGTCGACCTGCCGGAGGCGTCGGTCGCCATCCAGGTGTCGGGCTCGTTCGGGTCCCGCCAGGAGGAGGCTCAGCGGCTCGGCCGGCTGCTGCGTCCGAAGGGAGACGGGAGGACCGCGCGGTTCTACGCCGTCGTCGCGCGCGACACGGTCGACGCCGAGTTCGCCCAGCACCGGCAGCGGTTCCTCGCCGAGCAGGGCTACGCGTACCGGATCGTCGACGCGGCCGACGTGTAGCGCGACCGATGAGTTCGCCGGCGGGCCCGAGTCGACCCCGCATGGACACCCTCATCGACCTCCGCCCACCCGTCCACAACGTGTGCGCGCTCGTCGGCGCCGTCACCGACGAGGACCTTTCGCGCCCGACGCCGTGCCAGTACGACGTGGCGACCCTCCTCGACCACCTGGACGGTCTCGCGCTCGCGTTCACGCTGGCCGCGGCGAAGTCCGACGATCCGCGCCTCGCCGCTGCTCCGGCCCCGTCGGGCGGCGCCCTGGCTCCGGGCTGGCGCGAGCGGGTGCCGCAGCGGCTCACCGCGCTCGCGGAGGCCTGGCGCGATCCTGCCGCGTGGGAGGGCATGGCGACCGCCGGAGGAGTGACGATGCCGGCCGAGGTGGCGGGCGTCGTCGCGCTCGACGAGGTCGTGCTCCACGGCTGGGACCTCGCGCGCGCCACCGGACAGCCGTACGACGTCGACGCCGACACCCTCGCCGCGGTGCACCGCTTCGTCGAGGAGAGCGCGCAGCCCGAGCAGGCGGAGGCGCGCGAAGGGTTGTTCGGCCCCCCGGTCGCCGTCGGGGAGGACGCCCCGCTCCTCGACCGCGTCGTCGCGCTCGCCGGCCGGTCCCCAGCCTGGCCCGGCTGAGTCCCGACACCTGCCTCCGAAGCCTCCGGTGTCGCCTATCGGACGCCGACGAATGGCTTCCCTGTCCACGGGCTAACGGCAGGGACAGTCAGGAGTCCATCGCTTCGAGAGGAAGAAGACCATGACTCGACAGGCTGTTCACCGTGGCCTCGCGCTCGGCGCCGCGGCGCTGCTCGGAGCCACCACGCTCGGCTTCGCCGGCGCCTCGGCCGGAGCTGCCGCGGCACCGACCTGCCACGGCTTCCGCGCCACCATCGTCGGGACCAGCGGCGACGACGTGCTTCGCGGCACCAGCGGCCGCGACGTGATCGTCGGGCTCGGCGGAGACGACGAGATCTTCGGGCTCGGCGGCAACGACGTGATCTGCGGAGGTGCTGGAGAGGACACGATCGAGGGCGGCCGCGGCAACGACCGCATCTGGGGCGGCGCCGACGACGACGACATCGAGGGCAACGCCGGCCACGACCGCATCTGGGGCGGCGCGGGCGACGACGACCTCGAGGGCAACCGCGGCAACGACTGGATCTGGGGTGGCCGTGGCGACGACGACATCGCCGGCAACCGCGGCAACGACCGGCTGTGGGGCGGCCCCGGTGCCGACGAGCTCCGTGGCGGCCCGGGCCGCGACGTGCTCCGTGGCGGTCCTGGCCGTGACGTGCTGATCGGCGGACCCGGCCGCGACGTGCTCCGCGACTAGCGTCGCGAGCGCGCGCACGCGACCATCGGGGCATGGGTGAGCGGGAGAGCGCGGTGCACGTCGTGGTCCGAGGGCGTGTGCAGGGCGTGTTCTACCGCGCGTCCGTCCGGGAGCGCGCCGAGGCGTCCGGCCTGCGCGGGTGGGTCCGCAACACCGACGACGGTGCTGTCGAGGCCCTCCTGGCAGGTCCGGCCGACGCCGTGGAGGAACTCGTGACCTGGATGCAGCAGGGGCCGCCGGACGCGACCGTCTTCGACGTCGTCACGGAGCCGGCCGACGACCCGGGCAGCGGGTTCGCGGTCCGGTGAGCGGGGTCAGCCGACGAAGGTCGTGAGCCCGTGAGCGCGGAACTGGTCTCGGACGCGCGCGACCAGCTCGGCGCTCGGCGGCTCGGTGTCGGCCAGCGGGTACCAGAGGCCCAGACGGCCCCACTTGTCCCGCGCCATCTGGTGGAAGCGAAGCACCTCGACCCTGCTCACCTGGGGCCAGCGCTCGACGATCGCCGCGACGTTCTCGACGTTCTCCACCGCATCGGTGAGACCCGGCACGAGGACGAACCGCACCCACACCTCGGTCCCCCGGGCGGCGAGCCGGTCGCCGAAGTCGAGCGTCGGCTGCAGCGCCCGCCCGGTCGTACGGCGGTAGGCGTCCTCGTCGCCAGACTTCACGTCGAGGAGCACCAGGTCGACGTCGTCGAGCATCGCGTCGGTCGCGGCGCGGCCGAGGAAGCCCGAGGTGTCGATCGCGGTGTGGATCCCGCGCTCCTTCGCGCCGCGCAGCACCTTCGCGACGAACGCCGGCTGCATCAGCGGCTCGCCGCCCGAGAGGGTGAGCCCGCCGCCGGTCGCCGCGAAGACCCGACGGTAGCGGTCGACGCGTCCCAGGAGCTCCTCGGCCGTCACCGGGTCGCCGTCGCGCATCTGCCACGTGTCGGGGTTCTGGCAGTACAGGCACCGCAGCGGGCAGCCGTTCAGGAAGGCGGTCAGGCGCGTCCCGGGTCCGTCGACGGCGGTGACGAGCTCCCACGAGTGCATCGACCCGAGGTCGCCCGACCGCACGAGCGCGAGCCGCTCGCCGTGGTCGAGGCCGTCGCGGGCGGCGATGCCGGCGAGCGCCGCAGTCATCAGACCGCTCCGTGGAACGTCCGCGAGAGGACGTCGAGCTGCTGCTCCCGCGTCAGCCGGACGAAGTTCACGGCGTAGCCCGAGACGCGGACGGTGAGCTGCGGGTAGTTCTCCGGGTGCTCCATCGCGTCCTCGAGCGTCGCCCGGTCGAGCACGTTGACGTTCATGTGGAACCCGTCGGACCCGGTGTACGCGTCGAGGAGCCCCACGAGGTTCGTCACCTGCTCGTCCTTCGTGCGCCCGAGCCCCGCCGGCACCACCGTGCTGGTCAGCGAGATGCCGTCCTGAGCGTCGTCGTACGGCAGCTTCGCGACCGAGAGGGCGCTCGCGAGCATCCCGTGGGTGTCGCGCCCGTTCATCGGGTTCGCGCCGGGGGCGAAGGGCTCGCCGAGTCGGCGGCCGTCGGGGGTGTTGCCGGTGGCCTTGCCGTAGACGACGTTCGACGTGATCGTGAGGACCGACTGGGTGTGCAGCGCGTCGCGGTAGGTCGGGTAGGCCCGGACCTTCTCCATGAAGCGCCCCACCAGGTCGCGAGCGATGTCGTCGACGCGGTCGTCATCGTTGCCGAAGGTCGGGAAGTCGCCGGTCGTCTCGTAGTCGACGACGATCCCGCGCTCGTCGCGGACCGGGACCACCGTCGCGTACCGGATCGCCGACAGCGAGTCCGCGGCGACGGAGAGCCCCGCGATCCCGCAGGCCATCGTCCGCAGCACGTCCGAGTCGTGCAGCGCCATCTCGAGACGCTCGTAGGCGTACTTGTCGTGCATGTAGTGGATGACGTTGAGCGCCTCCACGTACGTCGCCGCGAGCCAGTCCATCTCGGCGTCGAAGCGGCGCATCACGTCGTCGAACACCAGCGGACCGTCGCCGACCGGGGCGGTGGCCGGGCCGACCTGCTTGCCCGTGATCTCGTCGCGGCCGCCGTTGATCGCGTACAGCAGCGTCTTGGCGAGGTTGACCCGAGCACCGAAGAACTGCATCTGCTTGCCGACGCGCATCGGGGAGACGCAGCAGGCGATCGCGGCGTCGTCGCCCCAGTGCTCGCGGATGTGGTGGTCGGACTCGTACTGGATCGCGGAGGTGTCGATCGAGACCTGGGCCGCGAAGCGCTTGAAGCCCTCGGGCAGGCGGTCGCTCCAGAGCACCGTCAGGTTCGGCTCGGGGGCCGGTCCGAGGTTGTAGAGGGTCTGGAGGTAGCGGAAGGTCGTCCGCGTCACGAGGGGCCGTCCGTCGTCGCCCATGCCGGCCAGCGACTCCGTGACCCAGGTCGGGTCGCCGCTGAACAGGGCGTCGTACTCGGGGGTGCGCAGGAAGCGGACGATCCGCAGCTTGATGACGAAGTCGTCGACGAGCTCCTGGGCCTCGGACTCGGTGATCAGGCCACGGGCGAGGTCGCGCTCGAGGTAGACGTCGAGGAAGGTGGCGGTGCGGCCCAGCGACATCGCGGCGCCGTTCTGCTCCTTGACCGCCCCGAGGTAGGCGAAGTAGGTCCACTGGACCGCCTCGCGCGCCGTCGACGCCGGTCCGGAGATGTCGAAGCCGTACGAGGCCGCCATCGCGACGAGCTCGCGCAGCGCGCGGATCTGCTCGCTGTTCTCCTCGCGGCTCCGGATGACGTCCTCGCTCGCCTGCTGCATGTCGAGGCCGGCACGGTCGACCTGCTTGGCCGCGATCAGAGCGTCGCCGCCGTACAGGGCCACGCGCCGGTAGTCGCCGATGATGCGGCCGCGCCCGTACGCGTCGGGGAGGCCGGTGATCACGTGCGACGAGCGTGCCGCGCGGACCGACGGGGGGTAGGCGTCGAAGACGCCCTGGTTGTGCGTCTTGCGGATCTCGGTGAAGACCTTCTTGAGGACCGGGTCGACCGGGTAGCCGTACGTCTCGAGGGCCGTCTCGACCATCCGCCAGCCGCCGTTGGGCATCATCGCGCGCTTGAGCGGGGCGTCGGTCTGGAGGCCGACGACCACCTCGCGGTCGCGGTCGAGGTAGCCCGGCGCGTGCGCCGTGATCCCGGCCGGGGTCTGCCAGTCGACGTCGTAGACGCCCTTCTCGCGCTCCTCGGGGAACATGGCGCTGAGCTGGCCCCAGAGCGCGGTGGTCCGCTCGGTCGGCCCGGCGAGGAACCCGGCGTCACCCTCGTACGGGGTGTAGTTGCGCTGGATGAAGTCGCGCACGTCGATGCCGTCGCGCCAGGGTCCGTCGACGAACCCTTCCCAGGCGCTGACCGCCGTGCTGTCGAGCTGGCTGTCGGTCGTGGTGGTCATGCCCATCCCCCTTGATGGCTGTTTCCCTCTCTTCCCAGTCAACTCCGGACATTTGTTGTTTGCACCACCAAATCGTGTCTGTTTGACCACACTGCGTTCTCGTCGCACGGATGTCGGGGCCCATCTGCGGCTGACCGGAACCCCCCGTATTTTGGACAGGTGCACCCCCGCATCCGGCTCGAGCTGGCGAAGCGCTGGTCGGAGCCACACCGCGAGCATCACGACACGGACCACCTGGCAGAGGTCATCCGCGCCGTGGACTCCCTCGCGTCGTCGGGCCTGGACTTCGACGTCGACGCCGTCCACGCCGCCGCCTGGTTCCACGACGCGGTCTACGACGTCCACCGCGCCGACAACGTCGAGCGCTCAGCCGCGCTCGCGCAGCACTGGCTCGGCGCGGGAGAAGGAGACCGGGTGGCCGAGATCGTGCTGGCGACCCGCGACCACGTCGCGCCCCCGGGCGACCTCGAGGCCGCCGTGCTCTGCGACGCCGACCTGAGCATCCTCGGCGCGGCCCCCGACCGCTACGACCGGTACGCCCGCGCGATCCGCACCGAGAACGCGCACGTGCCCGACGCGGAGTACCGACGGCTGCGCTCGCGGGTGCTGACCCGCTACCAGGCCCGGCCGCATCTCTTCGTCACCTCACCCGCCCGCGCCTGGTGGGAGTCACGCGCCCGGGCCAACACGACCCGGGAGCTGATCCAGCTCGGGCGGCCCGTCGCGGTGTAGCGCTTGGCCCGTCCGCTTAACCTGGACGCCGTGACGGAGTTCCTCCTGGAGGCGCGCGCGCGAGTGCTGCACGACCTCGACGCGTGCCGCATGGCCGACGCAGCGGCCGTCTCCGTCCTCGAGGAGGCACTGAGCCAGCGCGGCTGGTGGGTTTCGCAGTGGCCGGACGGTGCGCCGTACCTCGTCGGCCTCGTCGCGCAGGACGTCCAGGACGCCCTCCTCGACTCCGGCAGCCGGTGGCCCCGCTGCCAGGCGTGCGAGGAGACCGCCGAGCACACGCTCGGCGTGGAGCCCGAGCTCGGGGAGGACCCTCACTGGGTCTGCACCGAGTCGGGCATCGAGGTCGCCCCGCTCGGCGCCCTCCGTGCGCTCGACCAGCCGGCCGGCTGAGTCAGCGCCGGACCCGTCGCACGACCCACCAGACGATCGCGAGCGCGATGCCGCCGACCACGATCCGCGAGCCGTACCGGCGGGCGATCACCGGCAGCACCGTCGCCCCCAGGTCGAGCTCGGCGGCCTCCGAGGCGAGCGGATCGCCGGACGGCCCGCCGACGGGGCCCGGGGCCGGCACCGCCCGCGGAGGGGCGGACGGCTCCCGCACGTCCGCGGCGTGGCGCCCGGGCTCCGGCTCCGCCTCCGCGGCCGGCACCTCCTCCGGCGTCTCCTCCTCCGGAGGGGACGTCGCCGTCAGCCGGTCGCTGATGCACCCGACGAACTGCGACAGCAGCTTGTCGCTGACGTCCTGGATCACCCCGCGGCCGAACTGCGCCGGCTTGCCGGTGATGGCGAGCTCCGTCTGGACCTCGACCCGCGTCCCCTCACCGTCGGGGAAGAGCCGGGCGGTCACCTTCGCCCCCGCCGTGCCCTGCCCCCGCTTGTCCTTCCCCTTCGCGTCGATCACGACCCGACGCTCGGCCTCGTCACGCTCGACGTACGTCCCCGACCCCCCGTACACCAACGAGATCGGCCCGAGCTTGATCTTGATGGTGCCGGTGAAGTCGTTCTCGTCGACCACCTCGACGGTGGCCCCGGGCATGCACGGCGCGATGGACTCCAGGTCGTTGAAGGCGGCCCAGGTCGTCTCGATCGGTGCAGGGACGGTGAAGGTGTGCGTGAGGTCCATCAGGCACCAGCCGCCCGCACCACGGCCCGCCGAGTCAGGACGCGCGCGAGGTGGCGCCGGTAGTCCGCCGACCCGTTGAGGTCGTCCGGAGGCGTCGTGCCGTCGGCGACCGAGGCCACGGCAGCCTCGACCTCCTGGTCCACGGGGGCGACGCCGATCAGGGCCTGCTCGACGGACGTCGGACGGACGGGCGTGGATCCCATGTTGGTCAGGCCGAGGCGCGCCTCCGCGATCGTGCCGCCCTCGACGCGCACGGTCGCCGCGACCGCCACGATCGACCACTGCTGAGCGACGCGGACGAACTTCTCGTACGCCGCCGTCCACCCGGTGCGCTTCGGCACGCGCACGGCGGTGAGGATCTCGTCCTCGCCGACCGCGGTGGTGAAGAGGTCGACGAAGAAGTCCTCCGCGGCCACCGTCCGAACGCCCGACGGCCCGGCGATCTCGAACGACGCACCGAGGGCCAGCGCCGGCGCGGGCATGTCGCCCGCCGGGTCGGCGTGGACCAGCGCACCGCCGAACGTGCCACGGTGACGCACCTGCGGATCGGCGACCGTGCCCGCAGCCTCGGCCAGCAGCGCCGCGTGCTCGCGGACCAGACCGCTCGTCGCGACCTCGTGGTGCGGCGTCATCGCCCCGATCACCAACGCGTCGCCGTCCTCGCGGATGCCGCGCAGCCCGTCGATGCGCCCGAGGTCCACGATCAGCTCGGGCCCGGCAAGCCGGAGCTTGAGCACCGGGATGAGGCTCTGACCACCGGCCAGGACCTTGACGTCGTCGCCGCCCTCCGCGAGGAGCCGCACGGCGTCCTCGACGGTGCTCGGTGCCTCGTACTCGAAAGCTGTCGGAATCACTGCCCATCCCCCTGGTTCGTCGGACCCTCGTCCGTACCCGTCTGGACTGCGCCCGTCGACGCGACGTCGCGCTCGGCGACCTCGGGGCTGTTGACCGTCGGTGCGGCGGCCTCGGCCCCCCGGCCCTTGTCCGCTCCTTGCAGCGCTGCCCAGACGCGGCTGGGCGAGCATGGCATGAGGATGTCATCGACTCCGAGATGCCGCACGGCGTCGATGACGCCGTTGACGATCGCAGGCGTCGACGCGATCGTCCCCGCCTCGCCCACTCCCTTGACGCCGAGGACGTTCGTCGTCGACGCCGTCTCGGTGCGATCGGTGACGAACGACGGGAGGTCGGCCGCGCTCGGGACGAGGTAGTCGACGAAGGACCCGGTCACCAGCGTCCCGGCGTCGTCGTGAACCGCCTCCTCGAAGAGCGCCTGCGCGATCCCCTGCACCAGCCCGCCGTGGACCTGCCCCTCGACGATCAGCGGGTTGATCACGTTGCCGATGTCGTCCACGCAGACGTACTTGCGCAGCTTCACCTGCCCGGTCTCGGTGTCGACCTCCAGGGCCGCGAGGTGCGTGCCGTGGGGGAACGAGAAGTTCTCCGGGTCGAAGGTCGCGTCGGAGTCGAGGCTCGGCTCGATCCCGTCGGGGAGGTTGTGGGCTGCGAACGTCGCCAGGGCGATGTCTCCGAGCGCCACGCCCTGGTCGGTCCCGCGGACCGTGAACTTGCCCTCGGCGAACTCGAGGTCGTCCTCGGACGCCTCGAGGAGGTGGGCCGCGATGACCTTCGCCTTCGCGATCACCTTGTCGGCCGCCGCGACGACGGCCATGCCGCCGACCGCGAGCGAGCGGGAGCCGTACGTGTCGAGCCCGCGCTGCGCGATCGCCGTGTCCCCGTGGAGGACCTCGACGTTCTCGAACGGGACGCCGAGCCGGTCGGCGACGATCTGGCTCCAGGCCGTCTCGTGACCCTGGCCGTGCGGGCTCACACCGGTCACGACCTCGACGTTGCCGGTCGGGAGCATGCGGACCTGGGCGTACTCCCAGCCGCCCGCCCCGTAGTCGAGGGAGCCGAGCACCCGCGACGGCGCGAGGCCGCACATCTCGGTGAACGTGGAGATCCCGATGCCGAGCTGGACGGTGTCGCCCTCGTCGCGGCGCCGCTTCTGCTCGGCGCGCAGCTCGTCGTACCCGAACAGCTCGAGCGCCCGCGCGGTCGCCGCCTCGTAGTTGCCGCTGTCGTACTCGAGGCCGCAGACGCTCGTGAACGGGAACTCCTCGTGCGGGATCCAGTTCTTGCGACGCAGCTCGATTGGATCCATGTCGAGCTCGGCCGCCAGGTCGTCCATGAGGCGCTCGATCGCGAAGGTCGCCTCTGGCCTGCCGGCGCCGCGGTAGGCGTCGGTCCACGCCTTGTTGGTGAACAGGTTGGTGCACTCGAAGCGGTACGCCGGGATCTTGTAGATCGCGGGGAACATGAAGGCTCCGAGGATCGGCACGCCCGAGGTCACGAGCCCGAGGTAGGCCCCCATGTCCGCGAGCAGCTGCACCTTGAGGCCGGTGACCTGGCCGTCGCGCGTCGCGGACAGCGAGAGCCGCTGCACCTGGCCGCGGCCGTGGTGGGCCGCCATCAAGGACTCGGAGCGGGTCTCGGTGTACTTGCAGGGCTTGCCCGTGCGGCGCGCCACGATCATCGTGACGACCTCCTCCGGGGTCACCTGGAGCTTGCCGCCGAAGCCGCCGCCGACGTCGGGCGCGATCACCCGCACCTTGGACTCCGGGATGCCGAGCGTGAGCGCGAGCATCAGGCGGAGGATGTGCGGGACCTGGGTAGCCGACCACATGGTGGTCTGCTCGCCGGTCGGGTCCACGACGGTCGAGCGGGGCTCCATGAACGCCGGGATCAGGCGCTGCTGGTAGTAGGTCCGCTCGATCAGGACCTGGTCCTCCGCGCCGGCTGCCGCGAGCGCGTCCTCGACGTTGCCGCCGGTCCCCGCCTCGCCGGAGTCGAAGACCCAGAACGCCGACTTGTTGGTGCCGAGGTCGGGATGGGCGAGCACCTCGTCCTTCTCCGCCTCCTCCAGGTCGAGCACGACGGGAAGCTCGTCGTAGTCCACGTCGACCAGGTCGGCCGCGTCCTGGGCGGCGGTCTTGCTCCGCGCGACGACGACGGCGACGATCTCACCGGCGAACGCCACGTGGTCCACCGCGATAGACGGGTGGTGCGGTGACTTCTGCTCCGGCGTGATCGGCCACGCGTTGGGGAGCGTGCCGCACAGGTCCTGGATGTCGGCGCCGGTGTAGACGGCGACGACTCCGGGTGCCGAGGTGGCGGCACTGGTGTCGAGGTTGGTGATGGTGGCGTGCGCGAACGGGCTGCGGACCATCGCGAGATGGAGCATGCCCGGGAGCACGATGTTGTCGGTGTAGCGGGAACGCCCCGTGATCAGGCGCTGGTCTTCCTTGCGCTTGCGCGGGGTCCCGATCTCGGTGACGGTCATGCCGCACCTGCCTCGGACGAGCCGCCGGCCATCTCGCGGGCGCCGGCCTGGACGGCCTTGACGATGTTCTGGTAGCCCGTGCACCGACAGAGGTTGCCTTCGAGGTTCTCGCGCACCGTCGCCTCGTCCGGGTCGGGATGCTCGTTGGCGATGTCGATGGACTGCATGATCATGCCCGGCGTGCAGAACCCGCACTGCAGCGCGTGGGACTCGTGGAACGCCTTCTGCATCGGGTGCAGCTCCCCGTCCGCCGTGGCCACGCCCTCGATCGTGGTGACCTCGTGACCGTCGGCCTGGACCGCGAACATCGTGCACGACTTCACGCTCCGCCCGTCCAGGTGGACGGTGCACGCGCCGCAGTTGGTGGTGTCGCACCCGACGAGGGTCCCGGTCTTGCCGAGCTGCTCGCGGAGGTACTGGACGAGAAGGGTTCGGGGTTCGACGTCGTCGGTGTAGGACACCCCGTCGACGGTCACGGTGATCGGTTTCTTGGCCATGGATTTCACTCCGCTCGGCGTAGGACGCGCCCGACTGGTTGAAGCCTTTCCTACACCCGCGTGACGTGGATCACAACGCGATCGCAGATACTGCCGTCAGCAGCGCGCGGGGATCTCCTTGCCGAGAAGCACGACCGCAGATCTCTTCGGCGCCTCGACCGTCACGGGCTCGCCGAATCCTTCGTAGTCGATCGCGACCTCGCTCCCGAAGGACTGAAGCTGCTCCGCCTGTTCGGACGTGACCGCATCGGCCTCGACGAGCAGGTCGCGCGTCGTTTCGAGCGGCATCACCAGCTCGTCATAGCTGCCGTCGGGGCGGAGTGTGACGGCGACCGGGACGACGAGGCCGTCGAGCGCCTCGGGCATCGACGCAAGCAGCTTCTTGCCAAGGCTCGGGGCGCTCAGGGCCAGCGCATCGGCGAGCGGAAGGTCCATGAGCAGCCGTCCCCGTCGATCGACCTGCTGCGCGGAGGCCACCGGCTCGAGGA
Source organism: Mumia spirodelae (assembly GCF_050632745.1). Taxonomy (NCBI): domain Bacteria; kingdom Bacillati; phylum Actinomycetota; class Actinomycetes; order Propionibacteriales; family Nocardioidaceae; genus Mumia; species Mumia spirodelae. The sequence continues at coordinate 645,352 of NZ_JBODSD010000001.1, read as the reverse complement.
GCACTCCGACGTACTGGTCGCCCATCACGCCGATCGCCGCGGTCGGGAGGCCGCCCTTCTCCGCGGCCGCCGTCATGTCCTGCCGGCCCATCTTCATCCAGCATCCCGCGCCTGGCTGGTGGGGCACGGCCATGGTGAGGTAGGCGCCGCTCTCAAGCCCCCGGATCTCGACCCTGACGCGCTCGTCGCCCGCGCCTCCTGCCATCACCCACGAGGACGCACCTCGGAGGAGGTCCCAGCTGCCGGAGATCTCGATCTCTTCATCGATCGGAGGCGCGTACTCGAGTGCGTACGACCCCGTGGCCGCCTCGAGTGCCAGTGTGGCCGCCTCGTCCAGCCGCTCCTGCGCACGCTCCTGCGTGATCCACGGGCGTACCGCGGCGGTGGTCGGAGCGGCGCTGGGCTCGCTCGTCCGCTTCTCCGACGTCGTCGCCTCCCCGCACGCGGAGGCTATGAGGGCAAGGGCGTCACCCAGCTCGTCAGGCGGCGTGGGCACCGCTCGGCCCTGCGGCGGCCTCGCCTGTCGGCCCGCGCACCGGCCGCTCGGCGCGCAGGATGCGCCCGGACGGTAGGCGCCATCCGTACTCCGACGGTGGAGCACCGAGGTCGTGCATGGGCAGCGGCACCCGCTCCACGGGAGTCAGGTAGCCGTGCGACTTGAGCGCGTGATGGCGCCGGCACAGGGGCCAGATCTCGCTCCCGGACGTCCTGCCCTCAGGCCACGGCCGACGGTGGTCGAGGTCGCACTGGCTGGCCGGGACCGTGCACCCGGGCGCCTGGCACACGCCGTCGCGGAAGGCGACCGCCTTCGCAAGAACCGCCGGGGCGAAGCGGCCGAGGTAGGTGTGGTCGAGCACGCGTCCGGCGGGGTCGGTGATGAGCCGGTGCCAGAAGACGTTGGTGGTGGCACCCGAGGCGACGAGGTCACGGATCTCGCGTGCCGGCACGACCCACGACCCGTCGGCGCTCTCGGCCGCCGTCTCGTCGGTCGCACGGGTCAGGGCGTCGAGCGGGATCACCACAGCGATGTCGGCCGCGGGGCGCGCGACGGTGTCCTCGCTGTGGGTCGCCCACGCCGCGAGGAGGTCGGCCCGCTTCTGGGCGCGGGTGCGGCCGTCGTCCGGCTGTCTCGCCGCCTCCCGTCGCAGGCGTGCGTCGATCGTGGCCGCCTGCAGCGTGGGCAGCAGCGCCCAGAGCTCCGACATGCCGTCCTCGCCGTGACGGACGCTGACCTGACGATCCTCCCGTGCGCGAGCGGTGCGCTCGGCGTCGAGGTCGGGCTCGGCGCGGGCGACGAACCGGCGCAGCCATGCCTTGAGCTCGATCGTGGTGTGCGACTCCGCGTACGGCACGACCGCGGCGTCAAGTCGCTCGGCCGATGCGTCGGACGCGAGACGCCCCAGCGCTTCGACGACCAGCTGGACGCGGTAGCCGTCGACGCCGCCCGCCTGATGGCTGGCCCACACTCGAGGAAGCCTCTCGCGCGCCGCACGCGCCGTCGCGAGCCGCGCACGGAGCTGCCCCTCCGACAGCCCCGTCGCGACGGCGATCTCCATCCGCGTGGCACGCACGTGGAGCTGCTGCCTCAGCGTCGATCCGAGGGCGCCCGCCTCGCGGTTGCCCGCGTCGTCGGCCTCCAGCATCGCCGCGATCTCGGCTGCCTCCGCGCGGCAGCGCGCGCGGGACGCGTAGGCGAGGAGCCCGGGGTCGACCGCGTCGGAGGAGTGCATGCCTCCATCGTCTCGAGTCGGCTTCCCCCACGGGTCCCGCTGGTGCCACCCTGTGGACGAGCGCGCCGCGGCGAAGCCTGTGGACGAGTGGGGACATGCGCGAGCGGGAGCACAACCCGAGAATTCTCGACACCAACACGACACACTTCGCCGTTCCTGGACAGGAGCAGGGCATGGAGCCGATGTCCTCACCCTCGCAGCTGGCGCGTGAACAGCGCTTCCGCGAGATCTACGACGCGGCATACCTCGACCTGCTGCGCTTCATTCGCAGGCGGGCTCACCCTTCCCACGCCGAGGACGTCGCCGGAGACGTCATGCTGATCGCCTGGCGACGCCTCGACGACCTTCCCACAGAACTGCCCGACGCCCGGGCATGGCTCTTCGGCGCCGCGCGCAACGCCCTCCAGAACGCCCGCCGTGGCAGCGACAGGCGCAACGCTCTCGCTGTACGACTCGCCGAGAGCATGACCGACGGCGATGCGGGCAACCACTCCGAGCTCGTTGCCCAACGCGTCGACATCGCAGCAGCCTGGACACAGCTGAGCGCCTCCCACCAGGAGGCCATCGCGCTCACCGTCTTCGACGGGCTGACCACGCCCGAGGCAGCAACGGTGCTCGGCATCTCGTCCGCCGCCTACCGCCTGCGGCTCTCCCGCGCGCGCCGCGCCCTCCGACGTCACACCAGCTCCCACGCTGCCGACAGTCCCGCCCCGTCCGCCGCTCCTGAGGGGAGCCTCCCATGACGAAGCAGCCAGCTGGCGACATTTACACCGCACTGCGCAGCCTCGACGCTGCCCCCGAGACCTCCCTGAACGCCGCAGAACGGCGGTATGCCGACGACGCGTTCACCCGGATCGTGACAAGCCCCACCACCGTCCCACCGGCGAAGGAGCCGACGTGGCTGCGGCGTCGCTGGCGGCGACTGGTGCCGCTCGGCGCACTGGCCGCCGCCGGTACCGCAGCAGCTGCGCTGACACTCGGTGGCAGCTCAGCCTTCGCGTCATGGACGGCGAAGCCGGAGCCCCTCTCCGCGACGAAGAGCGCCGCCGCCGCGGACACCTGCCGTACAAAGCTCAAGATGTCCGACAGCGAGAACCAGTCCGTGCTGGCCGAGCGACGCGGAGGCTGGACGTACGTTCTCATCACCGCACCCAGCGGCGAGGCAACCTGCCTGATGCGCAACGCGACGGCCGGCCAGGACCCCGAGGGTCACGAGATCTTCGCCGACCTCGCGGAACCCACCCCGGTAACAACGCTGAGCCCTGACCAGATCGCCGAGACGGGCAGCACTGCCGTCGTCACCGACGAGGGCTGGTTCCGCAAGGGGTACCTGATCTGGATCTACGGGTATGCCGGCAAGGACGTCGAAGCCGTGACGGTCCGAACTCCGCTCGGAACCGACGTCGAAGCGACGGTCAAGAACGGACGATTCGCCGCATGGTGGCCCTCAGAAGCACCCAGTAGCAAGCGCCCCGACGTCATGGGCGCATGGCACTACACCGTCACCCTGAGCGACGGCAGCACGCTTTCGGCCGCCGGGCTAACCGCCGGCAGCTGAGCCGCGACGCGACCCCCGAGCCGCAGTCACTCCACCTCGTGGTGGATCCGCCCCTCGCGCGCGCTCAGCCGGTCCCCGTGCCCGCCCCACTGGAGCGCGATGATCTCCGCCGCGATCGAGACTGCGGTCTCCTCCGGCGTCCGCGCTCCCAGGTCGAGCCCGATCGGGCTGGACAGCCGCGCGATCTCGTCCTCGGTCACCCCCACCTCGCGCAACCTCGCGAGCCGGTCGTCGTGCGTCCGGCGCGACCCCATCGCGCCGACGAACGCCGGCCGGTGGGGCGGCTCGAGGCGCAGCGCGAGCTCGAGCAGCGGCACGTCGAACTTCGGGTCGTGGGTCAGCACGCAGACCACCGTGCGCTCGTCGACCAGGCCGGCCTCGACCTGCTTCGCGAGGTACTTGTGGGGCCAGGAGACGACGACCTCGTGCGCGTCGGGGAACCGGGCCGCGGTGGCGAACACGGGGCGGGCGTCGCACACCGTCACCTGGTAGCCCAGGAACGCCCCCTGCCGCGCCACCGCGGCGGCGAAGTCGATCGCGCCGAAGACGAGCATCCGCGGCTTGGGGGCGTACGAGGCCACGAAGACCCGCATGCCCTCCCCCCGCCGCTCGCCGTGCGGACCATAGGTCAGCGTCGCCGTGCGCCCGGCGGCGAGCAGGCCCCGTACGTCGTCGGCGACCGCGGCGTCGGCGCGATCGGAGCCCAGCGAGCCGGTGGCGTCCTCCGGGCGGACCACCATCCGGCGTCCGACCCAGCCGTCGTCCGGGTGCGCGATCACCGTCGCCACGGCCACCGGTCGTCCGGCCTCGATGTCGGCGGCGACGTCCCCGAGCTCCGGGAACGTCTCCTGCGAGACCGGCTCGACGAACACGTCGAGGATCCCGCCGCAGGTCAGCCCGACCGCGAAGGCGTCGTCGTCCGAGACGCCGTAGCGCTGGAGCACCGGAGCCCCCGCACCGACGACCTCCTGCGCCAGTTCGTAGACGGCGCCTTCGACGCAGCCGCCGGACACCGAGCCGTACGCACTGGCGTCGGGCGCGACGACCATCGACGCCCCGGCCGGCCGCGGGGCCGAGCGGAACGTCTGCACCACCGTGGCGACCCCGGCCGTCTCGCCGGACTTCCACGTCTCCATGAGCTCGTCGAGCACGTCGCGCATGTGATCCAGACTACGTCGGCGTCCCGAGCCGCGAGGTCGTCATGACCGCACACGGATCAGCGGCCGACCTCGTCGAGAAGTGCCTGGAAGGCCGCCAGAGAGTGCCCGGCGACCAGCGCGTCGAGGTGCGGGTGGACGGCCGCGATGCCGCCCTGCACCGGGGCATAGCCGGGGCGGCCACGGTGCGGGTTCGCCCACAGCACCCGGTACGCCAGTCGTTGCAGGCGCTCGACCTGGGCGCCGAGGAGCACGGGGTCGCCGCGCTCCCACCCGTCGGAGGCGATGACGACGACCGCTCCGCGCGCCATGCCCCGCTGACCCCACCGGTCCACGAACGCGCGCAGCACCTCACCGAGCCGCGTCCCGCCGGACCAGTCCGGCACGGTCTGACCGGCGGCGGCGAGCGCGTCCTCGGGGTCGCGCAGCCGCATGGCCGCCGTGACGCGGGTGAGCCGGGTGCCGAGCGTGAACACCTCGACCTGCCGGGGCGACGCGCTGACCAGCCGGTGCGCGAGCCGCAGGAGGCTGTCGGCGTACGCGCTCATCGATCCCGAGACGTCGACCAGCAGCACGATCCGGCGCGGTCGGCGCCGGGGGGCCCGGAAGCGCAGCGGGCCGGGCTCCCCCGCCCTGCGGAGCTGGTCGCGCAGCGTGCGGGTCGGGTCGAGGTCTCCCCGGCGGTGAGGCGTACGACGGGGGCTGCGGCGCAGCGGGACCTGCACGCGAAGCCGCTCGAACATCCGCGCCACCGCCACGCGCTCGGAAGCCGAGAGCGTCGCCACGTCGCGGTGGCGCAGCGTCTCCGTGCCGCTCGCGATCATCGCGACCTGCTGGTCGTCGCCCGCCTCGCCCGAACCCTCCTCGGCGTCCTCCAGCCCTGCCTGCACCACGACGCGGGGCGGCGCCTGGCTGCGCGTCCGCAGCCGCGGCTCCTCGGGAGAGAACCAGGCTGCGAACACCTTGTCGTACGTCGCCACGTCGTCCGGCTCGGCGCACAGCGTGGCGCGCCCCGCCCAGTAGACGTCGCGTCGTCGGTCAGGCCCGAGGATGCTGACCGCCTCCACGAAGGCCTGGGTCCTGTCCGCGGTCACGCCGGTCCCGGCCTCGCGCAGCGCCTGCGCGAAGCCGACGAAGATCGCGACGTCGGCCATCGGCTCAGGCGAGCATCGACGCGAGGGACTCGCGGACGCGGTCGATGTCCTCGCGGTACTTGCAGACCGCGCCGATCGTCGCGGCCGCGGTGACGAGGTCGAGCTCGTCCCGCTCGAGGCGGTCCAGCGCCGCCGTCCAGTCGAGCGTCTCCGCCACACCGGGCGGCTTGAGCAGGTCTCCACGGGCGCGGAGCTCCTGGACCACGGTGACGACCTGCTCGGCCAGCCGCTGGGAGACCTGCGGCATCCGCGTCCGGACGATCTCGACCTCGCGCGCCATCCCCGGGTGCTCGATCCAGTGGTAGAGGCAGCGGCGCTTGAGCGCGTCGTGCAGCTCGCGGGTGCGGTTGGAGGTGAGCACGACGATCGGCGGCACGGTCGCGCGTACCGTCCCGAGCTCGGGGATCGTCACCTGGTTGGTCGACAGCACCTCGAGGAGGAACGCCTCGAACTCGTCGTCGGCCCGGTCGATCTCGTCGACGAGCAGGACCGCGGGCGCCTCGCGCAGCGCACGGAGGATCGGCCGGGCCAGCAGGAACCGCTCGTCGAACAGCGACTGCTCGACGGCGTCGGCGTCGACCTGTGCCCGGTCGGTGGTCGCCTCGACGGTCCGCAGATGCAGGATCTGCCGCGGGAAGTCCCAGTCGTACAGCGCCTGCGTCGCGTCGATGCCCTCGTAGCACTGCAGGCGGATCAGCGGCACGTCGTACGCCTGCGCGATCGCCTCCGCGAGCGCGGTCTTGCCGGTGCCCGGCTCGCCCTCGAGCAGGAGCGGGCGCTGCATGGCGAGCGCGAGGTACGCGATGGTGGCCAGACCCTCGTCCGCAAGGTAGCCGACCTCGTCGAGGTCGCGGACGAGGTCGTCGCTGCTGCGGGGCTGCTTCACACCGCCAGCCTATTCCGGTCCCGGCGAGCCGGTGGGCGTGTCCTGGTCGCGCCCGGTGGCGAGGTCGCCGCACTCGATCCCGACCGCGTCGTGCTCGGCGAGGTAGCGACGTCCCCCCTCGTCCCCCGACAGCGTCGCCGCCATCGCGGACCAGTGGTCCCGTCCGATCAGCACCGGGTGCCCGGGGCGGCCGTCGTACGTCGCGCGGGCGAGCGTGGACCTCCGGTCCTCGGCAGCGTCCACGTGGCCGCGGACGCGGCGTACGACCTGGGGGCCGACGTCGGGCAGGTCGACGAGCATGACGAGCGCTGCGTCACCGGCGGGCCGGTCGACGAGGTGCTGCAGCCCCGCGCGCAGCGACGCGCCCATGCCCGCGCCCCAGTCGTGAGCCTCCACCAGGGCCGGCACCGGCCGGACGTCCTCGACCACCGCGCGCACGCGACCCGCCGCCGCACCGACCACGACGAGCACCTCGTCGCACCCCCCGTCGCGCAGGACACCGACCGCACGACGGACCCACGGCTCCCCGTCCGCGGTCTCGACGAGCGCCTTCGGCAGGCCCATCCGGCGACCCTCGCCCGCGGCCAGGACGACACCCGTCACCCGCGCTCGCTCCGCCATGCCGCCAGATCCTGCCATCTCGTCCGGCCCCGTGGGGTCGTGACGCACACTGAGGGCGTGACCGCAGCTCTCGATCCGCAGGACGTGCTCTCCCACCTCGACGAGGAGCGGATCGCCGCGGACCTCACCGCGCTCGTCGCCCTCGCCCCGGTCGACGGCACGGTGGGCGAGGTGGCGGCCAGCCACTGGTGCGCGGACCGGCTGGCCGAGCTCGGCGCCGACGTCGACCACTGGGAGATCGACCTGCCCACGCTGCGCCAGGAGCCGGACTTCCCCGGCATGGAGGTCGAGCGGTCCGCGGCGTGGGGCACGGTCGGGATCGTCCCCGGAGACAGTGGCGGCGTCCCGGCGCTCGCGCTGTCGGGGCACGTCGACGTCGTCCCGCCCGGCGACCCGGCGCTGTGGTCGGACCACGACCCGTTCACGGTGCGCGAGCGCGACGGACGCTGGTACGGCCGTGGTGTCTGCGACATGCTCGGCGGCACGGCGGCGGTCCTCGGGGCCGTGCAGGCGATCCGTTCGAGCGGCGTCCGCCTCGCGCGGCCGCTCGCCGTCCACACCGTCATCGGCGAGGAGGACGGCGGCCTCGGCGCGTACGCGACCCTGCGGCGCGGCCACACCGCGGACGCCTGCGTGATCGCCGAGCCCACCGCCGGGTCCGTCGTGACGGACAACGCCGGCGCGCTCACGTTCCGGCTGGAGGTGAGGGGCAAGGCGGCGCACGGCTCGATGCGCACCAGCGGGATCAGCGCGCTCGACGCCCTCGACACGGTCCGAGCCGCGCTGCGCGACCTCGAGGCGCAGCGCAACACCGACGTCGGCGAGCGCTTCGCGCACCTGGTCCTGCCGTTCCCGATCTCGATCGGCACCGTCCACGCCGGCGACTGGGCGAGCACCGTCCCGGACCTGTGCATCGCCGAGGGCCGGTACGGCGTGCGCCCGGGCGAGTCGGTCGCCGCCGCGCAGGCGGTCCTGCGTGCCGCCGTGGCAGAGGCGTCGGACGGCGACCTCTGGCTGCGCGACCACCCGGTGACGGTCTCGTTCCCGGGCGGCACCTTCGCCCCCGGGCGACTCCCCGACGACCACTCCCTGCTCGGGATCGTCCAGGACGCCGCCGAGGCCGCGGGGTCGTCCCGGCCGGCCGCGACGGGTGCGCCGTACGGGTCCGACCTGCGGCTCTACGGCGCGGCGGGGGTGCCGACGGTCCAGTACGGCCCGGGCGACATCGCGCACGCGCACGCCGTCGACGAGCACGTCGAGGTCGCCGACGTGATCGCGTGCGCGCGGGCGTACGTCCTCACGGCGCTGCGGCTGTGCTGCTGACCTCGATCGCGAGGAACGGTCGGGCACCACCGTCGGTGCCGGGCTGGAGCGAGAGACGCGCCTCGGCCCCGCCCGCGGGTTCGGAGACCGACCACGCGCCGGACGAGCCGGGGTCGGGGCTGCCCAGCCCGAGGTCGCCCGCCCAGTCCTGGACGACCGTCGTGGCGGCGGTCCTCGACATCATCTGCCGGTTGATCCGGACCGACGTGACCGTCCCGTCCTCGGTCCACACCGTCACCGCGTCGGCGTCGGAGGCGAAGTGCGTCCCGTCGGGGAGCACCAGCGCGACGCGGTCCGAGCTGTAGTCGTACACGCCCGGGAAGCCGGGCATCTCCTCCTTGTCGAGCGACGCTGCGCTGATCGGCTCGCGGAGGTCGAGCTCGAGCGTGTCCGGGTCGCTCGAGAACCGTACCCAGACCAGCGTCGCCACGACGGCGACCGCGACCAGGGCGAGCAGCGACGCGCCGGTCCACACCAGCGGCCGCGAGCCCCGTCGCTGGTTCGCGAGCGCGCCGAGGACGAGCAGGGCCATGCCGGACAGCGCGAGCGCCAGCAGCACGAGGCCCGCCAGGGCGATGAGGATCCCGGCGGCGAGCCCTGAAGGCCCCACGGCCTAGTAGCGGTCGCCCTTGCGGCGGTCGAGCATCCGACGCACGCGAGCCTCGTCCTGCCCGAGGACCTTGGACAGGAGCTGGACCCGGTAGACGTACGCCAGGACGACGACCCCGATGATGATCAGCAGCCAGAGCATGGGGCCAGCGTACTGGTCCGGGTTAGCCTCGTACGATGCGTCGCCTCACCTCCCTGCTCGCCGCCGCCGCCCTCGCCGCGTCCGCGGGCACCGCTGCGGCCGCGGTTCCCGGTGCTCCGGCGCGGCCGACGGTGGCCGAGGGGGCCGGGGCCCGCGCGGCCGCGACCCCCGCACCGCTCGCGGGCCGCACGATCGTGATCGACCCCGGGCATCAGCTCGGCAACAGCCGCTTCCCCAAGCGCATCAACCGGCTCGTGGACGCGGGCGGGCTGCGCAAGCCCTGCAACACCACCGGGACGGCGACCGCGAGCGGCTTCGCCGAGGCGACGTTCGCGTGGCGGGTGGCGACGCGACTGCGCGACGCGCTGCAGGCCCAGGGGGCAACGGTCGTGATGACGCGCTCCCTCAACAGCCGCCATCGCTGGGGACCGTGCGTCGACGTGCGAGGGCGGATCGGCAACAAGGGGTACCGGGGGCGGTCCCGCGCCGCCGACCTCAAGATCAGCATCCACGGCGACGGCGCCGCCCGGTCAGGACGCGGCTTCCACGTGATCGTGACCAAGAAGCGCGGCACGGTCGTCCGCTCGCTGCGGCTCGGACGGCTGACCCGCGCAGCGCTCGACGACGCCGGGTTCCGCCGGTCGACCTACACCGCCGGGGGACGCGGCATCGTCCGCCGCAGCGACCTCGGCACGCTCAACCTGAGCAGGATCCCGACGGTGATGGTCGAGCTCGGCAACATGCGCAACCCGCGCGACGCGCGCACGATGCGGTCGAGCGCCGGACAGCGCCGGTACGCGCAGGCGCTGGCCGCCGCGGCCCGGCGCGCGCTCCAGCCGTGAACGTCCAGGTGGAGGTCCGGCGTACCGACGCGCTCGACGAGGCCGCGCTGAAGGAGGTCCGGGCACTCCTCGACCTCGCGTTCGAGGGCACGTTCAGCGCCGAGGACTGGCAGCACACGCTCGGCGGGCACCACGCGCTCGCCCGCGACGGCGGCACCCTCGTCGCGCACGCGGCGGTCGCGCCGCGGACCTTGTGGATCGGGCCGCCATCGGGCGCCACGGCGTACACGACGGGGTACGTCGAGGGCGTGGCCGTCCGGTCGACCCACCGTCGCTCGGGGCTCGGGACCGTCGTGATGCGCGCCGTCGAGCAGGTGCTCGACCGCGACTTCGAGCTCGGGGCGCTGTCGTCGTCGACGATGGGGCTGAGCTTCTACCGCGGGCTCGGCTGGTCGCCGTGGCGCGGCCCGACGTACGTCGCCGCACCGGGGGGACGGGAGCGCACGGCGGACGACGACGGAGCGGTGTTCGTCCGGACGACGCGGACCGCTCTCGACCTCGACGCCCCGATCACCTGCGACTGGCGCGACGGCGACGTCTGGTGAAGTCGCAGCGCTGAGCCGGGGCGTACGTCGGTGGCGCGCCGTAGGCTGCCGCCGTGGCCGCCACGCACCGCATCCTGCACCTGTCCGACACCCACGTCAGCCGCACCGGCCCGGACGAGGACGGCGTCGACGCCGTCTCCGCGCTGGAGCGGATCCTCCACGACGCACGCCACGTGCCCGACCTCGACCTCGTCCTCGTCACCGGCGACATCGCGGACGACGGGTCGTACGAGGGGTGCGTCGCCGTCCGCGAGCTCGTCGGCGCGTTCGCGGACGAGCGTGGCGTCCCGCACGTCTACACGACCGGCAACCACGACCGCCGCGACGCCTTTTCGCGGGCACTCGGCTCGGGGCACCTCGGGCCGGACGGGCGTGACCGCGGGAGGCTCGCCGGTGGGTCGAGCGGCAAGCGCGCCGCGGTGAGCGAGGTGGACGGCCTTCGGGTGATCACGCTCGACTCGCTCGTCCCGGGCTCCGTGCACGGAGAGCTCGACGGCGGTCAGCTCGCGTGGCTGCGCGGCCAGCTCTCGCGGCCGGCACCTGAGGGCACGGTCGTCGCCCTCCACCATCCGCCCCTGCACGTCGCGTGGTCGCCGTTCATGCGCCAGGACGGCCTCCGGGACGGCGAGCGTCTCGGCGAGGCCGTCGCCGGCACCGACGTCCGGGCGGTGCTGTGCGGGCACTTCCACCTGCAGCTCTCCGGGACGCTGGGCGGCGTGCCGGTGTGGACGACACCGGGCGTCGTCACCCGCAACGACCGCACGTGCCGCCCCGAGCAGATCCGCGGCGTGCTCGGCGCGTCCGCGACCGTCGTCGACCTGGGCGGCCCGTTCTCTCCGACGTTCGTCACGCTGCACGCACGTGATCCGCGTGCCGGTGAGCAGGTCTACCTCGTCGACGCGATGTCGGGGGTCGACGTCGCGTCCGAGTGACGCGGCGGCATCCCGGCCTCCATCGCCGTCGCGACGGCCAGGGCCTCCGTCCCTCCCTCGGCACGCATCCCGGCGACCACGCCGGCGCGGTCGGCGTCCGACCGGTTCTGGCTCAGCTTGGCCTTGCCCTCGACGGACGCGACGCGCACCTCGATGCCGACGATGCCGCGCAGCTGCCCGTCGACGTACGCCTCCGGCGCGTCGGTCACCGCCCACGGCTCCTCCCGCGGCTGCTCGTGCTGCTCGGTGAGGCGGGTGACGGCGTCGCGCAGCCACGCCGGGTCCTCGTGGACGTGGACCGTGCCGCGCAGCTCGACCCGGCTGTAGTTCCACGTCGGCACCACGCGGCCGTGCTCCGCCTTCGCGGTGTACCACGACGGCGAGACGTACGCCTGCGGCCCGCTCACCACGACCAGCACCGGTGAGCCGTCGACGATCGTCCGCCAGTGCGGGTTGGCGATCGCCATGTGCGCGACCACGCGGCTCTCCTCGCGCAGCCAGACCAGCGGCAGGCGCGTCGCATACGGGACCCCCTCCGCGTGGACGGTCACGAGGTCACCGGCACCGCTGGCGGCGATCAGGGCGTCGATCGCGGCGGCGTCGTCGAGGGCGTTGAAGCGGGGCACGTACACGGCTCCACGGTACGGCGCTGCAGGACGACGATTCGTTTCGGCCTCGGACAGGTGGGAACGAATCGTCGCGCGCATTCTGCAGAACGCGGGAACGAACCGAAAGGCCACCGGATAACGTCTCTTCGATCATGACCCATGAAGAGCGCTCTGACTTCGAGGCGTTCGTCGACGCGCAGTGGATCCCTATGTTCCGGCTCGCTCACGCGCTGACCGGCAACCGGAACGACGCGGAGGACGTCGTGCAGACCGCATTCGCTAAGGCGTACACAGCGTGGGAGCGCGTTCTCAGTGCCGAGCGTCCCGACGCGTATGTGCGCCGCATGGTCGTCAACGAGGTGCGCGACGGATGGCGTCGGCGGTGGCGTCACGTCGAGCACTCGGTGTCGGTCGTACCCGAGCACGCGAACCACAGCCACACGCACGACGACGCCGTCGCCACGTCCGACGCGGTGTGGCGTTGCCTGCAGCGCCTACCGGCGAAGCAAAGAGCCGTCATCGTCCTTCGCTACTACGAGGACCTCAGTGAGCGCGATACCGCCGAGGCGCTCGGGGTGCCCGCCGGCACTGTCAAGAGCCGCGCGAACGCCGCGATGAGGACGCTGCGGGCAGAGCTCACGACCCGAGGGCGCGGGCTCGATCTCGAAGACTGTGACCCCGCCACGAAACCGACGTTCGACCTCGGAGGGAGGTCCGCATGACACTCGAAGAACTCGTCCGCGACTCGATCGCCGACCACACGACCGGCCCGGTGCCGCCTCCGGACCTGGCCGCGATCACGAGGCGGCGTCGGAGCCGTTCCCACCTCGTGCCGCTCGTCACCGCAGCCGCAGCAGTCACGGTGATCATCGCGGGGATATTTCTCACTCCGAAGGTCTCGCACACCGACGCACCGCCTGTGCCCGCGACGAGCGCGCCGTCTTCGACCCCAACAGCGGTCCGGACCCTTCTCAGGCCGCAGGGAGACCTTCACATCAGCCTCGTCGGCAGCGACAAAGTCTCGATTGGCGGTGCTCTTCACGCACTGGCGCTCCCGGGCGGCGAGGCCCTCACTGCCGCCACGCCCTACGGGCTCGTCTCGATCGGTGACGACCTTCGGCCGGTCTTGGTCCGTCCGGACGGGACGGAAGTCTCGCTCGGTGGTCGCGTGTCTGACAGTACGTGGCGCCCTACGCTCGTCGCCGATCCCGACGGCAACCTGGTCGCGTGGACCAGCATGGAGAACTCACGGCTGACCGGTCACGTGTACGACCTGGGGCAATTGCGAGAGACGGCATTGCTGAACAACGCCGCCACGCTGATCGGGATGGATTCAGGAATGGTCGTCGAGGAGGTTCCTGATGGCGGCGGAAGTTCCTACCGGGTGTGGGACGCCTCCGGCTACGGCGGGTTCGAACGCCTCCTCAGCGCTGGCCGCGTCGCCGTCGTCGGAGTTGCCGGCCGCACGATCTTTTACGTCGGACCGGGCTCGCTCGCGATCTCCGACGTGTCGGGGGGCGCACTCACGGGATGGCGGACGCACAGGCTGTCCGACAGCCTGCAGAACCGGTCGCCGAGTGACTGGGTGATCGCGCCAGACGGCCGGACTCGGCTCATCTCCGGGCCTTCGGTCGGCGAAAGCGGACCAGCACCCGAAGCCGTCGTCGCCATCGACGTCGCCAGCGGGGCCCGAACGGAGCTGTTCCTCTCGCCCAACCGTGTCGGAAACCCGAGGCTTGGCCACGACACCGACGGCACCCCGATGGTGCTCACCCGCATTGCCGGTGGAGACGGGTGGGCGCTGTACGACTGTCCCATGCCCGGCGGCGACTTGAGAGGTGCCAGCTGCTGGCTTCGAGAGTCGGGACTCCAGGATGCGTCGTTCCCCGGCGACACCGGATATCAAGCGCCGTGGCCGGCGAGCGAGGGGGACGGCTGAGGCGCCCGTCCGGTACGGCGCTGCGGAACGACGACGCCCCGCCGGTCCGAGGACCGACGGGGCGTCGTACGTGGTGCGTGAGCGGGAGGCTCTGGGATCAGAAGCCCATGCCACCCATGTCGCCCATGTCGCCACCCGGCATCGCCGGGCCGGCCTTCTCAGGCTTGTCGGCGACGACGGCCTCGGTGGTGAGGAAGAGCGCCGCGATCGAGGCTGCGTTCTGCAGCGCCGAGCGGGTCACCTTGGCCGGGTCGAGGATGCCCTCGGCGATGAGGTCGACGTACTCGCCGGTCGCCGCGTTGAGACCGTGGCCGGCGGGGAGGCCCTGGACCTTCTCCGCCACGACGCCGCCCTCGAGGCCGGCGTTGACCGCGATCTGCTTCAGCGGAGCGGTCGAGGCCGAGCGCACGATCTGCGCACCGGTGGCCTCGTCACCGTCGAGCTCGAGCTTCTCGAACGCCGCAGCGGTGGCCTGGACGAGCGCCACGCCGCCACCGGCGACGATGCCCTCCTCGACGGCAGCCTTCGCGTTGCGGACGGCGTCCTCGATGCGGTGCTTGCGCTCCTTGAGCTCGACCTCGGTGGCCGCGCCGACCTTGATGACCGCAACACCGCCGGCGAGCTTCGCCAGGCGCTCCTGCAGCTTCTCGCGGTCGTAGTCCGAGTCGGAGTTCTCGATCTCGGCGCGGATCTGGTTGACCCGGCCGGTGATCTGGTCCTCCGAGCCACCGCCGTCGACGATGGTGGTCTCGTCCTTGGTCACGACGACCTTGCGGGCCGTGCCGAGCAGCGTGAGGTCGGCGTTCTCGAGCTTGAGGCCGAGCTCCTCGCTGATGACCTCGCCACCGGTGAGGATCGCGATGTCGGTCAGCATGGCCTTGCGGCGGTCGCCGAAGCCCGGGGCCTTGACGGCGACGGACTTGAACGTGCCACGGACCTTGTTGACGATCAGGGTGGCCAGCGCCTCGCCCTCGATGTCCTCGGCGATGATCAGCAGCGGCTTGCCCGACTGCATGACCTTCTCGAGCACCGGCACGAGATCCTTGACGTTGCTGATCTTGGAGTTGGCGATGAGGATGTACGGATCCTCGAGCACCGCCTCCATGCGCTCCGGGTCGGTGTAGAAGTACTGCGAGATGTAGCCCTTGTCGAAGCGCATGCCCTCGGTGAGCTCGAGCTCGAGCCCGAAGGTGTTGCTCTCCTCGACGGTGATGACGCCTTCCTTGCCGACCTTGTCCATCGCCTCGGCGATGATCTCGCCGACGGTCGGGTCAGCAGCGGAGATCGCGGCCGTCGAAGCGATCTGCTCCTTGGTCTCGATGTCCTTGGCCATCCCGAGCAGCTGCGCGCTGATCGCCTCGACGGCCTTCTCGATGCCGCGCTTGAGCGCGATCGGGTTGGCGCCGGCCGCGACGTTGCGCAGGCCCTCGCGCACGAGCGCCTGGGCCAGCACGGTGGCGGTGGTGGTGCCGTCGCCCGCGACGTCGTCGGTCTTCTTGGCGACCTCCTTGACGAGCTCGGCGCCGATCTTCTCGTAGGGATCCTCGAGCTCGATCTCCTTGGCGATGCTCACACCATCGTTGGTGATGGTCGGAGCGCCCCACTTCTTCTCGAGGACGACGTTGCGGCCCTTGGGGCCGAGGGTCACCTTCACGGCGTCGGCGAGGGTGTTCATCCCGCGCTCGAGGCCGCGACGGGCTTCCTCGTTGAATGCAATGGTCTTCGGCATGTCTCCCGCGATTCCTCCGCGTAGAGGTGGATGGCCCAGGGGATGCCCGCGACGGACGGCCCGTGTCCACGACGAACCCTTCTCGCCGCGACCTTCGGACCTCATCGTCCTGGCCCGTTCGTACGTTGGCACTCGTGAGAGACGAGTGCTAATGCCCTTTTTAGCACTCGGACCCAGCGAGTGCAAAGAGTGGGCATCAGCCGAGGTCGGCGGCGAGCTCCTGGAGGACCTCGAGCACCCGGCGTACGGCGGCGCGTTCGGCACGGTCGGGCCGCGCCAGCGCGAAGACGTGCCGGCCGGCACGCACGCCGTCGAGCCCGAGCAGCGTGACGCCCTGGGCCTCGGCGGCCCGCCGCCACAGCCTCGGGAGCAGCGCGATGCCCTGCCCCGCGGCCACGAACGCCGCCACGACGTGATTGTCCAGGAACCGCTGCACGACGCGGGGCGACTGCCCGTCGACCGCGAGCATCGGCAGCAGCAGGTCGAACGGGTGGCCCACCGGGACACCGATCCAGGGCTCGCCGACGAGGTCCTCGGGGCGGACCCTTCCCCGTCCCGCGAGCGGGTGGTCCCGCGCCACCGCGACGTCGAGCGGCTCGCGCAGGAGCGGTGTCACCTGCAGGCCCGTCGTCACCGGGTCGGGAACCGCGACGACCGAGTGGCCGAGGACGAGGTCGTGGTCCGCGGCGGCGCCCGCCAGCTCGTACTCGGCGAGATCGAGGTCGCTCAGCCGCACCGTGATCCCAGGTGCCCGCTCGGCGAGCCGCCCCGCGAGCGGCGCGAGCAGCATCTCGGCACCGCTCGGGAACGCGGTGACGGTGACCTCGCCACTGACACCGCCCCGGAACTCCTCGAAGCGCGCCCGCGTCCGGGCGACCACCTGCGCGATCTCGACGGCGCCCTCGGCCAGCAGCCGACCCGCGTCGGTGAGCCGTACGCCCCGCCCGTCGCGCTCCACGAGCACGGCGCCCATCTCGCGCTCGAGCGCCTTGATCGACTGCGAGATCGCCGACGGAGTCCGGTACGTCGCGTCGGCGACCGCCGTGATGCTGCCGCGCTCGGCCAGCTCCCGCAGGACCGCCAGCTTGTCGACGTCGAGTCCGGAGCCGTTCGGCGTTGCGCTCATTGAAGCAACGCTACAACGTCGCGGTAGGAATAGTCGCTTGTGCTTCAAGGACACGCAGCCCCACCCTGGGACGCGTGACCACCCGCGACCGCTCCCTCGCCGTCCTCGTCGCGATCACCTGGGGACTCAACTTCATCGCCATCCACGCCTCGCTCGAGCACTTCCCGCCGATGTTCTGCGTGGCGCTGCGCTTCGGCCTGATGGCGATCCCCACGATCCTGCTCGTGCCGCGGCCCGACGTGCGGCTCCGCTGGCTGATCGGGTACGGCGCGGGGTTCGGGATCGCGCAGTTCGTCTTCCTCTACGCCGGGATGCGCGCGGGCATGCCGGCCGGACTCGCGTCCCTGGTCCTCCAGGCATCGGCACCGTTCACCGTCGTCCTCGCCGGCATCCTGCTCCGCGAGCGGCTCAGCGGCCGCCAGGTCCTCGGCATCCTCATCGCGATCGCGGGCCTCGCGGGAGTCGCGTGGCACCGCTCTCAGACCGCCGCGCTCCTGCCCGTCGTGCTCACGCTGCTCGGCGCGCTCGGCTGGGCGTTCGGCAACCTCGCCAACCGCCAGGCCCGTCCGTCCAACCCGCTGCACCTCACGCTCTGGATGTCGGTGGTGCCGCCGCTGCCGATGCTCGCGGTGTCGCTGCTGGTCGAGGGTCCGGACCGCATCGGCGACTCGCTCACGACCGCTTTCACGCCCGAGGCGCTGCCTGCCGTGCTGGGCATCGTCTACACCGTCGTCATCGGCACCGTCGTCGGGTCGGGCCTGTGGACGATGCTCATGGCGCGCTACCCCTCCAGCACGGTCGCCCCGTTCTCGATGCTCGTGCCCGTGGTCGGGATGAGCGCCAGCGCGCTGGTCCTGCACGAACGTCTCGACCCCTTCGAGCTCCTCTCGGGTGCGCTCGTGATCGGTGGGGTGCTCCTCGGCTCGTCCCGCAGCCGCCGCGGCCGCAGACGTCAGGACCCGACGCCGCGCCCAGAGCCGGTCGCGACCGTCGGGTCCTGACGGCGGGTCCTGCTGCGGTCAGCCGGGGACGACCTCGTGCGCCTCCCGGCCCTTGGGCCCGTCGACGACCTCGAAGCTCACGGCCTGCCCGTCCTCGAGCGTCTTGTAGCCGTCGACCCGGATCTTGGAGTAGTGGACGAACACGTCGTCCTGCCCGTCGATCGCGATGAAGCCGTATCCCTTTTCCGCGTTGAACCACTTGACGGTGCCCTGCGCCATGAACACTCCAGATGTTCGTGAGACCCCCTGCACGGGCCTCGGAGTGCGACGAACCTACCGCAGCGGAAGGTCACTCGGGGAGGCCCTCCGAGCCGGGGTCCACCGGTGCTCCGAGCACCCGCCCGCGAGCCGTGGGACGGTGTGCCCATGAACGACGACTACCTCGCCGTGAACCGCGCGATGTGGGACGACAGAGCACCGGTCCATGCGGGGTCCGCGGACTACGACCTCCGCCGCTACCGCACCGATCCGGCGGCGCTCAGCGACGTCGTACGGTTCGACCTTCCGCGCCTCGGCGACGTCTCCGGGCTGCGGGCCGTCCACCTGCAGTGCCACATCGGGACCGACACCCTGAGCCTCCACCGGCTCGGCGCCGACGTCGTCGGGCTCGACCTCTCGCCGGCGTCGCTCGCGCATGCCCGTGAGCTCGCGGCGCAGACCGGAGCGGACGTCGCGTACGTGGAGGGTGACGTGTACGACGCCGTCGACCTCCTCGGCGCCACCTCGTACGACCTCGTCTACACCGGCGTCGGCGCGATCATCTGGCTCCCCGACATCGACCGGTGGGCCCGCGTCGTCGCGGAGCTGCTCGCTCCCGGAGGACGCCTCTTCCTCCGCGAGGGCCACCCGATGCTGATGGCGTACGACGTCGTCGACGGCAGGCCCGAGCTCGCGTACCCGTACTTCCACCAGCCGGCTCCGCTCGCCTTCACCTCGACCGAGACCTACGTCGAGACCGAGACGTCGCTGCAGGCCCTGCCGAGCCTCGAGTGGACCCACGGGATCGGCGAGGTCGCGACCGCCCTCCTCGACCACGGCATGACCGTGACCGGGCTGGCCGAGCACGACTCCGTCCCGTGGGTCGCGCTCCCGGGACTGATGGAGCCGCACCCGGACCATCCGGGTGAGCACCGCATGGCCGACCACCCGGAGAGGATGGCCGCCAGCTACACGCTCCAGGCGGTCAAACCGTGACGGTCAGCAGCCCCCGGCGACCGCGGGGATGATCGAGACCTGCTGCCCCGAGGGCACGGTCGTGCCCAGCCCGTCGGCGAACCGGACGTCCTCCGTGCCCACGTAGACGTTGACGAAGCGGCGGATCGCCCCGGTCTCGTCGACGACGCGTGCCTTGATGCCGGGGTACGCCGCCTCCAGCGCCTCGATGACGCCGGCGACGTCGTCGCCCTCGACCGTCACCTCGGAGTCACCCTTGGTGTAGGTGCGCAGGATCGTGGGGATGCGGACGGAGACGCTCATGATGTCCTCTCAGACGAGACCCGCGGCGGTGAACGCGGGGTAGGTCGGGTCGATCGTGGCCGCGGGGCCGACGCGGTCGGCGATGGCGTCGAGCGTCTTGAGCCCGTCGCCGGTGTTGAAGACGACCGTCTCCGCGTCGGGGTCGAGCTGGCCGGTCGCGAGCAGCTTCTTGAGCGTCGCGATCGTCACGCCGCCCGCCGTCTCGGCGAAGATGCCCTCGGTGCGGGCCAGGAGCTGGATGCCGTCGCGCACCTCGTCGTCGGAGACGTCCTCGACGGCTCCGCCCGTACGACGGCAGGTGTCGAGCACGTACGGGCCGTCGGCGGGGTTGCCGATCGCCAGCGACTTGGCGATGGTGTCGGGCTTGACCGGGCGGACGACGTCGTGCCCCTCGCGGAACGCCTGCGCGACCGGCGAGCAGCCGGTGGCCTGGGCGCCGAAGATCTTGTACGGCGTCGCCTCGACCAGGCCGAGCTTGCCGAGCTCGGTGAAGCCCTTGTCGACCTTGGTGAGCTGCGAGCCGGACGCGACCGGGATGACGACCTGCTCGGGGAGGCGCCAGCCGAGCTGCTCGGCGGTCTCGTACGCGAGGGTCTTGGAGCCCTCGGCGTAGTAGGGGCGGACGTTGACGTTGACGAACGCCCAGCCCTCCTCCTCGCCGGCGATCTCGCTGGCGAGCTTGTTGACGTCGTCGTAGTTGCCGCGCACGGCGACGAGCGTGCCGCCGTACACCGCGGTCGTGAGGATCTTGGGCCGCTCGAGGTTCTCGGGGATGAAGACGACGCTCTTGATGCCGGCGCGGGCGGCGGCCGCGGCCACGGCGTTGGCGAGGTTGCCCGTCGAGGGGCACGCGAGCACCTTCATGCCCAGCTCGCGGGCGGCCGAGAGGGCGACGGCCACGACGCGGTCCTTGAAGGAGTGCGTCGGGTTGCCCGAGTCGTCCTTGACCCACAGGGTCTTGATGCCGAGCTCGCGGGCGAGGTTGTCGGCCTTGACCAGGCGCGTGAAGCCCGGGTCGGTGTTGGGGAACGCCGCGATGTCGGCCGGGACCGGCAGCAGCGGCTGGTAGCGCCAGATGCTCTTCGGCCCTGCCTCGATCTGCTCCCGGGTGATCGCCGGGAAGTCGTACGCGACCTCGAGCGGGCCGAAGCACTCGAGACAGGCGTAGTGGGGACCGAGCTCCTGATGGGCGCCGCACGCGCGGCACACAAGGCCGGTCGCGTTGCCGAAGGCGCCCTCACGGGCCGTCGTACAGTCAGGGTTTTCCAGCGTGCTCGCGCTCACGAGGCCTCCTCGTCATCTTCCCTGCGCGCGACTCTCGCCACAGGACGGATTTGGCACCATGCCTTGTCGGCGGCCTCGCGGGATCGCGAGCTCACGTCAGGTGGTTGCCGGGGCTTCGTCGGGCCGTGTCCCTCCGCCCCTCGTGATGAGCTGCGTCAAGCGTACGTGGCCGTCTCACATACCGTCCACTCGGTCCAGCATTCGGACAACCGGTCGGCAGGTGCGGGCGGGTCAGCGACGCCAGCGCGGCGGGTTCCGCCGGTAGTCGCCGTCGGAGAGCACCGCCAGCCGCTCGAACGGGTTGTACGACCAGTGGTCCCCCGCGACGACGTACGACGCGCCGACACCGGCGACGTACAGCGGCAGCATCACCGGGCCCAGGCACCACGCGTACTGGGTGCAGTGCCGGTCCTCGTGCTGCAGCAGCAGCGGCCTGCGCGCGAAGCGCTCCTCGCCGTGGCGCGACACGATCACGCTCCCGACCGTGAACGCCGAGGCCGCCGGGAACCCCCAGCGGTACGCCGTCGCGACGTACGTGCCGCGCCCGCGCCGGCGTACGTCCGCCCCGCCGACCTTCGCGACCAGCAGGCCCAGCGGCGTCGTGAGGTTGACCCAGTTGAGCACCGTCCGCACGCGCGTCCACGGCGTGTGGGGCAGCAGCGGCACCTTCGGCGTCGTCGTCATCGGTCCCCCCGGACCCGCTCAGCAGCCGAGCGCGTCGGCGAGCCGCTCCAACCAGCCCGCCAGCTCGTCCGGTCCGTGGACCACGAGGTCGGCGCGCGGCATCAGCGCCTGCTGCTCGTCGGAGGCGACGGCCACCAGCATCACGTCGGCCTCGCCGTGGTCGCGCATGCCCTTGAGCGCCGCGTACGCCGGCAGGTCACCGAGGTCGTCGCCGGCGTACACGATGGTCCGCATCCCGGTCTCCGCGACGAGCGTGCGCAACGCCGCGCCCTTGTCGACGGACGGGTCGCGGACCTCGACGACGTAGCGCCCGGGCTCGGCCGCGAGACCGTGGCGTCGCGCGAGGTCGGCGACCGGCCCCTCGAGCAGCCCCTGCGCGGCACCCGGGTCGTCGAGGAGACGGGTGTGCAGCACGACGGCCCGCCCCTTGTCCTCGATCCGCACCTCCGGCAGCCCGAGCGAGTCGAGCAGCGCAGGGAGGGCGTCGCGCACCTCGGCGACCGCGGCCGGCGGCGGCGGAACGGACTCGGCACCGGTGTCGGCGTCCCACCGCTCCGCGCCGTACTGGCCGAGGATCGTCAGGTGGCTCAGTCCGTCGTGCTCGGCGAACCGTCCGAGCCGCAGCGCCGTGCGCACCGGGCGACCCGTGACGACGGCGAGCTTGCCGACGCAGGGGCCGATCCGCTGGAGGGCGTGGACCGAGCGCTCGCTCGCGTGCGCCTGCTCCGGGTCGTCGACGATCGGCGCGAGCGTCCCGTCGAAGTCGAAGGCGAGCATCGCCTGCCCGGGATCGCCCAGCAGCGCCGCCAGAGCGGCGGCTCCGGCATCGGTGCGAGGGTAGGGCTCGAGCACGGCGGGAAGCGACATGCGCACCATCATCCCAGCCCGATCCTCACGTCGACACAGGTCCCGCACCCTACGATGAGCGCGTGACGTCGCGCCGTCCGATCGCCGTCGTCCTCGGCGTGATCGCGGTCACGGCCGTCCTGCTCGCGTGGCTCCCCCTCGGGCTCGCCACCGCGGTCGCGGTGGTGGCGACCGGCGTGCTCCTCCTTCTCGCGCGCCGCCTCGGACTCACGTCGTACGACCTCGCGCTCGACCGCGCGCACCTCGGCCGCGGCGCCCGCTGGGCGGGGGTGATCGTGCTCGTCGTCGCGGCGGGGTACGCCCTCGTGTACGCCGTCCCGCTCACCCGCGACCTGCTCCGCGACGACCGTGCGCCGCAGTCCCTCGGCGCGCTCGCGGTCGCCGTCCTCGTGGTGATCCCGCTGCACACGGTGATCCTGGAGGAGATCGCGTTCCGCGGGGTGCTGTGGGGCCTCGTCGCCCGTGACTCCGGAGCCCGCACGGCGACGGTGGTCTCGTCGCTGGCGTTCGGTCTCTGGCACCTCGGGTCCGCGGCGGGTGCGCTGGAGGGCAACCGGAGCGTGGCCGAGTCGGTCGGCGGCTCGCCGCTGGTGACGGTGCTCGGCTTCGCCGGGGTGGTCGCGGTGACGTCGGCGGCCGGCGTCGTCCTCGCGGTGCTGCGCGAACGCAGCGGGAGCCTGCTGGCGCCCATGGCCCTGCACTGGGCCGCGAACGCGGCGGGAACGGTCGCCGTCTTCCTTGCGACCTAGTCCGGGTCCGCCTCCGTCACGAGAGCCCGCAGCTGCTGGGACCGTGCGGTCGTCCAGTCCGGAGTGCGCAGGATCGTCGCCCACGCGTCGACGTGCTCGCCCGCGTAGTTGTGGCCGTACCCCGCCGGCACCTCCGTCCCCAGCGCCATGTCAGCGGTGACCTGCCAGAACGTGACGAGCGGGATCCACCGCACCGACGGCAGCACGTCCGGTCCGCGCTCCTCCTCGAGCCAGCCCGGCCGCGAGAACACCAGCTGCTCGTTCCACCAGACGATCGGGTCGGAGGCGTGCTGGAGGTAGAGCACGCGCGTGCCGTCCCACGGCTGGCCCTCGGGCGGGATCGGCTGCGAGGTACGCCGCGCGAACCGCACCCGCGCGCCGTCCTGGTAGACGGGCAGCACCTCCGGCGTCCCCGCCTCGCGGTCACCGACGAACCGGCCCCACAGCGGGTTGAAGCTGGGCGGTCCGACGAAGAGCGCGCCGCTGGTCCGGTTCGCGATGTCGTACGCCCCGCTGAACGCCGCCTCGCCGCCGAACGAGCCGAGGCTCTCGCCGAACACGTAGAGCTCGGGCCGCTGGTCGACCGGCTGCGCGGTCCAGTGCGCGTAGACCGCGTCGAAGAGCTCTCGGCCGGAGTCCTGCGCCTGCTCCTGGTCGACGAGGTAGGAGATCCACGACGGGAAGGACGAGTACTGCATGGCCACGATCGCGGTGTCGCCGTCGCCGAGGTACTCGAAGCTCGACGCCGAGGTCTCCTCGACCCACCCGGAGCCGGTCGTGGTGACGACGAGGAGCCGGCGGCGCTCGAAGGCGCCCGCGCGCTCGAGGTCCTCGACCGCGAGGGCAGCGCGCGACGCCACGTCGTCGGCGGACTCCAGCCCGGCGAACACCCGGACCGGCTCGGTGGCAGGACGTCCGGTGAATGCGGCGACGTCGGCGGCCCGCGGTCCAGACGAGGCGAACACCCGGCCCTCCCTCCCGAGCGAGTCCCACGGGATCAGCGAGTCCTCGCTGCCCGACCGCTCCGGCTCGTCGGGCTGGACCACGCCCGCGGGCGTGATCGTGTTGCGGTAGGAGAACACCTCGTCGGCGGTGGCCCGCAAGCGCTCGAAGAGGACGCCGTCGATCGCGGCGACCAGCAGCCCGACCACGACGACGAGGCCGATCACCTTCGAGGCGCGCTCGCCCAGCGCCCGGTCGAGCAGGCGCACGAGACGGCGGTAGACCCAGCGGACCCCGCGCCCGAGCTGGACGAGCAGGACCGTGACCACCATCCACAGCACCGGCACGACGAGCAGCCAGGCGAGGGGCTCCTTCTCCATCCCCATGAGCTCGCGGATCTCGTCCTGCCAGAACCGGCCCAGCACGAGGGAGGCGACCACCGCGACCACGGCGACGCCGAGGAAGATCCACCACGAGCGTCGCTGCGGCTCGTGCGCGTCACGGTCCACGAGCTCGCGCCAGACGTACGCGACCAGCACGCCCACGCCGTACCCGAGCGCGGACGTCACCCCCGCGACGAGTCCCTGGAAGACCGACGGCCGAGGGAGCAGCGACGGCGTGAACGCGAGGCAGCCCAGCAGCAGCGCGCCGTACGAGCCGGGGAGCGTGTAGCGGATTCCCAGGGGAAGGCGGGGTGTCTCGGGCACGCCGACAGACTAGGGCGCGCCCTGGCGGCTACGGGGCTCCGGTCAGGATCACCGTGAGGCGGTCGAACTTCATCGGCTCGATCGCCGGACGGACACGGTCGATCTTGAGGTCGGCCGCGAGGCTCTTGGCCTGGTCCTCGAGCTTCTTCGGGTAGTACACCGTGCTCTCGGGGATGCGGCCGTACCAGTTGTCGACACCGACGACCTTCCACCCCGCGTCCTCGACCCGCGCGGCGGTGGCGTCGGCGAGGCCCGTGACGCCGGAGTTGTTGTAGACCTCGACGAAGGCGCGCGGCACCTCGGCGGTCGTCGGCGCGGGAGTCGTCGGCGCCACGGTGGCGACCGGCTCAGGGGTCGGCTCGACGGTCGGTGTCGCCGACGGCGGCGAGGCGGCCGGCGCCGGGTCGTCGGGGTCGTTGCCGACCAGCAGCCCGATCGCCGCGACGGCCAGGACGAGCAGCGCGCCCAGCAGCGCCACCGACGGGATCGCCCGCGGGGCGACGCGGGTCCGCTGCGTGACGCGCCGGCGCTCCTCGGTGGGGCGGTCGTCCACGCGGGGTTCGGTCACGGGGCCTCCTAGGCGTCGGCGTCCAGGCGGCGGACGGAGCGGGAGCGGCGCCGGCTCGCGCGCATCCGGCGGAGCCGCTTGACGAGGAGGGGGTCGTGGGCGAGAGCGTCCTCGCGGTCGATCAGCGCGTTGAGGACCTGGTAGTAGCGGGTCGCGGAGAGCCCGAACTCCGCCCGGATCGCCTGCTCCTTCACGCCGGCGTACTTCCACCAGCCGCGCTCGAAGCCGAGGATCGCCTCCTCGCGCGCGGTGAGCCCTCCAGCGGGCGCGGCGTCGTGGTCGCGGGAGGAGAGGGCGGGGTCCATGCCCCCATCGTAGGTCGGCGAATCACACCGGTGGCATTCACCGCGCCCGGCGTGGCGGGACCGCCCGCGGACGCCATGATGGCGTCATGACGTCCTCCCTCCGCTGGGGCATCCTCGCCACCGGCGACATCGCGCACTCCTTCGCCCGCGACCTCGCACTGGTCGACGACGCCGTGCTGCACGCGGTCGCGTCACGCTCGCCGGCACCGGCCCAGGCCTTCGCGGACGAGTACGCGACCGCCGCCTCCACGCCCGTCGCGTACGGGTCGTACGCCGAGCTGCTCGCAGACCCCGACGTCGACGTGGTCTACGTCGCCACCCCGCACGGCCGGCACACCGAGGACGTCCTCGCCTGCTTCGACGCCGGCAAGGCCGTCCTCTGCGAGAAGGCGCTCACGCTGACGGCGGCGTCCTCCCGGCAGCTGGTGGACGAGGCCCGGCGCCGCGGGCTCTTCTTCGCCGAGGCGATGTGGATGCGGACCAACCCCAACATCCGCCGCGTCCGCGCGATGGCGGCCGAGGGTGCGTGCGGGACGATCGCGCACGTGCGGGCGGACCTCGGGTTCGTGGCGCCACCCGACAAGGCGCGGCTCTGGGACCCGGCGCTCGGCGCGAGCGCGCTGCTCGACGTCGGCATCTACCCGCTGACCTTCGCCTACCTGATCCTCGGCCGGCCGGCCGAGCTCCGCGCTGTCGCCACCCTGAGCGACCAGGGCGTGGACCTCGCCGGCGGGGCGACGCTGCGCTACGACGACGGCGCGATCGCGTCGATCAGCTGGACCCAGCTCGGCTGGCCCGACACCCGTGCCTCGGTCGCCGGGGACGGTGGCCGCCTCGAGCTGCCGTCGCCGTTCCACCACCCGCACTCGTTCACCTACGCCCGCAACTGGGAGGCCGACGAGCTCGCCGAGCCGGTCGTCGGGGCCGGGTACGCCCACGAGATCGCGGAGGTCGGCCGGTGCCTGCGCGAGGGACTGACCGAGTCGCCGCTGCTCCCGCTGGACGAGACCGTCGAGATCATGGAGCTGATGGACGAGATCCGGACCCAGGTCGGGGCGACCACCGGCTGACCGTGTCCACGTCACGCCCTCACGTCTGCCGGGGCGGGGGGTTCGCGGATAGGGTCGACCCATGACTGACGCACGCGGTTCCGGCACGGTGGTCAAGAACCTGCGAGGGCACGAGGAATCCGCGTCGTTCGTCGTCGTCGCCAACCGCCTGCCGGTCGACCGCGTCCAGATGCCCGACGGCTCCGACGCGTGGCGCACCTCCCCCGGCGGGCTCGTCACCGCGCTCGAGCCCGTGCTGCGCAAGCAGGGCGGCGCGTGGATCGGGTGGACGGGGGCCGCCGACGAGCAGCTCGACCCGTTCGAGCTCGAGGGCATGCAGCTCTTCCCGCTGCCGATCGGCGCCCAGGAGGTGGAGGAGTACTACGAGGGCTTCTCCAACGCGACGCTCTGGCCGCTCTACCACGACGTCATCGCCACGCCGGAGTTCCACCGCGAGTGGTGGGACGCGTACGTCGCCGTGAACCGCCGCTTCGCCGAGTACGCCGCCGCGATCGCGCAGAAGGACGCCATCGTCTGGGTCCAGGACTACCAGCTCCAGCTCGTGCCCCAGATGCTGCGCGAGATGCGCACGGACCTGCGCATCGGGTTCTTCCTCCACGTGCCGTTCCCGCCGGCCGAGCTGTTCACCCAGCTCCCCTGGCGGCGCCGCATCCTCGAGGGCCTGCTCGGGTCCGACCTCATCGGCTTCCAGACGACCGGTGCCGCCCAGAACTTCGTGCGGCTCGTCCGGCAACGGGTCGGGCACAAGACCCACCGCGACACGATCTACCTCGACGACGGCCGCACGGTGATGGCCAAGGCGTGCCCGATCTCCATCGACTCCCACTCGTACGAGGAGCTCGCGCGGCGCCCCTCCACCCAGGCCCGCGCCGACGAGATCCGCGCCAGCCTCGGCAACCCGAAGTTCGTCCTGCTCGGCGTCGACCGGCTCGACTACACCAAGGGCATGCCGCAGCGGCTGCGCGCGTTCGGAGAGCTGGCGCAGGAGGGCGTGCTGGACCCGGCGGACGCCGTCTTCGTCCAGGTCGCACCTCCCTCGCGCGAGCGCGTCGACCAGTACCGCCGCCTCCGCGACGAGATCGACCGGCTCGTCGGACGCATCAACGGCGACGTCGGACGCATCGGCCAGCCCCCGATCACGTACCTCCACTCGTCCTACCCGCGCGACGAGATGGCGGCCCTCTACCGCGCCGCGGACGTCATGGTCGTGACGCCGCTGCGCGACGGGATGAACCTCGTGGCCAAGGAATACGTCGCCTGCCGCTACGAGGAGACCGGCGCCCTGGTCCTCAGCGAGTTCGCCGGCGCCGCCGCCGAGCTCAAGCAGTCCTACCTGGTCAACCCGTACGACATCAACGGCATGAAGGCCACGATGCTCAAGGCCATCACCGACCCGCCGAAGGAGAAGGCGAAGCGGATGCGCGCGATGCGCCGCCAGGTGATGGAGCACGACATCGACAAGTGGGCGCAGAGCTTCCTCCAGGACCTCGAGACGATCCGGGAGCCGCACGGCAAGCGGACCCGGCCGGTGGCCTGAGGCGTTCGTTAGGGTCGATGCATGCGACCGAGTCAGTGGTACGAAGCCCAGGACATGTTCGGCGATCACGTCACCCTCACGCAGCTGCGACCGCACCACGCGGAGGGGGTGCTGGCGGCCTCGAGCGACGACGACGTCTTCGCCTGGATGTCGTTCGACCGGCCGAAGACGCTGACGGAGGCGGAGGCGGTCGTCGCCCGCTACCTCGCGATGCCCGACACCAACGCGTGGGCCCAGGTCGACACGAAGTCGGGTGACCTCGCCGGCATCACGACGTACTACGAGATCAACCCGGAGCGTCGCTCCCTGATCATCGGAGCCACCTGGCTCGGCGAACGTTTCCAGCGCACCGGCATCAACACCGAGTCCAAGCTCATGCTCCTCACCCACGCCTTCGACACCCTCGGCGCCGTGCGCGTCGCGTGGGAGACCGACGAGCGCAACGAGCAGTCGCAGGCCGCGATCGAGCGACTCGGAGCCACCCGCGAGGGGCTGCTGCGCAAGCACAAGCCGCGCAAGGACGGCTCGTGGCGCAACACGGTGCTCTACAGCGTCGTCGACGACGAGTGGCCGCAGGTCCGCGACACCCTGCGGGCCGCCCTCGAGCGCTGAGGTCCGCTCAGCGCCGCGGCGCGGCCGCCAGCGTGCGCTGGGCGGCGAGGGCGAGGATCAGCGCGAGCCACGCCGCGGTGACCGTCACGCCCAGCGCGGGAGCGTACCCGCCCTCGTCGGCGAGGCGCCCCGCGATCGTCGACCCGATGGCGTAGCCGATGCCGGTGGCGCCGGCGAGCAGCGTCATGGCCTGCCCGACGCGGCTGATCGGGACGATCCGCTCGCCGAGGGTGAAGTTGCTGATCATGTACGGCGCCACCGCGAAGCCGAGCACGAGCACGACCGCGACCAGCCCGGCGAGGCTGTGCACGAGCACCAGCGGCGCGGACAGGACGGCGAGGGCGGCGGCTGCGGCGAGGATCCGCTTCTCGAAGCCGATCCGGGCCGGCACCCACGCCATCGACAGCCCGGCGACGACCGACCCGACGCCGAGCGTCGCGTGCACCAGTCCCGAGACCCCGGGCATGCCCTCGGCGGTCGCGAGCGCGGTCGCGCCCGTCTGCACCGACCCGAAGAGCACGCCGACCAGCAGCTGCGCCCCGACCAGGACGACGAACGCCGCCGAGACGATCGCGCCCTTGGCGACGTGGGCCGCGTGGCGCGATCCGCGGACGAGGGTCGCGGTCGGGTGGAGCGCGAACCAGCCGCCGAAGACGACGAGCAGCCCCGCGGCGACCAGCAGCGCGCCTGCGGGGTCGACGAGGACGGCCACCGCACCGACGAGGGCGGGGCCGAGCACGAACGAGGCCTCGTCGGCGGCACCCTCGTACGAGAACGCGGCGTCGACGAGCTGCGGCGACTCCCGTCCCGCGCGCCCGGTGATCGGGCGCCAACGGACGCGGGCGAGCGGGCCGACCTGGGGCATCGCGGCACCGGTGAACGCGGCCACGGCGACGAGCAGGGCACCGGCGGCGTCGGCCTGGGTCAGGACGACGAGCGCCGCGAGCCCGGCGGCACCGGCGAACGACTGGGTCAGGACGACGGGGCGCTGGCCGATGCGGTCGGCGAGGGCGCCGGCGACCGGGGAGACGACGGCGTTCGCGATGGCGAGCGCGCCGGCCGCGAGGCCGCCGAGGGTGTAGGCGCCGGTCGCGGACGACACCAGGAGCAGCGTGCCCATCTGGCTCATCGCCAGTGGCAGGCGTCCCAGGAAGGCGACGACGACGTACGCAGGACCGACGAGCGAGAAGAGTCGCCGGTACGCGGTGAGCGGTGACACGGGGGTTCCTCAGGGTAGGACGACACTGGCGCGCCTACCCTCCACCAGAACGCGCCAGGAACCCTGAGCCCTTCGATTGTATCGGGGATGTAAAGCGGTCCGCGACCTTGCGCGGTCAGGCGTGCCTCACCGACCGTCCCCGGCACCGACGAGGTCGACCTGCACAGTGCTGCCGACCGGGACGACCGACCCGGGGCCGGGTGTCACCCGCACGCGGTCGAAGGACCGCTTGGTCGCGCCGTCGACGGCGCGCACCCGGGCGACGAGGCCGGCCCGGGTGACCCGTCGCTGGATCTCCTCGAGGTCGACGGGCGCCGAGACGCCGGGCGCGCCGTCGTTCATCGACAGCGTGACCTCCGGGACCGCGACCTCGTCGGCCGGCAGGACGCGCAGGCTCGCGAGGACGCGGTCGACCGCAGCCGACGAGCCGCGCACCACGATCCGCACGTCCTGGTCGGGCGCGAGGACGACCGCCGTGTCGACACCCTCGTCGGTGCTGCGCGAGACGCCGAACGCGACACCGTCACGGGTCGCGTCGATCACCGGGTCGTTGTCGTCGTGCGGGAACGCGGCGAGGGAGTCGATCCGCACCACGGTGAGGTGCGGCGTCGGCGCGGGGGCGCACGCCTGGAACACGCCGATGCTGAAGAAGTAGCCGTCCTGGCTGAGCGTGCCGCAGGTCGGTCGCTCCCACTGCCACGACGTCGGAACCGTCACGACCAGGCGGCCGCGTCCGATCTCGCGGCCGGAGGCTGCGGGAGACACACGGAGGGGGTCCTCCGGTGCGAGGCGCGTCCCGGCGTCCGGCGACGCCTCGTCCACCTTGGCGGTGACCCCGGGTCGGCTCCGCCCGGTGTCCGCCGCGTCCGGCGTCGTACGGTCGCCGAGCCCCGAGAGCGCGACACCCGCCACGGCCACGACCGTCGCCGCCACGAGCACGGCCAGAACCGGTGCCGTCCTGCTGCGCGGGGCCGGTCTGCCTCGCGACCGCTTCTCCCAGCGCTCGAGCAGCGCGTCCTCGTCGGGCGCCCGCGACGCGAGCGCGTCGAGCCTCCGCCGCAGCTCGTCGTCGTTCATGACCGGCTCCCCTCGTAGGGGTCGGTCAGGTCCTCGCGCAGCCGCGCGATGCCGCGGGCGAGGAGACTGCGGACCGTGGCCGGCCGGCAGCCGAGCGCCTCGGCGATCGTCGCGTCGTCGAGGTCCACCCAGTAGCGCAGCACGATCGCCTTCCGTTGTCGGTCCGTCAGCCGGTCGAGACCCCGGCGCAACGCGTCGGCCTCCTCGAACCCCACGCCCTCGCCCGGGTCGGCGTGCAGCGACGCCTCGTACGGGACCTCGACCGGGCGCCGCCTGCGCCACCGGCTGCGCTGGAGGTTGGCCATGATCGTCGCGACGTAGGCCTTGGGGTCGTCCGCGCTCGAGACCGTCGACCAGGAGCGCCACAGGCGTTCGCAGGTCTCCTGGGCCAGGTCCAGGGCGTCCTCGCGCGAGCCGGCGAGAAGGTAGGCCAGACGGACCAGCCAGGTGGCGTGGT
Organism: Mumia spirodelae; assembly: GCF_050632745.1. NCBI lineage: Bacteria > Bacillati > Actinomycetota > Actinomycetes > Propionibacteriales > Nocardioidaceae > Mumia > Mumia spirodelae. The sequence goes on along the minus strand of NZ_JBODSD010000001.1, from coordinate 613,896 downwards.
CGCGCACGAACGCGTCGGCGTCCGTGACCCGGGGTGAGTCCGTCATGGTCACACATCATGGACGCTCGCGCGGACGGATGTGTTGCAGGCGTCCCGGGGCGCGTCGCGGCGGCTCGCCCGACCGGCCCGCGTGCGCCAGACTCGCCGTCATGAGCGGAACCGACCAGCGCTTCGTCCTCGCGAACGAGCGGACCTACCTGGCCTACGTCCGGACCGCGCTCGCGCTGATGGCCGCTGGCGGGGCGATCCTGCAGCTCGGCGACATCCTCGGCGGCGAGGACAGCACCCGCCTCGTGGGAGCCGGCATCCTCGTCGTCGGCATCCTCGTCGCGGTGCTCGGCTACGTCCGCTGGCGCGACAACGACAGGCGCATCGCCGAGGACCTGCCGCTGCGCACCACACCGATCCCCTTGATGCTCGGGATCGGCGTCGTCGCCTTCGGCGTCGTGGTGCTCGTGCTGTCCCTGGTCTGAGTCCCACTACGCTGACGTCCGTGCCCGCACCGCTGTCCGAGCTCGTCGCGCCCGACTGGGCGGAGGCCCTCTCCCCCGTCGCAGACCAGGTCGCCGCGATGGGCGACTTCCTGCGCTCCGAGATCGCCGCCGGGCGGGGCTACCTGCCCGAGGGCAGCAACGTCCTCCGCGCGTTCGCCGAGCCGATGGCGTCGGTCAAGGTGCTCGTGGTCGGCCAGGACCCGTACCCGACGCCCGGGCACGCGGTCGGTCTCTCGTTCTCGGTCGCCCCGCACGTCCGGCCGGTGCCGCGCAGCCTGATGAACATCTTCGCCGAGATGCGGACCGACCTCGGCGTCTCCGAGCCGACCTCCGGCGACCTCACCCCTTGGTCGAAGCAGGGGGTCCTGCTGCTCAACAGGGTCCTGACGGTCGAGCCCGGCCGCCCGGCGAGCCACCGGGGCAAGGGCTGGGAGGCCGTCACCGAGCAGGCGATCAAGGCCCTCGTGGCCCGCGACCAGCCCCTGGTCGCGCTGCTGTGGGGCCGGGACGCGCAGTCGCTCCAGCCGTGGCTGGGTGACAGCCCGGTGATCGCGTCGCCTCACCCGAGCCCGCTGTCGGCCTCGCGCGGGTTCTTCGGCTCACGGCCGTTCAGCCGCGTCAACTCTGCCCTGGAGAGCCTCGGCAGCGCGCCCGTCGACTGGCGCCTTCCGTGACGACGTTGACTGATGCCCTAGCCTCGGTCGCGTGACCCGAGACCGCTCCGCCGTCCTTGCCAGCGGATTCAGCACGCTCGCGCGATGGTCGTGGCAGCTGATCGCCATCGCCGCCGGCCTCTTCGTCGTCGGCTGGATCATCGGCAAGTTCTGGATGATCGGCTACCCCGTGATGCTCGCGCTGATCGTGACGACGCTGCTCGGGCCGCCGGCCGCGTGGCTGCGCGCGCGGGGCGTGCCGGCCGCACTCGCCGCCGTCGTCGTCGTGCTCGGCTTCCTCGCCGTGCTCACCGGCGTGGTGGCCGTGCTCGCGCCGCAGGTCGCGGGCCAGGCCGGCGACATCGCCTCGGAGGGCGCCCGCGGTCTGCAGGCGATCCAGGACTGGGTGCAGGACGGTCCGCTCGGTGTCACCGAGAACCAGCTCGACAACGCGATCCAGACGCTCCAGGACAAGCTCCGCGACAGCGCCGACGTGATCAGCGCCGGCGCCCTCTCCACCCTCGGCGCCGCCACCAACGTCATCGTCAACACGGTGCTCGTGCTGATGCTGACGTTCTTCTTCGTCAAGGACGGCCACAAGTTCCTGCCGTGGCTGCGCCGCACGCTCGGCGGTCGCGCCGGGCGCCACATCACCGAGGCCGGCAGCCGCGCGTGGAGCACCCTCGGCGGCTTCATCCGGACGCAGGCGCTGGTCTCGTTCGTCGACGCGGTCTTCATCGGGCTCGGCCTCGTGATCCTCGACGTCCCGCTCGCGATCCCGCTCGCCGTGATCGTCTTCTTCGGCGGGTTCATCCCGATCGTGGGTGCGTTCGTGACCGGCGCCCTGGCCGTGCTGGTCACGCTGGTCACCAACGACTTCCGCGACGCGGTCATCATGCTGATCGTGATCGTCGCCGTCCAGCAGCTCGAGGGCAACGTCCTCTCCCCGTGGCTGCAGGGCAGGGCCATGGACCTGCAAGCGGCGGTCGTCCTCCTGGCGATCACCGCGGGCAGCTCGCTGTTCGGGATCACCGGCGCGTTCCTCGCCGTCCCCGCGGTGGCGACGGCCGCTGCGGTCCTCCGCTACGTCAACGAGCAGATCGCCCTGCGGGCCGACGGGCCACCAACGAGCGTGCCGCCCGACGACGGTCCTGACGAGCCGCTCGGCGACGCCCCTGCCAGGGCGACTCCCCGCGACGCCGGCCCGGAGGCCTCGCCGGCCTGACGGCTCACGGTCTGCGGAGCGGGCCCGGCGGTGCCACCATGGCGCTCGTGCCTCGCGCGCGCCGTCCTGCCGTGATCGTGGCCGCGACCGTGCTCGCGGCCGTGGCGTCGTCGTGCGGGACCCCGTCCCCCGAGGCGTTCCTCTCGCAGTCCGACAAGGCCCTCGAGGACGCGAGCAGCGCCGTCGCCACCACGGGCACGGCGCTGGACCAGCTCCGCTTCCACAAGCTGCCCGTGCCGTACGGGAGGGTGGTCGTCACCGAGCAGGAGGAGGCTCTCGGCTCCACCCAGCAGTCCTACACCGCCTCCCAGCCGCCGGAGAGCGAGCAGGCGGTCTACGACTCCACCTCCGACCTCCTCGAGGACGCGTCCGGCCTCGTCACCGAGGCGCGGATCGCGGTCCAGCGCGGCCAGCGCAGCACGTACGCGAGGATCCGCGCCGACCTCGCCGAGGTCGGGTCGCAGATCGCCGAGGCCCGTGAGGAGATCGCGACGGCGGAGGCCGCAGGGTGAAGGGCCTCTTCGCGGTCGCGCTCGGCATCCTCACTGCCATCGGCGGCTTCGTCGACATCGGCGACCTCGTCACCAACGCCCAGGTCGGTGCGCGCTTCGGGCTGTCCCTCGCCGTCGTCACGCTCCTGGGCGTGCTCGGCATCTGCGTGTTCGCCGAGATGTCCGGACGGGTGGCCGCCGTGAGCGGACGCGCCACCTTCGACCTCGTCCGCGAGCGGCTCGGTCCGGGCGTCGGCCTCCTCAACCTCGTGGCGTCGATGGGGGTGACGCTGCTGACCTTCGTGGCCGAGATCGGCGGCGTCGCGCTCGCCCTCGAGCTCGCCAGCTCCGTCTCGTACCTGCTCTTCGTCCCGGTCGTCGCGGTGCTCGTGTGGATCGTGCTGTGGCGGGTGAAGTTCGACGTGCTCGAGAACGTCTTCGGCCTCCTCGGGCTCGCCCTCATCGTCTTCGCCGTCGCCCTGTGGCAGCTCGGCCCGGACTGGGGCCAGATGGTCTCCGAGGCGGTCACCTTCGCGAAGCCGCAGGACGAGACGTGGACGGTCTACGCGTACTACGCCGTCGCCCTGTTCGGCGCGGCGATGACGCCGTACGAGGTGTTCTTCTTCTCCTCCGGCGGCGTCGAGGAGCACTGGTCGGTCAAGGACCTGCGGACCATGCGGTTGAACGTCTTCATCGGGTTCCCGCTCGGCGGCCTCCTCTCCCTCGCGATCGCCGGGTCCACCAGCGTCCTCTTCCAGCCCGAAGGCGTCGACGTGTCCACGCTCGGCCAGGTCGGGATGCCCGTCGCCGAGGCGCTCGGCACGATCGGCGTCGTCGTCGTGCTCGTCGGGTTCTTCGGCGCCACGTTCGGCGCGGCCTGCGAGACCGGCCTGTCGGTCGGCTACAGCATCGCGCAGTACTTCGGGTGGCAGTGGGGCAAGTACGTCCGCCCGCTCACCGCCGCGCGCTTCCACGCCGTGCTGCTCCTGGCGGTCGTCGCCGCCGTGCTCGTGCTGATGACGACCGTCGACCCGATCACGGTGACCGAGTTCTCGGTCGTGTTCTCCGCGATCGCCCTGCCGCTCACGTACCTGCCGATCCTCGTCGTCGCGAACGACCGCACCTACATGGGCGAGCACGTCAACGGCCCGGTCGCCAACACGCTCGCCACCGTCTTCGCGGCGGTCATCGTCGTCGCCGCCGTCGCCGCGATCCCGCTCATGGTGATCACGCGGATGGGTCAGGGATGAAGGGAAGGAGACCACCATGAGGACCACGGACGTGCACCTCGACACGCTCCTCTCGCTGATGGACCGCCAGATCCTCGACCGCCGGGGCCGGATGGTCGGCAAGGTCGACGACGTCGTGGTCGAGAAGCGCCCGGACGGCCGCTGGATGGTCACCGGTCTCCAGACCGGACCCGGCGCGCTCGGACCCCGGCTTCCCGGCTGGATCGCGCGCCCGATGGTGGGTGCCTGGCGCCGGCTCTCGCACCGCGACGATCCGGCGACGATCCCGATGGGCCTCGTCGCCGACCTCGGCTCCGCGGTGACGCTGTCGATCACCCGGGCCGAGACCGACGTCGACGGGTTCGAGGACTGGGTGCGCGAGCACGTCGTACGACCGATCCCGGGAGCGAGCGATGACCCAGAGCACTGAGCCCGTACGCCGCCGGCTCTCGCAGCTGCTCGGCCTCGAGGTGGTCGGACCCTCGGGAGAGCACCTCGGCTGGGTCAACGACGTCCGCGCCGTGCTCCCCGCGGGCACGACGGGCTACACCGCGATGGCGCTGGAGGGTCTGGTGGTCTCGCACCGCACCGCCGGCTCGCTGCTCGGGTACGACCGGCGTGCCGAGCAGGGACCCGCGCTCCTGCGCGCCCTGGTGTTCGCGCTGCACCGCCACGCGACCTACGCAGCGTTCGACGACGTGGACGAGATCGACCTGGAGGCGCGGCAGATCCGGCTGAGCCGCGCGCCCGTGCCGCTGCGCCAGGCCTGACGGCCGCAGGTGTGAGCGGTACGACCCGGGGGTACATGGCTGCCAGGAGGTGCCCATGCCCGGTTCCCGCGAGGTCGTTCTTCTCGACCCCCCGGACCTCGTCGACGACTACCTGACCGTACGACTCACCGCCCTCGGGCGCGTGGCCCGCGTGACCAGCCGTGCCTTCGACGACACCGTGCGGCTGGAGGAGCTCCTCGACCGCACGGTCGTCACCGACCTCGTCGTGTGGCTGCCCAGCACCGGCGACGACACGCTGGTGAGACGCGCCGTCGAGGCCCTGATGGCCGGGGTCGCGACGAGCGGGGGGTCGGTCGTCGCGCTGGCGGGACCGACGGTTCCCCCGGAGCGCGTCGACTGGTTCCGCTCGCTCCACGACGCCTACCCGGCCGTGCAGCTCCACCTGCTCCGCCACGACCCGCTCGCCGGGGCGTTCTGGGACTGCCGCGGCGAGCTCCAGACCCTCGCCACCCAGGGCAACGTCCCGCTGCCGGTCCTCGCGTCGGCCGTGGCCGACGTGATGACCGAACGGACGCCCGGCTTCGCAGAGACCACGCTGACCGCCACGCAGGAGATCGCCTGATGCTGCTCCCACGACCTCGAGGGCCCCTGAGCGCTCGCCTCCGCCACCTCCTCCTCGAGGGGACCGAGGAGCTGGAGGAGCTCGACCGTGCCGCGGGCCGTGCGGCCATGACGCCGCCCGGCTCCGTGCTCGACGACGAGGACCTGCAGCTGAGCCTCTGGATGATCTACGAGCTGAGCTTCCGCGGCTTCGAGGACGTCGACGACCGCTGGGAGTCGGCACCTGAGGTCGCGGGGCTCCGCGCGGTGCTGGAGCGCCCGTTCGAGGAGGCGCTCCGCGACGCGACCGAGGGCTGGGTCGACCGTGCGCTCGCCGTCGAGGGAGACGTCGCGGACCAGGTGTTCGCGCTGACCGAGGGTTTCGACGAAGGACCCGACCTGTCGCGGTTCGTCCGCCGAGACGCGACGCCGGAGCAGGTGTGCGACTTCCTGCGCCAGCGCAGCATCTACCACCTCCGGGAGGCCGACCCGCACACGTTCGTGATCCCGCGGCTGACCGGTCCGGCCAAGGCGCACCTGGTCGAGCTCCAGTACGACGAGTACGGCGGTGGACGGCCCGGGTTCCTGCACCACGAGCTGTTCGCTGTCACGTTGCGCGAGGCCGGTCTCGACGACGCGTTCGGCGCGTACCTCGACGAGGCCGACGCCCCCACGCTCGCGGCCACGAACGCGATGTCGCTGTTCTGCCTGCACCGTCGCCTCCGGGGAGTGGCGATGGGGCACCTCGCCGCCTTCGAGGCCACCAGCTCCATCCCCTGCCGACGGATCGCCGCGGGTCTGCGTCGTACCGGCTTCAGCGACCTCGCGGCGCGCTACTACGACGAGCACGTCGAGGCCGACGCGGTCCACGAGCAGCTCGCCGCCCGCGAGATCTGCGGCACGCTCGTCGACGCGGGCGACGTCACCGCACGGGACGTGATCATGGGCGCGGCCGCGTGCCTGGTCCTCGACGCCCGGCAGTCGGAGGCGCTGATGGCGCGGTGGGACGAGGACGGCGCCGGCAAGGCCGAGGCGATGGAGGCGGTCCGATGAGCGCCGACCGGCTCGGCGGCCCCGTGCCCGAGGTCGTGCTCTGCCCCGGCGGCCCGGCGCTGATCCGCAGCGACGTCCCCGCGGTCGACGTCGTCGTCCCCGACGACCAGCCCGCCGTGAACCGTCCGGTGGTCGCGTTCTGCCGGTGCGGGCGGACCGGGCGCGAGCCCTGGTGCGACGGCACCCACAAGCTGGCCCGCGGGTCGGCCTCCAAGCAGCTCCCCACGAGGAAGGACGAACGATGAAGGCAGTCACCTGGCAAGGACGACGTGACGTGCGCGTCGAGGACGTTCCCGACCCGCGCATCGAGGAGCCGACCGATGCGGTGATCCGCGTGACGAGCAGCGGTCTGTGCGGCTCCGACCTGCACCTCTACGAGGTGCTCGGACCCTTCATGACCCCGGGCGACATCCTCGGGCACGAGCCGCTCGGGGTGGTCGAGGAGGTCGGCTCCGCGGTCACGGACCTCTCGGTCGGCGACCGGGTCGTCGTCCCGTTCCAGATCTCGTGCGGGAGCTGCTGGATGTGCGACCGCGACCTGTACAGCCAGTGCGAGACCACGCAGGTCCGCGACCAGGGCAAGGGTGCCGCGCTGTTCGGCTACTCCGCGATGTACGGCCAGGTGCCCGGAGGGCAGGCCGAGTACCTCCGCGTCCCGCTCGCCTCGTCGACGGCGGTCCGCGTGGAGCACGGCCCGTCCGACGACCGGTTCGTCTACCTCTCCGACGTGCTGCCCACCGCGTACCAGGCCCTCGAGTACGCCGCGGTGCCCGACGGCGGGACGCTGCTCGTCCTCGGCCTGGGGCCGATCGGGCAGATGGTGTCGCGGCTCGCGGTCCACCGCGGCGTCCGCGTGATCGGCGTCGACCTCGTCGACGACCGGCTCGCCCGTGCGGCCGCGCACGGGGCGGAGGTGATCGACTCGCGGGAGGGCCACGTCGGCGACCGGGTCCGGGACCTCACGGCCGGTCGGGGGCCCGAGAGCGTGGTCGACGCCGTCGGGATGGAGGCCCACGGGTCACCGGTCGCCCAGGCGGCCCACACCGTGGTCGGTGTGCTGCCCGACGTCCTCTCGAAGCCACTGATGGAGCACGTCGGCGTCGACCGGCTGGCGGCGCTCACGACCGCGATCGACGCGGTGCAGCGCGGAGGCACGATCAGCCTGTCGGGCGTGTACGGCGGAGCCGCCGACCCGCTGCCGATGCTCGAGCTCTTCGACAAGCAGGTGCAGCTGCGCATGGGCCAGGCCAACGTGCGCCGCTGGATCCCGGACCTGCTCCCGCTCGTCCAGGACCCGTCGGACCCGCTCGACGTCGAGGGCTTCGCCACGCACCACGTGCCGCTGGACGAGGCGCCGTCGGCCTACGCGATGTTCCAGCGCAAGGCCGACGGCGCCCAGAAGATCCTCTTCCGACCGTGACCGAGGCGACGGCCGCGAGGGGTCATTCCTGGGAGATCTCGTGCAGCACCCGGCCCACCGCCTCCGGGTCGAGCGACCGTGCGACGTCGGCCTGAGCGACCATGCCCACCAGGTCGTGGCCGTCGATCACCGGCAGGCGTCGGATCTCGTGCTGCGCCATCGTGCGCAAGGCCTCCTCGGCGGAGTCGTCGGCCCCGATCGTGACCGGCTTGCCCTGCGCCAGCGAGCCCGCGGTGACCGAGGACGGGTCGCCGCCGTCGGCGATGCAGCGGACCACGATGTCGCGGTCGGTCAGCATCCCCTTCAGCCGCTGGTCCTCGCCGCAGATCGGCAGCGCGCCCACGTCGAGGTCGCGCATCTTGCGGGCCGCGTCCTGCAGGGTCTCGTTCTCCTGGACGCACTCGGCGCCCTCGGACATGAGGTCTCGTGCCGTCGTCATCGTCGTCTCCGTTCCTCGTGGCGGCTCGTTCCGGACGTCGGGATCGGTACCCGGCGCCGGGGGCGACCATTCGCGCCCTTGCCGACGGTCGCGTGCGTCCTCCAAGGTGGACGGGGACGGGGCTGCGCCGGCCCGGGGACGAGGACGTCGATGACCGAGGACCATCGGGTGCAGGGTGAGACGCGCGACGAGCGGCTCACGAGGAACTGGAACGAGCTGCTGCAGGAGCTGCGGGTGGCGCAGACCGGTGTCCAGATCCTCACCGCGTTCCTGCTGACGATCCCGTTCACCTCCCGCTTCGACGACCTCAGCGACGGGCAGGAGCACGTCTACCTGGCCGTGCTCTCCGGGTCGGTGGCCGCCACCGCGCTCCTGGTGGCGCCGGTGGCCATGCACCGCGCCCTGTTCCGGAAGGGGCAGCGGCCCTGGCTCGTGAGCGCGGCGCACATGTGCGCGATCCTGGGCCTGACGGCTCTGGCCGTCACGGTCTCCGGCGTCATGTGGCTGGTCTTCGACGTCGTGGTCGGGCCCGCCTGGGCCTGGGTCGCCTTCGGCTGCTCGGCCGTCCTCTTCGGCTCGTTGTGGATCGCTCTGCCGCTGCTCAACCACCGCGCGCGGTGACTCAGGGGTCGGACGGGAGGCGCCGCGTGGCCACCAGGCTCTCGGCGACCACCCGCAGCTTGAGGTTGTGGTTCTGCGAGTAGCGCTTGAGGACCTCGAACGCGCGGACCTCGTCGAGACCGAACCGCTCCATCAGGATGCCCTGCGCCTGACCGATGAGCTTGCGGGCGTCGAGGGCGAGGCCGAGCTGGGCCTCCTGCTCGGCGCGCGCGAGCGCGATCGCGGCATGGCGTGCGAACAGGTGGGCCAGAGCCGCGTCGTCGTCGCTGAAGAAGCGGGGTGACCTCGAGTAGAGGCAGACGACACCGATCCGCCGGTCGTCGTGGACCAGAGCGACCGCGAGCATGCTCTTGAACCCCAGCCCGACGACCGCGTCCGCCCACCGGGGCCAGTGCACGTCGGAGGTGAGGTCGCCCGAGCGCAATGTCTGGTCCCAGCTGTCGCTGAAGCACGGGCCCTCGCCGAGCTCCTGCTGGAGGGCGTCGGCCTGGGTGACGGCCTCGCTCGTCGCCGCCACCGTGTCCAGCTGACGGCCGGCGCGGATCATCGTGACGCCGGCATGATCCATCTCGAGCGTGTCGCGCAGATAGTTGATGACCTGGTCTGCCGTCGCGCGCGGCGACTCGGCCGCGTGGAGCTCGACGGCAAGGTCGGTCAGCTCCTGGGGGTCGATCGTCTCGTCCGCCATGTCGTCCCTCGTTCCTGGAGAAGCAACACGTATGACGGCAGAAGATTAGACCGGCCTCGGCCCGTCCCGCCAGAGTGGATCAGGCACGATCGGCGACCTCGGCTCCTGTGGCCTCGCGGGCGCAGTGGGCGCAGCAGAACATCTGCTCACCGACCTGCTGCCCGTGGCCGATCACGCGGCAGCCGCAGTGCGCGCAGCGTGGTGCCAACGCATGGATCGCGCACTCGAAGCTGTCGAACACGAGGGTCTCGTCGTCGGCGGTGGTGATCGTGAACGCGCGGTCGTACCGGTTGCCGCACACGCTGCAGGTGGCCATGGGTCTCACTGTTCCTTCCGGTGCGGGAGACATCTCCTGCTTCCCGCGGGGCAGGGGCACGGTCGGGCGCCGCGGCGGTGGCTCTGGCACGTCTGGCGCCTGCGGCCCGTCGACGAGATCGACGATCCGCGACTGGATCTCGACGTCGTGACCGACCGGGCGACGCACCGCGAGCGCGCCTGGGAGCTGCGTGAGGGCATCGACGACCCCGAGCACCCCCGCGCGCCCTTCGCGGACGTGCCGCGCGACCCGCCGGGCGACGGTGCGCGCCGGGAGCCGCATGACCGCCGTCAGGACGTCGTTGCGCGCGAGGCGGCGTCGCCGCGCGGCCTTCGCACTCGGGGGCGCGGGGACGTGGCGGACGACGACGTCGTCGAGGTAGCACAGCCGGTGCCCCGCCTCGGCGAGGTCGAGAGCCACCCGCTCCTCCTCCCCGTAGATGTGGACGAGGGAGTCGAACCCGCCGACCTCGAGGAGCGCGTCCCTGCGCACCACGACGGCGCAGGCCATGAAGCCCAGCACCGTCGTCCCGGGCTGCGACGCCGGCCTCGGGAGCGGCGAGCGGGCCAGCACCTCGCAGAACGGATCGGGCGTCGCGTCCTTGCCGACCAGGACACGGGCCGCGACCAGGCCGATGGAGGGGTGCGCGTCCAGGACGTCGGCCGCCAGGGACAACGACCCGGGCGTCCACCACGAGTCGTCGTCGGCGAAGGCGACGTACGGCGACCGGGCGGCCCGCGCCCCGATGTTGCGGGCCACCGCACCGGCGTTCTCGACGAGCTCGATCACGCGCGCGTCGGGCGCGATCCGGCGCGCCGTCGCGGGCGAACCGTCGGTGGAGGCGTTGTCGACGACGATGAGGGGACGGGAGCTGCGGGCGAGCGAGCGCTCGAGGCGGGACCGCCCGTCATGGGTGATCACCACCGTCGTGACCCGGTCGTCCGTCTCGGGCTCGCGTCGCGCTGCGGAGGACGTGGTCATGCGCGGACAGTTCCCAGCCGAGCCCCGACCATTCGAGCGCAGGACCGACTTCCCTGCCAGCACCTCCTGAGGTCGAGGCGTTTGTCCGGCGAACCGTTTCTCGCGGGACCTTTGGGGGAACCGAGACGCCATGGACGACTCGACGCGCGGCGCACCCCGCCTGCTCGCCGTCCGGCTCGACAGCGCCGGCGACGTGCTCGTCTGCGGGCCTGCGATCCGGGCGATGGCAGCGGCCGGCGAGGTCGACGTGCTCGCCGGGCCGGCCGGGGCCGACGCAGCCCGCCTTCTCCCCGGGGTGCGCGAGGTACACGTCTGGACCTGCCCGTGGATCGTCGCCGACGCCCCGTCGACCGACGCTGCGTCGATCGACGCCGTCGTGGCGTCGCTGTCCGCAGGTTACGACCACGCGGTCGTCTTCACCTCCTTCCACCAGTCGGCGCTCCCGACCGCCCTCGTGCTGCGGCTCGCCGGCGTGGACCGGGTCACCGCCTACAGCGAGGACTACCCGGGATCCCTGCTCGACGACCGGGTGGCCCCGCTCGGCGACGTACCGGAGGCGGAGCGTGCGCTGCACCTCGCCGCCCGCGCCGGTTTCGCGCTGCCGGCCGACGACGACGGGCGTCTTCGCGTCCGCCTGGGACGACCGCCCCAGGCCCTCGACAGGAGCCGGTTCGTCGTCGTCCACCCGGGGACCAGCGCCCCTGCCCGGGCGTGGGACCCTGACCGCTGGCGTACGTGCGTCCAGGCGCTCACCGCCGCCGGCCGCCGCGTCCTGGTGTCCGGCAGCCCGTCGGAGCGGGACCTGACGGCGTACGTCGCCGGGGACGACGGCGTCGACCTCGGCGGCCGGACCACCCTCGCCGAGCTCGCGGAGCTGCTGTCGCGCGCCGACGCGCTGGTCGTCGCGAACACCGGGCCGGCCCACCTCGCGGCCGCCACCGGGACACCGGTCGTCTCGCTCTTCGCCCCCACGGTGCCGCTGCGCCGCTGGGCGCCGTACGGCGTGCCGCTCGCCGTGCTCGGCGACCAGCACGCCCCGTGCCGCGGCACGCGTGCCGTGCAGTGCCCGGTCCCCGGCCACCCGTGCCTCGGATCGGTGACTCCGGACGACGTCGTCGAGGCCCTCGAGGACCTGCTGCGCGAGACCTCCGGGTCCCGTTCGACGAACCCCCCTCCGACGAAGGATGAGGTGACTGCATGAGGATCGCCATGGTCTCCGAGCACGCCAGCCCGCTGGCGACGCTGGGAGGCGTCGACGCCGGCGGGCAGAACGTGCACGTGGACGCGCTGGCCGCGGGACTGACCGCTCGGGGGAACGACGTCGTCGTCTACACCCGCCGCGACTCGCCCCGGCTCCCCGAACGGGTGACGGCCCCGGCCGGCTACACCGTCGAGCACGTCCCGGCCGGCCCTCCGAGCGAGGTGCCGAAGGACGAGCTGTGGCCCTTCATGGGCGACTTCGCGGCGTACCTCGCCCAGCGGTGGGGAGAGGACCCGCCCGACGTCGTGCACGCGCACTTCTGGATGAGCGGTGCCGCGGCGACGTGGGCGGCGCACCGCGTCGGGGTCCCGATGGCCCAGACGTTCCACGCCCTCGGCTCCGTCAAGCGGCGTCACCAGGGCGGGGCCGACACGAGCCCTGCGGACCGCATCGCCGTCGAGACGGAGCTCTGCCGCTCCGTCGACCTCGTCGTCGCCACCTGCACCGACGAGGTGCGCGAGCTCGTCGCCCTCGGGATCGACACGGCGCACGTCCGGGTCGTCCCGTGCGGGGTCGACACCACGCTCTTCCGCCCGGTGCCGCCCGTCCCTCACGACCGGCCGCGGCTGCTCAGCGTCGGCCGTCTCGTCGAGCGCAAGGGGGTCGCCGACGCCGTCGTGGCCCTCGGGGACCTTCCGGGCGTCGAGCTGCACGTCGTCGGCGGCCCGTCCCGCGACGCGCTCGACCTCGACCCCGAGTTCCAGCGCCTCGAGGCGATCGCCGACGAGCACGGCGTCCGCGACCGGGTCGTCTTCCACGGCGGTGTCGCCCGCGAGGAGATGCCCGAGGTGTTCGCCGCGACGGACGTCGTCGTGGCGACGCCGTGGTACGAGCCGTTCGGCATCGTCCCGGTCGAGGCGATGGCCTGCGGCCGTCCCGTCGTCGGCAGCGCCGTCGGCGGCCTCCTCGACACGGTCGAGCCCGGCGTGACCGGCGAGCTCGTCCCGCCTCGCGACCCGGGCGCTCTCGCCCGCGTCCTCGGCGACCTCCTCGCCGATCCCGAGCGGCGTGCCTCCTACGCCGAGGCAGGCGCCCGCCGCGCCGCGGCGTACGCCTGGGAGGACGTCGCACGACGGACGGAGGACGCCCTGCGCGACCTCGTCCTCGCCGACCGCAACGAGGTGGTGCCCCGATGAGCACGACACAGCACGTCGCCCGGCTGCACGACGCCCTCGCGGGCTTCGACCAGGGTTGCACGGTCCTGGAGAGCTGGGGCGCGGCCCTCACGCAGGTGCTGACCGCTGGTGGCCGCCTGCTCGCCGCCGGCAACGGCGGCAGTGCGGCGCAGGCCCAGCACCTCACGGCCGAGCTCGTCGGCCGGTACCAGGGTGAGCGCCGTCCGTTCTCCGCGATCTGCCTCAGCGCGGAGACGTCGAGCCTCACCGCGATCACCAACGACTACCCGCCGGAGGAGCTCTTCGCCCGTCAGGTCGAGGCTCACGGTCGACCGGGCGACGTCTTCGTCGGGCTGTCGACGAGCGGGTCGAGCGCGAACGTGGTCAACGCCGCGCTGCGCGCCCGCGCCTGCGGGCTCGACGTCTGGGCGCTCACCGGCCCGGCGCCCAACCCGCTGGCCGATGCCGCCGACTCGTACGTCGCGATCGACGCCCCGTCCACGGCGACGGTGCAGGAGATGCACCTCGTCGCCCTCCACCTGCTGTGCGAGGTGTTCGACGAGCACCTGCGTCAGGAGGAGCCCTCGACCCTCGTCGCCGATCTCGCCGAGGCGCGTCGGTGAGCCCGCGCGTCCTCGTCCTGGGTGAGGCCCTGCTCGACGTCGACGTCAGGGGGCGGGCGTCGCGGCTGTCGCCTGATGCTCCGGTGGCCGTCGTCGACGACCCGGTGGAGCGCCCGCGACCCGGCGGCGCGGCCCTGGCGGCGGCGCTGGCCGCCGCCGACGGCGCCGAGGTCGTCCTCGCCACCCCGCTGGGCGACGACGCGGACGCGCAGGTCCTCCGTACGCTCGTGCCGGCGGGTGTCGAGGTGGTGCCGTTGCCGGCCGAGGGGGGCACGCCCGTCAAGCGACGGGTGCTCGCGACCGGCCAGGTCCTCGTCCGGCTCGACACCGGCGGGACCAGCGGCACCTGGGACGAACCGCCCGCGGAGCTCGAGGCGGCCGCCAGCGCCGTCGACGCCGTGCTGGTCGCCGACTACGGACGCGGCCTCACGACGCAGCCGGCGTTCCAAGCGCTCGTGTCGCGTCTGGCCGAGCGGGTGCCGGTCGTCTGGGACCCGCACCCGCGCGGAGCCGCACCCGCCGCGGGGACGTGGCTGTTCCTCCCCAACCAGAGCGAGCTCTCGGCGCTCGAGGGAGCCGACCTTTGCGGCATCAAGGACGTCGGAGACGCCGCCCGGCGGGTGCTCGGGCGCCTCGGGCCGCGGGCGCTCGCCGTGACGCTCGGCGATCGCGGCGCCCTGCTCGTGCAGGGCGACGCGCCGTCCGCCGTGTACGCCGTCGACGCGGTGGACGGGCACGACACCTGCGGCGCCGGGGACCGCTTCGCGGCCGCCGCGACCGTGCGGCTCGCGCGCGGAGACCTGGTCTCCGAGGCCGTCGAGCACGCCGTCCACGCCGCGGCGGCGTTCGTGGCAGGCGGTGGTGCGGCGGCGTACGGGAGCTCGGGTGAGGCCGCTGCGGCTGCGGGCGAGCGCTCGACCGGCGGTGGCGACGGGCACGAGGTGGTCGCGCGGGTCCGGGCGGACGGCGGCGTCGTCGTCGCCACCGGGGGATGCTTCGACCTGCTCCACGCCGGGCACGTCGCGACGCTGGAGGCCGCGCGCCGCCTCGGCGACTGCCTCGTGGTGCTGCTGAACTCCGACGACTCCGTCCGCTCCCTGAAGGGACCCGGACGTCCGCTCGTCCCGGCGCGCGACCGCGCCCGGGTGCTCGCCTCGCTCGCCTGCGTCGACGCGGTCGTGGTCTTCGAGGAGGATCGGCCGGACGACGCGCTCCGCGACCTTCGCCCCGACCTGTGGGTCAAGGGCGGCGACTACGCCGGCGGACCGCTCCCGGAGCAGCAGGTCCTCGACACCTGGGGCGGGCGGAGCGTGGTGCTCCCGTACCTGAGCGGCCGGTCGACGACCCGCCTGGTCGCGGCCGCCAACGGGCACGCGTGAGCGCGGCCCGACCGACACGAGAGGAGACACGATGAGTGTGGGGACCGTTCTGGTCACAGGAGGTGCGTCGGGGCTCGGCGCCGCTGTCGCCGAGGCTGTCGACAAGGCCGGCGGACGGCCGTACGTCCTGGACGTGGTCGCACCCGACAGCGCGTACGACCGCACGGTGGTCGATCTCGCCGACACCGCTGCGGCGACGCGGGCGGTGGAGGAGGCGATCGAGCGGACCGGCGGGCTCCAGGCCGTCGTGACGTGCGCCGGCACCGATGCGTGCGGCAAGCTCGAGGACGTCCCGCGCAGCCAGTGGGAGCACGTGGTGGCCGTCAACCTGCTGGGCACCGCCGCGGTGATCCGGGCCGCGCTCCCCTCGCTGCGGGCCGAGGGCGGCCGCATCGTGACGGTCGCCTCGACGCTCGGGCTGCGGGCGCTGCCGGACGCGACGGCGTACTGCGCGTCGAAGTTCGGCGTCGTCGGCTTCACCCGCGCCCTCGCCGCGGAGCTCGCCGGCGACGTCGGGGTCACCATGCTCGTGCCGGGCGGCATGCAGACCGCGTTCTTCGACGGCCGCACCGAGCAGTACCGGCCGCCCGCCGACGCGATGCTGAACGCTCCCGAGGACGTCGCCCGAGCGGTCGTCTTCGCGTTGGAGGCGCCTGCCGGGTGCGAGGTCCGCGAGATGGTGGTGACCCCCGCCGTCGAGCCCTCGTGGCCGTGACTCCTCCATCCCCGCGGCCGCGGGTCGTGGTGCTGCGCGGGCTCGGCCTCGGCGACGTCCTCGCCGCCGTGCCCGCGCTGCGGGCCCTGCGCACGGCGCTCCCGGACGCCGAGATCGCGCTGGTCGGCCCGCGCGACCCGGCTGCCCTGCTGCGCGACGCCGGTCTCGTCGACACGGTGGTCGCGCACCAGGGTCTCGGCCCGCTCCCTCGGGCGGTCCACGGCGCCGACGTCGCGGTCAACCTGCACGGACACGGACCCGAGAGCCACCGACTGCTGCTCGCGACCGGCCCTCGCCGGCTCGTCGCGTTCGGCGACGCAGCGTCCCGCACGGCCGGACCCACGTGGGAGTCCGACGAGCACGAGCGGGCG
This sequence comes from Mumia spirodelae, assembly GCF_050632745.1. Classification (NCBI taxonomy): domain Bacteria; kingdom Bacillati; phylum Actinomycetota; class Actinomycetes; order Propionibacteriales; family Nocardioidaceae; genus Mumia; species Mumia spirodelae. The sequence continues at coordinate 597,491 of NZ_JBODSD010000001.1, read as the reverse complement.
CGGTGGTGCCGGCTCGTGGCGTCGGCGTTCGACGTCGCGGCCGACCCCGACGACACGCTCCTCGCCGTGACGCTCCCCGAGCCGTCGGTCCGCGACGCCGTGGTCGTCCATGCCGGTGCCGCCGCAGGATCGCGGCGCTGGCCCGCCGAGCGGTGGGCCGCGGTGGCCGCACGTCTCGACGCGGACGGGCCGGTCGCCCTCACCGGCTCCCCCGCCGAACGTGGCCTCGCCGAGCAGGTCGCCACCCTCGCCGGGCTCCCGCCGGGGTCGGTCGTGGCCGGGACCACCGACGTACGGGCGCTCGCCGCCCTGGTCGCCTCGGCCCTGCTCGTCGTCTCCTCCGACACCGGGGTCGCGCACCTGGCGCCCGCGTTCGGGACGCCGTCGGTGACCCTGTTCGGCCCGACGTCCCCCGCCGCCTGGGGACCTCCCGAGGGCGGCCGGCACCACGTGGTCTGGCACGGCGCCGGCCACCGCGGCGACCCGCACGGCGCCGCACTCGACCCGGCCCTCGGGGCGATCGGGGTCGACGAGGTCGTCGCAGCGGCCCGTGCGGCTCTGCGGGCGGGATTGCCCCCTGCGGGCCTGGGTACCGCTCGCGCATGACCGACCCGTCCCTCTCCGGCGCCCACGTGCTCGTCACGGGGGGCGCCGGGTTCCTCGGTTCCGCCCTGTGCGAGACGTTGCTCGCCGGGGGTGCGCGCGTCACGTGCGTCGACGACGAGTCCACCGGCACCGTCGCGAACCTCGCGTCCGCCGTGGCGGACCCCGGTCTCCGGGTCGTGGTGACCGACGTCGCCGACCTCGACCTCGCCACCGCCCGAGGCGACCACGGCCGCGTCGACGTCGTCCTGCACCTCGCTGCCACGGCGTCGCCGGTGCACTACCTGCGGATGCCCGAGCACACCTTGCGCTCGGGGAGCGCGGGGACCCTCCGTGCTCTAGAGGTGGCCGCCGCCGACGACGCCCGTTTCGTGCTCGCCTCGACGTCGGAGGTGTACGGCGACGCCGAGGTGAGCCCTCAGCCGGAGGCGTACTGGGGCAACGTGAACCCGATCGGCCCGAGGGCGGTCTACGACGAGTCGAAGCGCTTCTCCGAGGCCGCGGCGTTCGCCTTCCGGCGCTCGCGCGGGGTCGACGTCGGGGTCGTCCGGATCTTCAACACCTACGGTCCGCGGATGGGTCTCGACGACGGGCGGGTCGTGCCGACGTTCCTCGCGCAGGCGTGGCGCGGCGAGCCGCTGACGGTGCAGGGGGACGGCGCGCAGACACGCTCGTTCTGCTACGTCGACGACACGGTCCGGGCGCTGGTCGCGATGGCGACGGCCGACGAGCCGGGGCCCGTCAACGTCGGCAACCCGCACGAGCTCACGATGCTCGAGCTGGCCGAGCGCGTCCTGTCCGTGACGGGCTCGCGCTCGGAGATCGTCCACGTCGACCTCCCGCAGGACGATCCCGCACGGCGCTGCCCGGACATCTCCCGGGCACGCGAGACGCTGGGCTGGAAGCCCGAGGTGGACCTCGAGGACGGGCTGGCGCGGACCGCCACCTGGGTGCGCGACCAGATCAGCGTGCCTGTGCCGCCCAGAGGATGACCGCCTCGACCGCGGACCGCAGGTCGGGTCGGACGAACGGGGCCGCCGCGACCTCCTCGGGACGGGTGGCGTCGTTCGGGACGAGGATTCCCCGCGCACCGGCGGCCCGGGCGGCGTCCACGTCGGCGCCGATGTCCCCGATCACGACGCAGCGCTCCGGGGGCACGTCCAGCTCGGCGCACGCCTCGAGCACCATCCGTGGAGCCGGCTTGCGGCAGGTGCAGCCGTCCTCGGGCGCGTGCGGGCACATCTTCACGACGTCGAACGGACCGAGCAGCTCCTCGACCCGGGAGTTCACGGCGTCGACCTGCGCACGCTCGAGGAAGCCGCGCCCCACGCCCGACTGGTTCGTGACGACGCCGACGTACGCTCCCGCGCCGCGCAGCCGTGCCACGGCCTCCTCGGCCCCGTCGACCGGCTCGACCTTCTCCGGGTCGCCGTTGTAGGGGACGTCGCGGACGAGCGTCCCGTCCCGGTCGAGCAGCACGAGCCACCGGTGCGACGGCCACGGCTCCGCCTGACGGTGCACCACCGCTCCGCGGGCCGCGTGCCAGGTTGCGGCCGGAGGGATCGCCGCGCTGGTCCAGAGCATGCGTGCGGTCTCGCGTCGCGAGCGCGACCCGGGGAGCCAGCGGGCCAGGAAGAGCTCGACCGTCCCCGCGGCCCACCCGGCGAGGGCGACCCAGGCGGTCCGACGGCGGCGTGCGGCGAGCGCGACCACACCGACCGCGCCGAGGGCGGTCACCGCGGCGTGGCGCCGCAGGCGGCCGTGCGGGGCCTCCGCTCGCGCACGCCAGTCGGGTCCGTGCAGCGCGCGCATCAGCCGGTCGTCGGCGTTGCCGCGCTGGGCGCGGACACTGACGCCGGCCCGCTCGGAGCGGACCGGGTGGACCACCCGCCGCCGGCCGGTGACGAGCCGCGCGCCGGTCGCCGCGACCCGCAGGGCCAGGTCGGCGTCCTCGCGGTAGGCGCGGGTGAACCGCTCGTCGAAGCCGCCGGCCGCGACCAGCGCGACCCGGCGGTAGGTCATGTCGGCGGTGATCCACCGCGACGTCGCCAGGGCCGCCGTCGACCGCGCGAAGTCGTCAGGACGCCGGTCCGTGGGCAGCGGCACCTCGACCCGTCCCTGGATCCCCGCCACGGCCGGTCCTGCGGACTCCAGGTCGTGCACCAGGTGCGCGGCCCAGCCGGGCTCCGGCTCGACGTCGTCGTCGAGGAACGAGATCCACGGCGTCCGGGCCCCGGCCGCCCCGAGGTTGCGCGCCGCGGCCGGACCGCGGCCGTACGACCGCACGACGCTCAACCACGGACGCGTCCCGTCGAGCGGCAGCGCCGGGACGAGGGAGTGCAGCGGGCGCTCGTCGTCGGCCGGCCGGTCGTCCACCACGACGACCGCCTCGACGCCGGGGTGCGACGGCGCGAGGAACGTGGCGAGGACCCTGGCGAGCGAGGGCCGGCCGACGGTAGGGACGACGACGGTCGTGTCGGCGGTGACCACGCCGGCGGGCGCCCTCATGCGCCGGCCCCGCGGCCGTCTGCCCCGCGGCCGTCTGCCCCGCGACCGTCCGCCGACGGGCGCGTGAGGACGTACGGGCCCATCACGAGCATCTCGACCGGAGCGGACCCGAACAGCTCCAGCGCGTCGCGCGGCGAGTCCACCATCGGGCGGCCCGCCGTGTTGAGGCTGGTGTTCACGAGCACCGGGACGCCGGTGCGCGCCTCGAACGCGTCGAGCAGCGCCGCGACACGGGGCTCCGACGCCCGGTCGACGGTCTGCACCCGCGCGGTCCCGTCGACGTGCACCACGGCGGGGATGCGGTCACGCCACTGCGGCCGGACGTCGTGGACGAAGAGCATGTGCGGCGACGGGAGCGGGCCACGGGTGAAGATCGCCGCGGCCTTCTCCTCGAGGACCATGGGGGCCACCGGCCGGAAGCTCTCGCGTCCCTTGACCGCGTTCAGCCGGTCGAGGTTCTGCGGGTCGCGCGGGTCGGCGAGCAGCGAGCGGTGGCCCAGCGCCCGCGGGCCGAACTCGCTGGCGCCCTGGAACCACGCGACGATCCCGCCTGCCGCCAGCCGGTCGGCCACCGTCGACGCGAGGTCCGCAGGGCGCTCGACCGGCCAGTGCGCGGTCCGCAGCGCGGCTTCGATCTCCTGGTCGTCGAACCGGCTCCCGAGGTCGGCCCCCGGCATCGGCGTGGTCGGGCCGTTCCCGGCCGCGACGGTGAGCGCGGCGCCCAGGGCGGTCCCGGCGTCGCCCGCGGCGGGCTGCGGCAGGATCGCCTCGTACGGGGTCTCGGCGTGCAGACGCGTGTTGGCCACGCAGTTGAGCGCCACGCCGCCGGCCAGTGCGAGCCGCTCCCCACCGGTCTGGTCGTGCAGCCACCGTGCGAGGTCGAGGAGGGTGTCCTCCAGCACGCGCTGGGCGCTGGCGGCGAGGTCCGCGTGGTCGCGCGTCCACGGCTCGCCCGCGGCGCGCTGCTTGGCCAGCGCCGACCAGTGGACCGGCTCGGTGACGAAGCCGCCCGCGCCGTCGGCGTGGATCCGCTCGCGCAGCGCGTCGGCGTGACGGGGCGTGCCGTACGACGCGAGGGCCATCACCTTGTACTCGTCGCTGCTGCGCAGGAAGCCGAGATGCTCGGTGAGGTCCTCGTACAGCAGACCGAGCGAGTGCGGGAGACGCTGCCCGGCCAGCGCGTGGAGGCGACCGCCCTCGTACCGTCCCGCGAGGTGGCTGGTCGCCTCGCCCCGCCCGTCGAGGACGAGGACGTCGGTGTCGCGGTCGGTGAGCCCGAGCCCCGCGGAGGCGGCGTGCGCGACGTGGTGCGCCACGAACTGCACCGCTGCCGGGTCGAGACCGGGCAGCGCGGTGGCGAGGAAGCCGGGGACGTGGTCGGCGTAGGTCTGGCGCAGCCCGTCCCACGGGTCGTGCAGGCCGAGCGCGTCGATGGGCTCGGCGAGCGCCGGGTCGTACGCGTAGACGACCGCGTCCAGGTCCTCGGCGTCGAGGTCCGCCTGCGCGAGGCACCAGCGCATCGCCTGCTCGGGCAGCTCCCACGCCGCGAACGGCACCGGTCGCTTGCCGTGCTTGCGACGGCTGAACCGTTCCTCCTCCGCGGCACCGACGACTCGTCCGTCGACGACCAGGGCCGCCGACGGGTCGTGGAACAACGCGTTCACTCCGAGCACCTTCATGGTGGTCCGTTTCCCCGCTGGCGGTCGGCGAAACGCTGCGCCCACGCATGAGCGCCCCACCTCTCGGGCACCGCAGGGCCGTGAGAGCTTCGGTGATCGGGACGGGATACCTCGGCGCGACGCACGCGGCGTGCCTCGCTGCGGCGGGGCACGACGTGGTCGCCCACGACGTGGACCGCGACCGCCTCACGGCTCTGGCCGAGGGCCGACTGCCGTTCCACGAGCCGGGCCTGGCCGAGCTGCTCCGCGAGGGCGTCTCGAGCGGGCGGCTGCGGTTCACCACCGACGTCGCCGACGTCGCGGACGCCGAGGTGCACTTCCTCTGCGTCGGCACGCCGCAACGACGCGGAGGGCGCGGCGCCGACCTCGACGCGCTCCGTACGGCGGCGGCCGACGTGGCGCGCCACGCGCGGCGGGAGTGCCTGGTCGTCGGACGCTCCACCGTCCCGGTCGGGACCGCCGACGACCTCGCCGAGATCCTCGAGGCCGAGGCACGGGTGCCGGTCTCGCTCGCGTGGAACCCCGAGTTCCTGCGCGAGGGCCGCGCGGTTGCCGACTCCCAGCATCCGGACCGGCTTGTGCTCGGCGTGCGCGACGACGCGTCGTACGCCGTCCTCACCGAGGTGTACGCGCGCTGGGTCCGGCAGGGCACCACGGTGGTGCGGACCGACCTGCGGACCGCCGAGCTCGCGAAGGTGTCGGCGAACGTGATGCTGGCGGCGCGGATCTCCGTGGTCAACGTGCTCGGCGAGGTGTGCGAGCGCTCCGGCGCCGACATCGACGACCTGGTCCGCATCCTCGGCGCCGACCCCCGCATCGGGACCGACGTGCTCGACCCGGGCCTCGGCTACGGCGGGAGCTGCCTCCCCAAGGACACCCGCGCGTTCGTCGCGCGAGCGGGCGAGCTCGGCGTCGAGTCCGCCGCGCTGCTGCACCAGGTCGACCTGGTCAACATGCGTCAGCGGTCCCGGACCGTCGACCTCGTGCGCGGCCTGTGGGGCGAGCATCGCCGCGTGGCCGTGCTCGGCATCGCGTTCAAGCCCGGCTCGGACGACGTGCGCGACTCCCCCGCGCTCGACGTCGCGACGACGCTGCAGCACCTCGGTGCGCAGGTGCGGGTCCACGATCCCCGGGCGCTGCCGTCGGCGGCACGGGTCGCCGACGGCCTCGGGTACGCCGCCACGGTGGAGGAGGCCTGCTCCGACGCGGACGTCGTCGCGGTGCTGACGGCGTGGGAGGACTACGCCGGGCTGGATCCCGTGGCGCTGCGCGAGGGCGTGGCCTCACCGGTCGTCGTCGACGCGCGCACGTGCCTCGACGCGGACAAGTGGAGAGCCGCCGGATGGTCGTTCCACGGCCTGGGGAGGTCGGCGTGCGCGTCCTGATCTGGCACGTCCACGGCTCGTGGGCGACGTCCTTCGTCCAGGGCCCGCACGACTACCTCGTCCCCGTGAACGCGGCCCGCGACGCCGACGGCCGCGGCCGCGCACGGACCTGGGACTGGCCGTCGTCGGTCCGGGAGGTGACGGCCGAGGAGCTGGCGGACGTCACGCTCGACGCGGTGGTGCTGCAGCGCCCGCACGAGGAGGGGCTGCTCCGGGCCTGGACGGGGCTGCGGGCCGGTGTCGACCTCCCCGCCGTGTACGTCGAGCACAACACGCCTCCCGGTGACGCCGTCCGTGCCCGGCACCCGTACGCCGACCGGCCCGACGTGCCGGTCGTGCACGTCACGCCGTTCAACCGGGCGTACTGGGACTGCGGCAGCACACCGACGTACGTCGTGGAGCACGGCATCCCCGACCCGGGCCACCGCTTCACCGGCGAGTGGCCCCGTGCGGCGGTCGTGATGAACGAGCCCGTACGACGCACCCGCGTGCTCGGGACGGACCTGCTCCCGGCGATCGCCCCCGCGGTGCCGCTCGACGTGTTCGGGATGGGCGTCGCGCCGCTCGCCGAGGCCGACTGGGCCGCAGGGCGGGTGTGGGCGTTCGAGGACCTTCCGCAGGAGAGGATGCACGAGGAGGTCGCGCGCCGGCGCGTCTACGTGCACACGGCACGCTGGACCTCGCTCGGGCTCTCGTTGCTCGAGGCGATGTTCCTCGGGCTGCCGGTGGTCGCGTTCGCCGGGACGGAGGCGCCCCGTGCGGTCGGCGACGGCGGCGTCACGTCGACCGACCCTCGTACGCTCCGCGAGGCGGCCGCCCGCTTCGTCGCCGAGCCCACCCTCGCCGAGGAGACGGGAGCGGCCGCACGCGAACGCGCTCGAGCCCGGTTCGGGCTCGAGCGCTTCCTCGCCGACTGGGAGGCCGTCCTCGACGAGGTCCGAGCCGCGTGAGGCTCAGCTGCCGGGCCACTCCCCGGTGACCCGCTGGAACCCCTTGGCGCCCGCACGGTCGATCGACGCCTTGACGACGGAGTAGATGACGCCCTGGATGGCCGAGGCGACCAGGATCTCGCGCCAGCTGTACGAGTCCGCCGCGAGCGGGTTGGGCGCCTCGTCCTCGTCGGAGAACCTCTTCCAGACCTGCTTGAAGAGCGCTCCGGCGATCAGACCGCCGGCGATGCCGGTCAGGAGTCCGATGGGGCGGTAGGCCAGCTTCGCTGCCTTGGGCATCAGGTGTTCCTCTCGTCGTCGTTGTCGCCAGGTGCGGGACCCGGTTCTCCGGGGTCGCTCGGGTACGGCTCGTTGGGACGCGGGGCGCCGGGATTGGTCCGCGGGTCGGTCCCGGGATCGGTGACGGGGTCGTCCCCGCCCGGCTCCGTCTTCGGGTCCTTGCCCCCGCCCCCGGACCCGGGCAGGCCGACGAGCACCGCGCAGCGCGGCTCGGGAGGCATCCGGCGGGACGCCACCCCTGTCTCGAGCACGACGGGGACGTCCTCGGCGATGCGCGGCACCAGCAGGGTCAGGCAGGCCAACGTGACGTCCTCCCCGGGGCAGCGGTGGCCCCTCTCGCGGTCGCCCCCGCCCTGGGGCACGAGCTCGTACGGCCCGACGTCCCGCCGCGCGAAGCGCTCCGGTCGGAACGCGTCCGGGTCGTCCCACAGCCTAGGGTCGTGGTCGGTCCCCCACAGGTCGAGGACGACCAGCGACCCCTTGGGGATCTCGTGCTCCCGGTACGCCAGGTCCTCCGTGGCCACGGAGCCGAGGAACGGCGCGAACCGACCGTGCCGGCGGACCTCCTGCGCGACCCAGAGCGGGTCGAGGTCGCCCGAGCGGATCCCGGACCGCACCTGCGGCCACAGCGCGAGAGCCCGCGCCGTCGCCGCGGCGAACCAGGCCACCGCGACCGTCGGACGGACGACGTTGAGCGCCTCCACCGTCGCGACCTCGAGCGGGAGGAGCACACCGTCGTCCCCGCGCCAGCGCGCGACCTCGCCGAGCGGCGCCGCCGTCTCCGTGGCGCGGGCGGCACGGACCTGCGGCAGCATCCACCGCTCGGCACGCCGCCGCGCCAGCCGCGCCCGGACCTGCCTGCGGCCGACCGAGCCGAAGCCGTCGACCATCGCGACCATGTCCGCGGCGCGGGCGTCGAGGTCGTCGACCTCGACGCCCGCCCACCGGCACACCGCGGCGAGCTGGAGCCGGGCGACCTCCTCGAAGAGGTCGACGGTCCCGGTCCGGCCGCGGACGGCGGCCTCCCACCCGCGCCCGACGTCCTGCGCGATCGCGAACGCGGCGGCGCTGTCGAGGAGTGTCGCGAAGCCGTGCTTGCGGCGGCGGTGGGACGGCCCGTCCAGCGTGTGGACCGCCGCCTTCCCGAACAGCGACGCGACGATCGGCGGGGGCAGCGCTCCCTTGCGCCGCAGACCGGACGTCTCGTAGAAGAAGCGGGCGCCGTCCTCGCCGCGCAGGCACGTCACGCGCCGGCCCATCACACGGGTCCGGACGACCTCCGACCCGTTCGACCGCCGCTGTCGGTCCCAGAAGGGATAGCCCGCCGCGAGCAGCTGCGCAGAGTGGTCGAGCAGCCCGAACCGGGCCTGGTCACGAACCTTCTCCATCACGGTGGCAGTCATGTGCTGCGGGTGCCCGGCCGCCTGCGAACCATGCGCACGGTCAGGTCTCGTCGCGCGAGTCGTTCCCCACGTCGAAGGTCGCCTCGTACCGCTCCCGCGCCTCGTCCACGGCGGACTTCCCGATCGCGGCCACCGCCGACATCTCGTTGACGAGCGGCTCGTGGTCCGGCCCCGTGCCGACGCGGCGACCCCGCAGGAGCCACGGGAAGCGCCCCTCCTCCCCGAGCTCCGCGTACTTGCAGAGACGGCGCGCGATCCAGTCCGCGGGCGCCCGGTCCCACCACGGCTCGGGATCGACCGTGGTCACCGACCACCCCGGCATGTCCTGGCCGCTCTCGTAGTCACGGCTGGGCCCCTCGTCCAGGTCGTGCTCGGGGCCCTGGGAGTAGCGGAGGTACAGGCCGGGGTTCTCCTCGACCAGCGTCACCACGCGGTCGAAGTCGTCGATCTCGTCCATCGGACTCACTCGCTCCTCCCGTCGGCCAGCAGGGTCAGCACCGCCTGCTCGAGCGCGGGACGATCACGCTCCTCGTCGATCGCCGGTCCGATCCGCCGCAGGGTCGGAGCGATCGTCACGCCCTCCTCGAACAGCTCGACGACGCGGGGGTTCACGTACGACGCCCGGGCCACCGCCGGGGTGTTGCCGAGCACGTCCGACACCTCCCGCATGGTCGCGGCGACAGCACGACGGCGCGCTGTGACCGACGCAGCCCCCTCGTCCCTCGACGCGAGCGAGACCGCGGCCAGCACGGTCGCGTGCCAGGTGCGGAAGTCCTTGGCCGTCATGTCGGCGCAGACGCGCTCCTGCAGGTACGCGTTCACGTCCGCGCTCGACAGCTCGCTCCACCGCCGCCGCTCCTGGAAGGCGAGCAGCGTGTCGCCCTCCCGTCGGCGCCGCATCGGTCCGACGACCTCGTACGCGAGGGGGTCGGCGACCACGACGCGCTGCGCGACGCCCGCCTTGCCCTCGTACGCGAACTCCATCGTCGACCGGTCGCGCCGCAGCGTGACGTGGTCCTTGCGCAGGGTCGCGAGCCCGTACCCGCCGCCCTGCGCGGCGTAGCGGTCGTTGCCGACCCGGAAGAGGCCGCGGTCGAGGAGGCGGAAGGCCGCGCCCAGGGCCCGGTCCCGGGGCACGCCCTTCTCCGCGAGGTCGCGCAGCACCCGTTCGCGTCCTTCCGGGAGCCGGTGCGCGACCTCCAGCACGCGCTCGTGCTTCTGCTCCTCCATCCGCTCGCGCCACAGGGGGTGGTAGAGGTACTGGACGCGCCCCGCGGCGTCGCGCCCCGTCGCCTGGAGGTGCCCGGACGGCCAGCGGCAGATCCACACCTCCTCCCAGGCAGGCGGGATCGCGAGCGCGACGCACCGCTCACGGTCGGGGCCGACGAGAACACCGCCACGCTCGTCGAGGTACTGGAAGCCCCGCCCCGCGCGCCGGCGGGTCCATCCCCGCTCGGTGCGCGAGACCGTCCGGAACCTCATCCCTCGACGCTAGGCCGCGAGCATGCCGTCACCGAGCTGCTCACGCAGCTGCGCCGTGATGCGGCTCAGGATGCGCGAGACCTGCATCTGCGTGACGCCCAGCTGGCCCGCGATCTGCTCCTGCGTCCACTCGTGGAAGTACCGCAGGGCGAGCGTCTGCCGGTCGCGCTCGCTCAGCCCGCGCACGAGCGGCGCCAAGGACGCCTTCTGCTCGGCGCGCGTGAACGCGTCGTCGACGTCGCCGAGGACGTCGGCGAGGGTGCCGACGCCGCTGCTCCCGGGGGCGTCGAGCGACGAGGGGTGGTAGCAGCCGTCGGCCGCCAGCGCCTCGTCGACCTCCTCGACGGGGAGCCCGAGACGATCGGCGATGTCGTCGGAGGTCGGCGTGTCGCCGAGCTCCTGGACGAGCTCCTCGATGCAGGCGGTGACCTGCGCGCGGGTCTCCTGGACCCGGCGCGCCGGACGCACCATCCAGCAGCTGTCCCGGAACCAGCGGCGAACCTCGCCGCGGATGGTCGGGACGGCGTAGGTGAGGAAGTCGTGACCGCGTTCGGGGTCGAACCCGCGGGCCGCCTTTGCGAGCCCGACGTAGGCGACCTGCTCGAGGTCGTCGATGTCGACACCGCGGTTGCGGTACTGAGAGGCGACCGCACGGGCCACACCCATGTTGACCTCGACCAGGCGTGCCCTGAGCACGTCGACGTCTGCGTCGTCGCACGCGGCGAGGTCGTCGCAGAGCGCGGTGGTGACGACCCTTCGGTCTTCGCGACTGAGGTCGCGGGAGGGGTCGTGCGGGCGCTCGAGAATCGGGTCGGAAACTGACATGCCACGCTCCGATGAAAGTGCTGGAGAGTGGCGCGCTGTTTGACCACCAAGGTCGTTCACCTCCTTCCTAGCAGGGTTCACCCCCGCTGTCGACCCAACCTCGGTCGAGGGAGACCCGGCGGCGGACCGCTCAGGGGCGCCAGAAGCCTGCGGTTGCAGCCGCCTGAGCCGCTGCGTCACGCATGCTGCCGGTCCAGACGGACCCGTGACCTGGGAAGAGCGTGCCGGCGTCGACCTCCGCGATCACGTCGAGCGCGTCGGTGGTGGCACCGCGGTCGTGGGAGAACGGACGCACGATGAGCTGGGGTCCGTGCAGCCGCGACACGGCGTGCCCGGTGATGACGGCGTCCCCGCTCACGAGCACGCCTGAGCCCGGGATCGCGTACGCGGTGTGGCCGTCGGTGTGCCCGGGGGTCGGAACCGCCACCGGAGCGCCCGGGAGGTCGAGCCGCGCGGCGTCGTACGACTCCACCTGCGCGAGGCCTGTGCGGTCGGTGCCACCGAGACGCGTGATGTCGAGGACCCAGCCGACCGCTCCGCGTCGCCACAGGACGAACGGGATCTGCGCCGGGGAGAGCTGCTGCAGGTAGTCACGCCGCGCGTGCGGGACCTCGACCGCCCCGGTGTACGCATCGATCCCGTGAGCGGCCGCGATCCGCGCCGCGCCACCGAGATGGTCGACGTGGGCGTGGGTGAGCAGGATCGCGCGGATGTCGCCCATCTGGTGGCCGATCTCGCGGACGGAGCGCTCGACGTCGACGACGTTGCCCGGGTAGCCACCGTCGATGAGCGTCAGGTCGTGGCCGTCCTCGACGAGGACCCAGTTCACGTGGTGGGTGGAGACGAGGTACGCGTCGCCGACCCGCGTGATCGTGTACGGAGTGGTCATCGGTGCTCTCCCCGCTCGTCGGTCACTGCGGTACCGGGCACGTCCCCGGCCACGGGGGCACGCTCCGAGCGGGCGCGGACCATCTCGTAGCGGGCCACGCCCCACGCTACGGCGTCGCGGAGCCACGACGTGGCCGCCGGATCGGTCACCGCGACCCGCATCGACCGGGACATCCGCGTGGCCGACCAGAAGCAGAGCGGGACGGGACCGAAGGCGCACGCGAGGACCACGAGGATCAGCCCGATCACCACGCCGTCCCCGGCATCCCCCATCAGGACGACGGGAGTGATCCACAGCGCGGCCGCGAGGACCGCGCACGACACCAGCGCGATCTCCGCGCGCGTCCAGCGCTCCTGGACGCGGAGCACGAGGACGGTCACGCCGGCGACCGCGAGCAGCGCCACGAGCAGCGAGACGGGCTGGAACGCCATCGGGACCAGGAGCACGACGAAGGCCGGTCCGGCCACGTAGAAGGACGCGATGAGGACGCCGAGCCCCCAGGACGGACCGATCACCGCACCGGCGAACGCGAGCGCCTCGAGTGCCGTCACGGGCTCGCTGGTCCGTGCAGAACTCACCCCGACGCCTCCGTCACCCGCACCCCGACACAGTGCCGAGCCCCCGCTCACGGCGCGGCACCAGGGCTGAACCCGCGGCGAACTTAGTGGGTCGCGGCGCGGACCGTCAACCGACGATCGAGGGTTCTGGACGCGGTTGCGCAGGGCCCTGCGCGTCGGGGCTCTGCTCTTCAGGAAAATCACCCGCGGCGGCGCGCAGCCGCTGCAGCAGCGCGAAGGTGTCGTCCTGCTCGGCCGCGCTCAGGCCGGTGATCGCGAAGTCGATCGCGGTCAGCGCCGCCGTGGCCTCGGCGACGAGCTCGCGTCCGGCCGGGGTGAGCGACGCCAAGGTCCGTCGCCGGTCGGCCGGGTCGGACTCGCGGCGCACCAGTCCCTGGGCCTCCAGCCGGTCGATCGCGTTGGTGACCGAGGTCGGGTGAACCATCAGGCGCTCACCGATCTTGCTCAGCGGGAGCGCACCCGTCTGGCTGAACGTGAGCAGCACCAGCACCTCGTACCGCGCGAAGGTGATCGCGTACGGCTTCAGGGCGGCGTCGAGCTCGGCGAGGAGCAGCTGTTGGACGCGCATGACGGAGGTGGCCAGCCGCATCGCCGTGGCGTCGCCGAAGTGCGACTCCCACAGGTCGCCGGCGCGCTCGACGGGGTCGAACGGCAGTCGGGGCTGGGCTGGCATGACGCTCACCCTACCGGCGCTCGACATTATTAGGAAGTCCAACTATTTTATGTCCTATGGAATCTGAGGACGCCCTCCGCGTACGGATCGTCACCGCCTCCAGCCTGTTCGACGGTCACGACGCGTCGATCAACATCATGCGCAGGATCCTGCAGTCGCAGGGGTGCGAGGTGATCCACCTCGGGCACAACCGCTCGGTCGCCGAGGTCGTGGACGCGGCGATCGAGGAGGACGCCCACGGTGTCGCGGTGTCGTCCTACCAGGGCGGCCACGTCGAGTACTTCGAGTACCTCGTGCAGCTCCTCGCCGAGCGGGGCGCCGGCCACGTGAAGGTCTTCGGCGGCGGTGGCGGGGTCATCGTCCCCGCGGAGATCGCGCGGCTGCGCGAGAGCGGCGTGCTCATCTTCTCCCCCGAGGACGGCCAGCGGCTCGGGCTGCCGGGGATGATCGCCGAGGTCGTCGAGGCGTGCCGTGCCGACCTCTGGGCGCAGGCCCGCCCGGAGCCCGACGCCGTGCTCGCGGGCGACCGCGTCGCCCTGGCGCGCGCCCTCACCGGCGCCGAGCAGGGCCGCCTCGACGGCGCGCTCGCCGACGCCGTACGCGCCGCGGCGGAGGCGTCCTCGGCTCCCGTCCTCGGCATCACCGGCACCGGTGGGTCCGGCAAGTCCTCGCTCACCGACGAGCTCGTCCGACGCTTCCGCACCGACCAGCAGGACAAGCTGCGCATCGCGGTGCTGGCCGTCGACCCGACCCGCCGTCGCGGCGGCGGGGCGCTGCTCGGCGACCGGATCCGGATGAACGCCCTCGACGGCGTCCACACCTTCTTCCGTTCGCTGGCGACGCGCGGCGCCCACGAGCTTCCCAGCACGCTCGACGACGTCCTGGCCGTGGTGAAGGCGGCCGGCTTCGACCTCGTGATCCTCGAGACTCCTGGCATCGGTCAGGGCGACGCCGCCGTCGTCCCCTACGTCGACGCCTCGCTGTACGTGATGACGCCGGAGTTCGGCGCCGCGTCGCAGCTGGAGAAGATCGACATGCTCGACCTGGCCGACGTCGTCGCGATCAACAAGTACGAGCGCCGCGGCGCGGCCGACGCCCTGCGCGACGTGGGCCGACAGCTGGTCCGCAACCGCGAGGCCTTCGTCAGCCGCCCCGAGGACATGCCGGTGTTCGGCACGTCCGCGGCCACCTTCAACGACGACGGTGTCACGGCGCTCTTCCAGGAGCTGGTCCGGCTCCTCGGCGAGCACGGGCTCACGCTCGACGACGGCGCCCTCCCGCGCGTCGACGTCCGGCACTCGACGCGGTTCGCGCAGGTGGTCCCCGCGGCACGCGTCCGCTACCTCTCGGAGATCGCCGAGACGGTGCGCGACTACCACGCCGCCACCGAGCGGATCGCCGACACGGCACGGCGCGCCCAGGCGCTCGCGTCGGCGGCCCACGACCTCGACGCCGCAGGCCTGTCCGCGGACGACGCACGCGCGCTCGCCGAGCAGACCCGTGCCGACCTCCCGGACGACGTCCGTGCGCAGATCGACGGGTGGCCGTCGGTCGTGGCGTCGTACCAGGGCGACGAGCAGGTCGTCACGGTGCGCGACCGCGAGATCCGGACGACGCTGGTGCGCGAGTCGCTGTCGGGCACCCGTGTCCCGCGGGTCGCCCTGCCTCGTACGACCGACCACGGCGACCTCGTGCGCTACTGGCGCCGCGAGAACCTGCCGGGCCAGTTCCCGTACACGGCGGGCGTCTTCCCGTTCAAGCGCGACGGCGAGGACCCGGCACGCATGTTCGCCGGCGAGGGCGACCCCTTCCGCACCAACCGCCGCTTCAAGCTGCTCTCGGCCGACGGCGAGGCGACTCGGCTGTCGACCGCGTTCGACTCCGTCACGCTCTACGGGCGCGACCCCGACGAGCGGCCCGACGTCTACGGCAAGGTCGGCACGTCCGGCGTCTCCGTCGCCACCCTCGACGACATGAAGGCGCTGTACGACGGCTTCGACCTCGTCGCGCCCACCACGTCGGTCTCGATGACGATCAACGGACCTGCACCGACCGTGCTCGCGTTCTTCCTCAACACCGTCATCGACCAGCAGCGCGACCGCTTCCGGGAGGAGCAGGGCCGCGAGCCCTCGGCGGAGGAGGACGCCGAGCTCGTCGCGTACGCCGTCGGCACCGTCCGCGGCACGGTGCAGGCCGACATCCTCAAGGAGGACCAGGGCCAGAACACCTGCCTTTTCTCGACCGAGTTCAGCCTGCGGATGATGGCCGACATCCAGGAGTGGTTCATCCAGCACCGGGTGCGCAACTTCTACTCGGTCTCGATCTCGGGCTACCACATCGCCGAGGCCGGGGCGAACCCGCTGAGCCAGCTCGCGTTCACGCTCGCCAACGGCTTCACCTACGTCGAGTCCTACCTCGCGCGCGGGATGGACGTCGACGACTTCGCCCCCAACCTGTCGTTCTTCTTCTCCAACGGCATGGACCCGGAGTACTCCGTGATCGGCCGCGTCGCCCGCCGCATCTGGGCGGTCGCGATGCGCGACCGGTACGGCGCCAACGAGCGTTCGCAGAAGCTGAAGTACCACGTGCAGACGTCGGGCCGATCGCTGCACGCGCAGGAGATGAGCTTCAACGACATCCGCACCACGCTGCAGGCAGTGATCGCGATCTACGACAACGCCAACAGCCTGCACACCAACGCCTACGACGAGGCCGTCACGACACCGACGGAGGAGTCGGTGCGCCGCGCGCTGGCGATCCAGATGATCATCAACAAGGAGTGGGGTCTCGCGATGAACGAGAACCCGCAGCAGGGGTCGTACGTCATCGACGAGCTCACCGACCTCGTCGAGGAGGCGGTGCTCGCGGAGTTCGACCGGATCACCGAGCGCGGCGGGGTCCTCGGCGCGATGGAGACCGGCTACCAGCGCGGACGGATCCAGGACGAGTCGATGCTCTACGAGCAGCGCAAGCACGACGGGTCGCTCCCGATCATCGGTGTCAACACCTTCCGGAACCCGCGCGGCGAGGAGGAGCACGGCCCGCTGGAGCTCGCCCGGGCGACCGAGGACGAGAAGCGCTCGCAGCTCGCCCGCGTCCGCGCGTACCAGGAGGCCCACCGCGAGGAGGCGGAGGCAGCGCTCGCGCGGCTCAAGGAGGCGGCCGCCTCGGACGAGAACGCGTTCGGCGTGCTCATGGACGCCGCACGCGTGTGCTCGCTGCAGCAGGTCACCGAGGCGTTCTTCGAGGTCGGTGGGCAGTACCGGCGCAACGTCTGACGGTGCGCCGACGGATCGTCCCGCGCGTCGTACCGCGCATGACGACGCGCCAAGTGGGTACACGAACCGGCAGTGCGGCCGCACCCCCGAGCGGCCTTAACCGATGAGGAGCGCGTCATGGACTGGTGGGTATGGGTGATCATCGCGGTGGTCGTCGTGCTGATCGCGATCGCGATCTGGCTGGGCATGCAGAGCTCACGCAAGCGCACCGCCGAGCGGCACCGCCAGGAGGCTGCCGAGCTGCGCGAGAAGGCTGAGGCGACCCGTCTCGAGGCCAGCCGCCGCGACGCCGAGGCGTCGCGTGCCCGTGCCGATGCCGAGGAGGCGCGCGTCGCGGCCGAGGAGCGCGAGCGTGAGGCGCGCGAGCACCAGGAGCACGCGCAGCGCACGCGCTCGGAGCTGGACGACCAGCTGGCGAAGGCCGACGAGCTCGATCCCGACGGCGGCCGTGACGCACGGACGACCGCCGACGACGGCCAGGGGTGGGACGACCGAGGCGCGGACGACCGCGGTGCCGACGACCGCGGTGCCGACGACCGTGGTCTGCGTCCCGACCGCACCCGCGCGACCGACGACACGGTCGACGTGACCGAGACCTACGAGGTCCCGCGCGACGACCTGCGCACCGACCCGCGCCGCGGCGATGCCGGCGGCACGCGCCAGGGCTGAGCGACGGAGGTCATGAGCCGCGACGACCTGGGGGCGGAGGTGCGTGTCACGCACCCCGCCCGCAGGGTCGTCTCGCTCGTGCCCTCGCTGACCGAGGCGGTCGCCGCCACCGGGGACGCCGCACTGGTCGGTGCGACGGACTGGTGCACGCGGCCCGCCGACCTGGACGTCACCCGGGTCCGCGGCACCAAGAACCCCGACGTGCAGGCCGTGGTCGACCTCGCGCCCGACCTCGTCGTCGCCAACCAGGAGGAGAACCGGGCGCTCGACGTGCGCCGCCTGCGCGAGGCGGGTGTGCCCGTCTGGGTGACCCGGATCGAGACCGTGGACGAGGCCTTCACCTCGATGCGCCGGCTCTTCACCGACGCGCTCGGGTGGGAGGTCCCGCCGTGGCTGGTGGAGGCCGAGCAGGCCTGGGCGCCGCCCGCCGCGCCGGCCGACGCCGTACGCCCGCGGGTGGCCGTCGCCGTCTGGCGCGACCCGTGGATGGTGGTCGGACGCGACACCTTCACCGGGGACCTGCTCGGCCGGCTCGGGTGGGACCACGCGTACGCCGCCGCGTCCGACCGCTACCCGCACGTCGCCCTCGCCGACCTCGACCGAGGCGACCTCGACCTGGTCCTGCTCCCCGACGAGCCCTACGTCTTCGGGCCGGACGACGGCCCTGAGGCGTTCGAACGCGTGCCGACGGCGCTGGTCTCCGGACGCCTGCTCACCTGGTACGGCCCCGCGCTCCTCGAGGCCGCCAGGGAGCTCCCGGCGGCCGTCCGGGCCCACGGCACGCGCGCGTAAATCACCCGGCCGGGGTGACACCTCGACCACCCTCCCGGGTCTACCGTCTCGCCATGGACGATTCGACGTTGCGCCCGAAGATCGCCTCGGTGATGCCCCAGATCAAGGACGACCTCGAGGCGATGGTGGCCATCCCTTCGTGCGCGTTCCCCGGATTCCCGTCGGACCCGGTCCACGCCATGTCGCAGTACGTGGTCGACGCGTTCGGTCGCTACGGGGTGCAGGCACAGGTCACCCCGATCACCGGCGGCTACCCCGCGGTGACCGCGGAGATCCCGGCTCCCGAGGGCAAGCCGACCGTGCTGCTGTACGCGCACTACGACGTGCAGCCCGCACCGAAGGAGCAGGGCTGGGACACCGAGCCCTTCGTCCCGACGTGGAAGGACGGCCGGCTCTTCGGGCGCGGCGCCGCCGACGACAAGTCCGGCATCGCGATCCACCTCGCGACCCTCGCGGCCTTCGACGGAAAGCCCCCCGTCGGCGTCCGCCTCGTGATCGAGGGCGAGGAGGAGACGATCAGCCACCTCGAGGCGTGGGTGGAGGCCAACCCGGACCAGGTGCAGGCCGACGTCATGGTCGTCGCCGACATGGGCAACCTCACCGTGGGCGAGCCGGTGCTGAGCATCGGGCTGCGTGGCCACGTCAAGGCCGTCGTCGAGGTCCGTACGCTCGCTCAGCCGGTGCACTCCGGGCTCTTCGGTGGCGCGGCGCCCGACGCCTGGATGGCGCTCATCAAGATGCTGGCCACCCTCATCGACGACGAAGGCAACTGCCTCGTCGAGGGCATCGCGTCGGGCGCGTGGGAGGGCGCCGACTACTCCGAGGAGATGCTGCGCACCAATGCCGGCGTCCTCGACGGAGTCGACCTGGTCGGTTCCGGGACGGTCGCCTCGCGGCTGTGGTCGAAGCCGTCCATCAGCGTCCTCGGCATGGACGCGACTCCGGTCGCCGAGGCGTCGAACGTGCTGCAGCCGACGGCGCGCGCCGTCGTCGCCATGCGGATCCCGCCGGGCCAGGACGAGAAGGAGGCGGTCGAGAAGCTGATGGCGCACCTGCGCGCGGCCGCCCCGTGGAACGTCCAGGTCGACGTCCACCAGGACAAGGTCTCGCCGCCGTTCTCCCAGGAGACCGACGGTCGGGCGTTCGGGCTGATGCGCGACGCCCTCGCCACCGCGTACGGGCGCGAGGTCGAGTCCGTCGGCTCCGGCGGCTCGATCCCTCTGCTTGACACCCTGCGCGACGCCGCGCCTCAGGCCGACTTCGTGCTGATCGGCGCCGAGGACGCCGCACTTGCCAACATCCACGGTCCCAACGAGTCCGTCGACCCCTCCGAGATCGAGAACATGGCCCTCGCCCAGGCACTGCTGATCCAGGCACTCGCCGAGTAGTCGCTCCCATCCCCCACCGGCCGCCGGGCGGCCGGCGTACGAAAGGCACGTGCGTGGACACCTTCCTGCTGATCCTCCAGGCACTCGTCGTCGTCGGCGCCATCTACATGGGCGTCAAGGTCGGCGGCGTCGGGCTCGGTCTCTGGGGCGCCGTCGGCGTCCTGGTCCTGGTGTTCATCTTCGGTGCGCCTCCGGGCAGCATCCCGAGCGACGCGATCATGGTGATCATCGCCGTAATCACGGCGGCGTCGGCGATGCAGGCGGCCGGCGGCATCGACTACCTGGTGTTCCTCGCGGAGAAGGTGATCCGCGCACGGCCCAAGCTCGTGAACTACCTCGCGCCGCTGATCACCTTCGCGTTCTGCGCCGGCGCGGGCACCGGCAACATCATCTTCCCGCTGCTGCCGGTCATCTACGAGGTCGCGTACGAGCGTGGCATCCGCCCGGAGCGTCCGCTCTCGACCTCGGTCGCGGTCTCCGGCTTCGCCCTGGCGGCCAGCCCCGTCGCGGCGGCCATGGCGGCGTTCGTCGGGCTCACCGGCAACCAGCCCGACGCGTTGAGCCTCGGCGAGATCCTGCTCATCACGTTCCCGGCCGTGCTGCTCGGCACCATCGTGGCGGCGGTGATCCAGAGCCGCGTCGGGCACGACCTCAAGAACGACCCCGAGTACCAGCGCCGCCTCGCGGCCGGGCTGATCCATCCCCCCGCCGCGGAGACCGGAGAGGTGAAGGGCGCGGACGTCCCGGTCACCGCCAAGCGTGCCGCGGGCGTCTTCTTCGCGGGCGTGTTCGTGGTGGTGCTCCTCGGGGCGTTCGACGAGCTGCTCCCGTCGTACGAGGTCGACGGCGAGACGGTCACCCTCTCGCTCACGACGCTCCTCATCATGGTGATGCTCGCCGTGGCCCTCGCCGTGATGTACGTCGGCAAGGTGAAGCCGGGCGCCGTGCTCGACGCCCCGCTCACGAAGTCCGGGCTCACCGCGATCATCGCGCTGCTCGGCATCGCCTGGCTCGCGAACACCTTCATCACCGGGAACGAGGAGACCGTCATCGGCGGTCTGACCGACATCGCGAAGGAAGCCCCGTGGTTCCTCGCCATCGGGCTGTTCCTCGTCGCCGCCGCGACCACCAGCCAGTCGGCCGCGGTGAACACGATGATCCCGCTGGGCATCAGCCTCGGGATCGCGACGCCGACCCTCGCGGCGTACCTGCCCGCGATGGGCGGCGTGATGACGCTCCCCGCCAACGGCTCTCAGCTCGCGGCCGTGGAGATCGACCAGACCGGCTCGACGAAGATCGGCAAGTACGTCCTGAACCACTCGTTCATCCTGCCGACCCTCGTCATGGCGATCGTCTCGGTGCCGACCGCCCTGCTCATCTCGCGGCTCTTCCTCGAGTAGGTCACCCGCGGCGTCGCGCGGCGAGGGTCGTCCGCGCCTCCCGGAGGAGGAGCTCCGCCTCCGGGAGGCCGCCGTCGCGCGACAGGACGACACCCGGCACGACGGGCAGAGCACGCGGGTCGAGCGGGCGGGTCACCGATCGCGCGACCGGCGTCCTGGTCGGCGGGCCGACCGGGGGACCGACCGGCGGCCCCGCCGGCGGCGTGACGACGATCGTGGCGACGATCCGGAGCAGCTTCACGCCGAGCAGGCGCGCCACGAGGTCGGCGCGGACGACCGCACCGACCGCGAGCGTCGGTTGCTCACCCTCGGGTGGAGGGGCTCCGCGTGCCATCCGGATCGCCGTACTCCTCGATGCGCTTCCCGGCCCGGCGGGCAGCCGCGACGATCTGCTCGTACCGCTCCCGGCCGGCTCGCGTCCCGAGGACGTAGCCGATGCCGAAGACCGCGAGCGTCCGGAGCCTCACTGGGTGCGCTGCTTCTCTCGGATCGCGCTCACCGCGGCGCTGGCCGCGGACAGCCCGATCACCCCCACGGTGGCGAGGGCGCCGCCACGGAGCTTGCTGCCTCCGGGGACCTTCTCGAGGGCTCGCTGCCACGGGGACTTGCGGTGGAACATCTTCACGGGTTCTCTCCGTTCAGCTTCGGCTGCGTGAGGAGCGCCGGATGGCGTTCACGAGCTGCGTCTTCGTCTTCTGGGAGGTGTCCTCGACCCCGAGCGACCTGGCGAGGTCCACGAGCTCCGCCTTGCTGCGGCGCGAGAGGCTCGTCGGGATCTCCTGGGTCCGCTCGGCGCGCACGGCGGCGGCGGTGCTGGCTGCGACCGCCTCGCGAGCGGCGGCGGCGCGCGCACGCGTCTGGTCGGCCTCGCCGGCCTGCTCCTGCGCCCGCGCGACGAGCTTGTCCGCCTCCTCGCGCGCCTTCTTGGCGGCCTCCTCCGCGGCGGCCGTCGCCTCGTCGGCGAGCTGGCGCGCCTCGTTCATCGCCGCGTGCGCGGAGTCGATGCGCTCCTGGGCGTCCTGAGCGGCGGAGTCGGCCTCGGCGCGAGACTGCTGCACCTCGCGGTCCGCGGCCTCACGCACCTTCCCGAGGCGGGCCTGTGCCTCGTCGTCGGCCTCGCGACGCTCGGCCTCGACCATCGCGTCAGCGCGACGGCGTGCCTCCTGCACGCGCTGCTGAACGCGGTCGTGCGCTTCCTTCTGCGCCGCCCGGACCCGCTCGCGCGCCGCCTTCTCGACGGCGGCGGCCTCGTCCGCACGCTGCTTGGCGTCCTGCGCTCGCGCGAGGGCGTCCTGCTCCTCGCTGCGGGCGCGCTCGACGGCCGTGTGAGCGCGGGCGAGCCGGGTCTCGACCGAGTCGGTCCCCGGCACCTTGTCGGCGACGGCTGCCGTCGCACGACGGAGCTGGTCGACGACGCTGTCCCGAGACTCCGTGGCGGCGTGGGACGCCGCGGACGGGACCTGGTCGACGTTCACCGCCTTCGAGACGAGCCACGCGGCGTTGCGCGGCAGGTCCTTCAGACCGCCGGCGACGCGCGTCGAGGCCCGACGCAGTGTTCCCTGACTCGACATGTGATCTCCCCCTGGGGCTCGTTGCCCTGCCCACTACCCCAGCACGGTCGATCCATGCAGGCTCAGGGGATCCGCGATGAAAACCTCCGCTGCAGGTCAGCGTGTCCGAGGGCCGACATCGTGAACGACAGGTCGTGCTCGCCGTGCAGCGAGCGCAGCGTCGTCTCGACGTACGCGAGCGCTGCTCGGGCGAGGCTGCCGCCGACGCTGACCCGTGCGACACCGAGCTGTCCGAGCTCGCCGACGCTCGGCATCGCGGCGGTCAGTCCGGCCACCACGTTGAGCGGTGCGGGCACCGCTGCGACGAGCCGGCCGATCGTGTCCGCGTCCCCGACACCGGGCACGAACACGCAGTCCGCACCGGCCTCGACGTACGCCTCGGCGCGGCGCACCGTCTCCGCGAAGGCGTCGGGAACGCCGACCAGGTAGGTGTCGGTGCGGGCGTTGAGGACGAAGGTTCCTCGAGGCGCTGCCTCGCGCGCCGCCTCCAGGCGCGCGTGCGCCTTCTCGACCTCCAGCAGCTCCCCGTCGCGCACGTCCTCGAGGTTGGCACCGACCACGCCCAGTCCGACCGCCTCGGCGACGGTGCGGGCGACGTCGTCGGCCTCGGGGCCGTAGCCCGACTCGAGGTCGGCGGTGACGGGCACCCCGGCGACCGCGACGATCTGCGCGATGCGCTCCATCATCGGCCCTCGCTCGAGGGCGCCGTCGCGGACGCCGTGGCTGAAGGCGATGCCGGCGCTGGTGGTCGCGAGCGCCGCGAAGCCGGCCTCCTCGGCGAGGCGCGCGCTGCCGCCGTCCCAGACGTTCGGCAGGACGAGCGGCGCCGAGGTGTGGTGCAGGGCGAGGAGGTCCGCGGCGCGGGCGTGCCAGCGTACGTCGTCAGTCATGGCCGCACTCTAGGAACCGGCACCGACACCACGATTTCGTTAGCGCCCTAACGATCAGTACACTCATCACGTGGACGTCACCGACCCTCTCGCACTGGAGCACCAGGTGTGCTTCGCGCTCGCGGTCGCCTCGCGGGCCGTCGTCGCCGCCTACCGCCCGGTGCTCGAGCCGCTCGGCCTGAGCCACCCGCAGTACCTCGTGATGCTGGCCCTGTGGGAGCGCGACGGGCAGTCGCTCAAGGACCTGAGCGCGACGCTGCACCTCGAGCCCGCGACGGCCTCACCGCTCGTCAAGCGCCTGGAGGCCGTCGGCCTGGTCGTGCGCGAGCGGTCTCCCCATGACGAGCGTGCCCTGACGATCTCGCTCACCGACACCGGCCGAGCCCTGCGCGAGGAGGCCGTGCAGGTCCCGGCCACCATGCTCGAACGCCTCGGCATGTCGCTCGAGGAGCTCGAGGGCGCCAACACCTTCCTCCACCGGCTCATCGCCTCCGCCCAGCAGGCGTCCGACCCCGTCCCGACCAGGAGCACCCCCGCATGACCGAGAGCACGAAGTCCGCCCCCGCCCCGAAGACGCGCGAGCAGCGCGAGGCCGAGCTGCGCGCGCTGCGGGTCGTCCAGCGCCGGGTCGCCGCCATCGGGTTCTTCGCGATCACGGTCCACGGCATCTTCGGGTGCATCGGTCTGGGCTTCGTCCTGGACAACCAGGGGCGCCACGGCGACGCGATCGCGATCACGTTGATGTCCGGGGTGATCGCGGCGCTCACGTACGCGGGTGTGCGCGTGATCCTGCAGCGCTCGCTCTGGTCGCCGGTGTGGATGGTCGTCGCGGCGCTGCCGACCGTCGTGGGGCTGGTCTGGCTGTTGCAGCGCTGAGCGGCGCCTGCCTCGACGCTGCGGCGCGGAGTCGGTTGCACGGAGCGACCATCTGACATGACGGGCGGGCCCTCGGGTACGGGTTCGGCATGGATACGCCGTCGTTCCCTCCGCAGCAGCAGCACCCTCCCGGTTCCACCGCGGCGATGGTCCCGGTCCCCGACCACGGCGAGGAGTCGTACCGCGGCTCCGGCCGGCTCGGCGGGATCCGCGCGCTCGTGACCGGCGGCGACTCCGGCATCGGGCGTGCCGTGGCGATCGCGTTCGCGCGCGAGGGCGCCGACGTCGCGATCTCCTACCTCCCGGAGGAGGCGGAGGACGCGGAGGACACCGCCACCCGCGTGCGCGAGGAGGGCCGACGGGTGGTTCTGCTCCCGGGCGACATCACCGACCGCGACACGGCGCAGAGCCTGCCGCAGCGCGTCGTGGACGAGCTCGGGTCGCTCGACGTGCTGGTCAACAACGCCGGGTTCCAGATGGCGCGGGGCGACGGCATCGAGAGCATCACTCCCGACCGCCTCGACCGTGTCCTGCGGACCAACCTCTACGCCCTGTTCTGGATCACCCAGGCAGCCGTCCCGCTGATGAAGCGCGGCTCGAGCATCGTGAACTGCACGTCGATCCAGGCGTACGACCCGTCGCCGACGCTGCTCGACTACGCGGCGACCAAGGCGGCGATCAACAACGTGACCGCCAACCTGGCGACCATGCTGGGACCGAAGGGCATCCGCGTCAACGCGGTCGCGCCCGGACCGATCTGGACCCCGTTGCAGCCGGCCACGCAGCCGGTGGAGAAGGTCGAGAGCTTCGGGAAGGACACCCCGCTGGGCCGGGCGGGCCAGCCGGCCGAGGTAGCGCCGGCGTTCGTGTTCCTCGCGTCGCCGGCCGACGCCAGCTACGTGACCGGCAGCGTGCTCGGGGTGACCGGGGGCAAGCCGGTGTTCTGAGGCCCGGGCACCGTCAGGACGGCGCCACGATGCCGGCGGCGCGCAGGCGCTCGCGCACGGCCTCGCCCGGGACCGCGTACGCCACGCGTCCGCGGAAGCCGCGCGTCGTGGTCGCTGCGAGGACGGAGTTGAGCAGCGCCTCCTCGACCGCGTCCATCGTGGCGCCGAAGAGCGGGTCGAGGTCGGCGTCTGCCGGAGGGCGTCCCGACCCGACGGAGAACGTCAGCGCGTAGTCGCCGCTGCCGTGCGCGTAGCTCGCACCGACCCTGCCCATCGCGAAGACCGCCCGGCGGGCCACCCGGTCGAGCTGACGCGCGTCGAGCGGCGCGTCGGTCGCGACGACGATCATGCACGAGTTGCCGACGGTCTCCACGGGAGGTTCACCGAGCAGGTCTTGCGAGGGCATCGCGACGCCCGCGACGGTCAGGACCCCGCCGAAGTTCGCCTGGACCAGAGCGCCGACGGTCCGCGGGGCACCCGCGAGCTCGACGACCCGCGACGACGTGCCGATCCCGGCCTTGAACCCGAGCGCGGTCGTCCCGGTCCCCGCACCGACGCACCCCTCGGCGACGGCTCCTGCGCTCGCGGACGCCAGCGCCGCCTCCACGTGCACCGCCCCGACCGCGCGCGCCCGCACGTCGGACAGGAAGCCGTCGTTGGTCTCCCCGACGACGGGGTTCAGCGTGGTCACGTCCTCGTACCCGGGCAGCGCCAGCACGTGCGCCACCAGCGCGTCCGCCACCGCGAAGGCCGAGAGCGTGCTGGTGAGCAGCACCGGCGTCTCGAGCGCGCCCAGCTCGACCAGCTGCGTGGCGCCCACCAGCTTGCCGAACCCGTTGCCCACCGCCAGGCCCGCCGGGAGCCACCGCCGCGCGGCACCGAGCGCGTCGGGGACGATCGCGGTCACCCCGGTCCGCAGGTCGCCCTCCGCGAGGGTCGCGTGGCCGACGCGCACGCCGGGGACGTCGGTGATCGCGCCGAGCGGCCCGCGCGGATGGGGACCGAGGGCGAGGGGCAGCTCGTCGACACGCACGCCGACGACGTTAGCGGGCTACAGCACCTCGACGTCGAGATCCAGCGTCGTCCGGTCGCGCGCGGCGACGAGGTCCAGGCGCGGGCCGACGGTCGGCAGCTCGTAGGTGAAGAAGTAGCGCGCCGCCACCCGCTTGCCGTCGTAGAACGTGCCCTGCCGGTCGCCGGTCGCCAGCAGCTGCTCGAGCCAGATCCACGCGACGACGACGTGCCCGGCAGCCTCGAGGTACGCCGAGGCGTTCGCCAGGGCGACGGCCGGGTCCCGGTCGGCCCACGCGATGCCGGTGACCTCCACGAGCCGGCCGAGCGCGGACTCCAGCGCGTCGCTGTACGTCGCCGCGTCGCCGCCGGCCTTGCGGGCACGGGCGACGGTCGCACCGATGGTCTCCGCGAGCAGCGCGAGGCCCGCCCCGCCTCCCGCGACGACCTTGCGGCCGAGCAGGTCGAGCCCCTGGATCCCGTGCGTCCCCTCGTGGATCGGGTTGAGCCGGTTGTCGCGGTAGAGCTGCTCCACCGGGTAGTCGCGCGTGTAGCCGTAGCCGCCGTGCACCTGGATGGCGAGGTCGTTGGCAGCCAGGCACCACTGCGACGGCCAGGACTTGGCGATGGGGGTCAGCACCTCGAGCAGCGCGTGCGCCCGCTCACGGTCCGCCGCGGAGGGAGCGGTCGCCTCCTCGTCCACCAGGCGCGCGCAGTAGAGGACGAGCGCGAGCCCGCCCTCGACGTACGCCTTCGACGCCAGCAGCATCCGCCGGACGTCCGCGTGGTCGATGATCGGCACCGGCGGCGCGAGCGCGTCCTTCCCGTCGACCGGCCGCCCCTGCGTCCGCGTCTTCGCGTAGTCGAGCGCGTGCAGGTACCCCGTGTAGCCGAGCGCGACGGCGCCCGCGCCGACGCCGATCCGCGCGGCGTTCATCATGTGGAACATGTACGCGAGGCCGTGGTGCTCCTCGCCGACCAGGAAGCCGACCGCTCCCGGGCGCCCGCCCGGGGTGGCGAACCCCTCGCCGAAGTTGAGGAGCGTATTCGTCGTCCCGCGGAAGCCCATCTTGTGGTTGAGCCCGACCAGCGCCACGTCGTTGCGCTCTCCCGGATCCCCCGCGTCGTCGGGGAGGTGCTTGGGCACGATGAACAGCGAGATGCCCTTCACGCCGGCGGGGGCGTCGGGGGTCTTGGCGAGGACCAGGTGGACGATGTTCTCGCCGAGCTCGTGGTCGCCGGCCGAGATCCACATCTTGGTGCCGGTGAGGCGGTAGGAGCCGTCGTCCTGGCGCACCGCGCGGGTCGTGATGTCGGTGAGCGAGGACCCGGCCTGCGGCTCGGACAGGCACATCGTGCCGTACCAGCGACCGTCGATCACGGGCCTGGCGTAGGTCTCGACCTGCTCCGGCGTGCCGTGCGTCAGGATCAGGTGCGCGTTGCCCGCTGCCAGCGACGGGTACGAGTGGACCGCGACGCTGGCGGCCTGGAACCACATGGCCGAGGCCCGCTGCAGGGTGAAAGGCAGCTGCGCGCCGCCGTGCTCGGCCCCGAAGGCTAGACCCGGGAAGCCCGCGGCGTTGTACGCGTCGAGCGCCTCCGCGACGCCGGGGAGCATCTCGACCCTGCCGTCGGCGCCCACGCGGGGCTCGTCGACGTCGAGGGCGCGGCTCAGCGGGGCGAACTTCTCGGTCGCGATGGCCTCGGACAGCTCGAGGACGGCGTCGAAGGTGTCGCGGTCGTGCTCGGCGTACCGCTCGCGCCTGGTCAGCTCGGTGACGTCGAGCCACTCGTGGAGGAGGAACTCGAGGTCGCGGCGCGAGAGGATCCGTGAATCGGCCATGGACCGATACTAAGCGCTTGCTTACCTCGCAGGGGCGCGGGTCTCACAACCCGACGGTAGGGCGGCGCCCGGCGACGAGCTGGGCGAACTACCCGGCGCCGGTGCGTGTCGGGGCGCCAGCAGGCGTCATGACCCTCGTGGGGGGGACGGTAGCCAGTCGACCTGTCGGTCCTGACGGCTACGGTGCTGGCACGACCCGAGGAGTACGCGAGGTGCCATGTACGCCGTGATCGACACCGAGACGACCGGACTCACCCCGGCGTTCCACCACCGCGTGGCCGAGGTGGCAGTCGTCCTCGTCGACGGCCAGGGCAGGGTCGAGGGCGAGTGGTCCAGCCTGATCAACCCCGAGCGCGACCTCGGGCCCCAGCGCATCCACGGCATCCGCGCCGTCGACGCCGTCCGGGCGCCGCGCTTCGCCGAGGTGGCCGGGCACCTGGTCGACCTCTTCCGCGGCCGCACGCTGGTCGCGCACAACCTGCCCTTCGACCTGACCTTCCTCGTCGCCGAGTTCGAGCGGCTGGGCCTCGACTTCCCGGTCACGCACGAGGTCGGACTCTGCACGATGACGCTGAGCAGCGACCTGCTGCCTGGCTCGGGCCGTTCGCTCGGCGAGTGCTGCGCCGCCGCCGGCGTGCCGCTCGAAGGCTGGCACGCTGCCGCCGCCGACACGCGGGCGACCGCCGGGCTGCTGGCGCACTACCTCGATCGCGTCGGCACGCCTCCCCCGTGGCAGGACGTGCTCGACCGCAGCCGAGCACTCGCCTGGCCGGAGGTGCCGGCCCAGCGCTTCCGGACCGCGCCTCGCCCCGACGACACCACGCTCCCGCCACCCTCGGGCTTCATGGCCGGGCTCGTCGACCACCTCCCGCGCGACCCGGCGTCGGAGCTCGCCGATCCCTACCTCGCCGTGCTCGACCAGGCGCTGGCCGAGCACGCGCTCGCCCCTGGCGACTCGGGCGTCCTGGCGGCCGTCTCCCGCTCGCTCGGCTTCAGCGCTCCCGACGTGGTCCGGATGCACCGCGACTACCTCGGCGCGCTGGCCCGCCTCGCCACCCGCGAGCGCCCACTGACCGACGCCGAGCACGGTGACCTCGAGCGCGTCACGGCCGCGCTCGGTCTCGAGGCGTCCGACCTCGAGGCGGCGCTGGCCGGCGCCGCGGTGCCCGCCGTGGCCGCCCCGTTCGCCCTCAAGCGCGACGCACGCGTGGTCTTCACCGGCGAGATGGCCGAGCCCCACGACGCGTGGGCTCGGCGGGCCGTCGACAGCGGCCTGACCGTCCTCGACGGCGTCACCACGGAGGTCGACGTCGTGGTGGCCGCCGACGCCTACACGATGTCGGTCAAGGCCAAGAAGGCCCGCGGATACGGCATCCCGGTGATCACGGTCGAGGAGTTCGCGCGGCACCTCGCCGACCGGCCAGGCGTCAGTGCCCCCGGAACGCCTCCTCGAGCCACCACGACGGGGCGCTCGTGATCTTGGCGTCGACGAGCAGCGGCCGGTCACGCGAACCCTCGAGCCACCGCGCGACACCCGCCAGGTCGTCCGTGCCGCGCACCGTGACCGCGTCGAGGCCGTAGCCGCGTCCGATCGCCGCGACGTCGGTCGGCGGGAACTCGACCGTGTCCAGCCGGTGGCCCCCCGGACCGAAGTGGTGCACCTCCGCGCCGTACGCCTCGTCGTCGTAGACCACCACCACCATGGGCAGCCCGAGCCGCACGACGGTGTCGAGCTCCGCGGCGCCCATCAGCGCGCCACCGTCGCCCAGTGCGGCGACCGGGAGCCGGTCGGGCTGCGCGAGGGCGGCGCCGATCGTGGTGGCGAGGCCGAGCCCGATCGACTGGAACGCCTGGGTGAAGCAGAAGCCTCGCTCGTCCGGCACCGCCAGGTAGGCGCTCGGGTAGCCCATGAAGTTGCCGGAGTCGACGCCGACCACCCGCTCGCGCGGGAGCAGGTCGTCGAGGGCGAGCGTGAGCGTCCGCGGGTCGATCCGGGCGGGCTGCCCGGCCGCGTCGGTCGTGCTGTCGTCGTCGTACGGGACGTCGCGCCAGCGACCCTCCGCCACGATCCGCGCGCCGACCTCCGCCGTCCGGTAGCCCTCGCGCGAGCCGAAGAGGCGCTCGGCGGCCGCGCGGGCCGTCGCCCCGACGTCCCCGACGACGCCGAGGGCGCCGGGACGGTGCACGCCGATCGACGCCGCCTCGTCGTCGACCTGGACCACGGTCGTCCCCGGTCCGATCAGCCGCCCGTGGCGCATCGTCCACATGTTGAGGGCGCATCCCCACCCCACGACGAGGTCGGCACCCGCGATGAGCTCGGCCGCGAGCGGGGTCGAGAACCCTCCGGACACGTCGAGCGACCACGGGTCCGCGACGAAGAGCCCTCGCGCCACCGCCGACGTCGCGAGCAGCGCGCCGCAGCGCTCGGCGAGCAGTGCGAGCTCGGGTCCCGCGCCGCGAGCACCGCGTCCGGCGACGAAGACCGGTCGCTGCGCCGAGGCGAGGGCGTCGAGCAGCGTCCCGAGGTCGTCCTCCGACGGCGCCCGGCCGTGCCGGTCGGGTCCGTCGGTCGGCGTCCGGTCGCCCGCATCGGCGGCGCTCTCCTCGCCCTGCACGTCGAGCGGCACGTTGAGCAGGACGGTACGCCTCTGGTCCCGCGCCAGCGCCACGGCAGCGCGCGCGTCGGCGACCGCGCTCGCCGCGGAGCCGATCCGCACCGGCACCGCGCCGACGGCCTCGGCGAGCGCCGTCTGGTCCACGTAGAAGTTCGACCGCGGCTGCGTCACCTCCGCCGCGACCACGACCAGCGGTGTGCGGCTCTTCGCGGCCTCGGCGACGCCGGTCATCGCGTTCGTGAGCCCGCACCCCTGGTGCAGGGTCACCGCGGCGACCCGGTCGCTGGTGCGGGCGTACGCGTCGGCGGCCGTCGCCGCGCCGCCCTCGTGGCGCGTGGCGACGAACCGCGCACCGGCGGCGACCATCGCGTTGGTCAGGTGGAAGTTGCCGGACCCGACGACGCCGAAGACGTGGTCGACCCCCGCCTCGACGAGGGCACGACCGACCGCCTCGGCGACCAGCATCAGCGCTCCACGAGCGCGAGCACCCGCGCAGGCGACCCCGAGCCGCCGACGATCCGCAGGGGCGTCGCGACCACGACGGCGCCGGTGGCCGGGAGCCGGTCGAGGTTCTGCAGCTGCGCGAGGCCGTACTTGCCGTTGCCGAGCAGGAACGAGTGGCAGGGGAACGCGGGCTCGAACGAGTGCGCTGCGCCGGCGTCGGTGCCCACGGTCTCGACACCGATACCCTGCAGCGGCGACTCCTCCGCGACCCAGCGGGCACAGTCGGCGGACATCCCGGGGCTCGTCGGCCCGGTCTCCGTGTTGTTGATCATCTCCTCCTGGGTGACCCGGGAGGACCAGCCGGTCCGGCACAGCAGCCAACCGCCCTCGGGGAACGACCCGTGCTCGGCCTGGAACGCCTCGAGGTGCTCGACCTCGATGAGGAAGTCGGGGTTCTTCGCGACCTCGTCGGTGACGTCGAGCACCACCGCCGGCGCGACGAACGCGGAGACCGGCACGGAGTCGATGTCCGCCAGGTCCCGGCCCGTCACCCAGTGGTTGGGCGCGTCGAAATGGGTGCCGGTGTGCTCCCCGGAGCGGAAGTTGTTCCAGTACCAGGCCGGGCCGCGGTCGTCGTACCGGCTGATCTCCTCCAGGGTGAACCGCTGGGTCTGGCCGAGCTCCGGCGGCAGCTCGAGGATCGGGGTCTCGTGCGAGAGCGGGGCGGTGAGGTCGACGATCTCCACCGATCCGGAGGTGAGTGCGGCGGTGAGGGCAGTGAGGACGGACATGCTGCTCCGAGGGGTCAGGGTTTCGCGTGTTCGAGCACACTAGTGGTTGAGTCAGCCTGAACGGCACATCACCGAGGAGGATCCCGGATGGCGGAGCACGACGAGATCGTGAGCGCGGTGGTCCGCGAGCTGAGCGCGATCCGAGGCCTCGAGCCGTCGATCGAGAAGGTGACCGAGTCGGCCCGGCTCCTGTTCGGCGCCGACCAGGCCGGCGTCACGTTGATCCAGGGCCGCGGCGAGCTCGTGACGGCCGGACCCACCGACGAGGTCGTCACGGCGCTCGACTCGCTCCAGCACGAGCTCCACCAGGGCCCCTGCGTCGACGCGGCGACCGAGCAGCACATCGTCGTCTCGCACGACCTCGGAGCCGACCCCCGCTGGCCGGCCTGGGGTCCGCAGGCCCACGCACGAGGCGTGAACAGCATGCTCGCGGCCGACCTCCAGGCCGACGGACGCCGGATCGGCGCGCTCAACCTCTTCGGCTCCCGCGTGAACCAGTTCCGGGACACCGACAGTGCGCTCCTGGTGTCGTTCTCCGCGCACGCGTCCGCGGCCCTGGCAGCCGCCCACACGATCGAGTCCCTGACCTCGGCGCTGGACACCCGCACCGTCATCGGGCAGGCCGAGGGCATCATCATGGAGCGCTTCGGCGTCGACGCGGTCACGGCGTTCGCGATCCTCAAGCGCTACTCCCAGGACTCCAACACACGTCTGCGCGAGATCGCCGAGCTCGTCGTCGAGACGCGCCAGCTGCCGTCGGCGTAGGTTGGCAGGACAGCACGAGGGGGCCGTCATGATCCAGAACTTCCGCGAGTACCTCGACGACCTGATCCGGGCGGGCTACACGGTTCGACACGACGGGCACGGCTCCGACCCTGACCTGATCGACCCGGGCGGCAACCCGATCGAGACGTGGCGCGAGGACTACCCGTACGACACCCGGATGGACCGTGACGTCTACGAGGCGGAGAAGTACCGCCTCCAGGTCGAGCTGCTGAAGTTCCAGTACTGGGCGCAGGACAGCGGCACCAAGCACGTCGTGCTCTTCGAGGGTCGCGACGCCGCCGGCAAGGGCGGCACGATCAAGCGGTTCACCGAGCACCTCAACCCTCGCAGCGCCCGCGTCGTCGCGCTCACGAAGCCGACCGAGACCGAGACGGGGCAGTGGTACTTCCAGCGCTACGTCGAGCGGCTGCCGACCGCCGGCGAGATCGTCCTGTTCGACCGCTCCTGGTACAACCGCGCCGGCGTCGAGCGCGTCATGGGCTTCTGCACCGACGCCGAGTACCAGCAGTTCATGCACCAGGCGCCACTCTTCGAGGAGATGCTCATCGAGA
This sequence comes from Mumia spirodelae, assembly GCF_050632745.1. Taxonomy (NCBI): domain Bacteria; kingdom Bacillati; phylum Actinomycetota; class Actinomycetes; order Propionibacteriales; family Nocardioidaceae; genus Mumia; species Mumia spirodelae. The sequence continues at coordinate 564,385 of NZ_JBODSD010000001.1, read as the reverse complement.
GCGGGGTCTCGCTGACCAAGCTCTGGTTCTCGGTGACCCAGCACGAGCAGCGGACCCGGTTCGCGATCCGCCAGATCGACCCCGTACGCCGGTGGAAGCTGTCGTCGATGGACATCGAGTCGCTCGACCGCTGGGACGCCTACAGCGACGCGAAGGAGGCGATGATGCTGCACACCGACACCGACATCGCCCCGTGGACGGCGATCAAGAGCAACGACAAGAAGCGCGGCCGCCTCAACGCGATGCGCTTCTTCTTGAGCCAGTTCGACTACGCCGGGAAGGACACCGCGGTCGTGGGCTTCCCCGACCCCAAGCTCGTCCGTCGCGGCCGCGAGTCGATCGGCGACTGACCCTCAGGCCGGGAACGGCCCGGCGTGCAGCAGCGCACTCGGCAGCCGGCGCCCGATCTGCTCCTGGAGCCACTGCGCCGACTCGATGAGCGCGGTCAGGGACAGTCCGGTCGCGATCTCCGAGCGGTCGAAGGTGTAGACGAGGTCCTCCGTCGCGACGTTGCCGGTGGCGTTCGGCGCGAACGGGCAGCCCCCCGTGCCGCCGATGCTGGCGTCGAGCACGTCGGCCCCCGACGCGACGCCGGCGAGGGCGTTGGCCACGCCCGTGCTGCGGGTGTCGTGCAGGTGCAGCCGAGTCCGGGTGCCGGGAGCGACGCGGGCGCCGAGGAGCGCCATCCGAGCGGTGACGTCGGCGGGGACGGCGACGCCGATGGTGTCGGCGAGCGCCACCTCGTCCGCGCCGGCGTCGGCGACCCGGGCCAGGACCTCCTCGAGGCGGTCGAAGCTCACCTCGCCCTCGAACGGGCAGCCGAACGCCGCACCGACCGTGACGGTCGTGACCAGCCCGGCCTCCCGCCCCGCCGCGACGAGGTCGCGCGCGGCCTCGCACGCCTGCGCCGTCGTGGTGCCCTGGTTGCGTCGGCAGAAGGTGTCGGTCGCGACCACGACGACGTTGATCTCGTCGACGCCGGCCGCGAGCGCGCGGTCGAGGCCGCGGCGGTTCATCACCAGCCCCGCGTACGAGACCCCGTCGACGCGCGGCACCCCCGCCATCACCGCCTCGGCGTCGGCCATCTGCGGGACGCGCGACGGGTTCACGAAGCTCACCGCCTCGATCCGGCGGGCCCCCGCCGCGACCGCGCGCGCGACGAGCTCGGTCTTGACCTCGGTGGGCAGGACGACCGACTCGTTCTGGAGGCCGTCGCGCGGCGCGACCTCGCAGATCTCGACGGCGCTCACCGCAGGCTCCCCAGGTAGTCGACCGCCTCCCCCTCCGACACGACCTGCGCGTACTTCGCCTGCAGGTCGTAGAGGTTGGCCTCGTGCGGTCCCGGGGCCCGGTCGGCCACCGCGTCGCGGACGACGACGGGCACCAGGCCGTGCTGGAGCGCGTCGACCGCGGTCGCCCGGATGCACCCGCTCGTGGACACCCCGACGACGAGGACGGTGTCGACGCCGGCGGACGCCAGGGTCGAGGAGAGCGTGGTGCCGAAGAAGGCGCTCGCGTACTGCTTGACCACGACCGTCTCCCCCTTGGCGGGTGCGACCTGCTCGACGATCTCGCTCAGGGGTCCGCCGCCGACCAGCCCGCGGAGCGCGGGCAGCTTGCGGAGGAAGACCCCGCCGTCCGTCCCCTCGGCGTCGTACGCGACCCGCGTGTGGACGACCGGGACGCCCGCCGCGCGGGCGGCGTCGAGGACCCGGCGCGCCGGCCCCAGCACGTCGGCCGAGGGCAGGCACAGCGGTGATGCGGCGTCGAAGTACGCGCGCATCAGGTCCACCACGACCAGCGCTGGGCGTCGACCCGGGGGAAGGTCGACGCCCAACGCCGGCGGGAAGGCGTCGTCGTCGACGCCGGTCACAGGGCCACCGGGGGCTTGGGGGCCGGGAGCCCGGTCTCCTCCTCGCAGCGCGCGAGGATCTCCTCCAGCGGCGGGCCGGAGTTGAAGGTCGGCAGGACCTCGGGGCGTCCGGCCGACAGCTCCGCGCGCAGCGCCGACGTCGCGTCCGCGTCGACGGTGCCCGCGTCGTCGCAGACCACCCCGTAGCGGCGGGCGCCGTCGGCGCTCACCAGTCCCCGGCGTACCTCGAGGCCGACCAGCTCGGGGTCGCGGGCGAGCGGGTCGCCCCAGCCGCCCCCGCCCCAGGTGACGAAGTGGAGCACGTCGCCGGGCGCGACCGCGACGTCGTGGATCTTGCTCGGGAGGATCTCCTTCGTCCCGTCGACGCGGTCGATCCACTTGCGGCCCCGGGCTCCCGGGTCGCCGCCGTTGACGCCCCACGGGTAGGTCAGCCACCGGTCGTCGTGGATGGCGATGGTGCCGGGCTCGAGGAACCGGTACGCGACGTCCACCGCGTTGCCGCCGCGGTGGAGGCCGGCGCCGCCGGTGTCGGAGACGGTCTCCCACGCCTCCACCCGCAGCGGGTAGTACGACTCGAGGTACTCGCAGGGGATGTTGACGAACGACGGCCACAGCGAGTGGCCGTCCGGCCCGTCGCCGATCGGACGACCGGGGATGCCGCCGAAGCCGATCGAGTACAGCTGGAACCACTCCCCCTTGCGCTCTCCCTCGCTGTAGTTGCCCGAGTACATGAAGTGCGGCGAGGACGAGAAGCCGGCGGCGTTGAGGAGGTCGGGGTTGGTCTGGCCGAGGAGCCCGCCGAACAGGTCGAACACCCGGCCGATGCCGTGGTTGCGGGCGTTCAGGGCCGCGGGGAACTTCGGTTTCCAGAACGAGTCCTCCGGGATCTCGACGTCGACCAGGGGATAGAAGCCGTCGTTCCAGAGGATCTGCGGGTCCGCGACGGTGATCATGTAGATCCCGAAGAACATCCGGACCAGGTTCTCGTTGATGAAGTAGTTGATCGGCCCCTTCGCCTGCGGACTGCTCCCGGTGAAGTCGAGGAGCACCTTGTCGCCGTTGCGGGTGAGGCTGAGCTTGAGCTCGTACGGGCCGTAGCCCACGCCGTCGTCACAGATGTAGTCGGTGAACGACAGGGTCTCGCCGTCCTTGAACACCATCTGGAGCAGCGCCTTCATCGCCCGGTAGTTCCGGTCGAGCAGCGCGTCGAGCGCCGAGGTGTAGGTGTCGGCCCCGAAGCGCGCGCAGAGCTCCTGCACCCGCCGCGACGCGGTGCTGCAGGCGGCGACCAGGCCGTTGAGGTCCGCGCGGTTCCAGTCGGGCTTGCGTACCTGGTTGAGGATGATCCGCAGCGCGTCCTCGTCGAGCACGCCCGCCTTGTAGAGCTTGAAGGGCGGGATGACGACGCCCTCCTCGTAGATCGTGCGCGCGTCGGTCGGCATCGACGCCGGCGTCTTGCCGCCGACGTCGGACATGTGCCCGAACATCGACGCCCACCCGACGATGCGGCCCTCGAAGTAGACCGGCATGACCACGAGCCAGTCGTTGGCGTGGCTGATCGCGGCGCCGCACGAGTACGGGTCGGAGGTGAGGAGGACGTCGCCCTCCTCGATCGTGCCGGAGAAGTTCTCGAGGAAGTCCGGGATCGAGAGACCGAACTGGCCGACGACCATCTTGCCCTCGGGGTCACCGATCAGCGGGAACTCGTCGTGCTGCTCGCGGATGCCCGGCGAGAGCGCCGTGCGGAACAGGACCTCGTCCATCTCGTAGCGGGCGTTGCGCAAGGCGTTCTCGACGAGGTCCAGCGTGACCACGTCGACGTCGACGGTGGGGAGCGGCTCGGTCGCGGTCTGGATGATCTGTGCCATGTCTCAGCCCTCCGCGCCGTCGGCGGCGCTCTGGTCGATGGGTCGGATGAGGAGGCTGCCGCTCGGGTGGACGGTGGCGGCGTGGCCGGGCAGGACGAGGGTCGTGGAGTCCATCTCGGTGATCACCGCGGGACCCGTCACGACGTTGCCGGCGAGCAGCTGGTCGCGCTGGTAGAGGCCGGCGTCGACCGCGCCCCCGTCCACCCAGATGCTCTCGGTGCCGACCCGGGCGCCCGACGCGTCGGCCTCCCCCGCGGCGAGCACGGGAGCGGCCACGGCCGGACGGGGCCCGCTGGCCGTCGCGCGGACGGTGACGATCTCGTGCTCGTTGTCGAGGAGGAAGGAGAAGAGACGTTCGTGCTCGGCGTCGAACGCCGCGCGCAGCGAGTCGAGCCCACCGCCGCTGCCGTCGAAGGCCGAGGCGTCGACCGCGACCGGGATCTCGAAGCCCTGGCCGTGGTAACGCAGGTCAGCCGCGTAGGTGACGGTCAGATCGGACTCGCTCAGACCGTCGCGGATCAGCGAGGCGCGGGCGTCGTCGGCGAGCTCGACCAGCTGGTCGCGCAGCGCGTCGTCGTCGAGGCTGGAGAAGGGACGCATCAGCGTACGGACGGCCTCGTCGCGCATGCTCGTGGTCGCGTCGCCGTACGCGCAGAGCACGCCGGGCGACGGCGGGATGATCACCGGCCACGCCCCGGTGAGGCGGCCGAGCGCGTTCGCGTGGAGCGGACCCGCGCCGCCGAAGGCGACGAGCGCGAAGTCGCGCGGGTCGAACCCCTGCTGCACCGAGACCAGGCGCAGCGCGCCCAGCATGTTCTCGTTGACGATGTCGATGATCCCCTCGGCGGCCTCCTCGACGCTGCCCAGGTCGGTCGCCTCGACGATGGTCTGCACGGCGGCGGTCGCGGCGTCCCGGTCGAGGGTCACCTCGCCACCGGCCAGCGACGTCGGGAGGTAGCCGAGGACAACGTTCGCGTCGGTGACCGTCGGCTCCACCCCGCCCTGCCCGTACGCCGCCGGTCCCGGCACGGCGCCGGCCGACTGGGGACCGACCCGCAGGGCCTGCGTCAGCGGCGGGACGTGGGCGATGGACCCGCCGCCCGCACCGACCGTCCGGACGTCGACCGAGGTCGCGCGCACGGCGAGGTCGCCGACCTTGGTCTCGCGACCGATCCGCGGGACCCGGTCCTGGACGAGCGCCACGTCCGTCGAGGTCCCGCCCATGTCGAAGGTGAGGAAGTCGGAGAACCCGGCCTGCTCGGCGACCCACGCCGCGCCGGTGACGCCGCCGGCCGGGCCCGACAGCAGGAGCGACACCGGGTTGTCGGCAGCCGTCGCGGCCGAGGCGAGGCCGCCGTCGCTGCGCAGGATGTAGAGCTTGCCGCCGACACCGGACTCGGTGAGCTGCTCGCCGAGGTTGGCGGTGTAGCGGGCCACACGGGGCTGGACGTAGGCGTTCGCGACCGTGGTGAGGGTGCGCTCGTACTCGCGCAGCTCGGGGAGGACCGCCGACGAGACGGAGACCGTGAGGTCCCCCAGCACCTCCGAGGCGACCTTGGCGACGCGCCGCTCGTGCTCGGGGTTGGCGTAGGAGTTGATGAGACTGATGCTCAGCGCCTCGACGCCCTGCGAGCCCAGCTTCTCGAGCGCGGCGCGGACGTCGTCCTCGTCGAGGTCCTCGACCACCGACCCGTCGCTCGCGATGCGCCCGCCGACCTCGACGGTGTCCTCGAGCGCCGCGAGCGGCTCGGGCTTCGGCCAGATGATCCAGCCCGCGAGGCCGCCGGGGACGAACGACCGCGCGATCTGCAGCACCTGCCGGAACCCGCGGGTGGTGACCAGACCGACACGCGCGCCCTTGCCCTCGAGGATCGCGTTCGTCGCGACCGTCGTACCGTGCATGACGTCCCCGACCTCGTCGAGCCCGATGTCGGCCGCGGCGCAGGCCTGCATGATCCCGCGGAGGACGCCGATCGACTGGTCGTGCGGCGTGGAGGGCGTCTTCGCCCGATAGGTCTCGCCCGAGCTCTCGTCGACGAGCAGGATGTCGGTGAACGTACCCCCGACGTCCACGCCGAGCCGATAGGTCATGTGGTGCCTCCTCGATCGTGCAGCCTTCAGATCACGCCGGCCTCGCGCAGCGTGGTGAGCTGGTCCTCGTCCATCCCGAGCAGTCCTCGGTAGACGTCGTCGTTGTGCTCGCCGAGCTCCGGTCCGAGATGGCGGACGGACCCGGGCGTCTGCGAGAGCTTCGGTGCCACGTTCTGCACCGCGAACTCGCCGAGATCGGGGTGCTGGAGACGGACGATCGCCTCGCGCGCGGCGAAGTGCGGGTCCTCGAGCATGTCGCGGGCGCGATAGATCCGCCCCGCCGGCACGCCGCCGTCGTTGAGCCGCTCGAGCAGGTCGTCGGCGTCGATCTGCGCGGTCCAGCGCGCGATCCGGGCGTCGAGCTCGTCCATCGACGCGCCGCGCGCGCCGTGGGTCGCGTACCGCTCGTCCTCGGCGAGCCCGGGCTCTCCCATGACGTCGGCCAGCCGTCGGAAGACGGTGTCCTGGTTGGCGGCGATGAGGACCGTCTCGCCGTCGCGCGTCGGGTAGACGTTGCTCGGCGAGACGTTGGGGAGGACGGTGCCGGTCCGCTCGCGCTGGTAGCCCGCGATCTGCCACTCCGGGACCATCGACTCCATCAGCGCGAGCACCGACTCGTAGATGGCGGCGTCGACGACCTGACCCCGACCAGACCGCTCCCGGGAGTGCAGCGCGACCAGCGTCCCGACGCAGGCGAAGGTCGCCGCGAGCGAGTCGCCGAGCGAGACCCCGGTGCGCGCCGGCGGCTTGTCAGGATCGCCGGTCACGTAGCGGATGCCGCCCATCGCCTCGCCGATCGAGCCATAGCCGGCGCGGGCGGCGTACGGCCCGGTCTGCCCGAAGCCGGTGACGCGGGTGACGACGAGGCCGGGGTTGATCTCCCACAGCGACTCGGGCGACAGTCCCCAGCGCTCGAGCGTGCCCGGGCGGAAGTTCTCGACCAGGACGTCCGCGTGCGCGACGAGCTCGCGGACGATGTCCTGCCCTCGCGCGTCGCGGAGGTTCGCGGTCACCGAGCGCTTGTTGCGCGCGACGACGGGCCACCACAGCGAGGTGCCGTACGGCTTCTCCCTGCCCCACTGCCGCATCGGGTCGCCGTGCCGCGGGTCCTCGACCTTGATCACGTCGGCCCCGAAGTCACCGAGGAGCTGCCCGCAGAACGGGCCCGCAAGGAGCTGCCCCATCTCGACCACGCGGACGTCGGACAGCGGTGCGGGAGGAGCAGACACAGACCAGGACCCCACTCTCGTATACAAAACGCGAGAAGAATGCCTGCGAACTTAGGCCGATCCGGGCGCCCGGTCAAGGGCTCGGCGCAGGATTGTATGCAACTGCCAGAATTCGGGCTGCTACCCTCCAAGACCATGACGACGAGGGCCACGGACGGAGGCATCACCGCCGAGCGGGTGTACGAGGAGATCCGCGCGCAGATCCTCTCCGGGCGCCGCTTCGGCGGCGAGTGGCTCCGCGAGGAGGACCTGGCCAGCGAGCTCGGCGTCAGCCGGACCCCCGTCCGCGAGGCGCTCCGCCGGCTCGCGGCCGACGGGCTGGTGCGCCACGAGCGGCACCGCGGCGTGCAGGTCCTGAGCTGGAGCGTCGGCGACCTCGAGGAGATCTTCACGATCCGGGGTCTGCTCGAGCCCTTCGGCGCCCGCCTCGCCGCGACGGCGCAGGACCTCGACCTCGACGCGCTCGACGCCCTCGCCGTGGCGATGGACCGCGCGGCCGAGCCCGACCGCGACCCCGAGGCGCTGACCGAGCTCAACAACACCTTCCACACCGCCATCGTCGTGGCCTCCGGCAGCGAGCGGCTGCGCTCGCTGCTCTCCTCGATCGTCCAGGTGCCCCTGGTCCAGAGCACGTTCGCGCACTACACGCCGACGGCGCTGGCGCGCAGCCTCGCCCAGCACCACGAGATCGTCGAGGCGCTGCGGGCCGGCGACGCCGACTGGGCCGAGTCGGCGATGCGGTCGCACATCCGGCACGGCTGGGTCGCCCTGCGCGAGCGGGTCCCCGAGACCCCGGGCGCGGACGGCACTGCCGCGCGTCCCTGACGTTTCTCATCACCCTTCGAAACCGCCCGCGACCTGCCCCGAAGGCTCGCGGCGCTCTGTCATGCCCTCGAATCTACATTTTCTAATCTCTTGTAAAAACTGTGCTGATCCCGCTACGGTCCTGTCACCGGCCTCTGCTCTGAGGCGCAACCACGAGGAGGCCCAGACGATGACCACCCGCACGCTGTACGACGCGGAGCACGAGGCGTTCCGCGAGACCGTCGCGGCCTTCATCGAGAAGCACGTCCAGCCCCACGCCGAGCGGTGGGAGGCGGAGGGCAAGGTCGACCGCGAGCTGTTCACCGCCGCGGCCGCGGACGGCATCCTCGGGTTCTCGATCCCCGAGGAGTACGGCGGCGGCGGTGTCGACGACTTCCGGTTCAACGCGATCATGGGCGAGGAGATCGCCCGCAACCCTGTGTCGAGCGGCATGGGCTGCGTCGCCCTCCAGAACGACATCGTCTTCCCCTACTTCACCGACCTCACCAACGACGAGCAGAAGCAGCGCTGGCTCCCCGGGATCGCGCGCGGCGAGCTGATCACGGCGATCGCGATGACCGAGCCGGGCACGGGCAGCGACCTCGCCGGCATCCGCACCCGTGCCGTCCGCGACGGCGACGACTACGTCGTCAGCGGCGCCAAGACCTTCATCTCCAACGGCCAGAACGCCGACCTCGTCGCCACCGCCGTACGGACCTCCGACTCACGGCACGGCGGGCTCAGCCTGATCGTGGTCGAGGACGGCATGCCGGGCTTCACCCGCGGCCGCAACCTCGAGAAGATCGGCCTGCACGCGCAGGACACCAGCGAGCTGTTCTTCGACGACGTCCGCGTCCCGGCGGCCAACCTCCTCGGCGCCGAGGGCGAGGGCTTCCTCGGGCTCGTCCGCAACCTGCCGCAGGAGCGCATCTCGATCGCGGCCGCATCCGTCGCCGCTGCGGAGGGCGTCTTCGAGCGGACGCTCGCCTACTGCAAGGACCGCCACGCGTTCGGGCAGCCGATCGGCAGCTTCCAGAACACCCGCTTCGTCCTCGCCGAGATCGCGACCGAGCTCCAGGTGAGCCGCGCGTACCTCGACGAGATGGTGCGCCGGCACGTCGCCGGGGAGCTGAGCGCCGAGGACGCCGCCGCGGCGAAGTGGTGGTGCACCGAGCAGCACGTCCGCATCGTCAACCGCTGCCTCCAGCTCCACGGCGGCTACGGCTACATGCGCGAGTACCGGATCGCCCGCGACTACGAGGACGCCCGGATCACGACCATCTACGGCGGCACGACCGAGATCATGAAGGAGATCGTCGGCCGCGGTCTGGGCCTGTGACCTCCTTCCTCTCCGAGACCCACCTGACCCACAGCTGAAGGACACCGCGCCATGACCGAGACCGCCTACATCTACGACGCCCTGCGCACCCCACGCGGCAAGAACCGCGGAGGCGCCCTGCACGCGACCAAGCCCGTCGACCTGGTCGTCGGGCTCCTCGACGAGCTCGTCCCCCGCAACCCCGGGCTCGACCTCGAGCGCATCGACGACCTCGTCCTCGGGGTCGTCTCCCCGGTCGGCGAGCAGGGCGGCGTCATCCCCCGGACCGCCGTGCTCGTGTCCGGGCTCCCGGAGAGCGTGCCCGGCGTGCAGCTCAACCGCTTCTGCGCCTCCGGCTTGGAGGCCGTCAACACCGCGGCCGCCAAGATCGCCGCCGGTGACGGCATGGTCGTCGCCGGCGGTGTCGAGTCCATGTCGCGCGTGCCGATGGGCAGCGACGGTGGCGCGTACGTCCAGGACCCGACCACCGCGTACGACGCGTACTTCGTCCCGCAGGGCATCGGCGCCGACCTGATCGCGACGATCCACGGCTTCTCGCGCGAGGACGTCGACGCGTACGCGCTGGAGTCGCAGCGCCGTGCCGAGCACGCGTGGACCAGCGGCTACTTCAAGCGCTCGATCGTGCCCGTGCGCGACATGAACGGCGTCCTCGTGCTCGACCACGACGAGCACCGCCGCCCCGACGCGACGGCGGAGTCCCTCGCCGCGCTGCGCCCCGCGTTCGCCGGGATCGGCGCCCAGGCCGGCTTCGACGCCGTGGCGCTGCAGAAGTACCACGCGGTCGAGCGCATCGAGCACGTCCACACCGCCGGCAACTCCTCCGGCATCGTCGACGGTGCCGCGCTCGTGCTACTGGGCAGCGAGTCGGCCGGCGCGTCGATGGGGCTGACGCCGCGCGGACGCATCGTCGCCACCGCGGCCGTCGGCAGCGAGCCGACGATCATGCTCACCGGACCGACCCCGGCGACCCGCAAGGTCCTCGACCGGGCAGGCCTGACCGTGGACGACATCGACCTGTTCGAGCTCAACGAGGCCTTCGCGTCGGTCGTCCTCAAGTGGATCGAGGACCTCGCGCTCCCGACCGAGAAGGTGAACGTCAACGGCGGCGCGATCGCCCTCGGCCACCCGCTCGGGGCGACCGGCGCCATGATCCTCGGCACCGTCCTCGACGAGCTCGAGCGCCGTGACGGCCGCTACGGGCTCGTCACGCTCTGCGTCGGCGCCGGGATGGGCGTCGCCACCATCATCGAGAGGCTCTGAACATGACCACCGAAGGAATCCGCTGGGAGCAGGACGCCGACGGCGTCGTCGTCCTCACCATGGACGACCCGACGCAGCGCGTGAACACGATGAACGACGTCTGGGCCACGTCGTACGCGCGTGCCGTCGACCGCCTCGAGGCCGAGCGCGACACGATCACCGGCGTCGTCCTGACCAGCGCCAAGTCCACCTTCTTCGCCGGCGGCGACCTCACCCTGCTGCGCCAAGGCTCGCCCGAGGACGCCCCGCAGCGGACCGCGCACATCGACGCGATCAAGGCTCTGATGCGCCGGGTCGAGACGCTCGGCCGCCCCGTCGTCGCCGCGATCAACGGCACCGCGCTGGGCGGCGGGCTCGAAATCGCGCTCGCGACCCACCACCGGATCGTCGCCGACACCCCCGGATGCCGCCTGGGGCTGCCCGAGGTCACCTTCGGGCTGCTGCCCGGCGGCGGCGGCATCACGCGCACCGTCCGGATGCTCGGCCTGCAGCGCGCGCTCGCCGAGGTGATCCTCTCCGGTGCCCGGATGCGACCGGGCAAGGCGCTCGAGGTCGGCATCGTCGACGACGTGGTCGCCACGACGGCGGAGCTCCTCCCCCGGGCCAAGGCGTGGATCGCGGCCAACCCCGACGCGGCGCAGCCCTGGGACCGCAAGGGATTCCGCATCCCCGGCGGCGGTCCCGCCAGCCCGGCGGTCGCGACCACGCTGCCCGCGATGACCGCGCTCCTGCGCCAGCAGCTCAAGGGCGCCCCGATGCCCGCGCCGCGCGCCGCGCTCGCGGCCGCCGTCGAGGGGGCGTACGTGGACCTCGACACCGCGTCGCTGATCGAGACCCGCTATCTGGTCAGCCTGACGAGCGGCCAGGTCACCAAGAACATGATCCACACGTTCTTCGCCCAGCAGCGCGTCGACGCCGGCGCGAGCCGTCCGGAGGGGCAGCCGACGTACGCGTGCCGCCGGCTCGGCGTGATCGGCGCCGGGATGATGGGTGCGGGGATCGCCTACGTCGCCGCCAAGGCCGGGATCGAGGTCGTCCTCGCCGACGTCTCGCTCGACGCCGCGGTCCGCGGCAAGGGCTACTCGGAGAAGCTGGAGGCGAAGGCGATGGCGCGCGGCCGTACCGACGTCGAGACCTCCGCCGCGCTGCTCGCGCGGATCACCCCGACAGGAGACGTCGCCGACCTCGCGGGCGCCGACCTCGTGGTCGAGGCGGTCTTCGAGTCCGTGCCGGTGAAGCAGGAGGTCTTCTCCCGTGTCGAGCCGGTCGTGCTCCCCGACGCCGTCCTCGGCTCCAACACCTCCACGCTGCCGATCACCACGCTCGCGGAGGGCGTCGGCCGTCCGGAGGACTTCATCGGCATCCACTTCTTCTCGCCGGTCGACAAGATGCCGCTGGTCGAGATCGTCCGCGGCGCCAAGACCTCCGACGCGACGCTGGCGAAGGCGTTCGACTTCGTCCGCCAGATCCGCAAGACGCCGATCGTGGTCAACGACCAGCGCGGCTTCTTCACGTCTCGCGTGATCGGCACGTTCATCAACGAGGCCGTCGCCGCCGTCGGCGAGGGCGTCGAGCCGTCGACGATCGAGCAGGCGGCGCTGCAGGCCGGCTACCCCGCCGGACCGCTGCAGCTCCTCGACGAGCTGACACTGACGCTGACGCAGAAGATCCGTGCGGAGACGCGAGCCGCGGTCGAGGCCGGGGGAGGCACCTGGCAGCCCCACGGGGCCGATTCCGTGCTCGACCGGATGATCGGCGAGCTCGACCGATGCGGGCGCTCGACCGGAGGCGGGTTCTACGCCTACGACGAGGACGGGCGCCGCACCGGCATCTGGCCCGGACTGCGCGAGGCGTTCGGGTCCGGCTCCGCCGACGTGCCGTTCGTCGACCTCCAGGAGCGCATGCTGTTCGCGGAGGCGATCGACGCGGTGCGGTGCCTCGACGACGGCGTGCTGACCTCCGTCGAGGACGCCGACATCGGCTCGCTGCTGGGCATCGGGTTCCCGCGGTGGACGGGCGGGGTGCTCCACTACATCGACCAGTACGACGGAGGCCCGGCCGGGTTCGTCGCGCGAGCGCGCGAGCTGGCGGCGGCGTACGGTCCGCACTTCGAGCCGCCGGCGTCGCTGGTCGCGAAGGCCGAGGCGGGCGAGGTGCTCGCGTGAGGCGCACCCGCACGGCGACGGGCGGCGACCCGTGATCACCACCCGGTTCACCGAGGCGTTCGGGATCGAGCACCCCGTGGTCCAGGGCGGCATGATGTGGGTCGGTCGCGCGGAGCTGGCGGCGGCCGTCTCGGAGGCGGGTGGGCTCGGGATCATCACCGCGCTCACCCAACCGACGCCTCACGACCTCGTCCGCGAGGTGGAGCGCGCCCGACGGCTCACCGACAAGCCGGTCGGGGTCAACCTCACGATCCTGCCGACGATCTCCCCACCGCCGTACGAGGACTACCTCCGGGCGGCGATCGATGCCGGCGTGACGATCCTGGAGACCGCCGGTGCGAACCCTGAGCCGTTCCTCGACCTCCTCAAGGCGCACGGCGTCCGGGTGATCCACAAGTGCACAAGCGTGCGGCACGCGCTGAAGGCCGAGCGGATCGGTGTCGACGCGGTGAGCATCGACGGGTTCGAGTGCGCCGGGCATCCCGGTGAGGACGACATCGGCGGTCTGGTGCTGATCCCGGCGGCGGCCGACCGGCTCTCGATCCCGTTCCTCGCCTCGGGCGGGATCGCCGACGGCCGCGGGCTCGCCGCGGCGCTCGCGCTCGGCGCCGACGGGGTCAACATGGGCAGCCGGTTCCTCTGCAGCGTGGAGTCGCCGGTCGCCGACGCCGTCAAGCAGCGCATCGTCGAGGGCTCGGAGCTCGACACCGAGCTCATCTTCCGGACGCTCGGCAACACCGCGCGCGTGGCGAGCAACGAGGTGAGCCGCGAGGTCGTCCGCATCCTCGACGCCGGCGGCGACTTCGCGGCGGTCCGCGACCTGGTCGCCGGTGCCCGCGGACGTCGCGTGTTCGAGGAGGGCGACCTCGACGCCGGGATCTGGTCGGTGGGAGTCGTCCAGGCGCTGATCCGCGACGTCCCGACCGCCGGCGAGATCGTGCGCCGGACGGTGGCCGACGCCGAGGACGTGCTGCGCCGCCGCGCCCTGGCCGTCACGCCGGTGTGAGAGAGCGGGCCCGGCCGTCGCACCGCGCGACGGCCGGGCCCGCGTCATGCCCACGCGGCGGCCCGAGGCCCGCTCAGTGGCGCCCGAGCCCGTGGAGGACGAGGGTCTGCGTCGAGGCGACCAGGTCGTCGAGCGTGCGGTGCTTGGGGTCCCACCACTCCGCCGCCCAGTTCATCGCGCCCAGGATGAGGAACCGGGTGAGGTTCAGGTCGAGGTCGGCGCGCAGCTCGCCGTCCGCGTGCGCGTGCTCGAAGAGGTCGCGCCACATGTGGCTGTACGCGGTCTCCTCGGCGACGGCGCGCTCCCGCACCGCGTCGGGGACCTGGCCGGCGTTGCGGACCGAGGCCGTCGTGTAGTCGCTGATGAGCAGCTCGTAGCGCAGGTGCGCCTCGACGGCGGCGAGGATCCGGTCCATCGCGCCGGTCTCGGCCGGCAGGCCCGCGAGGACGTCCGCGACGTGCCCCCGGACGCGGTGGGCACCGACGTACATGACCTCGGCGATCAGCTCGTCGCGCGACCCGAAGTAGTAGTAGATCGCCGGCGCCTGGATGCCCGCCTCGGCGGCCACGTCCTGCAGCCGTGTGCCGGCGTAGCCCTTGCTGCCCAGCACGCGCGCCGCCGCGTCGAGGATCCGCTCCCGCGTCCGGTGGGACTTCGGGAGGGACCGCCCGGAGCCGGTCCGTGCTCGTCCACCCGTCTGCTCCGCCACGAGCCAGAATCTAACACGGGTTCAAATCGAGGTCGATGGCTCCGTGACCCCGAGCGTAAGCAGCACCAGGCCGTGGACGCGCTCCTGCGTGGAAGGGTCGTCGCGCCAGTGCACCCGCCGCCCGAGGTCGGTCACGACGCCGATCGCCGCGTGGACGAGGAACCGCGCCTCGACGGGGTCGAGCCCGGGCCGGGCGGCGACGAGGAGGTTCTCCCAGAGCGCCACGTGCTCGCGCTGCAGCGTGCGCAGCCGGGACTGGTCGCGAGCGGGAAGGCTCGCGATGTCGGAGTAGTAGACCGACATGAGCTCCTTGTGCGCGAAGGAGTGGGCGACGTACGCCCGGGTGAGCCGTTCCAGAGCCACGCCCGGCGCGGCGCCCCGGACGCCGGCCGCGGCCACGGTCGCGTCGAGGTGGTCCGAGGCCAGCAGGCACGCCGCGAGCAGCACGTCGGACTTGCTGGAGAAGTGCCGATAGAAGCCCGACGGAGTCAGCCCGACCTCGGTCGCGATCGCCTCGACGGTCACCTCGGAGAACCCGACCGAGTGGAAGAGGCGTACGGCGGCGGCGAGGACCTGGTCGCGGCGCGCGGCGGCGGGCTCCAGCGCACCCGCGCTCACCCGCACCGCAGTGCCGGGCGCGGTCGGACCGGGCGGCGTCTCGACCGCGACCCGGCTGGCCGCGGCGCAGACCACGGCCGACAGCCGCCGCGCGGGCAACGACGTGCGGTGCGCCGTCAGGCTCGCGACCACCGAGAGCGACCCGGCGGTCGCCAGGCCGACGTCGGCGTCCGTCGCCTCCGGGCGGAGCACCCGTACGAGGGCGGCGACCCGGTCGATGAGCTCCTGGAAGATCGTGCGGATCTGCTCGCGGTCCGCCGGCTCGAGGTAGCGGCCCTCCCAGCGGTAGATACCCCCCGTCCGCCGGTTGCGCACCGTCGTCCGGACCAGCGCCGCCAGCACCTCGTCGAGGTGCGCGCGCGCCGCCTCGGGCTCGGCGAGGTCGACGCCGAGCGGGGCGGGCGGCCAGTCGTCGAGCAGCTCGGCGGCCAGCGACCTCGCGCAGTCGGCGAACAGCGCGTACTTGCTCGGGAAGTGGCGGTAGAGCGCGGGGCCGGAGATGCCGACCGCGATCGCGATGTCCTCCATCCCGACGGCGTGGTAGCCGCGGTCGGCGAAGGCCCGCGCGGCGGCGTCGCGGATCAGCGCCTTGCGGTTGCGCGGACGTCGCGCGACCGGCGCGCGACCGCCCGTCGAGGGCACCGCGGGTGTGCTCACGTCGCCTCCTCCTTCCGCGTGGGTGCGGCCAGTTAACCACGCCGGACGACCTCAGGGAGAGCGGACGCTACCGCCTGGCGGACCGGCGCGCCAGATGTGAGTCGCCGCTAACAAAAATGTGAAGCGCGATTAACAAGGACTATTGCACAGGTCACACTTCTACGGCATGCTTCGGGGTCATCCGCAGCATCGCCGCACGGGAGGCCAGCCTCATGACCAGCACGCCGATCACCGCCCCGGAGTGGACGTTCCGCAACCACTGGATGGCGCAGGTCGCCGGACACGCCCAGGGGAAGCCGGACGCGACCGCCCTCCGTCACCGCGGGGTCGACACCACCTGGAGCCAGCTCCACACGAGCTCGCTCGCGGCCGCCGGCGCTCTGGCCCGGCGCGGGGTCGGGGAGGGCGACCGCGTCCTCCTGCTGACGCTCAACCACGGCGAGTTCGTCGAGGCGGTGCTCGCGATCAACAGCCTGGGCGCCATCGCCGTCCCGGTGAACTTCCGCCTCGCTCCCGACGAGGTGCGCTACATCGTCGAGGACTCCGGCGCGACCGTGATCCTCGCCGACCAGCTGCTCGCGCCGCTCGTCGGCGCGGTCGGCCAGCTGACCGACCGGCTCAGCACCCGCATCTGCTTCGGCGAGGCCGAGGGCTTCACGTCGTACGCCGCTCTGGTGGCCGAGGACGAGCCCGCCCCGCTCGGCGACGTCCCCGAGGACGCGACGGCGCTCATCATCTACACCTCCGGGACGACGGGGCACCCCAAGGGCGCGATGCTCTCGCACCGCAACATGCAGCTCCAGGCGCTGACCTGCATCCGCGCGAACCTCATGGGTGACGAGTCCGACGTCGCGTTCCTCACGGCGCCGTTCTTCCACATCGCGGGGTTGGGGTCGATGGTCGCGAACCTCCTCCTCGGCATCCCGACCGTCATCCACCCGCTCGGCGCGTTCGACCCCGAGGAGGTCGTCGCCGCGTGGGAGCGCGAGGGCGCGACGCTGGTCTTCAACGTGCCGCAGCAGTGGCAGGCGATCTGCGCGCTGCCGGACATCAAGGACCGCAAGCTCGCGCTGCGCATCATCAGCTGGGGGGCAGCACCGGCGTCGGAGACGCTGCTGCGGACCATGGCGGAGACCTTCCCCGACGCGATCAACGTCGCGGTGTTCGGCCAGACCGAGACCTCGCCCATCACCTGCGTCCTGAGCGGAGACGACTCGATCCGCAAGCTCGGCTCGGTGGGCAGGCCGATCCCGACCATCCAGTACCGCGTCGTCGACGACGAGATGAACGACGTCCCGCGCGGCGAGGTCGGCGAGATCGTCTACCGCGGGCCGACCGTCACGCGCGGCTACTGGAACAACCCCGCGGCGACCGAGGCGGCCTTCCACGGAGGCTGGTTCCACTCGGGCGACCTCGTGCGCCAGGACGACGAGGGGTTCGTCTGGGTCGTCGACCGCAAGAAGGACATGATCATCACCGGCGGCGAGAACGTGTACTGCGCCGAGGTCGAGAACGCGCTCTACGCGCACCCCGACATCGTCGAGGCCGCCGTCATCGGTCGTGAGGACAGCCGGTGGGGTGAGATCCCGGTCGCCGTCGTCGTCACCCGTGAAGGCTCGGCCCTGACCCTGGACGACCTGACGACCTTCCTCGACGGCCGCATCGCGCGCTACAAGCTGCCCAAGGACCTGGTCGTCCTCGACGCGCTGCCCCGCAACGCCGGCGGCAAGGTCCTCAAGACGACGCTCCGCAGCGAGGTGTCGTGATGTCGCTGACCGCCAAGCAGCGGGCCAACCTCACGGCCATCTGCGATACGTTCGCCCCCGGCGACGGAGACACCATCCCGTCGGCCAGTGCGCTCGGCGCCGTCGAGATCGTCGAGGCGATGGCCGCCCACAACCCGCGCAAGGCCGAGAGCGACCAGCTCAAGCGCCTGCTGGGGGTCTGGGACAGCAGGCTCGCCGGTCTCGCCCTCGGCTTCGGACCGCGACACTTCTCGTCGATGAGCCAGGCCGACCGGGAGGCCGCGCTGATCGGCCTGTCGGACTCCCGGCTCGCGCAGAAGCGTGCGCTCTTCCAGGCGCTCAAGGGCGCGGCCACACTCGCGTACTACCTGGCGCCGGGGCCTACCGGCGAGTCGCCGCTGTGGACGGCGATGGGCTATCCCGGTCCCCTCGGCCTGCGCACCGACGCCGCTGCGCCTCCGCTGTCCCCGACGACGCCGACCTCCGACGTCGAGCTCGTGTGCGACGTGGTCGTGGTCGGCTCGGGAGCGGGCGGCGGGACGGCCGCCGCGGTCCTGGCCGCCGCGGGCCACGACGTGGTCGTGCTGGAGAAGGGCCTCTATTACGACGACCGCGACTTCGACGGCGGCGAGCTCGGCGGCATCACGCGGCTCTACGCCCCCGGCCCGTCGGCGACGGCCGAGGGACAGCTGAGCATGCTGTCCGGGCAGTGCCTCGGCGGCGGCACGGTCGTCAACTACACGACCTCCTTCCGCACGCCCGACCACGTCCGTGAGGAGTGGGCGTCGATCGGCGCGGCCCAGTTCGCGACCGAGGAGTTCGACCGGTCGCTGGACGCCGTCTGGGAGCGTCTCGAGGTCAACCGCAACCACAACGCGATCTCGTCGCGCGACACCATCCTCGAGCGCGGGCTGACCCGCCTC
Organism: Mumia spirodelae; assembly: GCF_050632745.1. Lineage (NCBI taxonomy): Bacteria > Bacillati > Actinomycetota > Actinomycetes > Propionibacteriales > Nocardioidaceae > Mumia > Mumia spirodelae. The sequence goes on along the minus strand of NZ_JBODSD010000001.1, from coordinate 546,098 downwards.
GGGTGGCACGTCGACGAGATGCCGCGCAACGTCAAGGGCTGCGACAACGGCATCGAGTGCGGGCGGTGCGGGTACGGCTGCCGCCTCGGAGCCAAGCAGTCCGTCGCGAAGACGTGGCTGGTCGACGCCGAGGAGAACGGGGCGCGCCTCTTCACCGGAGTCGACGTCCGCACGGTGACGACCTCCGGTGGTGTCGCGACCGGCGTGGACGCGCGGACCGCCGACGGGCACTCCGTCCGGGTCCGCGCGCGGGCCGTCGTCGTGGCAGGCGGCAGCCTGCAGACCCCCGCCCTCCTGCGTCGCTCCGGCCTGACCAACCCCAACATCGGCCGCCACCTGCGCCTCCACCCCGCGACCGCGGTCTGGGGATCGTTCGAGGAGGAGGTCCGTCCCTGGGAGGGCGGGATCCAGACCCGCTACTCCAACGAGCACGCCGACGTCGACGGCTCCGGCTACGGCGTGATCTACGAGACCGCGGCGACGAACCCGGCGCTGGGAGTCGCGTTCATGTCGTGGCGCGGCGCCCAGACCCATCGCGACCGGATGATGAACCTCGCCCACCTCAGCGGCGTGGGCGTCATCACCCGCGACCAGGACTCCGGCGAGGTCAAGGTCGGCAAGGACGGCGAGCCTGTCGTCCACTACACGCTCTCGGCCCGCGACGAGCAGCGGCTGCGCGCCGGCGTGGCGGGCGCTGCCCGGATCGTGGAGGCAGCCGGCGCGCTCACGATGTTCTCCGGCCACCAGGCCGGGTTCACGTGGACCCGCGGGGAGAGCGTCGACGGCTTCATCGCGCGGTGCGACACCGAGGGCTACCAGCCGGGCCGGTGCGCGATGGCGGCCCTGCACATCATGGGCTCGGCGCGGATGGGCGGCTCGGCCGACACCAGCGCGACCGATCCCGACGGCGCCACGTGGGAGATCCCCAACGTCGTCGTCGCCGACGCGTCGTCGTTCCCGACGTCGTCCGGTGTCAACCCGATGATCTCGATCGAGGCCATCGCCCACATGAACGCCACCCGTCTGGCGGCTCGGCTCTGACCGGCGCCTGAGCAAGCTTCGTCCCCACTCGCGGGCCCGATCGGGAGGGCTGGCGACGCATCACCGATCCCGCGCGCCTGCGCACCCATTAGGGAGGACCCCATGAGAAGGCCATCATTCACCCTCGCCGCGGTGCTGTCCGCGGCCGTGCTCGCCGTCGCGGGCTGCGGCTCCGACGGCTCCGAGGCCGACACCGAGGACCCTGCCAGCGACCTCGACGGCCCGCCGATCAAGGTGGGCTTCCTGAACCCGTCGGGCGGCGCCGTCCCGCAGCCCGGTGCCGACACCGGCGCCGCGGCGGCCGTCGACTACATCAACGGCGAGCTCGGCGGCATCAACGGCAGCCCCATCGAGGTCGTCACCTGCGACACCGACACCACCCCCGAGAAGGCGACGGCCTGCGCCAACACCTTCGTCGAGGAAGGCGTCGTCGCGGTGATGGACGGCTTCAACCTCTCCTCCAGCGCGACGCTGCCCGCGCTGACCGCGGCGAAGATCCCGCTCGTCGGCATGATCGCCTTCGACTCGGTGACGGGCTCCGCCGCCGAGAACCGCGTCATGTTCGGTGCGCCCCAGGCGTCGTTCCTGGTCGGGGCGATGCAGGCGTTCAAGCAGACCGGCAAGAACTCGGTCACGCTCGCGCTCGTCGACACGCCGTCGTCGCACCAGACGATCGACGTGCTGCTGCCGGCGCTGGCGGGGGCGCTCGAGATGGAGGCGAAGGGCGTCTACTTCTCCCCCACCAACCCGAACTTCACCGCGCTCGCCGCGACGATCGCCAAGGACGACCCGGACGTGGGCGGCCTCGTCGCCTCGCCGAACGAGGGCGCCTGCACCGCGCTCGTCCAGGGCCTGCGTCAGCTGAAGTACGACGGCACGATCTTCACCGCGGCCTGCACGGACTACATCGAGGCATCGCCGGCGGAGGCCGCGGGCGGCGCCCTGTACTCGTCGGTGTGGCTGCCGGCCGCGATGGACAACGCGCCGGATGAGGTGAAGGCCGACCTCGAGGCCGCCGAGAAGGCGATCAGCGCGGTCGAGGGCGGCACCGGCGGCTTCTACGCCTACGGCGAGTTCGCCCAGTTCGTCACCTTCGCGAAGGCGCTCGAGGGCGTCGACGGTGAGATCACGGGCGAGGTCGTGCTGAGCACCCTCAAGGGTCTCAAGGACTTCCCGAGCTTCCTCGGTCCGAAGATCAGCTGCGACAGCCCGACGTCGCCGAACTGCACGACCGAGATGCTGCTGTTCGAGGTCCAGGAGGACGGGTCGATCAAGGCGGTCGGAGACAACTTCCTGCAGCCGGTGCCCGAGGTCCTCGCCCAGATCCCCGGCGCGACCTGACAGACGCCCCACCCCCGCTCGCCGCCACCCGCACCCCCACCTGAGGAGGACTTCGTGGACCAGCTCGTGCTCTTCGTGACCCTCGGCTTCGCCGTCGGTTCCGTCTACGCAACGATCGCGTCCTCGCTGGTAGCCGTCCACGCTGCTACCGGAGTGCTCAACTTCGCCCAGGGCTCCATCGCCCTGTGGGGGGTGTGGGTGGCGGCCGAGCTCGGCACGAGCGGCACGCTCGTGCTCCCGGTCGGGTCGATCTCGTTGAGTCCCGAGCCGGTGGCGGCCCCCGTGGCCGTCACCCTCGGGGTGCTCAGCAGCACAGCGGTCGCGCTGCTCACGCACCTGCTCGTGCTGCGTCCGCTCCGCTCGGCGCCGATCCTGTCCCAGGTCGCGGCGTCGGTCGGCGTGATGCTGCTGATCGTGAGCCTCGTCCCGCTCCGGTTCGAGACGACGGCGTCGATCGCGGCGCCGATCCTGCCCGAGAGCACGGTCGAGATCCTCGGCACGCCGGTCTCGGTGTCCGACCTGATCCTTCTCGGTCTCGCGATCGCGGTCGCGCTCGGTCTCGCCGCGTACCTCCGGTTCACCCGGTGGGGCACGGCGACACGGGCGAGCTCCGAGGACGAGACCGCCGTCGCGCTGACCGGGTACGCACCCGACCGGCTCGCCGCCGTCGTCTGGACCGTGACGGGTGCGGCCACCGGCCTCGTCGCGATCATGGCCTCGCCCACGGTGGGGCTCGACCCCCTCAGCTACACCTTCTACGTCCTCCCCGGTCTCGCCGCGGCGCTCGTCGCCCGTCTGCGGTCGGTGATGGTCGCCTGCGTCGCCGGGCTGGCGATCGGGATCTTCCAGTCGCTGCTGCTGATGATGAGCACGTACGCGTTCTGGCCGACGTGGGCCCAGGCCGGCTTCGGCGACACCGTGCCGTTCCTCATCGTCGTCGTCGCGCTGTTCGTGGTGGGCAAGAGCGTGCCCGCACGCGGCGGCGTCGTGACCACCAAGATGCCCGCCGTACGCCCGCCGTCGCTGCGGCCGGTCCCGGCGCTCGCACTCCTGGGCGGCGCCGTCGCCGCCGTCCTGCTCACCGAGGGCAGCTGGCGCTTCGGGGTCGTGACCTCGATCATCATGGCACTCATCGCGCTGTCGCTGGTCGTGCTCACCGGCTACCTCGGACAGATCTCGCTGGCGGCGATGGCGTTCGCCGGCACCGGGGGCTTCGTGCTCTCGCGGGTCACCACCGAGTACGGCATCCCGTTCCCGCTCTCGCTCGTCGTGCCGGCCCTGGTCGCGACGGTGCTCGGCATCGTCGTCGGCATCCCGGCGCTGCGGATCCGCGGAGCCCACCTCGCGGTCGTCACCCTCGCGGGCGCGCTCGCGATCCAGAGCTTCGTCTTCGGCAACCCGGCGTTCACCCCGTTCGAGGGCAACCTCATCGCGGACCCGTCGTTCCTCGGCATCGACCTCGCCGTGCGCAGCGGGACGACGCTGACGACGACCTCGTTCGCGCTCATGGTCATCGCCGTCGTCGGCGTCCTCACCTGGTTCACCGCCCGCCTGATGCGCGGGCGGACCGGGCGCGCCTTCCTCGCCGTCCGCTCCAACGAGCGTGCCGCTGCGTCGGCGGGGATCAACGTCGCGGCGACCAAGCTGCTCGGCTTCGCGCTGTCCGCCTTCATCGCCGGCATCGGCGGCTGCCTCATCGGCTACAGCCGGTCCCAGCTGTCGGTCGAGTCGTTCAACGTCCTGGTCGGCCTCACGCTGCTGTGCACCGTCTACGTCGCGGGGATCACGAGCATCACCGGTGCCGTCGTCGCGGGCCTGCTCGCCCCGCTCGGGGTCTTCGCCATCTTCCTCGAGCGCACCTTCGACCTGGGTCACGCGTACGGGCTGATCGCTGCGATCGCTCTCGTCGTGACCGCCGTCCTCAACCCGCTCGGCATCACCGGCAGCGTCCGCCACGCGACCGAGCACCTCGTCCACCGCAGGAGTGACCGTGTCCGAGCCTGAGACCGCCCCCGCCCCCGCACCGCTGCTGGAGGTGCGCGGACTCACGGTCCGCTACGGCGGCGTCGTGGCCAACGACGACGTCGACCTGACCATCGGCAGCGGCGAGATCGTGGGTCTGATCGGGCCGAACGGTGCGGGCAAGACCTCCCTGGTCGACGCGGTCACCGGCTTCACGCCCGCGACGGGCGAGGTCGTCCTCGACGGCCGGCGGCTCGACGGCAAGCCGTCCCACCACCGCCGTCGCGCCGGGCTCGCCCGCACCTGGCAGGCCGGTGAGCTCTTCGACGACCTGACGGTGGCCGAGAACGTCGCCGTCACGACCCAGAGCCGGGGGTGGCGCGGCTTCGTCGCGGACCTCTTCGGCGGGGCGCCGCGCAGCGGCGCCGACGACGCGGCCCTGACACTCCTCGGGCTCGAGGACGACGCGGCCCGCCGGCCCGACTCGCTGAGCCTCGGGAGGCAGAAGCTGGTCGGCGTCGCCCGGGCGCTGGCGGGCGACAGCCGGGTCGTCCTGCTCGACGAGCCGGCTGCAGGACTCGACACCGACGAGAGCGAGGCGTTCGGCGACGTCGTCCGCGCGATGGCCGGGACCGGGCGAGGCGTGCTGCTGATCGACCACGACATGAACCTCGTCCTCACCGTGTGCGACCGCGTCTACGTGCTCGACTTCGGCCGGATCATCGCGGTCGGACACCCGGACGTCGTCCGCCACGACCCGGCCGTCGTGACGGCCTACCTGGGAGAGGAGCCGGCGGCATGAGCGCGAGGAACCGCAGCGCAGGTACGCCGAGGTACGAGGTGTTCCGGAGCGAGGTACCGGAGCGCTCAGGCGAAAGGGGCACGGCATGAGTCTGCTCGAGATGCGCGGGGTGACAGCGGGGTACGGCCACGCCCTCGCCGTCCGCGACCTGGACCTGTCCGTGTCGGCCGGTGAGGTCGTCGCGCTGCTCGGCCCCAACGGTGCCGGCAAGACGACGGCGCTCCGGACCGCGGTCGGTCTGCTGGCCCCGAGCGCGGGCGAGGTCCGCGCGTTCGGGCGCCCGCTGAGCAGGCGCGTGGAGAAGAACGCGCGCGCCGGCGTCGTCCTGGTCCCGGACAACCGCGCGATCTTCCACGGGCTCACCGTCCGCGAGAACCTCACCCTCGCCCGCCCGAGGAACCGCGCCGACCTCGACGCCGTCCTCGACCGCCTCCCGCGCCTGAAGCCTCTGGTCGGGCGCCGGGTCGGCCTGCTGTCGGGCGGCGAGCAGCAGATGCTCGCCCTCGGCAAGGCGCTGCTGTCGCGTCCCCGGGTGCTGCTCGTCGACGAGCTGAGCATGGGCCTGGCACCGGTCGCGGTGCAGGAGCTGCTCCCGATCGTGCGGGGCCTCGCCGACGAGCTGTGGGTCGGCGTGATCCTGGTCGAGCAGCACATCGACCTCGCGCTCGGCGTCGCCGACCGGGCCCTCGTCCTCCACCACGGGCGTACGGTCCTGGCGGGGTCGGCCGCGGACCTGCGCGCCGACCGCGACGCCGTACGCCAGGCCTACTTCGGCGACCACGAGGCGGAGGAGACGGGCCCGTCGGAGCGGCCCGAGCCTGCGGCGGTCGGCGACCGCGTCTGAGGATTCCGCGGCCAAGCCGCAACACATCGCTGTTCTGGCGCCGATCTTCGCAACGATTCACCCTCGGTTGCGGAACGTCTGTCGACATACCGTCGTGTCACCCGACGACACGGAGGTACTTGATGACGATCACCACCGGGGCTCCGACGCCCACGGCGGCGGAGCACGCGGTCGAGCAGACGGTGGTGCGCGGGGCGACCCCTCGCCGCTTCCTGATGTGCCGCCCGGAGCACTTCGACGTGACCTACGCGATCAACCCCTGGATGGACCCGAGCAAGCCGGTCGACACCGCGCTCGCCGTCGCCCAGTGGGAGATGCTGCGCTCCGTCTACGAGAGCCTCGGTCACCGCGTCGACCTGATCCACCCGGTGGAGGGCCTCCCCGACATGGTGTACGCCGCGAACGGCGGCGTGGTCTACGACGGCAAGGCGATCGCCGCCAGCTTCGCCTTCCCCGAGCGGCAGCCCGAGGGCCCGGCGTACCACGCGTGGTTCGACGCCGCCGGCTTCGACCCTGCCGTGCAGGCGACCACGCAGAACGAGGGCGAGGGCGACTTCCTCGTCGTCGGCCGCCTGATCCTCGCGGGCACCGGCTTCCGAACGTCGGTCGCCGCGCACCACGAGGTGCGGGAGTTCTTCGGCGCACCGGTGATCTCCCTCGAGCTGGTCGACCCCCGCTTCTACCACCTCGACACCGCGCTCGCGGCGCTCGACGACCGCACGATCGCCTACTACCCGCCGGCGTTCAGCGCGGCCAGCAACGCGATCCTGCGCCAGCTCTTCCCCGACGCGATCATCGCGACCGACGCCGACGCCGAGGTCCTCGGCCTCAACGCCGTGTCCGACGGCGCGAACGTGGTCCTGACCGACAAGGCCGTCCACCTGCACGAGCGGCTGCGCGAGCGGGGCTTCCACCCGATCGGCGTCGACCTGAGCGAGCTGCTCAAGGGCGGCGGGAGCGTGAAGTGCTGCACTCTGGAGGTACGCGCATGACGACCGAGGGCAAGGCAGGCGTCTCCTTCGTGGACGTGGCAGGCATGAGCCGGTGGATCTCGGAGCAGGGCGCCGAGCGCATCATCGGCGCGATGGTGACCGCGCTCGAGGAGGACTTCCGGCGCTGGCCGCAGTTCGACAAGTCGCCCCGGCACGCCGTCCACACCCGCGAGGGTGTGATGGAGCTGATGCCGACCAGCGACGGCGACGAGTACGGCTTCAAGTACGTCAACGGCCACCCCAAGAACCCGTTGCGCGGCTTCCAGACCGTCACCGCCTTCGGCGTGCTCGCACAGGTCCACAACGGCTACCCGACGTTCGTCGCCGAGATGACGTTGCTCACCGCGCTGCGGACCGCGGCGACCTCGGCGATGGCCGCCCGGTGGCTCGCCCGGCCCGACGCGTCGACGATGGCGATGATCGGCGCGGGGTCGCAGGCGGAGTTCCAGGCGCTCGGCTTCCGCGCCGTCCTCGGCATCGACCGGCTGCGCGTCTGGGACACCGATCCGCACGCGATGGCCAAGCTGGTGCGCAACCTCGAGCCGCTCGGCTTCGACATCACCGTGGCCACCAGTGCCGCGGACGCGGTCCTCGGGGCCGACGTCGTCACCACGTGCACGGCGGACAAGACCAACGCGACGGTGCTGCGCGACGTCGACGTCGTCCCCGGTGTCCACATCAACGCGATCGGCGGCGACTGCCCCGGCAAGACCGAGCTCGACCAGGCGATCCTGGAGCGGGCGTCGGTGTTCGTCGAGTACCCGGAGCAGACCCGCGTGGAGGGCGAGATCCAGGCGTTCGGTCCGGAGTTCCCGGTCACCGAGCTGTGGCAGGTGATCTCCGGCGACGCCCCCGGACGTACGTCCTCGCCGGAGATCACCGTCTTCGACTCCGTCGGCTTCGCGATCGAGGACTTCATGGCGCTGCGCTTCGTCCGCGACGCGGTCCGCGGCACGTCGTACGAGGCGACGCTCGACCTGGTCGCCGAGCCGAGCGACCCGAAGGACCTGTTCGCGATGGTGGCACCGGCCCCGGCCGAGGTCCGAGGCGCCAGGGCGGCGGCGCTCGCCTCGACGTGACCGACCCTCAGCGCGGCGACTCGGCGGCGTGGGCCAGGGCACGGCGGCACGACGCCACGCCCGGGCTCGCCACCGCCGAGAGCCGCGCCGAGGTGAAGATCGAGCGCTGCGGATCGCCGGGGAGCGGGCACAGCCGCGCCGGCGCCGGCAACCCCTTCCACAAGATGTCGGGAAGCAGCGCGACCGCGTGGCCGGACTGGACCAGTCGGAGGTGGGCCTGGAGGTCGGCGGTCTCGAACCGGACGTCGGGCTCGAACCCCGCGCGGCGGCAGGCCTGCTCGGCCCAGTGCCGCGAGGCCGCTCCCACCGGCTCCATCACCCACGGCACGCGCGCCGCATCCTCGATCCGCTCGATCGCTGCGTGCTCGGGCGCGTCGGGCGAGACCGCGAGCCAGAGCGTGTCGGTGGTGAGCGGCAGGCGGTCCAGCCCGGGGTGGCGCGGTGCGGCGTGGTGCGGGTACTCCTCGGCCACCACGAGGTCGAAGTCGCGCGCCCAGGTCTCCGCGAGCGCGGTCTCCGGCTCGCGCTGGACGACCGTGACGCGCAGGGCGGGGTGCTCGGCCTCGAGCCAGGTCAGCGCCGCCGGCAGAAGTGCGAGCGCGGCCGACTGGAACACCGCGACGCGCACCGACCCGGACGGCTGCACGAGCGAGGCGGCGACGTCGGACTCGGCCCGCTCGAGGCCCGCGAGCACGGCCTCGGTGTGCTCGACGAGGATCTCGGCCTGCGGCGTCAGACGCACTCCGCGCCCGGCCTTGATGAGCAGCGGGACGCCCACCTCGCGCTCGAGCTGGGCGAGCTGCTGGGAGACCGACGACGGGCTCTGGTGCAGCGCGTCAGCCACCTGCGCCAGGGTGCCGCGCAGCGCCAGCTCCCGCAGGAGGCGCAGCCGGCGGACGTCGAGCACCTGACCCCCTTGGCGTCTGAGCGTTAAGGATTCCTGACCGATCATCGTCAGGAATCATCACTTTACCTGATCACACACCGCGCGCACACTGAGAACAAACCACGACCTTCTGGACGGATCTCGATGACTTCACCAGCCCCGACCGACGTCCACGCCGCCGACCTCCCCGGCGCGGTGGAGACCCTCGTACGGCAGTGGCTGGCGACCGCCGCCGACGTGCCGCCCGACCGCTCGGCCGAGCAGCTCGCCGGCGTGCTGAAGGACCCCAAGGGCCTCCCCTTCGCGGTCGGCTTCGTCGACGGCGTGATCCGGCCCGAGGACCCGCGGGTGGCCGCGCAGGCGTTCGCCGAGCTCGCGCAGGACCTGCCGCGGTTCCTGGCCTGGCACCTGCGCGCCGCGGTCAAGGTCGGCGCGGTCGCGGCGAAGGTGGCCCCTGGTCTGGTCATCCCCGTGGTCCGGCGCGTGCTGCGCCGGATGGTCGGCCACCTCGTCGTCGACGCCTCCGACCGTCGCCTGGGGCCCGCGATCGCGCGGATCCGCAGCGGCGGCGTACGCCTCAACGTCAACCTCCTCGGCGAGGCCGTCCTCGGTGAGGGCGAGGCGGCGCGCCGCCTCGACGGCACCCACCGGCTCCTCGCCCGCGACGACGTCGACTACGTCTCGATCAAGGTCTCCTCCACGGTCGCGCCGCACTCGCCGTGGGCCTTCGACCAGACGGTGGACCATGTGGTCGAGCAGCTGCGCCCGCTCTACCGTCGGGCCGCCGCGGCGTCGCCGCAGAAGTTCATCAACCTCGACATGGAGGAGTACCGCGACCTCGACCTGACCGTCGCGGTCTTCACGCGGCTCCTCGACGAGCCGGAGCTGCTCGGGCTCGAGGCGGGCATCGTGCTCCAGGCCTACCTCCCGGACACGCTCGCGACGATGGAGCACCTGCAGGAGTGGGCTGCGAGCCGCCGCGCGCGTGGCGGCGCTGGCATCAAGGTCCGCCTCGTCAAGGGCGCCAACCTGCCGATGGAGAGTGTCGAGGCCGCGGTGCGCGACTGGCCGCTCGCGACCTGGGGCTCCAAGCAGGAGACCGACACGCACTACAAGCGGATCCTCGACTACGCGCTGCACCCCGGGCGCATCGCGAACGTCCGGCTCGGGGTCGCCGGGCACAACCTGTTCGACGTCGCGTTCGCCTGGATCCTGGCGGGCCGTCGCGGCGTCCGCGACGGCGTCGACTTCGAGATGCTGCTCGGGATGGCGCAGGGCCAGGCCGAGGCCGTCCGCCGCACCGTCGGCGAGCTGCTCCTCTACACGCCGGTCGTGCGGGCGTCGGAGTTCGACACCGCGATCGCGTACCTGGTCCGCCGGCTCGAGGAGGGCGCCAGTCAGGAGAACTTCATGTCCGCCGTGTTCGACCTCGGGAGCGACGAGCGGCTGTTCGCGCGGGAGCGGTCGCGGTTCCTCGCGTCGCTCGAGGCGCTCGACCCGACCGTCCCGGGACCCCACCGCCGCCAGGACCGTCGTACGGACTCCGTCACGGTCCCCGGCCCGGGCTTCGCCAACACCCCGGACACGGACCCGGCGCTCCCGGGCAACCGGGCGTGGGCCGACGAGATCCTCGCCCGTGCGGCGTCCACGACCCGAGGGGAGGACCTCGTCCGCGACCACACGGTCACGTCCGCCGACGTGCTCGAGGACGTCCTCGCCAGCGCCGTCGACGCTCAGCCGTCGTGGGCAGCGCGGGGCGGTGCCGGTCGCGCCGAAGTCCTCCGGCGCGCCGCCGCCGAGCTCGAGCGTCGCCGGGCCGAGCTCCTCGAGGTGATGGCCGCGGAGTGCGGCAAGACCCTCGACCAGGGCGATCCCGAGGTGTCCGAGGCCATCGACTTCGCCCGCTTCTACGCCGAGTCGGCCGAGCTGCTCGACCGCACCGACGGCGCGCGACCGGTCCCGGTCGGCCTGACCGTCGTGACCCCGCCGTGGAACTTCCCCGTCGCCATCCCGGCCGGGTCGATGCTGTCCGCGCTCGCCTCGGGGTCGTCGGTCGTCGTGAAGCCGGCACCGCAGGCGCAGCGGTGCGGATCGCTCGTCGTCGAGGCGCTGTGGGCGGCGGGCGTGCCGCGCGAGGTGCTGCACCTCGTCCACGTCGAGGAGTCCGACCTCGGCCGCCGGCTGGTGTCCGACCCGCGGGTGGACCGCCTCGTCCTCACCGGCGCGTACGACACCGCCCGGCTGTTCCGGACGTTCCGCCCCGACCTGCCGCTGCTCGCCGAGACCAGCGGCAAGAACGCGATCGTGGTGACGCCGAGCGCCGATCTCGACCTCGCGGTGAAGGACGTCGTCGCGTCCGCGTTCGGGCACGCCGGTCAGAAGTGCTCCGCCGCCTCGCTGGCCATCCTCGTCGGCCCGGTCGCGACCTCCCGCCGCTTCCGCGAGCAGCTCGCCGACGCCGTACGGTCGCTGAAGGTGGGCTACCCTACCGACGCCGCCGCCCAGGTAGGACCCGTCATCGAGCCGGCGCACGGCAAGCTCCTGAACGCGCTGACGTCGCTCGAGACCGGCGAGTCGTGGCTGGTGGAGCCGCAGCAGCTCGACGCGACGGGCCGTCTCTGGTCGCCCGGGGTGAAGGTCGGCGTCGCACCGGGGTCGGAGACGCACCTCGTCGAGTTCTTCGGCCCCGTGCTCGGCATCATGACGGCCGAGACGCTGGAGGATGCGATCGCCCTCCAGAACGCGCCGGCGTACGGCCTCACCGCGGGCCTGCACTCGCTCGACCCGCACGAGATCGCCACCTGGGTCGACGGCGTCCAGGCCGGCAACCTCTACGTCAACCGGGGAATCACCGGCGCGATCGTGCGGCGGCAGCCGTTCGGCGGGTGGAAGCGGTCCGCGGTCGGTGCCGGGACGAAGGCCGGCGGCCCCAGCTATCTCCACGGACTTGTCGACTGGGAGTCGGCCGAGGCGACGGCGACGGACCCGCTGCTCACCGAGCAGCTGCTGTTCGTCGAGGCCGCCTCTGCTGTCGGGACCGACGCGGCCGACCTCGCGCGGCTCGAGCGGTCGCTGCGCAGCGACGCCGCCGCCTGGCGTACCGAGCTCGGCAGTCCCACGGACGTCACCGGGATCGCGTACGAGCGCAACGTCCTGCGGCACCTGCCTGTGCCGGTCACGGTGCGCTACGACGGGCAGCGTCCGCTGGTCGAGCTCCTCCGCGTCGTCGCGGCCGGAGCGGTGGCGTGCTCGACGGTCTCGGTGAGCTCCGCGGTCGCGCTGCCCGAGCCGGTACGACGGGCGTTCGGGAGCGCGCGCACGTCGGTCGTGGTCGAGTCCGACGATGCGTGGTTCGAGCGTGCTGCCGAGCTCCCCGCCGGCCGGGTGCGGCTCGTCGGCGGCGATGCCGGCGAGCTGGCGCGGGCGACGGGAGGACGACCGGACCTCGCGGTGTACGGGCACCCCGTCACCGAGGCAGGTCGCGTCGAGCTGCTGCCGTTCCTGCACGAGCAGGCGGTGAGCATGACCGCCCACCGGTTCGGCACCCTCGACGGGCTGACCGACCACGTCCTGCCCGTCGGCGGCTGACCCGGGCGACCCGGCGGCAGGCCGCGGGTACCGTCGAAGGATGCTCCGGCTCGCGCTCGTCGGCGGTGCGGGCGCCGCGCTCCTGCTCGCAGGCTGCGGCGGCGCCCCACCGGTCGAGCGTGCGCCGGCCCCGCACCCGGCGGAGGAGACGACCTCCGCCCCGCCGGTCGAGGCGGTCCCGACCGCGTCGGCGCCCGCGCCGTCCGTTGCGCCCACGCCCCCACCGAAGCCCGTCGCGGTCACGCCCTCCCCTCCCCGCGACGCGCTCCTCTCGATCCCCGCGATCGGCGTCCAAGACCTGCGCGTGATCGCGTACCGGGGCAAGACCGACGACGCCGCCGGCACCCGGATCCAGAACCGCGGCCGCGCAGCCAGCCCGTACGGGCCCCGCGGCGGCACCGGACCGGGCGGCATCGGCAACTACCAGGTCACCGCGCACCGCCTCTCGTCCACGCGCGCCTTCCTCGACCTGCCCGACCTTGCGCGCGGGGACCGCGTGCACGTGACCGCGGGCGGGACGCGCTGGACGTACGCGATCGTGAGCACCCGCACGACGTCGTTCCGCTCGGCGGGCTCGCTCGCCGAGCAGCGCGCCGCCGTCCCGGGCCACCCCGGCCGTACGCCCGACCGCGCCTTCATCACGCTGTCGACCTGCGCGACCCCCGAGGACCACGCGGCGGGCAACTACTGGGCCGACCGGTTCGACAATCCCGAGCACCGCATCGACAAGATCGGCGTGCTGGTCCGGACCGAGCCCGCCTGACGCGTCACCCCGGCCTCGCCTGTCCGAGATCCTGGGATCCCCGCCGTTCGGCCTTAGACTCGAGCATGGCCGAACGCAACGTCGTCGTCGTGGCGTACGAGAACGCCGAGCTCCTCGACATCGCGTGCATCACGACGCCGCTGATGATGGCGAACACCATCGGGGCGGTCGAGGTGCCCTACCGGACGCGCGTGGTCTCGCCGGGCGCGCTCCCGATCGTCTGCGGGTCGGGGCTGAAGCTCGCTGCGGAGGGCGCGCTCGAGTGCGTCACCACTCCCGTCGACACGCTGATCGTCTCCGGCGGCATCGGGCACGAGCGCGCGGCCGAGAGCCCCCTCGTCCGCGACCACGTGCGCCGGCTCGCGGCCGGTGCGCGCCGGACCGCCTCCGTCTGCACCGGGGCGACCGTCCTCGCCGCTGCGGACCTCCTCGACGGACGCCGGGCGACCACGCACTGGGAGTACGCCGCACGGCTCGCGCGACGGCATCCCGAGGTGGTCGTGGACCCGGGGCCGATCTTCATCCGTGACGGCGCGATCTCGACCGCGGCGGGCGTCACGAGCGCGCTGGACCTGACCCTCGCCTTCATCGAGGAGGACCACGGCTCGGAGCTCGCGCGGACGATCGCCCGGAGCCTCGTCACGTACCTGCAGCGTCCGGGGAGCCAGTCACAGGTGAGCATCCACACGGCCACGCCGGCCTCGGACAACACTGTCGTCCGCCGGGTCACCGAGCACGTGACCGCCGACCTCGCCGCACCGGCCGACGCCACCACGCTCGCCGACGTCGCCGGAGTGAGCGTGCGTCATCTCGGGAGGGTGTTCGCCGCCGAGGTCGGGACCACGCCTGCCCAGTACGTCCGGAACGTGCGGCTGGAGGAGGCGGCGCGGCAGCTCGAGTCCACGACGGAACCGCTCTCGGTCGTCGCGCGGCGGTGCGGGTTCGCGTCGGCCGAGGTGATGCGTCAGGCGTTCGTGCGCCGGCACGGCACGACCCCGTCGGCGTACCGGGCCCGGATGCGACGTCGGGCCTCCTGACCGCGGGCGTACGCCGCACTCACCACTGCGCACCGGGCTCGTAGGTGCCGAAGCTCCACTCGACACCGCCCGGGTCGACCACCCGCGCCCGACGCGTCCCCCACTCGGTGTCCTCGGGCGGGATGACGGCGTCCGCACCGGCGCGGACGGCGGCGTCGAACACCTCGTCCACCTGGTCGACGAGCAGATAGAGACCGAGCCCGGTCGAACGTCCCACGAGCGGAGCGCGCTGGTACGGCGCGTCGTCGCTGGCGACCATGACGACGGCGTCTCCCCGACGCAGCTCGGCGTGCACGACCCGCTCACCGTCGTCCTGCCGTCGTACCAGCGTGAATCCCACCGCCTCCAGCCAACCGATCGCCGCCGGGGCGTCGGCGTAGCTGAGCGAGACGAAGAGACGATCTGCCACATCCGACACCGTACGTCCGACGCCGCATTTCGGCGCTGCCGTGCTTCGCCTGTACCGTCGTGCGGTGACCGCCCCCGACCAGACGCTCCGCCGTGCCCGGGTCGCCGTGGCCGCGCTGTTCCTCACGAACGGCGCGATCTTCGCCAACGTGCTCCCGCGCTACCCCGGCATCAAGGCCGAGCTCGACCTCACCAACGCCTCGTACGGGCTCGCGATCGCCGCGCTCCCGGTCGGCGCCCTGGTGGCGGGGCTCGCCGCAGGCGTCCTTATCCGCCGGTTCCGGTCCTCGCGCGTCGCGGTCGTCGGCACGATCTTCACCGGCGTCGGGGCCTTCGCCGTCGGCTTGTCGCCGAGCCTGGCCGCGTTCGCGGGCGCGTTGTTCCTGCTCGGTGCGATGGACGCGATCACCGACGTCGCCCAGAACGCGCACGGTCTGCGCGTGCAGCGCCGCTACGGCCGGTCCATCCTCAACGCCTTCCACGCCATCTGGTCGGCCGGGGCGGTGCTCGGTGGTCTGATGGGCGCCGGGGCGGTCGCGCTGGGACTGTCCCCCGCGGTGCACCTCGGCCTCTCGTCCGCCCTGTTCGCGGCGGTGGCCGTCGCGGCGTACCCGTTCCTCCTCTCGGGGCCCGAGGCCGACCCGATCGAGCCGGTCGAGCCCGCCGAGCGCGGTGAGCCGTCCACGCGCAGGCGCCGCTCGTCGACCGGCCCGACGCCTCGGACGATCCTGGTGCTCGTCGCCCTGGTCCTCATCGGCATCGCCGGCGCCCTGGTCGAGGACGCGGGCAGCACCTGGGCCGCGGTCTACCTGAACGGCTCCCTCGGCGCAGCCGGGTCGATCGCGGCGTTCGGGTACGTCGCGCTGGTCGGAGCACAGTTCGTCGGGCGCATCATCGGCGACCGCCTCGTCGACCGGTTCGGGCAGCGCACCGTCGCGCGGGTGGGCGGGCTCATCACCGCGCTCGGCATGGGGACCGCGCTCGCCTTCCCGTCCGTGCCCGGCACGATCGCCGGGTTCGCGGCCGCGGGCTTCGGCGTCGCCACGCTCATCCCGGCAGCGATGCACGGCGCGGACGAGCTGCCCGGGTTCAAGCCGGGCACGGGCCTCACGCTGCTGACGTGGCTGATGCGGATCGGCTTCCTCGCCTCTCCGCCGCTCGTCGGGCTCGTCGCGGACGCCACGAGCCTCCGGGTCGGACTGCTCGTCGTCCCGGCGGCCGGCCTGGTGGTCGTCGCGCTGGCCGGAGTGCTCGAGGGGCGGCGGCGGGCCTAGCGCTCGACCCGACGGAGGCGGGTCCGCGGCGGGAGCTCCCGGCGTACCGACTTCCTCAAGGCGCCCGCGTGGAAGACGACGAACCGGTCGTCGCGTCCCGCCGTGTCGAGCAGCGGACCGAGGTCGTCCTGGACCGCGGAGGCCGACCACCCACGGGTGTCGAGGTAGAGCCGAAGGTCGGTCCGGCTGATCGAGACCAGCACAGGGGTGAACCCGACCTCGTCGAAGTCGCCCCACTCCTCCTCGGAGATGCCGTCGTCGAGATCGACCTGGATCAGGTCGGCCTCGACCTCGACCGCGCCTCCGAACGTGGCGAGGACCTCGACGAACCAGGCGTACGTCACCTCGTCCGTCGCCGATGGCGTGATCGTCCGCATGGGAGCAGCGTAGCCACCTACTCGTCGGTCTCCTGGCCGCCCGCGTCCTCGTTGCACTCGATCTGCGGCGGCTCCTCGCCCGGGAACGCCATCACGTTCAGACGCGGCGCCCTGGTGCCGCTGCTCAGGTCGAACGAGAGCACCGGGCGCCGAGTGACACGCCCTGAGGCGCTGCGGTAGAGGTAGCCGCGGGACTGACGCATCCCGACCGTGAACATGCACTCGTCGAAGCGGGTGATGTCGCCGACCGGCTCCCGCAGGTCCTCCACGTCCTCCCGCAACGAGCGGACGTCCTGCCGAAGGTCGCGGAGCGCGTCGCCGCCGGTCCGGCGGGCGACACGGTCGGCGGACTCGCCGGGACCCTTGCCGCAGCCCCGGCGCTTCGGTCGGACCGCGAGGATCTGGTAGTCGGGGTCGTCCCACTCGCTCCCGTCGAGGTCGATCCCCGCGGCGTACGCCCGTCCTCCGGCAGCGACCCGGGGGTCGAGCCGGTAGCCGAGCCTCTGGGCGCCGTCGCCCTGCTCGGTGACCGGGAGCCACGCCAGGCACGACTCCCAGGCGTCGAACCGCTCGGTCCGGTCCTCGACCCGCTCCTCGATCCGCTCGAGACGCCGCAGCTGCCGTCGCAGCGCCTTGACGCCTCCCTTGCCGGCGGTGCCGCGGACGACCCGCGCGTCGTCACCGGAACCGTTCGGATCGGGGGCGGCGCTGAGGCAACGCCGCGACGTCCGCAGGCTGAGCAGGCGCCACGTCGGGTTCGCCCGGCGGACCAGCGCACGCTTGACGTCGACGCCGGTGCCGTCGCGTTCGTCGTACAGGAATCCGGCACGTCCGCCGCGGCCGCCCGCCCGGGCGATGCCGATCCTCCTCGTACAGCGCATCAGCGCGTCGAACCGGCGGGAGTCGCGGTCGAGGGTGCGCAGGCGTGTGCGCAGCCGGGCCAGCGCCGTACGCACCGACGGGCGCTCACGCAGTGGCGCGGCCCGCCGGAGCGAGACCGAGCGCGTGGGCGGCCGGGACGCCGTCCGGGCCACCGGGCTTCCCGCACGGCGCACCGCCGACGCAGTGGCTCCCCCTGCCGTCGCCGCGGTCGGTGTCGTGCGGGGAGCGGTGGTTGCGGGTGTCGGTGTGGTCGGGAGTGGGGTCGGTCGGGACTGCACGGCGCCGACGTCGCACGCCGCTCCTCCGACGCCCTTGGGGTTGCCGACGGCGTCGTGGGCCAGGACCAGTGGCCAGCTGACCCTGCCGGCGAGCAGGTGGCCCGCCGGAAGCCGGCTCGGCAGGACGCCGCGGCAGGCGCCCGCGGGGATCCTCGCGCGCGCCGGGCTGCCGGGGCGCGGCGTGAGGACGAAGCCGAGCGGATCGGCCTCGAGCTGGTCGAGCTGCGGGTCGGGCGCCGTGGCGTCGGTGGCCGCACGCAGGCCGCAGGAGGGGTCGGCGACGAGGTTGTGGCCGTAGGAGACCTGGTCGTACACCCGACAGCTGCGGCGGGTCGGGATGGTGTCACCGGTGACGCCCTCCCACGCCGGAGGCCCGATGATCGTCGCGAAGGCGGTCATCGGGCCCACAGACCCGACGTCCCCCGCGACCGAGCCGATGTTCTTGGTGATCGTCGACGAGATCAGCGTCGTACGCCCCGCGGAGAGCACGCCTCCGCCCGCGCCCTCGGCGTAGTTGTTGGTGACGGTGGAGTTGATCAGTGCCAGGTCGCCGCGCGCCCAGACCCCGCCCCCGACATGGGCGACGGCGAGGTTGCGCGCGACGGTCGAGTTCACGAGGAGGACGTCCGACTCTCCGGAGATCGCGCCGCCACGGTCGTCCGCACGGTTGCCGATCAGGGTCGAGCCCATCACCGCGACGTCGCCGTCGAGGGTGAAGATCGCGCCACCCGGACCGTCGGCGTCGCTGCCGTCGATCAGGGAGTCGATCACGGTGACATCACCGTCCTCGTCGGCATAGAGCGCGCCGCCGTCACCGTCCGTGGTGTTGCCGTCGATCCGCGAACGCACGACGAGGATGTCGCCGGTGGACCCGATCGCGCCGCCCGAGCCGTCCACCAGGTTCGCGCTGAGGACCGAGTCGTAGACCTGCACGCCGCCGCGACGTGCGTAGATCCCGCCGCCGTCGTCGTTCGCGAGGTTCCCGTTGATGTGGCACCGACGCGCCGTGACGCGGCGCATCGAGAAGACGCCGCCGCCGGGTTCCTCGGCGAGGTTCTGCAGGATCTTGCAGTCGGACAGGCTGATCTCCCCGCGCGAGGTCAGGGCGGCTCCGGGTCCGTCCGACCCGCCTCGGGTGAGCGTGATGCGGCGCAGGTCGAGCCGGCCGGTGCCGTCCTGGCGCAGCACCCGCTTCTCGAAGCACGACTGCCGCACACTGTGCCCGTGCCCGTCGAGCACCAAGGGGAACGGCGACTCCCGGATCGGGTCGCCCACGTCGCAGTCACGGAGGACGATGTCGCGGCCGAGGTCGATGCGACGTCGCACGGGATCGGCCCATGCCGCCCGGAGCTGCGCCTCGGTCCGCACAGCACCCGGTGCTCGCGCCGACACGACGCTCGACGACCTCCGCTCGGCCGGCGTCGCCTCGACGGTCGCGCCCTCCGCCACTCCTCCGGCGCCGAGCACGAGGCCCGACGCGATGATCCATGTCGCCGCCGGGTGTCGACGGCCTCCTGTCCGTGCCATCGAGACCATTCCTTCCAAGGCGTTCGCAGCTGACTCCTGCCTCAGCACGACCACGGGTCGGCCCCGGAGGCAGAGAGAAGTCGCGACGTCCTGGCGGGGTCGTGCACCTTCGACGCATGCTCGCACGACGAACCATCGGCGCGGCGTCACGACGGATGCAGTCCAGTGTGCGCCCGGACCGGCGCGCACGCGCGCGGGCGAAGGCTCAGCCCCGCTTGCGCGCGAGCACGTACGCCTGCCGCACGCCCTCGTCGAGGTCCGCGTCGGCGGAGCGGACGGTCGTCGCCGCCAGGTCGAGGCCGGCACGGTCCAGCAGGCCGACGATCTCGTCGACCTCGGGGCGGAAGAAGTCGAGCTCGACCGCATGACCACCGATGTCCGTGCGCCGGCGCGGCGTATCCCCGGTCTGGAACGACGCGAGCATCACGCCTCCAGGTCGCAGCACGCGCGCCAGCTCGTCGACAGCAGCCGGCAGCGCCTCCGGCGGCACGTGGATCAGCGAGTACCACGCGACCACGCCGACGTACGACTCTGCGGCGAACGGCAGCTCCGTGACGCTTCCGACCTCGAACCGCAGGTCGGGGTGATCCGCCCGCGCGATCGCGACCATGGCCGGGCTCAGGTCGAGACCCTCCGCGTCGACGCCGAGCGAGGCGAGGTGCGCGGTGACGCGACCCGGTCCGCACCCGGCGTCGAGCACGCGCCCTCGGCCGGCGACCCGCTCGGCGAACACCCCGAGCACGGCGCGGTCCCACGGGCTCGCCGCCATCAGGCCGCGGATCCACTCCGCGTAGGGGACGGCGATGGTGTCGTAGGCGTGGCGTGTGCGCGTGAGGAAGTCCGGCTCGGCCATGGCCGATGAGTCTAGGAGGACCCACCGGCCACGGCCTGCCGGAATACGGTCAGCGGTGGTCAGCGCACCGTGATCGTGCCGCGCAGCGCGATGTCACGCGCCGAGGTGCCGACCAGGATCGGCACCCGACCTCGCGGCGTCACCCACGAGCTCGTCGCGTCGTTCCAGTACGACAGGCTGCGGCGCGAGACAGGGACTCGCACCCAGGCTGCCCGGCCCGGTCGGAGCGTCACCTTCGCGAAGCCGACGAGCTTGCGCGCCGGTGCGTCCAGCCCCGGCAGCCTGCCCGCGTAGACCTGCACGACCTCGGCCCCGGTCCGCCGGCCCGTGTTGCGGACCCGGACGCGGACGGTCGTCTGCTCGCGCGTACCTGCCGCCCGCAGCGTCCCGGTCTGGAGGCGCCGGTGGGCGAACGTCGTGTACGAGAGCCCGTAGCCGAACGGGTAGAGCATCCGGGTGCCCGACGCGAGGTATCCGCGGTAGCCGATGTTGACGCCCTCGCTGAACTCCACCCGCGTGTCACCGATGCTGTCCCACGGGTTGGAGATCCCCGGCGGAAGCTGCTGCTCGCTCACCGGGTAGGTCATCGGGAGCCGCCCGGACGGGTTCACCGCGCCGGACAGGACCCGGACGAGGCTCGAGCCCTCCTCCTGACCGCCGGGGTACGACTGCACGACGGCCTCGACCTGGTTGCGCCACGGCATCGTGACGGGACCGCCGGACGAGAGCACCACCACGGTGCGCGGGTTGACCGCGGCGACGGCCGAGATCAGCCGGTCCGCGCTCTGCGGCAGCTTCAGCGACACCCGGTCGCGTTCCTCGGACTCGTACGTGCGGGCGTAGACGACCGCGACGTCGGCACGTCGTGCCGCCCGGACCGCCTGCGCGATCCGCGGGGAGACGGCCTGGCGCGGCGGGCTCCACTGGAGCAGCAGCGTGCCGGGCTGGAGTGCGACGAGCGGATGCGTCGCGGCGTACTCGATCCGCAGGTCGTACGACTGGCCCCGCGTGAGCGAGACGGTGGCCTCCACGGCACGCCGACCGTCGGCGCCGGTCATGTCGATGATCTGCTCGCCGTCGAGGAACGCCTTCGCGTCGCCCCATCCGGTCAGGCCGAGACGGTAGTCCCCGGTCGCCGGCGCGGTCAGGGTGCCCGTGTACGTGACGGACTGCCCGGCCGCGACGCCGGTGCCGCTGACGTCGGGCACGGGCGGGACCTGCGACGAGTAGAGGCTGGCGAAGGCCGGGACGCCGGAGGTGAAGCCGGTGTCGTACAGGACCTGCGCCTCGGTGCGCGTCACCGGATCACCGGAGAACGTCGTGTTGCCGTAGTGGCGCGCGGTCAGGCCGTTGCCCGACCCCGACTCCGGCGTCAGGACCGTCGACGGCACTGCAGTCATGTCCGCCGTCTCGATCATCGAGGCACCGTTCACGGTGTCGTTGCCCGGGGCGTAGCGCACCCGCAGCCCGGTGCGGCGGCCCAGGTCGCGCATCGCGTCGACGAGGCTGACCTGGTACGTCGGCTGGACCGCGAAGGATCCGCCGAGCCTGCCGGTGACGTTGGCGTCGGCGCCGATCACCACGGCGGAGCGGACGCGCCGTCGCAGCGGGAGGGTGCCGTCGTTCTTGAGCAGCGTGACCGCCTCGTCCTCGACGGTACGGGCGAGCCTGCCGTGGGCGGCGACGGGGATCGCCGACATGGTGTAGTCGTGGTCGAAGACGCCGATCGCGAACATGGTCCGCAGAATGCGCAGGACCGAGCGGTCGACGAGGGCCTCGGGGACGGTGCCGTCCTGGACGGCGGCGAGCAGAGCGCCGTCGTAGAAGGCGGCGGTGCCGGTCTCCATGTCCGTGCCGGCGCGGATCGACGGCTCGGTCGAGTGGATGGCCCCGAAGTCGGTGATCACGAATCCCGTGAAGCCGAGCTCGTCACGAAGGATCGTGTCGAGCAGGAGGTCGTTCTCGCAGGCGAAGACGGAGTTGACCTCGTTGAACGAGCACATCACGGAGCCCAGGTCGGCCTTCTCGATCGCGTCGGCGTACGGGGCGGTGTAGACCTCCCGGAGCGCACGCGGATCGATGATGCTGTCCTGCGCGTTGCCGCGGTCGACCTCCTGGGTGTAACCCGCGTAGTGCTTGAGGTTGGCGATGACGTTCTGCCGCTGGACGGCAGCGACGTACGGGGTCGTGAGCTCGGAGGTGAGCAGCGGGTCCTCGCTCATCCCTTCGGCGATCCGTCCCCAGAACGGCTGGCGTCCCATGTCGGAGCCCGGTCCGAGGAGCATGGCGTGGCCGGTGGCCTTGGCCTCGTCGGCGACCGCGCGGCCGTAGCGGCGCGCGAGCCGCGGGTTCCACGTCGCGCCGAGTGCGGCTCCGGCCGGGAAGGCGGTCGCCGTGTCCCCGGTGCCCGGGAGCGTCCAGCCGCGGGCGGCGATGCCGCCGCCGGCGTCGGCCATCCGCAGCTCGGGGATGCCGAGGCGCTCGATGGGCGCGTTGTAGAAGGCGGACGGCGCCTCGCCCTGGTCGCCCGTCATCAGCTCGACCTTCTCCTCGAGCGTCATCTGCTCGAGGAGCGCCAGAGCGCGGGCGTCCGGGGACAGACGCGGGTTGGTCCACGGACGCTCGGCGGCGTTCGCGGGGAGCGTCGCGCTGGACGGCGACAGCATCGCAGCGCCCAAGAAGGCCGCCAGACCCGCGGCCACGAGGCCTCGGAATCGGCGGCGGGCATGCTTCGTAGCGGGTTTGCTCATGGCGTACTCCCAGCTCCTGGAGGGAAAGGACGAACGGGGTACGGGATGTGATCCGAGTCACACTCTGTCCGAAACGTCCGATTCCCCCGGAGGGAGGCGGCAAACCTTCTCCGGGCTAGGGGGACGGCGGGATGTTCTGGTTCAGGTGGAAGACGTTCCCCGGGTCGTACGCGTCCTTCAGAGCGGTCAGCCGCGCGAGCTTCTCCGGCGGGTACGCCCGTCGTACGCCCTCCGCGCCCTCGTCGCCGAGCACGTTGACGTAGACCCCGCTCGCGTACGGCACCAGGCGCGCCGCGCTCGCCCGGGCGGCAGCCATCCTCTCCTCGTCCTCGGCCGGATCCGTCCAGCGCACCGCGGCGACGTACTCGAACGCGGCATCGCGCTGGCTGTACGCGGTCGCGTCGTCCGGCACCTCCGCGATCGCGCCGCCGTAGGCCTGCACGCTGGCCGCGACCGTCGGGTCCTGGGCCACCAGCACCTCGATCGCGGCGTCAGGGAGCTCGCGGATGTAGTGACCCTTCCAGTAGCGCCTCAGCGCGTGGCCCTCGAGCGTGTCCTCGCGCCGCTGGAGGTCGACGTACGCCATCTCGACGACGCGCCGGTCGAGCGGCGGGCCGAGGGCATCGAGCACCTGCGCGTGCTCCCGCCCGGCCGCCGGGTCGCCGATCCACACGAAGCCCAGCGTCACCACCGAGTCGTAGACGGTCGCGGCGTACGTCGCCTCGCGCGGCGCGGTCGCGTTCAGGTCGCGCCACCGCGCCATGGCCGGCGCCGCGCCGCCGGCGGCGAAGTCGAGCTCGACGCTCAGCGCCCGCGTGCCCGTCTCGTGCAGCCGCAGCTCGAACTCCGTGACGATGCCGAAGTTGCCGCCGCCGCCCCGCAGACCCCAGAAAAGCTCGGGATTCTCGTCTTCGGACGCGCGCACGACGTCTCCGTCGGCCGTGACCAGCTCGCACGACACGAGGTTGTCGCAGGTCAACCCGTGCTTGCGCGCGAGCCATCCCATCCCACCACCGAGCGTGAGCCCGCCGACGCCCGTGTGGGAGACGTTGCCGGCGGTCGTCGCCAGGCCGTACGGCTGGGTGGCCGCGTCGAGCGCACCGAGCAGCGCCCCGCCCTGCACCCACGCGCGCCGGCGCCGCGGAGCGACGCGCACCCCGCGCATCGGCGTCAGGTCGATCATCAGGCCGCCGTCGGGGACCGCGTGCCCGACGACGCTGTGACCGCCGCAGCGGACGCCGATCTCGAGGCCCTCGCTCCGCGCCAGCCGGACGGCGGCGGCGACGTCGCTCGTCTCGCGGCAGCGCACGATCATCGCGGGACGATGGTCGACCATCGCGTTCCACACCTGGCGCGCGGCGTCGTACCCGTCGTCGCCTGGACGCAGGACCCGGTCGTCGGTGATCGTCGTCGGTGGTCCGGTCTCGGTCATCGGCCCCGCTCCTCGCGCTCGGTCGGCTCTGGCAGGTGTGACCGGACCGGGCCGCGGAACTCATCGCGTGAGAGTGTCGGAGCCGTGGAAGACGACGCCCAGATCATCGATCGCAACCCGCTCCCGGAAGGCATCGGAGAGCGGCTCGCCGCGCAGCTGACCTTCATCGCCGAGGCCGACCGGCTCAAGACGATCCTCCGAGCCTCTCCGCTCGCCGCCGCCGACCGGCGCGAGAACGACGCGGAGCACTCGTGGCACCTCGCCCTGATGGTGCTGCTGCTCAGCGAGTACGCCGACGAGTCCTTCGACGTCGGGCACGCGATCAAGCTCGTGGTCGTCCACGACCTGGTCGAGATCTACGCCGGCGACAGCCCGGTGTTCGACCCGGCCGCGGTCGTGGACCAGCGCGCGCGGGAGGAGGCGGCCGCCGACCGCCTGTTCGCGCTGCTACCCGAGGACCAGGCGCGCGAGATCCGCGAGCTGTGGGACGAGTTCGAGTCGGGCGCGACGCCGGAGTCGCGCTTCGGGAGGGCGATGGACCGCCTCGAGCCCATGCTGCTCAACTGGCTCGCCGAGGGCGGGACCTGGCAGATGCCCGGCGCGACGGTCGAGACGGTCCGGGCCCGCGAGGCCGGGGTCGTGGCGGCCTCCACGAGCCTCGGCGCGGTCACGGATGCCTTCATCACGGAGGGGCTGCGCCACGGGTGGATCCGCCCGGCGCCCGGCCGGGAGCCCGGGGACTGATACTTCAGTTAGCAGACCTTCTCCGCTACAGTGACGCCAGTCACGAGGATCACGACGACCCTCACGAGCGAAGGAGACAGCATGTCGGACTCCGAGCGGCACCCGTACGTGGTGCTCCTCGACCGGATCATCGCGGCGGCCGAGGCGGGAGACGCGGCCGACCTCTACAACGTGTACGCCGACGACGCGGTGATCTGGCACAACAACGACAACCGCGAGCAGACGGTCGAGCGGAACGCGAAGGTGCTCGAGGCCATGCCGCGCTTCGTGTCCGACCGCCGCTACACCGATCGTCAGGTCCAGGTCTTCGACGGCGGCGTCGTGCAGCAGCACGTGCTCCGCGGCGTCAACGTGGAGAGCGGTGAGGAGGTCGCCCTCCACGCGTGCGTCGTCGTGCGCGTGAACGAGGAGGGCCTGATCACCCGTCTCGACGAGTACATCGACTCCGGCGAGGCAGCCGGCTTCGGTCCGGCCTCGCGGCGTACGGCCTAGCGCCCGGGCAGACGCTGGCCGGAGGACGAGCGCGGTCAGTCCCCCGCTGCGCGCTCGTCGCCGGCCAGGGTCTCCTGGGTCGCCAGGCCCGGCCGGAGCACGCCCCCCATCACGAACTCCGACAGCTCGTCGACCACCCGCGCCGTCGCGCGGGCCGTCCGCGGTCGGAACCACTCCGGCACATAGGCGAGCACGCCGATGATGGAGTACTGGATCATCGCGGCGTCCAGCTCGCGCAGCTCGCCGGCCTCGCTGCCCTCGGTCAGCAACCCCTCGGTGATCCCTCGGTAGGTCTCGATCCGCTGCCGGAGATCCTTCACCTGGTCGGCATCCAGGTTCTTCTCGATCCACGGGATCTCGTGGAAGAAGACCGCCAGCTCGTCGGAGATGCCGGCGACGTGCTCCACCTGGAGGCGTACCAGCTCACGCAGCCGCTCGTGCGGACGCGCGTCGGCCGGCACCTTCTCGACAAGGGCGATCGTCTCGTCGACCTGGTCGGACAGCAGCTCGTAGAGGATCGCGCTCTTCGAGGGGTAGTAGTGGTACAAGGTCCCCTTGTTCAGCCCCACGGTGTCGGCGATCAGGTCCATCGTGGCGGAGCTGTAGCCGTACTCGCGGAAGATCCGGGCAGCGGTCGCGCGCACGTCGGCACGTCGAGAGGTCCTGGGCATGTGCTTCCACCTGGTCGTCCGGTGTGGGTGCGACTGACCGGCACCCGCGCTTGTTACCAACCAACTGTTCGGCCGATGCGGCGACCCTATCAGCCAGACCGCTCACCGCCAGATGGTGCAGATCACACGTATGGACAGGGCGAATAACCCACCGTACGGTTGACCTCTCGGCCGACATCAGGATGGTGACCATGGTCCTTCGGGTGGAGCGCGACGACGGGCTCGTGCGGATCACCGTCGACAACCCGCGACGAAGCAACGCCCTCACGGTCACGGACCTCGGGGACCTCCGCGTCGAGCTCGAGCGGATCGCCGGCTCCGACGAGGACCGCGCGGTCCTTCTGAGCGGTGCCGGACCGACGTTCTGCTCGGGCGTGGACGTCGCGGGGATGCCAGACGTGGTCGCCACCGCACGGGCGCTCCACCACCTGCCGCAGGTCGTGGTCGCAGCCGTCGGCGGGCCGGCCGTCGATATCGGGACCGGCATCGCGCTCGCGTGCGACCTCGTCGTCGCCTCGTCACGCGCCTCCTTCCGCCTGGACTCGGTACGACGGGGGCTGCCTCCTACCTTCGGCAGCACCTGGCTGCTCCCCCGCACGGTGGGGCTCCAGGCCGCCAAGCGCCTGGCCCTGCTCGGCGACACCCTCGACGCTGAAGAGGCGCTCCGGCTCGGCCTCGTCGCTCAGGTCGTCCCGCCGGACGCCCTCGACGAGGTCGCCGACCGGATCGCCCGCCGGCTCGCGGACGGCCCTCCGATCGCCCAGACCCTGACGAAGCGCCTGCTCGACGCGTCGTTCGCCAGAGGCTTCGACGAGACCCTCGAGGACGAGGCGGACGCAACCGCGGTCGCGGCGGACTCAGAGGACGTGATGGAGGCGTTCATCGCCATCGCGACCGGCCGTGCACCGGTGTTCGTCGGCGCCTAGACACGCGCGGTGCCCGGCGGTCGAGGCGGCACCTGTAAACCGGCGATACGATCGCGGACGGCGGTGACGAGGCCACCGGCCTCACAGCCGTCCTCGCCCGCGCCCGTCCGGTGCCACCTCCAGCAGCGAGAGGAATGCCATGCCGAGAGTCTCCCGACGTGCCGATGTGCGGTCGACCGCTGCTCGACTGTTCCGCGAGCACGGCTACAGCTCCGCCACGATGGACCTGATCGCCGACACCGTGGGGCTGAACAAGGGGACGCTCTACCACTACTACTCGTCGAAGAGCGCGATCCTCTACGAGCTGCTCTCGGACCAGCTGGACACCACGATCACGCTCCTCGGCAAGGTCCCCGACGAGGGCACCCCCACCGAACGCTTCCGCGAGCTCGTGAGGCTTGAGGTGGCGCAGGCCGCGGGAGCGTCGGACGAGCTCGTGGTCTTCTTCCAGGAGCTGCCCTGGGTCGAGCGGAACCTTCCCGCCGAGCAGGCGAGCGACGTCCTCCGGCGCGTCGAGAAGTACCGCAACTTCTCCCAGAAGCTGCTGAAGGAAGGCATCGCCGCCGGGGAGTTCCGCCCCGTCAACGTCAGCGTCGTCCACTACTCCATCGTCGGCGTGCTGGCCTACATCCCCAACTGGTTCCGCCCGAGGTCAGGCCGCGGCAAGAACGCGGTCGTCGAGGAGCTGACCGAGTTCGTCCTCGCCGGGATCCTCAAGCCGCAGGACTGACGGGATCACAACGTCTCGCCGCCGTCGATCGCGATCAGCTCACCCGTGACGAAGCCCGCCGCGTCGCCGCAGAGGTACGCGACGAGATCGGCGAACTCGTCGAGCTCACCGGTCCGACGCATCGCGACCCGGCTGATCATCTGCTCGCGGGCACGCTCGTCCGCGAACTGCTCGCGCGTCATCTCGGTCTCGAAGTGCCCGGCGGCCACGGCGTTCACGGTGACGCCGTAGCGCCCCCACTCCCGCGCGAGCGAGCGCGTCAGCTGGACGAGCGCTCCCTTCGCGGTGTCGTACCCCACCGTGTACGGCACGGCCCGTCGCACCACGTTGCTGACGACGTTCACGACGCGGCCGCTGCCCCGGGCAAGCATGCCCGGGCCGAACGCGCGGAGCATCCGCACGGCACCGCCGAGGTGGACCTCCATCACGTTCGCCCACTCGCCGTCGCTGATCGGCGTGTCGAAGCCGGGGTACGCGTCCTCGCGACCCGGCAGCGGGACGAACGGCTTGTAGAGGAGGTTGCCGGCGTTGTTCACGAGGATGTCGACGGACCCGAGCTCGCGCACGACCTCGTCGCGCACGGCGTCGACCGCCTCGGTCGACGTGACGTCGACCGACAGCCCGAGGGAGCGCACGCCGCAGGACTTCGCCTCGTCGGCCACGGCGGCGACCTCGTCCAGCGACCGCGCAACGACGGCGACGTCGACCCCGTCGCGCGCGAGCCGCAGGGCCGTCGCCCGTCCGAGTCCACGACCCCCGCCCGTCACGACGGCGACCCGCGAGGCGGTCACCACAGGCTGCCTTCGACGGCTTCCTTGCGGACGACGAGCGCGTGGTGGAGCTCACGCAACCGGGTGGACCGCCGGCCGGACCGCAGCTGCATCGCCTTCGCCCGCCGGAAGTGGTGGTGCAGGATGTGCTCGACCGTCGTGCCGACCCCGCCGTGCACCTGAGCGCCGGTGAGCACCACCTGGACGTACGACCTGCCGGCGGCGAAGACCGCCGCCTGGGCGATCGCCGTCTCGCTGGTTCCGGGCTGCGCGCGGTTCAACGCGTCGTCGCACAGCAGCTGGGCACCGTCCGCGGCGATGACCATGCGCGCGAGGTGGTGGCGTACGGCCTGGAACTTCCCCAGCGGCTGACCGAACTGGTGGCGCTCCAGCGCGTACTTCGCCGTGCGCTCGACGACGTCCTGGGCGCCGCCGACCATCGCGCTGGCCCGCAGCAGGTCGGCACGGGCGACGGCGTCCGCGGCCGTCTCGGCAGGCACGTGCACCGAACGGACGGCCTCGCTCGGAAGCACCAGCCCGTCGAGGTCGAGCCGCACCATCCGCTCGTTGTCGATGCTCGGCACGTCCTGCGCCCGTTCCCCGAAGGCGTCCGCCGCGACGACGGCGCAGATCCAGCCCTCGTCGCGGGTGGGCAGCAGGAGCGCCACCCACTCCGCCTGGGCGAGCCACTCGACGAGGACGGGTGGCCCGCTGAGAGCGAAGCCGCCCGACACGCGCTCGGCGACCACGGTCCGGTCCGGTGGTGAGACGAGGGTCGCGATCGCGCCGCCGACGATGCGCGCCAGCACGTCGTCGTACGTCTTGTGACCGCCGACCGCGTCGAGGACCGTCGCGGTCCGCAACGTGGGGAGCAACGGCGTCGCGAGTGCGGCGCGCCCGCACTCCCGTGCGATGAGCGCGGCGTCGACCAGCGTCCCGTCCGCCCCGCCGACGCGGGCGGGAAGGTGCACGCTGGTCCATCCGAGGTCTCTCATGCGCTCCCAGCGCGCGGACTCGAATCCCGCGACCGAGGCCTCCTGCTCGTTGAGGTAGGTGTTGTCGACGAAGTCGCGGAGGAACGCTCGCGCGGTCGCCTGGACCTGGGCCTCTTCCTCCGACAGGGCGAACGTGGTCATCGCGGCATCCCCAGCCCTTGGTTGGCGATCATGTCGAGCTGGATCTCGTTGGTGCCGCCGCCGAAGCGCCACACCGGCGACGACTGCAGGCCGTGCTCGAGGTGCCCGTGCGCCGGGGCGTACGGCGAACCGTGCGCGATCGCGCCCTCCTCGCCGATCAGGTCCAACCCGGTGTCGCAGATCCGTTGTCGCAGCTCACCCCACCAGATCTTGTTGGCCGACGCCTCGGCGACCGGGACCTTCCCCTCGGCCAGCATGCTCGCGCCGCGCAGCGCGAGGAGGCGGCAGATCTCGACGTCGACCGCGTGCTCGCCCATCCGCTCCTGCAGGGCGTACGCCTCCGGGCTCTCGCCGTCGAGGAGACCGTGCTCGTCGGCCCAACCCGCGAGCTGCTCCAGCTCCCAGCGGGGCTCGTTGTGGAAGAACATCCGCTCGAAGTTCAGGGCGCACACGATCGCCGACCAGCCGTCGTTCTCCTCGCCGATGCGCTGCGACGCGGGGATGCGGACGTCGTCGAGGAACACCGACGTGGTCCGCTCGCCGCCCTGGGTGACGATCGGGGTGACGGTGATGCCCGGCGCGTCCATCGGGACGATGAACAGGCTGACACCGCGGTGGCGGTCCTCCTGCTTGCCCGTCCGGGCGGCGAGCCAGTAGTGCGTCGCGACGTGCCCGCCCGTGGTCCAGATCTTCTGCCCGTTGACGACGTACTCGTCGCCGTCGCGGACGGCGCGGGTACGGAGCGACGCGAGGTCGCTGCCCGCGTCGGGCTCGCTGTAGCCGATCGCGAACACCAGCTCGCCGTTGATGATCCGCGGCAGGTAGTCGGCCTTCTGCTCCTCCGTCCCGGTGAGCATGAGCGTGGGCCCGATGACGTTGAGCGTGAGCAGGCCGTTCGGGAGCCGACGGTTGTAGAGCTCCTCGGCGAACAGCCAGTGCTCGATCTCGGTCCGACCCTGACCGCCGTACTCCTGCGGCCAGGAGACGCCCAGCCAGCCGTCGGCGGCGAGTCGGCGCAGGAAACGACGGCCGTGCTCGCGCGGCTGCATGGGGTCCTCGATGTTCTCCGCCCGCGTGGCGTCGACGAGCTCGGCGTCGAGCCCGTCGAGATAGGACCTCAGCTCGGCGAGGAACGCCCGCTGCGTCGGACCGATGACCGTTTTCACGTGCGCCTCCACGACTGCTTGCCAACGCCCACAGGCTAGAGGCGGGAACGAGGCCTAGTCAACCAACTGGTCGGTTGTGTAGTGTCCGCCGGGTGAGCGACCGTGACTTCCACCACATCACTCCGGCCGAGATCGCCTGGCACCTCGACCTCGGGAAGGACGACCCGGACTTCGTCGACCTGTTCTGGCTCGACGCAGGCCTCGACAACGGCTGGCAGGTCGGCATCGGCCTCTACCGCTGCCGTCCCCACGACGGCGGTCGGCCTGCGATCACCGTCAACCTCCTACGGCCGGGCAAGGACGTCGTCGAGGTCCACGAGACGTACGAGGCCGCCGCGTTCACCCCGACCGAGTTCGGTGGACGGTGGGGCGACGACAACGTCTTGGCCGGCACGTTCGACACCGACGGGAGGCCCGCGTCCGTCCGCCTGTCGGTCGCGATCGACGGGGTACGGATCGAGCTCGCGGGCACGGTGGTCTGCGCGGGCGTGAAGTTCACGTCAGCGTCCCCGGGCTACACGCACTACCGCGAGGAGACCGGGACCGCGGTCGGCTGGTGGCCGGTCGCGCCTCGTACCGACGTCACCGGCCGCATCACGGTCGACGGCGAGGAGACGGTGGTGACCGGGGCGGCCCACCTCGAGAAGCAGCTGTCGTCGCTCCCGCTCGCCGGCGAGGAAGGCGCACCGTCGGCCCAGTCGGTGTGGACGTGGGGCCACTTCACCTGCGGCGACTACACGGGGATCTGGACCGACTCGGCGGCCTCCGCCCGACTCGGCTACCGGCACTTCACCCCGTTCGTGCTCTATCGCGGCAGCGAGCCCGTCCTGAGCACGTTCGCGTCCTCCAGCAGCGTCGAACGGTTCACGACCGAGCCGAGTACGGGGCTCCCGCGCCCGCAGGTCGTCACCCTGAAGGCCTCGGACGGTCAGCGCGACTTCTTCGCGCGCCTCCTCGACGGCCGGGTCAGCGACCAGTTCGAGCTCAACGGTGTCGCCGGGGCGTACTACTGCCGCCAGGTCGGGCGCATCGAGGCAGAGATCCACCACTGGGGTGCGCGCACGCGCATCGACGGCGAGGCCGTCCACGAGTGGGGCACGCAGGCCGGCAACTTCCCGTTCGAACGCTCGCGAAGAGGAGACCACGCATGACCACGCTCGACCCAGAACACGGGACACAGCCACCCGGGAGCACGTGCATCGGCGTCGACGTCGGCGGCACGTTCACCGACGCGATCCTGTCCGACGGCACCACGGTGTGGCGCGCCAAGGCGCCGAGCACCCCCGGCAACCTCGGGGCAGGGGTGCTCGACGCCTGCGAGCGGGTGGCCGAGCGGGCCGGCACCACGCTCGACGCGCTCCTTCCGAGCGTCGCCCGGTTCGGCCTCGGCACGACCGCGGTGACCAACGCCATCGCCTCGCGCGCGGGACGTCGCCTCGGGCTCGTCACCACCCAGGGCTTCGAGGACCTCGTCCCGATGGCCCGGGCGATGCGGACGCACGTCGACGGCTGGCTGACCACTCCCGACTCCTTGGTCGACCGTGAACGCATCCGCGGTGTCCGCGAACGGATCGACCGCACGGGCACCGTGCTGACCGCGCTCGAGCCGGCGGACGTCGTCGCCGAGGTCGAGTGGCTCGTCGACCACCACCAGATCGAGGGCCTGACGATCTCCTTCCTCTGGTCGTGCGTCAACGACGCGCACGAGAGCGCCGCCGTCGCCGCCGTGCGCGAGCGGTTCCCCGACCTGCCGGTCACCTCCGGCGCCGAGCTGCTGCCGGTGGTCAAGGAGTTCGAGCGCACCCAGTTCGCGCTGCTGAACGCGTACACCGGTGGCGCCCTCGACGGTGTCGACACGCTCGCCGCCGAGCTGGCCGCGCGAGGACTGCGGGTGTCGCCGCTGCTGGTGCACTCCGGCGGCGGGTCGATCAGCGTGGCCGAGGGACGCCGCGTCCCCGCCACCATGGCCGAGTCCGGGCCTGCCGCGGGCGTCATCGCCGCCCAGGCGATCTGCGCCGCGACCGGGATCAGCAACGCCGTCACCGGCGACGTGGGTGGGACGTCCTTCGACGTGTCGTTCATCTCCGACGGTGTGGCGTCACGGCGCAGCACCGGCGAGCTGATGGGGATCTGGACCG
Organism: Mumia spirodelae; assembly: GCF_050632745.1. Taxonomy (NCBI): domain Bacteria; kingdom Bacillati; phylum Actinomycetota; class Actinomycetes; order Propionibacteriales; family Nocardioidaceae; genus Mumia; species Mumia spirodelae. Next base: position 513,209 of record NZ_JBODSD010000001.1, on the reverse strand, counting down.
CCCTGCCGATGATCGACATCAACTCGATCGGCACCGGCGGCGGGTCCGTCGGCTGGGTGGACTCGCTCAACATCCTGCGCGTCGGGCCACGCTCGGCCGGCGCGAGCCCAGGCCCCGCCTGCTACGGCCGGGGCGGCTCGGAGCCGACCGTCACCGACGCGCTCGTGGTGCTCGGCTACATCGATCCCGCGCAGTTCCTCGGCGGCACGATGGCCCTGGACAGCGACGCCGCGCGGGCAGTCTGCTCGCAGCTCGGCGAGCAGCTGGGGATGAGCGCCGTCGAGGCCGCCTGGGGCATCTGGGAGGTCGCGAAGTCCAGCATGACCCGCGCGCTGCGGGCCCGGTTCGCCGAGCAGGGCGTCGACCAGCGCGAGTTCTCGCTGATCACGATGGGCGGGTGCGGCGCGCTGTCGAGCGCGGAGATCGCCCGCGAGCTCGGGCTGCGCGGCGTCGTCGTCCCCGAGCTCGCCTCCGTCCTGTCCGCGTTCGGTGCCGCCACCTCGGACGTACGCCGCGAGCGCAGCCGAGCGGTGTCGGTCCTGCTGCCCGACGGAAGCGACGTGCTGGCGCAGACCGCGAAGGAGCTGGCTGCCGAGGTCCGCGCCGACCTCGCGGCCGACGAGGTGCCGGACGAGGACGTCACGATCGGGCTGATCGCCGACGTCCGGTTCTTCCGCCAGCACTACGAGCTGCAGATCCCGTGGGACGGCGGCCTCGACGAGGACGGGCAGGCCGCGCTCGTCGAGCGCTTCACGCGGGAGTACGTCTCCCGGTACGGCTCCGGCGCCGTCTCCACCGGAGCGCCGGTCGAGCTGGTCACGCTGCGGGCGTACGGCCTGGGCGCCACCGTCCGGGCGTCCCTGGCGCAGTACGACGACGGCCCCGGCGGCGTACCCGCGACCAGCGGCGAGCGTCTGGTGCACCTCACCCGGGGCGCCGAGCCCACTCCCGTGCCGACCGTCCTCGGCGACACCCTGCAGGCCGGGCACCGCCTCACGGGTCCGGCCGTCGTCGACGCCGCCGACACCACGATCTGGGTCCCCGAGACCTTCACCGCCACCGTCGACTCCTACCGCAACCTGCACCTGGAGGCAGCGAAATGACCCTCACCGACCACCGGACGGCGTCCGACCCGATCGCCTTGGAGGTGCTGCGCTCCCGCCTTCAGGCCGTCGCCGAGGAGGGCGCGATCACCATCGAGCGCACCGCGATCAGCCCCATCATCATCGAGAGCCGTGACTACTCCTGCACGCTGCTGGAGGCGGACGGCTCGATGATGGTGGCCGGCGGCGCCATCTCGCACCACTTCGGCATCTGCGGACCGGCCGTCCACGTCACCATGGCGAGCCACGACACCATCTCCCCTGGGGACGTCTTCCTGTCCAACGACCCCTACAACGGCGGCGGGCTGCACCCGCAGGACGTCGTCGTCCAGATGCCCGTGTTCCACGGCGACACCCTGATCGCGTGGGTCGTGAACTCCGGTCACCTCATCGACCTGGGCGGCATGGTCTTCGGGTCGTGGACGCCGGCGGCGACCGAGTGCTACCAGGAGGCCTTGCGGTTCCCGCCCGTACGCCTGTTCCGCGCGGGCGTCGAGCAGCCCGACGTGTGGGGCATCCTGCGGACCAACGTCCGTCAGGCCGACATGGTCGAGATGGACATGCGGAGCCTCGTGGCCGGCTGCCAGGTCGCCGCGGACAAGCTCGTCGCCATCGCCGACAGCATGGGCACGGAGGGGTTCGTCGACGGGGCCGCGGAGCTGCGCCGCCTGGCCGAGACCGAGATGCGCCGCCGCATCGGCCAGCTCGCCGACGGCGAGTACCGCTACGACATGTGGGTCGAGTGGCACGAGGAGCTGTACGAGGTGCCGACGCGGATGACGGTGCGCGGCGACGAGCTGGTCTTCGACTTCGAGGGAGCGCCACCGCAGGCCCCCCACTTCTTCAACACCCAGCCGCACATCGTGACCGCAGGCGTCGTGGGCGACATCTCCGACGTGCTCACGTACGACCTGCCGCTGAACGAGGGCATGTTCGCGCCGGTCACGGTGAACTGTCCGAAGGGCACGATCATGCACAGCGCGCCGCCGGCGCCGGTCGCCTCCGCCCACTGCGACGTCGCGCTCGCGGCGTCCACCGCCGCCACGGAGTGCGTGATGATGGCGATCGCCGCCTCCGACGAGAGCGAGGTCGCCCACCTCGCGACCGGCCCCATCGCCTCGACCACGCTGGCGATCCAGACCTGGGCGTACGTCGGACCCGCCGGGCCTGACGGCTGGATGATGCTGGACGGCGCGATGGGCGGGGCCGCCGCGGCGCACGACCACGACGGGATCGACCTGTCGAACTTCATGGTGTCGCGGGCACAGATCATGGAGGCGAGCGACGTCGAGTCGCTCGAGTCGGCGTACCCGATGCTCATCGACTTCAAGCGGGCCCGCGGTGGCGCGTTCGGCGAGGGGACCTTCCGCAGTGGCGGAGGCGCCCACATGCAGCTGCGACCGCACGGCGTCGCCCAGATCGTCGGGCAGTGCCTGGCGATCCGCGAGGACGTCCCCCTCAACGGTGCGGCCGGCGGCTTCCCGGGCGGGGTGTGCGAGTTCACCCTGCACCGTGCCGACGGCACCAGCGACACGCTGCCGGGCAAGAGCAGCAACGTGGTGCTCGCCGAGGGGGACGCCGTCGAGTTCGCGCTGGCCACGGCGGGCGGCTACGGCGACCCGCTGGACCGGGAGCCCGACAGGGTCGCCCGCGACGTACGGTGCCACCGCATCACGCCCGAGGTGGCGCTGACCTCGTACGGGGTCGTCGTGGAGCACGGCCAGCCTGTCCTCGACGCCACCGCGCAGCGCCGCGACCGGATCAGGGCGGAGCGGCTCGCGGCGGCCCAGCCGGCGGCGAAGCCGGTAGCCGGACCGGCACGGCCAGGCGACCTCGACCAGGCTCCGCACCCGCTGTTCGTCGGCGTCGAGCGCCGTGGCGCGACCGCGGTCGCCGCGCAGAGCGGCGCGATCCTCGCGCACGCGCCGGACTCCTGGACCGACGGGTGTCCGACGCTCGAGCGTCAGGTCGCCGCCGCCATCGTCGAGCGGACCTACCTCGATCCGGAGACCGGACGCACCTTGCTGGTCGAGGCGGTCCCGTCGGGGTCACCGCTCAGCGTCGCGGCCCAGCCGGACCACTGGACGAGGGCGTGACGACGATGACCGCGCTCCGCTCCGACGCCCGGGACGCGTACGACTCCGTTGTCTGGGACGGCGTCCAGCACAGCTATCGCCCGTCCCCTGACTGGCGGGACCGCGTCTCGCCGACGCTCGCGATCGACACGGTCGCCGACGATGACCTCGACCCGGTCACGTTCGAGGTCCTCCGCAACCGGCTCTGGACGCTCAACCTCGCCCACGGCGACACGCTCTCCCGCATGTCGGGCTCGCCCATCTTCCAGGCCCTCGACTTCAACATGTCGATCCTCACCGAGGACGGCGAGATCGTGATGGGGGCACCGTTCATCCAGTACCTCAACACCGGCTCGCCGCTGATGGTCCGCTACCTGATGGAGCGCCTGAGCGACAACCCCGGGATCGACGAGGGCGACATCTTCCTCGCCAGCGACCCGTGGATCGGCGCCTCGCACCAGATGGACGTCTGCATCGCGGCACCGGTGTTCGTCGACGGCAAGCTGTTCGCGTGGGTGTCCAACGCCGCGCAGCAGTACGACCTGGGCGGCATCGTGCCTGGCGGCTGGCCGCAGAACGCACCCGACATCTTCAGCGACCCGATCATCTTCCGCCCGTTCAAGCTGGTCGAGCGGGGCGTGCTGCGGCCCGACCTCGAGGAGATGTTCCGCCGCCAGTCGCGCCTGCCGGACATGGTCGCCCTCGACCTGCGCGCCCAGCTCGCCGGGTGCCGGTTCGCGGCGAAGCGGCTTCAGGAGACGTGCGAGGAGTTCGGCGCCTCGACCGTGAAGGCGGCGATGCGGACCATCCTCGACAACGCTCAGGCGGCCTTCGCGCGCAAGCTCGAGCGCGTCCCGGACTGCACCCTGAGCGACGTCCTCTACTTCGACGAGAAGATGCCCGGCGACCGGACGACGCACCGCGTGCAGTTCAACGTGACCAAACGCGGCTCGCGCCTGATCATCGACAACGTCGGCACCGATCCGCAGGTCGACGGGCCGATCGGCTTCACGTACATGAACTTCGCCGGCGTCGTCCTCGGCGTCGTCGGCCAGACCATGCTCCACGAGCACACCTTCTCGGTCGGCGGGGCAGAGCGGCAGATCGACTTCCGCCCGCTGCCCGGGACGCTGAGCTGCGTCGACTACCCCGCCGCCGTCAGCGGCAGCGTGCTCAACGTCAGCAGCGCGTACATGCGGCTGCACAACGTGTTCTCCCGCCTGATGGCCTGCGACCCGCAGCTCAAGGAGGACCTGGTCGTCTCCGGCCCTGACGTGCCGCTGACCGTGATCGCGGGCGCCGACGAGGGCGGTCGCGTGTTCGGTACGGCGCTGACCGAGGCCTCCGGCTTCGGCGGCGGCGCGCGGTCGCACTCCGACGGCGTCGACACGAGCGGAGCCTCGTACATCCCGCTCATCCGGATGCCCAACATCGAGGCCAGCGAGCAGTTCTACCCGATGCTCGTGATGTACCGCCGAGAGGCTTCTGACACCGGCGGCGCCGGCCGATGGCGCGGCGGGGTCGGCATGGAGGTGGCGATCACGCCGTACCACGCGGCAGCGATCGACATCGTCACCAACGCCGGCGGTCAGGGGGTGTCGACCAACCAGGCCGTCGGGGTCTTCGGTGGTCTCCCGTCACCGACGGCCCGGTACGAGGTGCTGACCGGCACCGACGTGCGCCGCCGTTGGGCCGACGGCGAGATGCCGCGCGACGTCGCCGAGCTGGCGCGGCGCGAGGCGCAGGCGCTGCGCGGCAAGTCCAACGGGACCCCGTTGAACGCCGACGACGTGCTGCTCCTCGTCGTGTGCGGCGGTGGCGGCTACGGCGACCCGCTCGACCGCGAGCCCGAGCGGGTGGCCGAGGACGTGGCGCAGGGACGGGTGTCGGTCGAGGCGGCCGCCGGGCTGTACGGCGTGGTGCTCGACGGCGCCCGGACCGACGCGGTGCAGGTCGACGCCGACGCGACGGCGCAGCGGCGTACGGCGATCCGCGCCGAGCGGGCAACTTGGCAACCAGCGGCCGAGGTCTTCGGCGAGGCTGCTCCGTACGAGGTGGCGCCGGCGACCGCAGGGCCCGCGGTGCCCGTCCACGAGTACGTGGTCGCCCGCGACGACGGCGAGCGCCGGGTGCTCGCCTGCGCGACGTGCGACCGCGTCCTGTCCGACTACCGCGAGAACTACAAGCGCGGGCTGCTCGTCGACCAGACCGGCGTCGACGTGCTCCCCCGCGTCGACGACCCTCGGACGTTCCTGGACGAGGACATGGTCCTGCGGCGCTACTGCTGCCCGGGCTGCCAGACGTTGATGACGATCGAGATCGCCCGCGCGGGCGAGCCCATGCTGACGGAGGTGGTGTTCCGATGACCGGCCGCTACGTGATCGGTGTCGACATCGGTGGCACGTTCACCGACTGCGTGGTCCTCGACGACGAGGGCCGGATCGCGATCGGGAAGGCGCCGTCGACCCCGCCGGACTTCCACGAGGGTTTCCTCGCCGCGATCGAGGTCGCGGCAGGTCGGATCGGCATCGGCGCCGACGAGCTGATCGGCCAGGCGCGCGCGATCGTGCACGGCTGCACGGTCGCGACGAACGCGCTGGTCGAGAAGCGCACGTCCCGTACGGCGCTCCTCACGACCGCGGGGCACGGCGACACGCTGTCGTTCATGCAGGCCGGGCACCGGCTCGCCGGGCTCGACGCGCGCCAGATCGCGCGCCTTGCGGGGCACACCAAGCCCGAGGCGCTGATCCCGAAGGCGATGGTGGTCGAGGTCGACGAGCGCATCGCCGCCGACGGCGCGGTCATCGTGGCGCTCGACGAGGACCGCGTACGCGAGCAGGTCAGGGCGCTGGTCGCCGACGGGGTGGAGGCCTTCGCGGTCACCTTCTTGTGGTCGACCGCCAACGACGCGCACGAGCGTCTCGTCGGCCGCATCATCAACGAGGAGGCGCCCGGGGCGTTCCTGTCGCTCAGCGGCGACGTCAGTCCGCGGCCGGGCGAGTACCAGCGCAGCGTCGCGACCGCGATCAACGCCATGATCGGCCCGGTGACCAGCACGTACCTGCAGCAGCTCACGGCGCGGCTGCGGGCGTTGGGCTACGCGGGCGAGCTCTCCGTGATGAGCTGCACCGGCGGGCTGATCGACGCCGAGCGCGCGAGCCGGCTCCCTCTGCTCACGATCGGCTCCGGGCCGGTGGCGGGGCTGATCGGCGCCGGCAAGCTGGCTCAGGCGATGGGTGGTGACGACGCCGCTGGGGACGGCAACGTGCTCACCGGAGACATGGGCGGCACGACCTTCGACGTCGGCGTCATCCGGCGCGGCCAGCCCGTCACCCGGACCGAGACCCGCTACGGCCAGTACGAATACTTCGTCCCCACGCTCGACGTACGCTCCGTCGGCTCGGGCGGCGGCAGCATCGTCGCGTACGACGAGGAGACCGCAAGCCTTCGCGTCGGTCCGCAGAGCGCGGGCGCCGTCCCCGGCCCGGCGGCGTACCTGCGCGGCGGCGAGGAGGCCACCGTCACCGACGCCGACCTCGTGCTGGGCTACCTCAACCCGGAGTACTTCCTCGGCGGCGACCTCGCCCTCGGCACCCGCGCCGCACGCGACGCCCTGGCGCGCGCGGGCGAGCCGCTGGGCTTCACCGTCGAGCAGACGGCCGCCGCGGCCGCCCGGATCGTCGACGACCAGATGGCCGACGCGATCCGGCTCTCGAGCATCCAGCAGGGGTACGACCCGCGTTCGTGCGTGATGTACGCGTACGGCGGCGCGGGCGCCGTCCACTGCCCGCAGGTCGCGCGCAGCCTCGGGATCCGGACCCTGGTGGTGCCGCTCGGGGACCTCGCGGCGGGTTGGTCGGCCTTCGGCGTCGCGTCGTCCGACGCGATGCTCGTGCAGGACCTGCCGCTCGTCCTGGCGTCGCCCTTCGACCCCGACGCGCTCAACAACGCGTGGAAGCAGCTCGAGGAGGAGGTCCGCGTCGCCATGCCCGCCGGGATGCGCGACGCGAACCCGACCCTCGAGCGCTCCGTCGAGATGCGCTACACGATGCAGGTCAACCAGATCCGCATCCCCGCGCCCGACGGCGTCTACGGTCCCGACGAGATCGCGCAGCTCCTCACAGCGTTCGAGGAGGAGTACGAGCGCCTCTACGGGCAGGGCAGCGGCTACCCGGTCGCAGGCTTCATGGTCACGTCGCTGCGGGTCAGCGCCCGGGCGCAGATTGCGGCCGCGGAGCTGACCGCCCGAGGCGACGGCGTACCGCACGACGTCGTACCCGCCGGCGAGCGCGACGTGATCTGGTACGAGCTCGGCCCGGACCCGGTGCGTACGCCGGTCTACCGCGGGGAGGACGTCACCACCGGCGCCCGCATCGTCGGGCCCGCGATCGTGGAGTTCGTCGACACCACGCTCGTGCTCCGGCAGGGGCAGCGCGCGATGGTGGACGCCTACGACAGCATCGTGATCGAGACCTGAGCCCGCCGCCCGCCACCCGCCGCCCCACGATTTGCCGCCTTATCCACCCGAGTCCGCCGCGGAAAGGTGGATAAGGCGCCACATCGTGGGGCGCGTGGGGCGGCTGGGGCGTGCGGAGGTCAGGGGGCGACGTACGACGCGCGGAGCTCGCGCTTGAGGATCTTCGCCGCGGCCGACATCGGCAGCGGCTCCGTCCGGAGCTCGACCGACTTCGGCGCCTTGTACGCCGCGATCCGCGCGCGGACGTGGTCGATCAGCTCCTGCTCGGTCGCGTCCTGACCGGGGCGCAGCATCACCACCGCGTGCACCGCCTCGCCCCACGTCGACGACGGGACGCCGATGACCGCGACCTGCGCGACCGCCGGGTGGGTGGACAGCGCGTTCTCGACCTCGATCGAGTACACGTTCTCACCACCCGTGACGATCATGTCCTTCAGCCGGTCGGTGACGTACAGGTAGCCCTCGTCGTCGAGGCGACCCATGTCGCCGGTGTAGTACCAGCCGTCGCGCAGCACCTGCGCGGTCTCCTCGGGCAGGTTCCAGTAGCCCGTCATGGCGGCACCCGACTGGACCACGATCTCCCCGACCTCGCCCGTCGGCAGCACCTCCCCGGTCCCCGGGTCGCAGATCCGCATGCGGACGCCGGGCAGCGCACGCCCGGCGGACCGCGTGCGCTCGCCGCCGGCACGGTGGTCGGCGGGCGTGAGCTCGGTGAGGACGGCGGCCATCTCGGTCATCCCGTAGATCTGGAAGAGCTCGCTGCGCGGGAACTCCTCCCCGAGCCGGCGCATCAGGTCCTCCGGCATCGGGGAGCCCCCGTACGCGATGGCGCGCACCGACGCCACCTTCTCGCGCGTGAAGTCGGGGTGCGCCATCAGCATCGCGAGCATCATCGAGACGACCCCGAGCCGTGTCACCCGGTGCTTCTCGATCGCGGCGAGGGCCGTGCCCGGGTCGAAGCGCGGCAGGATGACAACACGGCTCCCCGCAGCCGGCATCCCCATCAGCCCGAGGCAGCCGGCGACGTGGAACATCGGGGTGTTCATGAGGAAGACGTCGTCAGCGCCGAAGTAGCGGTACGCGAAGTCCATGCGATAGACCGTGAGCGCCTCGGCCCGGTGGGTCAGCTGCACGCCCTTGGGCTTGCCGGACGTCCCGCCGGTGTACATCAGCACCGCGACGTCGTCCTCGTCCGGCTCGGAGTCGTCCGCGGGAGCGTGCGCCGCGAGCAGGTCCTCGTACCGCAGGTCGTGGGCGCCGTCGCCGTCGTCCATCAGCACGACCGTCCGAAGGGCCGTGGTGTCGCGGAGCTTCTCGACGACCGGAGCGTAGGTGCTGTCCACGAAGATCGTCTCGACCTGCGAGTCGTTGAGGATGTAGTCCAGCTCCGGGAGCGCCAGGCGGGCGTTCAGCGGGTTGATGACACCCGCCCCGAAGAGCGCGGCGTGCCACAGCTCGAGGTAGCGGTGGCTGTTGTCGGCGATGACCGCGAACCGGCCCTGCGGACCGACGCCGAGCCCTTCCGCGAGTGCGCGCTTGAGCCGCAGCACCCGGTCCAGGTGCTGCGCGAAGGTCGCCTCGTACGAGGTGCCGTCGTCGTACTCGGCGACGACCGCCACGCGGTCAGGGACCCGCTCGACCGTCGGCACGAGCAGGCGCGGGAACACCAGCTCCTTCATCGGGGACACACCGCCATCTCCACCACTCCCTCTCTTGTCAAGGCTTTCATGACTGCCACCGCGGGGTCCGCCGTTCGGCGAAGGCGAGCGGGCCCTCGCGCGAGTCCGGGTGATCCCAGTGCGCCTGGACGGCCTCCCACCCGCGCTCCATCGCCGGGCGTACGAGCTGGGCCTCGACGTCACGGATCGCGCGACGGGTCGCGGCGACGGCGGCCGGCGAGCCCGCGACGACCAGGTCGGCCAGCGCGTGCGCCCGGGCCTCCAGCTCCTCGGCCGGGACGACCTCGGTCACGAGGTCGATCGCGAGCGCCTGGGTGGCGCTGAGGCGCTCGCCCTTGCCGAGCAGCGCCAACCGCATCAGCCTCGGCAGCGGAACGCGCAGCGCGAGCGACACCGGCTCCAGCGCGCTCACCTGCCCCACGCTCACGTGCGGGTCCACGAACGACGCCGCCTCGCTGGCGATCGCGACGTCGGCGTCGGCGACGAAGTGCAGGCCTCCCCCGGCGCACACGCCGTTGACCGCGACGATCACCGGCACGTCGAGGTGCGGTCCGGGCAGGAACGACAGCTCGCCCTCGACCCCCTCGCCGCGCGGCTTGCGCTCCGCCGCGAGGTCGGAGACGTCCGCGCCCGCGCAGAATCCGCGCCCCGCACCGGTGAGGACCACGACGCGGACCGTCCGGTCGGTCGCCGTCTGCTCCCACAGGTCGGTCAGCTCGGCGGTCATCGTCCAGTCGAACGCGTTGAGCTGGTCGGGACGGTTCAGGCGGACGCTCAGGACCTCGCCCCTCCGCTCGACCTCGATCGTCTCGTACGCCACTCGTCTTCCTCTCGTGCGGTTCTTCTCGTGCGAACAGGGGCTGCTCAGCGGTCGCGGGGCAGCCCGAGCACCCGCTCGCCGACGATGTTGCGCTGCACCTCGGAGGTGCCGCCGTAGATCGTCGCGCCGAGCGACTCGACGCGGTCCTCCATCAGCTGCGCGTCGAGCAGGCCGTCCACGCCGGCGGACTCCATCGCGAAGCGGGTCGCCCGCTGCGCTGCCTCGGAGCCGAGCAGCTTGAGGATGAAGAACTCGTCCGGGTCCCGGCCGGCCAACCGCGAGAAGACCGTCCGCAGCCCGGTGAACCGCACGGCCTCGGCGTCGGCCAGGATGCGGCCCAGCTCGGTCAGGGCGTCGTCGCCGAGGTCGGGGCGCCGCAGGGCTGGTTCGACCGCCTGCGCGATCTCGACCCAGTTGTTGACCCAGATCATGTCGCGCTCGTGCTCGAGGCTCTCCGACGCGACCCTCCAGCCGCCGTTGAGCGGTCCGAGCAGGTTGTCGGCCGGGATGCGCACGTCGTCGAGGAAGACCTCGCAGAACGCGTCGACGGAGGGTGCGGCACGCGGGATCGGGCGCACGTCCACGCCGGGGCTGCGCAGGTCGAGGATCAGGCACGAGATCCCCGCGTGCGGTCGGGCCGCGTCGGGATCGGTGCGGACGTACAGCGTCGCCCAGCGCGACTCGCGTGCCTGCGTGGTCCAGATCTTCGACCCGTTGACGACGAACTCGTCCCCCTCGCGCCGCGCCTGCGTCCGCAGCGACGCGAGGTCGGAGCCTGACCCCGGCTCGGACATGCCCAGCGCCCACCACTCGTCGCCCCGCAGCACCGGCCGCAGGAGACGGTCCTGCTGTGCTGGCGTGCCGAAGCGCCGCAGACCGGGCGCCACGACGCCGACGCCCTGGACGTTGTGGATCTTGGGGACGCGACGCCGGGCGCCCTCGATCCGTACGGCGAGCGCGTCGCCGGACGGCAGGCTCTGCCCGCCGAGGCCCGGCTCCCAGTCGGGCACGAGCCAGCCGGCCTCGAACGCGGCGACCTGGAAGTCCGTCTTGAGCCGGTCGTCGTGGCGGTAGTGGTCGACCCGCGCGGCGTAGTCCGCGGGGAGCGCCTCGCCGAGGAACTCGTCGTACGCCGCCAGCACGTCGCTCATCGGTGGTCCTCCCTGCGGTGGAGCGCCGCCGCCCGGTAGCACGCGGCGGCCGAGCCGAGGAACGGCGCCGTCTGCTGCGCACGGCGGAAGTAGAGGTGGGCGTCGGCCTCGAACGTCATGCCCATGGCACCGAGCACCTGCACGTACGCCCGGGTGGAGTCCACCGCCGCGTCGGTCGCGGCGGCCTTCGCGAGGAGGGCCAGCTCGGCGGCCGACCGGTCGCTCGTCTGCTCGCTCGCCAGCGCGACCGCGGCCGCCCTGGTCAGCGACCGCGCACGCTCGACGGCGACGTACACGTCGGCGAGCCGGTGCTTGATCCCCTGGAAGGCGCCGATCCGCTTGCCGAACTGCTCGCGCTCGAGTGCGTGCCGGACGGCGCGGTCGAGGGCCGCCGCGCCGATCCCGGTGAGGTCGGCGGCCAGCACCGTCCGCGCCGGCGCGAGGACCGCGTCGACGTCGGCCGGTCCGTCGGCGACGACGGTCGCGCTCAGCCTCGTACGGTCGAGCACGGCCGTCGGCCGGCCCGGGTCGACGTGATGGTGCACGGCCGTGACCGCGTCCGCGACGTCGGCGACCGAGACGGTCGCCGCGGCGCCGCGGGTGCCGACCAGCACGACCTCGTCCGCCAGCGCGCCGTCGAGCACCACGAGGTCGCCCCCGTCCACCACGGCGAGCGCCGCTCGGCGCTCGGAAGCGACCTCGTACGCCGGTCCGTACGGCGAGCGCGCGTGCGCAAGGGTCTGCCAGGCCATCACGGTGCACACCAGCGGCAGCGGGACCAGTGCCGGCCCTGCGGCCTCGACCATCGCGACGGTGTCCACGAGCGATCCGACGCCGCCCATCGCCTCCGGGAGGCCGATCACGGGGTAGTCGGCCGACGCGATCTCGCGCCAGGCGTCCTCGGGCTGGCCCGCGTCGAAGCACGCGCGCGCCGCGTCCGGTCCGAACCGCGTGCCGAGGTGCGCGCGGACCGAGGCCGCGAACTCGGCGCGCTCGTCGGAGTCGACGAGGTCGCGCCACGCGCTCGGGTCGGCCTGCACGGGAGACGTCGCCGTTGCGCTCACCCCACTCACCCCGCCTTCTCGGAGAGCCGACGCGACAGCCGCGCGAAGGCCTCATGCGTGTCGGGGTGGTCGAAGAGCACGAGCTGGGCCGCGTGCTCCTCCCGGAGCTGCTCGACCATCGTGCTGGTCATCGAGCGGCGCAGGACGCGCTTGGCCGCGCGGAGCCCGAGCGGCGGCATGGCGGCGACGCGGTCGGCCAGCGTCATCGCCGCGTCGAGGCTCCGCCCTTCGGCGGAGATCCGGTTGACCAGACCGATCTCCTTCGCCTCGACAGCATCGACCAACCGCCCGGTGAACAACAGGTCCGCCGCGACGGAGAGGCCCGCCACGCGGGGCAGGAGAAGGCTGATCCCGAGCTCGGGCGCGAGACCGATCGGCGCGAACCCCGCCCCCAGCCGCGCGGCCGGATCGGCCACGATCAGGTCGTGCAGCAGCGCGATGCCGAAGCCTCCGCCGACCGCCACGCCGCTCACCGCCGCGATCGTCGGCTTCTCGAGCCGCCAGATCCTCTCGGTCCAGCGACCGGCGTTGCCGAGGTCGTCGAGGCTCCGCTCGTACGCCGTCAGCTCGGGGAGGCCCTTGCGACCTCCGAGCGTGGTGCCCGACAGGATCTCGCGCGCGCTGGCGTCACCCGCGCCGCCGAGGTCGTCTGCGTCGGCGCCGACGCAGAAGTCGGAGCCCGCCCCGGTGGTCACGACCACGCGGACCGCGTCGTCGGCGGCCGCCTCGGCGAACGCCTCGGCGATGCCCTCGAGCATCGTGCCGCCGATGGCGTTGTGCCGCTCCGGACGGTTCAGCGTCACGACCATGACGCTGCCCTGGCGCTCGACCAGGACGTCGGGCGCAGTCCCGTCGCCCCCGCTCACGCGCGGACCCGATCCGTACGACCGCGGCGCGTGGCCACCAGTCCGAGCGCGTTCAGATCCCACATGGTGTCGGTCACCCCTTCGTCGCGGAGCACGTGCTTCATCACCCGGCTCAAGGCGTTGACCGGCAGCGCGTCGCGGACGTCCACGTACCGCGGGACCGCGAAGTACGGCAGCCGGGCCTCGGCGAAGTCGAAGAGCTCCTCCGGCGTCAGCGTCCCCGCGAGGACGAGGCTGGCCTTGATCTCCTCCTCACCGACCTCCGACGGGACGCTGGAGACGGCGACGTCCTGGATCGCGGGGTGTCCGCGCAGCACGCCCTCGACCGCGAGCGCCGACACGTTCTCGCCGCGCCGGCGGATGACGTCCTTCTTGCGGTCGACGAACGTCACGCACCCGTTCTCGTCCATCCGCCCGTGGTCGCCGGTGTGGTGCCACAGGCTGGACCAGGTGTCGACCGTGGTCTCGGGCTTGTTCCAGTAGCCGCTGTACATCACGTGCGGCTCGCGGGGGCGTACGACGATCTCGCCCGCTTCCCCCAGCGGAACCTCGTCGTCCTGGTCGTCGACGATGCGGACCTCGATGAGCGGGGAGACCTGGCCGGACGTCGCCCGGTCGCGCGGGCCGCCCGGGTCCGTGTTGGTGATCGGGACGCACTCGGTCTGCCCGTAGCCCTCCGACATCACCGGCGTCCCGAACCGTTCCTCGAACGCCCGCTGGTCGTCCTGTCCCATCGGCACCCACACCGCCAGCCGGAACGGGTGCGCCGCGTCGTCGGGGCGCTCGGGCTGCGCGAGCAGCATCTGCCCCATCGGGCCGACACCGACGAGCATCGTCGCCTCGTCGGCCGCCGCCTCGGCCATGAACGTCGAGGCGTGGAACTCCGGCGCGATGCTGATCGTCGCGTCGTTGACCAGCGCGGACATGAACGCGACCATCTGGCCGCTGGTGTGGAACATCGGGAAGCCGGTGAACATCCGGTCGCCCGGGACCACCCACCGGCGCATCCCGTACGCCCTCCCGACGGCGGTGTAGTAGCCGGTGCTGAGCAGGCAGCCCTTCGCCGCGGCGGTGGTGCCGGAGGTGTACATGATCGAGACGATGTCGCCCGGCGCCGACTCCCGCGCGTGGGTCTCGTACGCCGTCAGCAGCTCGCCGTACGGGACGGCGCCCGGCTCGGGCTCGTCGACGAGCACCCGGTGGCGGACGGGCGTCGCGGCGAGCAGCCCCCGCGCGGCCTCGTACCCGGCCGTGTCGGCGACCAGGATCTCGGCGCCGCAGTCGTTCAGCTGGTACTCGAGGAAGTCGCCCTTGAGGTAGTAGTTCAGCGGCACCTGGACCGCGCCCAGCTTGTCGACCGCGAAGAGGAGCTCGACGGTCTCGATCCGGTTCGGCAGGATCGTCGCCACCTTGTCGCCCGCTCCGACGCCGAGCGACGCCAGTCCGGTCGCGAGCCGGTCGGCACGCTCGTCGAGCTGGGCGGGGGTGATCCAGTCGCCTCCGCAGCGGACGAACGGCGCGTCCGGCTCGTGGTCCAGTCGGCGCTGGAAGGCCGCCGCGATCGTCCGGGTGGCGAAGCGCTCCTCGGTTCGTGCACTGCTCACGGTCTCTCCCTCGTCTCGATCGGGGTCCGTCGTCACGCGACGTCGCCCGACGCCTTCAGACGCTCCAGGGCGTCCGGGTCGATGCCCCACTCGGTGAGCACGTCGTCGGTGTGCTCACCCGAGCGGGGCGGAGGTCCGGCGATCTGCCCCGGCGTACGCGCGAAGCGCGGCGCCGGGCTCGGCTGCACCACGCCGTTGCTCGTCGTGAACGTCGCGCGCGCCACGTGGTGCGGGTGGTCGGGCGCCTCCCACGGCGACAGCACCGGTGCGACGCACGCCTCGGCCGAGTCGAGCAGCGCAGCCCACTCGTCTCGCGTCCGCGTCCTGAACGTGGCGGCGAGCTCCTTGCGCAGCGCCTCCCACGCCCCCTCGTCGTCCTGGTCCCGCGGATCGAACGTGAGCCCGAGCGTCGTGACGAGGTTGGCGAAGAACTTCGGCTCCATCGCCCCCACCGCGACCCAGCGCCCGTCGGCGGTCTCGTACGTCTCGTAGTACGGGGTGCCGGTGTCGAGGAGGTTCTTGCCACGCTCCTCGCCCCACATCCCCGCGGCACGCATCCCGTACAGGAACCCGCCGAGCACCGCGGAGCCGTCGATCATCGCCGCGTCGACGACCTGTCCACGGCCGGACGTCGCCCGCTCGGCCAGGGCGGCGCAGACACCGAGCGCGAGGAACATGCCGCCGGCGCCGAAGTCGCCCACGTACGTGAGCGGGGGCACGGGTGCCTCGCCGTCGCGACCGATCGACCACAGGGCGCCCGACAGCGCGATGTAGTTGATGTCGTGCCCGGCGTACGGGGCCCACGGACCCTCCTGGCCGTAGCCGGTCACCCGGCCGTACACGAGCCGTGGGTTCCGCTCGAGGCACGTGTCGGGGCCGAGGCCGAGGCGCTCCATCACTCCGGGCCGGAACCCCTCGATCAGGACGTCGGCCTGCTCGACCAGCTCCAGCACGAGAGCGACGCCCTCGGGGCTCTTCAGGTTGACCCCGATCGAGCGCCGCCCGCGTCCGAGCACGTCGACGGGGGCGGGTCCCTCGCGCCCCGGGGCAACGTTCTCGACCCGGTCGACCCGCACCACGTCGGCGCCGTAGTCGCTCAGGATCATCCCGGCGAACGGGCCGGGGCCGAGACCCTGGATCTCCAGCACCTTCACGCCCGCCAGCGGGCCGCTGCGTCCGTCGCTCATCGGCGCTCGCTCCTGCTCACCGTCAGCCCGAGCGCGAGGAAGTCCACGGTCTCGGGGGTGTCCCA
Organism: Mumia spirodelae; assembly: GCF_050632745.1. Classification (NCBI taxonomy): domain Bacteria; kingdom Bacillati; phylum Actinomycetota; class Actinomycetes; order Propionibacteriales; family Nocardioidaceae; genus Mumia; species Mumia spirodelae. The sequence goes on along the minus strand of NZ_JBODSD010000001.1, from coordinate 497,118 downwards.
GTCGGCGCGCAGCTTGTGCTTGAGGATCCGCCCCATCGCATTCACCGGCAGCGCGTCGATCACCTCGACGTATCGCGGGATCGCGTAGTACGGCAGGTGCTCGCGGAAGTAGCCGAACATCTCCGCCGGGTCGAGGGCGTACCCGTCCTCGAGCACCAGGCACGCCTTGATCTCGTCCTCGGACAGCTCCGACGGCACGGCGTGCACGGCGACCTGCGCGACGCCCGGGTGCTGGACCAGCGCGACCTCCAGCTCGACCGACGACACGTTCTCGCCGCGTCGGCGCAACGCATCCTTCTTGCGGTCGACGAAGTACAGCATCCCCTCGTCGTCGAAGCGGCCCATGTCGCCGGTGTGGTGCCACAGGTTGCGCCACGCCTCGAGCGTCGCCTCCTCCTTGCGCCAGTAGCCGGAGAAGATCGAGTGCGGCTCGCGCGGGCGAACGACGATCTCGCCGGACTCCCCGGAGGGAAGGACACGGTCGTCGTCGTCCACGACCTGGACGTCGAGCCAAGGGAGTGCCTTGCCGCAGCTGGGCTGGTCCCGGCCGGGGCGGACGCCACCCATCGTCGCGGGCAGCACCTCGGTCTGCCCGTAGCCTTCCGCCAGGACGTCGACGCCGAACCGCTCCTCGAACGCGTGCTGCGCCTGCGGCGCCATCGGGATGAAGACGGCCCGCTCGATCGTGTGGTCCCGGTCGGCGTCCGACGGAGGCGTCGCGAGCAGTGCCGCCCCGATCGCGCCGACGGCCCAGAGCTGGGTCGCCCCGACCTCGCGGGCTCGCGAGATCAGCGTCGAGGCGCTGAACGTCGACTCGAAGTCCACGCGGCACCCGGCGACCAGCGCGTCCATGAGCGAGCTCAGGCCGAAGCCGTGGTAGAGCGGAAGCGTCGTGATCGACGTGTCGGCCGGCTTGAACCAGTCGAACATCATGTGGGCCTTCGGCATGTGCAGGAAGTAGCCCTGGTCGATCATGCAGCCCTTGGGGAGCCCGGTCGTGCCGGACGTGTAGAGGATGCTGAGCAGCGAGTCGGGCGTCGGCTCCTCCCACGCACGCTCCCCCACGACGTAGAGGTCGGCGAGCCGCGGTGCGCTCCCGTCGCCCTGGTCGAGCGCGATCAGCGTGGTGGTGAGGCCGGAGGCGGCGATCAGCTTCTTGGTGGCGTCGAAGGCCTCCTCGTCGACGATCAGCACCGACGGGTCGGAGTCGGCGATCTGGTAGCGCAGGAACTCGCCCTTCAGGAAGACGTTGAGGGGCACCTGGACGGCTCCCAGCTCGGCGCAGGCGAAGAAGAGGTCGACCGCCTCCCGCCGGTTCGCCATGATCGACGCGACCCGGTCTCCCGGCCGTACGCCGAGCCTGTGGAGCCCGTACGCCAGCCGTCGTGCGGCGTCCTGGACCTCCTCGACCGTGATCCATGCGCCGTCGATCCCGGCCAGGTGCGCGCCAGGGTCCGCCTCGACCCGCTGCGCCAGCCTCGCGGGCAGGATGCCCGCCTCGGTGTTCGTCACATCGTCTCCCTACCAGACCGACCAGTTGGTGGGTTACGCTACCGCAACACGACCTGCTGGGCTAGGCCCGAGCGGCCGCGCAAGACCCCCGATCGACCGAGGAACGAGGAGCGGTGATGACCTCCACCCCGACCCCCGCCGACCGCGACGCCGTTGTCGTCGCCGCCGTCCGTACGCCCGTCGGGCGGCGGGGCGGCGGGCTCTCCGGCACGCATGCCATCGACCTGTCCGCGCACGTGCTGACAGCGCTGCAGGAGCGGACAGGGATCGACCCGGCCGAGGTCGACGACGTCGTCTGGGGATGCGTCCACCAGGTCGGAGAGCAGGGCCTCAACATCGGGCGCAACGCCGTCCTGTCCGCCGGCTGGCCCGAGTCCGTCCCGGCCACGACCCTCGACCGCCAGTGCGGCTCGTCGCAGCAGGCGGTGCACTTCGCGGCGGCCGGGCTGGTCGCCGGCCAGTACGACCTGGTCGTCGCCGGCGGCGTCGAGATGATGTCGCGGGTGCCGATCGGGGCCACCCTCGGTGACGGCCTCGGAGAGCCGATGTCGGCGGCGATGCGCGAGCGGTACGGCGTCGAGCACTTCAACCAGGGCATCGGCGCCGAGATGATGGCCGAGCGGTGGAGCCTGTCGCGGACCCGGCTCGACGAGTTCTCGCTGCGGTCCCACGAGCTGGCCGCGAAGGCTGCCGCCGGGGGCGTGTTCGACGACGAGATCGCGCCCGTGGCCCCGCCCGGCGACCCCGTGACCGCTGACGAGGGGATCCGGCTCGGCGGCACGCTCGCGTCGCTCGGCGCGATCCGCCCGGCGTTCAAGCCCGACGGCGTGATCCACGCGGGCAACGCCTCGCAGATCAGCGACGGCGCCGCGGCGCTCCTGCTCGCGACACCGGCCAAGGCCGCCGAGCTCGGCCTGACGCCGATGGCCCGCATCCACACGAGCGTGGTCGCCGGCGACGATCCCGTGATGATGCTCGGTGCCCCGATCCCGGCGACCCGCAAGGCGCTGGCGCGATCGGGCCTCGGTGTCGGCGACATCGGCTGCTTCGAGGTCAACGAGGCGTTCGCCCCCGTCCCCCTCGCCTGGCTGGCCGAGACCGGAGCCGACCTCGACGCGCTCAACCCCAACGGCGGCGCGATCGCCCTCGGCCACCCGTTGGGGGCTTCTGGGGCGCGGATCATGACGACCCTCGTGCACCACCTGCGACGGACCGGCACGCGGTACGGCCTGCAGACCATGTGCGAGGGCGGCGGGATGGCGAACGCCACCATCGTCGAGCTCCTGGACTGAGCGGTGGCCGAGCACACCACGGACGAGCACGCGGGGCGGGTCGCGATCGTCACCGGCGGCTCGCGTGGGATCGGCCGGGCGGTCGCGCGCCGGCTCGTGGACGCCGGAGCGCACGTGACGATCACCGGCCGCAAGCACGACGCCCTCGCCGCCGCCGCGGAGGAGCTCGGCGAGCGCTGTACGCCCGTCGTCTGCCACGCCGCCGACCCCGAGGCCGCGACGGCCTGCGTCCGGGCGACCGCCGAGGCTCACGGCCGGGTCGACCTCCTGGTGAACAACGTCGCGGTCAACCCGCAGTGGGGACCGACCCTCGACGTCGAGGCCTCGGCGGCCGCGAAGATGGCCGAGGTCAACCTGTGGGCGCCGCTGTGGTGGTCGCGACTGGCGTACGAGGCCGGGATGCGGGAGGGCGGCGGCGCGATCGTCAACGTCACCTCGATCGGCGGGCTCGTCGTGTCGCCGAACACCGGCTACTACAACGCGACGAAGGCGGCGCTGACCCACCTCACCCGCGAGCTGGCGGTCGAGCTCGCCCCGCGGGTCCGCGTCAACGCGGTCGCACCGGGCCTGATCGCGACCGAGATGGCCGACCACATCCCCGCCGGCGACCGTACGGCGCTGACGGCGCGGGTCCCGCTCGCCCGCCTCGGGACACCCGAGGACGTCGCGGCCGCGGTGTCGTTCCTCCTGGCGGACGAGTCCGCCTGGGTCACCGGTGCGGTCCTCGTCGTCGACGGTGGCGCACAGCACGACCGGGGAGGCCGTTCATGACGGATGGTCCGCGGATGAAGGTCGGGTTGGCACCGCCGAACTACGCGCGCTGGTTCGACGGCGCGGTCGTCGCCGAGGTCTGCCGGCACGCCGAGGAGGCCGGGTTCGACAGCCTGTGGTTCGGCGACCACGTCGCGATCCCGCAGGAGCAGGCCGACGTCTTCGGCAACGCGTACCTCGACGTCTTCCCGCTGCTCGGTCACGTAGCCGCGGTCACCGAGCGCGTCCGCCTCGGCACCAACGTGCTCGTGACGCCGTACCGCAACCCCGTCGTCGCCGCCAAGGAGGTGGCGACGGTCGACCGGCTCTCGGGCGGCCGGGTCGTCCTCGGCGTCGGTGTCGGCCACGTCCGCGGCGAGTTCGAGGCGCTCGGCGTCCCGTTCGAGGAGCGTGGGCGGCGGACGGACGAGTACCTGCAGGCCATGCGCGTGCTGTGGGAGCAGGACGTCGCGTCGTACGAGGGCGCGTGGGTCCGCTTCCGCGACCTGTGCCCCCTGACCCGCCCCGTTCAGCAGCCCCTGCCCGTGCTCGTCGGCGGCGACGGCCCTCGCTCGATGCGCCGCGCGCTCGAGCACGGTGCCGGCTGGGCGCCGGGGCAGGGCACGATCGAGCAGCTGGAGGCGAAGGTCGCCCAGCTCCGCGGGCTCGCCGACGAGGCCGGCACGCCGTGCCCGGCCATCGTCGCGCGCTGGCTCGTGCACCCGGTCGAGGACGGCGCGCCACGACCGCCGATCCCGCACCGCGGCGAGCTCCGCCGGCCCCGGCTCGAGAAGGCCGAGGCGCGCGAACAGCTCGCCCGGATCGCCGAGCTCGGCGTCAGCGAGGTCATCGTCGACATCCCGGCCCGCCACGAGACCTACCACCGCACCATCGACCTCATCGCCGAGCACGTCCTCGTGCGCTGACCGCCGCCCTGCCCCGAGACCCTGGAGGTCCCCGCCCATGGAGCGCACCCGTCCGTACCGCGTCGTCGTCTGGGGACCCGGCTACACCGGCTCGCAGGCGTTGCGCGAGATCGCCCGCCGCCCCGAGCTCGAGCTCGTCGGATGCCTGGCGTACTCGCCGTCGAAGGTCGGCCAGGATGCCTTCGCGTACATCGGCGAGGAGCCGTGCGGCATCGCGATCACCGACGACAAGGAGGCGATCTACACGCTCGACGCCGACGTCGTCCTCTACGCCGGGGCGTCGACGCCGGACGAGTCCGCGCGGCACGAGGAGATCACCCGGCTGCTGCGCTCGGGCAAGAACGTCGTCACCACCACGGCGTACTTCTTCCCGTGGCAGCACGGCGAGGACTACGTACGACCGTTGGAGGACGCGTGCGCAGCGGGCGGCACGACCCTGCACGGGACCGGCGTGCACCCCGGGTGGTTCGTGGAGCGCTTCGCCCTGACCAGCGCGAGCCTGTGCACCTCCGTGTCGTCGATCGCGGTCCGCGAGGTGTGCGACCTCAGCCACCACGCCGGCGAGATCATCGCCGCGATCGGCTTCGGCAAGCGGCCCGAGCGGCTCGGGTCGCGCACGCGCAAGGAGATCCTCAGCCGCTACTACTTCGAGTGCCTCGCGGGGCTGGGCCACCTGCTGGGGCTCGAGCTGGACGAGCTCGTCGCGGAGGTCGACTACGTGCCGAGCCCGCGGACGCTGGAGTGCGCCGGGGTGACGGTCGAGGAGGGTACGGTCGCCGTCGTGGACGGGACGTGGTCCGGGGTGGTCGGCGGCGAGACCGTGCTCTCGATCCGCGAGCTGTGGTACCTCGACGCCGACCTCGTCGACCCCACGATCGTGCTGAGCTCGCCCGACATGTACGAGGTGGCCGTCGAGGGCCTGCCGATCGACGTCCGGACCCGCGCCGACCTGTTCACCTCCGACACCCACGACGTCTTCGGCGTCGACGACCGGCAGTCCGCCGCGAACCTGGCCACCGCCGTACAGCTGGTCCAGGCAGCGGCCTCGGTGGTCGCCGCACCGCCCGGGATCCTGCTCGCGCCCGGGTTCGCGTACCCGGCCGCCGACCTGCGGACCATCCCTGACCCCCTTGCCCGCCGCCCGCGCCCCGTCCCGACCGTCATCCGGTGACCCACCCTCCGCGTTGGTGCATGGGTGGTCACGCGGACGAGGCCGGTGACCACTCACGCACCAACGCGGTGGGGATGGAAGGGGACCGGAGGGTCAGTACGACCGCGGGAGGCCGAGGGTGTGCTGCGCGACGTAGTTCAACACCATCTCGCGGCTCACCGGCGCCGACCGCATGAGGCGCGTGAGGCCCCACAGGTCGGCGATCCCGTACTCGCTGGCGAACGCGTTGCCGCCGTGGACCTGCACGGCCTGGTCGAAGGCGAACAGCACCGCGTCGGCAGCGGCCAGCTTGGCGACCGACGCCGACTCCCCGACGGTGGGCTCGCCGTGGTCGAACTCCCAGGCGGCCTTGTACGCCATCAGGCGCGAGAGCTCGATCTGGATCTTCGCCTCGGCCAAGGGGTGGGAGACGCCCTGGTGCGCGCCGATCGGCTGACCCCACACGTCGCGGCTCTTCGCGTACGACACCGCCTTGCCCATGAAGTAGCGCCCCAGCCCGACCGCCTGTGCCGCGACGTTGATCCGCTCGGGGTTGAGGCCCGAGAAGACCTGAAGCATCCCCTTCCCCGGGACGCCGCCGACGAGGTTCGCCTGGGGGACGTCGACGCCGTCGAGGAACACCGAGAACTGCCGGTCCGGCTCCTTGATCTCCATCGGGATCGGCTGGTACTCCAGTCCGGGCCGGTCGGTCTCGACGATGAACAGCCCGAGCTCCGAGCGGCCCTTGGCATCGGTCCCGGTGCGCGCGACGACCAGCACCGCGTCGGCGACGTCGATCCCAGTGATGTACTGCTTCTGCCCCGACAGCCGCCAGCTCCCGTTCTCGAGACGGGCGGTGGTCGCGAGGTTCGGGGCGTTCGAGCCTGAGCCGGACTCGGTGATCGCGAACGACATCTTCTGCTGGCCGGACGCGAGCGCCGGGAGCCAGCGGCGCTTCTGGTCGTCGGTCCCGAAGTCGTCGATGATGGGGCCGCACATGCCGGCGACGATGAGGAAGATCAACGGGCATCCCTGGGCCGCGAGCTCCTCGATCACGATCGCCATCTCGTAGATGCCGCCGCCACCCCCGCCGTACTCCTCGGGGAGGTTGACGCCGCCGAAACCCTGCCCGAACACGGTGCTCCACAGCTCGTCGACGAATACACCGCCCGTCGTGCACTTCACGAAGTAGTCGTGGCCGAAGCTCGCCCCGATCTCGGCGACCGCCGCTCGGATCGCCGCGTGCTCGGGTGATTCTCGAAAGTCCATGCCAACCTCTTCACCGGTTCGGAGTGCTGCACCCTACCTTGCCAGCCAACCAGTCGGTTGACTAGAGTGCAGCGACAGTGCCGGCAGGGAGGGGATCCATGAGCGACGTCGCGTTCGCCCTCGACCACCACGTCGCGACCCTCACGTTGTCGCGACCGGACTCGCTCAACGCCCTGAGCGAGTCGATGCTCGACGAGCTCGTCGCGCTGTTCGACCGGTGCGACGCCGACGACGACGTGCGCTGCATCGTGCTCACGGGAGCCGGCCGCGTCTTCTCCGCGGGCGCCGACCTGAGCGCCGGCGCCGGGACCTTCGCCGACTGGTTCGGCAAGGACGAGCCGCCCGGCGCACCGAGCGCCGTCGGCGACACGGTGTCGTGGCGCGAGCCGCGCAGGGACGCCGGCGGCGTCATGGCCCTGCGGATCTACGACGCGCTCAAGCCCGTCATCGTCGCTCTCAACGGTCCGGCGGTCGGCGGCGGCGCGTCGCTCACCCTGCCCGCGGACCTGCGCCTGGCGACTCCGGAGACGACCATCGGCTTCGTGTTCACCGCGCGGGGGCTCGTCCCCGAGTCGTGCTCGAGCTGGTTCCTCCCCCGGCTCGTCGGCATGTCGACCGCGCAGGAGTGGATCCTGACGTCCCGCAAGATCACCGCCGACGAGGCACTCGCCAAGGGCCTGCTGCACGCGGTGCACCCGGCGGACCGCCTGATGGACGAGGCGTACGCGATCGCCGAGCGCATCAGCACGCACGCGGCCCCGGTGTCGGCCTCGCTCGCCCGCCGGATGCTGTGGCGGTCGCTGGAGCTCCCTCATCCGGTGCGCGCGCACGAGATCGAGACCCGTGCGCTCGACGCCCGCAGCACCAGCGCCGACGTCCGCGAGGGCGTGACGGCGTTCCTCGAGAAGCGCGCCCCGCACTTCCGTGCCCGCGTCAGCACCGACCTCCCCGACGTCTTCGCCACCCTCCCCGCACCGGCGTACGTCCCACCGCGACTCGCCAAGGAGTGACGCCGATGCCGGACAAGGTGATGACGGCCGCGGAGGCGGTCGGACTCGTCCGTGACGGAGACGTCGTCGGGCTCCAGGCCGGTCCCACGCAGTGCGCGCCGATGAGCCTCGTGCGCGCACTCCTCGCGGCCGGCCGGCGTGAGCTCCATGCCGTCTCGCTCAGCGGGTCGATGGCCCTGGACTGGCTCGCGACCCGCGGCGCACTCGCACGCCTGACCACCGCGGCCGTGACGATGGAGAGCTACGGCATGTGCCGCCAGGTCCGGCGCGCCGTCGAGTCCGGCGCCGTACAGCTCGAGGAGCTGTCCGAGACCGCGCTGCTCGCGCGCCTGGGCGCGGCCGCCCGCGGGCTCCCGTTCCTGCCGACGCGCGGCATGCTCGGCTCCGACCTCCTGACCGTCGGCAACGCCCATCTCGCGGTGGTCGACGACCCCTTCGGAGGCCCGCCGGTCGTGGCCTGTCAGGCACTCCGCCCCGACGTCGCGCTGCTGCACGCCCATCGGGCCGACGCCGATGGCAACGTGGCCCTCGACCCTGGCCCGCGCCACCCGATGACCACGCTGCTGCCGCGGGCCAGCGACCGGGTGGTCGTCAGCGTCGAGGAGATCGTCGACGCCGACACGCTGCGCGAGCACCCGGAGCGGACCATCCTCCCGGGATTCGCGGTGGACGCCGTCGTCCTCGCCCCGTACGGAGCCCATCCCACGTCGCTCTTCCCGCGCTACGACTACGACGCCGAGGCGTTCCAGTCCTGGGCGGACGCGTCGCGCGTGCCTGCCGATGCCGAGGCGTTCCTGGCCTCGCACGTCGACGGACCAGCGACGCACGACGACTACCTCGCCCGCGTCGGCGTCGACCGCCTCGCCGCGCTCACGCTGGAGCGGGCGTCGTGAGCGGCGCTGCGCCGCCGGCCGGTGCTCCGTCCACCGACTACACCGTCGACGAGCTCGTGGTGAGCCGTCTTGCTGCCGAGCTCGCGGACGACGACCAGGTGCTCAACGGCCTGTCGTCGTTCGTCCCCGTCTGCGCGATCGAGATGGCCCGGCGGACGCATGCGCCCGGACTCGTGTGGGTGGCTGGCGGGACGGGCGTCTCGCCGTCGCGCCCACGGCTGACGGCGTCGACCTTCGAGTGGCCGCTGTGGGACAGCGCCCTCATGTACGTCGACGTGGCGACCGAGCTCTGGGACTGGATCGCCGATCCGCGGCGCTTCCGCACGTTCTTCGCCGGCGCCGCTCAGCTCGACGCCTTCGGCAACGCGAACATCTCGGTCGTCGGCGACTACCACCACCCCCGCGTACGCCTCTCGGGGACGGCGGGCCTGGCCGACATGAGCGTGCTCGACAAGCGGATCGTCTACGTCGTCACCGACCACAACCCGCGCACGCTGGTCGAGCGCGTCGACTTCCGGTCCGGCGTCGGCTACCTCGACGGGTACGGCGAGCGCGCGCGTCGCGGGTTCGGTGGCGGGCCGGCACTGGTCGTCACGAACCTCGCCGTGTTCGACTTCGCGCCGTCCTCGCAGCGCATGCGCCTGCGCACGGTGCACGAGGGGCACACGGTCGACGAGGTGCTCGCGGCCACCGGCTTCGTCCCCGTGATCGCCGACGTCGAGGTGACCCCGCCGCCGACCGTCGCGCAGGTGGCGCTCCTGCGCGACGAGATCGACCCCGAGGGCTACCGCCGACGCGGCTTCCCGGCAGGGTGAGCCGCAGCCGTCACCGTCCCGTGAAGACCGGGTCGCGCTTCTGCGCGAACGCCGCGAACGCCTCCGCCACGTCCGAGGTCCCCGTCGCGACCGCCGCCGCGGCCGCCTCGGCATCGAGCTGGGTGTCGAAGGACGTCTCGTACGAGGCGTGGAGCAGCTGCTTGGTCAGCCGCTGCGCGACCGGTGCACCCGCGGCCAACCTGCAGGCGACCTCGCGGGCGCGCACGGCAAGGGTGTCGTCGGGGACGACCTCCGCGACGATGCCGAGCGCCGCCGCCTCGTCCGCGCCGACGGGCTCCCCGAGGAGCGCGAGCCGCTTCGCCGCCTGCATGCCGACGATGCGCGGCAGCAGCCACGAGCTCCCGAAGTCAGGGACCAGGCCGCGCTTGACGAAGACCTGGCAGAACACCGCCCGCTCCGACGCGAGCGTGAGGTCGGCGGCGAGGGCGATGCTCATGCCCGCCCCGTACGCCGGGCCGCCGACCGCGGCGACGACCGGCTGCGGGAGCCGGTGGAGGGCGCGCGCGGCCTCGTGGATGCGGCCCATGATCGCGACCACCGAGTCGTCCGGCACCGTCTCCGCAAGGTGTGCGCCCGAGCAGAACGCACCCGGAGCGCCCGTGATCAGGACGGCCCGGTCGGCCGACGACCCCGCGACCTGACGCAGCACGTCGCCCAGCTCCGCGAACTCCTCGGGACTGAGCGCGTTGCGGCGCTCAGGCGCGTTCAGGGTGATCTCGACGACCCCGCCGTCGCGCGCGACCTCGATGCTCATGCGTCCCCCTCCGAGCCGGCCAGCACCAGCTCGCCACCGGTCAGCGCAGGAGCGCCGTCGCGGCTCGCGACCTCGGTGGTGAACAAGATACGGCCCGGCGTGACCCACACCGCCGTCCGCAGCGTCTCACCGGGGAACACGACTCCGGCGAACCGCGCCTCGAGCGACCGCACGGCCGACGCACGCCCGTCGAGGACGCGGTCGACGACGGCCTGGCAGACCGCCCCGTAGGTGCACAGCCCGTGCAGGATCGGGCGCGGGAAGCCTGCCGCGGACGCGACCGCCGGATCGCTGTGGAGCGGGTTCCGGTCCCCGAGCAGGCGGTACAGCAGCGCCTGCTGCGGGAGGATCGTCGTCTCCAGGATGTGGTCCGGCGCCCGGTCGGGCAGCGCCGGCGGTCCGTCGGGACCTCGGTCGCCGCCGAACCCGCCCTCACCGCGGGAGTACATCCGCATGCTCGACGTCCACAGCGGCTCGCCGTCGGAGCCCACCGCCTCGCTGTCCACGACGATGATCGCGGCCGACCCCTTGTCGTAGAGGGCGGCGACGCCGGTGGACACCTCTGCCTTGCCGTCGCGCGGGATCGGGCGGTGCAGCTCGACCCGCTGGCTCGCGTGCAGGATCGTCCGGAGGTCCACGTCGACTCCCGGGTAGCTGACGGCCGGGGGCGCCGTCGCCCGGAGGGTCGGCGCCACCACCGCGAAGGTCGGCAGGACCTCCTTGCCGCTCTCGGTCGCGTACGCGAGCTGCCGCACGTCGGTCGGATCGGCACCGGCGCCGAGCGCGAGGTGGTAGAGGAGGACGTCGGACTCCTGCCAGCTGATCTGCGTCACTGCGGGCGTCGCGCCGAGGGCGGCGGAGGGGTCGATCGGCATCGGGCTAGCTCCTTGTGCTCGTGAGGTCTTCGGGGTGGCCGGCTGACGACGCCAGCGCTTCGTTCGTCTCCTGCCGGACGGCGACGCGGCGGATCTTGCCCGACACCGTCATCGGCAGCTGGTCGACGAACCGCCACGCGATCGGGATCTTGAACCGTGCCACCTTGCCGGTCAGGTGGGCCGTCAGCTCGTCGGTGGAGATCTCCGTCCCCGGGACGCGCACGACGACACCGGCGACCGTCTCTCCCAGCCTCGCGTCGTCGACGCCGACCAGCACCGCGGCCGCGACCTGCGGGAGCTGCACGAGCAGCTCCTCGACCTCGGCCGGGTAGATGTTCTCGCCGCCGCGGATGATGACGTCCTTCGCCCGGTCGCGGAACTCGATGTAGCCGAGCTCGTCCATCGCTCCGACGTCGCCCGTACGAAGGAAGCCGTCGGCGGTCATCGTCGCGGCGGTCTGGTCGGGGTCCTGCCAGTAGCCCGCCATCACGTTCGGGGACCGCACCTGGATCTCGCCCGGCACGCCGACCGGGCAGGTCTCCCCGGTCAGGACGTCGGCGATGCGGACGGTCGCGCCGGGCAGCGGCCTGCCGACGGTGCGCGACACGGTCTCCGGGTCGTCGGCGACGTCGGTCGAGGTGATGAGCGGGCACTCCGACTGTCCGTACCCGATCACGGTCGGCGCCCCCAGCTGGTCGCGGATCCGTTCGACCAGCGCACGGCTGACGGTGGCACCGCCGAGGCCGACCGACACGATCCCTGCGTCGTCGGCGGAGTCACCGAGGCGGTCGAGGACGTCGACCAGCATGGTCGGCACGCCACCGAGCCGGGTGATCACCCCGGTGCGCAGCAGGTCCGTCGCCTCGCCGGGGCTCCATCGGTCGACCACGACGAACGATCCCCCGCCGAGCGGGCCACCGAAGACGACGAAGCACGAGCCGCCGATGTGGTGGTACGGGACAGGGTTGAGCCAGACGTCGTCGTCGCCGATCACGTCGTGGTGGTTGCGCTGGAACGCCCCGTTGACCGCGGCCCGGTGGCTCACGACGGCACCCTTGGCGCGACCCGTCGTGCCGGAGGTGAACTGGATCAGGAACGGGTCCTCAGGGGCGACGTCGGGAAGGTCGCCCACCGGCTGCGAGCCGGCCCACGCGAGCAGGTCGTCGAGCGCGACGACCTCGGCGTCGTCGACCAGCCCCGAAGCGCGGGGTACGAGGCTCTCCCCGGTGAACGTCGCGCCCGCGAACACGATCGACGGGGTGGTCAGCCCCACGCCGTGGCGGACCTCGTCGTCGCTCCACCCGGTGTTGAGCGGCGTCAGGATCGTGCCGGCGTACGCGCACGCGTAGTGGAGCACCACGTACGGGACGGAGTTGCGGCCCCAGACGCCGACCCGCTCGCCCGGCGCGAACCGCCCGGCGAGGGCGCCCGCGATCGTCGTGGCATCGCGGTCGAGCGCGGCGTACGACAGCTCGCGCCAGGCGCCGTCCTCCCGCCACCGCAGCGCCGGTGCGTCACCGAGCTCGGGCAGCCGGCGGGCGAGCATCTGCGGGAGGGACTCCTCGAGCACGTCGTCGAGGCGGTCGGCCTCCCACTGCGCGAGGGGGCCGATGCGCCTCCGCCCGTCGGTCTCAGCGGCACTCGTCTTGCTCATCGGTCACTCCGGAAGCTCGACGGCCTGGCCGGGGATGCTCCACTCGGACAGGTCCATGATCTGTCCGAGGTTCGCGGCGACGTCGTCGATCGTCGCCTCAGCGTTCTCGTAGCCCTGCGTCTGGGCGATGAACGTGCGCGCGAACGTCCCGGCGACGGCGTGGAAGACCTCACCGGTGACCTCGCACGACTCGTGGCACAGGTAGCCGACCATCGGCGCGACGCGGTCCGGCGACATCTTCTCGTGGAGGCGCTCGGGGAGCATCGCCGCCGTCATCGCGGTGGCGGCCCCGGGCGAGATCAGGTTGACCTTGATGCCGTTTCGGGCACCCTCCACGGCGAGCGTACGGCCGAGTCCGACGAGCGCGGCCTTGGCGGAGGAGTAGTTCGCCTGACCGAGGTTGCCGTACAGCCCGGCGACGGAGGTCGTGAAGACGATGCGGCCGTACTCCTGAGCGCGCAGGTGCGGCCACGCGGCCTTCGTCAGGGCGTACGCTCCGAAGTAGTGGACGGCGAGCACGTCGGACAGCTCCTCGTCGGACATCTTCGCGAACGACCGGTCGCGCACCATGCCGGCGTTGTTCACCAGGACGTCCACGCGGCCGAACGCGTCGAGCGCGGTCGCGACGACCGCCTCCCCGGCGCCGGTCTCACCGATGGACCCGTCGTGGGCGATGGCCGTCCCCCCGGACTCGGTGATCTCCTCGACCAGGGCACCGGCAGGCGTACGACCCTCGTCGTCCTTGACGTCGAGATCGTTGACGACGACCTTCGCGCCCCGCGACGCGAGCAGCCGCGCGTACGCCCGGCCCAGTCCCCCGCCCCCGCCGGTCACGACCGCCACCCGGTCGTCGAAACGAAGCTCTGCCATGTGCGCTCCTCCTGCTCGTGGCGACCCTGCCGAGCCGCGGTGGCGCTCAGTATAGCCAACCAACCAGTCGGGCAGTAAAGTGTCGCGACATGAAGAACGTCGTCATCGTCGATACCGTCAGGACCCCCCGAGGCAAGGGCAAGCCCGGGGGCGCGCTCAGCAGCATCCACCCCCAGGAGCTGCTCGCCGGCGTGCTGCGCGAGCTGCAGCGTCGCAACACCCTCGATCCGTCGACGGTCGCCGACGTCATCACCGGGTGCGGCAATCCCGTCGGCAGCCACGGCGACAACGTCGGGCGCCTGGCCGCTCTCGCCGCAGGCTGGCCGACGACCGTTCCCGGCGTCACCCTCAACCGTGCCTGCGGGTCGGGGCAGCAGGCCATCAACGCGGCCGCGATGATGGTCGAGTCCGGCCAGGCGGACGTGGTCGTCGCCGCGGGCGTCGACATGATGTCGCAGTACCCGATGCCGGACCGCACGACGCTCGACGCCGGCAACGAGCGGCTGCGCGAGCGCTACCCGATCATCCCGCAGGGCATCTCCGCCGACCTGATCGCGACGGTCGAGGGGTTCTCGCGCACCGACGTCGACGCGCTCGCCGCGGAGTCCCAGCGTCGCGCGGCCGTGGCGATCGCGGACGACCGGTTCGCGCGGTCGATGGTTCCGGTGCTGGCGCCCGACGGCACGGTCGTGCTCGACCACGAGGAGCTCCCCCGCGCCACCACCGCCGAGGCGCTCGCCGGGCTCAAGCCGTCGTTCGGTGGGCTCGGGAGCCAGACGTTCGAGGGGTACGCGGAGCCGTTCGACGCGATGGCGATCCGGACCTATCCCGAGGTCGACGAGATCGCGCACGTGCACCACGCCGGCAACTCGTCCGGCCTCGCCGACGGAGCCGCGGCGGTGCTCGTCACCAGCGAGGCGTACGCCCGGGCCCAGGGCTGGGCGCCCCGCGCCCGCATCGTCGCGACAGCCACCGCCGGCGCCGAGCCCGTCATCATGCTGACGGCGCCCGGCCCGGCGGCCCAGAGGTGCGCCGAGCTCGCCGGGATGTCCCTCCAGGACATCGACCTGTTCGAGGTCAACGAGGCGTTCGCCTCGGTCGTGCTGCGGTTCAGCCGCGAGGCCAAGGTGGACCTCGACCGCGTCAACGTCAACGGCGGCGCCATCGCCCTCGGTCACCCCATCGGCGCGAGCGGGCCGATCCTGATGGCGACCCTGATCGACGAGCTCGAGCGCGGCGACCGGACGACCGGCCTCGTCACCATGTGCACCGGCGGCGGCATGGGCACGGCGACCGTCGTCGAGCGGATCTGACGCGGGACGCGGCGAGCAACCCGGTCGCGACATGAGAGCCGTCCTCGTCACGGACCGGACCGGCCCGGCCGGCGTGCACGTGCGCGACGTGCCCGCGCCTCGCCCGCACCCCGACCACGTCCTGGTCGAGGTGCGGGCGGCGGGCGTGACCTTCCCCGACCTGCTCCTCGCGTACGGGCGCTACCAGGAGGTCCCGGACCTGCCCTTCGTCCTCGGCGGCGAGTTCGCCGGGGTCGTCCTGGACGCACCGGCGCGATCCGGATTCACGGTCGGTGACCGCGTCGTGTGCTCCAGCTACACGGGGTTCGCCGAGCAGGCCAGCGTGCCGTGCGGACGCGTCCTGCCGCTGCCCGACGACATCACCTTCGAGGACGGGGCGTGCCTGCCGGCGAACTACCTCACGATGATGTTCGGCCTCGGCAGGCGAGGGCGGATGAAGGCCGGCGAGCGTGTCCTCGTGCACGGCGCCTCCGGTGGGGTGGGGACGGCGTCGATCCAGCTCGCCCTCGCCCTCGGGGCGTCGCAGGTCGTCGCCGTCACCTCGAGCCCGCTGCCGATCGTCGACGCGCGGCTGCACGTCGTCCCGGTCGAAGGATTCGCGGCCGCGACGACGGCGCTCACCGGCGGCGAGGGGGTCGACGTGGTCGTGGACCCCGTCGGCGGCGACCGCATCGAGCAGTCGCTCGCCTGCATGGGGGCCGGGGGTCGGGCGCTCGTGCTGGGCTTCGCCTCGGGGACGATCCCGACGATCGACGTCAGCCTGACGCTCGAGCACCAGGTGGACCTCGTCGGTGTGGGCTGGGGCGCCTACCTCGTCAACCAGCCCGAGACGTTGCGCGAGGAGTGGGACCGGCTCGTCGTCCTCATGCACGAGCACCCCGAGCTCCGGCCGGTCATCGATCGCGTCCTCCCTCTCGACAGCGCGGCCGACGCGTTGCGCACCCTGGAGGACCGACGGGCACGCGGCCGGCTGGTGCTCAGGCCCTAGGACCTCGGCCAGCGCAGCTCGGCGGCATGGAGCTGCGCCAGCCGAGGGGCCGCGACGTCGCCCCCGCCCCCTGGCGCGATCGGCTGCGACCAGGTGATCCGGCACCGCCGCTCGGTGATCCGCCACCCGTCGACGGTGCGGCGCAGCACGTCGTCGTACCAGGCGTTGCCCTCGCGTCCGGCGTACCCGTCCTCGGTCCGCACGGCCAGGCGCCATGACACGCGGGAGAACGCGGCGGCGCCATCACCCTCGAGCCGGACGACGTGGCCCGCGACGAGGTGCTGCGTGTGGTCGTACGGCGCGTGCAGGCGCGCGAAGTCCGCGACGAACGCCGCGCGGTCGGACCAGCAGCCCTGCGATCCGTAGTCCGCTCGCACGTTCTCCACGAAGACCTGCTCGAAGAGGTCCCAGCGACGGCTGTCGACGACGAGCGCGTAGAGGTTGACGGTCTGCTGGATCAGCACCTCGTCGCAGACCACGCCGCGCTCCGCCGCCGCAGGACCTAGGCCGTGGCCGGCTGGCGAAGCTCCTCGGCGATCCGACGCGCCTCGGAGTAGACCGCCTTGCCGTTCGGGCCGCGCGGCACGGTCTCGACGATCGCGACGTGCCGCGGCGCCTTGTAGCTCGCGAGCCTCTCCTTCACGTGCGCGACGACCTCGCCGGCTCCGATGGCCGGAGCCTCGGGGTCGAGGCTGACGACCGCCGCGACCGTCTGCCCCCACTCGGGATCCGGCAGGCCGATCACCAGGACGTCGGCCACGCTCTCGTGATCGAGGATGACCCCCTCGACCTCCTCGGTGAAGATCTTCTCGCCGCCCGACGTGATGCACAGGGAGTCCCGGCCCATCAGCTGGATCGTGCCGTCCTCCAGCACGACGGCACGGTCGCCGGGGACGGACCGTCGCTCACCGTCGACGACGGGGAACGTCCGCTCGGACTTCTCCGGGTCCTTGTAGTAGCCGAGGGGCAGCCGTCCCACGACGACGAGCGTGCCCACCACGTCCGATCCTGCTTCGACCGGCTCGCCGTCCTCGTCGAGGACCCGCGTGTTGGCCCCGGGGCTGAACCTCCCGGTCGAAGGGATGTTGCCCTTCGTGGCGACGGACCACCCCATCCCGAACCCCTCCGACGACGAGAACCCGTCGAGGATCGACGCCTCGGGCCAGAGCTCGAGAAGGCCCTCCTTGCTCGCCTCGCTGAGCATGCCCCCTGACGACAGGAGGTTGCGCACCGACGACACGTCCCACCGCTCGGGGTCCTCGGCCCGTGCCGCCAGGATCCGCCGGGCGAAGACCTCGCCGGCGATGGTCAGGCTCTGGACCCGGTGGTGGTCGATGGTGTCGAGCAGCTCCACTGGGTCGAGCGAGGGCGAGACCAACGACGCGACGGCACCGCCCTTGTGCATCGCCATCGTCGCCCCGAACCAGCCGCTGCCGTGCATGAACGGGCTGCACGAGATGTGCACCGGTCCCGGCTCGACGAGAGTGCTCCGGATGCTCGCCTCGAGATCGTCGAGGTCGAAGGAGAGACCCGCGACGTCGTTGATCTGACGGAGCATGTCGATCACCCGCCACATGACGCCCTTGGGCATGCCGGTCGTGCCGCCGGTGTAGAGGAGGAAGAGGTCGTCGCCCGAACGGCCCCACGCGGAACGGACCTGTCCGGCATCAGCCGCGGCCGCCTGCTCGTACGGGACCGCCCACTCCGGGCACGCCTCCGTGCCGTCGTCGACGTGGAGGTACTGACGGACGTGGGGCAGATCGGCACGCAGCGAGGCCATCGTCTCGGTGAACGCGCCGTGGAACACCACCGACGTCACGTCCGCGTCGTCGAAGAGGTAGCGCAGCTCCTCGTCGCGGTAGCGGTAGTTCGTGTTGATCGCGGGGATCCCGATCTTGAAGGCCGCGTGCTGGACCTCGAGGTACTCCGGGCTGTTGCGGAGGAACAGCGCCACCCGGTCGTCCTTGCTGGCGCGCGGGTCGAGCAGCGTGCGCGCCACGCCGTTGGCGCGCCGTTCGAACGCCGACCAGGTGAAGCGACGGTCGCCGTGCGCCTGGGCGAGAGCGTCGGGCCGCACCTCGGCGATCGTCTCCCAGACGGTCGCGATGTTCTCGTGGACCTCGGCAGCCATGGTGGTTCCTCCTGCAGGATCGGGACGGGCGGGGTGCCGTCAGCGCGACGACGATCGGGGTGGGCGCGGCAGTCCCAGCCGTTGCTGGGCGATGACGGTCTTGAGCACCTCGGAGGTGCCGCCGTAGATGGTGGCGATCTGGGACTCGCGGTAGAGGTGCTGAACCTCGGCGGCCGGCGACTCGTCCGTGCGCTCGTTCGCGAGCCCCTCGACGCCGGCGCCGTCGAGCAGTGCGCTGCTCGCGCGCTGGAGCGCCTCCGTGCCGTAGACCTTCGCGATCGTGCCCTCGACCGCGCCGGCGCGGGCGGTCTCGCGGGACCACGAGGCGTACGCCCCGAGCAGCCGGGCCACCTCGGCCGACGCGGCGGCGCGACCGAGGCGCGCCAGGAAACGTGGATCGGACCCGTGGTCGCCCGTCCGCGCCCAGGCGACCGCCGCCTGGACGAGGCGCCGCAGCTGGGCGGCGAACTCACCGCCCCGCTCGAACGCGAGGGCGACGTTGACGATCTCCCACCCCGCACCTTCCGCCCCGAGCCGCGCGGTGTCCGCGACGCGGATGTCGGAGTAGTACGTCGTGTTGGTCCGCTGGCCGCTGAGCGTGAAGATCGGCGCCGCTGAGAACCCGGGATCGTCGGTGGGGACGAGGAAGAGGGTGAGACCGGCGTGCTTGGGCACCGTCGGGTCCGTCCGCGCGAGCAGGAAGACGTAGTCGGCGATGCTGCCGGCGGTCGTGAAGATCTTCTGGCCGTCGATCACCCAGCCGTCGCCGTCGCGGACGGCCCGGGTCTGGACCGACGCCAGGTCGGAGCCCGAGGCCGGCTCGCTGTAACCCAGCGCGAGCAGGACCTCGCCCCGGCAGATCGCCGGCAGGAAGCGCGCCTTCTGCTCCGGCGTCCCCACGCGGCGGATCGCCTCGCCGATGATCTGCGTGATCGCCAGCCCCTCGACGGGGGCACCCGCGGCGGCCAGCTCCTCGTAGACCACGTCGCTGTACGCCCGCGGCCAGCCCTGCCCACCGTCCTCGGGGTCCCAGTGCGCACCGACCCAACCGCGCTCCGCCATCGCCTGGTGGAACGCGTCGTCGTGGTAGTTGCCGGACTCGGCCACCCGGGCGCGGACCGCAGGCGTGAGGTGCTCCTCGGCGAACGCGCGGACCTCCGTCCGGAGCGCCTCGGCGTGGTCGTCGGTCCCGAAGTCCATCACTGTGCCTCCGCCATCGTCGCCGCGCCGACCGCTTCCCAGAGCCGCTCGGGATCCCCGCCGTGGAGCCGCAGCGCTCTGGCCCGCCGCAGGAAGAGCTGGGCGTCGTACTCGAGCGTGTAGCCGTAGCCGCCGTGGACGTGCAGGCACACCTCCGCCGCGCGGACCGCGACGTCGCTCGCGAAGGCGTACGCCGCCGTCGCCGCGCTCGTGTCGCCGGAGCCGGCCTGGTCGAGGGTCCACCCGACGGCACGTGACAGGAGCCGCGCACCGTCCACCTCGACGGCCACCTCGGCCAAGGCGTGCTGGATCGCCTGGAACGACCCGATCGGCACCCCGAACTGCTCGCGCACGGTGGCGTACTCGACGGCGACCTGGAGCGCCTTCTCCGCGATCCCCACGAGGACCGCAGCCGTGCCGGCGTGCCACCGGCCCACACCGCGGCGCCACGCCGCGTACGCCGCGTCGTCACGCGCGAGCACGGTCCGCTCGACGCCGGACGCGTCCAGGCGCACCGTCGCGGCAGCCGTGAACCCGAGGTCGTCAACGGGCTCGGCGACCGCTCCTGTGGCGAGGACGAGGTCGGCTCCGTCCAGGACGACGATCCCCTCGGCGACCGCAGCACCGGCCGTCACCTGCGCGACTCCGCCCTGGGCGGGTCGTGGCGCGAAGACGACCAGGTCGTCGCCGACGGCGCCGCTCGGAACCGGCACCCGGCTCTCGGCCAGCAGGACAGC
Source organism: Mumia spirodelae (assembly GCF_050632745.1). NCBI lineage: Bacteria > Bacillati > Actinomycetota > Actinomycetes > Propionibacteriales > Nocardioidaceae > Mumia > Mumia spirodelae. The sequence goes on along the minus strand of NZ_JBODSD010000001.1, from coordinate 476,958 downwards.
CGCGGCAGCCGCCTCGACCAGCGGCACGCAGCCGAGGTGCCGTCCGAGAGACTCCGCGATCAGCGAGAGCTCGACGGCCCCGCTGCCCGGTCCGCCGTCCTCCGAGGGCTGGACGACGCCGAGCGCCCCCATGTCGAGGAGCACCCGCCACAGGTCGGGGTCGAAGCCCGCCTTCTCCGCGGCCCGCACGCGCTCGATCGACGACTCGCGCGACAAGGCCCGGTCGAAGGCGGCCACGATGTCGCGCTGCTCCGCAGACAGCTCAAAGTCCACGCCGACTCCTCAACCCGCTCCGGGAAGCTCCCTTGGTCACGTTCTGTATACCCAACTATCTAGTTGGTTGACAAGACCGGGCGTCCGATCACCTCGTCGAACTGCCCGACCAGTCCGGAGAACATCGCGTACGCCTCGTCGTAGCCGTGCGGCACCCGCAGACCCGTGCGGAAGTCGGTCGCACCCTGCTCGACCAGGCTCGGCACGTCGGCGAACAGCGCCTCGAGGTCGATCCCCCGGTCGTCGGTGAAGCGGTTCGGCAGGGCGTAGGCGACCTGGACGTCGTCGAAGCTCGCGCCTTGGGCCTCGACCAGCTCCCGCATCTGACCGACCGCCTCGGCGAACGTGTCGGGCGTCGTGCTCCACGGGAGCCACCCGGCGCCGTACGCCGCGAGTCGCCGGGCGACGACGGGTCGCGCACTGCCGCCGATCCAGACGGGCACACCGCCAGGCCGTACCGGCTTCGGCATCATGTGCACGTCCTCGAAGTCCACGTGCGCGCCGGCGTACCGCGCGACCGGCGCGGTCCACAGCTCCTTGCACGCCGCCAGCTGCTCGTCGAGCAGCGCACCCCGGCGCCCGAAGTCGAGGCCGAGCGCGGCGTACTCCGCCTGCTGCCACCCGACCCCGACGCCCAGCTCGAACCTCCCGTGCGACAGGGCATCGAGGGACGCCGCCATCTTCGCCAGCAGCACCGGCGGCCGCAGCGGCGCGACCAGGACGTTGGTGCCGAGGAGCAGGCGGTTCGTCACTGCGGCGAGGGCCGACATCACCGTCAGCGCCTCGAGCCACTCGCCGTCGGGGCCCGTCGGCTGAGCGCCGCCCGCACGCCCGCCGCTGCCCGGATCGCCGTACGCCGCCAGATCGCCCCCGAACAGGACGTGGTCGCTGACGTAGACCCTGTCGACGCCGGCGTCCTCGGCTGCACGCGCCTGGTCGAGCACGTGCCTCCAGTCCGCCGGGGCCGTCTGCGCATAGTTGCGGATCGACACGCTGAGCTGAGGTCTCATGCCTGCTCCGGCCGCATCTCGAGGAAGAGCCCGGTCGCCTCGGCGCACAGCCGCTCACCGTCGCTCAGGGTCCCGTGGAGCGTCCGTTTGCGTCCGTCGACCCTCGCCACGCGGACCTTCACCTCGAGATCGCGGTCCAGCTGCGTCAGGCTCCGGAAGTCCACCGTCAGTGACGCCGTACGCGAGCGGCCGCCGCCTGCGATGTCCGCCGTCCGACCGAGGGCGTCGTCGAACATGACCGCGATCGCGCCGCCGTGCACGACACCGTTGTTGCCGCTGTGGAACCGTCCGAAGCGCGTCGTCGCGACCAGCTCGTCGTCGCGGAAGTCGTGGATCTGCAGCGTCGGGCTGAACGTCTGGCCGCGGCTCGGAAGGCCGAGCAGCCGCCCGAAGATCTGCTCGCTCCCGGCGACCTCGTAGGGGGCGAGCAGGTCGCGCACCCGCGCCATCAGCTCCGACGCCTCCGCGACCACGTCGGCCGGAGGAACGGTCCCGGCCACCGCGTCCTGCAGGGCACCGAGGCCCGCGACCAGCTCCTCCCATCCGTCCGGCTTGACGCGTGCGGCCCCGTCGGCCCACTCCCTCCAGTGCCCGCTCAGGAGGTCGACGCGGTTCTCGAGCTCCGTCACCGGTCACCCCCGAAGAACGGGTACGACGGGTCGCCGGACCCACGGCGCCCGCCCGGGTAGCCTCCGCGCTCGGTCGTCTTCTCCCACTCGGGACCGTCGACGTGGTTGCGGGTCCAGTCCGAGACCACCGTGCGCCGCACGATGCCCCAGCCGCCGTCACGACGTTCGAGCTCGTCGAGGTAACGACCGGACATGACGGCGAGCTCCGGGTGGCCGTTGTCGGCGTGCGGGTGACAGGCGAGGAAGTAGACCTCGGCGCGGGCCGTGTCTCCGTCGAGCTCGATCCAGTGGTTGGTGATGTGGTGGTTGCCGACGTGGTCCCAGACCTTCTTCGCGCCGTCGACGACGACGTGCGCGAAGTCTGTCCCCGGGCCGTCGAACGGGCCGTGGTGGTCGGTCCCGCCCTCGGCGTACACCGACTGGATCAGCGCGAGGTCTGCGCGGTCCACACCCCGCGCGTAGCGGTAGAGGAGCTGCCGGATCTCCTCGTGGTCGCGCAGCCGCTGGACCTCGCGTCGCAGCGATACCAGTTCGTCGTCCATGTCGTACCTGCCTGTCGAGGAGCGGACCATGCGGTCGTGACGTCTCGCGTACCCTACCAACCAGATGGTTGATATAGAACCCTCCGCCACCCAGTCAGCGCGCCGTCGCGGCGACGTCGAAGGTGCCGCTGAAGCCGAAGCGGTCGATCGCCTCGACGAGGAGCGCCGCCGTCCTCCCCCGCCCGCACGGCCGGACGAGCATCGGCGTCAGGTGCCGGTCCACGACGGTCAGGTCGTGCTCCTCGCACAGGCCGATCGCGCCGAAGACCTGGTGCGCATTGCTCAGCACGGTGTCGGCAGCCTCCAGCATCGCCAGGCGGAGCGCGAGGGCGTCGGCCGCCGTCGCGCGTCCGCGCACGACCATGAACCACGTGAACGTCGCCATCTCGTCGAGCCCGTCGACCGCCACCGCCATGTCGGCCAGGCGCCAGCGGATCTCCCCGAAGGTGCCGATCGGCTTCCCGAACTGGTGGCGCTGCGTGGCGTAGCGGGCGGCGTCGGTCGCCGCCGTCTGGAGCGCGCCGGCGACCCAGAAGGCATCCAGCACGTGCGACATGTGCAGCGCCGTCGCGGGGACGACCGCGTCGGTCACGCGGTCGTCGAGCTCGACGGTCGCTCCGAACGGGTCGAGCGGCGCGTGCCGCCGAGCGGACGCGTCGACGATCCTGCAGAGTCGGCCGTCGCGCAGATCCGCAACCGCAGCATGCTCGAAGAGGTCCGCGTGCTCGAGGACCTCGGCGTCGGGGCCCGCGAGATAGAGCGCGTCGAGGTCGGCCCGCAGGTCGGCGGGGACGGCCAGCACCCGTGTCACGGGATACGGAGCGACGACCTCCCCGCAGGCGTGCGCCGCGAGCACGGCAGCGGACGACTCGACCTCGTCACCGAGGGGATCGAGGTCGAGGACGCCGAGGGACTCCAGCGCCGGTCGGACCCGCTCGGCACGAAGACCCGCCTTCTCCTCCGCCGACCGCGCGAGCTCGACGCCACCGATGCCGGCCAGCGACGACCGGACGGCATGCTGGAGATCCACGGCCTCGGAGGCCCAGACCCGCCTCACTGCCTCGCCTCCTGCATCAGCGAGCGGGCAACCAGCATGCGTTGGATCTCGATCGTCCCCGACGCGATCGTCGCCGATCTCGCGTAGCGGTAGACGTCCTCGGCATGACCGAGCAACCCGTCGCCGCCGGGGCGCAGGCCTTGCGCCCCCAGGACGTCGAGCGTCAGGCTCGCGACCTCCTGGTCGAGCGCGATCGACGCGATCCGTGCTCCTGACGCGGCGCGATCGGTCAGGTCGCCCGTCTCACGCATCGCGATCGCGCGGTGGTTCAGGAGTCGGGCGGTGCGCGCGTGCACGAGCGCGCGGACGTAGTCGACCCGCGACCCGGGGTCGGAGGTCCGCGCGCTCGGCGCGAGCTCCGACAGAAGACGCTCGTCCCGCGCGTACCTCGGGATCCCGATGCGCTCGTGGTTCAGCACGTACTTGATCACCTGCCAGCCGTGGTCGACCGCGCCGAGCACGTCGTCGGGCGTCGTGCGAACCTCGTCGAAGAACACCTCGTTCAGGTGCTGGTCTCCCATCATCGACGCGATCGGGCGGACGCTGATGCCGTCACGGTCCATCGGGACGAGGAAGATCGTCACCCCTCGGTTCTTCGCACGGCTGTCGCGACTCGTCCGCGCCGCGAGGAAGCACCAGTCGGCGATCGACGCGTACGACGTCCAGATCTTCTGTCCGTTGACGACCCAGCCCTGCCCGTCGGCAGTGGCAGGGAGCGACAGCGACCCGAGGTCGCTGCCGGACTCGGGCTCGCTGAAGCCCTGGCACCAGATGCGCTCACCCGCGGCGATCGCCGGCAGGTGGTGACGCTTCTGCTCGTCGGTGCCGAAGGCCATGAGGGTGGGCCCGACCCAGCTCAGCCCCATGTACTGCGGTCCGCGGGGCTCGAGGTGCGCCCACATCTCTTCACGGAGGACTGTCGACTCCCACACGGTCGCGGCGGCACCGCCGTACTCGACCGGCCAGTCGATCGTCAGCAGCCGCTCCTCTGCCAACCGGTCGAGCACGGCGCGGACGACGCGGCGCACGGCGGGATCGTCGGAGAACGGCCCGGCCCAGTCGTCGGGGAGCAGCTCGTCGAGCAGCTCCCGCAGTCGGGCGCGGAGCGCGTCGGCGGGATCACCCAGGTCAAGGTCCACATCCACTCCCGGCATCGGCTTATGATATAGATCATTTATATCAGCAAGAGGGGTTCAGGCAACCCCCCTCGGTCTGCGTACCGGACCTCGCCGAAGGAGGACGACATGGCCGTCGGACTGGTGTTGAACGACGCGGCCGCCGTGGCCGACGAAGCCGTCCGGGCGGAGGCTGCCGGCTTCGACCTCATCGCGGTCGGCGAGCACCTCTTCCATCACGGCCCCGTGCCGAACCCGTACGTGCAGCTCGCGGCGGCGGCTGCGGTCACGTCGCGCGTCCGCCTGCTCAGCAGCGTCGGCCTGCTCCCCCTCTATCCGCCGCCGCTGGTGGCGAAGCTCGCCGCAACGCTCGACGTCGTCTCTCACGGCCGGCTCGACCTCGGCCTGGGCGCCGGCGGCGAGTACCCCGCCGAGTTCGAGGCGGTCGGGATCGACCCGGCCACGCGCTTCCGCCGGCTCGACGAAGGCCTCGACGTGCTCAGGCTGCTCTTCTCCGGCGACCGCGTCACCTTCGCCGGGGAGTTCACCACGCTGGACCATGTCGCCCTCGACCCCGGCCCCGCCCAGCCCGGCGGGCCGCCGATCTGGCTCGGAGGTCGCGGCGCCGGTGCACTGCGCCGTGCCGGACGCTCCGCACGGGTCTGGATGCCGTACATGGTGACTCCTGAACGCCTGGCTCAGGGACTCGGCGAGGCCCGCGGGGCGGCCGCGCTGGCCGGGCGGGATCCCAGCTCGCTGACCGGCGCGCTCTTCGCCTTCGTCTGCGTCGACAAGGACGGCGACTGGGCGCGTCGCACCGGGGTCACCACCGTCAGCCGCACCTACCAGCAGGACTTCGCGCCGCTTGCCGAGAGGTACCTCCTGCTCGGCACCCCCGATACCGTCCGGTCCCGGATGGCGGAGTTCGCCAACGCCGGGGCACGGACGATCGTGCTCGCGATCGCCGCCCACGACGCCCACGACCGCGCCCGGGTGATGGACACCCTCGCGTCCGACCTTCTCCCCGAGGTGGCTGCCCCGTGATGCAACCCGTCGCGTACCTCGACGTCGAGGGCCCCGTCGCCGAGCTCGTGCTCAACCGGCCGGACAAGCTCAACGCCATCGACGAGCCGATGCTGCTCGCGATCGAGGCGGCCGTCGTCGAGGTCGAGGAGAACCTCGAGGTCAGGGCGCTGATCGTCCGCGGCTCCGGCCGCGCGTTCAGCGCCGGCGCCGACCTCGTGGCCGCGGAGGACCGGATCGACGACCCGCCCGCACTCAGCGCCCACGCCGACGTGTGGCGACGGGTGCTCGACCGACTCTCGAACTGCCCCGTGCCCTCGATCGCCGCCGTCCACGGCGTCGCCGTCGCGGGCGGATTCGAGCTGACGCTGGCCTGCGACCTGGTCGTGCTCGCTGACGACGCGCACTACGGCGACGGTCACTCCGTGTGGGGGCTGATGCCGAGCGGGGGTGCCTCGCAGCGGCTGCCGCGGATCGTCGGACCGCGTCAGGCCGCGTGGATGCTCTTCAGCGGACAACCGATCGATCCCCGGGACGCGCGGGAGTGCGGCCTGGTCAATGCCGTCGTGCCGGCCGACCAGGTCCTCGCCACGAGCCGCGCGATGGCGCAGACGCTCACGGAGCGCAGCCCTGCCTCGATCGCGGGGATGAAGCGGGCGATCCGCGACGGGCTCGACGCCGGCTCGCTGGAGGCCGGGCTCGACCTGGAGAAGGCGCTGCTGACCGAGCACATGGCGGGCTCGGACGTCCGGATCGGCGTCGAGGCCTTCCTCGGCCGCACGACGCCTCGGTTCAGCCGCGGGTAGCCACGCGGATCGGGACCTGCCGCCGGCTGCCGTGCTCGTCGAGCACCCGCACCCGGCCGCCCGAGGACGCCACGAACCCCGACGTCGCCTTGAGGTGGGCGCGCGTGAGCCGCAGGGCGTTCTCGGCGTCGCCCTGCTCGATCGCCTCGCTGATGCGCAGGTGGGCGCGCACGACGTCGCGGCGCAGCCCGATGGCGGGGTACTCGCCCTCGTCGACGGCCGACGCCGCCCAGGTGAGCTCCTGGGTGTTCCAGATGCCCTCGAGGACGCCGACCAGGATCTGCAGCGTCTCGTTGCCTGCCGCCATCACCAGGTCGTGGTGGAACTGGGTCGAGAGCTGGGTGAAGAGGAGCTCGTCCTCCAGGTGCTCCTCCGCCTCCCGGGTCAGCGCGCTCAGCTCGCGGCCGATCTTGCGGTGGTTGCGGCGCCGCGCGGCCTGCTCGGCGGTGAGCGGCTCGACCAGGTTGCGGGCGGCGGCCAGGTCGGCGAGCGAGGTGTGACGCGAGTGGAGGAGCAGCCCGACGTGGTACGCGGCGCCCGCGGGTGCCGGGTGGGTGATGACGGTGCCCCCGCGCTTGCCACGGCGGACCGTCACCAGACCCTCGGTCTCGAGGATCCGGAACGCCTCTCTCAGGCTCGGCCGGCTGACAGGGAACTGTTCCAGCAGAGCAGCCTCCGGAGGGAGCTCCGACCCGTCGACCAGGTCCCCGTCGAGGATGCGCGACCTGAGCTGGGAGGCGACGGCCTCCGCGACGCTCGTGGTGTTGAGCCGCTGGGGCTGGGGCACGGCGCTCACTGCCCTGGGCTCGCGCCCTGTGCCAGCCATGGACGTCCTCTCCGGTCAAGGGGAGGCCCCTTGCCTGCACGATGTTCCTCGGCCACCGAGACTAGCGCCTGGTGACGTCAGAGGGATGAGTAGATACCCCGGGCCACGTCGTCGACGGACAGGTTCGCCGCCGCGTCGCGCAGCGTCACCCGGCCGCGCTCCATCACGATCACCTCGTCGGCGATCCCACCGAGGACCTCCTCGACCAGCTGCTCGACCAGGAGGATCGCCATCCCCTCGTCGCGCAGCCGCTCCAGGCACTCGAACACGACGTCGACGAAGACCGGCGCGAGCCCCGAGGACGGCTCGTCGACCAGCAGCACCTTCGGCCGGGAGGCGAGCGCCGTGGCGATCGCGAGCATCTGCTGCTGGCCGCCGGACAGGTCGGCCGCGCGCTGGTCGCGCCGCTCCCCCAGGATGGGGAACCGGTCGTACAGCTCGCCCAGCTCGCTCTCGAACTGTGCCCGCCGCACGCGTCGGCCACGGAGGCCGAGGAGCAGGTTGTCGCGCACGCTGAGGTCGCGGAAGACGCGCTTGCCCTCCTGGACGACCGACATCCCGCGCGGCACCCGGCCCCACGGTGGCACGCCCGTCACGTCCTCGCCGAGCAGGCGGACGTTGCCGGCGCGCAGCGGGAGGAGCCCGCAGACCCCGGAGATGAAGGTCGTCTTGCCGGCCCCGTTGCGCCCGACCAGGGCCGTCACGGTGCCCGCGCGAAGCTCCAGCGACACGTCCCAGACGGCGACCAGATCGCCGTACGCGACGCTCACCTCGCTCACCTCGAGCTCGGGCGCCGCGCTCTCGTTCGCCACCATCACCGGACTCCCGTCTCGTTCACGTCCACGCTCTCGCCGGCGCCGACCTCGGCGGACGCGGCGACCGCGGCGTCGTCGCCGCGCGCTCGGTCGCCACGGCGTCCGAGGTAGCTGTCGATGACCCTCTGGTCGCGCTGGACCACGTCCGGCGGGCCGGAGGCGATCACGGTCCCGAGCTCCATGGCGAAGACCTGGTCCGCGGTCTCCATCACGAAGGGCACGTTGTGCTCCACCAGCACCACTGTGCCGCCGGCGTCGCGCGTGCGCCGCATCAGCTGGTCGAGCTCACGCAGGCCCTCGTCGTCCAGCCCCGCCGCAGGCTCGTCCAGCAGCAGCACGTGGGGCTCACCGGCCACGGCGCGCACCACTTCGAGGAGGCGACGCGTCCCCAGCGGGAGTGATTGCGCGTCCTCGTGGGCGAGGTGCGTCAGCCCGGCGAACGACAACGCCGCGAGCGCCGCCTCACGGTCCTTGCGGCGGATCCGGTAGTGCACCGGGAGCCGCAGCATCGACGCGATCAGCCCCAGCCCCCCGTGCCGGAGCCTGCCGGTCTCGACCACCTCGAGCACCGTCATGCGCTTGGGGATCAGCGGGGTCTGGAAGGTCCGTCCCACGCCGAGGCGGGCGACCGTGCTGGCCTTCACCCCCACCAGCTCCTCGTCGTCCAGCCGGATGCTCCCCGAGTCCGGACGAAGGACGCCCGACACCGCATTCAGCAGCGTCGTCTTGCCGGCGCCGTTCGCCCCGATGATCGCGGTGATCGTGCCGGGCTCGACGGTGAGGTCGACTCCGGCGAGGGCCTTCAACCCGGCGAAGGACTTCGTCACCCCGGTGATCTCGAGACGCTGGCCGGGGATCGACAGCGCGGCCTTGTCGGCCTCGCGCTCGACGCTCTCGACCTGCGACGGACGGGCCAGGTAGCGGCGGTCGAGCCTCGTGATCACGCGTCGCGCGATGCCCGCGAGCCCCGCGGAGAAGGCCACCCCGACCACGATGAGGAACACGCCGTACGCGGCGACGGAGTAGCGCTCGAACGACGCCGCCTGCAACGGCCCGAGGACCAGGATGGCGGCGCCCACGGGTGCTCCCCAGACGCTGTCCGCCCCGCCGAGGACGGTCGCGGCCAGCAGCGCGATCGTCAGCGTCATCGTGAACGACTCGGGACTGATGAAGCCCGCCATGTAGGTGTAGAAGACGCCCGCGATCCCCGCAGGAAGGGCACCGATCACGTAGGCCTGCACCCGGAGGCGGTAGACCGACCCACCGAGCGTCTCGGTGAGGGTCGGGCTGGCCGCGAGCACGCGGAGGATGGTGCCGAACCGCGACACCACCAGGTTGCGGAACAGGATCAGCCACACGAAGGTCAACGCGATCGTCACCTGGAAGAACTCCGGACCGAACAGCTCGCGCCCGAAGAGCGTCGGCCCGATCACGCCGGGGAGCCCGGCGCTCCCGCCGGTCCACTCGTGGAAGATCGAGACCAGGCTGGGGATCAGCAGGATGAAGAAGAACGAGACCAGCGCGAGCGACCAGTGGCTCAGCCGCAGCCCGGGGATCCCCGAGATCAGGCCGGCGAAGGCGGCGACGGCGACCGCGACCACGATCGCGAGCAGGATGTCGGTGTAGCCCTGGTTGTAGAGGATCGCGGCCACGTACGCACCGGAGGCGAACACCGCGACCTGCCCCAGTGCCAGCTCGCCGGCGTAGCCGAAGCTGAGGTTCAGGCCGCTGCAGATGAGCGTGTACACCGCGATCAGCATGACCTGGCGCTGCCAGTAGAGGTCCAGGCCGAGCAACGGCAGCTCGATCACCAGGATGAAGACCAGCACCGCCACGAACGGTGTGCTGAGGGTCAGCGTGCGCAGCTTGTCGACCATGGTTCACACCGTCCTGACGCCACGCTGGCCGAAGAGGCCGGTCGGCTTGAGAAGGAGAATGAGCAGGAGCAGCCCGAAGAGCAGCAAGGGTGGGTACTCGACGCCGAGGTAGCGGCTCCCGAAGGACTGGACGAGGCCGATCACGAGTCCCCCGAGGATCGACCCCAGGAAGCTGCCGAATCCGCCGACGGCCAGCGCGACGAACCCGAAGACGGTCAGCGTGATCGTGATCCCCACGCTGGCGCCGGTCTTCGGGACGATGAGGGGACCGAGCAGCCCGGCCAGGCCGCCCGCGAGGGCGAACGACGCGGTGCGGAGTGCCGCCACGTTGATCCCGCGGACCTTGGCCGCGTCCGGGTCGCTGGTGGCGCCCCGTGCGGCGAGTCCCCAGAGGCTGCGCTGCGCGAACAGGTGCATCCCCACGCCGAAGACGACGGCGGCGACGATCAGCCACAGGTCCACAGGGGAGACCCGCCCGCCGAGCAGCGTGAGGGACTCCTGCCCCCCGAAGAAGGGGACGGATCTCGGCTCGTCCCCCCAGGTCGCCATCAGGACGCCCTCGATCACGACGAGGGCGCCGACGGTCGTGACGAGGAGGGCGTGCGAGTCCTTGTGACGAAGCACCGGTCGGATGGCGACGAGCTCCTCCAGCACCGCCAGCAGCGCGCCGAGCACCGCCCCGAGCGCCGCCGCCGTCCACCACGGCCACCCTTGCTCGACCATGATGAACCAGGAGAAGAAGCCGGCGAGGACGACGAACGCGCCGTGCGCGAAGTTGAACGTCCCTCCGAACGTCATCGTGATGTTGTAGCCGATGGCGATGAGTGCGTAGACCGCACCGACCGACAGCCCTGCCCAAACGACGGTCATCGAGTGCGCCTCCCAGTCACGGACGAGGTCGTTGCCCCGTTCAGACGATCGGGGTGCCCCGAACACTATGACCTCGCTCACATCAAATCAACTAAATCATTAGGATTTGCATGAACCATCGGTCCTGCCGTCTGGAGCGCCGGTCTCGGTGCGATCACGGCGATGGGTGCGGGGGTGAACTTTCCTTGACGCTCGTTCGAGCGTGTGGTTAAGGTCACATCTGAATCATATAGAGGTATATGATCATTTGGACGCCGGAAGGATCGTCACCATGAGGTTGGAACGAACTGCGCTCGTGGGCGCACTCGCCTCCGCGCTGCTGGTCGTGAGCGGCTGCGCCAGCTCCGACACGGGCAACGGGGGCAACGCGTCGGACGACGCCGAAGGCCCGATGGTCATCGAGAGCTTCCAGGCCCTCAGCGGTCCGGTCGCTCCCGTCGGCGAGGCGATGTCGGTCGGCAACAAGGCCGCCGTCGCCGTCATCAACGCCGACGGCGGTGTCCTCGGCAAGCCCCTCGAGCTGAACATCACCGACAGCGGAGGCAGTGCCGACCAGCTGGCGGCGAAGCTGCAGGAGCTCCTCGCAGGAGGCAAGCCTCACGCGGTGCTGCCGGGAAGCGCCTCGGAGATCCCCGCCGGCATCCCGATCCTCGACAACGCCGGCGTGTTCACCTCCCAGCACTTCACCGCCGACACCTTCAACGACCCGAAGGAGTACCCGCTCGTCTTCGGCAACGCGCACACGATCCCCGACTACGTCGCGAGCTTCGTCAAGAAGCTGCAGGACGACGGCTACACCAGCGTCGGGGTGCTGAACTCCGACGACGCCTCCGGCCAGGCGTTCCAGGCGGTCGCCAAGCCCGCGCTCGAGGAGGCCGGCATCAAGGCGACCTTTGCGGCCGTGTCTCCGAGCGCGGTGGACGCGACCCCGCAGATGCAGCAGGTGCTCGCCGACGATCCGGACGCCCTCGTGCTCGCCGGGTACTTCCCGGGCGCCACGGCCGTGATCGCGGCGCGGGCGAAGCTGGGCATCGACGTCCCGACGATCGCCGCCCAGACGTTCTCCGCGAACAACCTCGACTCCATCGCGGAGCCCGAGGCCCTGGAGGGCATCGAGTTCCAGCAGCTGGCGGCCAACGTCAAGGGCACGCCGCAGACGGAGTCCGAGGCGTTCCAGAAGTTCTACGAGGCGGTGAAGAAGGAGGCCGGCGGAACGTTGCCGTTCCCGATCAACACCTACCTCGTCGCCTACGACGACGTCGTGCTGGCCGCGTACGCTGCCGAGCTCGCCGGCAGCTTCGACCCCGAGAAGATGACCGAGGCGCTGGAGAAGGCGACCCCGGAGGACATGCCGAACTACGTCATGCCCGTTGGCTTCTCTCCCGAGAACCACTTCCCGAACGTCACGGCGGAGGACTTCGTATTCGTCCCGTACTCGCCGACCGAGAACGGTCTGGTGGTGCCCGCCAACGGCTGACGCCACCGCTCGACCCCCGGACGGGCGGGGCCGCTCCCCACGGAGCGGTCCCGCCCGTTCGTCGTCCGGGTCGAACGTTCCCAACCAACTGTCTGGTCGGGTACATTTCGGGAGAGTCGTTCTCGCACCCCAGGAGCACACATGGGCATCACCCTCGACGCCACCGAGCGGGCCATGCTCGTGGGCACGCACGGCGAAGGCGTCCTCGCCACCACGACACCCAGCGGGGCGCCGGTCCCCCTCCCCGTCTGGTACGTCGTGGTCGACGGCGTCCCGTACGTGCGCACGCCGCGCACCTCGAAGCGCGTGCGGCACATCGAGAACAACCCGCGCGTGTCGTTGCTGGTCCACGCGGGCGAGGCCTGGCGCGAGCTTCGCGGCGTCCTGATCGCGGGGCGCGCCGAGATCGTGACGGATCCCGCACTCGCGGTACGGATCGAGAAGGTCCTCGACGAGCGCTTCGCCGACCTGTTGCCGCCTCCGCTGCCCGACAGGGTCGCCGGCGCGTACGCCGCGACGGTCATCCTCCGCATCACCCCCGATCGCGATCCCGTGAGCTGGGACAACCGGAAGGTGCGCCTGTGAGCCAGCGCGTGCGCCGGCTGACGACGTACGCGGTCCTCATGTCGGCCGTCACGGCGTTCGCGCTGCTCCAGGCGATGGTCATCCCGGTCCTGCCCGCGATCCAGCACGCGCTGGACGCGGATGCGCGCAGCGTCTCGTGGGTCGTCAGCGCGTACCTGCTGGCGGCGGCCGTCGCGACGCCGATCGTCGGGCGCCTCGGCGACGTCTACGGCAAGAAGCGCGCACTGGTCGTCGTCCTCGCCGTCCTCTCCGCGGCATCGCTCGTCGCCGCGTACGCGCCGAGTCTTCAGGTGATGGTCGCCGCCCGGGTCCTGCAGGGCGTCGGCGGGGGCGTGATGCCGCTTTCGCTCGGCATCGTTCGCGACGAGTTCTCCCCAGAACGCACCTCGGCCGCGGTCGGCACGCTCGCCGCACTCGGCGGGATCGGCGCCAGCGTCGGGCTGGTCCTGGCCGGCCCTCTGGTGGAGCTTCTCGGCTATCGGGCGCTGTTCCTCGCTCCGATGACGCTGACGGCGATCACGGCCGCGGTCGCCGTGGTCGTGATCCCGCGCTCGCCGAGCGGCTCCGGCTCCCTGTCCTGGCTGCCTGCGCCGTTCCTCAGCCTCAGCGTGGCCGCGTTCCTGCTCGCCACGACCCAGGGGACCGCGTGGGGGTGGCTCGATCCGCGCACTCTCGGTCTGTACGCGGGAGCCGTCGTGCTCGGCGCCCTCTGGATCCGGCTGGAGCGGCGCGCCGAGCACCCTGTCATCGACCTCGACATGCTGAAGCTTCCGGCCGTGCGCTCGGCCAACGTCGTCTCGTTCCTTCTCGGCCTCGCCATGTTCGGCGTCTACTCCTACGTGCCGCAGCTCCTGCAGACGCCCCGGTCGACCGGCTACGGACTCGGGGCGACCGTGTCCGGATCAGGGCTCGTCCTCGCCCCGATGGCCGCCTGCGTGTTCCTCGGCGGCATCGTCGCGGCCCGCCTGACGCGCCGGTACGGCCCGCGCCGGGTGGTCATCGGAGCGAGCGTCGTCATGGCGCTGTCGTTGCTGAGCCTGGTCGCCGCACGCACGCAGGCGTGGGAGGTCGCGCTGACCCTGACCGCGTACGGGTTCGCGCTCGGGATCAACCTGGCAGCCTTGTCGACCCTGGTCGTGGTCTCGGTCGACCCGCGGCGGACCGCCGTCGCGAGCGCGGTGAACTTCAACGTCCGCAACATCGGCGGCGCGGTCGGGGCAGCGGTGATGGCGACCGTCGTCACCGCCGGCCCGGGGGCGGACGGCTTCCCCCGGGAGACCGGGTACGTCGTCGGCTTCGTGGTGCTGGCGGCGACCATGGTCGTCGCCAGCGTGCTGGCGCTGGCCCTCCCGCGGACACGCGCCGTCGAGCCTGCTCCCCAGGCTCCCTCGCCCGCGGTCTGACCGGGTCCGGCGTCCCGAGCCTCAGAACGTCTCGGGGATGCCGGTGCCGACGACCGGCGGCGCGTCCGGCGACGACACCCGTCCCACCTGCTCGAGGAGGCCGAACCCGGTCACCCCGGAGCGGGCGACGTCGTACGGGGTGAACGCCCTGCGCACCCATCCCTGCCCGTCGGAGCTCGCCCGGACGAACGCGAGGTGCTGGTCGAGGCTGCGATAGCCGCCGAGCACCGTGTAGCCCCCTTCCCGCTGGAGGGTTCCGTCGAGCTGGCAGATCATCCGCGTGGGGATCCGGCGGGGCGGACCCTCGACGTGCAGCGCCGACACCGTCAGCGGAGTCGTCTCGGTGTGCTCCTGGAACGCGCCGGGGCCGACGTCGCCCGGCGTCGGTGGTGCGGTGGCGAGCATCGACGAGCCGTCCTGGAACGCCGCCTGGAGCCGCGTGCCGCCCTCGTTGCCGGACGCCGCGAAGCCGGTCGCCCCCACCCACGCCTGGCCACGGACGGAGGCCACGACGCTGCCTGCCGCGACGGAGCCGGTGGCGCGGTACACCTGGGAGCCGGCAAGCCCGCCGTCGGCGAACGCACGCTGCCGCGGGACGGGGAGCGAGATCGGCCCCAGCGACAGGTCCAGCGTGACGGGCACCCGAAACTCCTCGTCGGCGCCCGCCAGGTGCTCGGCAGGCTCCAGGTCCTGCGCGGTGTGCACGGACACGCGGACGCGCTGGGCGCGGCCGTCGACTGTCCAGCTCACGTCGGGGTGGTGGCTCGCGGTCACGAAGTCACGGTCGTACCACAGCGTCACCCCGTCGGCCATGAACACGAGCACGCGGTCCAGCGACGTCCGGCGCCCGCGCGTCACGGCGATCGTGACGACAGTCCCCGAGACGTCGTCCATCAGGACCAGGTCGGCCGACCCTCCGACCTCTGCTGCAGTGGCCACTGCGTCTCCTCTCACCTCGCCGGCGTCGGGTCCCGTTTGACTCCACGCTCGTCGTACCGCATTATAACCAACTAACCAGTGGGTTGGTTTTACACAAGTTCGGAGACGTGAATGAAGGATTGGCCGTACGACGTATTCGCCACAGGGTGGTATCAGATCGGGTACTCGGCGGAGCTTGCGCCAGGCGACGTCCGCCCGGTCAAGTTCTTCGACCAGGACCTGGTCCTGTTCCGGTCGGAGGGCGGAGAGGTCTCCCTCCTCGACGCCTACTGTCCCCACCTCGGCGCGCACCTCGGGCACGGCGGACAGGTCAAGGGCGACTGCATCGAGTGCCCGTTCCACGGCTGGCTGTGGAACACCGACGGGTCCCTGGAGGAGATCCCGTACGCGCCGAACGCCACCCGCAAGGTCTCGCTCGACCGGTGGCACACCGCCGAGGTCCAGGGCCTGCTTCTCGCCTGGTACGACGGGCACGGCCGCGCGCCGTTCTGGGAGTACCCCGGCGTCCCCGAGTACGGCGACCAGGAGAACTTCTACCCGATCTACCCGTACGGCGCCGACCACGTCGGGGTGCGCAAGATCATCACCCAGATGCCGATCGAGAACACGCCGGACTACTTCCACTTCCCCCTCGTCCACGGGACCGGCCAGCCGGGCCGGCCGCGGCTCTGGGAGGAGAAGGGCGAGTACCTCCACACGCGCATGGGCTACTGGTTCGGCTACGGCAAGACGGCGACGTGGCTGACGCCCGACGGGCCGGTGGACGGCGAGACCGAGACCGAGGCATGGGGGCTCGGGCTGTCGCTCGCGCGCTTCCACATCGGTGACTTCATCACCGCCCAGATGACGGCGACCACCCCCGTCGACAAGGAGCACTCCCAGATCTTCTGCACGATGGCGGTCTCGCGCGAGCCGGGGAGCTCGATGGACGACCCGCCGACCGGGCGCGCAGAGCAGATGCTGCGCTTCCAGGACGCGCAGATCCGCCGTGACTTCGCGATCTGGGAGAACCAGAAGTACATCGAGCACCCGCCGTACGCCGGTGGCGAGGAGATCTACTACTCGGCGTTCCGACGCTGGTCCAAGCAGTTCTACTTCGACAAGCCGTACCGCGACGGGAAGCGGCTGGAGGGCGACCAGCGCAAGGCGGAGGACTGGACCGTCCCGGTCTACGACCACAACCCGGTCTGACCCGAAGGACCCCCGGGGCCCCGGCCTCGTCGCCACGACAAGGCGGCGACGCCGGGGCCTTCTTCGTGGTCGTACGTCAGGCGAGGGCGTACAGGTCGAGGTCCGGGTCGACCACCTGGCGGACGCGGCCCTGCATGGCCAGCACCTCCAGATGTGCCCGCGTCTCCTGCACCGCCATCAGCTGGTCCATCGGCCCGAGCGAGTCGAGCGCCCTCTCGCGCTTGGTCCACGGCACGTGCTTGGCCACCTCGTACGCCGTGCGAGCGCCCGCGGCGACGGCCTCGCCGCACTGGTCGAGGCGGACCTCGTGGTGCCGCAGCAGCTCGTCCACGCGCTCGTGGACGCTCGCTCCGGCGACCCCGTGCGCGGGGAGCATCGCGGCGTCGGGGCGCTTGCGAAGGCGGGTCAGCGAGTCGAGGTAGTCGACCAGCGACCGGTGAAGGTGGTCGGTCGGCTCGGAGCCGACGGCAGGCGTGATCCGCGGCAGGACGTGGTCACCGGTGAACAGCACGCCGACCTCGTCGCCGGCGAAGCACATGTGCCCGCGGGTGTGCCCGGGAGTCTCGACCGCCTCCACCGCCAGGTCGCCGAGGAGCACGACGTCGCCGTCGTGGAGCCACCGGGTCGGCTCGGCGTACTGGGCGACGTCGACGTCGGACCGCGCGTGAGACTCGACCATCGACCGTGGCACCCCGCACCGCCGCAGCGCGACCCCGAACTCGGACATGCCGCGCTCCCGGTCCAGGATCAGCGCGAGCGAGTGCCGCTCGCCGGACCCGAGGAGGATCTCGCACCCGGTTCGCCGCATCAGCTCGACGGCGAGCGTGTAGTGGTCGGGGTGGATGTGCGTCACGACGATCGTGGAGACGTCGCCGAGACCGGCACCGAGCGCGGCGAGCCCGCGCTCGAGGTCGCCCATCGCGTCACCGGCGAACCATCCGGCGTCGACGAGGCCCACGGAGCGGTCTCCGACGACGGCATAGACGTTCGTGGCGGCAAGGCCCTCCCCGGGCATCTCCACCGGGATGCGATGCACCTCCGGGGCCACGGTCTCGTACGTCACGTCCGCCCACGCGTCCCGACCGGCCATCGTGCCTCCTCCGTCTCGTGCTCCTGGCTCGCCGGCCCCCGCGCCGCTTGACAGCAGGAGCCGGCATCCTTAGGTTACCAACCATTCGGTTGGCTAGTAGCTGGAGGGTTGGCATGGGCATGCTCGCGGAGTCGATCGCCCCGGAGCACGAGTTCCGGCACACGCCGAACGACGACCCGGCGTACAACGAGAGCACCTACTACAACTTCTCCTCGACGGCCTCCGGCATCACCGGCTGGGTCCGGGTCGCGATGCAGGCCAACCAGCCCGCCGGCCAGGCGTCCGTCCTCCTGTTCCTGCCGGACGAGACCCTCTTCGGCCACGAGCGGACACGCGAGGTGACGGTCGACCAGATCAAGGTGGGCGGGCTGCAGATCGACATCCTCGAGCCCCACGTGCGCCAGCGCCTCCGGTACGAGGGCGAGCTCGCGTCCTTCACCGACCCCCGTGTGCTCACCGAGCCGCGCGCCGCGTTCAAGGAGGCTCCTCGTCGGCGGGTGACGCTCGACCTCGCCGTCCACGCCCACGGCCGGCCCTTCGGGACGAACGGTGACGACCCCGACAAGTACGTCGAGTCGACGATGGCGTGGGGACACTTCGAGCAGTTCATCGGCGTCGACGGCACCATCACCGTCGACGGCACCACCTACCCGCTCGAGAAGGCCGCGGGGCTGCGCGACCACTCGTGGGGCCCCCGCGACTGGGCCGGCCCGCTCTGGTACCGCTGGATCACCGCCTCCCTCGACGACGGCAGCGCGCTCATGGTCCTCCAGGTGGCGCGGCGCGACGGTCAGATCACCCGCGAGGCCGCGGTCGTCCGCGACGGTGCCCTGAGCGAGGCGACGTTCGACGCCGTCGACGTCACGTGGACGCCGGACGGCTTCGGCGAGCGGGTCGTCTGCGACGTGCAGACCGCCGAGGGCCCGGTGACCCTGACGGCCGCCGCGCGCCCGCCGGCGACGTACGTCCCGCTCCGGCACAACCGCCCGGACGACGACGGCACGGTGCTCGAGACCCGCATCGGGTACGCCCCGTACGAGTTCTCCACCAGCGACGGCCGACGAGGCACCGGCATCGTCGAGATCCTCGACCAGCTGGACGACGGCCTGCCGATCGGGATGTCGTCACGATGACGACCTCCACGCGGTCCACGATGCTCGCCCCCGAGGTCGAGGCGTGGCTCGCCCACGGGCTCGTCGAGGCGGTCCCCCCGTTTCGGGTCGAACGCATCACCGGCGGCTACAGCATGCTGACCTCGCGCGTGATCGACACGGCCGGACGCACCTGGGTCCTGCGCCAGCCGCCGCGCGGGCAGGCCGGCGGCGGCGCCCACGACCCTGCCCGCGAGTCGCGCACGATGTCCGCCCTGGGGGAGACCGACGTCCCGGTCCCGCGGGTGCGGATGACCGGCACCGCCGAGGACCCGTTGGGCGTCCCGTGCCACGTCACCGACTTCGTCGACGGCCTCGTCGTGACGGGGGCCGCGCAGGCCGAGCAGGCGTTCGACGCCGCCACGCTGCGGACGGCCACGACGAACCTCACCACCGCGCTCGCCGCGCTGCACGCCGTCGACCCCGAGGCGGTCGGGCTCGGGGACCTCGGGCCGAAGGAGAACTACAACGGGCGCCAGATCCGGCGCTGGCGGTCCATCCTCGCCTCGATCGCGGAGACGGCGGGTCCGGAGGTCACCCAGCACCTCGCCTCGCTGCGCGTGCTCGGCGACGACCTCGCGCGCCGCCTCCCAGCCGACACCGCCGGTCGCCTCGTGCACGGCGACTACCGGCTCGGCAACACGATCACCGGACCGGACGGGTCGATCCGCGCGATCCTCGACTGGGAGCTGGTCACCCGCGGCGAGCCGCTCGCCGACCTCGGCTCGCTGCTGGTCTTCTGGGACGCTCCCGCCGAGGCGATGCTCGGGACCCCGCCGCCCACGACCGCACCGGGGTCGCTGCGTCCCGACGAGGTCGTGGACACGTACGTCGCCGCAACCGGCGCGTCCGTCGACGACCTGCCCCTCTACCGCTCCCTCGCCAGCTGGCGGCTCGCCTGCCTGTGCCTCCGGACGGCAGTCCGCTTCCGCACCGGGGCGATGGGCGACGACACCGACTCCGGCACCTTCCTGCGCACGACCGACCTGTGGGCCGAGCGCGCTGCGGAGGAGCTGCGGTGAGCGCCCGCACGGAGGAGACCTCTCCCGCCGCGGCCGTGACGGAGGAGGGCGTGCGCGCCGCGCTGCTGGCGCCGGGCGCCCCGTACGAGCTCGTGGAGACGGTCGCCGACGGGCGGACCGTCCGGGCGTACCGGCACGCGCCCACCAGCCTGCGCGCCGTGCTCGAGGGAGTACGCGCGCACGGCGAGCGAGACGCGCTGGTGTACGAGGCGGAGCGGCTGACGTACGACGACCTGTACGCGCAGGTCGCCACCCTCGCCCACGTGCTGCGCGACGACCTCGGCGTCACGAAGGGCGACCGGGTCGCGATCGCGATGCGCAACGTCCCCGAGCTCGTCATCACCTTCTGGGCGGCCCAGGCCCTCGGCGCGATCGCCGTGCCGCTCAACGCCTGGTGGACCGGCAGCGAGCTGCGGTGGGCGGTCGAGGACTGCGCACCGGCGGTCCTCGTCGCCGACGGGGAGCGCTGGGACAGGCTGCGTACGGCCGTCAGCCCCGGCGACGCCCTCCCCACGACAGTCGTCACCCGGAGGGACGAGCCCGTCCTTGCACCCCACCGGAGCTGGGACCAGCTGCTCGCGAACGCTCCCGCGCACGACGCCCTGCCTCCGTGCGACGTCGGCCCCGACGATCCCGCCACGATCATCTACACGTCCGGGACGACGGGACGGCCGAAGGGCGCTCTGGCGACGCACCGCAACCACACCACGTTGATGATGACGATGGGGTTCCAGGCGGAGGTCGCCCGGCAGATCGCCGGCGACGACGCTGTCGCTCCGATGCCCACCGCCCAGCCGGCGATGCTCAACCCGTTCCCGCTGTTCCACATCGGCGGCGTCTCGTCGGTCTACAACGCCGCCGCCGGTGGGATGAAGATGGTGCTGATGTACCGCTGGGACACCGAGGAGGCGCTCGACCTCTGCGTCCGCGAGGAGATCACCGCGCTGGTCCTGGTCCCCACGATGCTGCGCCGGCTGCTCGCCTCGCCGGCACTCGCGTCGTACGACCTCTCACGCGTCTCGTCGATCGGCATCGGGGGTTCGCCGGGAGCGACCGAGCTCGTCGAGCTCGTCCTGAGCCGTGTCGGACCTCAGGTGTCGATCAACCACGGGTACGGCATGACCGAGACGACGTCGTCGGCCGTGCAGCAGAGCGGCGCCGCGGTCGTGGCGAACCCGCAGGTCGCCGGGTTCCCCGTGCCGGGCGCGGAGGTGAGGCTCGTCGACGACGTCGGCGCGGAGGTCGCCACCGGGGAGGTCGGCGAGGTGTGGGTCCGGGGACCCCAGGTCGTGGCCGGCTACTGGACGCCGGGCGAGACCGAGACGGCCTTCACCGACGGCTGGTTCCGCTCCGGCGACCTCGGCGTCTTCGACGCCGCTGGCCGGCTGCGCCTCGTCGACCGCCTGAAGGACGTGATCATCCGCGGCGGCGAGAACGTCTACCCCGCCGAGGTCGAGCGCGTGCTGGGCACGCACCCCACGGTCGCGGAGGTGGCCGTGGTCGCCGTCCCCGACCCGGACCTGGGCGAGGCGGTCGCGGCCGTCGTCGTCCCGCACGAGGACGCGCGGGTCGACGTCGACGCGCTGCGAACGCTCGCGTCCGCGGAGCTGGCGGCGTTCAAGGTGCCGAGCGCGTGGTACGTGCGCGACACCCCGCTCCCGAGGAACGCCAGCGGCAAGGTGCTGAAGCGCGACGTACGCGACTGGATCTCCACCGCCCGCTGAGTCGAGGACAGGCGTCGCCGCCAGCTCACCGACGCGCCGAGGGACCGTCGGTGCTGACCGCGTCCAGCGGCGGCCGCTTCGGCCAGATCGCGTCCGAGCCCTCGAGCCATCGCGGCAGGACGAGGAGCGCCTCTGCCTCGGCGGTGAGGTTGCCGTCGCCGTCGTGGCACGTCGCGCGCATGCGACGCTTGCGGCCGTCGGCCACCTCCAGCCACGCGTCGACCGTCACGGTGCCGAGCGGGGTCGGGCGTCGGTAGGTGACGGTCAGCTCCGCCGTCATGCCGAGCTGACCCACCGCAGCCGCCGCCTCGGTGAACAGCTGGTCGAAGACGAGGGACAAGACCCCGCCGTGGACGCATCCGGGCGGCCCCTCGTACAGCGCGTCGAGCTCCAACGTCGCGCGTGCCCCACGGTCGTCCCAGAACATCGCCCGCCTGCCGACCGCACAGGCGAACGGGTTGCGCAGCCCGAGGACGGCGTTGCCGTGCTCGCGCGCACCACCGTCGTGACCGAGCTCGATGCCGAAGGAGCGCTCGCGCGCCGCGACGAGGAGCCGAGCGGTCACGGCGTGCACCTCGGCCGTGACCGCTCCGACCTCGTCGAGGTCGACCTCGGTCCTCAGCTGCGCGTCGCACAGCTCTCGCACGGCCTCGGTGAGCGCCGCGTACGCCCGGTCGCGGCGGGCAAGCTCCTCCGGCGCGAGCATGGTCCTCGAGTACGAGACGAGGCTGGGCCTCTCGCCAGGGCTGCTGCTGGTCGCCTGCGGTCGCATCTGCACGACCTCAGGCTAGAGCCGTCCGCCTGCCGTAGTCAACCGACCAGTTGATTGGCTAACTGACAGGCGGGAAAGACGAGTAGACGGCGACGGACGTCCGTTCGTCCATCGCGGGACCGGGCGCGATGCCAGCGGCACCGAGGGCTGCGAGAGCCTCGGGCACCGATCCCTCGATCTCGTAGATCGCGACGTACCGGAAGCCCGGGTCGCCGGCGTCCGCCGGGTCCTCGAGCGCCACGTAGCGCCGCGCGCCGACGAAGCCGGGGACGGCCAGGATCTCCGGGACGTGCTCGTTCGAGTACCACGCGTTGAACTCGTCCTCGCGCCCGTCGACCGGGTTCGTCTTGACCACCATGATCGCGTCGCTCATCCGTGCTGCCTCCTGTCCCCCGCCATCGCGGGCGTCGTCTCGGCCGTCGCGGATCGCGTCGCCGTGGTCTGCGGCAGCGTGAGGATCGCGTGGACGGGGCAGTCCAGGAGGGCGCGCCGCACGCCCTCCTCGTCCTCCGGGGCGACGTCTCCCGTCCCGACGAGCGAGACGTAGCCCCACTCGTCGAGCGAGAACGTCTCAGGCGCGTGGTCGGCGCACAGGCCGAATCCGTCGCAGAGGGTTCTGTCGAGCTTGATCTTCACCGCAGGGGTCTCCTCACTGTGTGCTCGGCGTGGGCAGCGCCACGGCGAACGGTGGGTCGGTCAGTCGGGCCCCGCCCCCGCCGCAGACGCCGCAGACGTCGTCGAGGTGCGCCGCGACCAGGTCGGGGAACTCGCGCAGCAGGCTCGCCGCGACGTTCGTCGCGCCGTCGAGCGTCCCGCACGCCCCGCGCCCGCGGAGGAACGAGGACCAGTGACGCAGCCGTTCGACGTCGGAGGCCTCCGCCCGGTGGTCGACCAGCGCCCCCAGCACCGCGCTCATCGCCGCCGTGCCGTTGAAGCACGACCCGCACTGCCCGGCGTTCTCCCGGGCGAAGTAGGCCATCACCGAGGCCGACACGGTGACCGGGCAGAGCCCCGACGCGATCACGGCGACCGCGCCGCACCCGAGCCCCGAGCCCGCCGCCGTCATCGCGTCGTGGTCCAGCGGGACGTCGAGGCCCTGAGGTCCGACGACTCCCGAGAAGTAGCCGCCCATCAGAAGGCCAGCGACCGACTCGACGTCCTCCCCGAGCCAGGTCAGCACCGATCGCAGCGTCTCTCCGAAGGGCACCTCGTACAGGCCTGCCGAGCGGCACCCCGTGAGCGTGAGGAGGAAGGTGCCCGGCGAGGTGTCCGTCCCCACGTCTCGGTACGCCGACGGCCCGAGGCGCTGGACGACGGGCAGGTTGGCCAGCGTCTCGACGTTGCTGACCATCGTCGGTCGCCCGTCGACACCCTCCTCGAACGGTCGGGGAGGCTTGTCGGTCGGCAGCGCGGGACCCCCGTTCAGGGCCTGGACGGCGGCGGTCTCCTCCCCGGCGACGTACGCCGGCTCGACCACGGTCACCGTGACACGCGCGTCCCAGACACCGCTCCCGGCCAGCTCGTCGAGCGCGCGCCCGACGCTGAGCGCGCCGGCCTCGTCGGACACGTAGACGTGAAGATCCTCCGTCTCGACCATGAGCGCGGCGAGCCGCAGCCCGTCGAGCACGAGGTGCGGCCGGTGCCGCAGCAGCCAACGGTCCTTGATCGAGGCAGGCTCGCCCTCCTCGCCGTTGGCCACCACGACCGGCGACCCGTTCGCCCGCACGGTCGCGATCTTCTGGCTGATCGGGAACGCCGCTCCGCCGCGACCCCGTACGCCGGCCTGCAGGACGTCGTCCAGCAGCCGGTCGGCGTCGTCGACCGGCGCATAGCCTCCGCTCGCGAGGTACGCGGCAAGGTCCTCGCGCTCGGCAAGGCTCGTGACGAGACGCGGCGCGATGCTGGGGTAGGACGCCACGGCCTCCATGGCGACGGCGTCGTCTGCTGTCAGGCTCATCGGTGTCCTCTCATGCCGTCACGATCACGTTCTCGCCGTCGACCCGGACGGGATACGTCCGGATGCTCCACTCCGGCTTGACCGCGGTCGTCCCGGTGGCGAGCTCGAAGCCCCACTGGTGCCACGGGCAGTAGATGAACTCGCCGTCCCTGACCTCGGCAGCGCCGCCGGGACGCTCCGCGTCGACCACGGTCTGGCCGTGGGTCCGGCCTCCGCACAGCGGTCCGCCCTCGTGGGGGCAGTAGTTGGCGATCGCGTAGAACTTGCCGTTGACGTTGTAGACGCCGACGCCGTACCGCCCGATCGGGACGAGCTTCGACCCTCCGGGCGCGATCTCGTCCACGGTCGCGACGACGTGCTCACGCCCGCGGGCCAGCGGCGCCCTGACCGTCTCTCTCTCGCGCACTAGTACGGCCTCTTCTGACCGGGCAGAGCAGGGACCGTGCTCGGCAGGTGGAAGAGCTCGATCGAGTTCTGGAACATGATCTTGTCGCGCCACTGCTCGGGCATGTGCTTGGCGACCCACTGCGGGTCGTCGAACGTCCAGTGCGGGTAGTCCGACGAGAACAGCAGCAGCTTGTCCGCCTCCATCCACTCGAGCGCGTGGGTGAGCTCCAGCTTGTCCTCGGGGTAGTCCAGGGGCTGGGTCGTGAACCAGATGTGGTCCTTCACGTAGTCCGACGGCTTGCGCTTCAGCCCGTTCTCGGGGCCGCGCGCCGCGTAGATCGCGTCCATCCGCCACATGAGCGGCAGGATCCAGTTGAACGCGTGCTCGATGAGGACGATCTTCAGCGTCGGGAAGCGGTCGAAGACGCCGTCGAAGATCAGGCTCATCACCTGGTTGGCGGCGAGCATCGAGTACGACACCATCAGGTCGTGGTTGTAGGTCATGAACCCGACCGGCGACATCGGCAGCTCGTTGTGCTGACCGCGCCCGAGGTGGCATGCCACGGGGATGTCGTGCCGGGTCGCGGCGGCCCAGATCGGGTCGTACTTCGGGTGACCCCAGGACGGGCGCGGCTCGGCGTTGATGAGGACCTGGGACATGTACGGGTGCCCGACCCACTCCTCGATCTCGCGTGCGCCGGCCTCCGGCATCTCGATCGCGGCGCAGATCGAGCCGCGATAGCGCTGGTGCCAGTTGTTCTCGCTGTCGAGCCAGCACTTGTCCTGCCACTGGTTGTACGCGGCGGCGAGCTCGTGCGCCTCCTCGTCGGTCTGCCCGCCGTTCGGCAGCGGGCCCAGGATCGCGATGTCAGAACCCGCATCCATGATCAGCTGGCGGAACGTGAGGTCGGGGTCGGACCCGGCGAAGTTCCCGTCGTCGGGGAACGAGTCCGTCCGCATCGCGAAGGCGTGGTTGTAGTCCGGCGCGTCGTAGTAGACGGGGTTGCCCGACATCGCGCTGCGCTGAGCGAGCAGCGCACGAAGACTGTCCGAGATGAACTCGTCGATCTCCCCGTAGCGGGGGGTCGGATGGACGTCGCTGTCGACGATCCGGACCTGGACCTGCTCGGAGCCGACCTTGCGTTCTTGCGTGGTGTCGATCGTCATGTGTCTCTTCCTCTCGTGTCGTGAGCGATCGTGGGTGGGTCGAGTCAGGCGGATGCCGGCACGGCGGCGTCGAGCCCGTAGAGCGTGGCCGCGTTGCCCCCGAGCACCTTCGCCCGCTGCTCCTCGCTCCAGGCCCGCGGGAGATCGTCGGGACCGACCGTCTGCCAGCTCGGGTAGCTCGAGCCGAAGAGGAGCATGTCCTCCTTGCCGGTCATCCGGAGCCACTCGTCGGCGAAGTCCGCGTCGCCGGGGCCGTCGAGGAGCCCGTTCACGAAGTAGACGTGGTCGGGCAGGTACGAGCTCGGGATGTTCGGCGCCCACGGCGTCTGCTCCAGGTGCGGCCTTCCGAAGGTGTCGAACCGCCAGATGAACGGCGTCACCATGTCGGCGGCGCCGTCGGTCCACACCACCTTGAGGTCGGGGAACTCGTGGAAGACCCCCTCGGCGATCATGTTGAGGAGGTGCCAGACGAAGGTCATCGGCTGGTACGCCGCGAGGTGCGAGTACGTCCGGGTGATCCCCGACGGGGTCGGCGGGTGCGTGATGCCGGCGCCCATCTCGAGGTGGACCGCGACGGGCAGGTTCGCGTCGCACGCCGCCCGCCACAGCGGCTTGAAGTGCGAGCGCCCGTACGGCTCCTCGGTCTGCATCGGGAGCCCGATCTGCACGATGCGGGGGTGTCCCTTCCAGCGCTCGATCTCGCGAACCGCGCCGTCGATGTCGCGCGGGTTGACGCGGATCGTCCCGCGGAAGCGGTCGGCGTAGGTGTCCGACTCCAACCAGCGCTCCACCAGCATCTGGTTGGTCGCGGCGAGGATCGCCGTGCCCAGGTGCCAGTCGGGGAGGATCGACGCGGCCGTCATGGGGTGCAGGATCGCGAAGTCGAACCCTCGGTCGTCGAGGATCACCTTGCCGACCTGCTCCGGGTCGGAGCCGGGGTGCGACCCGTCAGGATTGTCGGAGCCCTCGACGTAGCGGGGGCCGGGCGGGGCGAACCACGGGACGTCGACGTGCGGGTAGCCCCGGCTCTTGAAGGGCTCGCGCAGGTACGTCCGAAGGTCCGCGTCGGACTTGAAGAACACCTGGACGCTCGCGTCGATCAGGTGTCCACGGGATGCCATCATCTTGACCTCACTTCACTCTCGGAGCGCCAGTGAAGCAAATAATTGCTCCGCTGTAGCGTACTGCAGATGACGTCTGAGCGGCAGGGCTTCCGCGCCCGCGCCGCCGCTGACCTGGTAGTTCGTTCGAGATGGGCAGGCTCCCGAGGATGCCCGGATCGCCTGCAGCGGGCGCTGGGACCGTCCCGGCGTCCCGCTCCCGGTGCTCGTGGTCGCGCGGGATGAACCACACGACCACGCTCGCCAGGAGCCCCGCGCCGACGAGCACCCAGCACGCGACGTGGATGGTGGTCGACGTGGGGACCTCGTGGCCCGCCACGACGGTCGCCGTCGCCGACGTCAGCGCGGCCAGCGCCGCCGTCGACGCCGACGTGCCGATCATCCGGCACAGCGAGTTCACGCCGTTCGCGGACGCCGTGTGGCGACGCGGCACCGCCGCCATGATGATCATGGGCATCGCCGCCATCGCCAACGTGCTTCCCGCACCGATCAGCACCGAGCCGAGGACGACGTGGGCGACCGAGTCGTCGAGCACGACGCGCAGCGCGTACGCGACCGCCATCGTGAGCGATCCCGCCAGCAGCACAGCGCGTCCGCCGAAGCGGCGCAGCAGCAGCCCGAGCAGCGGCGCCGCGAGCACGAACACAGCTGCTGGGAGCGCCATCGCGAGGCCGGTCCGACCGGCGGAGAGCCCGAGCCCGGCGTCGGTCCCCGCCGGGCTGCCGAGCTGGAGCGACGCGAGCAGGAGGTTGGTCAGCAGTCCGAGCGCGATGATCACCGACGCGACGTTCGTGAGCAGGACCGGTCGGCGCGAAGTCAGCCGCAGGTCGATCAGCGGGGAACGGGTACGCAGCTCCCACGGGACCCACACGGCGAAGGAGACCACGGCCGCGACGGCGAGCGCGAGCGTCGTCGGGCTCCCCCACCCCCAGGCGTTGCCTTGGGACAGGACCAGCAGCAGCGGCACCAGCCCCATCGCCAGAAGGACGGCACCGGCCCAGTCGAACCGCTCGTCCTCCTCGGCCGGCGTCCCCGGCGGGAGGAGCCACCACGCACCGATCGCCAGCAGGCCCGCGAAGCCGGCGACGAGCCAGAACAGCGAGCTGTAGCCGAGCGTGCCGTACAGCAGCCCCGCCAAGGGGAGACCGACCGCCGAGCCGATCCCGAGGGTGGCGCTCACCAGCGCGATCCCGGAGCCGACCCGCTCAGGAGGGAGGACGTCCTTCAGGATGCTCATCGAGACGGGGAGGACCGAGGCGGTCACGCCTTGAAGGGTCCGCCCGAGGAGCGCCACGGCGTACTCGTCGGTGACGGCCAGCAGCACCGAACCGGCGAGGAGCACGAGGAGCGCGACCAGGACGAGTCGGCGCTTGCCGAGCATGTCCGCCAGGCGCGACACGATCGGCGTCGCCAGCGCGCCGGCGAGCATCGTCGCCGTGATGATCCAGGACGCCGCCACGGTCCCGACGCCGTAGACCTCGGGGAGCCGTGACACGAGGGGCAGCAGGAGCGTCCCCTGCAGCGCCGCGAGCACGCCGGTGAGGGCGAGGACGCCGATCGTGGCCCACGGCGGCACCGGCCGGCGGGCGCGCAGGCGGATCATGCCGCGTCCCCGTCGATGAAGGCGAGGAAGGCCGGCGCACCGTCGACCCAGAACTCGAAGCCGACGTCCTCCCCCGCGCGCCGGCGGACGCCCCGCTGCTCCCAGGCGTCCTCGGGCCACGGCGGCTCGATCAGCCGCGCACCCTCGATCAACGACAGCACCTCACGCGACGTCCGCGCCGGGTGGTCGTAGTCCTTCGCCCCACCCCGCACGATCAACGTCGGCACCTTCACCTGCGCGAACTCCCAGTCCGCCACACCCGGGATCGCCTCGTTCGCCTTCGGGATGTACGCATCGAACCAACGCTCCATCACCGCCTCGAACTCCTCGGCCCCGACCGCCAGCAGCCGCTCCTTGTTCCGAGGGTTCGCCTCGCACAGATCCGCCCAGCTCCCCGCAGCACCCGGGATCGACAGCACCGCCTCGATCCCCCCGGCCCGCACCGCCCGCAGCTCCGGCAGCACGTACACGCCCGCCAGACTCATCGTCGAGAACGTCCCCCCGACGATGCACCAGGTCAACAGCTTCGTGACCTTCTCCGGATACATCATCGAGAACACGATCATGTCCCGCGCACCACCAGAACCCCCGGCAGCGACCACCTTCTCGATCCCGAGCTTCTCGAGCATCACCCCGAGCGTCTCCGCCCGCATGTGCGACTCCGAACGCCCGTACAGCTGGATGTCCGACCGACCACAGTTCGGCCGATCCCACAACAACACCCGCTTGCCACCCGCCGCCAACGCCTCCGCCAGCTCGTGCACACCGCCGTAGTCCTTGCTGAACCGACCACCCGGCGTCAGCACCACGACCTCGCCGTCCTGCGGACCGACGAACTCGTACACCACCACCCCACCGTTGACCTCGACCTCGGCGTCGGGCATCGCTGCCCCTCCCTCTACTCGTCGATGCTCTGCTCGTCGATGAAGGCGAGGAAGGCAGGCGCTCCCAGCTGCCAGAAGTCGAACAGGGCGCCGCGTCCCTGCCCGGCGGCCACCGCGGCAACCTCCCAGGCGTCCTCGGGCCACGGCGGCTCGATCAGCCGCGCACCCTCGATCAACGACAGCACCTCACGCGACGTCCGCGCCGGGTGGTCGTAGTCCTTCGCCCCACCCCGCACGATCAACGTCGGCACCTTCACCTGCGCGAACTCCCAGTCCGCCACACCCGGGATCGCCTCGTTCGCCTTCGGGATGTACGCATCGAACCAACGCTCCATCACCGCCTCGAACTCCTCGGCCCCGACCGCCAGCAGCCGCTCCTTGTTCCGAGGGTTCGCCTCGCACAGATCCGCCCAGCTCCCCGCAGCACCCGGGATCGACAGCACCGCCTCGATCCCCCCGGCCCGCACCGCCCGCAGCTCCGGCAGCACGTACACGCCCGCCAGACTCATCGTCGAGAATGTCCCCCCGACGATGCACCAGGTCAACAGCTTCGTGACCTTCTCCGGATACATCATCGAGAACACGATCATGTCCCGCGCACCACCAGAACCCCCGGCAGCGACCACCTTCTCGATCCCGAGCTTCTCGAGCATCACCCCGAGCGTCTCCGCCCGCATGTGCGACTCCGAACGCCCGTACAGCTGGATGTCCGACCGACCACAGTTCGGCCGATCCCACAACAACACCCGCTTGCCACCCGCCGCCAACGCCTCCGCCAGCTCGTGCACACCGCCGTAGTCCTTGCTGAACCGACCACCCGGCGTCAGCACCACGACCTCGCCGTCCTGCGGACCGACGAACTCGTACACCACCACCCCACCGTTGACCTCGACCTCTCCCTCAGCCATCCGTGCGCCTCTCTCTCGTTGAGTCATGCGACCACCGCGCGCTCCGCGGAGTCGTCCACGTTCGTCCCGCCCTCCAGGGGCGGCTCCTTCGGGGACTGCTCGTCCAGCGGGAAGTGGCAGGCCGCGAAGCGTCCCGGGCGCACCTCCCTGACCTCCGGCTCGTCCGTCGCGCAGATCTCCTGCGCCAGAGGACACCTCGTACGGAACCGGCAGCCCGTCGGCGGGTTGAGCGGCGACGGGAGATCACCCGACAGCGCCGCCTCCTGGATCTGCGCCTCGGGGTCCGGCTCGGGGATCGACTGTGCGAGGGCCCGCGTGTAGGGGTGCGCCGGGGACGCGAACAGGTCGTCCGACTCCGCCACCTCGCAGACCTTGCCGAGGTACATCACGACGATCCGGTCGCTGAGGTTCTTCACCACCGCGAGATCGTGCGCGATGAAGACCATCGTGAGCTGGTAGCGCTCCTTCATCTCCTCGAGCAGGTTCATGATCTGCGCCTGAACCGAGACGTCGAGCGCCGAGACCGGCTCGTCGCAGATCAGGACCTCCGGGTCGAGCACCATCGCTCGCGCGATCGAGATGCGCTGGCACTGCCCACCGGAGAACTCGTGGGGACGTCGGTCCGCCGCGGTGTCCGGGTCGAGCCCGACGCGCTCGATCATCGACTGGACCCGCGTCGCGGCGTCTCTCTTGCCGACCCCGCCCTGGACGCGGAGTCCCTCGGCGATGATGTCCTTGACCTTCCGGAGCGGGTTCAGCGAGGAGATCGGGTCCTGGAAGATCATCTGGAGCTTGCGCCGCTGCCGTCGCAGGGCGGCACCCTTCAGCCCCGCGATCTCCGCCCCCTCGAGGAGGATCGACCCGGAGGTGGGTGCGGGGAGCTGCATGATCGCCTTCGCCACGCTCGACTTGCCGCACCCGGACTCGCCGACGAGGCCGATCGTCTCGCCGCGCCGCGCGTCGAAGCTCACGTCGGACACCGCGAAGACCCGCTCGCCCCGGCTCCCGACGTACTCGACGGTGAGGTTGCGGACACTGAGCACCACGTCGTCCCCGGCGCGAAGGTGCGCCGTCCCGCTCCCGGCCATCAGACCCTCACCTCCGATGCCACGGGCGTCCCGGCAGCGGTGACGCCGGCCTCGATGTTGCGCTGCCGGGCGCGATCCCCCTCGGGGGTGCCGAGCGGGAAGAAGCAGGCCGCCGCGTGGCGGTCCGAGTCCGGTGTCGTGACCAAGGTCGGCGTCTCCTTCGTGCAGCGGTCCTGGGCGGAGGGACAGCGCGCGGCGAAGCTGCACCCGGGCGGCGGGTCGACGATGGTCGGCGGCCTTCCCGGGATCGACGCCAGCCGCGTGTGGCTGGGATGGTCGAGCTTGGGGATCGCATCGATGAGCGCCCGTGTGTACGGGTGGCGCATGTGGGCGAAGAGCCGTCGGGTCGGCGCCATCTCGACGACGCGCCCGGCGTACATCACGGCGATGTTGTCGGTCCGCCCGGCGACGACGCCCAGGTCGTGGGTGATGAGGATCATCGCCATCCCCGAGCTCGCCTGGAGGTCGCGCAGCAGGTTGAGGATCTGGTGCTGCACCGTGACGTCGAGCGCCGTCGTCGGCTCGTCGGCGATCAACAGCTTGGGCGAGCAGGAGATCGCCAACGCGATCGTGACGCGTTGCCGCATGCCGCCGGAGAGCTCGTGCGGGTACTGGTCGAAGCGCTTCTCGGGCTCGGGGATGCCGACGAGGCTCAGGAGCCGTACGGCCTCGGCGCGCGCCGCTTTGCCGTCGAGATCGAGGTGGTAGCGCAGCGTCTCCGTCAGCTGCTTCCCCACCGTGATCACCGGCGTCAGCGAGGTCATGGGGTCCTGGAACACCATCGACAGGTCGACACCCCACAGGTGCCTGTTCTTCTTGGGGTCGACCGTCGCGAGATCGACGCCGTCGAGCCTGATGCGACTTCCGTCGAGGACGCGGGCGTTGGGGGCGAGGATCTTCATGATCGCCCGGGAGAGCACCGACTTGCCCGAGCCGGACTCCCCGACGACGCCGAGCGTCTCGCCCTTGCGCAGCTGCAGGTCGACCCCGTCGACCGCGCGCACCATGCCGCGGGGTGTGCCGAACCAGACCCGGAGGTTCTCGACCTCGAGGAAGCTCTCGGGCGACGTCGCGCCGTCGACCGCGACGTCGTCCACGTACGGCTCCGTACCGGTGCTCATAGCGATGACTCCCTACCGACGCGGCCCCGTGCCCAGTCGCCGAGCCTGTTGAACGAGAAGACCGTGAGGAAGAAGAAGAGAGCGGGGACGAGGACGAGCTGCGGCTCCTCGCTGAGCGACTCGCGCCCCGCGGCGAGCATCCCGCCCCAGCTCGGCGTCGGCGGCGGGACGCCCACCCCGAGGAAGCTGAGACTGCCCTCGGCGACGACCAGCGTCGCCATCACCACCAGCGCGAGCGAGAGGATCGGCAGCATCACGTTGACGAGGAGCTCGCGCGTCAGGATCCGAAGCGGCCGTGCTCCCAGCGCCTTCGCCGCCGTGACGAACTCCCGGTCGGCGAAGGCGATCGTGTTGGCGCGCGCCACCCGGGCGAAGTTGGGGATGCCGACGAGCGCGAGCGCCACGACCAGCGTGAGGAGGCCCGGCTGGAGCGCGGTGACGACGGCGATCAGGAAGATCAGCGGCGGGAACGCGAGCATGAAGTTCACGAAGAGCGAGCTCGTCGCGTCGGCGGCGCCCCGGAAGTACCCGGCGACCATGCCGATCGTGACGCCGATGAGCAGCGACAGGCTGGTCGCTCCGATCGCGACGGCCATCGAGACCCTGGCGCCGTAGACGATTCGCGACAGCACGTCGCGACCGATCGCGTCGGTGCCGAGGAGGTGGTCCGCCGACGGCATCGCGCTGAAGGAGTTCGTCACCTCGTTCGGGTCCGGCAGAGGCAGCACGCCGGCCAGCAGGGCGGCCAGGGCCACCAGCGCGATCCAGACGACACCGAACAGGGCGCCGTAGTCGCGCCGGCGTCGTACCGGCCTGACGTGCTCGTCGAAGACCTCGAGCGGGGCCTCGATCTCCGTCGCGGTCTGCGGCCCGGGCCGCTGCTGGACGATCTCGGTCATGACGTCCTCACCTTCCTCACGCGCGGGTCGAGCAGGGGGTACGAGAGATCCACGAGGGTGTTCATCAGCAGGTAGACGATGGCGCTCAGGAGCACCACGGCCTGCACGACGATGTAGTCGCGCGACTGGATGGCGGTGATGACCATCGTTCCCATGCCGGGGAGCGAGAAGATCGCCTCGACGAGCACGGTGCCGCCGATGAGGCGCCCGATCACGACGCCCGAGACGGTCACGAGCGAGAAGGACGACTGCCGCAGGGAGTGGCGGGTGAGGATGCTCTTCGTGGGAAGCCCGCGAGCCCGCGCGGAGAGGACGTGGTCCTGCTGCAGAGTCGCCATCATGTCGCCCTTGAGGAGCCGCGTGAACAGGACGCACTCCCCGGCGGCCAGCGTGATGACCGGGAGGATCAGCCGTTTGACGTGCTCGGCGGGGTCCTCGGAGAAGGGCACCCACCCGAGCACCGGCAGCCAGCCGAGCGTCACGGCGAAGACGTAGACGAGGAGGATGCCGAGGACGAAGGCCGGCGTCGCCAGCGTTGCCGAGATCACGAACGTCGAAGCACGGTCCACCAGGCTGCCCGGGCGGTAGGCCGACCACACGCCGACCGGGATCGAGACCGCGAGCGCCACGATCATCGCGAGGATCGCGAGCTCGATCGACACCGGCGCCCGCTCGAGGATCTGGTCGGACACGCTCAGACCGGTCTGGAACGAGCGCCCGAAGTCGCCGTGCAGGATCCCGCCGAGCCAGTCCAGGTAGCGCTGGTACATGGGGTCGTTCAAGCCGTACTGCTCCGCGGCCGCCGCACGCTGCTCGGGAGTCGCGTCCGGCGGGAGGATCGCATCCACCGGGTTGCCCGGGATCAGGTCGAGCAGCAGGAAGACCGCCACCGTCACCAGGAAGAGGAGAAGGAAGAACCTCGCCACCGAGCCGGCGCGACGTCTCCAGACCACCGCGTTCATGTCTCGACCATCCGTTCACTCGCTGTCGGATCGGTGGGTGCGGAGCAGGGAGGGAGCCCCGCACCCACCGCAGGGCGGACTACCGGGCGACTACTCGTTGAGCCACGCGTACTGCCAGTAGGCGCTCGCTCCCGACCCGGTCCCGGTGAGGACGACGCCCTGGACCTTGTCGTGCGCGAAGAGGTGGCCGGTCTGGTAGCGCCAGTTCCGCAGCGGCCCGTCCTTGGACAGCTCGCCGTTGACGGCCTGGTAGGCCTTCTCGACCTCTGCGGGGTCGTTGGACGTGCGCGTCGTCTCGAGGGCCGCATCCACCGTCGGGTTGGAGTAGCTCATGACGTTCAGCGGGCCGTCGGTGTGGAACACCGAGTAGAGACGGTCCATGTCCTGCGACAGCGTCGCGCCCATGATGGTCTGGAAGTCCCGGGCGGTGGACCGTTGCGACAGGGTCGCCCCGTCGACCGGCTCCAGCTTGAAGTCGAGTCCGTCGATCTTGGACATCTGCGACTGGATCAGCTGAGCGACCTGCTCGAGGGCCGGGATGCCCGCGTAGCAGAGGAAGGTCACGGTCTCGCTCGTCTTGCCGGTCCGCTCGAGGTAGTCGTCGAACAGACGCTGCGCCTCGTCGAGATCCTTCTCGGGGAACTTCCCGAGGGCGTCGTCACGGTACGGGCTGTCCGGACGCAGGAAGGCGTCGACGGGCTCGTCGCCCGGATATACGGCGTTGTTGATCTGGGCGCTGTCGAACGCGGCCAGCATCGCCTGCCGCAATCCCTCGTCAGCCATGACCGGATCGGCGAGGTTGAACTGAAGTCCCGTCCCGCCATTGAGCGGCACGCGGTAGATGTCGTAGCCACCCTCGCTCTCGATCGCCTTCGCGTCCTTGGTGAGAAGGGACCAGTCCACGTCGATCTCACCGCTGCGGAGCGCGTTGAGGCGCTGGTCGTCGGCGCCGATGACCTTGATCACGAGCTTGTCGAGGTACGGAAGACCGTCCTCGAAGTAGCTCTTGTTGCGCGAGTACTCGGCCTGCGAGTTGCGCGTCCACTTGTCCAGGACGAACGGGCCGGCACCGACGGGCTTGTTGCCGACGTCGTCGCCCGCTGCCTCGATGGCCTTCGGGGACCCGATCGTGCTCAAGCCCTGGGTCATCGCCCACGGGAGCTGGTAGTTGGCCGTCTCGGAGGTCACGGCAACCGTCAGCGGGTCGACGACCTTCCAGGTCAGCCCCGCCGTGTAGCGCGCCGACGGCGCGAGGGTCTTGGGGTCCTTGATGCGGTCCCAGTTGTAGACGACGGCCTCGGCGTCGAAGGGCGTGCCGTCGCTGAACGTCACACCGTCGCGCAGCTTCAGGGTCCAGTTCTTGCCGTCGGTGCTCTCGAACGACTCCGCCATCTGGCCGACGAACTCCTGCTTGTCGATGTCGTAACGCATCAGCGTCCCGAAGATCGGGGCGCAGCGGTCGAACGACAACGTGCAGAACGCCGGATCGAGTGAGACGGTCTCGACGTTCACGGCGTACGTGAGGGTGCCGCCCTGCTGGGGATCTCCCGACGCGCTGTCGCCGTCGCTCCCCCCTCCGCCGCACCCGGCAAGCGCCAGCCCGAGAGCGGCTGCCACGCCCACGGACCGCGAGATAACCCGCCAACCCTTCATCTGCCATTCCTTCCTCGTACGACTCCGATGTGGGGTCGCTCGACGGAGCACGCCACCGAGCCGGCTGTGTGATGGCCGCCACTGCGACTTCCGAACAAGATAGGCAACCAACCAGTTGGTGGGTATGCACACGATGTCAGAGCCGGGCTCGCGTTCCTGACACGCTGTCAACAGCGCGCAGTCAGGCGCCTGCCTGCGCCTGGAGCGCCAGCGGGCCGGACAGGACGGACGGCAGCGAGGCGTCGCCGGCCGCCGACTCGACGACCATGATCGCCGCGTAGAGCGACGTCGTCGTCTCCGGATCGTCCAGGTCCACGCCCAGCAGTCTCTGGATCCGCGCCAGGCGCTCGTACAGCGTCGGACGCGAGATCCCGAGCTCCTGGGCGGCGAGCGACTTGTTGCTGCGTACCCGCAGGTAGACCGCGAGGGTGCGCACCCAGTCACCCCCGTCGAGTGCGTCGCGCAGCTGCAGCGGCCCGAGCGTCCGCTCGACGAAGGCCTGGAGCCGGGCGTCGTGCCGAAGGGTGTAGAGGAGTCCTCGGAGCCGGATGTCGTCGATCGAGTAGAGGGGCCTGCGGTCCCCTGCCGGCCGGGTGGCGCGAGCCGCGGAGGCCACGTCGCTCGCCTCCGCGAACGACCTCGCCACCTCCGCGAGGTCGGAGACCATGGTCCCGCGTCCCAGCGTGGGCGCCGCGATCCCGGCGTCCTCGCACACCTGTGCGACGTGCGCGGCGAAGACGTCGGCCGGTCCCGCCTCGGCGCGCTTGAGCAGGAGGAGCACTCCCCAGCGTTCGGGCGTCAGGCGTCCGACCAGCGCGTCGACCTGCGCGTCGTCGAGCGCACGCGAGAGCACCGGACCGAGATCACGCTCCTGGTCGGGGGCCACGATGATCGGAAGGTAGTGACGATGACGTGTCGGGTGCCCGAGCGCGGCGGTCCGCGCGTGGATCGACTCTGCGCGCCCGCAGCGTCCGGAGACCAGGTCCGCGAGGACGGTCCGCTGCGCGTTGGCGACCACGACGTCGTCGTCCTCGAGGAGGAGCCGCATCGCCAGCGCCGACGCGGCGCGCTCGAGGACGATGACCTGTGCCGGATCAGGGGCTCCGGCGGTGAACAGCACCAGCCGGCCCCGCTGCTGACCACGCGCCTCCACCGGCACGACGACACAGCGGTCCGTCTCGTCGACCCGCGTCCCGAAGGACTGGGTCAACGTGAACGCCTTGCGGCTCCACCGCCGGAGCAGGTCGTCGGCGACGCCGTCCGTCGTGTGGACCGCCAGGACCTGGTACATGAGGTTGGAGAAGACGATCTGCCCCTCGGCGAGCTCTCCCGCGGCGGTGACGAGCTGGTCCACGGAAGCGTCAGCAGCCCCCAGCTCGGTGAAGCGCTGGTGCGCCATCGCCGTCGTCTGCAGCAGTCGCCGCTGGCCCATCAGGATGATCGAGTGCGCCGCCTCCGTCATCTTGACGAACGGCACCTCGCGACGCAGCGCGATCAGCGGGAGACCCCGGCGCCGACAGGCGCGGACCATCTCGGGAGGCACCGACGAGAAGCGGCGCCCCAGCTCGATGACGAGGCCCGCCACCCCCTCGTCCGCGAGGGCGTCGACGTAGCGCACGCCCTCGTCCGGCGAGTCGGCGAGGCCGACTCCGGTCGCGAGGATCAGCTCCCCGCCCTGCAGGAGACCGTGGGTGTCGACCAGCTCCGTCACGTGGAGCCAGCGGATCCTCCGGTGGAGGTGCTCCTCGCCCGCGACGACCACCGGTTCCCCGTCGAGAGTGATCCCCATCGCGAGGAAGTCGGCGATCGTGAACGTGCTGATCGAGCCGTGGACGGCGTCGGAGCTCCGCGCGGTCGACTCGACGAGACGCATCCGTCGCTCACGGTCCGCGCTGCGGTGGGATCGCTCCGGCACGTCGGGGTCCTCTCGGGTCGCTGGGAGACCGCGTGCACTCGCGCACAGGCCGTAGGTAGTGACTCGAATCACAGCCAGTATTGCCAGATCAGCAGGCTTTGGGGAAGCCCCTGCGGAACGAACGTTTGATCTCGCAGGGTCGCGGTGGCGCCTGACGTGGCGGACTCAGGACCGCCATACTTGGGACATGACGTCGCTCTCCCGCAGGGAACTCGCCTCGAGCGCCCGCCCCGGCAGCGCCAGGTCGGACGAGATCCTGACGACGGCGGCCCGGCTCTTCCAGGAGTCCGGCTACGCGACCACCACGATCCACGACATCGCCGACGCGGTGGGCGTCCTGCCGGGCAGCCTCTACCACCACTTCGCGTCGAAGGAAGACATCGCGATCGGCCTGCTCTCGCGCTTCGGCCGCGACCTGAACGAGGTCGGGCTCCTCGCTGCCCGCCGCGTGCGCACCCACGGCGGAAGCCCGGAGGAGCTCGTCGCCGAGCTCACCTCGGACGTCGTGGCCCTGAGCTTCCGCAGCGCCGCTGCCATCCGACTGCGGGCGTACGAAGCACCGCCGAGCGTCGCCTCCGAGCGCCTCGCCGCCGCGATGCAGCTCGGGTCGCCCGCACTCGCGCGCGCCTGGCGGGACGCCATCGCGAGGCTCGCCCCGAAGCCCACTCACCCCACAGTCGACCGCGGTCTCCTCGGCTTCACCTTGGGACGCCTCGCCTTCTACGCCTCGACCTACTACCCGGTCGACACGCCACCGCGCGAGCTCGCGTCCCACCTGTGCGACGTCGTCCTCCACGGCGTCGCCACCACGTCCCCCACCGACGAGGAGCTGGAGGCGTCGGCGGCGTATGCCACAGCGACGGAGATCGTCGCGGGATGGAAGCGCGAGGGGTCGAGCGACCCGTCCGACGTCAAGGAGACGGTCGTCGCAGCCGCGCGGGCGGAGTTCGCGCGTCGCGGCTACGCGGCGACCACGATCCGTGACGTCGCGCACGGGGCGGGCGTGGGGATGGCGACGCTCTACCGCAGGTTCGACTCCAAGGAGGCGCTGCTGCGCGAGATCCTCGACGCGTACGCCGGTCGGCTCGACCACGCGTTCGACGCCGTCATGCGGGCCGGCTCCGGCGAGTCCGAGACGTTGAGCGCGCTCGCGCGCGTGTTCGTCCGCGCGAGCCGGGAGTACCGCGAGGAGTCGCTGATCGTGAATCTCGGCTGGACCGGTCGCGAGACGCCCACGAGCCCCTTCCACGACTACTACCTGGCGACCCAGAACCGCCTCCAAGCCCTCGAGGAGCTGACCGCGAGGGGAATCACGAGCGGAGCCTGGAGGCCGGTCGCCGATCCTCACGAGCTCGGCTTCCACTTCCGCTCCGTGATGTGGACGCCCTACCACGAGCACGCACGCAGCAGCGAAGCCCGCGCGTACGCGTTCGTCCGGCAGAGCCTGATCCGTGGTGCGGTCGACAGCGACTGACGGTCAGCCCGCCACGCCGATGCGGACCTCGCAGTTCAGCGCCGCCTCGAGAGCGGTGTGGAGCCGGCTCTCCGGGACACGTCGCAGGTCCAGCGCGTCGAGGGTGACAGCGACGATCTCGTCCTCGTCGTCGAGGATGCGCTCGACCTTCGCGGAGATCCCGAACGCCTCGAGGACACCCCGAGCATCATCGTCGGTCCCGCGACTCACGTAGGTGACGACACCGGGTGATGCCGTCGTCCCGAACGCGCGCGCACACTCCTGCACGTAGGACTCCGCGTCGGCCGGCTCGAAGCCTTCGACGACGAGCTCGACCTCGCGTCGCGACGACGGCAGGCTCCGCGCCGGTGTCGCGACGACCTCGCGGCCGCTCGCCCGGAGGCGCTCGACCCCGTTCTCCCACTCCGTCGCCGAGAGGCAACCTTCGGCGTCCACGACGACGCGCATCACGGCAGTCCGCATGAGAGCACCGTAGCGACTGAAGCTGCGGTAGCCAACCAGTCGGTTGATCTGGGCCGTGCCGCCCGCCGCGCCGCTCAGGCGTCGCCGGAGCCCTCCGGTCCAGCATCGGGGATCAGGATCGTCGCGAGGCTGACACGACGACCGCCCTCACGGGAGACACGGAAGGGCGCGAGCAGCTCGTCGAGACTCTCCTGCAGCACGGCCAGGTCGTCACCGGTGACGTAGAGAGGAGCGACGCCGAAGCCGAGGAAGTCCCGCACGCTCGCGTCGCCGCCGCGGACGGCGCGGTCGAAGCTCGCGCTCACGTCGCCGAGGAAGGCGAGGAACGCGTCCCTGAGCTGCGCGTCGCTCATCGCGCGCAGCTCGACCTGGTCCACGTGCGCGAGCCGATCGCCGAGAGCCAGCGTGCGCTCGACGGCCCCCCGCACCCGACGCTCACCCACGACGGCGACGATGCCCGCGTCGACCAAGGTCGCGACGTGGCGATAGAGCGTGGCCTGCGAGACGTCGGACAGCGCCTCCCGCAGCTGCGCGGTCGTCAGCTCGCGCCCGCCGAGCTCCTGGACGATGCGCAGCCTGACCGGATGCATCACCACGTCGGCGAGCGGCAGCTCCGTCACAGCGCCTCCATTGTTATCAGCGTGATAATGTTCTCAGAACAAGTCTACTGTGAGAGGAACGTTGATGACGCGGATCCACGTCGACGACACCGG
Organism: Mumia spirodelae; assembly: GCF_050632745.1. Classification (NCBI taxonomy): domain Bacteria; kingdom Bacillati; phylum Actinomycetota; class Actinomycetes; order Propionibacteriales; family Nocardioidaceae; genus Mumia; species Mumia spirodelae. The sequence goes on along the minus strand of NZ_JBODSD010000001.1, from coordinate 436,447 downwards.
AATCCACCTGCAGTTCCCGGGGTGGGAGCGCCTGATGGCAGGGCGCTCGACCTTCACTGCTCCGCACGAAGCGGTTCTCGCTGCCACCGCGGAGCCCGGGTGGACCCGCGAGGTGCTCGGACTCCGCTCCGGCCTGGCCGTCTCGGGCTACCTCAAGCTAGGCACGTTCCGGCACCCCTCCGGGACCCGGCGGCTGGTCGCGATGCGCCGTGGGCTGCCCCTCCTCCGCGTCGCGCTCGACCGCAGCGCGAGCGGCTTCGACGAGGTCCTCGTGAGCACCCCCGATGCCGCGGCGCTCGCCCGCACGATCGAGGCCGGGGCGCGGCGTACGGTCTGAGCCGGCGTGCGCCGCGACGTCACTCCTAACCCTGCGGGCCCGCGTCGACGGCGGGCTGCTCGGCGTCACTCCGCGGCCTCCCGGGGATGAGCACTCCAGCGAGGACGGCGGCTGCGGCGGCGACAGCGGCCGCCACCAGGTAACCGCGCTCGAAGCCGACCGCGTCGCCGGCGATCAGGCTCGTCGCCACCACCCCGGAGACGACCGCCGCGCCGAGGGACGAACCCAGCTCGTGGCTGGTGCTCAGGACGCCCGACGCGATCCCGGCCTCCTCGGGTGCGACGTTCCCCAGCGCAGTCGCCGCCGCGACGACGAACATCGTGCCGAGGCCCGCCGCGCCGATGCTCACGGCGATGACGCTCGCCTCCGTGGTGAGGCTGAGGGCAGGGATCGCCAGGCCGACGGCCGCCGTCAGCAGTCCGGCGACGCCGAGAACCCGGGGGCTCACGGATCCGAGCAGCCGTCCACCGCCCTGCGCACCCGCCATCGTGGCCAGGGCGACCGGGAGGAACATCAGGCCGGTCGCCAGCGGACCGTGGCCCTGGACCTCCTGAAGGAAGAAGGTGCCGAGGAAGAACACCGCCACCATCAACCCGGTGGTCACGAACAGCACGAAGGTGCCGGCCACCACCGGCCGCCGGGACACCAGTGCCGGGTCGACGAGCGGCTCGCGCCCCAGCCGCCGGCGGTGCCGGAGCCAGGCCCCGAAGCCGACGTACGCCGCGATGCCGCCGGCGAGCAGACCGAGCGTCCCCGCGCTGGACCAGCCGCGGTCGCCGGCGCCGATGAAGGCGTACGTCACCGTCAGGGTCACGGCGGTGACCAACAACGCGCCGACCACGTCCAAGTGCCCGCCCGCGGCCCAGGGCGGCATGGGCGGGAGGAGCTGGGCGAGACCGATCAGAAGGATCGCACCGATGGGGACGTTGACCAGGAACACCCACTCCCACCCCAGCCCGGCGGTGAGGACACCGCCGAGCAGCACACCGGCGGCCGCACCGACGCCGCCGAGCGAGGACCAGATGCCGAGCGCCTTGTTGCGCTCCTCTCCGTCGAAGAGCCGGACCACGACCGACAGCGCCGCCGGCGACAGCATCGCTGCCCCGATGCCCTGCGCCACCCGCCCGGCGACCACCATCCCTCCAGAGGAGGCGAGCGGGATCAGCAGCGAGGCGAGCGTGAACAGCCCGAGCCCGGCGAACACCAGCGGGCGGGGACCCAGCACGTCGGCCGCCCGCCCGGCGAGCAGCAGCAGTCCGCCGAAGGTGAGCGTGTAGGCGCTCATCACCCACGTGAGCGCCTGTCGGTCCATGCCGAGGTCCGCGCCCAGATCGGGCATCGCCACGGCGACGACCGTGATGTCGAGGATCAGCATGAACTGCGCGACGGCGAGCAGCCCGAGCGCCTGCCACCGGCGCGAGGGAGCTGTCGCGCCGGTCTGCTGAGAGTCCGGCTGCGTCATCGGATCCTCCTGGTCACGTCGTCTCCTTTGGGGTCGGGACGTGGAGTGGCTGAACCGATGGAGCCACGCGCCGCAGCGGAAGTCGCCCGGTTCCGCGCGACGTGTCCTGAAAGGCGAGACATATGGCGGAAAACCCGGGGGCGCACGAGCTCCCCGCCCTCACCGCCGGTCGCAGGGGCCACAGCCACTGCGATGACTTCCGCCACTGCCGGCCGTCTGCACCTTCGCACCCGACGAACCGGACCGAGGGAGATCACCGTGACCGCTACCTACACCTTCGACATCCTCGGCACCGTCGACGGCTACGCCTCGTACGGGGAGGACGGTGACTGGGGCGGCTACTGGGGGAAGCACGGCCCGGAGTTCCTCGACCGCCGGCTCGCCCTGTACAGCCAGGAGCAACGGTTGGTGCTGGGGGCCAACACCTTCCGGCAGTTCTTCGAGGTGCTCGGCCCGGGCTCGAAGGACGCCTTCGAGCTGGACCCGGTGAATTCCCGGATGAAGCACATGCCGACGACGGTGGTGTCGACGACCCTGGAGGAACCTCTCGACTGGCCGGACGTGACCGTCGTCCGCGGTGATGCGGTCGACGTCGTGGCCCGGCTCAAGGACGAGTCCGACGTGCCGCTTCGCTCGCACGGCAGCCTGTCGCTGAACAGGGCGCTGATGGCGGCCGGACTGGTCGACCGTGTCCAGGTGACGGTCTTCCCGGTCATCTCCGGGCGGACGGGAGCGGAGCCGATCTTCGAGGGTGCTGAGGACTTCGACCTCGAGCTGATCGAGAGCCGCCTCCTCGACGGCGCCACCCAGGAGCTGACCTACCGCCCGAGCCTGCACACGCACCAGGCCTGAACGACATCTCCATGCCACCAGGTCCGTCTGCGTGGGCCTCTCGGCACTCAGCCGTCGACGTCCGCCGTACGCGCCACGAGGTCCGCGAGCAGCGCCGGCATCCCCTCCCGCTCGCACAGGTCGCGTTGGCGCGCGTACTCGGGCGGGTCGGCGAGGATCGCCTGCACGGCCTCGAGCGGTCCGTCCAGACCGTCGGCCGCGAGCTGTTTGCGCGCGTCGTCGAGGACGTTCGCCGCGAGCTCGCGCACAGATCGCCTCGCCTTGTCCACGTCGATGACCGTCGCCTCGAGCCCGTGGCGGCACGCTCGGAGGTCGTTGGCGAGGACGACCTCGTCCGGAAGGTCGTCATTGTCAGGTGCCTCGACCGCGTGGCGGGCCAGCCCCTGCACCAGCGCGGTGAGCCCGGCGGCGCGTTCGAGGGACGACTGGGCATCCATGACCCGCACCTCGATCGTCCCCAGACGCGGCTGAGGCCGAAGCTCCCAGCACACGTAGCTGTAGTCGGGCACCTCGTGCGCCCACAGGGAGGTCTCGATCGCCTCCTCGTACTCCTCCCAGCCGGCGAGCGCGGGAGGCATGGTCGTGCGTGGGTAGGACCGAAGGATGGCCGGGCGTACGCAGGCGAGGCCGGAGTCGCGCGCGTGCCAGTACGGCGATCCCGCCGCGAGCGCGCGGAAGACGGACAGGCGGTTGCGAAGTCCGCGATAGACCCGCAGCGCGCTGGCATGATCCGGCACACCGACGTGAACCTGGAAGGCCGCTGTCGGCGTGCGCAGCAGGCCTGCGAACTCCTCGCCGAGCCGGTCGTACCGAGGAGACGCCGCGAGGTCTGCGGTTCTGAGCTCGGCGCTCGGGTGGACGCCCACAGCCATCGAACGGACACCCTCGGCGGTCAGCGACCGGCGCAGGCTTCGCAGGGCCTCGTGCACTCCTCCGGCATCGGAGCACACGGGCGTCTCGAGCTCGACCTCGTCGACGAAGATCTCGCCCTTGACGGTGCCGGTCGGAGCGCGTGCGCTCAAGGCGGCGACCAGCGGAGCCGCAGCCGTTCCGAGCAGCCGGGCGCGCGGGTCGACCAGGAACAGCTCGTCCTCGGCGCCCACGGTGAACTCGCCTCCGGGGCGCCACTCGAGGTCGGGCGTGCTGCGACGGGAACCACGAGCCACGAAGGCCTCCAGAGAAGTGCGTGCTGGGTTGCTCTGAAGTACCCCGCAGGAGGTTGGGCAATGCCTGCGAGCGGTGAACGAGCCGGGCTCAGGCGGTCGGTGGAGCGCGGCGGCGCATCGACGGTCCGCCCAAGACGCCCGACATTCTGCCCGAAGGTCGCCCTAGCCTGGGACCCGTGACAACGACGCGCGCGTCGTACACCGACGCCGAGACCCGGATGACGCGAGCGCGCGCGCAGCGGCTGGGCGTCAACCGCAGCCGCGACCCCGTCGAGGTGGTGCGGGACCTCGTGGGCGTGCAGGCCCAGGACATGCCCTCCGCACGCCTCGCGCTGCGACCCCGAACCATCGGCGTCACCGCGGCGGACGTCCGCAAGTGCCACGACGAGGACCGCACCCTCGTGCGCATCTGGGCGATGCGCGGGACGCTGCACATGGTCGCCGCCGAAGACGTCGGCTGGCTGGTCGGACTGCTCGGTCCGGTCTTCGCCGCCGCCGATCAGCGACGACGCGACCAGCTCGGGCTCGACGACGATCTCCTCGACAAGGCGATGCCGGCAGTACGCGGCATCCTGGGTCGGCACGGTCCGCTCACCCGGGCCGACCTGGTCGAACGGCTGGACGCCCACCGCGTCAGGCTCGACCTCAAGACCCAGGGCCCTGCGCACCTGGTCGGCTACGCCGCGATGACCGGGCTCGTGTGCCGCGGACCGGATGTCGAGAAGGGCGAGCCGACCTACGTGCTCGTCGAGGACTGGATCGGCAAGCAGCGCACGCTCGAGGGTGACGGTGCGCTGGCCGAGCTCACGCGCCGGTACGTCGCCTCGCGCGGTCCGGTGACTCCTGACGACTTCAAGCGCTGGACCGGGCTGCCGGCCCGGCAGGCCCGGCACGGGTTCGCGCTCGTCGCAGAGCAGCTGACCGAGGTCGAAACCGTCAGCGGCACGGCGTTCGTCCTCAAGGGCACCACCCGGCGCCGACCGCGCAGGGAGCCGGCGGTCGAGCTCGTGGGCATGTTCGACGAGTACCTGCTCGGCTACGCCAACCGCGACCTGGTGCTCGACCCTCGCTTCGCCAAGCGGATCCAGACCGGAGGCTTCGTCAAACCCGCAGTCCTCCTCGACGGGCGCGTCGTCGGGACGTGGAGCCAGAAACGCACCGCAGGCAAGGTCACCATCACGGTGGAGCCCTTCGAGGACCTCACCGAGGTCGGGCCACGGCTCGCAGGCGTCGTACGCGATGTCGGACGCTTCCTCGAGACGAACAGCGAGCTCCGCATGGGCGAGCCGCAGTGAGCGCGGGTCCGGCGGTCGGCCCCTCGTCGGCGGGCCGACCGCCGTCGCGCGTCAGGCGCGAATGAACTCGAGGATGTCGGCGTTGATGATGGCGGCGTGGGTCGTGGGCATGCCGTGCGGGAAGCCCGGGTAGGTCTTCAGCGTGCCGTCGGGGAGGATCTTCGCCGAGAGCTCGGCGGAGTCGGCGATGGGCACGACCTGGTCGTCCTCGCCGTGCAGGACGAGCGTGGGCACGGTCACGGCCTTCAGGTCAGCGGTGAAGTCGGTCTGGGAGAAGGCGACGACCCCGTCGTAGTGGGCCTTCGCGCCACCCTGCATCCCCTGACGCCACCAGTTGGCGATGATCCCCTCCTTGGGCTCGGCGCCAGGACGGTTGTAGCCGTAGAAGGGGCCCTCGGCGAACTCGCGGAAGAAGTCCGACCGTCGGGTGGCGACCTCGTGCTGGACGCCGTCGAAGAACTCCTTCGGCAGGCCGCCGGGATTGTTCTCGGTCTTGACCATGATCGGCGGGACGGCGCTGACGAGGACGGCCTTGCTGGCCCGGTCCTGGCCGTGGCGGGCGAGGTAGTGGACCACTTCACCGCCGCCGGTGGAGTGGCCGACGTGGATGGCGTCGCGGAGGTCGAGGTGCTGCACGACGGCCGCGAGGTCGTCGGCGTAGTGGTCCATGTCGTGGCCCGTCGCGACCTGCTCCGACCGGCCGTGCCCGCGGCGGTCGTGAGCGACGACGCGGAAGCCTTGGTCGAGGAAGAACATCATCTGGGTATCCCAGTCGTCGGACGACAGGGGCCAGCCGTGGCTGAAGACGATCGGCTGACCGCTTCCCCAGTCCTTGTAGAAGATCTCGACACCATCGGTGGTGGTCAACGTAGGCATGGTTCTCCTGGGAGGGCTCGAAGTGGGGTCGGACGCCACGCCCGTCAGGCGTGACCCTTTCGATTCTCGCGAGAATCGCGCCACCCGCATCCGCACGTCGTACGCCAGGAATCCCCCGGTGTGCCCCGCCGCCGGCGACCGACAACACCCCGTACGGCCGCCTAACTGTCTGGTGGCGGGACGGTGCAGACGACGAGCACGGTCCACTCGTCTGTCGGGGCAGTCGAGCTCGGACGGATCCGGGAGCGGGACGTCGCGAAACGGATCGTCCGACGGGAGCTCGTGGCGGAGATTCCCGACGGTCATTCCGTGGGAGCCTCAGGCAGCATGCGCGTCGTGACGACATGTTGCGCGATCGCGTGCAGGCGAGTGTTCGAATCCTGGGAGTAGCGCTTCAGGATCGCGAACGCAGTGACCTCGTCGACACCGAGACGTTCCATGAGGATGCCCTCAGCCCGTCCGATGACCGTGCGGGTCTCCAACGCCGTGTTCAGCGACTCGATCGTGTGTGCCGACGCGAGGGCCGCCGCAGCGTGGGTGCTGTAAGTCAGCAGGAGTGCGCCGTCGGTGCTGTCGAACTGGTGCGACCGCAACCCGTACAGGTTGAGCCCGCCGATACGCCTGCCGTCGGCCTGCAGGTCGGCACTCAACATGCTGTTCACGCCGCGGTCCCGGGCCGCCGGGCCCCACCTCGGCCAGCGGACGTCCTGGCCGAGGTCCTCGGCCAGCACGAGGTGCCCCTCCGTCGCAGCATCAACGCACGGGCCTTCGCGCAGTTCGTACTGCAGCGCGTCCAGCTCGTCGACCACCGGGTCTGTCCCACCCTCCGTCTCGAGCCGGCCTCGCGCGCGGATCAGCGTCACACCCGCGTGGTCTGCGCCGAACAACAGCTTGGCCGCCTCGGTCACCTTGGCGATCGCCGGCGTTACTCCGCGGATGGCTGCCAGCTCGCCGACCACAGAAGCAATGATCTCGTCGTGCTCGGCCATGCTTTCCTCTTCTCGACGACCGGCGGGTCAGTTCGCCTCCAGGGCCAGTACCCCGTCGCCTCGTGGATGATCGCTCGACCGGCGAAGGGCCCTAGAATCCGTGAGATGGGGCGAGGCACTCAGTCGGAGGGAAGATGAAACCCCTCGGCGAGCTCGAGTCGGCCGTCATGGGTGTGGTGTGGGCGATCGATGAGCCCGCTACCATCCGGCAGGTCCTGGACGGGCTGGCACCGCGGGCGCTGGCGCACACCACCGTGATCACGATCGCCGAACGCCTGCGCGTCAAGGGCATGCTCACCCGAGAGCGGGACGGACGCTCCTACCGGTACACCGCCACGATGACGACGGACGAGTACGCCGGTCGCCTGATGAACCAGGTGCTTCACAGCTCCTCGGACCGAGCGGGTGCCCTGCTCAGCTTTGCGGGCCAGCTGGACGCCGAGGCCGTGGCAGAGCTTCGCGAGGCCCTGGCACGAGCAGAGGGAGCGGCGTCCCGCGAGGAGCCGCTTTGATCGCCGTCCTGGGCCTGCTCGCTTTCGCGCTCCTGCTCAACACGATCGGCACGCGGTGGGTCGTCGGCGCTGCCTGGGCACGCCGCTGTCCCGCGGCGGCACTGACGGTGTGGCACGGACTGGCCGTCGGTACAGCCGTCTCGGCTGCTGCGGCGCTGCTTCTGCTCGCGCACGACATCAGCGAGCACGCCCTCATCTGGGCGCTGGCAGCCGACGAAGCCGCCTTCCACAGCCTCTACGCGTACGACCTCGCGCTGCCCCTCTGGTGGAACGTGGCAGCGGTCCCGGTCGCCGCAGCGTTGGTGTGGGCCGCCGCGGTCCTGATGCGTCATCTCCTCGAGATCCGTCGGACTCGGATGTCCCACGACCGGCTCCTCCAGATGGGTCAGGCTCGCAACCTTGCGCCGGATGTCCAAGTCCTCTCCCACTCGACACCCGCCATCTACTGCCTGGCCCGTTCACGATCCGGGCCCGTCGTCGTCACCTCCGCTGCCCTGGATGCCCTGTCGCCGGCAAGCCTGAACGCGGCGATCAGCCACGAACGCGCTCACCTCGCACTCCGCCACCATCGTTCGGTGGGGCTCTCGAAGGTCGTCGGATCCACGCTCGGACCGATCGGCCTTCTCCGCGACTATCCCCCACAGGTGCGGCTGCTGTGCGAGCTGGCGGCGGACGCCGCCGCCTCACGCGAGGTCGGACCGCGTGTCGTGGCAGCCGCCATCCTCGACATCGCTACAGCCCGTTTCGATCAGACGGCTCTTCCCGCAGCCACGTTGTCTGCGGACGGATCTGACGTGGAAGTACGAGTGCGAGAGCTGCTGCACGCCTCCCAGGGCCGCGCAGGCGCACGCTCCCGATGGCTCGCCCGCGTCGCCGCAACAGTCGCGATCGGCTTCCCGCTGGTCGCGGCCGTCGGACCGGCTCTCACCCTTGCCGGCACCGCTGGCTGAGGCGCATGCACACCGTCAACAGGAACCGCGTTTGCGCGCAAGGCACACGAGCGTGGATCCGAGGAAGCGACGCTCCTCGTAGGACTTGATGCGCCTCAGGACCGGCCAGAGGCCGACCCGGCGCACCACGCGCTCGAGACGTTCCGAGTTCACGATGCGCAGCGGACCCGAGAAGAACTTCGGCGTGATCGATCTCAGCTCGACCACATCGAGCCTGCTCGCGATCAGGCTCCTGAGCTCGTGCCGATCGAGCCAGCGGCGGTGCCATCCCGGATTCGGGAAGTGTCCGGCGTGCCGCTCGTAGATCGGCCTGTTCTGCGTCGCGATCATGAGAAAGCCGCCGGGCTTGAGCAGTCGATGACACCGGTCCACGAATGCGCGCTGGTCCGCCACGTGCGAGAGGACCTCGCAGCTGACGATGACGTCGAACGACTCGTCCGGGAGATCGACCTGGAGGAAGTCGCCCGCGATCAGCGTCACGTCCGGGAGCCGCTCCCTCGTCCGCGCCACCACCTCGTCCGCCAGATCGATTCCCACGACTTCGCCGTAGGCACGCAGCCGATCGGTCAGCCACCCTGCGCCGCAGCCGACATCGAGGAGTCGGCGGCCCTCGAGCGGACCTGGCTCGCGAGCGATCCAAGCCTCGATGACGCCTGCCTGCTCGAGCTGCGACTGCCCGACGGTGACCTCGCGACTCGCCGCGTTCCAGTCGTTCCACGCCCTGCGCTGCGTATCGAGGGTGGGCTGTCCGCTCATCGGGGGTTCCTTCGCTCGTCGCGTTCGGTGCGTGCGACGAATGCACACGTGCGGATCGCCGACGCCGCCGAACCCGGCCACCGCGTGTGCCCAGGTCGACGAGCCAAATTCTACAAGTTGTAGAAGACCGGCTGAGGCTTTTCCCGATTCTTCACGGCCCGGCTGGCGGGCCTGCTGCAGAACGTAGGTGACAGCGCGGAGACGTGCAGGGCGATTGCTTCAGGTCCTGTTCCGCGCGTGGGCCGAACCCCCAGGCCGCGACGACTTCTGGAGCCGGTGACAGGAGTCGAACCCGCGACATCCTCATTACAAGTGAGGCGCTCTACCAACTGAGCTACACCGGCGCAGCCCCTCGATCGCCCGCGGAGCCGCGCCCATCTTAGCCGCCGACACCCTGCGCGGAGCGCCGAGAGGTCATCCCCAGCTGGGCGACCAGCCCGACGACGAAGACGGCGATCGCGGCGGCGTACCAGGCCCACGCGGGCTCGGCCACGGAGAACGCGCGGTCCACCTCCCGCCCGTCGATGACGCCGAACAGCAGCATCAGCCCGGTGACCACCAGCGTGGCGCCCGAGGCAGCGCTCACGATGATCAGCAGGAGGGCCGGCAGGCTCGCCACGACGGCGATGACGACCAGCACCGCGGCGACCACGAGCCCGACCGTCGTCCGGATCCACTCCTCGTCCGCCCCGAATGCGTTCGCGATCACGACACCGAGGACGTAGCCCATCGCCCCGACCCAGAGCACGATGCCGAGCCAGTACCAGAAGTACGCGAGGAGTCCGAGCACGATCGCGCCGACGATCGCCGCGACCCAGCCGCCCGTCGTGCTGAGCAGCTCGCCCCCGACGCGGTCCTGCACGATCTCGGCGCCCAGGAAGAACCCGACGAACGCACCGGCCAGCGCGATCAGCGCGCGCAGCGCTGCGCCGCCCCAGAAGACCAGCACGATCCCCACGCCGAGCATGATCAGCGCGACCACCACGTCGTTCGTGCCCTCGTTCATGCCGCGAGCCTATGCCCGTCGACGCATGCTCGCCGGGGGCTCGGGCACCGGTGCGGCGTACCGACAGAGGGAGCACGCCGATGACCCAACGCGATTCGCGGTCCGACGAGTCGATCGCCGATCTCGTCCGCGACATGTCCGAGCAGACCTCACGACTGGTCCGCGACGAGCTGCGGCTCGCCCAGGCCGAGCTGACGCAGAAGGGGAAGCGCGCCGGCATCGGCATCGGAGAGTTCGGCGCCGCCGGACTGCTGGCCCTGTACGGCCTGGGTGCGCTCTTCGCGGCGATCATCGCGGCGCTGGCGCTGGTGATGGACGTGTGGCTGGCCGCGTTGATCGTGGCCGTCGTGCTGTTCGTCGTGGGGGCCGTGCTCGCACTCGTGGGCAAGAAGCAGCTGCAGCAGGCGGGGCCGCCGGTCCCCGAGCACACCGTCGAGAACGTGAAGGCCGACATCGCCGAGGTGAAGGAGGCGCGGGCCCGTGAGCACCACTGACCCCAGCGAGATCCAGCGCGAGATCGAGGAGACGCGGGAGGACCTGGGCCGCACGGTCGAGGAGCTGACCGAGCGGCTCGACGTCAAGCGCCAGGCGCAGCAGCGCGTCGACGCGGTGAAGCACGAGGCGGAGCAGCGCCTCGCGTACGTGAAGCAGAACGCGCGCGAGCAGCCACAGCTGCCGGCCATCATCGTCGCGGCGGTCCTCGCGTTGATCGTCGCGCGGGTGTGGCGGCACCGGCGGGGGTAGGCCTCCGACTTCTCCCGACGGATCTGCTGGTCGGGTGTCCAAAACCACATTCCTCGCGCATACTGGTGCCGTGGCTATTGGACGCCTGCCCAACATGGAGCGCCTGGAGCGCCTGACCCGTGACCTCGAGACCCCGTACGCGGTGGTCGACGGGGCCGCACTCGCGCACAACACCGCCGAGCTCGTACGCCGTGCCGGCGGAGTGCCGGTCCGCGTCGCGTCGAAGTCGGTCCGCGTACGCGAGATCCTCGACCGCACCCTGGCGACGGACGGGTTCGCCGGTGCGATGTCGTACAGCCTCGCGGAGTCGGTCTGGCTCGCCGACGAGGGGCACACCGACCTGCTGCTCGCCTACCCGACGACGCACCGGGGCGCGCTCGCGGACCTCGTCGCCAAGGACCACCGGGCTTCCGCGATCACCGTCATGGTCGACTCGCTCGCGCACCTGGACTTCATCGACTCCGTCGTCGGCACCGACCACCCGCCGATCCGGGTCTGCATCGACGTCGACTCGTCGCTCGAGCCGTTCCGCGGGCTGCACCTCGGCGTGCGCCGGTCCCCGGTGCACAGCGCCGAGGACGCGATCGCCCTCGCGCGTGCGATCAGCGCCCGCCCGGGCTTCGACCTCGTCGGGCTGATGTTCTACGACGCGCAGATCGCCGGACTCCCCGACAGCTCCCCCGCCGTCCGCTTCGTGAAGAGCCGCAGCCTCGCCGACATCGTGGCGCGGCGCGCCCGCATCGTGGAGGCGGTCCGCCAGGTCACCGACCTCGCGATCGTCAACGCCGGCGGCACGGGCAGCCTCGACGTCATGCGCGACGACCCGTACATCACCGAGCTCACCGCCGGCTCCGGCCTGTTCATGCCGACGCTGTTCGACTCCTACGACGCCTTCGAGGCCACGCCGGCGGCGTTCTACGCGCTGTCGGTCGTCCGCAAGCCGACCCCGGAGATCGCGACGCTGTTCTCCGGCGGGTACGCCGCGTCGGGCGCCGCCGGCAAGAGCCGCCTCCCGACCCCGGTCTGGCCGGCGGGCCTGTCGCTGATCGGCACCGAGGGCGCGGGCGAGGTCCAGACCCCCGTGCGCGGGCCGGTCGCTCGTGGCCTGCGCGTCGGCGATCGTGTCTTCATGCGCCACGCGAAGGCCGGGGAGATGTGCGAGCGGTTCGACGCCGTCCACCTCGTGCACACCGAGGAGTCGCCCGGAGGCGCGGCCACCGTCGAGACGCTGCCGACGTACCGCGGAGAAGGGAAGAACTTCGGATGACCACGACCGCCACGGGCACCGCCGCACGGTGGACCAACTGGGGCCGTTGCGCGAGCGCCGACCCGGTCGCCGTCGCCCACCCCCGCTCCACGGCCGAGGTCGCCGACGTCGTCCGCTCGGCGGCGGCCAACGGTCAGCGCGTCAAGGCCGTCGGTGCCGGTCACTCGTTCACCCCGATCGCGGTGACCGACGGCGTCATGATCCGCATGGACCACATCGGCGGCATCCAGCACGTCGACCGCGAGACCGGTCACGTCACCGTCGGCGCCGGCATGCGGCTGCGCGACCTCAATCCCGCTCTGCACCAGATCGGGCTCGCGCTCCCCAACATGGGCGACGTCGACCCGCAGTCGATGTCGGGCGCGACGTCGACCGGCACCCACGGCACGGGCGCACGCCTGACCGGGATCGCCGGCGCGATCGTCGGCCTCGAGATCGTCACCGGCGACGGCACGGTCCTGACCGTGACCCCGGACGACACCGAGCTCTTCGGTGCGGCGCGCGTCGGTCTCGGCGCCCTCGGCATCGTCACGTCGCTGACCTTCGCGTGCGTCCCGTCGTTCCTGCTGCACGCCCGCGAGGAGCCGATGCTGCTCCCTGACGTGATCGGGCAGCTCGACGCGCTCGTCGACGAAAACGACCACTTCGAGTTCTACTGGTTCCCCCACACCGACCGCGCCCTGGTCAAGCGCAACAACCGCGTCCCCGACGGCACCGCGCGCAAGCCGCTGTCGAGGGCGCGGTTCCTGCTCGACGACGAGGTCCTCTCCAACGGGCTCTTCGAGGTCGTCAACCGCATCGCGAAGCACCAGCGCGGCTGGGTCCCCCGGCTCAACGCGATCTCCGGCCGGGCGCTCTCGCCGCGCGAGTACACCGACTGGTCGTACGACGTGTTCGTCTCGCCGCGCCGAGTCCGCTTCCGCGAGATGGAGTACGCCGTCCCGCGCGCCGCACTCCCCGACGTGCTGCGCGAGATCGATGCGTGGGTCAACGCCTCCGACGAGACGGTGTCCTTCCCGATCGAGGTGCGCTTCGCGGCGCCGGACGACATCTGGCTGTCGACCGGGTACGACCGCGAGAACGCGTACGTCGCCGTGCACCAGTACCACCAGATGGACTACCGCCGTTACTTCGAGGGCGTCGAGGCGATCTTCGGCGAGCACGAGGGTCGACCGCACTGGGGCAAGCTGCACACGCTTGACGCCGACACGCTGCGCACCCGCTACCCGCGGTTCGACGACTTCCGCGCCGTACGGGACCGACTCGATCCGCAGCGGACCTTCGGCAACGCCTATCTGGAGCGCGTCCTCGCCTGAGCGGCCCGGGGTTTGCCACGCTGGCGCGGCAAACCCCGGCGACGGCGGCGTTTCGGCTCGCTGTGCCCGCCCAAGCATCAGAGGCTGGGCCCATGGCGGTCCAGCTCCTCTCTGCGCGCCCCCGCAGCGGTCTCGTCCGGCTCCCGTGGAACCTGCCGCTCGCGGAGTGGCCGGAGGAGCTCGACGTCTCCCTGCCGCGCGGCATCCACCGCCACGTCGTCCGGTTCGTCCGCGTCGACGGCTCCGTGCTCGTCGTCAAGGAGACCAACGAGCGGTACGCGCGGCGCGAGTACGTCCTGCTCCGCCACCTGCGGCGGCTCGACCTCCCCACCGTGGAGCCGGTCGCCGTCGTGACCGGACGGACCGCTCGTGACGGGTCCGAGCTCCCGTCCGCCCTCGTGACGGCACACCTGCCGCGCTCGCTCCCGTACCGCTCCCTCTTCGAGCACCCGCTGTCCGACAACACGCTCGAGGGCGTGGTCGACGCGATGGTCGTGCTCCTCGTACGCCTGCACGTCGACGGCTTCTTCTGGGGCGACTGCTCGCTCTCCAACACCCTGTTCCGTCGCAGCGCGGACGAGTTCGCGGCCTACCTGGTGGACGCGGAGACCGGCGCGCTGCACGACACGCTCTCGGACGGCCAACGCGGCGAGGACCTGGAGCTGGTGCGGACCAACGTGTTCGGCGAGCTCCTCGACCTCCAGGCGGCGGAGCTGCTCGACCCGGCGATCGAGCCGCTCGACCTGGTCGACCGCATCGTCGAGCGTTACGACGACCTGTGGGGCGCCCTGACCGGCGTCGAGGAGTTCACCACCGAGGAGATGTGGCGGATCGAGCAGCGGATCGAGCAGCTCAACGACCTCGGGTTCGACGTGGACGAGCTCGACATCGTGACCGACTTCGACGGCGACCGCGTCCGCATCCAGCCCAAGGTCGTCGAGCCCGACCACCACGCGCGTCGCCTCCAGGGGCTGACCGGGCTCGACCTCGAGGAGGCCCAGGCCCGGCGCCTGCTCAACGACCTCGACGCATTCACCAGCGCGCACGAGATCCAGCAGGAGGACCCGATGGTGGTCGCGCACCGCTGGCTGACCGAGGTGTGGGAACCGCTCAGCCGGATGATCCCGGTCGAGGACCGCGACGTCGTCGAGCCGGCGCAGTTCTTCCACGACGTGCTCGTCCACCGCTGGTACCTGTCCCAGCAGGCCGGCGAGGAGGTCGACCTGTTCGAGGCGGCGCGCGACTACCTACGGACGGAGTATCCGCGGCAGGTCGCCGCCCTGCGGGCCGCCGCCACCGCGACCAGCGACTGAGGCCAGCGCGCAGGTCCGCGGCTCGCATGGCAGGACGCCCCGCGGGTACCGCGCAGAGGTCCGTCCGACGGGAGCAGGAGGCGACGGCGCATGAGCAGTTCTACCAAGCAGACGACCGACCACGACACGATCCGCGAGTGGGTCGAGAGCCACGACGGCAGACCGGCGAGCGTACGCGGGACCGAGCGCGGCGTCGAGAGCACAGGCGTGCTCCGGTTCGACTTCCCCGGAGGTGCGGGCACCGACGAGCTGCAGCACGTCGACTGGGACGCGTGGTTCGAGGCGTTCGACCGGGAGGGCCTGGCCCTCGTCTACCAGGAGCAGAAGGCCGACGGCGAGGACAGCACCTTCTTCAAGCTGGTGAACCGATGAGCCGCCCGGACCAGCCGAGCCGCGAGAGCGACCGCCCCACCGTCGCGGATGTCGACCCGTCGGTCCTCGCGGTGAACGCCACGCCGGACTCGGTCCGGCTGCACGGCGATCCGGACGAGACCGAGACCGTCCAGCGCGGCGACGGGGCGATCGGGCCCGCGGAAGACCTGACCGAGGTGCCGGAGGACGCCGAGCCGACCGACGCGACACCCGCCGGCGAGGTGGATCCCGACGCCGTCCCGAGCGACATCGATCCCGAGACGGGCGATCAGCCGACCGCCTGAGCCGCCGCACGTCCCGCCGTACGGCCGGAGAAGATGCACCCGCCGAGGAACGTGCCCTCGAGCGCACGGTATCCGTGGACGCCGCCGCCACCGAAGCCGGCGACCTCGCCCGCCGCGTACAGGCCCTCCAGCACCGACCCGTCCTCGCGCAGCACGCGCGCGTCGAGGTCCGTCTCGAGCCCGCCGAGCGTCTTGCGGGTGATGACGCGCAGCCGCACCGCGATCAACGGGCCGGCCTTGGGGTCGAGGATGCGGTGCGGGGACGCCGTACGGATGAGCTTGTCCCCGCGGTACGACCGGGCGCCGCGCAGCGCGACGACCTGCATGTCCTTGGAGAACGGGTTGTCGATCTCGCGGTCACGGGCCTCGATCTGCGTCCGCAGCGCGTCGACGTCGAGGAGCGGCTCGGGGGTCAGCTTGTTCATCCCGGCGACAAGCTCGTCGAGCGTGTCGGCGACGACGAAGTCCTCGCCGTGCTGCTTGAACGCCTCGACCGGACCGGGCGCCCCGGGCTTGATGCGCCCGAGCACCTGGCGCACGTCGCGCCCGGTGAGGTCGGGGTTCTGCTCGGAGCCCGACAGCGCGAACTCCTTCTCGATGATCTTCTGCGTCAGCACGAACCAGCTGTGGTCGTGACCTGTCGTCCGCAGGTGCTCGAGCGTGCCCAGCGTGTCGAACCCCGGGTAGAGCGGCACCGGGAGCCGGTTGCCGCGCGCGTCGAACCACAGCGACGACGGGCCCGGGAGGATGCGGATGCCGTGGCCGGGCCAGATCGGGTCCCAGTTCTTGACGCCCTCGACGTAGTGCCAGCCGCGGTCGGGATTGATCATGTGCGCGCCCGAGTCGATCGCGATCTGCTGCATGCGGCCGTCGACGTACGCCGGGACACCCGTGAGCATGTCCTCCGGCGGCGTGCCGAGGCGGTCGGCCGGCCAGGTCTTGCGGACCAGGTCGTGGTTGCCGCCGATGCCGCCGGAGGTCACGACGACCGCCTGGGCCGAGAGGGCGAAGTCGCCGTCGACGGTGCGGTTGCTCGCGACGCCGCGCGCCGACGCATCAGGCGCCAGCACGGCGCCGGTCACCCCGGTCACCGCCCCGTCGGTGATCGTCAGCCCGTCGACGCGGTGCCGGAAGCGGAACGTGACCAGGCCCTTCGCGACGCCGTCCCGCACCCGCCGCTCGAACGGCTCCACGACACCCGGGCCGGTGCCCCAGGTGATGTGGAAGCGCGGCACGGAGTTTCCGGGGCCCACAGCGCCGTAGCCCCCGCGCTCGGCCCAGCCCACGATCGGGAAGAGCTTGAGGCCCTGGGCGCGCAGCCACGAACGCTTCTCACCGGCGGCGAAGGCGACGTACGCCTCCGCCCACTTCCGCGGCCAGCTGTCCTCGGGCCGGTCGAACCCGGCGTTGCCCAGCCAGTCCTGCAGGGCGAGGTCGTACGAGTCCTTGATGCCCATGCGCCGCTGCTCGGGGCTGTCGACGAAGAACAGCCCGCCGAACGACCAGAACGCCTGCCCACCGAGGTTGGCCTCGGACTCCTGGTCGACGAGGATCACGCGCTTCCCCGCGTCGACCAGCTCGGCGGTGGCGACGAGCCCGGCGAGTCCGGCTCCGACGACGATCACATCAGCATCCATGCGGGACATGGTGGTGCGGCGGAGCGGCCGGTGACAACGATTCCCGCATCGATTGAGCACGCACGTTGTCATTCAGTGACAATAACCTCGTGGGTACGAGGGAGCGTCTGGCCGTCCAGCGCGCGGTCGCGCGCGACGCCGACCAGGTCACCGCACGGGTCATCGGCGTCGTGCTGCGCGAGATCCCCGCGTACGCCGACGTGAGCCCGGCCCAGCGCGACGAGATCGCCGCGATCGCCACCTGGGCGCTGCAGCGCACCGTCGAGATGTGGGTCGACGAGAGCGCGATGACCGAGGCGGACCTGCGCCGGTTCCGCGGGATCGGGGCCGCCCGTGCGACCGACGGCCGCCCGCTCCCCGCGATCTTGCGGGCCTACCGGGTCGCCGCCGTCGAGACCGCCGACCTCGTCGTCGAGCTCGGGGACGAGACGCTCGACGTCGACGACCTCGCGGCGCTGAACCGCACGATGCTCGTCGGGGTGGACGAGCTGTCGGAGGCGCTCTTCGCCGGGTACGAGGAGGCGTCGGCGCACCTGCGCCAGGACCGGGCCCGGGTGCTCGCGGCGCTGGCGGCAGACCTTCTCGCCGGCCGCCAGACCTCGCGGGCGGCCCTCGCCGACCGCTCCGCCCGGCTGGGCGTCACGATCCCGTCCCGCCTGGTGCTGACGATCCTCCCCTCGGGCCCACGTGCGGCGGCCGGCGCCGACGGCACCGCGGGCACGGCCGGGTTCGCCCTCGTGCACTCCGCCCGCGACCACGTCGTCCACCTGAGCGAGGCACCCGTCGCGCTCGACGTCGACGGACACGCAGGTCGTACGGGTACGCCGTCGCGCGCCGTCGTCCTCCAGGGCCTCACGGTGGCTCAGCTCCCCCGGGCGTACCGGCTCGCGGCCGGAGCGTTCGAGCGCGCGCCCGCCCGGGCGTACCGGCGCTCCGGCATCCTCACCCTCGCGGACGTGCTCCTCGTCGCGGTGCTCGCGGGGACCGACCCGGAGGCCGGCGACGACCTCCCCGCCGCGGCGCTCGGTCCGCTCCTCGACCCGGCGCAGACGCACCTCCTCGAGGGGCTCGTCGGCTACCTCGACCACGGCAGCGCGACGGAGGCCGCAACGGCCCTGGGCGTGCACCCGCAGACGGTCCGGCACCGCCTGCGCCGGGTCCGTGGGCTGACCGGGCGCGACCTCGACGACCCGTGGGACCGGCTCGTGCTCGATGCCGCACGGACGGCCCTGCAGAGTCGCGCGGCCTCCTAGCCCGCGGCGGCCGGACGCGGCGCGAGGGGGAGCAGGCGTCGCCGCTTCACCAGGGCGACGCACACCGCGAAGGCCCCGAGCGCCCACACGGCGAGCACCGTGACCACGCCGGCGATCGACGCGACCTCGCCCCCGGCGACGAGCTGGTTCGCCCCGTTCGTGAAGACGGTCAGCGGCATCAGCCCGTTGAGCGCCTGCAGCGGACCCGGCGCCGTCTCCAGCGGCACGACGTTCGCGAGGGCCGCGACCTGCAGCAGCAGGAAGAGCACGAACACCGCGATCCCGGCACCGCCGAAGGCCAGGCGCAGCGCGACCGCGACGAGGGCGAACGTGACCGACGCGAGCACGCAGAGCAGCGCCAGCGGCACGAGCGCGTCGATGCTCGGGTGGAAGACCAGCATCGCCACCATCACCGCGACCGCCTGTGCCGCCGCGAGACCGACCACCGGCAGCGCGAGCGAGGACGCGAGGCGTCGCGACGAGACCGGAGCCGACGCGAAGCGCCGGATCGCGTCGCGGTCGACACCGAGCGCCGCGACCAGCGCGGCGAGCCACAGCACCGCGCCGAGGATGGCCGCGACCAGCCACCCGTTGCCGTGCGAGGTGTGCTCGACGGTCTCGTTGAGGACCACCGGCTGGCTGACGGCGGTCGCGAGCGCGTCCTGCTGCGCGGTCGAGTACGTCGGGCTCTTCGCGGCAGCCTCGGCGAGCCCGCTGCTGAGCGACTCGGCGCCGCTGTCGACCTTCGCGGCGCTGCTGTCGAGAGAGGCGCTGCCGTCGGCCAGCTCCCCGGCGGCCTCCGAGGCCTGCGCCGCCCCGCTCGCCAGCCGTCCCGAGGCCGCCGCGACCTGCTGCGCGCCCGCCGCCACCGACGTCGCACCCGCGGAGGCCTCTCCCGCACCCCGGCTCAGCCGACCGCCCGCAGCGTCGAGCTGCCGCGCGGCACGGGCGAGGCGTGCGTCGGCCCGGTCGAGCGCGGCCGCGCCACGCGCCGTGCCCGCGGTGGCGCGCGACAGTCCGCGGACCGCCCGCGCCCCCAGCGCCGTACCCGCCGCCACCACCGCGGAGCGGTCCCGAGCGAGCGCGACCCGACGGCAGAAGCGGACCGACCCGCCCTCGGCACGGCAGTCGCGGACGAGCGCACGGAGGTCACCCGCGAGCGTCTTCGCGCGGGCGGCGACCCGTTGGTCGGCGGTAGCCAGGCGCGACGCCCCTCGGGCGACGGCACCGCTGGCCTCGGCGAGGTCGCCGCTCGCCTCGTCGACGGCGCCGGCGCTCCTGGCGAGGGCACCGGCACCCTCGTCGAGGTCCTCCGCACCGCTCGCGACACCGCGGGCTCCTCGTGCGGACTCCCCTGCGCCGGTCGCGAGCGAGCCGGAGGCCGTGCTCAGCTCCGTGCTCCCGGCCGCCAGCTCCTCGACGGCGTCGGACAGGCTCCCGGCCCCCTGGTCGAGCGACGTCGCGCCCGCGGCGAGCTGGCCGGTGCCGTCGGCGAGCTGCGCAGCGCTCGAGGCCGCCTGCTGGTTGGAGGACGCGAGCTGGTTGAAGCCGGCGTAGACGTTCTTCAGGTATCCCTGCGTCGTCTGGTTCGCCAGGGACGCGGCGGCCGCCGACGCGATCCGGTTGCTGAGGTAGGGCACCGTCGAGCTCGCTGCGGCGTTGCTGGTCAGCTGCAGCTGACCCTGGACGGGCTTGTCGGTGCCGGACGACACGATCGCGCTGGAGAAGTCGGACGGGATGGTGAGCACGGCGTAGTACGAGCCGTCCGCGAGCCCGCTCGTCGCGTCGGCGGAGTCGGTCAGCGTCCAGTCGAGGTCGGGCCCGGAGGTGGTGGGATCGGTCAGCGAGGCGGTGAGCGCCCGCCCGGCCGCCATCGGCTGGGGGTCGGAGAGGATCTTGTCGTCGTTGACGACCGCGACCGGGATCTGGTCGAGCTCGTCCTCGCGGTCGGCCACCGACCAGATCACGACCGAGGCGGCGAGCAGCGGCAGCACCACACCGACGGCCAGCCAGCGCGTCCACCTGCGTCGTCCGTCCCTGCGTCGTACGGCTGTCGTCTCGCTCATCGGCCCTCCTCGGGGGCGTCCGTCCCGGCGGGGACGGTGAGAATGACGGTCACGCCCTGGCGCGCGGCCTCCGCCGCCAGCGACTCCGCCGCGGCCCGACCCGGCCCGGTCCGCCCGTCGGCACCGTGCAGGACGAGGACGTCGATCCCGTTCGCGACGGCGGTCGCCACTTCGACGACCGCGGCGCCGTCCCACGAGCCGTCGCCGTCGGGATGGCTGGTCCGCACGCTGTCGACGACCTCGAGGCTGCGCGCCACGAACGCCCGCCGCCGGCGCGGCGACGGCGAGGCCACCCGTGCGAGCGCCGCGATCTGCTCGGCGACCGGTGCATCGGGCCGCAGCGGACGGCCGAGCTCGACCAGCGACGTACGGCGGCTCACCGGCTCGCGCTGCTCCGGCAGCAGGTAGCCGTCGACGACCAGCGACCCGCTGTACGCCGTGCTCCTCCCGGTCAGGACCTGTCCCAGCTCACGCGCGCTGGTGCCCGGCGGGAGCTCGATCCGGTGTACCTCGCCCGGCCGCGCGGTGATCTCGACGGGGGCATCGCCCGGACGGACGACCACGTCGAGCGCGAGCACCGCCACCTCGCCGTTCTCGCGCTCCCACTCCTGGAAGGCGATCTTGCGGTGGAGCACCGCCCCCTCCACGTCGACGTCGGGAACCTTCCGGTCCAACCACGACGGGAGCCACCACGCCCGGCGGTCGAGCAGCACCATCACGGCGGGCACGAGCGTCATGCGCACGATGAACGCGTCGACGAAGACGCCCACGGCCAGACCGAACGCGATCGGCTTGATGGTCGCGGAGCCGCCGGGGATGAAGGCGACGAAGACGCTCCCCATGATCAGCGCCGCGGCGGTGACGACCCGTGCCGAGGACCGGAACCCGCCCTCGACCGCGCCCTTCGCGTCGTCGGTGCGCACGAACTCCTCCCGCATCGCCGACACGAGGAACATCTCGTAGTCCATCGCGAGGCCGAAGAGGACGCCCATGACGAAGATCGGCATGAAGCTCACGACCGGGCCGGTCTCCTCGCCCAGGCCGCCCAGCCAGCCCCACTGGAACACCACGG
Organism: Mumia spirodelae; assembly: GCF_050632745.1. NCBI lineage: Bacteria > Bacillati > Actinomycetota > Actinomycetes > Propionibacteriales > Nocardioidaceae > Mumia > Mumia spirodelae. The sequence goes on along the minus strand of NZ_JBODSD010000001.1, from coordinate 414,922 downwards.
CGACGGCACCGAGCGCGGCACCGACCGACAGCAGGTAGCCGAGCGTCGCCTTGATCGGCACGGCGACGGACCGGAACACGACCATGAGCAGGACCAGCGAGAGCCCGATGACGATGATCGCGAACGGCAGCAGCGCGCCCGCGAGCCGGGCGGAGACGTCGATGTTGATCGCGGTCTGCCCGGTCACGAGCATGTCGCCGACCTTGTAGGTCTTCTCCCAGCCTGGACTGCGGTCGCGGAGCACCTGCACGAGCGCCTTCGTGGACGGCGCGGTCTGCCCCTCGGCCGGGATCACCTGGATCAGCGCGGTGTCGCCGCCCTCGTTCGGCGTGGCCTGCGTGATGTCGACGACGTCCGGCACCTTGGCGATCGCCCCCGCGAGGTCCTGCACCGTCCCCTTCGGGTCGGAGCTGGTGATCACGTCGGCCGTCACCGCGAGAGGGGCGTTGTAGCCCTCGCCGAACGCGGCCGTGATCGCGTCGTACGTCTGCCGCGCCGCCGACGACTCCGGCGCCGTGCTGTTGTCGGGGAGGGCGAGCTTCAGGCCGCTCGCCGGGCGGGCGGCGAGGATCAGGATCACGAGCACGGCGAGGATCGTCACCACGGGGAACCGCGTGGTCGCCCGGACCCATCGCCCGGCGATGCCCGGCCCCGGTGCGGCCGTCGTGCGGCGCCGTCGCGGGCGACGTGTCCGGGGCCGCAGGTGTTCCCCGAGCAGCAGCGCCACCGCGGGGAGCAGGGTCAAGGCCGCGAGCACGGCGACCGCGACCGCGACCGCGGCGGAGACGCCCATGATCGTGAGGACCGGGATGCGGGCGACCGCGAGGCCCGTCAGCGCGATGACGACCGTGGCCCCGGCGAAGACCACGGCGCTGCCCGAGGTCGCCATCGCCCGGCGCATCGCCTCGGGCGCGGACAGGCCTTCGGCCATGTGCCGTCGGTGACGCGACAGGATGAAGAGCGCGTAGTCGATGCCGACCGCCAGACCGAGCATCTCGGCGAGCGTGGGCGCCGTGCTGGAGACGGTCCCGATCCACGAGGCGATCACGACGGCACTCAGCGTCACGCCGACACCGATCAGCGAGTTCACGATCGGCATCCCGGCGGCGAGCAGCGACCCGAAGGTGACCGCGAGGATCACGAAGGAGACCATCAGCCCGAGGAGCTCCGGGATGCGGCTCGGGTCCGCCGAGGGCTTGTACGCATCTCCGCCGACCCAGGTCTCCACACCTGACGACGCCGGGGGCTGGGCCGCGTCCTGGACGGCGTCGAGGGTTCCCTCCGACGGCACCGGCTGGTCGAACCGGATCGTCGCCAGCGTCGACGCACCGTCCTTCGACACCACGGGGTCGTCGGCGGTGAGCGGGTTGCTGATCGCGACCCGCGGGACCTTGTCGACGGCGGCGACGATGTCGGCGACCGCCTTCGACGCGCCGGCATCCGTGATCTTCCCGGCGTCCGCCGTCACGAGCAGCTGTCCGCTGGTACCGGTCTGGTCGAAGCGGTCCGCGAGCAGGTCCTCGCCCTCCTGCGACTGCGTGCCCGGCACCGAGAAGGCGTCGTCGTAGTGGTCGCCCAACGCGGCGGACGCCCCCACGACGGTGGCGAAGACGAGGCCCCAGACCGCGACGACGAGCCCTCGGTGCCGCGCGATCGCTCCGCCCAGGCGGTAGAGGAACAGCGACACGACACGACCCCCCAGTCGTCCGGTTGCCTCGATGATGCCCCGGGCGCACCGGCAGGACCGCGTTCTTTCAGCGCCCGCGGATTCGGCGGGGAGGGAAGGGCCGCGATGGGCTATCGTGCCGCGCGTGCCTCGGATCTGCGTGTACGGAGCGGGCAGCATCGGCTGCTACGTCGGCGGCCGGCTCGCTGCCGCCGACGCCGACGTCGTCCTCGTCGGACGGCAGCGCGTCCGCGACGACGTCGCCGGCGGGCTGCACCTCACCGACTATCGCGGTGCCGACGTGCGGGCGACGCCGGAGTTCGTGCTGGACACCGACGGCGCCGCGGCGGCGGAAGGCGCGGACCTCGTCCTCGTGACCGTGAAGTCGGCCGCGACCCCGGAGGTCGCCGAGATCCTCGGGCGCGCGCTGCGGCCGGACGCGGTCGTCGTCAGCCTCCAGAACGGGCTGCGCAACGCCGACCTGCTCCGCGCCGCGCTCCCCGGACGGACGGTGCTCACGGGCATGGTGCCGTTCAACGTCGTCAACCTGGGCGGAGGCGCGTTCCACCAGGGGTCCGAAGGCGGGCTGGAGGTCCAGGACGACCCCGCGGTCACGCCGTACGAGGCGGTGTTCGCCAGAGCCGGCCTTCCGCTGACTCGTCGGGCGGACATGGACGCCGTCCTCCGCGCGAAGCTCCTGCTCAACCTCAACAACGCCGTCAACGCGCTGTCCGGGCTCCCGCTCAAGGCCGAGCTCTCGCAGCGCACCTACCGCCGGTGTCTCGCACTCGCCCAGCGCGAGGCGTACGCGACCTTCCGCGCGGCGGGGTGGGCGGTCGCGCGCATCACCCCGCTCCCGCCGGGGTGGATCCCGCGGCTGCTCGTGATGCCCGACCGCCTGTACGCGACCGTCGCCGGGCCGACCCTCGCGATCGACCCGCTGGCCCGCTCGTCGATGTGGGAGGACCTCGAGGCCGGCCGCGTGACCGAGATCGAGTGGATCAACGGCGAGGTCGTGCGGCTCGCCGAGACGCTCGGGCGTACGGCCCCGGTCAACGCGCGCCTGGTCGCGCTGGTCCGTGCTGCAGAAGCAGGAGGTCCGCGAGCCTGGTCGGGAGACGACCTGCTCGCGGACCTCCGCGCTGCTGCTGCGCAGCCCTAGCCGACGTCGTACGCCGTCAGGCCTGCGGCTCCGGTGCCGCGACGAGCCGCGGGCGCCGGTCCTGGTCGGGATCGAGCGCTGCGGCCATCCGGTGGTACGCCGCACCCTCGCGGTGCCGCGACTGCCGGTCGAGCGTCAGCCCGAGGGCGACGTGAGCCCACCCGCTGGTCGGCTCGAGCTCGATGAGACGACGGAACGCCTTCTCGGCGGGCTCGAGGAGCGCGGCCGCGAAGTAGGCACGGCCGAGCAGCTCCCACGCCGCCGCGTGGTTGGGCTCTTCCTCGACGACACCGGTGAGCATCTTGATCGCGTCCCGCGGGTGGCGGTTGGCGACCATCTCCTCGGCGCGGCGGAAGCGGTCGTACAGCGGCATCTCAGCGATCATCGCGTCGTTGAAGATCGGCTTGAGGATCAGGGGACGGAAGTCCTCGGTCATGCGGGCGCACCTCCTCGGGGCGTCGGTGTCACCGCACTCAACGGTGGGCGGCACCCCTGCATTCCCGACGGTACGCCGCGGGGGCCGCCGGTCAGGTGATGTCGCGGCGCAGTGTCGTGAAGCGGCCGATCACGGCGAAGACGACGCCGTACGCGAGGAAGACCAGCGCACCCGGCACCCGACCGAGAACCTCGCCGAGCCCCAGCGACGCGTACGTGCTCGCCCCGACCAGCGCCTCCGACGCCGCGCCGGGGAGGAACTTCGCCGCCCCTTCCAGGGCGTCCACGGCCGACAGGCCGACCCGCAGGATCGGCTCGACGAACTGCGTGAACGCGAGCACCACGACGATCGCCGCGACCTGGTTGGTGATCAGCGTCCCGACACCGACGCCGACGAACGCCCAGATCGCGAGCGCCACGACCGACAGCAGGACCGGGACGAGGACGTCGCTGCTGCCGAGGAACGCACCGTCGCCCTGCCAGGCGAGGATCGGCGCGCCTGCGGCCACGCCGGCCAGCGTCCCGACGACCCCGAACGCGAGACCGATGATCCCCGCGGAGACGAGCTTCGCGCCGAGGAAGACGCTTCGACGCGGCTCGGCGAGCAGCGACGGCGTGATGGTCTGGTAGCGGAACTCCGACGTCATCGACATCGCCCCGGCCAGCAGCGGGAACACGTAGCCGAGCCCGTTGCCGAGCGTGTAGACGGTCAGCGCGGCGTCGATGCCGTCGATCGGCGTCGCGCCGGAGTCGGCGGACGGCTCCACGGTCACGGAGAACGCCATGACGACCGCGAGAAACGCCATGTACGCCGCCATGACCAGCAAGAGGATCCACCACAGGCGCGTGGAGGTCCACTTGCGCAGCTCCGACCTCAGCGCCGCCTTCATGCCGCCACCTCCGGCGTACCGGTCGTGGCGGCGTCGGTGCTCTGACCCGTCAGCGACAAGAACACGTCCTCCAGCTCGATCTCCTGCTGCGTGAGCGCGTGCAGCTCGACCCCGGCGCCGAACGCCGCGGCCCCGACCTCCGCCGCGCTGACGTCCGCGACGTCGAACCCACGGACGCCGTCGCGCGAGGCCGGCGTGTACCGCCACCCGCGCCCGTCGAGAACCGCGCGCAAGGCCTCGGCGTCGGGCGAGGCGACCTCGACGTGCCGGGCGGCCATCGCGGCCAGGTCGGTGAGCGGCGAGGCGTGGACGAGCCGGCCGTGCGCGATGATCACGACGTCGTCGACGGTCTGCTGCACCTCCGAGAGCACGTGGCTCGAGACCAGCACCGTACGCCCCTGGCTGGCGAAGAAGCGGAGAAGCTCGCGCAGCCAGCGGATGCCGCCCGGGTCGAGTCCGTTCGCCGGCTCGTCGAGCACCAGCACCGGCGGGTCGCCGAGGAGCGTCGTCGCGAGCCCGAGCCGCTGACGCATGCCGAGCGAGTATCCGCCGACTCGGCGGTCGGCGACGTCCGCGAGGCCGACCATGTCGAGCAGCTCGCGGCACCGGGCGTCGCTGATGCCGATCTGCGGCGCGAACACGCGCAGGTGGTCGAGCGCGGAGCGCCCCGGGTGGAAGCTCGCGGCCTCCAGCGCCGCGCCCACGACGCGGCCGGGCTGGTCGATCTCGGTGTACCGCCGGCCGTCGATCGTGGCGCTCCCCGAGGTCGGGGCGACGAGGCCCAGCAGCATCCGCAGCGTGGTGGTCTTGCCCGCTCCGTTGGGCCCGAGGAACCCGGTGACGGCGCCCGGCCGGACCGAGAAGCTGAGGTCGTCGACGGCGCGAACCGTACCGAAGGTCTTGGTGAGATGGTCCACGGTGATCATCGCGCTTCACGCTACCGGAGCGGGGAGGGCTGTCAGACGACCCCCTCCGGCACTAGGCTCGCCGGTCATGACGCATCCTGGCCAGACCCCCGAGCCATCGTCGCCCACCCGTCAGACCACCCCCACGCTGCCCGATCCCTCGTCGCCGTTCGCGCACGGCACGCCGTACGACACCCCGCCGTACGGGGTGCCGAAGGTCGAGGACGAGCCCTCCTCGGGGCGCGGCGTCGCACGCCACGTCCTCAGCCTGCTGATCGGCCTGGTCCTCACGCCGGTCGCGATCGGCGGATTCGACTGGGCGTTCGGCCGCTACTGGTACGACGCCGCCAACTTCCGCAGCTTCCAGGACGGCGAGACGTGGCCGTTCGCCGTCGCGGGCGTCTCGGCCCTGCTCCTCCTGATCGTCGCGGCCGCGGGTCGCCTCTCGCCGGTCGGTCCGGCGATCGCCGCCGTGCTGTACGGCGCTGTGCCCGCGGTCGTGATCGTGCTCGCGCGCGACGAGGTCTTCCGGGCCGGCCGCGAGCTCGGCGGCTACGACTGGTCCTACCCCAACGTGCTGGTCAACATGCCGTTCTACGGGTTCGTGCTCTTCCCGACGATCGCCGCGCTCCTCCTCGGCACCGCGATCGCGTCTGCCGGTCGACGGCGCAGATAGCCGGCGGTCGTGGGGCTGGTGGCAGCAGGACTTGCCGTCAGGACGTGCAGTTCCGACCACGACCTGGTCAGAACTGCACGTCGTGAATGCACGTCGTCGCTCAGTCGTCGACGACGATCCACGTGTCCTTGCCGCCGCCGCCCTGCGTGCTGTTGACGACGAGGCTCCCGGGGCCGGCGACGCGCGTGAGTCCGACCGGGACCGCCCGGGCCTCCCCCGGTCCGGTGCCCGTGACGAGCACGAAGACCCGCAGGTCGACGCGACGGGGTTGCAGGCTCGCACCGGAGAACGTCGGGTGGGAGCTGAGCGACACGGTCTCCTGCGCGACCCACGCCTGCGGCTCCGCGATGATCGCCCGTCGCCGCTCGGAGATCTCCGCGGCCGACGCCAGCGGGCCGATGAGCACCCCGTGGCCGCCGTGCCCGTCCACCGGCTTCGTCACGAGCTCGTCGACGCGGTCGAGCACGATGCGCCGCTCCGCCTCGTCGTCGGTGCGGTAGGTCGGCACGGACTCGAGCAGGGGACGCTCGTCGAGGTAGTAGCCGATGAGCTCGGGCACGACCCGGTACGTCGCCTTGTCGTCGGCGACCCCGTTGCCCGGCGCGTTCGCGAGGAAGACGTTCCCGGCCGCCGCGACGTCGATGATCTCCTGGCCGAGCGCCCGGCCGTCCGGGGTCTCGAGCTCCTCGAGCTTCACGTCGAGACGGACGTAGACCGCGTCGACGGGGCGATCGCCGTCGACGAGCCGGACCTGGCCGTCGCGAACCCCCAGGTCCTCCGACCCCACGAGCACCAGGCCCGCCTCCGCAGCGAGCCGCTGGTGCTCGTACCAGGAGAGGCTCGACGACCCGCTCGACAGCAGCGCCAACGCTCCCGTGCCGGACTCGCCGGCGCAGGCGCGCAGGGTCTCGGCGAGGACCGGGAACGCCGCCGCCGGGTCCGCGAGCCCGTCCGGCCGCGGGAGGTCCGGCAGCACCTCGTCGAGCATCTCGCGCGCCGCGACCGCGTACGCGAGCCCGCTCGGGTTGCGGAGGTTGTCCTCGAGGACCCGCCACTCCCCACGGCTGTTGCGGACCAGGTCGAAGCCCATCACGGGCGCCCGCACCGCCGACCGCGGCAGGCGCCGAGCGTCCTCGAGCCACCCCGGGCACCCGACCACGTCCGCCTCGGTGACGACGCCGTCGCGCAGGACGCGGCCCTCGCCGTACACGTCCTCGAGGAACGCCTCCAGCGCCCTCGCCCGCTGCTCGAGACCCTCGCGCAGGGTCGCCCACTCGTGCGTGTTCACGACCCTCGGGACCAGGTCGACCTCGAAGCTGTTCGTCTCGCCCTCCAGCGACACCGTGAGCCCTTCGCGCTCGGCCCACGCGTCACGGCGGGCCTCGAGCTCGACCAGACCGGCACGGTCCACCTCCCGGAGCTGCCCGATGATGCCCTCGTACGCGGCGCGCGGACGTGAGCCGAGCCCGATCGCCTCGTCCCCGGCGCGCGCCGGGTACGACCGCAGGGCCGGCACGTGCGGCGGCAGTCCTCCCGGCGGGCCGTGCGTCTCCGCGACCACGAGGTCCATGACGTCGTCGAGGTTGCCGGTCTCGTCGAACACGGCGCGCTGACGGTCTGCGGAGCTCCCACGCGCGAGCGTGCTCATGGCGAGCTCGGCGACCTCCTGGTAGTCACCGAGCTCCTCGAGCTGGGGACGCAGGCGCGCCACGAGGGCCCGGACCGCATCGGCCGCCGGCACCGGCTCGGGGTGCACCACGGGGTCGAGCAGGGTCCCGGTCAGACCGTTGCGCGCCGCCTGCCAGGTGGCCGCCCGGTGCAGCGGACCGGCGACCGGCACGTACGGCGCGCCCCGCTCGATCTCCTGCTCGGCGGCGCGCACCATCGCGCGGAACAGCCCGGCGACGAGGATCGCGTCGTCGACGACCGGGCACGCGTCGCAGATCCGCAGCTCCAGCGTGGGCGCGTGCGACGAGGGACGGACGTCGAAGTACGCCATGCCGGCGTCGGCGATCACGCCGCTGCGCACCAGGTCCGAGAGCAGCGTGTCGTACTCGGCGGCCGACGCGAGCACAGGGAGCGGGCCGGTGGTCGGCCAGCGCTGCCAGATGATCGTGCGGATGCTCGCGTACCCCGTGTCCTGCTCGTTCCAGTACGGCGAGCTCGCCGAGAGCGCGAGGAGGATCGGGAGGTCACGGGCGACCCGCTGGGCGATGTCGATCGCTAGGTCGCGGTCGGACACGCCGACGTGGATCTGCGTGCCGCAGATGAGCTGCTCCTCGACGAGCAGGCGGTACTGCTGCTGCATCCGCCCGTAGCGGCCGGTCGCGGTGAGCTCGAAGTCCGACCCGTACGACGACCGCGGCGCGGTGCCCACGGCGGCGATGCCGAGGCCGTCCTCCGCCGCGGCGTCGATCACCTGCCGCCGGAGCCGCACGATCTCCTCGCGCAGGTCCGACAGTCCCTTGACGACCTCCGTGTTGGTCTCGACCGTGGACCGCTGGAGCTCCGCGGAGAAGTTCGTCTCCGGCAGCCGGGAGAGCAGCTGGGGCGCCGACGCCGACAGCGTGCGGCCCTGCCGGTCCACGAGGTGGAGCTCTTCTTCTGCACCGAGGGTGAGTTCAGCTGCCATCCCGCCAATCTAGGACGACCGCGGCCGATCCGAAGATCGCGAGGAGCCCGAGCGGCGTGACGCGCCTAACCCTGGCGGCGCTGGTCGATCGCGTAGAGCGCGATGCCGGCCGCGACTCCCGCGTTCAGCGACTCCAGCGTGGAGGCCATGGGGATCGACACGAGCACGTCGCACGTCTCGGCGACGAGCCGCGACAGACCCTTGCCCTCGCTGCCGACTACGAGCACGAGCGGCCCGTCGGCGAGGTCGAGGTCCGGCAGCGAGACGTCCCCGTCGGCGGCGAGGCCGGCGATCATGAGGCCCTGCTCCGCGTACGCCTTCAGCTGGCGCGTGAGGTTCGTCGCACGGGCGACGGGCACCCGCGCCGCAGCCCCGGCGGACGTCTTCCACGCCGACGCGGTCATGCCCGCGGCCCGCCGCTCGGGGATCACGACGCCGTGCGCCCCGAAGCCGGAGGCGCTGCGGACGATCGCCCCGAGGTTGCGCGGGTCAGTGACGCTGTCGACGACGACGATCAGCGGGACCTGGCCCGCGTCCTGCGCGGCGACGAGCAGGTCGTCGGGGTGCGCGTACTCGTACGGCGGCAGCTTGGCCGCGACGCCCTGGTGCACGGCGCGGTCGGTGAACCGGTCGAGCTCGGCCTTGCTCGCCTCGAGGATCGACAGCCGCTTCTCGACCGCGATCGCCAGGATCTCCGTGACGCGGTCGTCGCGGTCGATGCCCTCGGCGATGTAGAGCGTCCCGACGGGCACGTCGGCGCGCAGCAGCTCGAGCACCGAGTTGCGGCCCGCTGCCCACTCGCTGTCGTCGCCGCGCTTACGGGGGGCGGGCGGACGACGCTTCTCCGCCGCGCGCGCCATCTTGTACTTCTTGTGGTTCGGGCGCTCCTCCGCCTTCGGCGTCGGTCCCTTGCCCTCGAGTCCGCGACGGCGGTGGCCGCCGGTCCCGACCGACGCACCCTTCTTGCTCTTGTTGATCGCGCCGCGGCGCTGGCTGTTGCCGGCCATCAGGTGTCTCGTCCCTTGCTTGCGTCGTCCCCGCCGACGGACCACCGTGGTCCTGCGGGGGTGTCCTCGACCTCGACCCCAGCTGCCTTCAGCTGGTCGCGGACGCGGTCCGCGGTGACGAAGTCCTTCTCGGCCCGGGCGGTCGTCCGCTGCTCCAGCAGCGCGTCGACGAGCGTCCCGAGCGCGGCGTGCTCGGCGCCGGCACCGTCTCCGCCACCGGCCCACTGGGGCGCGTACGGATCGAGTCCCAGCACGTCCAGCATGCGCCGTACCGCCGAGAGCGTGCTCACCAGGGCGTAGCGCTGCTCCTCGCCGGCGGCCAGCTGCTTGTTGCCGTCGCGGACGAGCTCCTGCACCTGGGCGAGCGCTGCGGGCACCGCCAGGTCGTCGTCCATCGCGGCCGCGAAGCCGGGCGTCACCGCACCGCCGAGCTCCACGAGGTCGGTGCTCGCACCGGTGGCCTCCGTGGCGCGCCGGACGAAGCCCTCGATCCGCTGGTACGCCGTCGCTGCCTCGGCCAGCGACTCCTCGGTGTAGTCGATGACCGAGCGGTAGTGCGCCGCCACCAGGTAGTAGCGGACGTCGACCGGCCGGAACCGCTTGACCACCTCGCTCACCAGCAGCGAGTTGCCGACGGACTTGCTCATCTTCTCGCCGCCGATGCGCACGAGCTGGTTGTGCATCCAGGACCGCGCGAACGGCATCCCGGCCGCGCGCGCCTGGGCGAGCTCGTTCTCGTGGTGCGGGAAGCGCAGGTCGATCCCGCCGCCGTGGATGTCGAACTCGGTGCCCAGGTACTTCGTGGCCATCGCGGAGCACTCGATGTGCCACCCGGGGCGGCCGCGACCCCACGGAGAGGGCCACGACGCGGACTCGGGCTCCTCGGGCTTGTGGCCCTTCCACAGCGCGAAGTCGCGCGGGTCGCGCTTGCCGCGCGGGTCGGCGTCCTCGGCGTCGCGCATGTCGTCGACCTTCTGGTGCGACAGCTCGCCGTAGTCCGACCACGACCGCACGTCGAAGTAGACGTCGCCCGACCCGTCCGGTGCGACGTAGGCGTGCCCGCGGTCGATCAGCGTCGCGACGAGCTCGAGGATCTCGGGGACGTGCCCGGTCGCCCGCGGCTCGTACGTCGGCGGCAGGCAGCCGAGCACGTCGTACGCCGCGTGCAGCGCGCGCTCGTTCGCGTACGCCACCGCCCACCACGGCCTCCCCTGCTCCTCGCCCTTGGCCAGCACCTTGTCGTCGATGTCGGTGACGTTGGCGACCAGCGTGACGTCGAGGCCCTCGTGGGTCAGCCAGCGACGCAGGACGTCGAAGACGACTTCCTTGCGGATGTGACCGAGGTGCGGCGGGCCCTGGACCGTGAGCCCACAGTGATAGATGCCCACCCGTCCGTCGACGAGGGGCACGAGGGGGTGAGTCTGCATCGTCGCAGAGTCGTAGAGGCGCACGGTCACGCTGACCAGAGTAGTGGCTCCGCGGGATCCGACTTAGCATCGATCAATGCGCGACCGCACGGCTCGTCCCACGCTCGCCCTCGTCTGTGCGCTCGCAGGCGCCGGTCTCGTCACCACCGCTCTCGCGCCGCCGGCTGCGGCCGCCACGCCGCGGATCGCCTCCCAGCGCTGGAGCAGCACGGCGCAGCTCGCCACCGGCTCGGAGGCGGGCACGGCCGTCAGCGGCGGCACGGTCCGCTTCGTGCGCGCGGCCGGGCGGACCAAGGTCGCGGGGCGCGCGTACGAGAAGGCACGCTGGACGTCCGCCTGGTCCTCGACGGGCTTCGGCGCCGACGAGGTGGTGCCCTCCTGGAACGCCCGTACGCCCGGCAGGTCCGCGCTGGTGGTCTCGGTCCGCGTCCGGACGACGAGCGGGCGCACCGGCAGCTGGGACACGCTCGCACGCTGGGCGGAGACCGAGCGGGTCGTGCGCCGCAGCTCTGGCGCGGCCCAGAGCGACGACGTCGCCCGCGTGGTCACCGACACGATCCGGGCGAACGGCAGCAACCGCATCGCGGCCTGGCAGGTGCGGGTCACCCTGCTCCGCCCCGTCGGGTCGAAGGCCGCCCCGCGGCTGCTGTCGGTGGGCGCGGTCGCATCCGTCGGCGCCCGCAGCGCCCGGCCGGTCTCGGCCACCTCCATGACACGCACGGTCGAGATCGCCGTGCCCCGCTACTCGCAGATGATCCACCGCGGCCAGTACCCCCAGTACGACGGTGGCGGCGCCGCGTGGTGCTCCCCCACGTCGACCACGATGGTCCTGCGCAGCCTCGGCAAGGGACCGACGAAGGCGCAGTACGCGTGGGTGCGCCGGGGCATCAAGCAGCGCTACGTCGTCCACGGTGCCCGCCGGACGTACGACGTCCGCTACGGCGGCACCGGCAACTGGGGCTTCAACACCGCGTACGCCGGCACCCGCGGCACCGACGCGTTCGTAGCCCGGCTCGCCTCGCTGCGCGACGCTGAGGCGTTCGTCAAGGCCGGCATCCCGCTGGTGGTGTCGATCCGCTTCGGCCGTGGGCAGCTCACGGGCGCTCCCATCCGCTCGACCGCCGGCCACCTGCTGGTGGTCCGGGGCTTCACCGCCGCCGGCAACGTGATCGTCAACGACCCGGCCGCCTCGAAGCCCTCCACGGTGCGCCGTGTCTACCGTCGGGCCGAGCTCGAGCGGGCGTGGATCCGCGGCGGCGGGGGGACGGCGTACGTGATCCGCACCGGCAAGGCGCTGCCGCAGCTTCCCGGCCACCGCTGGTGACGACGGACGGCTCGAGCATGCCGTCGGCAACGGTGGGTAACGGGCCGGCATGACTGATCAGGACAGGCTCACCGCGATCCAGGCCGTCGTCGACCGCGTGACCTCGTGGCAGGACGGGGCCACCGAGGGCACCGTCGAGGACGAGCTCCGGCACGGCGCCGACGAGGTCGGCGTGGATCTCAGCGAGGACGAGGTCCGCCGGCTCGCCGACGTCATCCAGGACCGCCACGGCGCGGTCTCCGCCGCCGAGGTCCTCGCAGGCGACTGACCGGTCGCCGCCCGCCCGCGCGATGATGAGGGCATGGGCCCTTCCCCGATCCCCCGTGTCGGCACCGGCACCGATGTCCACGCCTACGAACCCGGCCGGCCGATGTGGTGCGCCGGTCTGCTGTGGCCGGACGAGCCTGCCGGTCTCGCCGGGCACTCCGACGCCGACGTGGTCGCGCACGCGATCTGCGATGCGCTCCTGTCCGCTGCGGGGCTCGGCGACCTGGGCAGCAACTACGGCACCGCGGACCCCGCGTGGTCGGGTGCGTCGGGGACGTCGTTCCTGACCGAGACCGCCCGGCGGGTCCGCGCGGCCGGCTTCACGATCGGCAACGTCGCGGTCCAGCTCGTCGGCAACCGCCCCAAGGTCGGGACGCGTCGTGAGGAGGCGCAGGCGGTGCTGTCCGACGCCGTCGGGGCTCCTGTGACGGTGTCCGGGACAACCACCGACGGACTCGGGCTCACCGGCCGCGGAGAGGGCGCTGCGGCGATCGCGACCGCGCTGATCATCCCCGCACAATGATGCACACCTCGACGAAGCCGTTGACGACGCGGACCGGATAGGTCGCGATCTTGGTCATCGGGTCGTCGACGCACTGGCCGGTCTCGAAGTCGAAGAGCTCGCGCCCCGTCGGCGCGGCGAGGAGCGTCTGGCCGTCGCGCTGGACCACGAGGCCGCGGGCCATCGTCTGCGTGCCGGAGTACGGGTCGCGGTTGCCCACCGCGTGCAGCTCGCGTTCCCCGGTCTTGAACAGGGCGACCTGCTTGCCGCGGACGAGGGCGGAGACACCGATGCCGACCACGAGCTCGCCGGCGTCACACACCTTGACCCAGGTCGCCACCCCGCTCGACGTCGCCATGCCGCGACGCTAGGCACCGCGCGTTTCGTCCCGATTACGGGAGGAAACAGCCGGGATAACAAAGCCCGGCGACGACGAAGCCGCCCCCGTGATCACGGGGGCGGCTTCGTCGTCGTGCCTCTAGGTCAGGACGCCAGCACCTCGTCGAGCAGCGTCTCAGCCTTGTCCTCGTTGGTGTTCTCGGCGAGCGCCAGCTCGGAGACGAGGATCTGGCGCGCCTTCGCCAGCATCCGCTTCTCTCCCGCTGACAGTCCGCGGTCCCGCTCACGGCGCCACAGGTCGCGGACGACCTCCGCCACCTTCATGACGTCGCCGGAGTGGAGCTTCTCGAGATTTGCCTTGTAGCGACGCGACCAGTTGGTCGGCTCCTCCGCGTGCTCGGCCCGCAGCACACCGAAGACCCGGTCCAGCCCATCCTTGTCCACCACGTCGCGCACACCGACCAGGTCAAGGTTGCACGCGGGCACCCGTACGACGAGATCGTTCTGGGCGACGATGCGCAGCACGAGGTACTGACGTTCCTCGCCCTTGATCGTGCGGACCTCGATGTCCTCGATGACCGCCGCACCGTGATTGGGGTAGACAACCGTTTCGCCAACAGTGAAAGTCATATGTCCATAGCCCTTTCTTAGGTGACCAGGATAACACGGCCGCCAAAGGGCCACCGGATCGTTTATGCAGGTCAGAGGCCGAATCGTGACTTGACAAAGTGATCCGCGAGTGGCAGTCGCGGGCGCTCGGGCGACCTCGTCGCACGCGTCCGACGGTCCGCGGATACGCTGTTGGACGTCGTCTCGCGCCACTGCGCTCGTTGGAAAGAAAGGGTCGGGCTGTGCTCACTCGCTCCCGCCGTGCTCTCGTCGCCGTCGTCGTCGGCGCGCTCGCCGTCCTCCTCGCAGGATGCGGCACCGGCTTCAAGGCGCAGACCAACGCCGTCTACCAGGCCGGCGTCGGGACCAACAACCGCTCGGGCGACGTCGAGGTGCTCAACGCGCTCTTCGTGAAGAACGACGACGGCTCGGCGACGCTGTCGGCCGGCCTGGTCAACCAGGTCCTGCAGTCCGACCGCCTCACGGGTGTCGAGGTGAGCACCCTCGCCGGCACCCCGGTCGAGGTCACCTTCGACGGTCCGGTCGCCGTGCCGATCCGCCGCCTCGAGACCCTCGGCACCAAGCCCCAGGCCGTGATCGCCGGGCAGGAGCTGTTCGCGGGCCAGTTCCTCGCCATCACGTTCACGTTCGCCAACGCCGGCGACGTCGACCTGCAGCTGCCGATCGTGAGCCGGACGCCGATGTACGCCAGCGTGGCGCAGCCGGAGGCCACCGCGCCGGCGACGGACGAGGCCGACGCCGGCGTCGCGGGCGAGGACGAGACCGCGGACGAAGCCGCGGACGAGGGTCACTGACCCAGCTGCTCCCGGAGCCACGCGATGTCGTCGACGGTCTTGTCGTCGGCGTGCGTCTCGATGATCACCGGAGCACCCGCTGACCGCACGACCTCCACGAGCAGCTCCGGCGGGATCGTCCCCTCCGTCAGGTGAGCGTGGCGGTCCGCGCCGGAGTCGAAGGCGTCGCGGCTGTTGTTGCAGTGCACGAGGTCGATCCGCCCGGTCACGCTCTTGATCCGGTCGACGACGCCCTCGAGCGGGATGCCCCCGGCCCACGCGTGGCAGGTGTCGAGGCAGAACCCCCACGAGTCGCCGGCTCCGCCGGCCTGGATCGCCTCCCACGTGCGCTCGATCCGCTCGAACCGGCGTGCCATGGAGTAGTCGCCGCCGGCGGTGTTCTCCAGCAGGACCGGCACCTTGGCGTCGATCGCCTCGACGGCCTTGCGCCAGTTGTCGAAGCCCTTGTCGAGATCTCCCTCGGAGTCGACGTAGCCGCCGTGCAGGATCACTCCCTTGGCCCCGATCGCCGCCGCTCCGTCGACCGCGTTCTGGACGAGCTTGCGGCTGGGGATGCGGACCCGGTTGTTGAGGCTCGCGACATTGAGGAGGTAGGGCGCGTGCACGTACAGCGGGAGGTCGCGGGCCGCGGCGTCGTCGCGCAGCCCGTCCGCACCGCCGGCGTACGCGTACTTCGGCCACTTCCAGCTCTGGGGGTCGCCGAGGAAGATCTGAGCGACGTCAGCGCCGACGCGCTCGACGTCGTCGAAGGGGTGCTCCTGGTCGACGTGGGTCCCGATTCGGGTCTTCATGCGGCCAGCCTAGGGCCCGCCACCGACGGCTACGCGTCGTACTTGTAGCCCAGACCACGAACGGTGACGAGCGTCGACGGCCTCGACGGGTCGGGCTCGATCTTGGCCCGCAGCCGCTTCACGTGGACGTCGAGCGTCTTGGTGTCGCCGACGTAGTCCGAGCCCCACACGCGGTCGATGAGCTGGCCCCGGGTCAGGACGCGCCCGACGTTGCGCAGGAAGAGCTCCAGCAGCTCGAACTCCTTCAGCGGCAGCCGGACCTCGTCGCCGTCGACGGTCACGACGTGGCGGTCGACGTCCATCCGGACGCGCCCCACCTCGAGCGCGGCGTCGTCGCCGCCCCCGTGGTCGGCGCCGCGACGCAGCACGGCCCGGATCCGGGCGACCAGCTCGCGCGGGCTGTAGGGCTTGGTGACGTAGTCGTCCGCGCCCAGCTCGAGACCGACCACCTTGTCGACCTCGGAGTCCTTGGCGCTCACCATGATGACCGGCACCGAGGACGAGGCCCGGAGCTTGCGGCACACCTCGGTCCCGCTGATGCCGGGGAGCATGAGGTCGAGGAGGACGATGTCGGCCCCGCTGCGGTCGAACTCCTCGAGCGCGGCGTGGCCGTCGGTGGCGACGGCCACCTCGAAGCCTTCCTTGCGCAGGACGTACGAGAGCGCGTCGATGTAGCTCTCCTCGTCCTCGACGACGAGCACACGGGTCACGGTCGGGCCTCCTGGACGGACGACGGGGGTAGGGGGGTACGACGCCGGGCCGGCGCCGACGGGGACGCGACCGGCTCCGCGGGCTCGCCGCCGTCGCCCGGCGTGTCGTCGAGGTCGCGGGTGCGCGCGGCGGCCGGCAGGACGAGCGTGAACGAGGATCCCTGGCCGGGCTCGCTCCACACCTCGACGGTGCCGGCGTGGCTGGCGGCGACGTGCTTGACGATGGAGAGGCCGAGGCCCGTGCCACCGGTGCTGCGCGCCCTCGCCGGGTCGACGCGGTAGAACCGCTCGAAGATCCGCTCGATCTCCGCCTGGGCGATGCCGACGCCCTGGTCTCGCACGGCGATCCGGACCTCGTCGTCGACACGATGGGCGTCGACGGTCACGCTGGTGCCCTCGTCGGAGTACGCGATGGCGTTCTCGACCAGGTTGTTGACCGCCTGCAGCAGCTGCTCGCCGTCACCGACGACGTACAGGTCGTCGTCGCACCGCGTCGCGACCTCGATCCCCCGCGCCTCGGCGTCGACGGCGTTGCGCTCGGCGGCCGTCGCGACCAGGCCGGTGACGTCGACCTCGTACGGGTCCTCGACCAGCGCGTCGCCCTGGAGCCGGGACAGCTCGATGATCTGCTGGACGAGCCGTGTGAGCCGGGCTCCCTCGCGCTTCATCCGTCCGCTGAACCGGACGACCGCCTCCGGGTCGTCGCGCGCCTCGCCGACGGCCTCCGCGAGCAGGTTGAGCGCGCCGACCGGGGTCTTGAGCTCGTGGCTCACGTTGGCGACGAAGTCCCGGCGGATCATCTCCACCCGACGCTCGGAGGTCCGGTCCTCCACGAGCACCAGCACGAGCCGGGAGGTCAGCGGCGCGACGCGGACGAGCACGTGGCGCTGCCGTCCACGGCCGAGTCCCAGCGCGAGCTCCTCCTCGCGCACCTGCCCGTCGCGGCGCACCAGGCGCACCATGTCGCGGAGCATCTCGTGCTCGAGCCGAGTGTCCTGCAGCAGACCCATCGCGTGCGCCGGGGCCGACGCCTTGACGACGCGGTCCGCCGCGTCGACGATCACGGCGGAGGAGCGCAGCACGGAGAGGACCGCCTCGGCGCCCGGGGGTACCTCGGGCTCGGGACGGTCCGGGATGCTCTCCTGCTGCCGCTCGCTGTAGCGCCACGCCCACACCACGGCCGTCCCCATCAGGAGGCCGACCGCGGCGCCGAACGCGAACGCGATGTTCGGATCCACACCTCGATCGTACGCAGGTGGTCCCGGAACGCCCGGGTTCGCAGGCCTCGGCGAGGGCGCCATTCCCTCAGAGTTCACCGCCCGTTCACCGCAGGTCGGCAGCGGTTCACCCACCTTCCCTAGGCTCGGACCATGCGTGAGTTCTACGACGACCGGCTGGATGCGCTCGACGCCGACCTCGTGGCGATGACCACGGCGGTGCGGTTCTCGCTGGCCCGTGCCAGCGCGGCGCTCCTCGACGGCGACCTCGGCGCCGCGGAGCTGGTCATCAGCGGCGACGCGGTGATCGACGCCGCCCGCGAGTCGTGCGAGAACGACGCGATCTCCCTGCTCGCCACCCAGCAGCCGGTGGCCACCGACCTACGGCGCGTCGTCGCCGGCCTGCGGATCGCCGGCGACCTCGAACGGATCGGCGACCTCGCCGTCCACGTCGCGAAGCTCGCCCGGATGCGCATGCCCGACCCGGCCGTCCCGGACGAGGCGCGCCCGCTCGTCGCGGAGATGGCCCGGGTCGCCGGCGGGATGCTCGAGTCCGTCGCGATCGTGCTCGGGACCCACGACCTCGATGCCGCGGCCGCGCTCCTGGCCGCCGACGACGAGATGGACGGCCTCTACCGGACGATGTTCCACCGGCTCCTCGGCGAGAGCTGGACCGGAGGGATCGAGGCGGCGGTCGACATCGCCCTGCTCGCCCGCTACTACGAGCGGACCGGCGACCACGCGGTGTCGATCGCACGGCGCGTGGTCTACCAGGTCACGGGCGAGGTGCCTCAGGCCTGACCGCCGGCGGCGCCCATCGGCGTACGACCGCGCTCAGCCCATCCCGAGGATGGTGTAGAGCGCCACGAGACCGAGCACCACGATGCAGGCCCGCAGGAGCAGGGGTGGCAGCCGCCTCCCGATGCCGGCGCCGATCACGCCACCGACCAGCGAGCCGGCGGCGACCAGCCCGACCGCGGTCCAGTCGAGCGGGTGCGTCCCGCCGCCCCACGTCGCCACCACGATGTACGTCGTCGCCGACACCACGTTGACGGCGAGCACGAGCACGTTCTTGAGCGCGTTCATCCGCTGGAGTGCCAGCGGGACGAGCAGGCCGAGGACGCCCATGAGCAGGATCCCCTGCGCGGCGGCGAAGTAGCCGCCGTAGATCCCGCTCAGGAACACCGTCACCAGCACGGCGGCGGTTCGCGGCGTGCTCATCGTGTCGAGCGTGACGGCGTCCGCGCCCGACGCCTCGCGACGGGCCTTGAGCCACTTCTGCAGCGGTGGCTGCACCACCACCAGGATCAGCGCGAGCACCAGCAGCACCGGCACCACCGCGATGAACGTGTCCTCGGGCAGGTGCAGCAGCAGGTACGCGCCGACGAGCGAACCGAGCAGCGACGCCGGCAGGAGCCGCTTGACGAGGAACCCCTGCCCGGCGAGCTCCCGGCGGTAGCCGAACGAGCCGGTGACGTTGCCCGGGACGAGGCCCACCGCGTTGCTCATGGTGGCGGTGACCGGCGGGACGCCGAAGGCCACCAGCGTCGGGAAGGTGATCAGCGTCCCCGACCCGACGATGGTGTTGATGACGCCGGCGCCGACCCCCGCGAGGAGGACCAGCGCCATCTCCACGACGGACAGGTCAGCGCCCCTGGTTCGCGACGGCCGCCGCAGCAGCGCTGGCGGCCTCCGGGTCGAGGTAGCGACCGCCCTTGGTGGTCGGGCGCATGTCCTCGTCGAGCTCGTAGAGCAGCGGCATCCCGGTCGGGATGTTGAGGCCGACGACCGCCTCCTCGGACATGTCGTCGAGGTGCTTCACCAGGGCACGGAGCGAGTTGCCGTGGGCCGCGACCAGCACGGTGCGGCCGACCCGCAGGTCCGGGACGATCGCGTCGTACCAGTACGGCAGGAAGCGGACGAGCACGTTGGCGAGCGCCTCGGTGCGCGGGCGCTCCTCCGGCGGCAGGTCGGCGTAGCGGACGTCGTGGAACTGGCTGAACTCCGACTCCTCGTCCAGCGGCGGCGGCGGCACGTCGTACGAGCGGCGCCACTGCATGAACTGCTCCTCGCCGAACTCCTCCAGCGTGGCCTTCTTGTCCTTGCCCTGGAGCGCGCCGTAGTGGCGCTCGTTGAGGCGCCACGACCGTCGTACCGGGATCCAGTGGCGGTCGACCCCGTCGAGCGTGATCTGCGCGGTGCGGATCGCGCGACGCAGCAGCGAGGTGTGCACCACGTCGGGGAGCAGACCTGCCTCGGCGAGCAGCGGCGCCGCGGCACGGGCCTCTGCCTCCCCCTTCTCGGTGAGGTCGACGTCGACCCACCCGGTGAAGAGGTTCTTCTGGTTCCACTCGCTCTCGCCGTGGCGCAGCAGGATGAGGGTGTAGGCGCTCATGCGTCTCAGCCTAGCGACGCCGATTCCGCCGTCGGCGGACGACCTTGTGGGCGAGACGACGGGTGTGATCCTGCGCCCCGCGGCGACCCGAGCGCGGATGCGGTGAGCCCTTGACAGGGGGGCGGCGCTTGCTCAACGCTGAGGACCCCAATCGCCGGGCAGCACACGGTGCCCCTTGCCGTAGGACGTCTCCCTGTGCTGAGTCGGATCGGACTTGCCGCGTCGCTTGTCATGATGATGGTCGTCGGGACAGTGCAGTTCCCTGCCGACGGCGACGAGCCGGGCGCGACGATCACCCCGTCGACGACCGTCTTCTACCCCGACGACGACGAGCCAGGCGTCGCCCACGTCATGCGGATCACCCTGCGGTGGGTCGCAGGAGAAGCCACCGAGGGCGATCTCTACCTCCGGATCCTCGCGTCGGACGGGCAGCCGCTGGGCATCACAACCTGGGCGGTCGACGCGACGACGCCAGGGATCACCTGGGATGGCAGATACCACGCGGTGAATGGCACCGGGTTGCCGGCGCCCGGCGGCACCTACCGGGCAGAATTGACCAGGGCTGGCACCGGTGAGCGGGTGGCGGTGTCCACTCCCTTCGTACTGTCCCGCGCCCGCCGTGAGCTGGTCCGGCGGACCGTCGTGACCACGGCCAAGGAGTCGTACCGGCGCACCGTGACGCGGAGGGAGGGACGGGCGCGGCTCGTCGGCACGTCGCTGCGGTTCCGGAGCTGGCCGACCCGCCCGAGCGGTCCCGTGGTCAAGACCCTCCATTCGACGCGTGTCCCTGCCCACGTCAAGGTCGGCGCCGTGGAGCTGCAGGTGCGCGGCGCGTGGGACCCTCCCAACGTGGGCCTCGAGGTGGTCAAGCCCAATGGACGCGTCGTCCGGGTCGGCATCTTCTCCAGCTACAGCAACAAGCGGAAGGGCGTCCACCTTCGGGAGTCATGGATCCGGCCGAACGGCACGGTGCGCTTCAGGTTCGTCTACACGGGCTACGAGCCGGTGCGGCTCCGTCGGGTCGCCGTCAGCTATTGGCGGTACGAGTGGAAGAGCTGACGCGTCGTCCGTCAACCCTGCGTTGACTCCTTGTCGAGGAGGTGCCGGAACGCCTCCAGGTTGCGGGTCGACTCCCCGCGCGAGAGCCGCCACTCCCACTCCTTGCGGATGGAGCTGGCGAACCCGAGCTCGAGAATCGTGTTGAAGGAGTCGTCGGCATAGGTCAGGACCGACCCGATGATCCGGTCGACCTCGTCCTCGGTGACCGCGTGCAGCGGCATCCGTCCGTCGAGATAGATGTCGCCCGCGCTGTCGACCGCGAACGCCACGGCGTACATCCGCAGGTTGCGCTCCAGCAGCCACCGGTAGACGGCCTCGTGGTTCTCGTCCGGGCGACGGGCGACGAAGGCATGGATGCCGAGCGCGTGCTCACCGACCTCGAGGCGGCAGGTGGTCTGGAGCTTGCGGGTGCCGGGGATCGTCACCTCGAAGACGCCCGGCCGGAACTCGACGTGCTCGAGCTCGGCGACGGCGAGCGCGCTCCTGATCGTGGCGGCGGCCGCCCACGGCGCGCTCTCCTCCTCGCGATCCGTACGACCCTCCACGGCCTCCCCTTTCGGCTGGCTACTGACCCACGGCGGTCGGGAACAGCCGCACCGCGGCGACCGACTCCTCGTACACGGCGAGCGTACGCTCGGCCGTCGCGTCCCATCCGAAGCGCGCGGCGTGGTGCACGGCCGCGTCCTGCATCGACGCGTGGAGGCCCGGCTGGTCGAGGACCTGCGCGAACGCGGCGGCGTAGTCGACGGGATCATGCCCGTCGACCAGCATCCCGGTCACCCCGTCGTGGACCGCCGTCGTCAGGCCGCCGACCTTCGCGGCCACCACCGGCGTACCGCAGGCCTGGGCCTCCAGGGCGACGAGGCCGAACGACTCGTTGTACGACGGGACGCAGACGATCGACGCGGCCGCGTACCAGAGGGCGAGGCGGTCCTGCGCGACCGGCGGGACGAACCGCACGCGGTCGGAGATGCCGAGGGCGCCGGCGAGCTCCAGCAGCGCCGTCGGCTTGTCGAGGCCGCTCCCGGACGGACCCCCGACCACGGCGACGACCGTGCGGTCGCGACGTCCGCGCGCCATCAGGTGCGCGGCGGCCTCGAGGACCACGTCGGGCGCCTTGAGCGGCTGGATGCGTCCGGCGAAGAGGATCACGTCGGCGTCCTGCGGCAGCCCGAGCGTCGCCCGCGCCGCCGTCCGGTCCGCGGGGCGGAAGCGGTCCAGGTCCACACCGGGGTGGACCACGTCGACGCGCGCCGGGTCGGCGGCGTACAGGTCGACGAGCTGGGCGGCCTCGTCGGCGGTGTTCGCGATGAGGCGGTCCGCGGACGCGACCAGCTGCTCCTCGCCCGCGACGCGCCCCGCGGGCTCGGCGGCGTCGCCGGCGGCCAGGTGCGCGTTCTTGACCTTCGCCATCGTGTGCATGGAGTGGACGAGCGGGACTCCCCAGCGGTCTGCGGCGACCTGGCCGACCTGACCCGACAGCCAGTAGTGGGAGTGGACCGCGTCGAACCAGCCGAGAGGCCGGGTCGCCTCCGCGCGCAGGACGTCGCGGACGAAGGTGCACATCTGGGCGGGAAGGTCCTCCTTGCCCAGACCCTCGAACGGGCCCGCCGGCACGTGGCGCACGGTCACGCCGGGGAGCGCCTCGACGAGCGGCGGCTGCTCGGACGACGTCGCGCGGGTGAAGATCTCGACCTCGACGGACCGCGCTGCGAGCCGGCGCGCGAGCTCCAGCACGTACACGTTCATCCCGCCCGCGTCCCCGTTGCCGGGCTGCTCGAGCGGCGACGTGTGCGCGGAGAGCATGGCGATGCGGCGCACGTCGGGGGAGGTCACCTCTCCATCCTAGGCAGGCCGTTCAGGGCGTCCCCGGGTCCACGTGGGCCCGCCGGGCGCACCCGTGACAGCATCTGCCTCATGCAGGAGAACACCGCCACCACCCGTCGTACCGCCGTCGTCACCGGAGCGAGCAGCGGCATCGGCGCCGCCACCGCGCGCCGCCTGGCCGCCGACGGGTTCCACGTGGTCTGCGCCGCGCGCAGGGCCGACCGGATCGAGGCGCTCGCCGCGGAGATCGGCGGCACGGCGGTCGTCTGCGACGTCACCGACCAGGCCTCCGTGGACGCCCTCGCCGCCGCCGTCGGCCCCGAGCTGGCCGTCCTCGTGAACAACGCCGGCGGCGCCGTCGGCCAGGAGCCGATCGAGCAGACCGACCCCGAGGCATGGCAGCAGATGTACGACTCGAACGTCATCGGCACGCTGCGCGTCACCAAGGCCCTGCTCCCGGCGCTGCGCGCCAGCGGCGCGGCGACGGTGCTCAACGTCGGCTCGATCGCCGGCCACCTCACGTACGAGGGCGGCGCGGGCTACACCGCCGCGAAGCACGGCGTCGCGATGATCACCGAGACGCTGCGTCTCGAGCTCAACGGGGAGCCGGTCCGCGTCACCGAGATCGCGCCGGGGATGGTGCGCACCGACGAGTTCTCGCTCGTCCGCTTCGGGGGCGACCAGGAGCGTGCCGACGCGGTGTACGCCGGTGTCGCGGAGCCGTTGAGCGCCGACGACGTGGCCGACGCGATCGCGTGGATGGTGACGCGGCCGCAGCACGTGAACATCGACCTGATGGTGATCAAGCCGATCGCGCAGGCGGCGCCGTGGAAGGTCGCGCGCGGCTGAGGAGCGAGGCGCTAGGCCGCCCGTCCGCCGACGCCGGCGACGAGGAGCTGGGCGAGCTGGTGGTACGCCGCTGCGTCGTCGAGCCCGCTCGCGGCCTCGATCTCACCGCGCTGGATCGCCTGCATGACCTGCGCGGCCACGACACCCACGAACCCGGGGTCGACCGACCCGTCGCGGCCCTCGAGCGCGGTCACCAGCTGGCGCACCCGCCGGGCGGCCCACTCGGTGTTGCGGCGGTAGACCTCCCGCGCCGGCTCGAAGGCGTCGAGATCGGCGAAGAAGGCGGGTGACGCCGGCGCGAGCTCCTCGGAGATCGCCTCGAGGTACGCGTGAAGGCGCGCGGCAGGGTCGGCCTCCCTCTCCAGGCGCGCCTCGACGCGCTCGGTCGCCCCGCGGAAGAACGCGCGTACGGCGGCGGTGACGATCTGCTCCTTGCTCGGCGCGATCGCGTACAGGGTCGAGCGCGAGCAACGGAGCCGGGCCGCGAGGTCGCCGATGCCGAACGCGAGGAAACCCTCGTCGAGGTAGAGGGAGATCAGCTCGTCCATGAGCTCTCCCCGTCGCACCGGCATACCCGGACAGTACCAGGATCGGTTCTGGAGTACTGTTCGTGATACGCGCCGCCTGTGATGCGAACCCGAGAGAGGTGCCATGCCCGTCGAGCGACTGATGCCGAACGAGGAGTCCGAGGACCTGATCGCGCTCACCCGCGCAATCGTGGACAAGGAGCTGCGTCCCCGCGTGGACGAGGCCGAGCGCACCGCCACGTTCCCCCGCGAGGTGTTCCGGACCCTCGGCCGCGCCGGCCTGCTGGGCCTGCCGTACCCCGAGGAGTACGGCGGTGGCGGCCAGCCGTACGAGGTCTACCTGCAGGTCGTCGAGGAGATCGCGACCGCCTGGGCCTCGGTCGGCGTCGGGACGAGTGTGCACGCGCTCTCGTGCTTCGGCCTGTTCACCGCGGGCACCGAGGAGCAGAAGCAGCAGTGGCTCCCCGACATGCTCGGCGGCGAGACGCTCGGCGCCTACTGCTTGTCGGAGGCGCACGCCGGCTCCGACCCGGCCGCGATGCGGACCCGCGCGGTGCGGCACGGCGACGAGTACGTCATCGACGGCGCGAAGGCGTGGACCACCCACGGCGGCGAGGCCGACTTCTACAAGGTGATGGCGCGGACCGCGGAGGGCGGGCGCGGGATCTCGTGCTTCCTCGTCCCGGCGGACACACCCGGGCTCACGGTGGACAACCCCGAGGACAAGATGGGCCTCATGGGCTCGACCACCGCGACGATGCTCTTCGACGGCGTCCGCGTGCCGGCCGAGCGGCGGCTCGGGGACGAGGGTCAAGGTCTGCCGATCGCGCTGGCCGGGCTCGACTCCGGCCGGCTCGGGATCGCGGCCGTCGCGACCGGGGTCGCCCAGGGCGCGCTCGACGTCGCGCTGGCGTACGCCAAGGACCGCGAGACGTTCGGGAAGCCGATCATCGAGCACCAGGGCCTCGCGTTCCTCCTCGCCGACATGGCTGCCGCCGTGGAGTCGGCGCGTGCGACGTACCTGGCCGCCGCGCGGCTCAAGGACGCCGGCCGCCCGTTCAGCCGGCAGGCGTCGATCGCCAAGCTCGTCGCGACCGACAACGCGATGAAGGTGACCACCGACGCCGTCCAGGTGCTCGGCGGCGCCGGCTACACCAAGGACTTCCCCGTCGAGCGCTACATGCGCGAGGTGAAGGTCATGCAGATCTTCGAGGGGACCAACCAGATCCAGCGCCTGGTCATCAGCCGCGGGCTCGCCCGCTGACCGGCTCGACACCTCCCCGTAGGACAGGAGAACCATGGACCTCGCCAACACCGCCGCCCTCGTCACCGGAGGTGCCTCCGGACTCGGCGCCGCCACGGCCGCCGCCCTCGCCGCGCGGGGCGCGAGCGTGTACGCCCTCGACCTCGCCGGGGCGATCGAGCGGGCCGACGACGTCGCCGGCGTCACCTACGTCGAGACCGACGTGACCGATCCCGCCTCGGTACGCAACGCCGTCACGGCCGCCACCTCGGGCGGCGCCCCGCTGCGTACGGTCGTCAGCTGCGCCGGCATCGGCCCGTCGGCACGCATCCTGTCCAAGCGCGGCCCCCACGACCTCGACCTCTACGCCAAGGTCGTCCAGGTCAACCTCATCGGTTCGTTCAACGTGATGACGCTCGCCGCCGAGGCGATCGCGCAGACCGAGGCCGATGCCGACGGGCAGCGCGGCGTGATCGTCAACACCGCGTCGATCGCGGCGTACGACGGTCAGGTCGGCCAGGCCGCGTACGCGTCGTCGAAGGGCGGCATCGTCGGCCTCACGCTTCCGGCGGCACGCGACCTCGCACAGTACGGGATCCGGGTCTGCACCATCGCGCCCGGGATCGTCGACACGCCGATGCTCGCGACGGTCTCGGACGAGTTCCGCGCCGGGCTCGCGGCGGGGGTCCCGTTCCCGCAGCGGCTCGCCCGGCCGTCGGAGTTCGCCGACCTCGTCACGATGATCGTCGAGCACGACTACCTCAACGGCGAGGTCATCCGGATGGACGGCGCCCTCCGGATGGCGCCGCGCTGACGGCACCTGCCTCTCACGTAGGCGATGCGTTCCGGCCACCCACGGGCCGGAACGCATCGTCCTTCCTGAGCAGGCTCAGTGCGGGGGCGGCGGCGCGGGCGCCTCGGCCGGCCCCGTCGCACCCTCCGCGTCGAGCAGGTGCGCGGGCTCGCTCTTGCGCGGCAGGAACGCCACCGGGATGAGCGTGAGCAGCATGAGCACCCAGGCGACCCAGAAGGTCTGGGCGAACGCGTCACCGGCATCGGCCAGCAGCGCGTCGACCACGCCCTGCCCCCCGATCTGACCGACGATCTGCGGGTTGTCCCAGGCCCCGACCACGGCGTACCAGATGCGCTGCGGCGGCAGCCAGTTGGTCAGCAGCACCGACATCACCGCGACGCCGACCGAGCTGGCGATCTGCTGGTTGATGTTGATCAGCGTCGTCCCGCGCGCGACCTCGTGGTGCGTCAGCGTCTTGAGCGCCGTGGTGAACATCGGCATCATCGTCGCGCCCATGCCGAGCCCCATGACGAACAGCGACACGACGATCACCCAGTAGTCGGTCTCCGACGTGATCTGCGTGAGCGGGAACATGCCGACGAGGATGCCGAGGAAGCCGAAGGGCACGATCCGGCCCACCGGGATCCGGTCGACCAGACGTCCTGCGATCGGCATCGTCACCATCGCACCGATGCCCTGCGGGGCGACCAGCAGACCGGCGTTGAGCGTCGACTCGCCCCGGACCTGCTGGAAGTAGGTCGGCACCAGCAGCAGGCTGCCGAAGAACGCGGCGACGAAGAGGAACATGACGATCACGGAGATCGTCAGGTTGCGGTTGCGGAACAGGCGAAGATCCAGGAGCGGGTGCTCCGGACGGAACGAGTGCCACACGAACGCGAGCATGAGGAGCGCGCCGGCCAGCATCGAGACCCAGACGCGGGGGTCGGCGACGGTGCCCTTCTCCGGGATCGACGAGACACCGAACAGGAACAGCGCGAGTCCGGGCGACAGCAGCAGCATCCCGAGGAAGTCGAACGACTCCGACGGCTCCGGGCGGTCGCCGGGGAGCGCGAAGAACGCGTAGACGACGGTGGCGATGCCGATCGGGAGGTTGATGAGGAAGATCCAGTGCCAGCTCGCGTTCTCGATCAGCCAGCCGCCGATGATCGGGCCCAGGATCGGGCCGAGCAGCATCGGGATGCCGAGGATCGCCATGAGCCGGCCCATCCGGTTCGGACCGGCGGCGCGGGTCATGATCGTCATGCCGAGCGGCATGATCATGCCGCCGCCGAGCCCCTGCAGGACACGGAACGCGATGAGCTGGTTGATGTCCTGCGCCGCGGCGCAGAGGACCGATCCGGCGGTGAACAGCCCGATCGCTGCGATGAAGAGCCGTTTGGTGCCGAACCGGTCGGCGGCCCAGCCGGTCAGGGGGATGACCGTGGCCAGGGCGAGCGTGTAGGCGGTGACCGTCCACGCGACGTGCGAGTAGGCCAGCGGGTCGGTGGCGGACCCGAACTCCTCCTGGAACGTCGGCAGCGCGACGTTGACCACCGTGATGTCGAGGATCGACATGATCACCCCGAGGATGACCACCCCAGCGATCTTGAGAACCGCGGCGTCGATGTTCTCCGGGTACTCCGGCTGCTGCTGGGTCGAGCTCTGCGTGTCAGCCATACGCGACATCGCCTTCCGTGACGGAATCCGGCACCCCCCTGGTGTCGTCCTTCCACAGTGACCCCGGGCACCGACAGAAGTCACCGCAATTTGCGGACAGCGAACACAAATTCGGGGGAGACGGAGGTCACACCCGGCCGGAGGACATGCCGGTAGACGCCTTCTCGGTACGATGGGAGACGCTCTGCGCCGTGCGTACCGTCCGGCGCTCTCTCCCACGCAAGGACAGCACGTCTCGCATGCCCACTCGCTCCGACCTCCGCAACGTCGCGATCGTCGCGCACGTCGACCACGGCAAGACCACCCTCGTCGACGCCATGCTGCAGCAGCAGGGCAGCTTCGACGAGCACCACCAGCTCGCCGAGCGCGCGATGGACTCCGGTGACCTCGAGCGCGAGAAGGGCATCACGATCCTCGCCAAGAACACCGCGGTCGAGTACGCGGGCCCGGGCGCCCCCGACGGCGGCGTCACGATCAACATCATCGACACCCCCGGCCACGCCGACTTCGGCGGCGAGGTCGAGCGGGGCCTGTCGATGGTCGACGGGGTCGTGCTGCTCGTCGACGCGTCCGAGGGCCCGCTGCCCCAGACGCGCTTCGTCCTGCGCAAGGCGCTGCACGCCAAGATGCCGGTCGTCCTCGTCGTCAACAAGGTCGACCGCCCGGACGCCCGGATCAGCGAGGTCGTCGAGGAGACCTACGAGCTGTTCATGGACCTGCTCGACGACGCCACCGACACCGACGCGCTGGACTTCCCGGTCGTGTACGCGTCGGCGAAGGCGGGTCGTGCGTCGCTGGAGCAGCCGGCCGACGGCGGCCTGCCGGACAGCGAGGACCTGGTCCCGCTGTTTCAGACCATCCTCGACACCGTCCCGGCCCCGACCTACACCGAGGACGCGCCGCTCCAGGCCCACGTCACCAACCTCGACGCGTCGCCGTTCCTCGGCCGCCTCGCCCTGATCCGCGTCCACGAGGGCACGCTGCGCAAGGGCGCCCAGGTCGCGTGGTGCAAGCGCGACGGCTCGGTCGAGCGCGTCAAGATCACCGAGCTCCTGCGCACGGAGGCGCTCGAGCGGGTCCCCGCCGACGAGGCCAACCCGGGCGACATCGTCGCCGTCGCCGGCATCCCCGAGATCATGATCGGCGAGACGCTCGCGGACCCCGAGAACCCGCAGCCGCTCCCCCTGATCCAGGTCGACGAGCCGGCGATCTCGATGACCATCGGCACCAACACCTCGCCGCTGGCGGGGCGCGAGAAGGGCACGAAGGTCACCGCCCGTCTCGTCAAGGACCGCCTCGAGCGCGAGCTGGTCGGCAACGTCTCGATCAAGGTCCTGCCGACCGAGCGTCCGGACGCGTGGGAGGTCCAGGGCCGTGGCGAGCTCGCGCTGGCGATCCTCGTCGAGCAGATGCGTCGTGAGGGCTACGAGCTCACCGTCGGCAAGCCCGAGGTCGTCACGCGCATCGTCGACGGCAAGGTCCACGAGCCCGTCGAGCGGCTCACGATCGACTGCCCCGAGGACTACCTCGGCACGGTCACGCAGCTGCTCGCCGTCCGCAAGGGCCGCATGGAGCAGATGACCAACCACGGCACCGGCTGGGTGCGCATGGAGTTCCTGGTCCCGGCGCGCGGCCTGATCGGGTTCCGGACCGAGTTCCTCACCGACACCCGCGGCACCGGCATCGCGCACCACGTCTTCGAGGGGTACGAGCCGTGGCTGGGCGAGATCTCGACGCGTCCGACCGGCTCGCTGGTCGCCGACCGCGCGGGTGCTGCGTCGTCGTACGCGATGACGAGCCTGCAGGAGCGCGGCGTGATGTTCGTCGAGCCCACGACCGAGGTGTACGAGGGCATGATCGTCGGCGAGAACAGCCGCGACGACGACATGGACGTCAACATCACCAAGGAGAAGAAGCAGACCAACGTCCGCTCCTCCACCGCGGACAACTTCGAGAAGCTGATCCCGCCGAAGAAGCTGTCGCTCGAGCAGAGCCTGGAGTTCTGCCGCGAGGACGAGTGCGTCGAGGTGACGCCGTCGGCGGTCAGGATCCGCAAGGTGATCCTGGACGCGGGCGAGCGGGCGCGCTCGAAGCGCCGCGGCCCCAAGGGCTGACCCCCACGTTGGTCGCTGAGTGGTCACCCGCCGGTCCCGGGTGACCACTCAGGCACCGACGTGCGGCGAGGGTGGGCTATGCGCGGAGGACCTTCTCCATCGCCTTCCCCTTGGCGAGCTCGTCGACGAGCTTGTCCAGGTAGCGGATCTTCTGCATCAACGGGTCCTCGATGTCCTCGACGCGGACGCCGCACACGACGCCCTTGATCAGCGGCGCGTTCGGGTTGAGCCGCGCGGCGGCGAAGAAGTCCTCGAACGTCGTGCCTTCCTCGAGGTGGCCCTTCAGCTCCGCGTCGTCGAATCCGGTGAGCCACTCGATGACCTGATCGAGCTCGGCCTTCGTACGCCCCTTCTTCTCCACCTTCGTCACGTACAGCGGGTAGACGGAGGCGAAGCTGATCGTGAAGACGCGGCTCATGCTCGCGAGCGTACGCCCACTCCGCCCCCGCGTCGGTCGCTGCGTGGTCACCCGTGGCGCGCTCGTGACCACAGGCGCACCGACGCTACGGGCGGCGGGAGCGGATCTTGCGGAACAAGGCGCGATAGTCGCGTCCGAACACCGGCGGCGGCCCGTCGTACCCGCGCGCGACCAGGTCCGCGTGCACCGCACTCACCAGAGCGCGCGGGCGGGCAAGCACCTCCTGGGTCACC
Organism: Mumia spirodelae; assembly: GCF_050632745.1. Classification (NCBI taxonomy): domain Bacteria; kingdom Bacillati; phylum Actinomycetota; class Actinomycetes; order Propionibacteriales; family Nocardioidaceae; genus Mumia; species Mumia spirodelae. Next base: position 384,413 of record NZ_JBODSD010000001.1, on the reverse strand, counting down.
TGCAGGTAGGCGACGTCGTTGCGCCGGAACCGGCCGTAGCGTCCGATGTCCCCGTTGAACTGCGCCGTGTCGAGCGCGTGCTGCCGCCCCTCGTACTCGACCACGTACAGCCACCGGAGATAGAGCAGGTCGACGCAACCCAGCCACCGCCCGTCGACCACGAGGTCGACGTTCACCTCCGGGAGCGGCAGACCGACGACGCTCAGGATCGCGCGCACCTCGCTCTCCTTCGGCGAGCGGGAGCGACCGTCGAGCAGCGGGAGGACCGTCTCGCACTGCGAGGCCCCCGGTCGCCACGACTCCTCCACGAGGATCTGCCCGATCTCCTCGAGGGTGGCGTGACGCTCGTGCAGGAGCCAGTCACCCATCTTGACCAGGTCGATCAGTCGCATGGTCTCGCAGCACTGGACGAACGCGGCCGCCGGTGTCACACCGTCCGTGTCGGTCGGCGGCATCAGGATCGTCCGGTGGAGCCGGATGTCGTCGCTGACGATCTTCTGGTCGCGGTCGATCACGAAGTGGTACGGGAGCTCCGCAACGTCGTCGTACCCGAGGAGGCGCAGCCGTGTGCTGTGACTCGGCTGTGCGCCATCCGGAAGGGAGAGCTGCGCACCCCTCACCCGGTCCCGCTCCGACATCTCGTACGCGGCGCTGACCCAGACCCTCGGGAACAGGCGGACGAACCGCTTGCCGCTGAGCATCGTCGCGGAGACCCCGAGCGCGTCAGCCTCCGCGACGGTGAACGGCCCGCACCTGAGCTCGTGCGGGATCGGTCGCGGCGCCGGCATGTGCCCATCCCATCCGACCGACGCCCGCCTTGGAGATCACCTCCGGCGCCCTGTGGATCCGCCTTCGCTGGGGACAACCGTGCCGCGCGCGCCACCGGCGTACGCGTTGGTCCTTCCGTGGTCACCCGTGCCGCCGACGTGACCACGCAGGCACCAACGCGCGGATGCGGGAGGTGCAGGGACCCGCGGGGCGGGGGGCTAGAGGACGCCGCGGGGACGGAACTGGACGCTGATCCGGGGACCGACGGGCTTCGACGTCTTCGGGATCGCGTGCTCCCACGTGCGCTGGCACGTGCCGCCCATCACGAGCAGGTCGCCCGAGCCGAGCGTGAACGACAGCGAGGTGCCGCCACCCCGTGGACGCAGGGCGAGCCTCCGCGGGGACCCGAGGGAGAGGATCGCGACCATCGTGTCCTCGGTGCGGCTGCGGCCGATCCGGTCGCCGTGCCACGCCACCGAGTCGCGCCCGTCGCGGTAGAGGCACAGCCCGGCCGTCGCGAACCGCTCGCCGAGCTCGACCTCGTAGTGGTCGCTCAGCATCTCGCGGCCCTCGTCGAGGACCGGGTGCGGCCACGCGCTCCGCTCGCCGAACCACGCGAGGAGACGCGGGACGGCCACCACCCGCTCGTACATCTCGCGCTCGTCGGCGCGCCACGCGACGGTGTCGTGGAGATGGGCGAACAGGTCGTCGGCCCCGTCGACCCAGCGGGGACGGACGTCGACCCACGCGCCGTACGCCAGCGCGTGCCGCGTCACGTGCCCCGCGAGCGGGCCCAGCGTGGGCTCGTCGGCGGAGTCGAAGAGCGACCCCTGGAACTGCACGGACATGGACCCATCGTACGCCGAGAGTCGAACAGGTGTTCGATGGACGTGCGGTACGGCGTGTCCGCCGCGGTCAGTCGCGGCGCAGGGAGGCGACCGTGACCGCCACCAGGACGAGCAGCCCGGCCCAGACCGGGAAGCCGGCGAGGGCGCCCAGCACGCCGACGACGAGGTAGAACCCGGACTTCACCAGCAGCCGCGCCGGCATCCCGACGCGGGTCGACGACCGGGGAGCCAGCCAGCGGCCCCAGAACCACACCGCGAGCGCGACCAGCGCGACCGCGAGCACAGCGCCGCGCCATCCGCCCTCGCCGAGCGACCACCCGGAGACGGCGAGGAGGACGAGCGCCGCGAGCTCGCAGGTGAACGCGAGGAGGTCGAGGAATCCGACCCGCTCCGTCTGAGGCGCGCGATCGCTCCCGCTCACCGACCGCTGACCTGCTGGAGCGCCGGGCGCGCGTCTGCGAGGTAGACGAGCGCCGCGACGATCCCAGCCAGGTTGAGGATGCTGATCGGCTGCCAGATCAACAGGTTCGCGACCAGCGCCAGCCCCAGGAGGATGACCCAGAACGGCTTGGTCTGCTTGTCGGCCGCGACGAACGCCTGCGGCGTGCGCGAGACCGCGTCGACGACGGCGAACGCCTTCGCCGCGATCATCAGGATGGTGATGATCAGCTCGACGAGGTTCTGGACCGCAAAGAGATCGAACACGGTCCGAGGGTATCCCGAGCAGCGGCGCTGACGGCAGACCTCGACGCGGCCCGCGCCGCGGTCAGCTCGCGTCCGACGGCGTCTCCGGGGCCGGCGGTGCGGCCGGCGGGGTGGGCTGCGCCGGCGGGGTCGCCTTCTTGGCGGGCGCCTTCGCGGGCGCGGCCTTCTTCGCCGCCGGAGCCTTCTTCGCAGGCGCCTTCGTGGCCGGGGCGGACTTCTTCGCTGCCGGAGCCTTCTTGGCGGGCGCCGCCTTCTTCGCCGCTGCCTTCTTGGCCGGAGCCTTCGCAGCCGGTGCCTTCTTGGCAGGAGCAGCCTTCTTCGCCGCCGGCGCCTTCTTCGCGGTCGTCCGCTTCGCCGCCGCGGCCGCGGTCGGGACGTCGGTCGCCTTCGAGGCCATCGGCGCCTCGGTCGTGACGGTCGACTTCGAGGCCTTCTCGGCTCCGCCCTTGTCCGACGTGCCGCGCTTGCCGAGCGGGGACCCGGCCGCGACGTCGGTCGCGGCGTTGCGGGCGACCGCCGCCAGCATGACGACGAGCTCCTTGATGTCCTCGGCGATGTCCTCGAGCTTGTGCTCGATCTTGTCCTCGAGGTCGTCGAACAGCTCCTCGACGTCGACGTCCTTCAGCCGGTTGAGGGTGTCGACGTAGAGCGCGCCGGCCTGGCCGGGCAGCGCCTTCGCGTCGGACTCGAGCTTCTTCTGCAGCTCGTCGAGGTCGAGCTCGGCGAGCTGGGTGACGAGCTGCGTCGCGGCGGACTGCGCCTGGCCGACGAGGGCGGCCGCCTGGGCGGGGAGGCCCATGACGGTCTTGGTGATGGACTCGTGGATGCTCATGAGGGGGTCTCCTGGTTCTCGGGTCGGTCGGTCCGGTCGGCCGGCGCGGTCGACGCCTTCGACGCCTCGCCGACGAACGAGCGGTAGATCTCGAGCAGCGCACGGCGCTGCGGCTCCTCCAGACGCGGATCGGCCGCGATCGCCGCCTCGACGCCTCCGCCGCTCACGGAGTCGTCGGGATCGAGCAGCCCAGCCTGCACGTACACCGACTCCGCCGAGATCCGCAGCGCCTTCGCGATCTGCTGGAGGACCTCGGCCGACGGCCGGCGCAGGCCGCGCTCGATCTGGCTCAGGTACGGGTTGGAGACGCCGGTGAGGTCCGCGAGCTGCCTCAGCGAGAGCTGCGCCTGCCGACGCTGCTCGCGCAGGTAGCCACCGAGGTCCTCCACGGTCTTGCCGACGCTGATCCTTGCCACCCCTTCATGGTGCTTGCAAGAGCAAGCGGAGGCAAATGCGGACGCCGACCATTGTTCTCAATATCGCGTGAAACAATCGCCTTCGTGAGCGATGCCCAGTGGACCCCCGACGCACGCGAGCTCGCCGACCTCGAGCTCGTCCTGCTCGGCGCCTGGCCCGCGGACCGCCGTCTCGACGTCGCGGTGCCGGACGATCTCCGCGGCCCCGTCGAGCTCCTCGACCCCGAGGGCCTCCCCTTGGCGACGTACGACCCCGAGTCCGGGACGGTCCACGGCCTCGACCAGCCGACGTACGGCGCCTTCCGTCGGCTGCACCTTCCGCCCTCCGAGGTCCGCGCGGCCCACCCCGACGCGATCGCGGTCCTGGTCGAGCAGCCGCTGACCACCGAGGACGTCGATGCGATCACCGCCGCCGAGGAGCGTACGGGGCGCCACGCCGTCCTGCTCGTCCGCAGCGGCCCCGACCCGCGCCGTACCGTCACCGTCCCCGCGCTCGTCCGCGCGACGCTCGCCGCGCTCCCCGACCGGCCGGTCGTCGCCGTCGCCCTCGCGCGCCGTCCCGACCCCGCCGACGACGCCGACCTCGCCGCTGCCGTCCTCGCGGCCTACGCCGACGAGGTCCTCGCGGTTGCGGGCACCGGGACGCCGACCGACCGCGTGGCGGCCGTCGTCGCGGCGGACCAGCCCCCGCTCGACGAGCGCGGGCTCGTCGTCTTCTTCACCGGGCTCTCCGGGTCGGGCAAGTCGACGATCGCGCGCGCCCTGTACGACCTGGTGCTCGAGGACGGCCGTCGTACGGTCACGAGCCTCGACGGCGACGTCGTCCGCCACCACCTGAGCAAGGGCCTCGGCTTCTCCAAGGAGGACCGCGAGACCAACATCGCGCGCATCGGGTGGATCGCGGCCGAGATCGCCCGCCACCGCGGCATCGCCATCTGCTCGCCGATCGCCCCGTTCGACGCGACCCGCAAGCAGGTGCGCGCCATGGTCGAGGAGGCCGGCGGCTCCTTCGCGCTGGTCCACGTCGCCACCCCGCTGGAGGAGTGCGAGCGGCGCGACCGCAAAGGCCTGTACGCGAAGGCGCGCGCGGGCGTGATCCCGGAGTTCACCGGCATCTCGTCGCCGTACGAGGTCCCTGACGACGCGCTGGTCGCGGTCGACACCACCGGGCGGACCGTGCAGGACGTCCTCGACGAGGTCGTCGGGGCGCTCGTCGCGGCCGGCCTGTGGAGCGCTGCATGAGCGAGATCCTCACCTTCGGCGCGCTGTCGATCCTCGCGGTCAGCTTCGGCGTCGGCATCGTCGTCGGGCTGACCGGCATGGGCGGCGGCGCCCTGATGACGCCCGCGCTCATCTTCCTCGGGATCAACCCCACCGCCGCCGTCGCCAACGACCTCGTCGCGGCATCGGTCAACAAGTCCGTGGGCGCGGCCGTGCACGCGCGGGAGGGCTCCCCGAACTGGCGTCTCGCCGGCTGGCTCATGCTCGGCTCGATCCCGACCGCGGCGGCCGGCGCCTTCATCATCGAGGCGATCGGCGGTGCCGACGACCAGACCGCGTTCGTCAAGACGGCGATCGGCGGGGCGCTCATCCTCACCGCAGCGACGTACACGCTCCGCTCGTTCCTCAACGTCCGTGCCGCCCGCCTCGGACGCCCCATGACGACCGACGACCCCGCCGTACGCCCGCTGCCCACGTTCCTCGTCGGCGCCGTCGGCGGTCTCCTCGTCGGCGTGACCTCGGTCGGGTCGGGCTCGCTGATCATGGTGTCGCTGCTGCTGCTCTACCCGACGCTCACTGCCGTCCGCCTCGTCGGCACCGACCTCGTCCAGGCCGTGCCGCTGGTCCTCTCCGCCGCGATCACCCACGTGATCGTCACGGGCGTCGACATCGAGGTCCTGGTCCCGCTGATCCTCGGCGGCACGCCGGGCACCTACCTCGGCGCCCGCATCGCCAACCGCGTCCCGCAGGGCATCGTCCGGCGCGGCATCGTCGTGGTCCTCACGCTGACCGGTCTGACGCTCCTCGGCGTCGAGCCGGTCGCCGTCGGCCTCATCGCCGCGGGCATGGTGATCCTCGGTCCGATCGCGTGGGCTCTGCTCCGCAACCGGATCGGCGTCCCGGAGGGCGTCGACCTGTTCGCGGAGAAGAAGGACGTCGAGCGCGCACGCCGCGCGAGCGAGGAGGCCCGATGATCGCGTTCCTGGTCCTGAGCGTCGTCCACGTCGCACTCGTGGCGCTCGACGCCGGCATCGCAGCCTCGGTGACCAAGGCGCTGCTGATGCCTGCGCTGGCCTGGTGGGTGTACCGCCAGCACGGCCCCCGCCTCCTGGTCGCGGCGCTGCTGCTCTCCTGGGTCGGCGACGTGGCGCTGGAGGTCGACGGCCTGTTCGTCCTCGGGATGGCGGGCTTCGGCGCCGCCCACGTCTGCTACGTGACGTGGTTCGTCCGCCACGGCGCCCTCGGCGGTCTGAAGCAGCGGTGGTGGGCCCTCGTCGTCGGGGTCGTCGCGTGGGGCGCGACGATCGCCACCCTCTGGGGACCGCTGGGCGAGGAGGAGCCCGCCCTGCGGATCCCGATCGTCGTCTACTCCCTGCTGCTCACCGCGACGGCGGTGACGGCCTTCGGGGTGAGCCTGACGGCCGGTGTCGGCGGCGCGCTCTTCCTGCTCTCCGACACCCTCATCGCCCTGGACCTGGCAGGCCTGGCCCGGCCGGAGCCGGGCGACGTCTGGGTGATGGTGACCTACCTCGCGGGCCAGCTCTTGCTCGCCGTCGGTATCGTCCATAGCGACCGCACGGCCGCCATCCACGATGCGGCGGCGACGTCTGCCGCCACGGAGGCTCGGTAGGATGATCGTTCGCTCCGCGACCCGAACCACGAAGGAACGACGGGAGAACCCCTGGTGACCCCCATGCACGACTACCGGCTCAGCCAGCTCGACCAGCTGGAGGCCGAGTCCATCCACATCTTCCGTGAGGTGGCGGCGGAGTTCGAGAGGCCGGTGCTGCTCTTCTCGGGCGGCAAGGACTCCATCGTGATGCTCCGCCTCGCCGAGAAGGCGTTCTACCCGGCGCGCATCCCGTTCCCGGTGATGCAGGTCGACACGGGCTTCGACTTCCCCGAGGTGCTGCAGACCCGCGACAACTGGGTCGACCGCCTCGGGCTGCGGATGATCGTCGCCTCGGTCGACCAGGCGATCGCCGACGGCATCGTCGTCGACGACGGCAAGACCAGCCGCAACCGCCTCCAGATCGGCACGCTCCTCAACGCGATCGAGGAGAACGGCTTCACCGCGGCGTTCGGCGGCGGTCGTCGTGACGAGGAGAAGGCCCGCGCCAAGGAGCGCGTCTACTCCCACCGCGACGAGTTCGGCCAGTGGGACCCCAAGAACCAGCGTCCCGAGCTGTGGAGCCTCTACAACGGCCGCATCGCCGAGGGCGAGCACATGCGGATCTTCCCGCTGTCCAACTGGACCGAGCTCGACGTCTGGCACTACATCCACCGCGAGAAGATCGAGATCCCGTCGATCTACTTCGCCCACAAGCGCGAGGTGGTCGAGCGCGACGGCATGCTGCTGTCGGCCGGCGACCACCTGACGCTCAAGAGCGGTGAGTCCGCCGAGGAGCGGCTGGTCCGCTTCCGCACGGTCGGCGACATGACGCTGACCGGCTGCGTGGAGTCCGCTGCCGCGACGACCGGCGAGATCATCGACGAGATCGCGATCGCCCGCGTCACCGAGCGCGGAGCGACCCGCGGCGACGACCGGTTCAGCGAGGCGGCGATGGAAGACCGCAAGAAGGAGGGCTACTTCTGATGGCCGCCACCGTCACCGAGACGACCACCGAGACCGGCACGCCGCGCATGGACCTCCTGCGCTTCGCGACCGCGGGCTCCGTCGACGACGGCAAGTCGACGCTGATCGGCCGTCTGCTGCTCGACTCGAAGGCGATCTTCGAGGACCAGCTCGAGGCCGTCGAGCGCACCTCGCAGGACAAGGGCTACGACTACACCGACCTGGCGCTGCTGACCGACGGGCTGCGGTCCGAGCGCGAGCAGGGCATCACGATCGACGTCGCCTACCGCTACTTCGCGACGCCGCGGCGCAAGTTCATCATCGCCGACACGCCCGGCCACGTTCAGTACACGCGCAACATGGTGACCGGCGCGTCGACCGCCGACCTCGGCCTCGTGCTCGTCGACGCCCGCACGGGCCTGACCGAGCAGAGCCGTCGCCACGCGGTGATCCTCTCGCTGCTGCGGGTGCCGCACCTCGTGCTCGCGGTCAACAAGATGGACCTCGTCGACTACGACAAGGCCGTCTTCGAGAAGATCCGCGACGAGTTCGACACCTTCGCCGCCAAGCTCACCATCCCGGACCTGACGATCATCCCGATCTCGGCGCTCCAGGGCGACAACGTGGTCGAGCGCAGCGACAAGATGCCGTGGTACCAGGGCACGTCGCTGCTGCACCACCTCGAGAACGTCCACGTCTCCTCCGACCGCGACCTCGTCGACACGCGCTTCCCGGTGCAGTACGTCGTGCGTCCGAAGTCGGACGAGTTCCACGACTACCGCGGCTACGCGGGCCAGGTCGCCGGCGGCGTGCTCAAGCCCGGCGACGAGGTCCAGGTGCTCCCCAGCGGGTTCACGACCCGCATCGCGGCGATCGACCTCTTCGACCAGGCCGTCTCCGAGGCGTTCCCTCCGATGTCGGTGACGGTCCGTCTGGCCGACGACCTCGACGTCTCGCGCGGCGACATGATCTGCCGCCCGCAGAACGCCCCGACGCCCACGCAGGACATCGACGCGATGATCTGCTGGATGACCAACGAGCCGCTGCGCCCGCGCCAGAAGCTCGCGATCAAGCACACGACGCGCAACGCCCGTGCCCTGGTCAAGGACATCCAGTACCGCCTGGACATCAACTCGCTCCACCGCGACCAGGAGACCAAGGAGCTCGGCCTCAACGAGATCGGGCGCGTGAAGCTGCGGACCACGGCGCCCCTGTTCGTCGACCCGTACGAGAAGAACCGGACCACGGGCTCCTTCATCCTCGTCGACGAGGCCACCGGCATCACCGTCGGTGCGGGGATGATCAACGGCTGACGCCGACCACCGCCGTACGAAGGCCCGCCGGGGAGTCCCCGGCGGGCCTTCGTGCGTCAGGAGGTCAACCCGGTGGCCGGAGACCGGTCCCCTCGCGGTTGCGGTCCCTCCCTCGGCGCGATAGACCTGCGAACGATGCGAGACGTCGGGACGGGGGCCGGATGACGAGGAAGCGTCGTGCCCTTGCGCTCGCTCGCGTCGCGCTGCCGACCTCGGCAGCCCTCGCCCTCGTCGGTGTCGTCGTCGGTGTGAGCGGGTACGCGGCCCAAGCGGTCGCCGCGCTGTCCGCGTCGTTCCTCGCGGGTCTCGTCTGGCTCGCCGTGTACCTGTGGACCGTGCGCACCGGTGTCGCGCTCACCCTCGCGGCGACCCAGCGCACCCCGAGCGCCACGGTCGAGCTGGGCCGGACGTACGACCGGCTGGCCCCCGACGGCGCGACCTTGCCGGAGCTCGGCGGCTGGGCGGTGAACCCGTGGGCGATGATCGTGATGCTCGACCTCGTCCGGTCAGGGCAGGTGTCGACGATCCTCGAGTGCGGATCCGGCAGCTCGACCGTGTGGTTCGCCACGGCGCTCGCCGACCGCGGCGGCGAGGGCCGCGTCATCGCGTTGGAGTCCAGCCCGGAGTTCGCCGCCGCCACGCGCGAGGAGCTGCGCCGGCGGGGGCTCGACGGTCGCGCGGAGGTGGTGGACGCACCTCTTGTGCCGACTCGAGGGGAGACGCGGAGGTCGCAGCCGTGGTTCGACCTCGCGGCCCTCCCCGACGTCGCCGAGGTCGACCTCCTGTTCGTCGACGGTCCGCCGGGGAACACGTCGGCCGACGCGCGCTACCCGGCGTTCCCCGCGCTCGCCGACCGTCTTCGCGACGGGGCGGTCGTGGTGCTGGACGACACCGACCGTGTCGACGAGGCGTACGTCGTCGAGCGCTGGAGCCGCGAGACCCACCACGGGCGCGGACTCCGCGTCTCGCGACGCCTGTACGACGCGACGGTCTTCGAGGCGCGTTCCCTCGAGGAGGGTGCGGGCTCCTGACCGCTACGGCGTGAAGGCCTGCACGACCGTGCCGGTGCCGTGCACGTGCACGGGGCCCGCGTCGCGACCGGCGAAGGCGGAGCGACCCGGGGTGAGGTCGACCGAGCCCGTCTCGGACTCGACGCGCACGGCACCGTCGACGCACAGCACGATGCGGGGGCCGGTCCCCGGCAGCACCGTCGACGAGGCCGCGTCCACGCTGGCCACCGCCAGCGCGAACTCGTCCACGTCGGGAGCGAAGACGCTGACGCCGCCCTCCTCCTTCGGCGTGACGACGTGGGCCTCGGCCATGCCCATCCGCACGCAGTCCACGAGCGCCTGGGGCTCGATGTGCTTGCTGGTCAGACCGGCGCGCAGGACGTTGTCGGACCCCGCCATGACCTCCACGCACGTACCGCTGAGGTAGGCGTGCAGCACCCCGACCTCGACGAACGCGGCCTGACCCGGCTCGAGGCGGATGCGATTGAGGAGCGCGGCGACGACCAGCCCCGGGTCGCCGGGGTGGTGCTCGGCCAGCTGGGCCACGGTCTCGTACGCGCGCCTGCGGTCCTTGCCCGTGGCGTACTTCTCCCGGCACTCGGCGACGAAGCCCTCGAGCTCGTCCTGCGTCGGGCCCATCCACGGCGAGAGGAGCCGGCCGACCATGCGGACCAGGCCGGGGAACCCGGGGTCGGCGCGCAGCTCCTCGTCCAGCCGTCGCGCCAGGGGCGACTCGAGGCCTTCGAGCACGTGCCAGACCTCCGCCGTCGGACGGAACGCGATCAGCCCCTCGAACGGGGTCAGCGCGTAGACCATCTCCGGCTTGTGGTGCGGGTCCTTGAAGACCCGGTGGGGAGCGCCGAGGGCGACGCCGCGCTCGTTCTCACGGACGAAGCCACGCTCCGCCATGACCGCCTCCGGGTGGACCTGGAGCGAGAGCGGCTTCGCGATGGCGAGGATCTTCAGCAGGTACGGCAGGGTCCCGCCGGCGATCTCGCTGAGCGGCGCCGTGGTCCCGTCCTCGAGGCGGACCGTCGACTCGCCGAGCGGGTGCGTGCCCATCCAGAGCTCCGCCCAGGGCTTGCCGTCCGGCTCCTCACCCAGCATCGCCGGGAGAACCGTGGAGGACCCCCAGTCGTACGGCTGGACGACCGTCTCGAGAACGCGCATCGCCTATCCCTTTCGCCGCGGCGCCCGAGCCGAGCGGACCGGACCCTTGCCGGAGCTGTTGTCCCAGGAACGCCCGCCGCTGCGTCGGGGCCCACCGCCGGAGCGCCCGCGAGGACCGCGGTCGCGCTCGAGGTGGATCAGCTCGCCGCCGATGCGGGTGCGACTGAGCGCGCCCTCGGTGCCGCTCGGGAGCGGGTCGGGCAGCTCGACCAGCGAGTGGTCGAACCGGATCGAGATGTTGCCGAAGTCGGAGCGTCCGAGGCCGCCCTCGTTGGCGAGCGCGCCCATGATCGACTTCGGGGTGGCGCGCTGGCGCTTGCCGACCGCGAGGCGGTAGACGGCCATGCCGTCCGGGGTCGGGCGCTGCGGCCGCTCCGGGCGGTCGCCACGGTCGCCACGGTCACGAGCGCGGTCGCGCTCGGTCACGACGATGTCGTCCTTCGCGTCGAGCAGGAAGGACCGGCCGTCGTGGACGCGGACGGCAAGGGCGGCGGCCACGTCGAGAGGGTCGACACCGGTCGCCTCGGCGTACTTGCCGACCAGCCCGCGGAAGAGGTGCACATCCTTGGTCGCCAGGGCGTCGGTGATCGCGCCCTCGAACTGCTCGACGCGGCGGGCGTTGACCTGCTCCGCGGTCGGGATGTCCATGGGGGTGACCGGCTGGCCGGTCGTGCGCTCGATGACACCGAGGAGGCGGCGCTCGCGCGGCGTGACGAACAGGACGGCGTCGCCGCTGCGGCCCGCGCGACCCGTGCGGCCGATGCGGTGGACGTACGCCTCGGGATCGTGCGGGATGTCGTAGTTGACGACGTGGCTCACGCGGTCGACGTCCAGGCCGCGGGCGGCGACGTCGGTCGCGACGAGGATGTCCAGCGACCCGTTCTTGAGGGCGTTGACCGCGCGCTCGCGTTGCGCCTGCACCAGGTCGCCGTTGATCGCCTGCGCGGTGTGGCCGAACGCGCGCAGCTGCTCCGCGAGCTCCTCGGTGGCCTGCTTGGTGCGGACGAAGACGATGACGCCCTCGTGCGGCTCCACCTCGAGGAAGCGGCTCAGCGCGTCGAGCTTGCGGAAGTGCGGAACCAGCAGCCAGCGCTGGCGCACGTTCTTGGCGGTGACCGTCTTGGCCTGGACCTTCACCTCGATCGGATCGGTGAGGTACTGGTCGGCCAGGCGCCGGATCGTCGACGGCATGGTGGCCGAGAAGAGGGCGACCTGCTTGCTGGTCGGCGTGTCGCGGAGGATCCGCTCGACGTCGTCGGCGAAGCCCATCTTGAGCATCTCGTCAGCCTCGTCGAGCACGAGGTACGAGATCGTCGTCAGGTCGAGCCGGCCGCGCTCGAGGTGGTCGATGACACGACCCGGCGTGCCGACCACGACGTGCGCGCCCTTGCGCAGCCCGGCGAGCTGCTCGGAGTAGCCCGCACCGCCGTAGACGGGGACCACGTTGAGGCCGGGGAGGTGCTTGGCGTAAGAGGCGAACGCCTCGGAGACCTGCAGCGCGAGCTCACGGGTCGGGGCGAGCACGAGCGCCTGCGTCTCGGGTCGCGTCACGTCGATGCCCGAGAGGATCGGGAGCGCGAAGGCGGCGGTCTTGCCGGTGCCGGTCTGCGCCATGCCGATGATGTCGTGGCCGGCGAGCAGCGGCGGGATCGCCTCGGCCTGGATGGGGGACGGCGATTCGTAGCCGACGTCAGCAAGGGCGCGGACCAGTCGCTCGTCGGCGAGGAGGTCAGCAAAAGAAGGGTGCGCGTCATTCGGCGCGGAATCAGTCATAACCGGTCAAGTCTATGGGGCGGGCGCGCTCGACCACGAATCGTACGCGTGTGACGCTCGTCAGGACGTTCCTCGCCTGGAGACCTATCGTGAGTCGGTGCAACGGCAACGCTGGTACGCGCTCCCTCGCGCCGTGCGATCACGCCTTGCCGGCTCCGCCGCCGACCAGCTCTTGTCGAGCACGAGCAACTCCCTCATCCTTCTGACGCTCGCACGTTCCATGGACCTGTCGGAGTTCGGGACGGTCGCCGTGGCGTACAGCTTCTTCGCCTTCGCGCTCGCCGTCCAGCGCAACACGATCGGCGTCCCCCTTCAGGCCGACCTCCCCACCGAGGCGCACGGACAGCCGCTGATCGCCCGCTCGATGGCCGCCTCGGCGGGACTGGGAGGCGTGGTCGGCGTCCTCGTCCTCGCGGGGAGCGTCGTGCTCCCCACCGCGGACGCGGTCGTCATGGCGCTGCTCGCCGCCACCATCCCCGTCGCCCTCGCGCAGGACTGCCTGCGGTTCGCGGCGACGTCCTCCGGGCGCCCGTCGCTGGCGCTCGGCTCGGACGTCACCTGGTTCGTGGCGACGGCGGTCGGGTTCGTGCTCTCGGTCGCTCGAGGCGTCCCGCCGGCCTTCCTCCTCGCGCTCTGGCTCGGCGGGGCTGTCGCAGCCCTCGTCGTGATCTGGCTCGGGCTGTCGCGGCCGCCGCTGCGGGTCGCGGGCGTCGCCGCGATGCTTCGCGAGCCGCGGCGTGTGCACCTCGCCTCGGAGTCGGCGGCCAGCGCGAGCACCGGTCTGGTCCTCGTCAACGGGCTCGCGCTGGTGGCGGGCACGGCGACCGTCGGCGCCTTTCGTGCCGCGAGCACCTTGTTCGGGCCGCTCGGCGTGGTCGCCTCCTTCCTGATCTTCGGCGTCGGACCCGAGATGTCGCGCACCGACCACCGGGGCCGGAGACGGCTGGCCGTGCTGTTCGGTTCCGCGTCGGCGCTCCTGGCCCTCGCCTGGGGGTGGATCCTCGCCGTGAACCCGTACGACCTCGGCACCCTGCTGCTCGGCGACACGTGGAGCAGCGTGCGTGACCTCGTCCCGGTGTTCGCCGTGCAGGCCGCCGGCTTCGGCGTCCTCACGGCGTTCTCGACACAGCTGCGCATCGCCGGCTGCACGAAGGTCGTCATGCGGATGCTCACGGGGCACGCCGTCGTCGCGGTCACGGCCACGCTCGTCGTCGGTGCCACCATCGGGACCGCGATGAGTGTCGCGACCGTGCTGGCCGCCCTCAACCTCGCGACAGCCGCACTGAGCGGCGTCCTCGCACACCGGTACGACCGGGGTCAGCGTGTCACGTAGCGTCCGACACGCTCGACCAGCGGTCCGATCTCCGCCTCCCAGTGCAGCTCGCGCCGGCTCACGTCCTGGCACCGCCGTCCCCTCGCCTCCAGCGTGCCGGCGCTCGCCGCGATCTCGCCGATGCGCTCGGCCAGCGCCTGCTCGTCCACGGGCGCGGTCCAGCCGAGGCCGTGCTCCTCGACCACGCGGCGGTTCTCGGGGAGGTCGCCCGCGAGGACGGGCCTGCCGCTGGCGACGCACTCGAACAGCTTGTTCGACAGCGAGTCGTTGGCGCGATCCACCGCCTCGTACAGCGCGGTCCCGACGTGGCCCCTCGCGTAGCGCTCCGCGACCTCGTCAGGTTCGCAGGGCCCCAGGTAGCGCACGTGTCCCTCGATGTCGCTGGCGCGGACGACGCTGCGGATCCGGCCGAGGTACTCCGGGCTGGCCCGACCGGTGATCTCGAGCCGGACGTCGTGCCCCTGGAGCCGAGCGCGGGCCACCGCCCTGATGAGCGGCTCGACGCCGCGCCCCTCGTACAGGCTGCCGAGGAGCACCAGCGTCAGCGGTCCCTGCGGGTCGGGCGGCGGTGGGAAGCGGTCCGGGATGAAGTCGCGCCGCGGGACGTTCCGTACCGTGAGGACCTCATGCGCGCCGGCCCGCGCGAACTCGTCCGCGTGCCCGTCGCACACGGCGACCGTGGTGACGTCGCGCCGGCCGAGAAAGCGCATCATCCGCGGCTCGAGGCGTGAGACCAGGGTGCCGATCGATCCCCGGGTGCGCACGCCGCCGAGGCGTTCGCGCGCGCTGACGACCACATGGCTGCCGTGGACCGCCTGGTGGAGAGCGCCCAGCCAGCACAGCGACGTGCTGCCGAGGACGACGACCCTCGCCGGGCGCCGCAGCGCCTCCCACGCGAGCCGGACCAAGGACGGCGGATAGACGAGGAGGAGGTTCCCGACGGTCGCCGCCCTGGTGCGTCGGGTGAACGGCCGCAGGGACGGCACCTGGTGCACGGCGACACCGCCCTCCTCGTACCCGCGGCGGAGGTCGGCGAGTCCGGTGCGACCCACGCGCTGGAGCGTGAGCGCCTGCACGTCGGTCCTGGGGAGGGCCTCCTTGATCGAGAGCGCCATCTTCCGCGTGCGCGTCGACGAGGCGAACGGGAGGACGTCGATGCAGAGGACCCCACCGCCGCGGTTAGCCATCGGACACCGCGAGACGCACGCGTACGAGGCTGCACAGCACGAGGAAGAGCCCGATGCCGACGGCGTGGATCGAGATCTGCTGGAGGAACGCGTCGGACCCGGACTTGGCCAGGCCGATGCAGTCGACGGCGAGGAAGGGGTAGAACAGCCGGACCACGACGTGGCGCGAGTCGCTCATCCGGCGACCGAGCCAGGCGACGACGAACCCCAGTGCCACCAGGACGAGGACCGCGCCGGCGACCCCGTACACGTACACCGACTCGGCGAGCACCGACGGCGGCCAGCCGGATCCGCGGGCCCACTGCACCGGGAAGAACCTCTCCGAGAACTCGACCGAGAACGCCTGTGGCTTTCCGGGCCACAACGACCGCGGCACCATCGTCGTCAGGTTGCGCGCGATCAGGTCGACGTCGAAGCGCCAGGTCGCGGTCGGCGAGGTGATGACCGCGGCATGCGTGTTGAGGACGTCGAGACCGGTGGAGATGAAGGGGTCGACGGCCGACCGGAGCTCGCTGCGGACACCCGCGGTGCCCGGCTCGACGAGCTGGCCCCGACGGATGGAGACCGAGTACCAGAGGCTGAACGGGACGATGGCGACGACGAGCACGGCGAGCAGGACCTTGGGGACCCGCCCGACGATCGTCCGCGCGATCACGACGGCGAGGACGAAGGCGAGCATCGTGAAGCGCGATCCCAGCACGAACAGGAAGCCGAGGTAGGCGGCCGCGCAAGCCGCGGCGAGAACCACCTGTGCGCGTGTCGCCATCCGCACCTGGCAGGAGGCCACGACCGCCGCGCCCGCCGTCGCGGCGACCGCGTTCAACGGGCCTGCCCCCGTCAGCAGGTCACGTCGTTCGAGGAGGTTGCCGAGCAGGTAGCCGAGTCCCCCGGTGGTCTCCGACAGGATCGTCGCGGCCGCGACCAGGACGCCCAGCACGCCCACGAGCACCGCGGCGAGCCCACCGGACGCCTCGAGAGGCGCCACCGCGCGCGCGGGGCGCGCGCGGATGCAGGCGCCGAGGTGGACCAGCGCGACGAGACCGATCGCGGTCGCCACGACCCACGTGGTCTGCGCCCGAGGGAACGTCTCCCACGGCGTCGCGAGCCCGAGCGCCCAGGCGAAGGGAGGGACCAGGACGGCGACCCAGAGGAAGGTCACCAACAGACCGGCGGGGGTCAGGAGCCACCGGACGACGCTCCCCCCGCCGACCGAGCCCTTGAACAGCAGCCAGACGACCGGGGTGGCCGCGAGCGCGACGTACGCCGGGGCGACCTGGGCGTCACGCTGCTGGAAGAGCAGGAGGACGAGCGCCGCGGCGACGAGGCAGGTGAGCGCGGCGAGGTCCGCCGCGACGCCGCGCTGGGCGGCGACCTCACGGTCCACGACACGGGACTCGGTCATCGCGGGGGCCCGGGGCGCTTCCGTGGACCGACCGTCGACAGCAAGAAGCGCAGGACCCGCCGCGACACGTCCGGGATCTCGTACTCCGCCGGCAGCCGCGGCGCGACCTTGGACGGGTCCTCGCGGACGAGCCGCACAGCCTCCACGACGAGATCCGCGTCCAGCCCCGTCAGCACGATCGTGCCGGCGTCGATCGCCTCGGGCCGCTCGATCGCCTCCCGCAAGGTCACTGCCGGGAAACCGAGCATCGCCGACTCCTCGGAGATCGTGCCCGAGTCCGACAGGACGCACGCGGCGCCGAGCTGCAGCCGGTTGTAGTCGAAGAACCCGAACGGCTCGAGGAACCGCACCTGGGGGTGCGTCACCGCTCCGGCGTCGGCGATGCGCGCCCGGGTCCTCGGGTGCGTCGAGACGAGGACCGGCAGGTCCCACGCGTGCGCGACGGCGTCGAGGCAGGCCAGGAGCGACCGGAGCCGCCCCGGGTGGTCGACGTTCTCCTCCCGGTGCGCGCTCACGAGGAAGTAGCCGTCGCGCTCGAGCCCGAGCCGCTCGAGGGCGTCCGAGGCGTCGATCTGGGACCTGTAGCGGGTCAGAACCTCTCTCATCGGTGACCCGGTGAGCATGATCCGACCGGGATGGATTCCCTCGGCGAGCAGGTGCTGCCGAGCGTGCTCGGTGTAGACGAGGTTGTAGTCGGCGACGTGGTCGACGAGCCGTCGGTTCGTCTCCTCCGGCACGCGGTCGTCGAAGCACCGGTTGCCCGCCTCCATGTGGAAGACGGGGACCCGCATGCGCCGTGCCATCACCGCCGCGATCGCGCTGTTGGTGTCACCCAGCACGAGGACGGCGTCGGGGCGCTCGACCTCGAGGACCCGCTCGGTGCCGATCAACGTCTCCCCGAGGACGTGACCCAGCGACGAGGTGTCCACACCCAGGTGGTGGTCGGGCGCTCGCAGCCCGAGCTCGTCGAAGAACACCTGGCTCAGTCCGTGGTCGTAGTTCTGCCCGGTGTGGACGAGGACGTGCTCGACCGACGCGTCCAGCAGCGCGACGGTGCACGACAGGCGGATGATCTCCGGCCGTGTCCCGACGATCGTCATCACCTTCACGGGAGGGACACCTCCGCCCCGACGACGTCGACGTTCTCCCGGTAGGTGTCCGGATGCGCCGGGTCGAAGACCGTGTCGGTCCAGAAGGCCGTGATCAGCTCGCTGTCGCCGACGTTGGTGAGGTCGTGGACCCACATCGTCGGCATGTCCACCGCGACCGGCGCGTCGCCCGTCACGTCGAACGCGCGGACCTGGTCGGAGAACAGGCGACGGAGGCGGATGCGTCCTCGGCCCCGGAGGACGACGAACCGCTCCATCTTCTCGAGGTGGAAGTGCTCGCCGCGCCGCGCACCGGGCACCGTCGTCGAGACGAAGCTCTGCCCGCCGCGCCCGTGCGCCCGCGCCGTCTCGACGAGCCTCCCGCGGTCGTCGGACCGGGCGACGAGCGGGATCGGCCCTCGTCGCTCGAACGCGGCGACACGGTAGGCGTTGAACAGCTGGCGCCCGAACCGCGCCCCGGTCTCAGGGAGGTCGCCGGCGGTGTAGTGCGTGTCGTACCTGCGGAGCGTGTCCAGCACCTCGGCCACCCGGACGACGGTCCCTCGCGGTCGCTCGGTGCGCGACAGCCCTCTCAGCGCGCCGACCAGCACCGCAGCAGCGTCCTGCGCATGCAGCAGCTCGACCTCGCGGTCATCAACGGTGGGCTCGTCCCCGGCGACGACCTGGTGGCAGAAGGTCGCGACGAACGAGTTGTAGAACGGACGCCCGTGCTCCCCGAACACGTTGGGGAGGACAACGTCCACGTACGGAGACCCCGCCGACCGCGCGCCATCGTGCAGCAGCTGCGTCGCCTCCCGCTTGGCCTCGCCGTACGCCGTGCCGTTACCGACCTGCAGCGAGTTGGCGAAGACCAGCCGCGGTGAGCGGCCGGAGCGTCTGACCGCCTCTGTCACCCGCCTCGCGAGCGCGACGTTCCCGTCGAAGACCTCACGGTCGTCACCCCCGCGGTTGACCCCCGCGAGGTGCACCACCGCATCCGCCCCCGCGACCTCCGCGTCGAGGTCGGCGAAGGCCTCGCGGTCGACCGGCACGACCTCGTGGCCCCCGCCGGCCCGCAGCCGCGCGCGCAGGTGCCAGCCGAGGAAGCCGGCGGCACCGGTGACCACGACCCTCATCAGACCTCCTCGCGGGCAGCACGGATCTCGGGCAGGCGCAGCAGGAGGTCCTTGACGGCCTCCACGTCGAGACGCGTCGTGGTGTGAGAGCTGTAGTCCTCCTGGTCGAGGTCCACGTCCGACCCGCCTCCGGTGTCGGCGAACAGCTCGTACTCCAGGCTCCGGGCGTCGAGAGGCACCCGGAAGTAGTGGCCCGCGTCCTCGGCTCGCGCCCGCTCCTCGCGGCCGAGCAGCGACTCGTAGAGCTTCTCGCCGTGACGGGCACCCAGCACCTTGATCTGCGGGTCGTCCTGGCCGAGCACGGAGGCCACCGCACGCGCGAGCACCTCGATCGTGCAGGCAGGCGCCTTGCGGACGAAGAGGTCCCCGGGCTCGGCGTGGTCGAACGCGTAGTCGACGAGGTCGACCGACTCGTCGAGCGACATGAGGAAGCGCGTCATCTTGGGGTCGGTGATCGTCAACGGCTCCCCGTCCAGCACCTGGGCGACGAACACCGGGATGACCGATCCGCGCGAGAACATGACGTTGCCGTACCGCGTGACGCTCACCGTGGTCGCCGAATGGGGACGACTGCGCGCGTACGCCTGGGCGACCCGCTCCATGAGCGCCTTGGACATACCCATCGCGTTGATCGGGTACACCGCCTTGTCCGTGCTCAGGCACACCACGGACGACACCTCGGCGGCGCTGGCCGCCTCGACGACGTTGCTGCTGCCCTCGACGTTGGTGCGTACGGCCTGCATCGGGAAGAACTCGCAGCTCGGCACCTGCTTGAGCGCCGCGGCGTGGAACACGTGGTCGACCCCGTCCACCGCCTCGCGTACGCTCGCGACGTCCCGGACGTCGCCGAGGAAGAAGCGGAGCCGGTCGTCACCCACCGCCCGGCGCAGGTCGTCCTGCTTGGCCTCGTCCCGGCTCAGCACGCGGACCTCACTCGCGCCGTCGGCGAGGAGACGGCGGACCATGGTCGACCCGAACGAGCCGGTTCCTCCCGTGACGAGGTAGCGGGCGTTCACGACGGGACCCCCTCGTCCGTCCAACGCCTCGTGTACTCGTGCAGCGCCCGGCCCTCGCGCGTGACGCTCGTCCGCGTCCGGACGAGCCCGAGACGGAGGTAGAACGCGTTCACCGCGTCGTTGTCGACCGCATCCGTCGTCAGGACGTACCCGGCACCTCCCCTGCGGCGCACCTCGACGTCGAACGCACGGACGAGCGCCTCGCCGTACCCGTGCGCCTGGACCGCGGGGTCGACCGCCAGGCTCATCAGGCACGCGGGCGTGCTCGGGGGATCGTGGTCCGCGTGCAGCCGCTCTCGCCCTCGCAGGACGCGGCCCGCGCTCGCGGGGTGCCGGACCAGGGCCGGAAGCACGGCGAGCGCCAGGCGCGCACCGTGCCGGCGCACCAGCGACCGGTAGAAGCGCCGCTGGTCCGGCGATCCTCCGACGAAGCCCACCACCTCACCGTCGCGGACCGCGACGAGCAGGATCCCGAGCTCGCGACGGACGAGCCCGGCGTAGAAGGTCGCGAGGAAGCGCGGCCCCAGCGACGTGAGGAAGAACCCGGGGAAGGACGCGCGGTGGACCGCGACGACCGCAGCCACGTCGTCCTCGTACGCGGGCCGGATCATGCCGTTCATGCCGACCGCCTCGTCCGCAGGTCGTCGAGGATGCGCTCGATCCTGTCCGTGCCCGACGCGAGGGAGAAGTCCCGCTCGTACGCGTCGCGCGCCGCCCGGCCCCTCGTCCGCAGGCCGGCACGCCCCAGCCGCGCCGCGTCCACCAGGGCGGAGGTGACCGCCTCGGGATCGCCGGGCGGCACGGTGAACCCGGCACCGGCGCGCGCGACCACGCCTTGGGCGTCGCCTCCGATCGCCAGCAGGATCGGCTTCGCGCAGGCCATCGTCGCCTGGAGCTTGCTGGGCATCGTCGCCGCGCTGTTCGGGTCGTCGCGCAGCCCGACGTAGTGGAGGTCCGCGGAGGCCATCACCGCCGACATCGCCGCGGGAGGTATCCGGCCGAGGAAGCTCACCCGGGCGTTGCCGGTCCGACGGCGCTGCGCCAGGTCGCGCAGCGCGTCCTCCTCCACGCCGCTCCCCGCGACCCAGACGTCGACGGGAGGCGCGTCGTCGGGGTAGCGGCCGCAGGCGTCGATGAGGAGGTCGATCGCCTGGGTACGCCCGAGCGTCCCGCCGTAGAGCACGACGACGCGATCGTCCGGCACGCCGCGGGCCCGGCGGACGGTCTCGTCCTCCGACGGCCGGAAGGACTCCTCGTCCGCCCACAACGGCACGTACGAGAGCTTCTCCCGCGGGACCGACCGTCGTTCCAGCACGCCGACGATGCTGGGCGAGATGCCCGCGACGTGCGCCGCGTTGCCGTACATCCAGCGGTTCCAGGCGTGGACGGCGGACGCGAGCGCCTGGGTCGTACGACGCGAGCGTACGAGCGCGGAGGACACGATGTTGTCGGGCCACAGGTCGAGGACGTGGAGCAGCACCGGAAGCCTCATCGCGCGAGACAGCCGCCACACGGGCAGTCCGACCGTGACCGGGGAGTTCGAGACCCACACGACGTCGAGCCCTCGGAACGCGGACGTCCCGACCGCGGCGGCGGACACCCCGAACGAGGCGTAGTTGGCCGCGCGCCGCACCGGCGAGGCGTCGTGGCTCGGGTAGAGCGCCACCCGCCGCACTGCGACGCCGTCGACGTCCTCGTCTGTTCGCCAGCGCACGGAGTAGCCGTCCTTGACGACACCGTCGGGGTAGTTGGGGAAGCCGGTGAGGACCCTGACCTCGTGCCCGCGCGCCGCGAGCGAGCGCGCGAGCGCCCCCGGCAGCCGGGCGGGTCCGGGCTCGGGGTCGAACCACTGGGACAGGATTCCCACGCGCATCACCGGCTCACCACCGATCGCACCGTCCGGGCAGCGATGCGCACGTCGTCGGCGACGCACCGGGAGCGCACGTACTCGCAGTACATCGCCACCTTCAACGGCAGGACGACCTCGCGGTAGTACTGCTCGGGCTCGTCCTGGGCGGCGAGGAGCTCCTCCTCTTCGCGGAAGGCGAGCGTCGCCGGGTCGGTGATCCCGGGACGGACCGACAGGATCTCGGCGCGCAGGTCCGCGGGCCACAGCGCGACGTAGTCCGCGACCTCCGGACGAGGACCGACGAACGCCATCTCTCCGCGGACCACGTTGACCAGCTGGGGCAGCTCGTCGAGCTTCGAGCGCCTCAGCCAGCGACCGACGCGCGTGACCCGGCGGTCGTCCGCCGTGGTGACGAGGGCGTCTGTCACGCCGTCGGCCCGCATCGTGCGGAGCTTGAGGATGTCGAACGGCACCCCGCCCCGACCGACCCGCGACTGCCGGAACAGCGCTGGACCCCGCGAGTCCAGGCGTACCGCCAGCGCCAGCAGCCCGAGCACCGGTGCCAGCACGACGAGCGCCAGTGCGGCGACGACACCCTCGACCGCACGCCTCATGCGCCCAGCACCTGCTTCAGGGCTGCCACGACCCGGTCGACGTCGGCGTCGGACATCGCGCTGTAGATCGGGACGCTGAGGATGCGAGGGAAGACGTCCTCCGCGACGGGGAAGCCCTCGGGACCGAGCCCGAGCGACGTGCGCCAGTACGTGAGCCGGTGGAGCGGGATGAAGTGGACGCTGGTCCCGATGCCGTGCCGGGTGAGCGCGTCGATGACGGCGTCGCGGCGAAGCGGCGCGTTCGGCGCCAGCCGCACCGGGAAGAGGTGCCATGCGTGAAGGTCGCCGACGGACGCGGGTTCGGGACACTCGATCGGCAGACCCCGCCACGCGTCCGCGTACCGGTCGGCGACCTCCTGTCGTCGCGCCCGCATCGCGTGCGCCCGGCGGAGCTGGACCCGACCCATTGCCGCAGCGGGATCGGGCAGGTTGTTCTTGAAGCCCGGCGCGACGACGTCGTACTCCCAGGTCGCCGAGGTGGTGCGGTAGCGGTCGAAGGCGTCACGATCGATGCCGTGCAGGCGCATGGTGCGAGCGCGCTCGGCGACGGCAGGGTCGCGGGTGGTCAGCATCCCACCCTCTCCGGTGGTGACCGTCTTCGTCGCGTAGAAGCTGAACACGGCGGCGTCGGAGTGGCGTGCGGCCCCGACGACGCTGCCCCCCGAGGAGGCGGGGAGCGCGTGTGCCGCGTCCTCGACGACACGGACACCGCGCGGGTGGGCAACCGCCGCGACCGCCGCCGTGTCTGCCGCCCGCCCCGCGAAGTGGACGACCACCACGGCCCGCGTCCGCGGGGTGAGCGCCGCCTCGACGGTGGCGGCGTCGAGATTGAGCGTCGCTGGATCGACGTCGACCACGACCGGCGTCGCCCCGAGGTAGCGGACGACCTCCGCGGTCGCCGTGAACGTCCAGGTCGGCAGCACGACCTCGTCGCCGGGGCCCACCCCGCACGCCTCCAAGGCCAGGTGCAGCCCCGCCGTCGCCGAGCTCACGGCCACCGCGTCGACCGCACCGCCGACGAAGGCCGCGAACTCCTCCTCGAAGTTCGCCGCGGCGGGTCCGGTCGTCACCCACCCGCCCCGCAGCGTCTCGACGACCGCCTCGATCTCCGCCTCGGTGATGTCCGGGCGCGCGAACGGCACCGGTGCCACCAGCGTTCGTGTCGGCCGCGCCGTCATCCCGCCTCCTCCACGAGTGCCGGACGGAGCTGCCGCGCGAGCCGCTCGAGGTCGCGGATGACCGCGGGTGGGGGCTCCCACGGGTCGAGCGTCTGGACAGCCGCGAACGGCAGCGGCGACACGGGGACGTGGGAGACGGACGGATGCGTGGGGCGCGCGTCGATCTCACCGTCGCCGAACAGCTCCTCGTGGACCTTCTCGCCCGGACGCAGCCCGATGAACTCGATGTCGACCGAGGCGTCGGAGAGCGCGATCAGCCGCCGCGCGACGGCATGGATGTTGACCGGGTCGCCCATGTCGAGGACGAGGACCTCTCCCCCGCGCCCGATGGCGGTCGCCTGGATGACGAGCCCGACCGCCTCCTGGACCGTCATGAAGTACCGGGTCGCGTCCGGGTGGGTGACCGTGACCGGACGGCCCTCGGCGATCTGCCGGACGAAGGCCGTGAGCACGGACCCGCGGCTTCCGAGCACGTTGCCGAAGCGCACGCTCAGGTACGTGCCGTCCGACGCCCGGTCGCAGGCTGCGGTGAGGCCCTCCGCGACCCGCTTGGAGTATCCGAGCACGCTGACAGGGTTGGCCGCCTTGTCGGTGGAGATGTTGACGAAGCGCGACACCCCGGCCCGGCGGGCCGCGTCGAGCAGGTTCTTCGTGCCCCACACGTTCGTCTTCACCGCCTCACCGGGGAAGCGCTCGAGGACGGGCAGGTGCTTGAGCGCCGCCGCGTGGAAGACGACCTCCGGTCGGTACGCCGCCAGGATCGACTCGAGCGCGTCCCCGTCGCGGATGTCGGCGAGCACCACGTCCTCGCCGTCCATCGGGGCACGGCCGTAGACGCCCATCTGGACGGCGTGGAGCGCCGACTCGTCCCGGTCGAGCATCACGAGCTGTCTCGGTCCGAGCCGCTGGACCTGCCGGCACAGCTCGCTCCCGATCGAGCCTCCCGCTCCGGTGACGAGCACCCGGCGTCCGGTCAGGCACTCCGAGATCGCCCGCAGGTCGGTGCGCACCTGAGCACGCCCGAGGAGATCCGACAGGTCGAGGTCACGGACGTCGTCGATGCCCACGCGTGAGTCGAGGACCTCCGAGACAGGCGGAAGGATCTTGACGTCCACACCGACCGCGTCGGCGGCGTCGGCGACGGCTCGGACGAGGTCGTGGCGCGCCGAGGGGATCGCGACGATGATGGCCTCGACGCCTCGGTGCCGGACGGCGTCCGCGATCGCCCCACGCCCACCGACGACCGGGACGCCCTCGATGCGGAGGTGGCGCTTCAGCGGGTCGTCGTCGATGAGCCCGACCGGGTCCCACCCTGCCGAGGGGTCGCGGTGGATGGCGTGGATGAGCTGGCGTCCCCCTTCACCGGCGCCGACGATGAGGACGGGATTCGCGCCGGGGTGCTCGTAGCGCTCGTCGCGCTCCTTCCACCGGCGCCACGCGACCCTGCCCCACGCCATCACCGCGACCGCGACGACGGTCGCGCCGATGGGGACGGCACGGGGCGCCCACAGCGGGTCGGTCAGGAAGTTCAGGGCGAATCCGACGAGGCCTGCGGTCGCTCCGACGCCGCTCAGGAGAACGGCTTCTTCGAGGCTGCCCGTCACGGCCCGCCCGCTGTGCAGCCGGAAGGCCTGTCCGAGCACGAGGTAGGAGGCCGCCATCGTGAGGAACAGCCAGACGGCCCCCGCCGCGTTCACCGATGCGAGGTCACCGTCGTACCGAGCGACGAGGACACCCACGGTCGCGACGAGCCAGGCCAGACTGTCGAAAGCGATGAGCACCACCGAGCGATGCCGGCGGAGCCACGGGCGCAAAGCAGCCACACATCTCCTTCCCCGGACAGAGATTTGGCTCAAAACGGGACATTAGCGACGATCAATGGGTTCTGCATGTCGTAACTACGCCAATGCAGGGACGCCACGCCTGCCCTAGGGTGAGGAAGCACCTACGAACCGAGGGGGACGGTTGGGGGTTCACGAGCTCCTTCAGGTCCTGCGTCGGCGATGGCTGCTGGTCGTCGGCTGCGTTGCTGTCGCGCTCGCCGTCGCGGGCGTGCTGGTCGCGCGCGCCACACCGGAGTACACCTCGACGACGCGCCTCTTCGTCTCGACGCCGCAGGCCGACAGCACCGACGCGTACCAGGGAGGCCTGTTCTCGCAGCAGCGCGTCGCCTCGTACGCCACCCTCATCACAGGCGAGGCCGTCGCGCAGCGCGTCGGTGAACGGCTCGATCTCGACACGCCGCCGAGCGAGCTCGCGGCGAAGATCAGCGCCTCCGTGGTGCCCGAGACCGTGATCCTCGAGGTGCGCGCCACCGACGCCGACGCCGAGCAGGCGCAGCGGATCGCCGAGGCGGTCGCCGACGAGTTCACCTCCTACGTCCAGGAGCTCGAGACCTCCGGCGGCGACGACAGCGCCCCGATCAAGGCGACCGTCGTCGACAGCGCGAGCCTCCCGGACACCCCGACGAGCCCGAACCTGCCTCGTACGTTCGGCCTCGCCCTCATCCTCGGGCTGCTGGTCGGGATCGGCGCCGCGCTGCTGAGGGAGACGCTCGACACGTCGGTACGCACGAGCAACGACCTCGACGACCTGACCGACGCTCCCGTGCTCGGCTCGATCCCGTACGACTCGTCGGCGAGCAGGAGCCCGCTCGTGACGCAGATCGGTCTGCTCGCCCCGCGCACCGAAGCCTTCCGCGTGCTGCGCACCAACCTCCAGTTCGTCGACGTCGACGCCGACCGCAAGGTCATCGTCGTCACGAGCGCCGTCCCGGAGGAGGGAAAGACGACGACCGCGACGAACCTCGCGCTCACCCTCGCGATCGCCCAGCACAGGGTCGTGCTCGTCGAGGGCGACCTGCGACGCCCCCGCGTCGCCGACTACATGGCACTGCCGCCCGACGTGGGGCTGACGTCGGTGATGATCGGACGCAGCACCCTCGTCGAGGCGGTCCAGCCGACCACCAACAAGTTCCTCGACGTCCTCACCAGCGGTCCCGTCCCGCCGAACCCTGCCGAGCTCCTGCAGAGCCAGGCGATGGCCGACACGCTCCGCGAGCTCCGCGCGACGTACGACGTCGTCCTCGTCGACGCCCCGCCGCTGCTGCCGATCACCGACGCCGCGGTGCTCGCGTCGCAGGCCGACGGGGCTCTCCTCGTCGTACGAGCCAAGAAGGCGACACGCGACCAGGTACGACGCTCGGTCGAGCGGCTGACCAGCGTGGGCGCCCGCCTGCTCGGCACGGTGCTGACGATGACGCCGCCGCGCTCGCAGGAGGGGAGCTGGTCAGGCTACGGCTACGGGTACGGGCACGCCGACCCTCCCGGCGCACCGCACCCGCGCGTGTCCGAGACGGACGCCGTCAAGCACCGCGGCTGACGCTACGGCCGGCCGAGCCCTCGGTACGTCCAGCCCGCGCCGCGCCACGCGACGGGGTCCAGCACGTTGCGACCGTCGACGACGACGGGGTTGCGCACCTGCTTCGCGACCGCGGCGGGATCGAGCTCGACGTACTCGCGCCACTCCGTGAGGAGCAGGACCAGGTCGGCCCCGTCGACCGCCTCGTCGACCGTGGATACGTAGGCGAGCTCGGGGTGGAGGCGGCGCGCGTTCGCGATCGCGTGCGGGTCGGTGACCCGGACCTCGGCGCCGTGGACGTGCAGCCGCGCGGCGACGTCGAGGGCGGGCGAGTCGCGGACGTCGTCGCTGTTGGGCTTGAAGGCGGCGCCGAGGACGGCGATCCGACGGTCCGTCACCGCACCGTCCAGCACCTGCCGAGCGATCTCGAGGACGCGGTCGCGACGACGCAGGTTGATCGCGTCGACCTCGCGGAGGAAGGTGAGCGCCTCGTCGGCGCCGAGCTCGCCGGCCCGCGCCATGAAGGCACGGATGTCCTTGGGAAGGCAGCCGCCGCCGAACCCGAGGCCGGCGTTGAGGAACCGGCGCCCGATGCGGTCGTCGTGGCCGATCGCGTCGGCGAGCGCGGTGACGTCACCGCCGGCGACCTCGCAGAGCTCGGCCATCGCGTTGATGAAGGAGATCTTCGTGGCGAGGAACGAGTTGGCCGCCACCTTGACCAGCTCGGCTGTCGGGTAGTCGGTGACGACGAGCGGGACGTCGTCGGCGAGCGGTGCGGCGTACACCTCGTCGAGGACCGCTCGCGCCCGCTCACCCGCAGGCCCCTCCGGCAGGCCGTACACGATCCGGTCCGGGTGCAGCGTGTCCTCGACGGCGAAGCCTTCACGGAGGAACTCGGGGTTCCAGACGAGCGTGGCCTCGGGTTGCACCTCGGCGATGCGGGCGGCGAGCCGGGCCGCCGTACCGACCGGCACGGTCGACTTGCCCACGACCACGTCCCCGGGCGCGAGGTGGGGCAGGAGTCCCTCGATGGCGCTCTCCACCTGGCGGAGGTCGGCCGCGTTCTCGCCCGCCCGCTGCGGCGTCCCGACGCACACGAAGTGCACCGCGCTGCCGGCGACCGCGGCCGGGTCCGTCGTGTAGCGAAGGCGGCCGGTGGTGGCCTGCTCGCTCAGCAGCTCCTGCAGTCCGGGCTCGAAGAACGGAGCCCGCCCGGCCGAGAGCTCCTCGACGATCCGCGCGTCGATGTCGACACCGGTGACGTCGTGCCCGAGGCTGGCCAGGCACGAGGAGGTGACGGCGCCCAGGTACGAGCAGCCGATGACCGAGATCTGCATGCGGGCGACGATAGCAACCAGCCCGGAGGCGCCGGCTGCCGCTAGAGGGCCGGACGGACGTGCAGCCCGACCTCCGGGTCGACCAGCACCTCCTGCGCGGCGGCGACGCCGTCGGCGAGCAGCGTGGCGTCGACCGGCACGTTGCGCTTCACGACCGCGTACGCGATCGGTCCGAGCTCGTGGTGGCGTGCCGACGAGCCGACGAACCCGACCCGGCGGCCGTCGAGCTCGACGTCGGCGCCGTGCGCCGGCAGGTGCTCGACGGAGCCGTCGAGGTGCAGCAGCACGGCTCGGCGCGGCGGGCGACCGAGGTTGTGGATCCGCGCCACGGTCTCCTGGCCCCGGTAGCAGCCCTTGGCGAGGTGGACCGCCTGCATGCTGTCCGGCGTGCCCGTCGACGCGTCGTACTGCCAGCCGTACTCGTTGGGGATCGCCTTGTCGTCGGTGTCCAGGCCGGGACGCGGGACTCCGGCGGCGATCCGCAGCGCCTCCCACGCCCAGGTGCCGACCGGGGTCCCGTACGTCGCGGGTGCGGCCGCGAGCTCCGCGCGGGGCACCAGCGCGTACGCGAGTCCGGGCAGGCCCAGCACCGCGTACGCGTCGGAGACGAGGGCGACCTCGACGCGCATCATGAAGCGCATCGAGTCGAGGTACGCCGCGAGCGGGGCGCCGCCGCCGGGCTCGGTGTGCGCCCAGAAGGTCTCGCCGTCGTCGACGCCGTGGAAGGCGTGCTCGACACGGCCCTGCGGCGAGAGCACGAGGCCCTGCGTCGGGGTGCCGGCGGCGAGCCCCTCGAACGCCTGGGTGGTGAGCGAGTGGAGCCAACCGAGACGGTCGGGCCCGGTGATCGTCACGACGTCGCGGTGAGACAGGTCGACGAAGGCGTCTCCCGCCTCGAGGGAGCGCTGCTCGGGACCGATCGCGCCGTAGTGGGCGGCGACCCCGCGGTCCCGCCCCTCGCCCTCGACCGCGCCGGGGAGCTCCAGGAGGGGACTTCTTCTCGTCGCGAGCGAATCCGCCGGACCGAGGTTGTCGAGATCAGACACGCTTCAGCTGCCCCCACAGGTGAGACTGCATGGCCTGCCCCTGGGCCGCCATGTCGTACGCGTACATCAGGTCGCCGTCGACCAGGCCGTACATGCGCTGGCCGGCGGTGTACTCCTTGGCCGTCGGCGTGCGGACGACCGCATCGGTCTGCAGCGTGAGACGCGGTCCGTCGAGCTCGCCGAAGTAGATCTCGACGAAGCCGGTGGGGTGCGTGAGCATCAGCTCCACCGGTCCCTTGGCCTTGTCGATCGGCCCCCCGGGGCGCAGGAATCCGGTCTCGAGGGCACCCGGGCGGACCCGCTCCCCGGACTCGTCGGTGATCCAGGTCTGGCTGAAGTAGTGCAGGAACGGACGCCCGTCGTGGGCGAAGGCCACGTCCTGCTCGAAGCTGAAGGGCTCGATCGTCGGGTAGTCGCCGCGCCCGTTGCCGTGCCACTGGCCCAGCAACCACGCGAAGCCGAGGATGTCGGGGTGAAGGTCCTCGGGGATCTCGAACGGCATGGCTCCAGTCTAGGCGGGGGTTGACGCCGAGACCCGACCCGCCAGAATGTGCGGGTGCGTGCGGTCGTCCAGCGAGTCAGCTCCGCATCGGTGCGCGTCGACGGCGAGGTCGTCGGCGCGCTCGAGCGTCCGGGGCTCGTCGTGCTGCTCGGCGTCACGCACACGGACAGCGCCGACGATGCCGCTGCCCTGGCCGCCAAGACCTGGAACCTGCGCATCCTCCGCGACGAGCGCTCCGCGTCCGACGTCGACGCACCGCTGCTGGTGATCAGCCAGTTCACGCTGTACGCCGACGTCCGCAAGGGGCGTCGCCCGTCCTGGGGGGATGCCGCGCCGGGCCCCGTCTCCGAGCCGCTCTACGACGAGTACTGCCGAGCCCTGCGGGAACTCGGAGCGCACGTCGAACGTGGAGCGTTCGGGGCCGACATGGCGGTCTCGCTGGTCAACGACGGCCCGGTGACGCTGGTCCTCGACAGCGCAGAGCTGCGACGGGGAGACGCACGTCGCCTGGGCTCATGACCGGTCATGGGGCAGAATAGGCGGGATGCAGCCCCGGCCAGGTGTCTGGGCTGCCGCCATGCTGGACAGGGAGAGGGATGAGCGACTACGAGGGCGCCGGCAAACGACGTGCCGAGAAGCCGCGCGGATGGATGCGCCGCCACTGGATCGGTGTGTCCATCGCCTCGGTGCTCTCCGTCGTCCTGATCGGTGGCGGCGCCTACGCCTGGGGTCTGATGAACAGCCTCGGCGGCATCGACAAGGTCCCGGGGCAAGCCTCCATCAAGGAGGAGAACCGCCCCGACCCCGCCCCTGGCGAGGCGCTCAACATCCTGGTGCTCGGCGCCGATGCTGAGGCCGACGGCAACAACAACAAGTCGTCGATCAAGGCCGACCTCGACTCCGAGGGGCGGTGGAAGGAAGGCCGCGTCCACCGCAGCGACACGATCATGGTCGCCCACGTCTCGGCCGACCGTAAGAACGTGTCGGTCGTCTCGATCCCCCGCGACTCCTACGTCACGATCTACGACGAGGAGGGCGAGCCGCGCGGCGAGGACAAGATCAACGCCGCCTTCGCCAACTACGGTCCGGCGGGCGCGATCTCGACCGTCGAGCACATCACCAACCTGCGCATGGACCACATGGTGATCATGGACTGGGACGGCTTCAAGGACATGACCGAGGCCGTCAACGGCGTCCGTGTCTACATCCCCGAGTCGTTCTACGACTCGTCTCAGAAGGTCCAGTGGGACAAGGGCTGGCACAACCTCAAGGGCAAGCGCGCGCTGCAGTACGTCCGCACCCGCTACGGCCTCTCCAACGGTGACTTCGACCGCATCCAGCGCCAGCAGAACTTCATCCGGCTGCTGCTCAAGAAGATGATGAGCGGCGCCAACGTCACGAATCCGGTCGCGCTGCAGAAGACCGTCTCGTCGGTCGCCCAGAACCTCACCATCGACGAGGGGTTCACGAACTCCGACATCACGGGGCTCGCGTGGGCGCTTCGGGGGGTCAGCGTCGACAACGTGGACTTCATGACCGTGCCGACCGCCGGCTACGGCACGTCCGACAACGGCCAGAGCATCGTCCTGCTCGACGAGACCAAGGGCAAAGACCTGTGGCGCATGGTCCGCAACGACAAGGTCAAGAAGTACCTGCGTCTCAACCCCGACGCCGCCAAGCTCGGCACGGAGACCGAGGTCAGCTGACCTTCGCGCCGAGCCTGCCGCGCCAACGGGAACCTGCCACGTCGGCGTGGCAAACCGTGGGAGACGACGAAGCCCCCGTCCCGGATCCCGGGACGGGGGCTTCGGTCTCGACTCGCTGCGCGGTCAGCCGACAGGCTGGAGCGTCACCTCGATGTCGACGGCGCTGCCCTTCTGGGCCTGCACCTTGCGGTCCACCGGCTCGACGCGCGGCGCGAGCGTGCGCAGCGTCCACTCACCGGGCGCGGCGAAGAACCGGAACTGGCCGGTCGCCGACGTCGGCACCTCGGCGGTGAACTCACCGCCGCTGTCGAGCAGGCGTACGTAGGCGTTGCCGACCGGCTCGCCCTCCTTGGTCACGATGCCCTGGATCACCGACTCCTTGTCGAGGTCGATGCCGTCCAGGCTCGGGCCACCTCGCGTCGCGCCGCACATGCTCAGGCCTCGCCGGGCTCGTCGCCGAGCGCGACCGGCACGCCGATCAGCGAGCCGTACTCGGTCCAGGAGCCGTCGTAGTTCTTCACGTTCGGGATCTCGAGGAGCTCCTGCAGCACGAACCAGGTGTGCGAGGAGCGCTCGCCGATGCGGCAGTACGCGATGGTGTCCTTGCTGCGGTCGAGGCCGGCCTCGGCGTACAGCGCCTCGAGCTCCTCGTTGCTGCGGAAGGTGCCGTCGTCGTTGGCCGCCTTGCTCCACGGGACGTTGCCGGCGGTCGGGATGTGGCCGCCGCGCTGCGCCTGCTCCTGCGGGAGGTGCGCCGGTGCGAGCAGGCGACCGGCGAACTCGTCAGGGCTGCGCACGTCGATGAGGTTCTGGACGCCGATGGCGGCGACGACCTCGTCGCGGAACGCGCGGATCGAGGTGTCCTGCTCCTGCGCCGTGTACGACGTCGCGGCGCGGGTCGGGATCTCCTCGACGAGCTCGCGGCTGTCGAGCTCCCACTTCTTGCGGCCGCCGTCGAGCAGCTTGACGTCCTGGTGGCCGTAGAGCTTGAAGTACCAGTAGGCGTAGGCGGCGAACCAGTTGTTGTTGCCCCCGTAGAGCACGACGGTGTCGTCGTTGCTCACGCCACGCTCGGACAGCAGCGCCTCGAACTGCTCCTTGCTGACGAAGTCGCGGCGGACCGGGTCCTGCAGGTCGTTCTTCCAGTCGAGCTTGATGGCTCCGGCGATGTGGCCCTTGTCGTAGGCCGTCGTGTCCTCGTCGACCTCGACGAGCACGACGCCCGCGTCGGACAGGTGCTCCTCGACCCAGTCGGCGGTGACGAGCGCGGTGTCGCGGCTCATGGCTTTACCTCCACGGTTGGTTGGTGCAGTGCTGAGTGGTGTGTCGTGACGGGTCAGGCCCGGGCGGGCGCGACGCGTCGGATGATCAGGTACATCTCGCAGCCGAGGCAGAAGCCGGTGACGGCGTTGAGCAGCGCTGCGGCGAGCGCGAAGCCCACGGCGACCGCGGCCACCGGCACGACGCCGGCCACTGCGGCCACGAGAGCGATCAGGGTGAAGACGAGCCCGACCGACTGCGCGAAGCGAGGTGGTCGTGCGTCCTCGGTCTCCGACGGAGCGCCGATGCGCGGCCGGACGAACCGCACGAAGAGTGCGGCGTACGGCGTGCGCGACGGGCCTGCGAGGACGCCCAGCGCGAAGACGAGCGCCTGGAGGGCGATCAGAACGGTCGCGAATGGCGTGCCCACAGCCACGAGAGCGATCGCGAGGACCACCGACGTGATCGCTGCGGCGAACCGCTGACCTCGCGGGTCGACCTGTCCGGCGGGGCTTCCCGCAGGAGAGGCGCTGGTACGAGGGTCGCTCGACGAGCTGAGTGACATGGAGAACTCCAGGGCGCAGAACGGTGCCGCACGAGGCGGCGGTCAGATGAGGTCGTTCAGCGCATGCGACACAGCGCCGAGCGCACGCGGCAGTGGTCCACTGCGCGTCGCTTGGTCAGGTGTGTCGTACGAGGCATGCCGCAAGCGTAGGCGGCGATCCCCGGGCGGTCACCTTCGCGTCTCGAATGCCGAGACATCTATCCGTTATCTGAGACGGGCGTCGTCGTGACGCTGTCGAGGACGGCCTCGATCTCGGCCAGCCGCGGGACTCCGGAGGCCCTGCCGACCACTGCACCCGTGGGGTCGAGCACCAGGATCGTCGGGGTGCGCATGACGTTGAGCCGCCGGACCAGGTCGAGGTGGGACTCGGCGTCGACGTCGACGTACGCGACGGCGGCACGCTCCTCCGCCACCTTGGTCAGCAGCACCCGGGCGGCGCGGCACGGCGCGCAGAAGGCGCTCGAGACCTGGACCAGCGTCGCGCCCTCGCCGAGCGCGGCGCCGACGTCCTCGGCGGAGAGCACGGGGCGCTCGGGCGTCGTGGCGGCAGCCTCGGCAGACGTCGCCGCCGGCGGCGCGGACGTCCTCACCCGACCGTCGCGCTGCCTGCGGACGAGCGCGAAGGCGCCGGTCGCCACCAGCACGACGAGGAGGACGAGGACACCGAGGGGCACGATTCCAGAGTACGGTGCCCGCCATGACGGACGATGTGACGTCCGCGGCGCGAGAGGTCGCCGACTCCCTCGCCCGCCACGCCGATCCCGAACGCGCCGCAGGCGGAGCGCGGTACCTCAAGAGCAACCGCACCCACCTCGGCGTCCGCGTGCCGGTGGTGCGGGACGCGGTGCGGGCGGCCCTTCGCACGCACCACGTCGACGACCGCACGCAGGTCCTCGGCCTGGCGACGCGGCTCTGGGACACCGGCGTCCACGAGGACCTCCTCGCCGGCGTCTTCGTCCTCGCCGGCGGCGCCCGCACGCTCGGGTGCACCGACCTGGACCGGGTGGCAACGATGCTGCGCACCGCGGGGACCTGGGCGCTCGTCGACCCGCTCGCCACGGAGGTCGTGGCCGTCGTGTGCGACGACGGTGGCGAGCGCACACAGTGCGGCGAGGTGCTGGACCGGTGGGCACGCGACGACGACTTCTGGCTGCGACGCGCCGCCCTGCTCGCCCTCATGCCGCCGCTGCGCCGGGGCCGCGGCGACTGGGACCGGTTCAGCCGCTACGCCGACGCGATGCTGGACGAGCGGGAGTTCTTCGTGCGCAAGGCGATCGGGTGGGTGCTGCGCGAGACCGCGAAGCGTCGTCCGCAGCTCGTCGCCGCATGGATCGCCGACCGCCCGGGACGCGTCCCGGTCCTCGCGGTGCGCGAGGCCGTACGCCAGATGGACCCCGCCGTGGCCGACCCGCTGGTGGCCGCCGCGTACCGAGCCCGCTGACGCGACCCGTCAGATGCCGGCCCAGATCAACGCGGCCACGAAGACCACCGGACCCGCGAGCGCGATCGGAGCGGTCGCCTCGACCGCCCAGCGCGACGGCGGGAGCGGACGCCAACGCCTCCCGACCGAGGAGCCGGCGATCACGGCACCGCCGATCGCGACCGCCGCCACGCCCCCGACCACCGCGTCGGCACCCTCGAGCGAGGCGAGGACGATGCCGCTCAGCGCACTCAGGGCGAGCGCCCACACGTGCGCCACGGGACGCATCCGACCAGCGCGGTCGGCGACCACGACGATCACCGTCACCACCGCGGCCACGACCACCGCGGGACGCCCCACCGGCGACACGGCCGCCGCCAGCCACCCCGTCGCCATCAGCGCGACCGTGCCCGTGACGACGACCTCACCGAGCGCAGGGACGACGTCGGGCCGCGGCGCCGGGCGACGGAGCTGACCGAGCAGCGCGGCGAGGACCAGCACCGGGAGCGCGATCCCCACGCCGGCGAGCGAGCCGCTGTCGACCGACGCCGCGGCGGTGGCCACTGTGCCCTCGGCCCCCGCGACGACGGACGGGGCGAGGGTGACGACGGCGGCGACCAGACCCGACAGGGCGATCGGGAGCGCCTTCGGAGCGTGCACCGGCGCTCGCGTCCGGCCCGCGGGCGACGGCGACGCGGCGAGCACGAGCTGGACCAGCAGCACGGCCGCGGCCATGACGACGGTGCCGGCGAGGTCCGCGAGCACCAGGAGACCCGCGAGTGCGCAGGTGACCACGGGCGGGGCGATCGCGGTGAGCCCGAGGGGCGAGCGCGCCTCCTCGCGGACGCGGCTCACGTGCGGTCTCGTCGCCCGCGTCCCCCGTCGGACAGGACCACGCCGCGTGCCGCAGCGCGTACATCTGAAGCGCCTCCGGCGCTGTGTCGGCTGTCGCCTCCGGCGCTGTGTCGACTGTCGCCTCCGGCGCTGTGTCGACTATCGCCTCCGGCGAAGGGCGGCAGTAGCTCCAGCTGCCCTCCCGACCCCACCGAGACGGTCGTCGGGTCGGCGCCCCCGAGAGGCTCCTCCCCGACCAGCACCGAGCAGATCTCGAGCACGCGCATGAAGCGCTCGTTGCCGGCGTGCAACGTCCTCACGGCATCGAGGACCTCGGCGACCGTGCCGGGATCGACGTGATCCACCTCACGACCTGCAGCGGCCCGGGCGGCGGCCCAGTAGCGAACCGTGACGCTCGCGCTGCTGCCGGGCTCGCGGTTACCGGTTGTTGATGCTTCCGACACGTGGACTATTGTGGAGCAAGCAATGAAGCCCTGGGCAGAGCCCTGGGCTTTCTTTGTATCCGCAGAAGGGTTACGCGATGTCCACCTTGCTCCTGCTGACACCGAGTACGCAGTCGTCCATCGAAGTACTGCCTGCGCTTGCACTCCTCCCGCACCACGTGAAGATCCTCCCGCCGGAGGCCAGTGCCCTCCTCGACGCTCCGTCCTGCGACGCCGTCCTCATCGACGGCCGCACCGACCTCGCCCAGGCGCGCGGTCTCACCCGTCTGCTCCGGACCACCGGAGTCGACTCCCCCCTCGTCCTCATCGTCACCGAAGGTGGTCTCGCCGTCGTGGCCGCCGACTGGGGCATGGACGACGTCATCCTCACCACCGCCGGTCCCGCCGAGGTCGAGGCCCGGCTCCGGCTGGCGATCGGGCGTGTCTCGGCGGAGTCCGGCAACGACCCGGACGCCCACGTCATCAAGTCCGGCGGCCTCACCGTCGACGACGTCACCTACACCGCGCGCCTGGACGGCCGCTCGCTCGACCTCACCTTCAAGGAGTTCGAGCTCCTCAAGTTCCTCGCCCAGCACCCCGGCCGTGTGTTCACCCGCCAGCAGCTGCTCCAGGAGGTCTGGGGCTACGACTACTTCGGCGGCACCCGGACGGTCGACGTCCACGTCCGTCGCCTGCGGGCCAAGCTCGGTCCGGACAACGAGACGCTCATCGGCACCGTCCGCAACGTCGGCTACCGCTTCGTCGCCCAGTCGCGCGACCGCCGCGACGCGAGCGCCGGGGACAGCAGCAGCGAGGACGCCGAGCGTGCGCGAGCGGTGGAGCCGCTCCGCCGCTGACGCGCACGAGCACCACCCCGGGCGGCTGTGCTTGGATCGGAGCACCCGAGCACACCGCCCGAGAGGATCCCGAGCATGAGCGCACGTCGTACGGCGTCGGACCTGGTCGAGCTCGTCCTCGACCCCGACTCCTTCACGTCGTGGGACTCCCCGATCGACGTCAGCCGCTGGCCTGAGTCGTACCAGCGCGAGCTCGCCCGCGCCGCCGAGCGCTCAGGCCGCGACGAGTCGGTCATCACGGGACGCGCCACCGTGCGCGGTCGCCCCGTCGCGGTGGTCGCCAGCGAGTTCCGCTTCCTCGCCGGCTCGATCGGCGAGGACGCCGCCCGCCGGATCGTGAGCGCGGTGCGGCGCGCGACCGAGGAGCGCATCCCGGTCCTGGCCACCACGGCCTCCGGCGGCACCCGCATGCAGGAGGGCACGCCGGCCTTCCTCCACATGATCGACATCTCCCGGGCGATCATGGACCACAAGGCGGCGGGCCTCCCCTACCTCGTCCACCTCGGTCACCCGACGACCGGCGGCGTCTTCGCCTCGTGGGGATCGCTCGGCCACGTGACGGTCGCCGAGCCCGGCGCGCTCGTCGGGTTCCTCGGCCCGAAGGTGTACGAGGTCCTCAACCACCACCCGTTCCCCGAGGGCGTCCAGACCGCCGAGAACCTCGCCCACCACGGCATCCTCGACGCGGTCGTCACCGCCGAGGACCTCCCCGCCCTCGTGGACCGCACGCTCGGCATCCTCGTCGACCCGCCGAAGCCCGCGACGCTCACCCGGCGCGAACCCGTCAGCACGGCCGCCCTCGACACGTGGACCGCGATCGAGCGGACCCGGGACGCGCAGCGGGTGGGCGTCCGCGACGTGCTGCGCGTCGGCGGCGAGGACACGATCCGCCTCCAGGGCACCGACGAGGGGGAGCGCGACAGCGCGATGATCGTCGCCCTCACGCGGCTCGACGGCGAGCCGTGCGTGGTCGTCGGCCAGGACCGCAAGTCCCAGCAGCGCGCACCGATGGGACCGGGCGCGCTGCGCGAGGCCCGTCGCGGGATGCGCCTGGCCAACGAGCTCGGCCTTCCGCTGGTCTCGTTCATCGACACGCCCGGAGCGGAGCTGTCGCGGGCGGCCGAGGAGGGCGCGATCGCCGGTGAGATCGCCCGCTGCATCGCGTCGATGGCGACGATGACGGTCCCGACGGTCGCGGTCCTCCTCGGCGAGGGGTGCGGCGGCGGCGCGCTCGCGCTCTTCCCCGCCGACGTCGTCGTCGCCACCCAGAGCGCCTGGCTCTCGCCGCTGCCTCCCGAAGGTGCGTCGGCGATCGTGCACGGCGACGCGGACCACGCCGCCGAGATGGCGACCGCCCAACGCGTGTCGGCGGCCGACCTCTTCGCCGCAGGAAAGGTGCAGGTGCTCGTGCCCGAGCGGGACTCCGACGTCGAGGACGCAACCGCGCTCGCTGCTGCGGTCGCCGCAGAAGCCGCCACCCAGGTGCGGGCGTTGAGAGCCACCGACACGAGCGGGAGGCACCGATGAGCGCGGAGGTCGACGGGCGCGTCGCGCTCGCCGCGGGCATCGCCTCGGTCGACGGCGTGTCACCGCTCAACGAGGCCAGCAGGATCGCGATCGCGTCGGGCGCGCCCCCGCGCGTCGACGAGACGGCGTACGAGGGCGACCTCCTGGTCGGGGTCGCGTACGCCGCGGGCGACGCACCCGTCGAGCTGTTCGTGGAGCCGGACCACCGGCGCCGGGGTGTCGGACTGCAGCTGCTGGACCGGGTCCTCGACCAGGGCGAGAGCCGGTTCTGGGCCCACGGGGACCTGCCGGGAGCGCAGGCGCTCGCACGCCGCCGCGGCCTCACCGCCGTACGCACATTGCTCGTCCTCGAGCGGGACACCGCCGCCGCGCTGCCGGACGAGCGTCCGGTCGAGGGTGTGACGATCCGGACCTGGCGCGACGAGGACACCGCGGGGGTGGTCGCGGTCAACGCCCGCGCCTTCGCGAGCCACCCCGAGCAGGGCGCGATGGACGAGGCCGACTTCCGCGCGCGGACCGCGCAGCCGTGGTTCGACCCCGCCGGGCTGTTCGTCGCCGAGCGCGACGGCGAGGTCGTCGGCTTCCACTGGACCAAGGTGGACCCGCCGGTGGCCGAGGGCGGCGACGTCGGCGAGGTGTACGTCGTGGGCGTCGACCCGTCGGAGCAGGGTCGCGGGCTCGGCAAGGCCCTCACGCTGCGTGGCCTGCACCACCTCGCCACCCTCGGCCTGCGTCGCGTCGACCTCTACGTCGAGGGCGACAACACGCCGGCGCTGGCGACGTACGAGGGTCTCGGGTTCCGCGAGAGCGCGCGCGACGTCCTGTACGCGACCGGCGCCTGAGACCGCTGGAGGGCGCGGGGTCCTTGGGTCCGGATGTCAGGGTGGAGGTATGGCCACCTCCCTGGGCACCGTCACCTCGTACGCCGTGCGTCGCGCCGGGATCGTCGACGTGACGCACGTCGCCCGGTTGCTCGAGGCCTCGGCTCCCGAGCTCGACATCGACGGCGACGGCACCGTCGACGGCCCCGCGGACCCGTTGGTCGCGGCCTCCGTCACGCGGCTCGCGCTGAGCCACGTGGTGCTCCAGCACGGACAGCTCTGGGTGGCCGACGCCGGCGACTCCCTGCACGCGGCCACGGTCTGGATGCCGCTGGGCGCGGTCGGTCTCGCCGACGACCTGCGCGACACCGTCGTCCGCGAGCTCGACGCGGCGACCGTCCAGGCAGCGATCGACCCCGGCGAGGAGGTCCGGCAGGCCTTGGCTGCCGCGGCTCCGGAGGTCGCGGCGGCGCTCGACCGTGTGCAGCCCGACGTGGTCCTCACCGCGCTGGCCGCCGTGCCCGAGCTGCCCGCCGCCGAGCGGGACCGCTTGCTCCAGGCGTGCATCGCGACCGCGCTGGAGGAGATCGAGGGCGTCGCCGCGGCGGTGACGCTCGTGCCCGAGCGGGTGGCTGTCCTGGAGGCGGCGGGATTCACCCGCGTCGACGAGGTCGAGGTCGGCGCCGGCCACCTTCTCTGGGTCGGTCGCGCGGCCTGAGTCACGTCACCCGCTGGTCACTTTTGCGTGACACGATGCGGGCATGGCAGAAGACCTCCCCGCCGGCGCCGGCACCGCGACCGAGGAGCTCCCGAGCTCTCCGGACTCCTTCGACGTCGACCCGCCGTTCGTCGACCACGAGCCGGACCTGCCTGACGACCGGTTCAGCGACCGCGAGCTGTCGTGGCTGGCGTTCAACCAGCGGGTGCTCGAGCTGGCGGAGGACCCTTCGGTGCCCCTGCTGGAACGCGTGCGGTTCTCGGCGATCTTCTCGGGCAACCTCGACGAGTTCTTCATGGTGCGGATCGCCGGGCTGAAGCGACGCATCGCTACCGGCCTCGCGTCGCGGCGCGCCAGCGGGCTGCAGCCGCGCGAGGTCTGGTCCGCGAGCCTGCAGCGCAGCCGTGAGCTGATGCGGCAGCAGGGCGCCCTGCTCACCGACGAGCTGCGCGACCGCCTCGACGAGCACGGCATCGCGCTCCTGCACTGGGACGACCTCGAGCCGTCCGAGCGCGACGACGCGTCCGGGGTGTTCCGTGCGCGCGTCTTCCCCGTGCTGACGCCGCTCGCCGTCGACCCGGCGCACCCCTTCCCCTACATCTCGGGCCTCTCGCTCAACCTCGCGGTCGTGATGCGCAACCCCGTCACCGGCAAGTCGCACTTCGCCCGCGTCAAGGTGCCGCCGATCTTCGACCGGTGGGTCACGGTGGGTCCGCAGCGCTTCGTCCCGCTCGAGGAGGTGATCGCCGCCCACCTCGACGCGCTCTTCCCGGGGATGGAGATCACCGCCCACCACACCTTCCGGGTGACCCGCAACGAGGACCTCGAGGTCGAGGAGGACGACGCGGAGAACCTGCTGAAGGCCCTCGAGCAGGAGCTCCTGCGCCGCAAGTTCGGCCCACCGGTGCGGCTCGAGGTCGAGGACACGATGGACGAGCACGTGCTCGAGCTGCTGGTGACCGAGCTCGACATCAGCCCGGACGAGGTGTTCCGTCTCCCGGCGCCGCTGGACCTGGCGAGCCTGCACCAGATCGCCGACCTCGACCGCCCGGAGCTGCAGTTCGAGCCGTTCGTCCCGGCCACCCATCCCGACCTCGCGGAGGTCGAGTCCTCGAGTCCCGTCGACATGTTCGCGGCGCTGCGCGAGCACGACGTCCTCCTCCACCACCCGTACGACTCGTTCGCGACCAGCGTCCAGCGGTTCGTCGAGCAGGCCGCCGCCGACCCGCAGGTGCTCGCGATCAAGCAGACCCTCTACCGGACCTCGGGCGACTCGCCGATCATCGACTCGCTGGTCGACGCCGCCCGCGCCGGCAAGCAGGTGCTCGTCCTGGTCGAGATCAAGGCACGGTTCGACGAGCAGGCCAACATCCGGTGGGCGCGCAAGCTGGAGCGGGCGGGGTGCCACGTCGTGTACGGGCTGCTCGGCCTCAAGACGCACTGCAAGCTGTGCCTCGTGGTCCGCGACGAGCCCGACGGGCTGCGCCGCTACGCGCACATCGGCACCGGCAACTACAACCCGAAGACGGCCCGCCTCTACGAGGACTACGGCCTGCTCACCACCGACACCGAGATCGCCGACGACCTCACCGACCTGTTCAACAACCTGTCGGGCTACTCACGTCGCGAGTCCTACCGCCAGCTCATGGTCGCGCCGGCCGGTCTGCGCCCCGGGATCGTGGAGCGGATCGAGCGCGAGATCGCGCACCAGCGCGCGGGCCGTCCCGCCGGGATCCGCTTCAAGGTCAACTCGATCGTCGACGAGGAGGTCATCGACGCGCTCTACCGGGCGTCGCAGGCGGGCGTGCCGGTGCAGCTGCTCGTCCGCGGCATCTGCGCCCTGCGGCCGGGGGTTCCCGGCATGAGCGAGAACATCGTGGTCCGCAGTGTGCTCGGCCGGTTCCTCGAGCACAGCCGTGTGTTCTGGTTCGCCGACGGCGGCGACCCGCAGGTGTGGATCGGCTCGTCGGACCTCATGCACCGCAACCTCGACCGTCGTGTCGAGGTGCTGGTGCGGCTCGACCGGCGCGAGCACATCGCCGAGATCGGAGCTGTCCTCGACCTGGCGATGGACCCCGGGACCGACGCGTGGGACCTCGCTCCCGACGGCGAGTGGTGCCGGACGAAGGCGACCGACGGTCCGCTGCGCGACCTGCAGCAGTCGGTCATCGAGCGCACCCGCGCACGCCGGGCGAGAGCGCGCGCCGAGGCTCAGGACCGGGCTGCAGTCGGCGGGCTGGTGTGAGCCGGCCGGTCCGGATGTCCGCCGGCGCCGTGGTGTGGCGCCCCGCGGGCTCGAAGGCGAAGGACGGTCTCGAGATCCTGCTCGTCCACCGACCGCGCCACGACGACTGGACGATCCCCAAGGGCACCGTCGAGCGCGGCGAGCTGCGGCCCACGACGGCGGTGCGCGAGGTCGAGGAGGAGACCGGCGTGCTCGCGCGGCTCGGCGTGCCGCTGATCGAGCTCGAGTACGAGTACACGAAGGGCCGGACCAAGAACGTCGCGTACTGGTCGGCGACGCCGATCAGCGGCGACGCGGACGCCTACGTCCCCAA
Organism: Mumia spirodelae; assembly: GCF_050632745.1. NCBI lineage: Bacteria > Bacillati > Actinomycetota > Actinomycetes > Propionibacteriales > Nocardioidaceae > Mumia > Mumia spirodelae. Next base: position 342,025 of record NZ_JBODSD010000001.1, on the reverse strand, counting down.
CCGCGAGATCGACGGAGTCTCCTGGGTGCCGCTGGACAAGGCGACGAGGCGGCTCTCCTACGACAACGACCGCGCGGTGCTCGACGCCTTCGTCGAGCGGGTGGAGACGGGCGCTCACAAGACGCGGACCCTGATCGTCGTCCGCCACGCGCAGGCGCGCTCGCGCGACCGTTGGCGCAGGGACCCGCTCGCCCGTCCCCTCACCGCGGCCGGCAAGCGCGAGGCCGGCAGGCTGCGGCCGGTCCTCGCGGCGTACGCGATCCACCACCTGCACTCGAGCGGGGCGCTGCGGTGCGTGCAGACGCTCAGTCCGTACGCCGACGCGCTCCACCGCCCGATCACCGTCGACCACCGCCTCGACGAGCCGCGCGACGGCGGGCCGGCGAAGAACCGGCCCGTCGCCGAGGCGCTGCTCGAGGACGTCGCCCACAAGCGGCCCGTCGCCGTGTGCGGCCACCGGACGGTGATCCCGCGCATGCTCAAGGCCGTCGGGGTGGACGCCGACGCGGTCAGCGCGAGCCCGCTGCCACCGGCGGGGCTGGTGGTCGTGCACCATCGCCGCGGCGAGGTCCTCGCGACCGAGCACCACGCCCTGCACTGAGCGCGAGCCCGAGCGCGGCGGTGGCCATCAGCACCGTCGCCACCGGCGCGAGCCAGGTGACGCCGAGGTTCTCCAGGACCCACGCCCCGCTCGCCGCTCCGGCCGCGATCCCCAGGTTGAGCGCGGTGACGACGACCGCTCCGGCGGCGCCGCGGCTGCGCTCGGACGCGACGCGCATGACCGTGGCCTGGAACACGGGCGGGAAGAGCCCGATCATCGCGCCCCAGACGCCGATCACCACGAGGGCGGCGGCGGCGCTCCGATCGATCACGGTCAACGCCAGCGACGTCGCCGCGAACACGGCGGCGGTCGCGGGGAGCGCCGCCCGCGGGAGCCGGTCCGACAGCGGGCCTGCCACGGCGAGACCGAGAGCGCCGGTCGCCCCGAAGAGCGCGAGCACCCCGCCGAGCGCCGCGGGCTCGAACCCCGCCACGTCGGTCACGATCGGCGCGACGAAGGTGAACATCTGGAAGTGCCCGACCAGCAGCACCGCGCCGAGGACCGCCGTGACGGTGACCGGGACCAGCGAGCGGTCACGTCCTGCGGCCGGCTCCGCGGCACCGGAGCCGCTCGCCGTCCCGGACGGCAGCACGGCCACGAGCGCTGCTGCCGCGAGCCCGAGGACGACCGCGGCACCGACGAGGACGGCTCGCCAGCCGACCAGCTCGGCGGCCGCCGTACCGAGGGGGACGCCGACCACGCCTGCTGCGGTCGGGCCGACCAGCACCACCGAGACCGCCCGGCCGAGGTGGCGCTCGCTGACCAGCGAGGTCGCGTAGGGCACGAGGAGCGCCCAGAAGAGCCCGTGGGCGGCCGCGGCCACGATGCGGGCGGCGACGAGCACGCCGTACGCCGGCGACGCCGCCGCGAGGAGTGCCGCTCCCGCGCTGACCACGACCGCGGCCACCATCACCGTGCGGCGCGGCAGGCGGCGGGTGGCGCGCTCGAGCGGGAGGCTCAGTGCCGCCACCGTGAGCGCCCACGCGGTCACCAGCAGCCCGATCTGTCCGGGCGAGACGTCGAGGTCGTCGGCCATCGCGGCGAGCAGGCCGGCAGGGAGGAGCTCGACGGTCACCGTCGCGAACGCCGCTCCTGCGAGAGTTGTCAGGGCGATCCATGTCTTCCGTGTCATGCTTGGGAACGTAGACCTTCACACCGGTGTCAAGGTCAAGCCCCGAACGGAAGGAATCTTGATGCGGGTCGGAGAGCTGGCGGAGCGGACGGGCACCGCGACACGGATGCTGCGCTACTACGAGGAGCAAGGACTGCTCGCGTCGACGCGCGAGCACAACGGCTACCGGGCGTACTCGGAGGCCGACGTGGACCGCGTCCAGACGATCCGGAGCCTGATCGCCTCCGGCCTCACGACCCGGCTCGTCCGTGCCGTCCTCGACATCGAGGCGCTGGCCGACGACGAACGTTCACCTTCCTGCAGCAGGGAGTTCGCCGAGATGATGTACGGCGAGCTGGCCTCGATCGAGGACAAGATCGCCTGCCTGAGCAAGAGCCGGGACACCGTCAAGGGCTATCTGCGACGCACCGCGCACGCCGACCTCCTCGAGGCTCCGACGCCCGTCTGACCACGGGATACGTCACATCGCCGCCCGAACTCGTCGGTCAGCGTTCACCTTCGGTTCACCTACGTCCGCCTACCGCTTCACCTCTGCTGCCTAACGTCGCCGTCGACAACACCAGTTTCGACATGACGTTTCCCAGAGAGGGAAGACCACAGTGAACCGCACCAAGCTCCGCGTCGCCGCTCCCCTGGCCCTGGCCGCGACCGTGGCCCTCGGCCTGTCCGCCTGCGGGGCGGACAACGAGGCCGGGGCCGACGACGACGCCACCACCAGCTCGCTGAGCGGCACGCTCAACGGCGCCGGCGCCAGCTCCCAGGAGGCAGCCGTCGGCGCCTGGCAGGCCGGCTTCCAGACCGCGAACCCGGACGTCACCGTCAACTACGACCCGGCCGGATCCGGTGCGGGCCGTGAGCAGTTCATCGCCGGCGGCACCGACTTCGCCGGCTCGGACGCGTACATGGACGACGAGGAGCTCGCCTCGGCGAAGGAGCGCTGCGGCTCCGACGTGATCGAGGTCCCGACCTACGTCAGCCCGATCGCCGTCATCTACAACCTGCCCGGCGTCGACGGCCTCCAGCTGTCGCCCGACACCGCCGGCAAGATCTTCGAGGGCAAGATCACGACCTGGGACGACGAGGCCATCAAGGCCGACAACCCGGACGCGGACCTCCCGTCGACCAAGATCACGCCCGTGCACCGCTCGGACGACTCGGGCACCACCGAGAACTTCACCGCGTACCTCTCGGCCGCCGCGCCGCAGGGCTGGACCGGCGGGACGGTCGAGACCTGGCCGGTCAAGGGCGGCGAGGGCGCGCAGGGCACCTCCGGCGTCGTCGCTGCCGTCCAGGGCGGCGAGGGCACCATCGGGTACGCCGATGCGAGCCAGGCGGGCGACCTCGGCGTCGCCTCGCTGAAGGTCGGCGACGAGTACGTCGGCCCGAGCCCGGAGGCCGCCGCGAAGATCCTCGAGGCCTCGAAGCAGGTCGAGGGCCGCGGCGAGACCGACATCGCGATGGAGATCGACCACGGCACGACCGAGGCGGGCGTCTACCCGGCCGTCCTGGTGTCGTACCAGATCGCGTGCCTGCAGTACGACGACCAGGCCAAGGCCGACCTCGTCAAGGGCTGGCTCTCCTACGTCGCCAGCTCCGACGGCCAGCAGGCCGCCGCCGAGGGCGCCGGCTCGGCCCCGCTGACGAGCGCGCTCGAGGAGCGCATCTCGGGCATCGTCGACGGCATCTCGGCGAAGTGATGCTCCTGCGGGCGGTCGTCCGTACCGGGGGATCGGACGCCCGCCCGCAGGTAACCCCCCACCGTCTCCACCAGAGGAACACTCCGTGAGCGACACCGTCACACCGTCACCGCCCCGCGGCGCGGCCGGCCCGGGCAAGGCCAAGGGCCGGTTCGGAGACCGCGTCTTCCTGGGGCTCTCCAAGGGCGCGGCCCTGATGATCCTCGTGATCCTCGCGGGCGTCGCGATCTTCCTGACGGTCGAAGGCATCCCCGGCGTCACCGCCTCACCCGACGAGGTGAAGAGCGGCGAGTCGTTCGGGGCGTTCGTGCTGCCGCTCGTCTTCGGCACCCTGTGGAGCGCGGTGCTGGCCCTCGTGCTGGCCCTCCCGCTGGCGATCGCGGTAGCGCTCTTCGTGACCTTCTACGTCCCGCGCCGGCTCGGCCAGACGCTCGGGTACGTCATCGACCTCCTCGCCGCGGTCCCCTCGGTCGTCTTCGGCCTCTGGGGCATGCGCGTGCTGGCCGGGCAGCTCGTCGGGCCGTTCGAGTGGCTCGAGGCGCACCTCGGCTTCCTCCCGTTCTTCGCCGGCCCCGCGTCCGCGACCGGCCGCACCATGCTCACCGCCGCGCTCGTGCTCGCGGTGATGATCCTCCCGATCGTCACCGCGATCGCCCGTGAGGTCTTCCGCCAGACCCCGGTGCTCCTCGAGGAGGCGGCTCTCGCCCTCGGAGCGACCCGGTGGGAGATGATCCGGACCGTCGTCCTGCCCCACGGCCGGTCCGGCGTGATCGGCGGTGCGATGCTCGGCCTCGGCCGCGCGCTCGGCGAGACGATGGCGGTGGCGATGGTCCTCTCCGCCTCCGGCGTCATCACGTTCAACCTCATCAGCTCGACGAACCCGAGCACGATCCCGGCCAACATCGCGCTGCAGTTCAACGAGGCCTCCGGGCTCACCGTGAACGCGCTCATCGCCTCCGGCCTCGTACTCTTCGTCATCACCTTCGCCGTCAACTTCGGCGCACGTGCCGTGGTCAACCGGCGCAAGGAGTTCTCGGGAGCCAACGCATGACGACCACCGCACCTCCCCCTCCCACGCGCGACGACGCGCCGCAGCGGGTCGCCAGCTGGCACCGCCCGCAGCTCCCGCGCGGCACCGCCTGGTACGCCCTCGCCCTCGGCGTCGTCGTCACCTCGGCGCTGCAGGCCGGACTGGGCCTGCCCCTCATCCCTTCGCTGCTCGCGGGGTGGGCCGTGGTCGTCGTCGGCCTGCCCCTGCTGTCGTTGGCCATCGAGGGCCGCCGGAAGGCGTTCGACCGGCTCGTCACCGTGGTCGTCTCGAGCGCGTTCGCGCTGGCGATGGTGCCGCTGGTCTCGATCCTCTGGACCGTCCTGAAGAACGGCCTCCCGGTCCTCTCGCCGGAGTTCTTCACCTACTCGATGCGCAACGTCGTCGGCGAGGGCGGCGGCATCTACCACGCGATCTGGGGCACGGTCCTCATCACCGCCGCCACCGCGGTGATGTCGGTGCCGCTGGGTCTGCTGACCGCGATCTACCTCGTCGAGTACGGCGGTGACCGGCGGCTCGCCAAGACGATCCGCTTCCTCGTCGACGTGATGACCGGCATCCCGTCGATCGTCGCGGGCCTCTTCGCCTACGCCCTGTTCGTGGTCTTCTTCGGGCCGGGCGTCCGGATGGGCATCGCCGGCGCCGTCGCGCTCACCGTGCTGATGACGCCGGTGGTCGTCCGGTCGTCGGAGGAGATGCTGCAGCTCGTGCCCAACGAGCTGCGGGAGGCGGCGTACGCGCTCGGCGTCCCGCGCTGGCGGACGATCGTCAAGGTCGTCCTGCCGACCGCGATGGCGGGCCTCGTCACCGGCATCACGCTCGCCGTCGCCCGCGTGATCGGTGAGACGGCCCCGCTCCTCATCACGGTGGGGATCACCGACTCGTCCAACTTCAACCTGTTCGACGGACGCATGGCGACGCTGCCGGTGTTCACCTACAGCTCCATCATGAGCCCGGGCGTCCCTCCGGAGCCCTCCATCGCACGGGCCTGGGGTGCCGCACTCGTGCTGATGCTGATCGTGATGGTGCTCAACCTCGTGGCCCGACTCGTGACCTACTTCTTCTCTCCCAAGGACAAGCGATGAGCATGCGATCCGTGATCCGCGACTCCGTCCCGACGACGGCTCCCACCCCGACCGCCGCGACGTCGAGGAACGGCTCCCGCCGGCCCGCGATCGGCATCGACGTCGAGGACCTCGACATCTACTACGGCGACGTCCACGCGGTGCGCGGCGTCACGCTGGCGATCCCGGCGCAGTCCGTCACCGCGATCATCGGGCCCTCGGGCTGCGGCAAGTCGACCTTCCTGCGCTCGCTCAACCGCATGCACGAGGTCGCCCCGGGCGCCCGCGTCGACGGGAAGGTGCGCGTGGACGGCCGCGACCTCTACGCCGCCGGCGTCGACCCGGTGCTGGTACGCCGGGAGATCGGGATGGTCTTCCAGCGGCCGAACCCGTTCCCGACGATGTCCATCCGCGACAACGTCCTCGCCGGTGTCCGCCTCAACGGCGGCCGGATCAAGAAGGACGAGGCCGAGACGATCGTCGAGCGCTCGCTGCGCGGTGCGAACCTGTGGGAGGAGGTCAAGGACCGCCTCAACCGCCCGGGAGCCGGGCTCTCCGGCGGCCAGCAGCAGCGGCTCTGCATCGCCCGCGCGATCGCCGTCGAGCCGCAGGTGCTGCTGATGGACGAGCCGTGCTCGGCGCTCGACCCGATCTCGACCAGCGCCATCGAGGACCTCATCGGTCAGCTCAAGGACGCCTACACGATCGTGATCGTGACCCACAACATGCAGCAGGCGGCCCGCGTGTCCGACGAGACGGCCTTCTTCAACCTGGCCGGGGTCGGGCAGCCGGGCGAGCTGATCGAGACCGGCCCGACGACGAAGATCTTCTCCAACCCGGACAACGCGTCGACGGAGGCCTACATCACCGGTCGCTTCGGCTGAGCCGGTCCGCCGGGCCTGGCGCCGTACGACGCCGGGCCCGCGCCCACGAGCACGAAGGGCGCCCACCGACGCGGGGTCGGTGGGCGCCCTTCGTACGTGCGGGCCGCTGCGCGCGACTACGGAAGGAAGAGCGCGCAGATCCAGTAGGTGACCGCCGCCACGAGGGCCGCGGCCGGGATCGTCACGATCCACGCCGTCACGATCCCGCGCGCGACACCCCAGCGGACGGCGCTGAAGCGCTTGGTCGCGCCGGCGCCCATGATCGACGAGGTGATCGTGTGGGTCGTCGAGACCGGGGCGTGGAGGCCGATCGCCATCACGTACAGGACCGACGCCGCCGTCGCCTCGGCCGCGAAGCCGCGCGCCGGGTCAAGGTGGATGATGCGCCGCCCGAGCGTGCGCATGATGCGCCAGCCGCCCGAGTACGTGCCCAGCGAGATCGCCGTCGCCGCGCCGACCTTGACCCAGAGCGGGATGCCCTCGTCCTGGGTCACGTAGCCGCCGGCGAGCAGCGCGAGGAACATGACGCCCATCGTCTTCTGCGCGTCCTGGAGGCCGTGGCCGAGTGCCATCGCCGCTGCGGAGACGGTCTGCGCGAGCCGGAAGCCGCGCATCGTGCGCTGCGGGTTGCGGTGCTGGAAGATCCACATGATCGCGAGCATCAGCAGGAACGCCCCGCTGAAGCCGATCACGGGCGAGACCACCATCGGGATCGCGACCTTGTCGATGACGGTGTTCCACTCGACCGTGCTCGCGGAGGCCACGCCGGCGCCGACGAGGCCGCCGATCAGTGCGTGCGAGGACGACGACGGAAGCCCGAAGTACCAGGTGATGAGGTTCCAGACGATCGCGCCGACCAGCGCGGAGAGGACGACCGTGAGTCCGTGGTTGCCCTCGCCCTCGACGCCTTCGGCGATGATGCTGCCGACGGTGTCGGCGACCTCCGTCCCGAGGAACGCGCCGATGAAGTTCATGATGGCGGCCATCACCAGGGCGATGCGGGGTGTCAGTGCCCGGGTGGACACCGACGTCGCGATGGCGTTGGCCGCGTCGTGGAAGCCGTTGGTGTAGTCGAAGATCAGCGCGACGCTGACCACGAGGATCACCATGACCAGGGTGAGATCCACCCTCAGGACTCCTTGACGGCGATCTGCTCGACCGTGTTGGCCACCGACTCCAGGGCGTCGACGGCGTCCTCGAGGGACTCCACGACGTCCTTGAGCTTGAGGACCTCGAGCGCCTTGTACTCGCCGGAGAACAGCTTGGCGAGGATGCGGCGGTAGTCACGGTCGGCCTGGTTCTCGAGACGGTTGATCTCGATCCAGTACTCGGAGAGGTCCGTCATCGTGCGCAGGCGGGGCATGGCCTCCGCGGTCAGCTCGCAACCACGCTGGATCACCTCGACCATCGAGGCCATCCGCGACGGGAGCGACTCGAGCTCGTACAGGACGACCAGGTCGCCGGCCTCGTCGATGAAGTCCATGACGTCGTCGAGGCTGCTCGCGAGCTTGTAGATGTCCTCGCGGTCGAACGGCGTGACGAACGTCTGGTTGACGCGGTTGATGATCGCGTGCGTGGTGTCGTCGGCAGCGTGCTCGACCTCGCTCAGCTGCTTGGCGACCGCATCGCGGTCGGACGTGGCGTCCAGCATCTTCGCGAGCAGGTTCGCGCCGTCCACGAGGTGGCCGGCGAGCTCGGTGAAGAGGTCGTAGAAAGACGTTTCGGTCGGTCGGATTCGCAACCGCACGACAAAGCTCCCGTCAGGGGTGGGGTAAGGCCGGGTCAATGGTAGAACCTGGACCCCAGCCCCGCGCACTTCACCCCGCGCGCGCACGCGCGAGACCGTTGCGTCCCCGGGGATCCGGGGAGTCTGTCAGGCGCAGCTGCGACGGGGACGGACCCCGAGGATCTCGTCGACCGCCTGCTGGCTCAAGGGCCCCGAGGCTTCAGACGCTGCGATCATCAAGTTGCTCGTCATCTCGATCTCGTCGAGAGCGTCCTGATCGCGGAGACGGACGTCCAAGGGCTCAGGCGTAGCCACCACGGTCTCCTCCGCACCACGTCGAACGGCAGTACCACTTCAGGCTACGGGGTGCGTAAGCGCTTCGTCGTGCGGATGCGCAAATCTGTGGAAATTCTACGGACCTCGCGGGTGAAGTGCCGGTGGGACACACGTGATCAGCCGTCGAGCCCGTTCGACGCGACGACATCCGTCGCGTATGGCGGACACCCGCACGAAAACGCATCTCTCACTACCCCCGTACCTTCGGCTCTACCCGTGTTCGCCACGCAACCATACGTCACGTAATGTCGCAAATGCGCCATGCTCTGCACCGCGACGGCGCCAGACCGACAGCGCACGTCGCCGAGGCTACGCTGCGCGCATGAGCGGCTGGGATACGGGACACGGCGTGATCGCTCTGCCCGACGGGCGGACGGTCCGCGGTCGTCCACTGGGCCGTCACGACGCACAGGTGGCCGATCTCACCCTGGTCCTGCTCGGGCGGCCTCCTGCGGACGACATCGTGCCGGGCGAGCTGCGCTGGGTCCGGTGGCGCGACTTCCGTGCACCGTGGTCGACGGAGGGTGCGCTCGAGGCGCTTCGCGAGGCGTACGCCCGAGCCGCCACCCACCGCGTGGAGGTCGCCTGCCGCGGCGGCGTCGGCCGTACGGGGACGGCGCTCGCCGCTCTCGCCGTCCTCGGCGGGGTGCCGGCGGAGGACGCGGTCGACTGGATCCGCTCGCGTTACCACCCGCGGGCCGTCGAGACACCGTGGCAGCGGCGGTGGGTCCGCGGCCTGCCCGCCGGCCGCGCGTGAGCACGCGGTCGCATGCGCGTCGTGGCGGTCTTCGGCTCCTGGTGGGCCCCCAGGGGATCGAACCCTGAACCCGCGGATTAAAAGTCCGCTGCTCTGCCGATTGAGCTAGAGGCCCGGGGGATCAGGAGTTTAATCGGGAGAATCCTCGGGATAACTCCGGTGTGATTCCGAGTCCGATCGTTGCTGATCCTGGCGCCCAGTATGACCGACGACGGCGGGCGCGCGTCGGCTGGTCGGCGGGTGGGACGTGGCGGACATACGAACGGGGTGGACACGGCCGTTCGGCCATGTCCACCCCGTCGGTGGGCTTGGTGCTTGTGTCAGGCGTCGAAGCGGACCTGGGTGGGCGCCGGTGCTCGCCGCAGCGAGTCCGGCGACATGCCGATGGCTCGGAACATGCCGTCCAGCGACCGGTGCCCGCTGATCGTCTGGGCCGCTGTGAGGCCGAGGGTGCGTCGCGTGGCGTCGACGCGCCAGCGGTAGATGCAGCTTGCCTTGAGGTCGAGGTTGTCGATGCCGACGGTCTTGAGCTGTCGGTCCAGCACTCCGAAGGCAGAGGCCGTGGCCTGCTTGCTGCCGGGCTGGTTGGCACGCGGGGCGTAGCTCAGCGTCGTGGTCGGGGTCAGGTGGTCGGCCTTCAGCGCGGAGTCGACCGAGGCCTGCAGGACGAACCGGTTGAACGTGTCCAGCGGCAGCTGGCGGTCCTCGAGATTGCGATTGCCCGACGCCGTGACGGTGGGAATGTCGGCGTCGACCTGCAGGTGCTCGGCGGTGAACCCGGTACTTTCGCCGGGATTCATGCCGGCGTCACAGAGCGTGTAGGTGATCACCGGGCGCGAGAATGTCCGGCGGTGCGCCTGGCGGTGCAAGACCTCGGCAAGCACCGATGCCCGCAGCAGCACGACCTCGTCGTCGCTGGCGCACCGGTTGAGCTCGTGCGTGCGCTTCTTCAGGTGCGTCACCTTCTTGAGCGCACCGGCGGGCTCGGCTCGACGGGTGACTGCGGCCGCCGCGACGAGCGTTGCGACCGCGTTGCGGTAGGTGTGCAGTGCCGGTGCGAGATCGACCGGCTGGAACTGGGTCGGCGCACGGAGGCCGGTCAGTTCGGTGAGCACGTTCGAGCAGTTCGCCACGAGGTCGTCACAGCTGTCGAGCCCGAGCTTGGCGGCGCTCTGCTCGACGCTCCCGACAGCTTCCCACGTGGCGTCCACGGCGTGGTCGGGGATGAGCCCGAAGTGGTCGTGGAGGTCGGTGAGCTCCTTACGAGCGCGGCTGATCGACGTGGTCAGGATCTGGTTCTCGGATGCGTTGCGGGTCACGGTTGTCGCTTCCTCTTGGTCGTGGTGACGCCGTGACCCGTTCCGGCGCTCGAGGTAGCGGCAATGCCAGCCACCGGGTGGCCAGAGACGACGATGGGCCCCTCCTGCCGTGGCAGGAGAGGCCCATCGCAATGCCGATTCTTGGCGGGCGGGTCAGGTCAAGACCGCTGGCTTCATCTCGTGGTACTTCACCCAGGTGTTCGAGTTGTTCAGCACCGCCGCGGCGAGGAAGTCGAGCGCCTGGTTGTTCGGGTCCAGGCTCGCGGCACGGCTCTTGTGCGGAAGCCGGTCCTGGTACCAGTTGTTGAACGACTCGGCATCGTTGCGGCGACTGAACACCGACGTGAACCGTCGTTGGTCGGTGGGCGGGAGGTCGTACAGCGACTTTGCCTGGCCGTCGTACCAGGCTGCGAGATCGTCCGATCTGCTCAGGGGACGCAGGTCGCGGTCTCGGGCGACGGTACGGGATGGGCGGTCAGCTTTGTGCCGGTCGGGGGGAGGCTTCCACTCGTGCTCGTAGTCGAACGGCCCCTTCTCGCATTCGATCGTCCACGTCGACCTGCGCCCCCAGGTCCCGTCCGGGCGCTGGAACGGGACGCTGGAGCGGCAGGCGAGGAGTCGTTGCTTGACCAGATTGCCATCGTGTTCGTCCTCGCCGAGCTCGAACAGCGCACCGTCGTCGATCGCGAGACGGTGTCGGCAGACGCGGCCGTCGGGGTAGTGAACGGCGGCCGGAAGGACATGCGAGCGGCTGTATACCGGTTCGAGGCCATTGCCCTTCGGGTAGATGCTCACACCCAGCGGCATGCCGCCGCGGGAGACGGCGATCTGCGCGACTCGGCTGGTGCTCATCTGCCGGTACACGCTGTAGCGCTGCTCGCGTCGCCGTCGCGTCCGTGACGACTCAGTCTCGGCATGCTTGTACTCCTCGAGCAGGTGCTCCACGCGCCTTTTCCGGCTGAGCGGATCGACGCCCTTGGATGCAGCGATGCCCTTGTTGATCGTCTGGATCCGGTGCCGCGCCATCAAGTAGTCCACATTCCATCCGCTGATCGCGCCGTCATACAGCAGCGTGTGCACGCCGTCGCCGGCATGTGCGGCGATCGCGTCGACGAGCTCTAGCGCCGCGTGCATCTCCGCTTCCATCGCGACCGTAGTGGCGAGAACGATTCGCCCCCACTCGGTCCAGGTGTGCATCGAGACCATATTGATGCCCCTGGCGTGCTTCTCGTCGTGGCTCATGTCGGAGAGCACCCGCTGGATCCGCGCCGTCGCGAGCGACTGCGCCCGGCTTCCCACCGCCACCGTCGTACCAGCGATCGGATCATTCAGCTCCCACACGTCGGAGAATGGCTTGATCACCGTCCCGTCCCCGTAGATGACGTGCCGCTCGTCCGGGCGCGCCCAGTCCGGACCCACGCCGCGAACCAGGTTGCCCATGTGGCGTGCCTGGCCGACCGCCAACTGCTGGAACCTCGCCTGGACGATGCCCATCAGCTCGGGGTCGCCGCTGACCCGGTCACGGAAGAACACCACCGCATCGCGTGTCGGCGGCGCCAGCGGGACGCCGGGAACGTTATCGGCGGCAGCCGCCATGAAGGCTTCCCGGCACTCCTGCCACAGTCCCGCTTCGGTCTTGAGCATCCGCAGCAGCGACGCCAGGCTCCCCGACGACCGCGCCGCCACCAGCACTGCCAGCAGCAGCGTCGGCGAGTACATCGCCCGCCGCCCACGACGCTGCGATGGCTCCCTCCCACTCCAGTACGGCTCGAACACCTCTGCCAGTTGATGCACGCCAGCGAACCCGAACACCGAGACCACCTGGTCCCGCACCGAGCGCGTCCGCTCCCCTGTCGCCGGGTTGATCAAGTACTTCGGGCTAGGCACGGCCGCTTCCTCCAGATCGCGAAACTCAACACGTCCGCGGGCCCCGCTGCTGTCCGCGCCGGGGCCCGTGGATCTCATGCTGCACGATCCGCGTGACCAATTCAGCGGTTGTGGGACGAACGTTGGCGCGATGGTGGAGACATGCAGGACAACGGTTGTGACGAAGTTGGAATTGGCCCCGTCTGGGCGCGTTCCACCGCTGTTCAGAGCGCATTCCCAACCTCGTCGGGGCGATGACACCAGCCGAGCACCAACCTACTGTCGGAGCCATCAGGGGCCACCACCATGGACGACAACGACAGCACCACCACGACGACCAGCGCCACCACCGGCAGAGGCGTCGACGACCTCGTCGACCAAGCTGTCACCGCCTGGTCGACCGGCGACGACTTCACCGCACAGACCCTCGACCGGTGCGGCGAAACCGTCCGCCGCTTCGCTCGCCGACTGTCCGCGCAACACGTCACCAGCGCGGCCGCGATCACGCTCGAGCACTGCCGCGGGTTCGTCGATGCCCCGACCACTAAAGGCGTCCCGCCGGAGCTGACCACCCGTCACGCCCGCCGTACGGCGCTTCGGATGCTGTTTCGTACCTGGCGCGACCTCGGCCACGACGTCGGCGACCCGACCCTCGACCTCCATCTACCGGCCCGCACCGCCACGGCCGCCCGGCCGCTGACCGACCCCGAGATCACGCTGTGCCGCGCCTCAGCACGGCTTGGAGGTGCTGGGGGTGCCTCGCTGCAGCGGGCGGTCTGCTGGGCTCTCGGAGAGGCCACAGCGGTCTCGTCGGAGATCTCGGCGATCCGGGTCGGTGACGTCGACGACCGGCAGGCGCCGCGCTGGATCCGGCTGCCCGGGACCCGCCGCCACAACCCACGCCTCGGCGAGCTCACCGGTTGGGGCACGATCATCGTCGCCCGCCAGCTCGACCTCCTCGATCAACGCCACAGCACCCCGGCCACGCTGCTCACCTACCGCGGCCAGGGCGTCCCCGGCGAAGCCGTTGCTCAGGCCGCCGTGTGCAACGCCCTCGGTGCAGTCCTCACCCTCGCCGGCCTCGCCGCCGAACGCGACGTCCGCCCCGCCTCTGTCCGAAACTGGGCCGGGCGGCAGCTGTACGACCACGGGATGCCGATCGAACGAGTCGCGCGACGGTTGGGCGCGCGCAGCCTCGACACCATCGCCACCGACATCGGCCTGGACTGGAGCCACGACTGATGGGACGCGAGCACTACAACACCTGGACCCGCTACCGCGCCGTCCTCACCTCACCCAGCCTGTACGAGATCGCCGCGGGCCTCGACTACGAGCACCCCGTCGGCCGGCCCCGGATCCACCCGATCTACGTCCTGCTCGCCTACGGTGCCCTGGCTCGGATCGCCCGCTCCGGCATCCGCGTGCAGCTCGACCTCGCCGAACCGCACACCTGGGACGCTGCCCGCACGCTGATGACCCAGGCCATCGCCCGACACCGTCTCGACGTCCCGCCCCCGCCCGTCTCGCCGCCGACCTGGGAACACTGGCGCTGGTTCCGCGACCACCACCTCGCCACCGACGACGGCCTCGGCCAGCTCGCACGGATCTTCACCCCCACCGCCGTCGCCACCGCCCACCGGATCGGGCTCCTGCACGTCGACGGGCCGGGTTCGCTGACACACCCCGACCCCACCCGCACCGTGTACGGCGACGGCACCCTGGTCCGGCCCATCTACCAGCCGCCCGAGACCGTCCAGCTCGACAACGACGACGGCAGCACCAGCCTCGGCTACCCCGACCCCGCCACGGGGCAGCTCTCCGACACGCCGCACCGCCGCTACGACCCCGACCTGAGGGAGCACCACGGCCAGCTCGGGCCCGTCCTCACCCACGGCTACGTCTGCTGGCACGCACGCGGACCCCGCCCCTACCAGCGCGTCGACCTGGCCGCTGCCCACATTCCCGAACCCGGCGCCGAAGCCGCCACCGCGCTCCGCCTGCTGCGCGACGTCTACCGCGCCGCCGGTAGCGGCATCCAAGCCGTCGTCTACGACGGCGCGTTCCGCGGCACCCACATCGACCACGTCATGACCACCTACGGCTACCTCGTCCTCGCCAAACAGGCCAAGGACGCCGCCACCGACACCGCCACCCAGCTCGTTCAGACACCCTCAGGGCGGCGGGCCCGCAGTCACCCCCTCGGCATCCTCACCCACACCCTGCCGAACGGGCACGAATGCGGACACACCCTCGCCACCGTCGGCGGCCGTGTCGCCGAGATCGGACTCGACGAAGCTGGCGACCCCGTCCTCGTCGCCCTCCTCGAACGCAGTTCCGTGAAACGGTCCCGTCGCACAGACGGGCACTTCCACTTCAACGTCGGCTACACGATCGGCTGCCCGCAGGCGTCGTTCACGACTTGGCTGTCGCCGCACGCCACCTCCGCCGACGCGCAGCGGCCCGAGTACCTGCGTGTCATCCCCGTCGGGGACCCCGATGCCGACCGGCTCCTCGGCATCCGCTCCGATGCCGAGAGCTTCCACTCCAACTACAAGCGCAGCCTGCTCGTCAACCGTGCCATGAGCCTCGGCTGGCGCCGCGGGCTCGTCGACCTGTACAGCTACGCCATCGTCAACAACGCCCTCACCGAACACCGCGCTGCGCGCGAACGCGAACACGGGCGCGAACCTGACCACGGCCTCCAAGCCAGGCGAACCGCCTGACCGGCAGATAGCCAAGGACAGCCGCCATGACCTCGCACCACGCCCGCCTGCGACCCGACCTCGACCACGGCACCTGGATCGTCACCACCGAAACCGGATCTCAGTACCTGCTCGACCTCGACGCCATGACCATCGCCCGCGTCCCCGACGAGACCCGTCTCAATCAGTGGCGACAGGACCATCCCGAACCGGTTCCTCTCGAACCCACAACCTGGATGCAAACCCCCGGCATGCGCCGCGACTTCGAACCCGTCCCCCTCCTGCAACTGTTCCTCGTCCAAGTGGGCGACGCGATGGTCATGGTGATCGACATCCTCGAAACCGGCACCCCAACCCTCCGCGCCACCAGCCCCGTCATCGACATCCGCCCCGGTTCAACCCCTCCCCGCGCAGGTTGACCGAACGCAGCGAACTTGCCCGTGTCAGACACCGCCGAAACGTCATTCCGCCCACACAAAGACACACAGAGGCAGTCAGCAGGTGCGTCGGCGTCCTTGACCGAGGAGAGGATGGATACAGATCGTCGAGTTTCGGCATCATTCGGAATCGCCAATCGACTAGCGAGATGTGCTCGAGGACCTCATCATGGCAACGGCCCTGCCCATCCCGGGCGACCGCGCAGTCCACAAAGGATGGCTGCCGACCTCGTGAATGGAGACTCGCGATCACTGCAGCAGAAGTGAAGGCTGGACTAGCTGCGGCCTACGCTGCAGGCGAGGCCCCCGTCTTCCAAATGGTCCTCCCAGGTGGCATGGACGAGATCTGGAAGCTCGCCGACGTCGCACTCGTCGTGCCTGTCGTTCCACCCGGCGCACCCCCGGAGCTCGAATACGCGCTGCGACTTCGGCGGGACACGATCATCGGCGGAGCCTGTCCCTCGTGTGGCGCAGTTCTCAACGTCGAGGCACTCGAGGTTGATGGGCAGCTCATCCCGACCGGTGCAGCCTTGTTTCGACATCGGCCAACTTGTCCAGCTAACGATCGCGACGCTAAGAGGCAATTGCAGGCCTTCCTCTCGGCGCAGACCGCTAGCTCGATCGAAACCCTTTACGACGCGGCGAACAAGCAGACACGCGAGCTAGTCGAGCCATGGACTCGCCATGCGTCCAAGATCACGAGCGAGGACGGCGTCGCGCTCACGTTCCAAATTCTTGACCGCCTGATGCCGCGCAACGACGGAAAGCTTTGCCCGCATCTGCAGGAAGCACCGATGCAGACTTGGTCGTGCACGATCGCCGAAGGCGTCTGGCGATGTGAGCAATGCTTGGCGTACCACCAGCAAGAGCTCCTCGCGCACGGAAGCCAACTCGGTACTCTGGAGGAGCACACATGCGATCTATGTCGCAGGTATGCACCGAGTTCACTGGTCCCGTTGGTGCTGCGCGTCAACCACTGCGTCATGTATGGCGGCGCGTGCAGCCGCTGTATGGAGCGCCACAGCGAACAGTTCGAGGAGGCGGTCCAACATGACGAGGACAGAGGCCAAAGGAGCTAGCGCGATCACCGTCGAGAACGTCGACGATGAGCAGCTTGCGAAGGCCGCAACGATGCTTGGCACCAAGACCCCCGAGGACACGGTCAATCAGGCGCTTCGCGAAGTCGTCCGAAGGAAGATGATCAGCGACTACGTGGCTCTGTTGAAGCAGAGGGCACACGATAAGTACGAGGACCCGAGGGCAGCCGCGTGGCAGTCGCCGAATTCATAGTCGACACGAGCGCGTTTGGCCGGATTCCTCATGTGCCGGCCATCGAGGAACGTCTAGTCAACCTCATGGAGAGGGCCCTCGTAGCCACCTCCGCCATGCTTGACCTCGAGGCACTCTGGTCAGCCCGAGACCCTGATGACTACGAGCAGATTAGAAGCTTCCGAGGCGCAATCCTGGAATATGTCGAAACAATCGATGCGCACTGGCAGCGAGCGTTGGAGGTCCAGCGCGAGTTAGCTGCCCGCTCGAAGCACAGATCAGTGAAGCTTCCGGACTTGCTCATCGCTGCTGTCGCCGAGCTTGACGGTCTGACACTCCTGCACTACGACTCTGACTTCGAATACGTTGCGGAGATCACTGGGCAATCAGTCGAGTGGGTTGTACCGCGCGGATCCGAATAGCCCGGACTGAATGCAGACCGGCGCGGTTCACCGGCTCCGCACCTACGCGCCTTGGCCTTGCCATGTTCCGTACGAGATTCCATCTTCAGTCACCCACCGCTTGCGGCCGTTCTCGCTTGAGCCGTTCATCACGCTAGCTGCCTCGCTAACGCTGCTGAAGACCACGTCTTGCGCTAGTTGGAGGACCTCAGATGATTCAGGTACGGGCAAGAGGACCCCGGTACGAACCAATGTGTCTCGCTTGTTCTTGTACCCGGGATGCATCACTTTCACCTGGGCGCTCGCGAAGGAGCCCGCCTTAATGACGAACTCGGAGTCGAGCTCAACAGCGCGGGCGAATCGGTCCGGGTTTCTCGCCACGCGAAGCCGGAACTCGGGCGAAGCGTTGCCCTGCCTCGCTTCAGTAGCCTCTTCGGCATCCGCGGCCGTTGAGGTCGACGGCGCAACGCTGGACGATTGAGGGCGGGGCTGTTGCCGCGTCGCGCGCAGGATGTGGACGCCAAGCACAGGCAGGACGATTTTGAGTTGCGCGATGAAGTACTCCATGTCCGACCGATCGGCCTCAGGAAGCGGTTGGCCGGGAGGGCTCGTGCCGTTATCCAGTGTCGCCCGCTTGGTCTCCGTAGTGATCGCGATCAGGCGGCTCTCGAGATATCGCGCGTGCGCCTTTGTGATGTTCGCGTCCTTGCTCGATATGACCACAACGCGGTTCCAGAAGTCTTTGCCGCCCGAGTCCTGAGGCTTTGCGTGGACACGAAGTCGGGTATCGACTGAGTCTCCTTCACCGAGGTACACCTTCGTCTCATAGGTGCCGTCGGGATCATCGCCAAGCAGGATGTAGACGCCGGTGCCTTTCGCTTCGGGGCGGGCGAGGAGTTGCGGCAACTCGGTGCGGGGCGCGGCAATGAGATGCCCCGTCCAGTTCATGATCTCTGCGGTCATCAAGCTGCCGGTGCTGCCCTCAACCAGGAACAGCCTGACTTGCTTTCCCTTCAAGTGCAATCTCCTCGGATATCGGAACTTGAAGACTATCTCGGATCTATCATTCGATAGGCGCGGCAGGGCAAATTCGTGATCCTCTTCGCCGGTTGCTAGCTGATTCAACGTGGTGCATGCTTCACGCCTTCGTCACCTCGTCGATCGCCGCCTCGTAGAACGCGTCCGCGAGTGCGACGATGATCCCGTTGATGGCCGGCCCGTCGGTGAAGAAGTAGTCGGCCATCGTGTTGTGCGCGTTCTGGTTGTCCGCCACAGCCTCGGTGACTGCAGCCTGGAAGTCCTGCGACTCCATGAACTGCTTCTTCGAGTTCACCTTCGTCTGCTTCACCAGCTCCGAGTTCTCGAGCAGCCCACCGAGAAGCACCTGCACGAACTCGCGGATCTGCGACTCCGCGAACGACTCGGCCCCGAACAGGTCGTTCATCTTGTCGATGACGGCCTGCAGCGAGACGTACTTCGGATCCTTTTTCGTCCCCGTCCCAGCAGCGCTGATGCCCTTCAGCTGGCCGTCACCGACCAATGAGATGTCGACCGCCGCAGCCTTGCTGTGCTTCACCCCGACCAGCACGACATCGGACAGGTCGACCTCGGCGGCCCACGCCGTCTCGGCGATGACGCGCTCCAGCAGCCGCAGGTAGATCGACAGCATCTCCATGTACGCGTCGCCGTAGTTGACGATCTGGCTCATGAAGTCATACAGCCGGACGTAGGTCGAGACGTCCTTGCGGAACAGGTCGAGGGTGTTGAGGGTAACCTTGTCGTCCTCCTCGAGCGCCCGCGCGTAGCGCCGCTTGAACTCGTGCTGCGCCGGGCTGATCGCCGCCGACAGCGCGTTGTTGCCCTTCCGCAGCGTCCACAACTCGGCAACCTTCTTGACCTCATCCTCGCTGTAGATCCCAGCCTGAGCGAGCTTCGTCATGAGGTGTGACACGACGTACGGGTCGGTCTCGGTCTCCAGGGTCGCGTTCTTGAAGTACGGCTCGAACGACGCCTTGATCTCCTCGGGCTTGTTCACGAAGTCGATCACGAACGTCTTGCGCTTCTGCTCACCGCTCGCGGTTCGGTGAGTGCGGTTCAGCCGCGACAGGGTCTGCACCGCGGTTACGCCGGACAGCTTCTTGTCGACGTACATCGCCGACAGCAGCGGCTGGTCAAAACCGGTCTGGAACTTGTTCGCGACCACCATGATCTTGTACGTGTCGCCCTTGAACGCCGCTGCCAGATCCGATCCCGCGCCGGGGTTCAGGTTCGCCTCGGTGAACTCGTCGTCCGCTGTCGGCGCCGGCCCCCAGTCCTCGCCCCAATCCTCGCCCTCGGCCATCGCCACGGAACCCGAGAACGCCACCAGCGTCTGATAGTCGTACGACGCGTCGTCCGCTGAGCGCTTGGCGATGTAGGCGTCGAGCGCCTTCTTGTACTTCACCGCCGCCTTGCGCGAGTCGGTCACCACCATCGCCTTTGCCTTGCCCTCCAGCAGGTGCGCGACGTTGGTGTGGAAGTGCTCGACGATGATCTGAACCTTCTGGCTGATGTTCGTCGGGTGCAGCTGGACCCACCGCATCAGCCCCTTGCGGGCCGCGGACTCTTCGACGTCTTCGTCGCTGTGCGCGTTCCCGGCGATCTTCAGCGCCGTGTCGTACGCCTGGTAGCCCTTCAGCACGTCGAGGATGTACTCCTCCTCGATCGCCTGCTTCATCGAGTACAGGTGGAACTCGCGCGGCGTCCCATCGGGCCCCTTGCGCCCGAACAGCTCCAGCGTCTTGTTCTTCGGCGTCGCCGTGAACGCCAGGTAGGAGATGTTCTTCGACTCTGCCCGCTCGGTCATCTCCGCAGCCAGGATCGCCTCGACGTCGACCTCCCCACCGTCCTCGATCTCCTTGATCTCGTCGGTGGTCAGGACCTGCTTGAGCTTCGAGGAGATCTGCCCGGACTGCGACGAGTGAGCCTCGTCGGCGATCACGGCGAACTTCTTGCCCTTCAGACCGGAGTCGGCGCGGATCTCGTCGAGTGCGTACGGGAAGGTCTGCACCGTCACTGCGATGATCAGCTCGCCGTTCTTCAAGGCCGTCGCCAGCAGGCCAGCCTTCGACTTCGCGCCAGCTTTGCGGACGTCCTCGGGGCTGATCGTCGCCACGATCTTGCCGGTGCCGTCGATCTGCCGGATCGCGTCCTGCAGCTGCCCATCGAGCACGGTGCGGTCCACGACCACGATGACCGAGTCGAAGACCTTCTGGTTGTCGACGTGGAGGCGAGCCAACCGGTGAGCAGTCCAGGCGATCGTGTTGGTCTTCCCCGATCCCGCGGAGTGCTCGATCAGGTAGCGCTGGCCGACACCTTCCTCGGCGACCGCGGCGGCGATGTTCGTGACTGCCTCCCACTGGTGGAACCGCGGGAACAGCATGCTCGTACGACGCACCGAGGTGCCAGACGCAACGTTCCACTCCTCCTTGGTCTCCACGATCATCAGCCGGCCGATGATGTTGAGCCAGGCGTGCTTCTCCCACACCCGTTCCCACAGGTACGACGTCGAGGACTGCCCGTTTTCGCCTGGCGGGTTCCCTGCGCCTCCGTCGAAGCCGGTGTTAAACGGGAGGAAATGCGTCTTGTCGCCTTCGAGGCGGGTGGTCATGGCGGCGAGGTCGTTCGAGACCGCGAAGTGCACCAGCGCGCGGTTCCCGAACGACAGCAGCGGCTCCCGGCGGCCGTTCGTCAGCGGGTGGCGGTCCTTCTTGTACTGGTTGATCGCCTCATCCAGCGACTGGGTGAAGTCGGTCTTCAGCTCGACGGTGGCAACCGGGATGCCGTTGACGAAGAACACCAGATCGATGCTGCGCCGGTCCGCGGTCGAGAAGTGCACCTGCCGCATCACCCGGACCCGCATCGCCGCGTACTCGGCGTTCGTCGTCTCGTTCAGCGTGGTCTCGGGACGGAACTGGGCCATCTTCAGCCGGCCGCCGCCGATGTACTGGACACCGTTGCGGAGGATGTTCAACGTGCCGCCGCCATGGTCCGGCGGCTTGTCCAGCGCCGCAGTCAGCACGTCGAGGAACTTGTTGGGCGACCCAGCGGCCTTCAAGGCCTTCTCGTACGACGGCGCCTGCGTAGCCTCCAGCCACGCGACCAGATCCTCTGGGAACAGCGCGCGTTCGCGGTCGTATCCAGCATCGTTGTGCGAGTACAGCCAGCCGCGCGCCTCAAGGTACTCGCAGATCTCCGACTCGAACACGACCTCGTTGTGGTCAGCCATCACGCCACCTCCCGCACATCGATCTGCCCCGTCACCGCGGCCGTGATCAACGCCGCCCGCCGCTCTCGGGCCAGCTCGACGAACCTTTCGGCGTCGGCGATCAGGCCATCGATACTGCCGGTTTGGCGAGAGAGTTGGCCGATCGCGTCAGGACGCATTGGGAGGTTGATCTCGAAGCGGGCAAGGTCCTTCATCCCGAGCGTGGGTTGGATACTGTCTCCGCTCGTAGCTAGTTCTGCCTGGCGGAGAAACTCGACAGATCCAAGCCAGGCGCATAGGAGATTCGCATCGGTCGAGTCCTTGCACCTAAGCACGGCCACTGCTCGAGCAACATTCGCGCCGGCGAGCCATTCTGGTGCGATTGTCGCTTGCCCCATCTTGCCGACGACGCCGAGAAGCACCTCCCCGCCAAGCAACTGCGTGCGGGAGTACTCGCTGGATTGTGACGCAGCAATTGAAAGGAGCGGGCGGTCAGGTTCCAGGCGAAGAATGTCGCCGACTCGTACAAACGGGACGCCCTCTGACTCGTCCACGTAGGTGGGTACAAGAACTCCGTACGACGGACGTGCTACTAGTAGCCTCCCGACCCGTGTGGCCTGGCTTGACGCGCTCGCCGCGAACGCTGCCGAGACTACGGCGCGTCGCCGCTCGCGGAGGAGGTCGATCAGGTGCTGCTGCTCCTCGACGAGCGTGTCGATGCGGGTCGTCTCGCGGTCGAGGTAGTCGGCGATGGCCCGCTGCTCCCCCAGGGGAGGAACCGGCACCTCGATGGCCTTGGCGACATCAAGGTTGATGCGGGCCCTTGTCGATCCGCGAGTGAGTGTGAGCACTTGATGGCTCACGTACCGCGAGTTCAGCGCCCATGCGGCAAACCGATGCAGCAGTCGACCTTCATCGAGCCGAGCTCGAAAGCAGTCCGCTTTGACAAGGGCTGGGCCGAGGCCAGCGGGTGCCAAGCAGGCGCGACCTACCGGATGACCTTGATCGCCAAGGCCAGCGATCAGCAGATCTCCGGCGTCAACGGAGTGTCGCTGCAGCTCAGAAAAGTGGGCGAGCGGGATGAAAGCTTCGTCGGCGCCTTTGAACTGCGCTTCCCCAATATTGCCAAGGCGAATCACGCGTGCGCCGGAATCGGAGTAGTGCGATGCCGTCAGGCTACTGCCGAACGGCCCATCGGTGAGCTCACGCAGGAAGCGCCGCAGCGGGAAGGAAGGGAACGAGCGGTGGCTCATCCTTCCACCTCTCGGAGGAGGTCGAGGATCTTGGCGACTTGCTTTTCGAGGTCGGCGTCGATCTCGGCGAGGGGTCGGGGTGGGATGTACTTGTAGAAGTGGCGGGTGAAGGGGATTTCGTACCCGGTCTTGGTCTTGGTCCAGTCGATCCACGCGTCGTCGACGTGGGGCTTGACCTCGGTGTCGAAGTAGGCCTGGATGACGTCGGTCTTGCCGAGGCTGCCGGCGGTCGAGCCGCCGTACGTGAAGGGGACGTTCTCGGTGTCGCGCTTCTTGCTGTCGGGCTTGGGGTTGCCCTTGCGGTCGACGACCGGGTTCCCGTCGTCGGCGAGGAGGGGGCGTTCGACAGTTATGGTCCAGTAGCCGAACTCGTCGTTGCGCAGAACCTTGGAGTAGTCGGCGTCAGCGCCATCGAAGTCGGCGTACAGGCGGACGACCTTTGGGCGGTCCTTATCGTCGTCGATCATGCGGTTCTTGGAGCCGAGGTTCTTGGGCATCTTGGTCCAGAACGAGGTGCCGTCGATGAGCTGGACCTTGCCGCGGCGTTCGGGGCGCTTGGTGTTGTCCAGGATCCAGATGTAGGTGGCGATACCGGTGTTGAAGAACATGTTCGTCGGGAGCGCGACGATCGCTTCGACGAGGTCGTTCTCGAGCAGCCACTTGCGGATGTTCGACGGCCCGGACTCGGCAGCGCCGTTGAACAGCGGGGAGCCGTTCATGACGATCCCGACGCGGCCGCCGCCGTCTTCAGGGGCGCGCATCTTGTGGGCGAGGTGGAGCAGGAACAGCATCTGCCCGTCAGAGGTGGCGGGCAGGCCGGGGGCGAAGCGGCCGTAGGGTCCGGCGGAGGCGGCTTCGTCCTTGACGGCCTTGGCGTACTGCTTCCAGTCGACCCCGTACGGAGGGTTGGACATGCAGAAGTCGAACTGGCGGCCGGTGAACGCGTCGTCCGTGAGGGTGTTGCCGAAGGCGATGTTGGTGGCGTCGTGGCCCTTGGCGAGGAGGTCGGACTTGCAGATCGCGTACGACTGCGGGTTGTACTCCTGCCCGTACAGGCTGAGCCGGGCGTCGGGGTTGTGGGCGAGGAGGTGCTCCTCGGCGAGCGAGAGCATGCCGCCGGTGCCAGCGGTGGGGTCGTACAGGGTGCGGATGATGCCGCCCTCGGTGAGTCCGGCGTCTTCCTCGGCGAACAGCAGGTCGACCAGGAGGCGGATCGCGTCGCGGGGCGTGTAGTGGTCTCCCGAGGTCTCGTTCGCGGCCTCGTTGAACTTGCGGATGATGTATTCGAACGCGTCGCCCATGTCGGCGTTCGACACCGTGTCGGGGTGGAGGTCGACGGCGGCGAAGGACTTGACGATCTCGCGCAGGAGGCCGGCCTTCTGCAGGGCGAGGATCTCCTTCTTGAAGTCGAAGTACTCGAACACGTCGACGTCGGCGGAGAACCGGTCGACGTAGTCGGTGAGGTTCGCCTCGAGGCCGTCGGCGTCGGCCAGCAGATTCTTGAACGAGTAGTTCGAGGTGTTGTAGAACGGGCGCCCCGTCGCGGACTTCACGGCGTGCTTGAGCCGGTTCGGGTTGTCGTGCTTGCCCGTGAGCTCGCGGACGGTGTCGCGGTCGGGCTCGAGAATGCAGTCGAGGCGCCGCAGGATGGTGAAGGGGAGGATCACGGTGCCGTACTGGTTGGGCCGGTACGGGCCGCGGAGCTGGTCGGCGATCGACCAGATGAAGGTTCCGAGCGTGCTCACAAAAGTCCTTTGGGAATCGTCAGGGCGGTTCTAGTTTCGCGGAATCCGGCTGTGCCGTCTCTTGTTTCAGGATGGATCGGGTCGTCGGCGGCGGCGCGGTGGCCGCCGCCGACGGCATCTGTTGGTTAGTCGTCGGGGTCGGTGGCGATGCCGTACCGGGCGATCTCGGCGAGGCTCGCGAGAGCATCGGTCGCGGCCGTCTGCAGCTGTGCGGCGATGCGCTGAATGTTGCGCAGGTCCGCTGCCGCTCGGGCGAACGCTTCCTGGTCGGCGAGCGTGAGGATCGGTACCTCGAGGTCGCGTACGGGGACGCGCTGGACGGCCTGTCCGGTGAAGAAGCGCTTGTTCCACCTGCCGTCGACAACGGCGGCGAGGTAGTCCGGCCGCAGCTGTGGGTCTCTTACACGGAGCCCGACGACCCCCGCGCCGAGGATGTGGCCGCCGAACTCGTCGAGCACGGCGGCGAGCTGGTTGAGTGTCGAGAGCAGGACGTCACCGGGCACGGTCAGCTCCCGGGCATCGGGGAGCTCGGACACCATGCCGGGCGCGACCCCCGTGTCGGGCTCGTCGAGACGGCCTGCGGCGATGTCGCGGGTAGTCACGCGGCGCGGATCATCCTCGTCGCCCTTGGCGGTCTTGGCGGTCCTGATCTCGAGGGCACCGCGGTCCTTGAGCTCGCCGATGGTCGCGACCTGGGTGTAGCCGGTGGCGGCGAAGGGGTGCAGGTCGGCCGACTCGGTATCGCGTCCTGCCGCTCGGATGCGGTCGACCGCAAGGGCGTAGGTGTTGGCGACCCCCGCTGGATCGGGGGTATCGAGTCCGAGCCAGCGATCGGGCACGAGGTTCGCGTCGCCCGCCAGGACGTCCTCGATGGAGACAACGGCCATCGGGTTCGCCTTCTCGAAGTCTGGCCAGCTACCGGTGAACTTGACCGATTCGGCGACGACGAACTTGACCTCCACGGAAGCGCCGGGCCGTCCCAGTGCCCATACCGCGAGCGGAATGGAGACGTGCCGGAGAAGGTTGCGCGGGAGCTGGTAGATCGCATGCACACAACCATCGGCGATGAGGCTACGCCGGATCTGGCCGTCACGGCCGCCGCGGTGCAGCGGTCCCGACGGGGTCACAACGTAGGCCACTCCCTCGTCGGCGAGGTGGGCGATCGCGTGCTGCATCCAGGCGAACTCGCTGGAGGCCTTGCTTGGCGTTCCGTAGGTCCAGCGCCGGTCGAGAACGTCGTAGCCGTCGTAGGGCATCCCGTACGGCGGGTCGACCACGACAAGGTCGGCCTCAATCCCGGGCGCAGGGTCCTCGGCGAGCACGTCCGCAACGTTCAGATCGACCTTCTCATCGCGAAGAAATGCGCGCTGGCGGGCGATCACGATCGAGCCGGGGTCGACGTCGTGGCCGACCATTCGCGTGATGCTTCCGCGTGCAGCATCGTGCCCGGCGAGCTGCGTGAGCACATCGCCGATTCCGCAGGCGGGGTCGTACACAACTCCGCGAGCGTCCTGTGTCGTGATCTGGGCGAGGAAGTCGGACACGCCGTTTCCGATGTAGCCGTGGTCGCTGCCGGCGCGACCCTTCGCGCCGACTGTGCGGGCGAGCACCGCGTCGGCGGCGGCGGCCAGCTCGTTGACGGGGATCTGTTCGATCAGGTTCGCGATCTCGTCGACGGCATCGCGCGGGAGAAGGTCTGCTTCCTCGGGCACCTGGATTAGCTGGTCCCAGAGCTCGATCCCGTACGCGTTCCCCAAGTCGCTCGACGCGGCGAAGCCGTCGTGCGTGACCCGTCCGACGAAGTTCCACCACAAGGGAAGGTCGTATTCGCGATCAGTGGGATCAGACAGTTTCCGCACGGTGCAGAGGGTGACGACCAGACGCGCGGCGATGTCGAGCCCGGCCGCCGACGATGCGGGAAGGGTCTCGTGGGCGAGGTTCAGAGCGGCGATTGCGTTCGAGGCCGCGAGCTCAATGACCGGCTTGTCATTGGCCTGCAGCCACGCAATGACGTCGTTGCGAGCGAACAACGGCCGTGTCGCCGTACCGCCGGCCGGTTCGGGGAAGTCTTCCGACCGCTTGCGCCAGTTCGAGACTGCGGCGGCAGACACGCCTGCGAGGTTGGCGATGTCAGAGGGGGCCAGGAGTGCCTGGCGGGGGGTGGTGTTCATGCGATCCTTCATCAGGCGGCACCGCCAATGGTGCCCTGGTTATGTTCGGTCTGGAGATAGACGGTGCAGTGGGCAGCGAGTCGAAGCCGCGCTGCGCAGCGGCCGTGGTGGGCGACGACGGTGACCTGTGCCCCGCGAGCGGAGAGCACGCTGACGGCGTCGGCGAAGATGCCGTCGCCCGAGACGAGGATGACCTCGTCGTAGCGATGGACCAGGAGCGATTCCATCTCGTCGAGGATGGCGAGGTCAGCGCCATCCGGGCCGGACTTCGGAAGACATCGCTTGGTGGGCCAGGCAAGTGCTGCGTTCATCCAGCTCGCGTGGCTAGCGCCGATCACGATGTGGGCGTCGTCCCTGACTTCCAGCACCGTTTCGATCTGCCGGCGCGCCCAGATTGCCGCGTCCTGGGTGAGGACTGCGCCGCCGACGACGTTCTCGATGTCGACCAGGATGACCTGGCGACCGGGGGCGGTAGTGCGCTGCTTGAGCGGGAGCACGGCCGCCAGGGTGCGAATCATTTGGAATCCCATCTTGTGAAGCCGATATTTTGACCTGACACGATGACTTTAAGGCCTACGACCGTCATTGCGCAAGTGAAAACTCAAAATTCCTTGTTCACAGGCTGGCGCTTGTCAGTGACCAGCCACCGACCCTTGTCGCCGCCGGTCGCCGATGCGCCGCGGGGCAGGACGACCGCGTCGGCGAAGCCGGTCAAGCGAGGGTCAGACACCCCGGTCGTCGCCCGCCTCGAGGGCGCTCGGGCGGCGGTTGACGACGGCTACGCCTCGCTTTACGTGATGTAGCGGGAGACGTCGAGCATCATCGGGCGCCAGGGCAGCGGGATCTCGACCGCCGTCGTGAGGTCTGACTCGAGGATGGAGCAGTATCCATCCGGCGCAGCGGCTGACAGGCAGAGCCAACCACGGTCGACGGTCGGGTCAACGACCAGCAGCCACGGCACCTCGTACGCGCGGTAGAGACGAGGCTTGTCGATCTCGACGGCAGCCCGATCACCGTCGACGACCTCCACCACCAGGTTCGGCGCGTCGCGCAGGTAGTCGTCTGGCGCCGGCTGCTCGGCGACCAGCACGTCCGGGCACAGCTCGAGGCGGCCGGGCCGCCAGCCCGCCTGCATCGCCACGAAGTACCGCGCGGGCACCGAGTCCTCCAGCGACCCGGCGATCGCCTGGACGACCCGCTGGTGACGAACCGTCCACCCGCGCCGCGTCCAGCCGGTGTCGTCGTAGTACTCGACCAGCGTCTCGTCGCCGGCGAGGTACTCCTCCCACGACATCGATACACCGCGATGCTGCCCCACAGGGTCGAGGCTACGAGCCGACGGGCCTGTGGTCACGCCCTCCCGTTGGCGGCAGTGATGCCGATTGCCCTCTCGACGTCCAAGCAAGGATGTCGAGAAGCCTCACCGCACTCAGCTCTGCTTGTGCGACGCACGCGGCGAGATGGTCGAACGTCTCGCGCTGTGTCCGCAGGTCCTGACGGATCGCCATCGTGATGGCCGTCATGTAGTCGACCCACGACCGCTTCTTGGCCCGCGGCACCGGCGCACCTTCGCCCACGTAGCACGCCCGCACCCACTGGTCACGCAGGGGACTGCTGCACGATCCGGCTGCAGATTGACCATGGTCAGGGCGGGACCTCAGCATCCGGACCACCCGCTCACGCGTCTCGCTCAGGTGCCTGGCCATCGTTCCCATCGTGACTGATCAAGCGGAGCGAACCTCGGCGCGAACCACGCCCGCCCGCTTTCGGACTGAACGTCTCAACGGTCCCTACGTACCAAGACTCAATCCCAGGAATGCGGCCCCGCAGGCCACCCAGGCCGATACGCTCGCACCGCCACTCCAACACTCACAAGGTCTCGGTTCATATGCGCGCGATTCGTCTTGCTGCTCCCGTAGTTGTCATGCTCGGCCTCGCTCTGACGGCTTGCGGCGAAGAGAAGGACGTGGCGATGCCCGACGTCACCGGGCAGAAGCTCGACGTCGCCTACGACAAGATCAAGAACGCCGGGTTCGAGGACAAGGACAAAGTCAAGATCGAAGGCGGCGGCACCTTCGGCGTCGTCATGGAAGGCAACTGGACCGTCTGCGAGCAGGAGCCCACCGCCGGGGAAACCATCAGCGGCGAGACGACCCTTACCGTCGATCGGTCCTGCGACGATGGCAAGGACGACGAGCCCTCCGACGAGACGAGCGAGGACCCCGACGAGTCGCCGTCTACCGCGCACACCCCGACTGCGGTGCCCACTCCGCAACTTCCCGCGATCCTCACCACGAAGAACAACGCCGACCTGAAGGCGCTCCTTGCCCTCGGAGACAACTGCTCGAACAAGGTCGCCAAGTTCGCCAGGACGTACGCCGGCAAGACCATCGAGTTCAGCGGGTCCATCCTGGCTATGCAGCCCCACGGCAACTACGAAACTCGGTTCGACTTCCTCATCGGGGCGGGAGACTTCGACCCGAACTCGGCCACCGGACCGTCGTTCCAGTTCCGAGACAAAAACACCGTGTACGACCTGCACCTTGAAGGAAAGAACATCCCGGAGTACGTCGAGGTCGGCCAGAACTACACGTTCACCGCTGAGGTCGGCGAGTACAACCGCAACACGTGCCTGTTCCAGCTGACCCCGATCGAGACGCGGACCCGCTGACCGGGTCGAACGTGCCGTCGCGGTCGCGTCCCTGACCAAGCTCGACCGGTCGATCTCGGTCAGCTCGGTCTTGGACCGGACCCGTTACGTTCGTTCGTCCCCCTCTTCCCATTGCTGCCTCCTGGTGCCGGGCACCGGAATCCAATCAGCCGACTCCACACAACCGAAGACGCGCCAGCCTCCATCACACCCGGCACGCGACAGTTGCCCTGATCCGATGTTTCAACGACAAGCAAGAGGCTGGGTTGCCAGACTGTCACAGGCAGCCAATGTCAGCCCTGGATTGGAGAACGATGCCCGGCGAGCCCAGCACTGTCGACAGGAAGCCGCGCTCAACCTCGACGGCTGATCGGGAACGCATCACCGCCGGGCTTCCGCCCCGGGTCAGCTACGTCGACCTCAACGCGAAGCAGAAGGAGATCTTCAACTTTCAGAAGGTTGCAGCGCTCCTCGCCGACTACGGGTTCAACTGCATCAAGCTCGCCGACGACTGGCAAGGGGCCGATTTCCTCGCGTATCACTTCGCGTGGGAGCACACCCTTCGCGTTCAGCTCAAGACCTCACTGACTATCGGAACAAAGTACGCCGGCAAAGGTCTGCACATGGCCTTCCATATCAAGGGCCTCTGGCACATCGTCGACCACGACACCCTTGTCGATCTGTGTGGTCAGCACACGAGCTACCTGGACACCGCCGCATGGAAGGACAACGGCCTGTACACGACAACGCACCCCAACCCCCGACTGCGGGCGGCGCTCGCCCCCTACGCTCTGCGCAACGGCGACGCGGACGAGGTGTCGACCAGCCCGCTCAGCACGACTCAGCATCTGGTGCAGCCGAACGGCGACACCGCTCACGTTGCCGCTGCGAGTGGTCCGAAAGCGGCGAGGTTCGAAATCGTCGCGGGCCCAACGTCAACCGGACCGCTGACTAAGAAGCACGCTGTCCTTGCCGCGATCCAGCTACTGGCTGAGTCGGGCGTGAGTGGGGAGCAGATCCAATCGGTCGTCAAGACCGGCCCGTTCCGCTCACTGCCTGGGAGCATCGAGCCACGCGACCTGTGGCCGGCGATGGCAGCACGGTATGAGCTGGCGAGCGGCGAGGAGAAGCTCTGGTTCCTCGACGACCCCATCTATGAGGGCGGGAAGACCTGGGTTCTTCGCAACAACGTGTGGGGGCCGAACACCGAGGACAAGCTGCGCGCCCTGTGCGCCCTCGCGCCAAGAGCCGTCTCCTTTCGAGTGGTGTAGGCACAGAACCCGCGAGTGGGGGTGGGCATGTCAGGAGCGGTTGGTCCAGTCTGGACGGATGGCGACGACGGCCGGTATGCCGGGAGGTTTCCGCTCGCCGTCGAGCGCCATGCGATGGCCCAGGTGGGGCATCTGATGCCTGGCATCACGACAGTCACGCCCCACGCGCGGTACTACACGCTTCACGCCGCGGTGTTCGCTGAGGCGGCGAAGCGGTCGCTGGACCTCGCGGAGACGAGGCGCCTATTGCGGCGTGTCGAGGTTGTAGTCGGCGCTATTTCGATTGCCCATGGGTCCGCAGATACAGCGGCGCACGCCGGCATGCGATCGCCGCACGGCTCGGACTATCTCAGTTCACGCGTGGCTAACGGCGTCGACATCGACGGCCTCTCCGCCGACGGCGCCTACGCGAAGTCCGGGTGGGGATTCTGGGGGCCCTACCTTGCCTCGGAGTTCACCATGGGGCTGCTCGCCTCGGAGGGAAAGGCGACCGTCCCCGGACCCAACGCAGACCGCACCGCACTATGCGAGGGATTCGACGGCCTGTTCGATCTCGCCGCACGTCCGACTCTGTCGCAAGACACACTCGTCGACGCTCACCACCTGTGCATGTGCGGAGCTCGAGCATCGGCTGACGGGCGGATGCTGCAGCAGCTTCTCATGCCACGTTCATCGGCAAATATGCACCACGACGACCGGCGATCGCAGTCGTTGCGGATGCTGCTCCGCCTGACCGAGATGGCCCCTGAGACGGCCGCCCGAAACCTGGACCAAGCCCTTGCCTTCGGTGAGGTCGGCAAGGACCCGTCCCTGAGCTCTCTTGAGGTCCTACCCGCGTGGACAGGCGTCGCGCTGCGCAACTTCACGGTCGCGGGCTGGCGGAACCTATGGCGCCATCTCGTCGGCGCGATCGAGGGCTTCATGTCGATCGACGCACTGGGTAGTGCGCTCGCCGACGACCTGCCAGTGGGCACCGTTCGGGAGTTCGTCGACTCACGGCCCGCGGGAATGGACGGATCACGCCTCATCGGAGCCGAGTTCAGTCACGAGGTGCAGGACCTCGGGCCGGCCGAGCGTTACCTCTCGCGCCTGGTCATCGGTGCCAGCCGTGCCGGTCGTCTCGAGCCCCGAACTCAGGCGTACTTTCAAGGGGGTCGCGATGAGCAGTATCAGCAGCTGACCCCGAGTTGGCTTCAGGATCGGCTGGCCGAATGGGCCGATCGTCCGCTGCGCGACTTCGCGGTCTGGGTGACCCAGCAGCTGGTCGCCCGCGCTGAACGTATTGCGCTCACGAAGGCTTCGTTCGACGCCGGGACCGGGCGCTTCAGGGTGCCGACCCGCGTGTATGTCCGTGACGGGTACGTGTTCAAGGACTCAGACGAGGGAGGCGGCGGTGTCGCCCTTCGGTGGAACTCGGCGTTCGAGGTCATGGCCGGTATCGGTCTGGTCTCACGTGTCGACGAGCGGTGGGAGCTCACCGAGTCCGGGAGGGCCGCGTGACTGCGACAGCAGCTCAGGCCGCAACCCTCTACCCGTACGTGCTGGAAGAGGAGCAGCACCGCGACCAGCAGGTCGAGGAAGCGCTCGTCCTGACGTTCAACGTCGACCTCGGGTTCTTCGAGGCGCGTCTCCTGGGTTTGATGAGAGCCACCGGCGCGCGGATCACCGTCGTCGCTGACGCGAACGTGTGGGTGCCGGACGTCCGCGCGGTGAGGCACGCCGGACGCTCGTACCAGTTCGGTCTGGTCGACCAGCCGGGCGCGTTTCATCCCAAGCTGACCGTTCTCGTGGGACCGAAACGCGCGCTCGCCGCGGTCGGCTCTGGAAACCTCACGCTGGGCGGTTGGCAGTACAACCGCGAGCTCCTCACCGTTTTCACCGGCGGCGTGGACGGCATGCCGATCGCTTTCGCTGGCATCCGCGATGCGCTTTCTGGGCTCGGCCGGCTCGGGGTTCTGGACCCGATCACCTCACGGGGGGTCGCACGCACAGTCCGCTGTCTCGACGTGCTGCTCGACCGGGCTCCCCCGGTAGACACCGGGCATCGCGTCTACGCGTCGTGGGACGGCCCGCTGATCGAGCGGCTCCCGACGGACCCGGTCGCCGATCTGTACCTGTCTGCTGCCTTCCACGACAACAACGCGAACGGTATCCGCCGGCTCCTCGACCAGCTGCAACCTCGAACGGTCGCCATCGCGTTGCAGCCGGGCTGGACTGACGTCGATCCTGTCGCGCTCGACGCAACGCTAACGAGCTACCGGGAACGGATGGGCGCAGACGTCACTCTGCTGCGGGATCCGGAATCGCCGGGAACGAGCAAGCAGCGGTACCGCCATGGAAAGTTGATCGAGTGGGTCACGTTCGACGGGTCCCGATCCGCGATGACCGGCAGTCCCAACCTGTCGGCCGCCGGACTACTCAACCGTCCAGTCAGCTTCGGCAACTACGAGCTCGCTGTCGTCGGTCCGGTCGAAACCAGCCTGTTTCCCGGTGGGGAGCCGATCCAAGCCGACGCCATCCCGGCCCGAGTCGACGCGGACGATGGCGTTGCGAACGGGTCGAGCGCCCGCGCAGTGCGTGTGCTGGCGGCCACGATCAAGGACAACCAGCTGTCGGTCTTCCTGAGCGGTATCAGCGACGGAGACGTCGTGGTCGAGATCTCGCACCGCAGTGACCACCCAGATCTCTGGTCCCTCCTCGGTGAGATTCCGGAAGGGAGTGCGTCCGGCGTCTTCGAGACGTCGGTGCCGGCGGGGTCCCGTGTCCGCACCGCCCACGCGGTGATCGGGCCCACGGCTCCGGTGTTTGTGACCGACGAAAATCGGGTCAATGCTCGGGCGACGCCCGCAGCGAAGCCTTCACGGCTCCATCGGTCCCGAGCGGCTGACCTGTTCGGCGATGACCTCGAACTGCTCAACCTCATCCAGGCTGAACTCGCAGGGTTTGCCAGCGACGTCACGAACGCCCGGCTGCCCCCCTCGCCTGGCGCCAGCGAAGGCGAGCAGGTCAATCTCGATCGAGGCGCAACCGACCCGTTCGAGCCGTGGCTATGGCTTCAAACCGACAGTGACCGCCGTTACGGTCCCAGCCTCACCTCGTGGCTGCTCGCTCTCCCGATGTCGGCGACGCCCGACTCCTCGCCGGTGCCGTGGGGCGACATCATCACCGACGAACAAGCCGTCGGTCTCCAGGGCGACGAGGAGGCCGCCGAGGTCGACGAGACCCTCACCGAAAAGGGGGCCGAAGCTGCTGCAGTGGAGGCCGTGGACCATACCGACGACGCAGAGCACCTGCGGAAGTCGCGCCGAACCTGGGCAGTCAAGGCCGCAGGCCAGGCCACCGCCCTGACTGTCCCGTCGCGGCTGCTGGTCCTCCGGATCACGCTCGCGTTGTGGACCGCGGGGAACTGGGAAGAGGATGATCAGCAACCGTTCGATCTGGTGCGCGACCTTGTCCGCGGCCTTCCTGCACCCGACCAACCCCGGGAGATCGAGGAGCGCGTTGCGTCGCTGGCCGCTGTTGCACTCACCGTGATGCGCCAGCGAACGGACGTGATGGTGGGCAGCGGGCCCACCGTGCGGTTCACGCAAGCTCGTGACGCCGTCGGACACCTCGTGGAGGCAGCGAGTGAGGAATCAATCGAGGCGTACGTAACGGGCCTGAGAACCGTGAACGGTGGCACCCTGACCACCAGCCACGTCATCCGCACCCGCGACGACCTCCTCGGCCACGACCCCCTCGCCGAGCTCTCGTCGGCGATGGAGGCCAGGGGACTCGACTTCCATCGCCCATCGCTTACCTCGATGCACATCCTCGGCGGCGGCCAACCGCCCGCGTTGACGGCGTTAGAGGCCATCGGATTCGCGCAGGACCACGACGGGATCGTCGTCTGGGTCACGACGGAAGCCGGCGCTTGGGCCTGCGTGGCGTGGCGATCACCCGATCTGGTCACCGTCTTCAGCCACGAGCACAGCCCGCGCTGGCGCCACCAGCAACTTCGCCCGCGCCGGCGCCCCGCCGACGCGGCTCGGGCGTTGCGCGGCGCACTTCGAAGCGGCGAGGGGACCGGGCTACTCCCTGACGTGGTGAACCGACCGAAGCACCACCGAACCGATGAGGCCGCGGCGGTGCTGACGTCGCTGGGTGTGGATTCGCCTGAAAGTCCGCCATGCTGCATCGGCCATTCCTCGGACGCTGCGAGGGGGACGTTGGACGGTGGCCTCTCGGACGAAGACAGGGCTGGGTGAACATCGCGAACGTTGCGCCGACGCAGCTCAGAGCCGGCCATCCGCCAGCAAGCAGGTCACATTGCTGGATCAACGGCGCACGGAGCCGGGGCAGTCCACCGGAGACGGCGCGGACGCTGGCAGGGCACCAGCTTCGGTGTGGATGCTCCGGCGAACTCGGGGTGAGCTTGCCGGAGTAGACCCGCTTTGGCCCTCCTTGCTGTGGAGGGGCCCGGCCGACTCGACCCGTTACGA
Source organism: Mumia spirodelae (assembly GCF_050632745.1). Lineage (NCBI taxonomy): Bacteria > Bacillati > Actinomycetota > Actinomycetes > Propionibacteriales > Nocardioidaceae > Mumia > Mumia spirodelae. The sequence goes on along the minus strand of NZ_JBODSD010000001.1, from coordinate 306,969 downwards.
CATGCTGTCGGGCCGGGGGGAAGGGTCCGGAAACGACGTTGGGTACGTACTCCAAGTGCGACGACAACATCGCCGAACTGGGCCCCTCACCGGTGCAGACATCCCCGAAGTCATCGACGAAGAAGAAGGCTCCGTTTCGTCGCAAACGTTGGCGAGTTCATCGCGGATCAGTGTCTCTTCTTGCTGAACCCATCTCAACGGGAATCGGCTGTGGTGGGAGTTCAGGCGCTGCCGGGATCCGTTGAGTATCCGCGCGTGCCGACCGCATAACAGCAGCTGACTCGGCAGTCACCCGCTTCAGTAGAGCCAATCCTTGCTCAGCCACTCGTCTCGCATCGGCGACCCGTTCGTCCCAACCAAGATTGTCCACCGCAGACAGCTTCGCGAACTCGTGAATCCAACGGGCCCGGTCTCGACTCCAGGCGGTGACCTCCGCGAACAGGGCGACGTCGTCGACGCCTGGGATTGTCGCAAACCGGCGTTTGAGTTCGACGACGGCCTCACCCACGGTTCCAAACTTCACGGGACTTCCATCAATCAGCGAAAGCAGAGCCTCAAGCCGGTCGGCCATGAGCGACTCCACCAGCGCGATCGTTTCGAGGAAATACCCATCGTCATAAGCCGACTGGGCGCGAGTTAGCGCGTGCCGATACAACGCACCACGCTCCTGCCCGACGGCTTCGTTGTACCGAGCGCGCTGACGGGCATGTTTGCGCGGCATGCACTGAAGTGTATACCGAATGACGGCCAGCCTCTCGATCCCGAGATTCGATGAATACCGGGCAGGAACTACCACCCAGCCCACCGTTCATCGGACAGACCCCGTACGCTCTTCAAGTGGAGGAATGCGCGAGGGACGCGACCGAGGCCAACCCGCCGACGTGGTGGGATTGGGTGTGGAGAGAGGCCCCCGACAGCTATTGCGGCAGCGCGTCCGAGTTGACGCTGGCCGAGCGTAAGGAACTGCTTGCCATCCGTGGGATGAATCCACTGTGGTCATCGACTCGTCGACCCACCGACGAGTCACGTTGGTATCGCTGCCCTCTTACCGCTGGACACGACGGGCCGCACGCCACATTCATCGGGAACCTGAGCACCGATTTCCTCGAATCGTCCTGGGTGGAAGTCCGAGACCGTGGCTACTACCTCTCCAGCTGGTACCTCACTTGGGGACCGGGGTCCGAGGCGCCGAGAAGTATTGACGCCTTGGCTCCCTGCTTCGGTGAGGAGCCGGACGCCGAGGGGACCCTTTGGAGCTGCGGACTGATGGCTGATCATTCCGGGTTGTGCCGCGCAACGGTACGTGCTGCGGTCGATGGAGACGACGAAGAGTACTAAGCCACCGGGGCTTTCCGCCGAGGCTCATCGAATTAGTGGCGTTGGAATCCCAGCACTCCGCGAACGATGGCGCTCGCCGAACTTCCCCAGTGATGTTCATCGGAAGTCCCCACCCTGGGCGGTGGTCACGGTAGCGGTCGGCGGGTGCCGGTCGCGGTGGATCGGAGTGCTTCGTTCCTGGCGTGGTGGTCGCGCAGGCGGTAGAACCCGCCGTCGAGGTTGAGCACGACGGAGCGGTGCAGGAGCCGGTCGAGCATCGCGGCGGCGACGGTGGTGTCGCCGAGGATCTCACCCCAGCCCGCGACGCCGCGGTTGATGGTGAGCACGATGCTGGTCGTGAGGTAGCGCCGGGACACGACCTGGAGCCGTGCCGAGGCGGCTTCGCCGGGCAGCGACAAGTAGCCGAGCTCGTCGAGACCAAGAGCGTGGGTCCGGCGAAGAACTGCACGGTGGTGGCCCAGCGGCCCTCGATCGCGGCGCGGTGGCAGCGGGCGGCAAGGTCGGCGGCGGTGGTGAGGTAGGTCCGGAACCCGCCTCGGCGGCGGTCCGTCCGATTCCGACGGCCAGAAGCGTCTTCCCGACGCCGGGTGGCCGATCAACTACACATTCGACGCGGAGTCCAGGGCCGGTAGGTCGCGAGCTCGTCGACTCGAATAGTTCCTCACCGTCCAACTTGCGCGGCTCAACTGGCGCGCAGCCGCGCGCCGAAGGACCCCCACTTCAACGTTGTGCCAGCCTGCATGCTCGAGAACTTGTTCCCGGCTTGCTCGCCTGAGTGCGAAAGCCCCGAGACGTGGCGCTGTCGGGATGTCTCCGTAGGTGGGCATCGGCTCAGTGACCAGGCGGATTCGCGGTCGGCTTCACGTTGCCAGAAACGGGTGGGCGGATTCTTTGGTGTCCATAGCCCTCCGAACACGCCGGGGCGGTTCAGACTGCCGGGTTGCCGGTTCTATCGGCAAATGCGAGTAGCACCATCGAGACACTCCTTCGATGGACGCGACGTTGTGCCGGAGACCGTTCTACGGTGCCCGGCATGAAACCTGCACTCGTGTCCGTGACCGGGGCCGTCGTGTCCGCTCTCGTCTCGGCCGTCGTTGCTGCCCTGACGTCGTACGGGGTCCTCGCCTGGCAGGCAAAGATCGACGGCGACACGGCCCGCCGCGAGTCGTTCTCCCTCTGCTGGCAGCTTCAGGACGACATCACCGGACTTCTCGCGGCAGGGATGCCGGCACCAGTTGTCGTAGAGCGGCTGGTCTTCGCCGCCTCGCAGGACGGCGACGACGAAGACTGGAGCGACATCGACGGCGCGTACCCGTGCCAGTTGACGTCACGGGCCGAACTCATGTCTCTCGTTGACGAGCTCGCGGCCGGCGGACAGCTCGCCCGATGGGTAGGCGTCACTCGCTCGCCTACCCGGACGGTGACCACGGACACTGCCGTGGCCGTGACCCGTGAGACACCTGGCTTCCGCCTGATGAGGTGGCGGACTGTGGCGTGCCGGGTTCAGTGGAGACTCTGAACTGATGCTCCGGGCAGACGGCCGACGACCCGCGGTCCCTTCGGTGAGCCGGCAGACGCCGGCGCGGCCCTCCGGGTATGTATTGCGGCGGCGCCGCGTCCCCGCACCATCAACCGCGTTGGAGAACACCAACCGTTCCTCAACAGCGGCTTCGGCGTTCCCGATCGACCATGCCCACCGGAGTTAATAGTCCGAACCTCGCACGTCAGCACTATTCTCCTGATCCCCCAGAGGCCCGTGGCGGTCAGTATGCAGCAACGCGAGGGGACGGGGGCCGGGACCCGGTGCGCCCGAGGCTCGCAGCGGCGTCGGAGAGGGGCACAGATCCCGTGGCGTCACTGGAGTACGTCGACGTACGCTCGGCGGGCTGGCAAGGCGACGGAGGATCGATGGACCCGCAGACCGCCCCGGCCGACCGGGCCCTCGACCGAGGGGCGCTGCGTCGGGCGACAGCGGTGCTGTGCGTGACCGAGATCGTCAGCTGGGGCGTCCTGTACTACGCGTTCCCGGTGGTCCTGTCGGAGCTGGTCGCGGACACCAGCTGGCCGAAGGGCGCCGTCGTCGCAGCGTTCTCGGTGAGTCAGGTGGTCGCCGGCCTGACCGGTGTCGCCGTCGGCCGGTGGATCGACCACCGTGGTCCGCGCGTCGTCATGACGGCAGGCTCCGCGCTCGGGGTCGTCGCGGCATCGGCGGTGGCCTGGGCGCCGAGCCTGCCCTGGTTCGTCGCCGCGTGGCTGCTGGTCGGGGTCTCCTCCGCGGCGACCCTCTACGCACCTGCGTTCGCGGCGCTGACCCACTGGGGCGGCGTGCGCCGGGTGCAGGCGCTGACGGCCGTGACGCTGGTCGCCGGCCTGGCCAGCACGGTGTTCGCCCCGTTCGCGGCGGGGCTCCTCGACGTCCTGGGGTGGAGGGGGACGTACGGGGCCCTCGCCGCGGTGCTGCTGGTGACGGTCCCGCTGCACTGGTGGGGGCTGAACCACCCGTGGCCCCAGGTCGCCACGCGGGCGACGGCGTCGCCCCGTACCGCGGGTCTGCCCCCAGCGTCGCGGTCGAGCGCCTTCCTGGCTCTGACGGCCGCGATCTGCCTCGCCGCGGCCGCGATGTACGGCGCCGTGATCAACCTCGTGCCGATGCTGCTCGAACGCGGCCTCAGCACCCCGTCAGCAGCGGTCGTGCTGGGAGTCGGCGGAGTAGGCCAGGTCTGCGGCCGCCTGGGATATCGCCGCCTGGAGCGGGCCACTGGTGTCGCGGGCCGTACGACGCTGGTGCTGGCTGCGGTCGCCGCGACGACTCTCCTCCTTGCGGTCGTCCCCGGACCGTACGCGCTCCTCGCGCTCGTCTCGTTCCTCGCCGGGACGGCCCGGGGTGTGTGCACCCTGATCCAGGCGACCGCGGTGACGGACCGGTGGGGCGTGCGCCAGTACGGCGCGCTGAACGGGCTGCTGTCGGCACCGCTGATGTTCGCGGTCGCGCTCTCGCCCTGGCTCGGGACGGCGCTGGCGGAGTCGCTGGGAGGCTATCCCGAGGCCTTCGGCGTCCTGACGGCGCTGGCCGTCCTCGCCACGCTGCTCGCGCCGCTGACGATCCCGCGCCGACCGGTTCTCGCCTGATCAGCGAGCGGCGGTCTCGTCGAGTGCCGCGCCCAGGTCGGTCAACGCACCAGGGACGAGCGAGTAGTACGCCCACACACCGCGCTTCTCACGCGTCAGGAGCCCGGCGTCGACCAGGATCTTGAGGTGGTGGCTGACGGTGGGCTGGCTGAGTCCGACCGGCTCGGTCAGGTCGCAGACGCAGGCCTCGCCGCCGTCGTGCGCCGCGACGATCGAGAGCAGCTGCACCCTCGCCGGGTCGGCGAGCGCCTTGAACCGGCGCGCGAGGTCGCGGGCGGTCTCGGCGTCGACCGCCGTGCGCACGAGGGGCGCGCAGCAGGCGCCCGCCGTCGGGGTGATCTCGAGAGGGATCGTCGCGCTCATGCAGCCCATCTTGCCACGCATCGAAGAATGTGGATATATTCACCGCGCAGATATCGACGTTCTTCGATTGATCAGGAGTGGTGATGACCGAGATCGCACGTGAGAGTCTTCCGACGGTCGTGATCGGGGCCGGCCCCGTGGGCCTCGCCGCGGCGGCGCACCTCCTCGAGCGCGGCCTGGACCCGCTGGTGCTCGAGGCGGGCGAACAGGTCGGGGCGGCGATCGCCTCGTGGGGGCACGTGCGGCTCTTCTCGCCGTGGCGCTACGACATCGACGCCGCGGCGCAGCGACTTCTCGACACCACGGGATGGGACGTCCCCGACCTCGACGGGCTCCCGACCGGCGGCGAGCTCGTCGACCGCTACCTCGCCCCGCTCGCCGCCACTCCTCAGCTCTCCGGCCGCATCCGCACCAGCACGCGGGTCCTCGGCGTCTCGCGCCTGACGAACGACAAGACCCGCACGATCGGACGCGAGCGGCACGGCTACCGGGTCCGCGTCCTGACGGCCGACGGGAGCGTCGAGGACCTGTTCGCCCGCGCCGTCATCGACGCCTCCGGCACGTACGAGACGTCCAACCCGCTCGGCGTCGGCGGCCTGCCCGCACTCGGCGAGGCGGACGCGAGCCGGTTCGTCACCGGGCCGCTGCCCGACGTGCTGGGCAAGCAGCGCCCCCGCTTCGCCGGCCGCCACACGCTCGTGGTCGGGATGGGGCACTCCGCCGCCAACACTCTCCTCAGCCTCGTCTCGCTCGCCGAGGACGAGCCCGGCACCAGGATCACGTGGGCGATCCGCGGCGGCTCGGCGCGACGCCTGTACGGCGGGGGCACCGACGACGAGCTCCCTGCACGTGGGCTCCTGGGGACGCGACTGAAGGCGGCTGTCGACGCAGGTCGGGTCGAGCTCCGCACGTTCGTCGAGATCGACCAGCTCCAGGCGTCCGACGACCGCGTCCGCGTCGTCGGACGCTCACGCGACGCCGCGCTCGACCTGAGCGTCGATGCGATCGTGAACGCGACCGGGTTCCGCCCCGACCTCGACATGCTGCGTGAGGTCCGGCTCTCGCTCGACCCGGCACTCGAGTGCCCCGCGCAGATCGCGGAGGTGATCGACCCCAACTTCCACTCCTGCGGCACGGTGCCCCCGCACGGCGAGAAGCTGCTGAGCCACCCCGACGACGGCTTCTACATCGTCGGCATGAAGTCGTACGGGCGAGCGCCGACGTTCCTCCTCGCCACCGGCTACGAGCAGGTCCGTTCGATCGCGGCCGCCCTCGCCGGCGATCGTGCCGCCGCCGACGCGGTCGAGCTGAACCTCCCGGCGACCGGCGTGTGCTCGTCGGACCTGGCGCTCGACGCTGACGGCAACGAGGTCGCCGGCTCCTGCTGCGGGAGTGCCCCGGCCGAGCCGGAGCTCCTCACGCTCACGGCCGCAACCCCTGTCGGGATCGGCTTCGCCACCGGCGTCGCGCACGGCCGTTCCGGCGACTCCGAGAACAGCAGCTGCTGCGGCTGACGGTCAGCCCACCGAACCCGCGGGGGTGACGCCGAGCTCGTCGAGGAGGACCTCGACGCGGGCACGGATCTCGTCGCGGATCGGCCGGACGGCGTCGATGCCCTGGCCGGCGGGGTCGTCGAGCTTCCAGTCCTCGTAGCGCTTGCCGGGGAAGTACGGGCAGGCGTCGCCGCACCCCATCGTGATGACGACGTCGGATGCCTCGACCGCGTCGTCGGTCAGGACCTTGGGGACCTCGGCGCGGATGTCGATGCCGACCTCGGCCATCGCGTCGACCGCGACCGGGTTGATCTGCTCAGCGGGCATCGATCCCGCCGAGCGGACCTCTACCGCGCCTGCACCCAGTGCGGTGAGGAACCCGGCGGCCATCTGGGAGCGGCCCGCGTTGTGCACGCAGACGAACAGCACCTGGGGGCGGGAGTCGGTCATCGTTCTTCTCCTTCGAGCGCAGATCCTTCAGTGGGGAGGGTCAGGTCAGGAACCAGGTCGGCGAGCAGCAGGCGGACCCGTCGGTCGATCTCGCTCCGGATGGCCGCGAGCCCCTCGGGAGAGGCGAGGGCGGGGTCGCCGACGGACCAGTCGTCGTAGCGGACGCCGGGGATGACCGGGCAGACGTCACCACACCCCATCGTCACGACCACGTCCGCGGCGCGGACCGCGTCGTCGGTCAGCGGCTTCGGGTACGCCGTGCCGGGGTCGTCGACGAGAGTGGCGATCATCTCCTGGACGTCGGGGTGCACGGCCGTGGCGGGCGTCGAACCGGCCGACCGGACCACCACCCGGTCGCCGGCGTAATGCCGGACGAGGGCGGCCGCCAGCTGCGACCGCCCAGCGTTGGCGACGCAGACGAACAGCACCTGCGGGCGGGCGCCCTCGCGGTCGCGGACCAGGTCGTCCAGGCGCTGACGCGCGAACCGCGCGGTGAGGCTGATCAGGTGAGGCGTGACCGTGGCCGACCGGGCCAGCGCGGTGTACGACTCTCGCACCGTGGCGAGGACCAGAGCAGGCTCGACCGAGGACGAGGTGCCGAGCTCGTCGGCGAGCCGCACGAGGGCCGCGTCGACGTCGCTCAACCCGCTCTCGTTGCGTTCGTCGAGCCGGTGGTCGAGCACCGCCGGCGCGAACGAGTCCAGCAGCGTCGCCACCGCGGGCTTGAAGACGTCCGCCACTCGGTACCAGACCCAGGTGCCGCGACGCTCCGAGACGAGGACGCCGACGTCCTTGAGGACCTTCAGGTGGTGCGACACCGTCGGCTGCGAGACGTCAGCCAGCTCGGCGAGGTCGCACACGCACGACTCGCCGGTCGGGCTGGACGCGATCGCCGAGAGCATCCGGAGCCGGAGCGGCTCCGCGAGCGCCTTCAGCGTGGTCGCCAACGTCGACGCGACCTCCGTGCCGATGGCGTGCGACGCGGCGGCAGGCGTGCAGTCGGCGTCCACCAGCGGGAGCAAGGTCGTGGTCATCGAGACACCTCCTGCGGTGCGGCAGCGGGAGCGTACGGGTCGACACCGAACCACCGTCGGCCCAGCCACAACGACACGTAGACCAGCCCGACCAGGACGGGGACCTCGATGAGCGGTCCGACCACCCCGGCGAGCGCCTGCCCGGACGTGGCGCCGAACGTGCCGATCGCGACCGCGATCGCCAGCTCGAAGTTGTTGCCCGCCGCAGTGAACGCGAGCGTCGTCGACCGCGCGTAGCCCAGGCCGTACGCCTTCCCGGCCGCCATCCCCACGCCCCACATCACGGCGAAGTAGACCAGCAGCGGAAGAGCGATCCGGACCACGTCCCACGGGTTCGACGTCACCGCCTCGCCCTGCAGCGCGAACAGGAGCACGATCGTGAACAGCAGTCCGTACAGGGCCCACGGACCGATCCGGGGCAGGAACCGCTCCTCGTACCAGGCACGTCCCTTGCGCCGCTCCGCGATCCACCGTGTCGCGAACCCGGCGGCGAGCGGGACACCGAGGAAGACCACGACGTTCAGGGCGATCTGACCGACCGAGACGTCGAGCCCCTGGGTGTCCAGCCCGAGCCACTCGGGCAGCAGGGTGAGGTAGAACCACCCGAGCAGCGAGAACGCCACGACCTGGAACACCGAGTTCAGCGCCACCAGCACCGCGGCCGCCTCGCGGTCGCCGCACGCGAGGTCGTTCCAAATCACCACCATCGCGATGCAGCGCGCCAGTCCGACGATGATCAGCCCGGTCCGATACTCCGGCAGGTCGGCGAGGAAGATCCACGCCAGCGCGAACATCAACGCGGGCCCGACCAGCCAGTTCAGGACCAGCGAGCTCACCAGGAGCTTCTTGTCTCCGGTCACGGCGGCGACCTTGTCGTAGCGGACCTTCGCCAGCACCGGGTACATCATCACCAGCAGGCCCAGCGCGATCGGCACCGAGATGCCCCCCACCTCGAGCGCGGCGAGGACGTCGGACAGCCCGGGGACGAACCGGCCGAGCAGCAGCCCTGCAGCCATCGCCAAGCCGATCCACAGCGGGAGCCAGCGGTCGAGGGTGGAGAGCCGTCGGACGCCTGGGTCGGCGACGATCGGCGCGCGCTGTATCGACATGCATCTATTTTGATGCGTATCGATGCAGACGGTCAAGCAGACGATCTCCTCAGGGCCGTGGGCGCACCTTCGCCGTCGGCCGCGACGCGCGCGTCGTCGCGGCGTAACCGGCCTTCGTTCCCGTGACCTTCACCGAGATCCGCTTGCGCAGGTCCTTGCGGGTCAGCCGGTACGAGGTGCCGGTGGCTCCGCGGATCGCCTTGCTGTTGCGGTACCACCGTTGACGCAGCCGCACCCCGCTCCCCCAGCTGCCGCGCGACACTTTCAGCACCTTCCCGACGCGCGCCGTGCCGCGGATCTTCGGCGTCGCCCCGACGAGGCGGCCGGGCAGGACCGCCGCGGTCGCGTTGCTGGTGGCGGCCCGCGCGACGTACCCCGTGGCCGAGGCGGTGACCCGCACGGAGAGGCGCCTGCCGACGTCCGCGGCGACGAGCCGGTACGTCGCACCGGTCGCACCCGGGATCGCGGCACCGTTGCGCAGCCACTGGTACGCCTTGCGCACGGCCGCGGGGCTCCACCGGTCCGACGTGGCCGCGAGCGTCGCCGGATAGCGGACCGACGTGACGATCCTCGGAGCAGCGAGGTTGCTGATCCGCGGCAGGTCGCAGGTGTAGAGCTCGATGTCGTCGAGGTACCAGCCGTAGACCGCTCCGACCGGGTCCCCCCGCACGGTGAACACCGGCCGGACGGCGGACCCGGCGAACGACGAGACGTCGACCCTGCTGGCGACCCAGCCGAAGCTGTCGCCGCCGAAAGCCTTCTTGCCGGCGTTCGGGTTGGGGAAGCTCGGGTCCTCGACCAGGACGTCGTCGGGACCGTTGACCCACGGCAGCCCCGCGGTGTCGACGGGGGTCCCGGTCGTACGGGCCAGCTCGACGGTGCCACCGTCTCAGCCGAGGCCGCTCGCCGGGTCCCACTCGAAGACGCGCCACTGCTGGAAGTGCAGGTACGACTTCTGCCCGCTCGGCACCGTGACAGGGGTGCGCGCCGTCAGCGACGAGGCGTACGGGTCTCCGGCGCTCGGCAGCGGGTCGAGCCCGAACCACGACTCCGTCCCGGACGTGGCGTTGGGCGGCACCAGCTCCGGGTCACGCGTCCACAGCGCGCCGGCGACGAAGGTGGTCGTCGGGGTTCCGGTCTCGCTGTCGAGAAGCGTCCGCTTCGTGGTGCCCGCCGGGCAGGTGTCCGGTGCGTCCGCGGGTTGCGGCGCGTTCGTCGGGGTCTGGTCGAGCTCCGTCGCCGCGACCGCGCTCCGGACCTGCTGGCAGTCGTCGGCCGTGAAGCCGTCCGCCGAGGCGGCCACGAAGTCGTCGCAGGTCTGGACCAGGACGTTGCCGAGGTCGGCGTAGTCGCTGCCGGACAGCAAGGACTGCAGCACCGCGAGGTAGAGCGTCGCCGACTGGGTGAGCGACGTGTCGCCGGCGTCCAGGCCGGTGACCGTGCGGCCGTTGAACGAGCCGCCCTGCGAGATCAGGAAGAACGTCTTGTTGCCGACCCCGCTGTTGAGGTGCACACCGCCCTGGTCCTGGTACGGCGGGTTGCCGAGGTCGGCGAACCACAGGTCGCTGGTCATCCGGTCCGGATGGTCGAAGCGCGTCGGGTCTGCCATGTCGCGTGCCGCACCGATGTCGAGGTCCTCGCCGATCGACCAGTCCGACGGATCGTCCGCCGCGGTCACGTGGCGCCTGTCGACGATCTCCCCCATGACGTCCGACATCGACTCGTTGATGGCCCCGGACTGCCCCCAGTAGAGGAGGTTCGCGGTCTTCTCGGTGACACCGTGAGTGAGCTCGTGCGCGACGACGTCGTCGGCCTGCGCGAAACCTTCGCCGAAGACCATCTGGTCGCCGTTCCAGAACGCGTTCTCGTACGGGCACGGCTGCTGCGCGTCGAGGTAGCAGAAGCGGACCGTCGAGGCGAGCCGCTTCGTCCCGCCCACGTCGAGCCCGAGGAGCTCCGTGAGGTCGGGACCACCGATGGCGTCGTAGAAGCCCGAGGTCGCACCGCCCAGGTCGTACGCGTCGTCGACGTCGGACAGCCCCGTCGACGGCTGGCCCTCGACCCGCGCGAAGCCCGCCGTGCACGGCGACGGCTCGTCGACGCGGACGTTGGCGTTGTCGCAGACCACCCGGTCGAGGGAGGCGATCAGGTCCTGGTCGGCGAGGAGGCGACCGTTCGTGGCGTCGACGAGGACCATCCGGCGCAGGCTCGGGCCGCCGACGGCCTCGAACCGCCAGGCGGTGCGGGCGCCGAGGACGGAGGTGAGTCCCGAGACCGCGGGGTCGATCACCTAGGTGCCTTGGGAGACCAGCCGGAACCGGCCCTCGGTGACCTTGGAGACCACGGCGCGAGCGGTCGCGGAGGCGGTCGCCTCCGTCACGGTGACGGCGCTGCGCCTCGTCGCCGCGGACGCGGTCGAGAGGATCGAGCCGAGCTGACGGTCCGGCCGCAGCGACACGGCGAGCTCGCCGCCGAGCACCGGCACGCCGTCGATCTCCTGGCGGTAGCGGACGACGTCCTGGCCGGCGGCGTTGCGGGTGCTGCGGGTGCGCACGAGGTCGGTGCCCGGGTCCACGCCGAACGCGGCACCGTAGCGCGCCAGGTGCGCGCGTGCCGCCGCAGCCACGCTGGAGCCCTCGTCGACACCGGGGTTGTCGACGCTCCCCACCGCGGCGCCGGCGAACGCGAGCACCCCGTCCGCAGTCTCGGTCGCGAGCGGGGCCGTCGCGTCGGCGCGCAGGCGTGCCTTCGCCGCCGCCGCCTCGTCGGCGGGCACCGGGTCGACCGGTGCCGCGGAGGCACGGCCGGGAGCCGCCAGACCACCCGTCGTGAGCGCTGCGGCCAGGGCGAGAGCCCCGGCTCCTGTCCACCGTCGTGCGCGCATGGCTCTCCTCGGGACCGTCGGTCGCGGGTTCACGGGGGATCTCGGGCAATCTAACCCGGCGGTGGGGGCAGAGCACGGCGGCTGTCAGCCCCCGCCCGTACCCTGACGAGTCCGCGAGCCGGCAAGCCGGCCGACCGAAGGGACCACCCGTGGGCAGCAGGCGTACGAAGACCCGCGCTCCGCAGCTGGACGCGCTTGCCGTGGACGACCTCGTCGAGGGCACGGTGGACGACCTCCGGCCATCGGCAGACCTCGAGGGCCTCGTGCTCCGCGACCTCACGGCCGACGCCGTCGACCTGTCAGGTGGGCGGCTGCGCGAGTCCGTGCTCGAGCGCGTCAACGTCGCCGTGCTGCGCGGACCGCGCGCCACGCTTCGCGACGTGCACGTCGACGGAGGCCGGATCGGCTCCGCCGACGTGTACGACAGCACGTGGGAGTCCGTACGCGTCTCCGGGTGCAAGCTGTCCTTCGTCAACCTGCGCGGCGCCCACCTTCGCGACGTGGTCTTCGCCGACTGCGTGATCGACGAGCTCGACCTCGTGCAGGCGACGGCGCTGCGCGTGAGCTTCGTCGGGTGCACGATCGCCCGCCTCGACGTGCAGCACACGACCTCGACCGACCTCGACCTCCGCGGGGCCGAGCTGCGCGAGATCGTCGGTGTGACCTCCTTGCGCGGGGTCACGATCAGCCCGCTCCAGCTCACCCTCCTCGCTCCGCTCCTCGCCGACTCGCTCGGGATCCGCGTCGAGGACTGAGCGTCGGGGCGACCCGATCCGCCAAACGCCCGCGGGCGACCCTGGCGAACCGGTACGGTCCGGGCGGCAATCCCCCGACCCGAAGGTGATCACGATGACCGATCCGACCGTCCCGCCCGCGCCGGCAGAGCCCAACGACATCGCCAACACGCTCGCCCCCGAGGCCCGCCCGCTCCAGGCGGCACCGACACCCGCCGCGGACGCAGCCCCGTACGCCCCAGGGGTGCCGCAGGCCTACGCCCCCGGATCGGGTCCGGTCGGCAAGGTCCGCTCGACCGGCGTGTGCATCCTCCTGGCGATCGTCACGCTCGGCATCTACACGCTCGTCTGGTGGTACAAGACCCACGCCGAGATGAAGCGGCACTCCGGCACCGGGCTCGGCGGCGGCATCGCCCTGCTGCTCGCGTTCTTCGTCAGCATCGTGATGCCGTACATCACCTCGAGCGAGGTCGGCGGCCTGTATGAGCGGCGCGGACAGGCCAAGCCGGTCAGCGGCGCGACGGGCCTCTGGTACTTCCCGGGGATGTTCATCCTCGTCGGCCCGTTCGTGTGGTTCATCAAGACGAACGGCGCGCTCAACGCGTACTGGCGCTCGCTCGGCGCTCGCTGAGGGCACCGCCGCGAGCCGCGGGGCGCCGCGCGACCCGCGTGTTCCGCGCGTCAGCGGACGCGGGCAACCTCCAACCAGGGCCTAGCGGCCGTGGAACACGGCGGTCTCCCGAGCGAGGTTCGCGCGGACGCCTTCTGCGCTGTCCTCGGTGGCCCACAGCCGCGTCTGCTCGGACAGCTCACGCTCCAGGACCGTGCGCACCTGGTCGGCGAGGCCGGCCCGCAGGGTCGCCTTCATCGACTGGACGGCGAGCGGCGCATTGGCAGCGATCCGGTGCGCCAGCTCGAGAGCCGTCGACCGGATCTCCCCCTCCTCCGCGAGCCGGTCGACGAGACCGACCGCGTGCGCCTCGCTCCCGGTGAGGCGACGGGACGTGTAGAGCAGGTCCGCCGCGGTCTGCTCGCCGACGATGCGCGGGAGCGACACGCTGAGCCCGAAGCCCTGGTGGAAGCCGAGCGCGGAGAAGTTGGCGTGGAACCGGCTCGACTCCGCCGCGACCCGGAAGTCGGCCGAGCACGCCAGACCGAGGCCCCCGCCGACGGCCGAGCCCTGCACCGCCGCGACGACGGGGACACCGATCTCGAAGAGCCGAACGGCCTCGGTGTAGATCGCGCGGGAGGCCGCGGCACGCTCCTCCCCCAGTCCTCCCTCACCGAAGTTGGCTCCGGCGCAGAAGTGCTTGCCCTCGGAGCAGAGCACGAGGGCGCGGCAGGTGTCGCCGTCGGCCAGCTCGGCGGCCGCGTCGGCGATCTCACTGAGCAGCTCCCGGTCGAAGAAATTGACCGGCGGACGGTGGAACTCGAGGACGGCGACCTTGCCGTCGAGGGAGACCGTCAGGGCGTTCGTCATCGTGCATCCTCCAGCGTGGGTGCGGCGTCGAAGATCAGTCGGGCGAGGGACGGCTGCGCGGACACGGCTGTCCCGAGGGCGGCGGCCGAGCCACCGCCGTAGGCACGCGAGAGGCGCCAGGCGTTGAGGCGGCGGGTGAGCTGCTGGAGGCGGTATTCCTGAGTCATCCCGATGGCCCCGTGCGCCTGGTGGGACGCGCGTGCCGCGAGCGCCGCGTTCTCGCGGACCACAGTGTCACAGGCGAGCACCTCGAAGGCGGCCTCGCGCTGCTCCATCGCGGCGGCGGCGCGTTCGACGCCGAGCAGCGACATCGACGCCGCCTGCGCCAACGTCACCACGTGCTGCGCGACGGCCTGGAAACGGCCGACAGGCTTGCCGAACTGGACCCTCTCGTCGGTGTACGACCGCGTGAGCGCGAACGCGCCGTCGGTCGCGCCGGCCATCAGCGCCGCCCGCAGCAGCAGCCCGCGCAGCCTCAGCTGCTCGGCCGGCACCGCTGCACGCCCGCGCTCGACCGGGGCTCCGTCGAACGTGAGGTCGTCGTGCGGCTGGCCGGCGAGGTCGACACCGCGTCGTACGACGGCGTGGGCGCCGTCGATCCGGACGACCTGTGCGCCGGCGACCACGACCACCGAGTCCAGGCTGCGCCCCCACGCCACCTTCGGCAACGTCCCGGAGAGCCGGTCCCCGTCGACCACGACATCGCCGGTGACCGCGACGCCTGACACCCCCGTCGGCGCGGCGAGGCCCGCGCATCCGGCCAGCCATGACGCGAGGTTGGCCTCGACCAGCGGGAGCGGCGCGGCGTTGCGCCCGGCGGCGACCAGGACCGCGACGAGATCGGGGAGGGTGCCGCCGGCGCCGCCGTGCTCCTCGGGGATCGCGATGAGGTTCAGCTGGAGGTCGACGACTTCCTTCCACTGCCCCGCGTCGAGGTCGGCGTCCTCCGCGGCGGCGACGACCTCGTGGCCGTACCGGTCCTCGAAGTATGTGTCGGCGAGCTGGCGCAGATCAGGATCGGCGTGCATCGGACCTCAGTCCCTTCGCGATGACGGTGCGCAGGATCTCGTTGGTCCCGCCGCGGATGGACCACGACGGCGAGACGAGGACGGCGCGGGCGAGCAGCGACTCGTACGGGTCCTCGGCGTTCAGGTCGGGCTCGCGCCCCAGGTGTCGTACGACCGTCTCGACGCACTCCTGCTCGAAGCGGGTCGCCATCTCCTTGACGAGTGCCGCCTCGGTGACCGGCGACCTCCCCTCGTCGACCATCCGCGCGATCGAGAGCGACATGCCGCGGAACGCCCACAGCCGCGCCGTGATGGCGCCGAGGTCAGCGGCCGCCTGCGGTCCCTGCCTGCGGACCTGCGCGGCCGCCCAGTGCTCGAGGACGCACATCAACGACAGCCACCGATCGGCGCCGCCGCGCTCCAACGCCAGCTCGGCGGTGTTCTGCCCCCATCCGGAGCCGACGTCGCCGAGTCTGCGCTCGTCGGGAACGAAGACGTCCTCGAACGACAGCTCGCAGAAGTCCCGCGTGCCGTCGATGAACGGGATCGGCGAGACCGTGAGGCCGGGCGTGTGGCGCTCGACGACGAACTGCGTGAGGCCGCTGTGGCGGTCGTCGGAGGTACGGAAGAGCGCCAGGATGTGGGTCGCGTGGTGGGCGCCCGTGGTCCAGATCTTGGTGCCGTTGAGCAGCCACCCGCCGTCGACCGGCACCGCACGCGAGCGCAGCGACGCCAGGTCGGACCCGGAGTCGGGCTCGCTCATGCCGATCGCGAAGGAGAACTCCCCGCTGGCGATGCCCGGGAGCAGCGCGCGCTTCTGGTCCTCGGTGCCGTTCATGGCGATGTTGGGACCGTGCTGGCGGTCGCCGATCCAGTGGTAGCCGACCGGCGCACCGCGCGCGAGAAGCTGCTCGACCACGACCAGCCGCTCGACGGCGGTGCGTCCGTGGCCGCCGTACTCCTCGGGCAGCGACATGCCGAGCCACCCCTGCGCCCCGAGGTCGCGGGAGAACTCCGGGTCGACCGCGCCCGCCATACCCAGCCCGGGCGGATAGCTCCCGGCGGGCAGGCGCGCGTCGAGGAAGGAGGCGACCTCCGCCTGGAGCGCGAGCTCGCTGTCGGTCAGCTCGGTGACGTCAAACCGCACGGCTGTCCTCCAGGGTGAGCTCGGCGACCACGTCGTCGGTGTGCTCCCCGATCAGCGGGGCGTGGCGGCGCAGGCCACCTGGTGTCGCCGAGAAGCGGGCCATCGCGGGGATCACCCGGTAGCGGCCCGCCGCGTGGTGCTCGACCACGGGGAGGTCGTCGACCAGGTCCTGCAGCGAGGCGACCTTCGTCGCGGGGATGCCGACGTCGCGGCAGTAGTCGAGCCACTCCTGTGTCGTGCGCGACGGCGCGATGGTGCGGACGTCGCGATAGAGGGAGTCGGAGTTCTGCAGGGTCGCACGCTGGTCCTCGTAGCGAGGATCGTCGGCGGCACCGGGCATCCCCGCCTCACCGAAGAGGGCCGCGTAGTGCTTGGGCAGGTAGGGGAACAGGTGCACCAGCCCGTCCTTGGTCGGGTGCGGGCGCCGCTCGGGCGAGAGCACGCGCGGGTAGCCCGACGCCTCCTTGCCGGAGTCGGCGACCGGGGGCTCCGCGATGGCGCCGCTGCCGTGCTCGGCGAGCACGAACGCGGCGGTCGCCTCCTGCATCGCGACCTCCACGTGCTGGCCCTCGCCCGTCCGCTCGCGGTGGAACAGCGCAGCGCTGATCGCCTGCGCCATCACCAGCCCACAGACTTTGTCGGCGAAGATCGTGGGGAGCAGCGACGGCTCACCCGTCACCCGCTCGACCATGTCGGAGACGCCGCTGGCGGCCTGGATGATGTCGTCGTACGCAGGCTCCCCTGCTCGCGGGCTGTCGAGGGGGAACCCTTGAGCCTGGCAGTAGACGAGGTCGGGCTTGATCCCACGCAGCGAGTCGTAGTCGAGGCCGAGGCGCACGAGCACCTGCGGCCGCATGGTCGCGACGACCACGTCACACGTCTCGACCAGGCGACGGACGACGTCCATGCCGCTCTCGGTCTTGAGGTCGATGTCGATCGAGCGCTTGTTGCGCAGCAGGTTGAGCGCGATGCCGGACAGCTGGGCGTGCGGCCCGGGGCCCATCACCCGGTTGGTGTCGCCACCCCGGGCCTCGACGAGCACCACGTCCGCTCCCTGGTCGGCCAGGATCTGCGTGGCGAGGGGGCCCATGACGACCCGTGTCAGGTCGAGGACGCGGATGCCGTCGAACGGCCCGCGCGGCGCTGGGGTGTCACTCATAGGGCGCGACTTTCCTTTCGCGTGGGCTTGATCACATGCAGAAATGTATACTATCGTGAATGCACTGTCTAGATCTCACGTCGAGGAGTGCCCTTGAGAGCAGTGCCGAGCGACCTCCCCCCGCTGACCGCGTACGACCAGCTCCTCACCGACGGAGTGCTCGCGTTCCAGCGGTGCGCGGCCTGCGGGGCCGCCGTCTTCACCCCTCGTACGATCTGCCCGACCTGCGGCTCGACCGAGCTCGCGTGGGAGCCCTCCGCGGGCCTGGGCACGGTGTACTCCGCGACCACGCTGCACCCACGGGGCAGGGACCCGTACGCGGTCGTCCTCGTCGACCTCGACGAGGGCTTCCGGATGCTGTCGCGGATCACCGTCCTGCCCTCCGACGGCGCCCTGATCGGACGGCGGGTCCGCGCCTCCCTCGTCGAGGGCGACGAGGGAGAGATCCCCCTGCCCTGCTTCGCGGTCGAGGAGGCCTGAGATGAGTCGAGAGAAGGATCTGCGCGGGACGACGTCGGTGGTCGGCGTCGCAGAGGCCGGCGTCGGAGAGGTCGGTCCAGGCGTCAGCGCGCTCGACATCATCGGCCGCGCGACCGCAGACGCGCTCGCCGACGCGGGGCTCTCCCTCGCCGACGTCGACGGGCTGTTCTGCCACTCGGCGTTCTTCCCGTTCCCCGCCACGACGGTCGCCCAGTACCTCGGCATCCGTCCCCGCTACTTCGACACCACCGCGACCGGTGGCAGCTCGTTCGTGGCCCACCTGCGCCACGCGACCGCCGCCATCCACGCCGGGATGTGCGACGTCGCCCTGATCACCTACGGCAGTGTCCAGCGCTCGGCCGGGGGCGGACTCACGACGTCGGGCGCGCCGCTGACCCGGACGTACGAGGAGCGCTTCGGCGCCCGTGTCCCCGTCTCCGGCTACGCGCTCGCGGCGGCACGCCACATGCACGAGTTCGGCACCACCCGCGAGCAGCTCGCAGAGGTGGCCGTCGCCGCGCGTGCATGGGCACAGCTGAACCCGGCGGCCTTCATGCGCGACCCGCTGTCCGTCAACGACGTCCTGTCCTCGCGGATGGTCTCCAGCCCGCTCACCGTCCGCGACTGCTGCCTCGTCACCGACGGCGCCGGCGCGGTCGTCGTGACCTCGACGGAACGCGCCCGGACCTTGCGGGGCACGCCGGTGCCGATCCTCGGCGTCGGCGAGGCGAGCTCGCACATGGACATCTCGTCGATGCCGGACCTCACCACGACGTCGGCGACGGCGTCCGGGGCGCGCGCGTTCGACGTCGCCGGCCTCGGTCCCGCCGACGTCGACGTCGTCGAGCTGTACGACGCGTTCACCATCAACACGATCCTGTTCCTCGAGGACCTGGGCTTCTGCGCCAAGGGCGAGGGCGGCGCGTTCGTGGCCGACGGGGCGATCGGCCCCAAGGGCCGGCTGCCGGTCAACACCAACGGCGGCGGGCTGTCGTACGCCCACCCGGGCATGTACGGGATCTTCCTCGTCATCGAGGCGGTCCGGCAGCTGCGCGGCGAAGCGGGCGACCGTCAGGTCGCGGACGCGCACGTGGGCCTGGTCCACGGCAACGGCGGGATCCTCTCCAGCCAGGTCACCGCGCTGCTCGGCGACCTGAGCACGCTCTGAGCACGACGACCCCACACCCCAGGAGGAACCATGAGCAAGCCCGTGCTGGAAGGCCGCGTCGCGGTCGTCACGGGAGCCGGTCAGGGCATCGGCAAGGCGATCGCCGAGCGGTACGCCGCCGAGGGCGCCAAGGTCGCGGTCGTCGACATCGACGGCGTCCGCGCGAAGGAGGTCGCGGACGCGATCACCGAGTCCGGCGGCACCGCGATCGGCGTCGCCTGCGACGTGTCCGACCGTGCCGCGGTCGACGCCGCCGCGGCCGAGGTCGTCGCCGAGCTCGGGACGATCACGGTGCTGGTCAGCAACGCCGGCGTCACCCGGCCCGCGATGCTGTGGAAGATGACTGACGACCAGTGGGACGCCGTCATGTCGACCCACCTCAACGGCAGCCTCTACTGGCTGCAGGCCGTCACCCCCGGCATGCGCGAGGCCCGCAAGGGCTGGATCATCTTCACCACGTCCGCCGCGGGCATCAACGGCACGATCGGACAGATCAACTACGCCGTCGCGAAGTCCGGGATCCTCGCGATGATGCGCTCGGCGGCACGCGAGCTCGCCCCGTCGGGCATCGTCGTCAACGCCGTCGCCCCGGCCGCAGCGACCCCGATGACCGAGACGATCCGCACCGACGAGCGCTTCAAGGACAAGTACCTCGAGAGCATCCCGATGGGCCGCTGGGCGGAGCCGCAGGAGATCGCCGGCAGCTACGTCTTCTTCGCCTCCGACGACGCCGCCTACGTGACCGGGCAGACGCTGTCGGTCGACGGCGGACGCGTGATGATGCGCTGAGCACGACGCTCGTACGAAGGGGGCCCGCGCCGTGGCGCGGGCCCCCTTCGTCGTCCGTGCGGTCAGGCGATCAGCGCCGCGAGACGACCGGAGATCATCTCCTCGGCCTCGGCCACGATCCGCCCGACGAGCTCGGCCACGGTGGGCACGTCGTCGATCAGGCCGGCGACCATGCCGCACGACCAGACCCCGCGATCGATGTCGCCGCTCTCGTACACCTCGCGCCCGCGGACGCCGGCGACCATGTCACGGATGTCGTCGAACGTCGCCCCGGCGTCGAGCTTGTCGACGACGACGTCGCTCACCCCGTTCTTCGCCACGCGCGCCGTGTTGCGCAGCGGCCGGAAGATGAGGTTGGTGTCGCGCTCGGTCGCCTCGACGATGTGCCGCTTGACGTTGTCGTGGATGAACGACTCCTGCGTGCACATGAAGCGGGTGCCCATGTTGATGCCGTCCGCGCCCAGCGCGAGCGCCGCGACCAGGCCGCGCGCGTCGGCGAACCCGCCGGAGGCGACGACGGGGATGCTCAGCGCGCGCGCCGCTGCCGGGATGAGGACGAGCCCAGGGACGTCGTCCTCCCCTGGGTGCCCGGCGCACTCGAAGCCGTCGATGCTGACGCCGTCGACGCCGATCGCCTGCGCCTTGACGGCGTGGCGCACGCTCGTGCACTTGTGCAGGACCTTGATGCCGGCGTCGTGGAACGGACCCAGGTGGTCGACCGGGTTCGCGCCGGCGGTCTCCACGATCGGCACGGCGGACTCGATGATCGCCTGCCGGTACTCGGCATACGGGGGCGGGTTGATCGCCGGGAGGATCGTCAGGTTCACGCCGAACGGCTTGTCGGTGAGGTCGCGCGCCCGCGCGATCTCCTTGACGAGGTCCTCGGGCGTCGGCTGCGTGAGCGCGGTGATGATGCCGAGCCCACCGGCGTTCGCGACGGCGGCAGCCAGCTCGGCGCGGCCGACCCACTGCATGCCGCCCTGCACGATCGGGTGCTCGATGCCGAACGTCTCCGTGAAGAGGGTCCTGATCACGCGGTGCTTCCTTCCGTCGGGCCGAGGGGGAGGACGGGCCAGGTCGGCACCGCCTCGGGCAGGCCGTCGTTCACGCCGGCGCGGAACACGGCGTCACGCTTCTCGAGGAACGACGTGACACCCTCGGCGGCGTCGGGTCCCTGCTTGAGGGCGTGGATGATCTGGGTCTCGCGCACGTGCGGCACCCACGGATCGTTCTCGCTCAGCGATGACCAGAGCATCGCCCGGGTGGCGGCGATCGACGGCGCCGACGTTGCGTCCGCGATCTGGCGGGCGTAGTCGTGCGCGACGTCGAGCAGCTCGGCGTCCGGGACGACCCGCGACACGAGACCGCCCTCGCGCGCCTCCTGCGCGCCGAAGACGCGGCCCGTCAGCGTCCAGTCCATCGCCTGCGAGATGCCGACGACGCGCGGCAGGAACCAGCTCGACGTCGCCTCGGGGGCGATCCCCCGACGTGCGAAGACGAAGCCGAACCGTGCCGACTCCGCGGCGATCCGGATGTCCATCGGCAGCGTCATCGTGATCCCGACGCCGATCGCGGCGCCGTTGATCGCCGCGATCACGGGCTTGCGCATCTGCGCGACCCGCAGCGAGACCACGCCGCCCCCGTCGCGAGGCAGGCCCTCGACCGTGTCGGCGTCGGACCGGGAGTCGCGATGGTCGGCGCGGGCGTACGAGAAGGGCTTGTCACTGGCATCGCCCAGGTCCGCCCCGGCGCAGAACGACCGTCCCTCCCCGGTGACGACGACCGCGCGTACGCCGTCGTCGCCGTCGGCGAGCTCGAGCGCGTCGTGGAGCTCGTAGCGCATCACCGGGGTGAACGCGTTGTGCCGCGTCGGCCGGTCGAGCGTGATCGTCGCGACCCGGTCGGCAACCTCGTAACGGATCTGCTGGAAGTCGCTCATCGGATCGACCACTCCCCCGTGAAGGTCGCCTCGGTCTTCTCCTGGAACGCCCGGCGTGCCGCGGGGGCGTCGTCGGTGGCGTAGTTGACGGCCTGCGCGCGCGCCTCGCTGTCGAGCGCCTCGCGCATCGGGAGGACCATGCCGGCGTTGAGCAGCTCCTTGTTCTGGGCGACCGCGATCGGCGGCATCTGGGCGAGGCGCTCGGCCAGGTCGTCGACGAACGCGTCGATCTCGTCCGGAGCGACGACCCAGGTGGCGAGACCGAGCTCCTTGGCCTCCTGCGCCGAGACGAGCTCGGAGAGGAAGGCGAGCCGCTTCGCCTGCTGCAGCCCCGCCAGCCGCGGCAGCAGCCACGACCCGCCGAAGTCCAGGCTCAGGGCGCGCTTGGCGAAGATCTGGGAGAACTTCGCGTCGTCGGCGGTGACGACGAGGTCGCAGCACAGTGCGAGGTTCCATCCCGCGCCGACGGCGTGACCCTCGACCTTCGCGACGGTCGGCTTCGCCAGTGAGTACAGCGCCTCCGCGGTCCGGCTGATGTTGCGGACCCGGGTCACCGGATGGCCGACGGGGGCGCCGGAGATGTCGGCACCGGCGCAGAACGTCCGCTCGGCACCGGTGACGACCACGGCGCGCACCGCGTCGTCGTACGCGGCCGCGCGCACGGCGTCGTACAGCGCGGCCCAGCCCGCGGGGCCCATCGCGTTCTTGCGCCGGGGCCGGTTGAGGGTGATCGTCATGACGCCGTCGGTGACGTCGCTGAGCACGGGCGGGTCGAGCACGCCGTCGATCACGACGCCACCGCCGTCCCGGCCACGGCGGCCGTACCGATCGCGCCGGCGAGCGCGTTGCGCCCCCCGTGGGCCTGCTCGAGCGACTTGCCGAGCTTCAGCCAGAGCTGCAGGTCGTGCTCCCAGGTGAACCCGATGCCGCCGTGGAGCTGCAGTGCGACGCGGTTCGCCTCGAACTCGGCGTCGAGCGCGCACACGCGTGCCGAGCGGGCGGCGTCGAGGGCGTCGCTGCCCTCGTTCGCCGTCGTCCACGCCGCGGCCTGCACGACGAGCCGCGCCATCGTCACCAGCGACGTCGCGTGCGCGAGCTGGTGCTTGACGGCCTGGAAGGAGCCGACGACGCGGTCGAACTGGCGGCGCACCTTCACGTACTCGACGGTGAGGTCGAGCATCTGCCGCGAGAGGCCGATGAGCACGGCCGCCGACGCGACCGCCTCGTACGCGAGCAGCGCCTGGACGAGTGCCGGGTCGGCGTCGAGCCGCACGGGGTCGGCACCGGGGCGGATCGTCACGCGCGACTGACGGCGCGAGGGGTCCATCGAGCGCAGCGGCTCGACGTCGACCTCGTCGCGCGCCAGCAGCAGGAGATCGTCACCGACCACGGCGACGATCCCGTCGCTCACGTGCGCGTCCGGCACGGAGTCGAGCCCGCGCAGCGCCGCCGTGAGACGACGCTCGCCGGCGGCGACCGCGGGCAGCCACGTGTCGCGCACCTCGGCGCTCGCACCGCGCACCAGCGCGACCGGACCGACCACGAGGGCCTCCACGAGCGCGTCGGGGACGGCGTGCTGGCCGACCTCCTCGAGCACGAGCACGAGGTCGACGAGGTCCCCGCCGGCACCGCCGTCGTCCTCGGGGACGAGGATCGACGGGAGCCCGGACGCCGCCAGCTCGTCCCACAGGTTCGGCGACCGCCCGTCCGCGTCGCCCCACAGGGCGCGCAGCGTCACGGGGTCGGCCTGCTTGTCGAGCAGGCGGCGTACGGAGTCGGCGAGCGCGATCTGCTCGTCGTCGAAGGCGAAGTTCACGGTCGGGGCTCCCTGGGAAGGCCGAGGAGGCGCTCGGCGACGATGTTGCGCTGGATCTCGGTCGAGCCGGCGTAGATCTCGCCCGCCCTCCCGTGCCAGTAGGTACGGCGCATCCCCCGCAGCTCGCCCTCGTCGCCGATCCAGTCGGGGATCTCGGCGGCGGGTCCGAGGACCGCGAGGTTCTCCTCGTGGATGGCGGTCTGGATCTCCGCCCAGCGCAGCTTGATGATGCTGGAGAAGCTGTCGTCGGGGACCTCCCGGGCGATCCGGTCGGTCGAGGCGAAAGTGGCCTGCTCGTACGCGTAGGTCCACGCGCGCAGCGCTCCGAGCCGCTGCAGCGCTCCGGCGTCGTCGGCAGCCAGCTTGCGGACGTCCTCGGTGAGGTGCTCGACGGCCATCCGAAGCCGGGTGTGGGTGCCGCGCCCGGTGCCCCGCTCGAGCTGCAGCGAGGTCTGCGCGACCCGCCAGCCGTCGTTGAGCGGGCCCACGACGTTCTCGAGCGGCACCTCGACGTCGGTGAAGAACACCTCGGCGAACCCGGCGTTGCCGTGCAGCTGCACGAGCGGCCGGACCTCGACCCCGGGGCTGTCCAGGTCGAGGATGACGAACGAGAGCCCCCGGTGCTTCGGCGCCTCGGGGTCGGTGCGGACGAGCGCGAACATCGTGTGGGCGATGGTGCCCTGCGAGGTCCACGTCTTCTGGCCGTTGACGACGAGGGTGTCGCCCTCGACACGAGCGGTCGTCCGGAGGTTCGCGAGGTCGCTGCCGGCCTCCGGCTCCGAGAAGCCCTGGCACCAGATGCGCTCACAGCTCAGCAGGTCGGGCAGCCAGCGGCGCTGCTGCTCCTCCGTCCCGTGCGCGAGCACCGTCGGCCCGCCGTGCACGAGGCCCATCTTGTTGAGCCGCTCGGGCAGCTCGAAGCGTGCGTACTCCTCGTCGTAGATCATCTGGTGCCACGCGTCGGCACCCAGGCCTCCGACCTCGGCCGGCCAGCCCGGTGCGGCGTACCCGGCGGCGTGCAGGCGGCGCTCCCACTCCATGTGCTGGGCGAGTCCGGTCTCGGAGTACGGGGGGTCCAGCGGCGCGGTCGGGCGGTTCGCCTCGAACCACGCCTGGAGCTCGCGCCGGAAGGCGTCCTGCTCCGCGGTGAATCTCAGGTCCATGTCAGTCCTCTGCGAGCATCTTGGTTCGTTCGACGATTCCGAGGTCGGCCTCGGCGCCCTTCCGCTTCCGGAGGACCGCCCCGCGGATCGAGGAGGCGATCAGGAGCAGGGTGACGAGCATGATGACGCCGGAGATCGGCCGGGTGAAGAAGATCGTCATGCTGCCATGGGAGATGAGCAGCGACTGCCGGAACGCCTCTTCGAGGATCAGGCCGAGCACGAAGGCGAGCACCAGCGGCGCGGGCTCGAAGCCGGTCTTGCGCATCAGGTAGCCGACGACGCCGGCCACGAGCACGACCATCATGTCGAAGGTCGAGCTGCGCAGCGTGTAGACGCCGACGAGCGTCACGAGCAGCGCGATCCCGCCGATGATGCCGATCCGGACCCGCAGCAGCTGGACGAAGATGCCGACCAGCGGCAGGTTCAGCGCCAGCAGGATCAGGTTGCCGACGAACATCGAGGCGACCACGCCCCAGAAGATGTCCGGGTGGTCGGTGATCAGCGCCGGTCCCGGCGTGATGTCCTGCATCATCAGTGCGCCCAGGATGAGCGCGAGCACCGCGTTCGACGGCAGGCCGAGCGTCAGCAGTGGGATGAACGCCGAGATCGACGACGCGTTGTTGGCGGTCTCCGGCCCGGCGACGCCCTCGATCGCTCCGTGCCCGAACTCCTCAGGGTTCTTGGCGACCTTCTTCTCGGTCGCGTACGACGCCAACGAGGACATCACTCCACCGCCGCCGGGCAGCATGCCGATCGGGAAGCCGAGGATCGTGCCACGCGCGATCGGCGCCCGCGACCGCTTCCAGTCGTCGCGGGTCGGGAGCAGCCGGCCGACCTCGCCGATCGTCCCGCCCTGCGTGGACTGCTTCTCAAGGTTGTAGAGGA
Organism: Mumia spirodelae; assembly: GCF_050632745.1. Lineage (NCBI taxonomy): Bacteria > Bacillati > Actinomycetota > Actinomycetes > Propionibacteriales > Nocardioidaceae > Mumia > Mumia spirodelae. The sequence continues at coordinate 281,402 of NZ_JBODSD010000001.1, read as the reverse complement.
TCTCGCCGACGCCGAACAGGCCCATCGCGATCGCGACCATGTCGAGGCCGGAGAACAGGTCGGGGATGCCGAACGTGAACCGCATCGTGCCCGCGATCGGGTCCTGCCCGACGGTGGCGAGGAGCAGGCCCACGAGCGCCGCGATGACGCTCTTCATCGTCGAGCGGGTGCCGAGGTAGGTGACGAGCACCAGGCCCATCGCGGTCAGCGCGGCGTACTCGGGAGGCCCGAAGCGCAGCGCGAAGTCGGCCAGTGCGGGGGCGACGAAGACGAGCCCGAGGATCGCGACCGTGCCGCCGATGAACGAGCCGATCGCCGAGATCCCGAGCGCGGGACCGGACCGGCCGCGCCGGGTCATCTCGTACCCGTCGATGGCGGTGACGGCACTGGCCGCCTCACCCGGGATGCGGAGGAGGACCGACGTGATCGTCCCCCCGTACATCGAGCCGTAGTAGACGCCGGCGAGCATGATGACCGCCGCCGCGGGCGAGATCGTGTAGGTGATCGGGAGCAGCAGCGCGATCGTGGCGGTGGGCCCCAGGCCCGGAAGGACGCCGATGACCGTGCCGATCGTCACGCCGATCGTGACGAACATCAGGTTCTCGAAGGTGAGGACGACGCCGAATCCGTCGGCGAGCGAGGACAGTGCGTCCACGTCAGCGACCTCCCCACAGCGAGGCGACGAGGTCGTCGGGGAACACGACCCCGAGCAGCCCGACGAAGAGGAAGTACGACGCGAGCGACCCGAGGGCGGCGACCGTCAGCGAGAGTCGCCACGACTCCTTCGCGAGCGCCTTCAGCCAGAACGTCAGCAGCACGAAGCCGGCGAGGATCGACCCGGTGTACGTGAAGAGGACGATGAACAGGTAGAGCGCGACGGCCGCGGCGGCGACGCGGAACGATCCGCGCTCGAACGGTTCCTCACCGGCCGTCAGGTCGAGCGCGAACCCGACGAGGCAGGTCACGGCCAGCAGCGCGGCGACGATCGTCGGCCACAGCGCGGGACCCGGCGCCGAGAGCGTGCCGACCTTCATGTTCAGCGCCTCCACGAGGAACACGACGGCGAACACGAGGACGGCGGCCAGCGCGATCCACGACGCGAGCCGCGACTTCCGCGAGACCGGCTCGGGAGGGCGTTCCTGCACGGCCTCTCCCGCGACGGAGCTTTCTTTCATGGGATGTCTCCTTCGACGGCTGGCCGGGCGGGCCGACGTGGCCCGCCCGCACCGGTGATCAGCCGAACAGCTCCGTGAGGATCGGCTCGAGGTCGGAGACCTCGGTGTGCATCTGGTCGGAGATCGCCTTGGCGCCGATGAACTCCGTCGGCACGCGCTCCTCGCCGATGACCTTCGCGATCTCGGGGTCGGCGAGGGCCTCCTGGAGACCCTCCTCGAGCGTCGCCACGACCTCGTCGGGCGTCCCGTCCGGCGCCACGAGGATGAACATCGAGTTGCCGTAGGTGAGCTTGTCGTACCCGAGCTCGACCAGGGTCGGCGCGTCGGGGGCGTAGTCGAGCCGCTCCGTGGAGCCGACGGCCAGGGTCTTGGTCTTGCCGGCCTCGACCTGCGCGAGCGAGACCTCGGCGTTGGACCCGAAGACGGCGTCGACGTTGCCGCCGAGCAGCGCGTTGACCGCCGGCGCCTCGCCCTTGAACGGCACCAGGTTGAGCTCGATGCCGTACTCGCTCTTCATGCGCTCGAACTCGACGTGCTGGGGCGCCTGCGCGCCGGCGGTGCCGACGGTGATCTTGCCGGGCGACTTCTTCGCGGCCTCGAAGAACTCCTCGGCGGTCTGGTACGGCGAGTCGGCGGGCACGAACAGCATGCCGGGGCCCACGGTTCCGACGCCGATCGGTGCCAGGTCGTCGAGGGTGTAGCCGACGTCCTCGATCAGCGGGACGCGGCTGGCGGCCGACGCGGTCGTCATCGCGATCGTGAGTCCGTCGGGCTTGGCGGCCGACAGCTGCGCGGTGCCGACGGCCCCGGAGCCGCCGTCGACGTTCTCGACGACGACGGACACGCCGAACTTCTCCTCGTACGACTTCGCGATCGCCCGCCCCGCGAGGTCGGTCGGACCTCCCGCGGCGTAGGTGACGATCATGCGGATGTCGTCGGAGGGGAAGTCCGAGGCCGAGGCGTCGTCGGACTTCGCACAGCCGGCGGTCGCGAGAGCGCCGACGGCGACCAGGACCGCGATACGGGTGAGCTTCATGGCAGGAACCTTCTGTCGAGGGACGTGGGTGGGTGACCGTCGGTCAGGAGCGAGGAACGGTGTCGGCCTCGGGCTGGAGGACGACCAGGGCGTCGACCGCGACTCCGCCACGACCCCGGGGCCGGACGAGGAACGGGTTGACGTCGATGCTGTCGAGCTGGTCGCGGTGGGTCGCCGCGAATACGGAGAGGGCACTGAGCGCGTCCGCCAGGGCGGCGACGTCGGCCGGCGGTCGGCCTCGGGCGCCGTCGAGCATGGCGAAGCCCTTGATCTCGCGGATCATCTCCTCGGCCTCCTCCGGGCCGATCGGGGCGAGCCTGTAGGTGACGTCCTTCAGGACCTCGACGAAGACGCCGCCGAGTCCGAACATCACCACGGGCCCGAACGTCGGGTCGTTGTAGGCGCCGAGGATGGTCTCGGTCCCGTCGTCGATCATCGGCGAGACGACGACACCGTCGATCCGGGCGGCAGGCGCTGCGGCGGTAACGTTGTCGAGGATGGCGGTGTACGCCGCCGCCGCGGCCTCGCCGCCGACGACGTCGAGGACGACACCGCCGATGTCGCTCTTGTGCGCGAGGTCGGGCGAGACCACCTTGAGGACCACCGGTCCGTCGGCGTCCTCGGCAGCACGGGCGGCGCCGGCCGCAGACGTGACGAGCACGTCGCTGACGACCGGGATGCCGGCGTCGGCGAGCAGGCGCTTGGCGCCCACCTCCGTGTACGGACCGGCGAGCCTGGTCCCCTCCCCGAGGGCGGGGACGGGGTGCACCGCGCCCGGCGGTCTGGTCCCGATGTCGGCCAGCGTGCCCAGGACGCGCACGGCGGTGGACGCGTCCTCGAACACGGGGATGTGGAGCGCCTCGACCGCACGGCGCACCTCGGGGGTCGACAGCATCGACACGACGATCGGCGCGTCGGGATGCTTGGCGCGGACCTGCGTCAGGGCGTCGACGACTAGGTCGGTCCACGGATCGAACAGGCCCATGTAGGTGAGGGCGACGACGACCGCGTCGTACTCGCCCTCGTCGAGGACGGTGTCGAGGAACGTCGGCAGGAGTCGCGGGTCGTTCATGAGCTGCGCGGTCAGGTCGACCGGGTTGACGACGCCGGCGGCGGGCCAGACCTCCTTGAGCCGCGCCTGGGTCGCGACCGGGAGCGGTGCTGCCTCGAGGCCGGCGTCGGCGGCCTCGTCCGCCATCAGGATCCCGACGCCGCCGGACCCGGTCATCAGGCCGACCCGTCGCCCGGTCGGGAGGTAGCCGCCCGCGACCGCGTACGAGACGTCGAGGAGCTCGGCCATCGACTCGACCCGGGTGACGCCGTACTGCGCGAAGAGCGCGTCGAAGACCTGGTCCGCGCCGGCCAGCGAGGCCGTGTGGGACGCGGCCGCGGCGGCGCCGACCTCCGAGCGGCCCACCTTGAGGGCGACGACGGGCTTGCCGGCGTCACGCGCGACCCGCAGCGCCTCGCGCAGACGGTCGCCGTCGGCGGCGCCCTCGAGGTAGACCGCGATCACGTCGACGCCGGGATCGAGCGCGAGGTAGGCCAGCGCGTCGGCGAGCTGGATGTCGCTGCCGTTGCCGAGGGACAGCCAGGGGTCGAAGTCGATCCCGCGCGCGACGGCCTCGACGACCCAGTGCGCGGCGATGGCGCCGCTCTGGCTCACGAGCGCGACACGGGCGTGCGCGTCGAGGTCGATGGTGTGCCCGACCGCGGCGGCGAAGGTGCCGACGGCGCCGACCGAGCGGTTCATGGAGCCGATGCAGTTCGGGCCGAGGATGCGCATGCCGTACGAGGCGGCCGCCTCGACGACCTCGCGCTGCAGGGCCTCGCCCTCGACGCCGAGCTCGGCGAATCCGGCGCTGAAGATCGTGGCGACCTTGACGCCGTTGCGCCCGCACGTGTGCACCGCGTCGAGGACGGCCGCGCTCGGCAGGGCGATGAGGGCAAGGTCGACCTCGCCCTCAACGTCGTCCAGGCTCGCGAACGCCGGCAGCCCCTGCACCACGGTCGCGCGCGGGTTGATCGGGTAGACGGGGCCGGCGAACCCGTGCTCCTTGAGGAAGCGGATCGGACGGCCCCCGATCTTCACCGGGTCGGTCGAGGCACCGAGGACCGCGACGCTCCGCGGCCGGAACAGGCTGTCGAGGCCGGACAGGTCGAGGCGAGTCGCGTCGCGGCGGACGTCGATCACGGTCATGGGGTTCCTCTCACTCGGCGGCGTCCGTGTGGCGCGCACCACGTGGCGTACGTCATAGAAACATGAATGCATGAGAACATGCAAGAATGTATACGAAAAGATTTCCACTACGCTCTTCCCTAACATCGAGGAGCGAGTGACCTCACCGCGGCCGGCGACAAGGAGCCACCGATGACCCTCCGTGAAGCTCCGGACGCGCGCGCGCGAACCGGCGTCGAGCGCGCGCTCACCGAGATCCGCCGCATGGTCCTCGAGGGCGAGCTGCTCCCCGGACAGAAGGTCCACCAGGGCGAGCTGGCCGAGCACCTGAAGCTCAGCCGCATCCCGGTGCGCGAGGCGCTGTCGACCCTGCACGCGGAGGGCGTGCTCGACCACCGCCCCAACACGGGATTCACCGTCTCGCGCTTCAGCAGCGACGACCTCATCGAGATCTACCTGATGCGCAGGCTCCTCGAGACCGAGCTCATCCGCAGCATCGACCTCTCCACCGTCGACGTCGACGAGCTCGCGAGGATCAACCACCACCTCGGCGCCCTCTCGGCTGCCGCGGAGGCGGACGAGTTCCAGGAGTCGAACGAGCACTTCCACTTCAAGCTCTTCGAGTACTCGCCACTGACGCAGGTGAGGCGCGAGATCGAACGCCTCTGGTACATGTCGAGCTTCTACCGCTCGCTGTACATGCACGAGGCCGACTCCAGCCTGCGCGTCAACGCCGACCACGACCGCATCCTCGACGCGATCCGCGACCAGGACGTCGAGGAGCTCATCCGCGCGAGCGACGACCACCGCGCCTCGACGGAAGCACTGGTCGTCCGCCGCCTGGGCCGGTCGCGGCCGCGCTGACCGTCAGCCGTGGCCCGCGACGCGCGAGCCACGGCTCGTCAGTCAGAAGTAGACGCGGGTGATGCTCTCCGCGACGCACGCGGGACGGTCCGAACCCTCGAGCTCGACCGTCACGCCCCAGACCACCTGGGCGCCGCCGTCGACCTCCTGCGCCTCCGCGATCCTCACCCGCGCGCGGACCCGCGAGCCCGACGGGACCGGGCTCGGGAAGCGCACCTTGTTGAGCCCGTAGTTGAGCGCGTGCCGCCGGTTCTCGAAGTGGTAGGTCTGCGCCATCAGCGGGACCAGCAGCGCGAGCGTGAGGTAGCCGTGGGCGACCGTCGCTCCGAACGGCCCGCTCGCGGCACGCTCGGGATCGACGTGGATCCACTGGTGGTCGCCGGTCGCCTCTGCGAAGAGGTCGATCCGGCTCTGGTCGACGGTGACCCAGTCGCTGACGCCGACCTCCTGCCCGCTCGCCTCGAGCAACGATCGCGTGCTGTCGAAGACCTTCACGTGGGTCGTCCTTTCGTAGACTATTTTGCATACTAAATCAGCCGACCAGCCTCCCGGAGCCCGGGTGTGAGCGGCGTCACGCGCCGACCTAGGGTGCTCTCACCCAGGAAGGGAGAACTACGTGTCCATCGTCCACAAGGCCGCCGCCGTCCTCGCGGCGTGCGGCCTGACGCTCAGTGGCCTCGCGGCGGCATCGCCCGCGGTCGCCGCCGAGCCCGCCCCCACTTACTACGTGTCGCTCGGCGACTCGCTCGCGACCGGCTGGCAGCCGGACTCGCGCGTGAACGAGCCAGAGACCGCCTACACGAACCGCCTGTACGAGAAGCTCAAGCAGTCCGACCCGAACCTCCGGCACGAGGCGTTCGGCTGCGCCGGCGCCACCGCGCGCTCGGTGCTCACCGGCAGCCACGCCAACGGCAACCCCGGCGCGTGCTCGTACGACGAGGGGACGCAGCTCGCCGCGGCCGTGAAGTTCCTGGAGGACTACCCCGGCCAGGTGAAGTACGTGTCCGTCGGCATCGGCGCGAACGACGTCCACCCGTGCGTGCCCGCGGGGGCCGACGGCGACGACATGCTCACCTGCCTCACGAAGCGCATCGGGTCGGTCGGCGCGGACCTGTCCGCCATCGACGCGGCGCTCCTCGAGGCCGGCGGCGCGAAGCCCCGGTACGTCGGCATGACCTACTACAACCCGTTCCTGGCCGGACACGTCAGCGGCAACGAGGCCCTCGCCTCCCTGTCGATCGGCGTGGCCAAGACGCTCAACGACACCATCACCGCGGCGAACACCGCGAACGGCTTCCTCACCGCCGACGTCGCCGGCGCGTTCTCCTCGAACGACACGACCACGATGGTTGACCTTCCCGGCTACCCGACGAAGGTGCCGCTCAACGTCGCGCGGATCTGCACCTGGACCTGGATGTGCAGCATGGGCGACATCCACGCCAACGACGCCGGCCACCAGAAGATCGCCGACGCCTTCGCCGCTGCGCTCGCCCCGAAGCCGCAGCCGCCGAAGCCCAACCCGCCGAAGCCCGCCCCCGCTCCCGTCGTCAAGGTCACCACGAGCACGACCGCGAAGCTGGTGGGCAAGCACCGCATCACGACCACGAAGCGCGCCTACGTCCGGGTCCGCGTGCGCGCCGCCCGCGGCGTGAAGCCCGGCGGCGTGCTGGTCGTGAGGGACGGCAAGCGGATCCTCAAGAAGGTCCGCGTCGGCGCGACCGGCAAGCGGCTCGTGCACCTGCCACGGCTGAAGCGCGGCAAGCACCGCATCACCGTGACCTACCGCGGTTCGGCGACGACGCGGTGGAGCCGTTCGAACCCGATCCGCCTCAAGGTCGTCGTGCCGCGCTGAGCGGGGCCGACGAACGACAAAGCGGTCGATCGGTGCTCGTCCGGAGCACCGATCGACCGCACAGATGCGGGTGCGCGTTCAGTCCTTGGTGCTGAACGCGGCGTCGAAGGCGGCCTCGGGAGCGTCGAAGAGGTTCGCCGTGACGAACGCGAGCGCCTCCGGAGCCCCGAGGAGGCGGTCCATGCCGGCGTCCTCCCACTCGATCGAGATGGGGCCCTCGTAGCCGATCGTGTTGAGCATCCGGAAGCACGCCTCCCACGGCACGTCGCCGCGACCGGTCGACACGAAGTCCCAGCCCCGCCGCGGGTCGGCCCACGGCAGGTGCGACCCGAGGCGGCCGTTGCGCCCGTTGCCGACCTGCTTCTTCGCGTCCTTGCAGTCGACGTGGTAGATCCGGTCCTTGAAGTCCCACAGGAAACCCAGCGGGTCCAGGTCCTGCCAGACGAAGTGCGACGGGTCCCAGTTGAGCCCGAACGCCTCGCGGTGGCCGATCGCCTCGAGCGTGCGCACGGTCGTCCAGTAGTCGTACGCGATCTCGCTCGGGTGGACCTCGTGCGCGAACCGCACGCCCTCGGCGTCGAAGACGTCGAGGATCGGGTTCCAGCGGTTCGCGAAGTCCTCGTAGCCGGCGTCGACCAGCTCGGCCGAGGCCGGCGGGAACATCGCGACGTACTTCCAGATCGAGGAGCCGGTGAACCCAACGACCGTGTCGACCCCGAGCATGCGTGCCGCACGGGCGGTGTTCTTCATCTCCTCGGCCGCCCGCTGACGCACGCCCTCGGCGTCGCCGTCACCCCAGATGCGGTCGGGGAGCATGTCGCGGTGGCGCTGGTCGATCGGGTCGTCGCAGACCGCCTGGCCCTTGAGGTGGTTGGAGATCGCGTAGACCTTCAGCCCGTACTTGTCGAGCAGGTCGAGCTTCGCCTGGACGTAGCCGTCCTCCTCCACCGCGGCCCACGGGTCGAAGTGGTCGCCCCAGCACGCGATCTCGAGACCGTCGTACCCCCATCCCGACGCCAGCCGCGCGACCTCCTCGAACGGCAGGTCCGCCCACTGCCCGGTGAAGAGCGTGATGGGTCGCGTCATGATGCCTCTCCTTCTCGCGCCACGGGCGCGACTGCGCGTACGGGGTCGGGGTCGTGCGGGACCTTCTGCTGCCGGGAGTCGTCCTCCGAGCTCGCCTCGACCGCCGCGAGGACCCGCTGCACGGCGAGTCCGTCGGCGAACGACGGAGTCGGCTGCTCGCCCGCCGCGACGGCGTTGACGAGGTCGACGACCTGGTGCGTGAAGCCGTGCTCATAACCGAGGCCGTGACCCGGCGGCCACCACGCCGCGACGTACGGGTGCGTCGCCTCGGTGACGACGATCCGGCGGAACCCGGCGGTCTCGGCGGGGTCCGAGCCGTCGTAGAGGTTGAGGATGTTCATCTCCTCGAAGTCGAACGCGAGCGCGCCGTCGGACCCGCTGATCTCGATCCGGAGCGCGTTCTTGCGCCCGGTCGCGAAGCGCGTCGCCTCGAAGATGCCGAGCGCGCCGTTGTCGAAGCGGGCGGTGAACGCCGCGGCGTCGTCGACGGTGACCGGTCCGCGCTCGCCGGTCGCGCTCCCGCTGCCGCCGAGCGTGGCGTGCTCGCCGGAGATCGGGCGGCTGTCGACGAAGGTCTGCATCACGCCGCTGACGGAGCTGATCGACGACCCGGTGATGAACTGGGCCGCGTCCACGATGTGCGCGCCGATGTCACCGAGCGCACCCGACCCCGCGAGCGACTTGTCGAGGCGCCACGTCAACGGGCTGTCAGGATCGACCAGCCAGTCCTGCAGGTAGTGCGCGCGGACGTGGCGGATCGTGCCGAGGCGCCCTTCCTGCACGAGCTGGCGGGCGAAGGACAGGGCAGGGGTACGACGGTAGGTGAAGCCGACCATCGCGAACACGCCGTTCTGGGCCGCCTCCGCCGCCACCTGCGCCATCAGCTCCGCCTCCTCGACGGTGTTGGCGAGCGGCTTCTCGCAGAGCACGTGCTTGCCGGCGCGCAGCGCGGCGACGGCGATCTCGGCGTGCGTGTTGCCCGGCGTGCAGATGTCGACGAGATCGATGTCGTCGCGCTCGATCAGCGCGTGCCAGTCCGTCTCGACCGACTCCCAGCCGAAGCGCTCGGCGACGGCACCGGCCGCCGCGGCGTCGCGCCCGCACAGCGCGGTGAGCCGAGGCGTGAGCGGGAGGTCGAAGAACGCCGGGGCGGTGCGCCACGCCTGGGAGTGCGCCGCGCCCATGAAGGCGTAGCCGATCTGGCCGACGCGGAGCTCACGGGACGTGTCTGTCATGGGATTCCTTCGGTCCGAGGGGCGTGTGCGCTGGATGCGGTGCGCCCCACCCTCGGGGGGAGCGGGGCGCACCGCCGTCGGTCAGGACTCGAAGGCCGAGTCCATGTACTGGTCGACGTTGTCCTTCGTCACGATCGGCGCCGCCAGCTGGATCTTGCGCGGCACCTCGACCTCGGCGAGGTCGGACATCGACTTGCCCTGCGCGATGAGGCGCGCCAGCTTGATGCCGTCCGCGCCCTGGGTCGACGGGTAGATGACCGTCGCCTTGAGGACGGTGTCGTCGGCCTCGATCGACCGCATCACGTTCGCCGAGCCGGCGCCGCCCACCATGACGAACTCGTCGCGGCCCGCGTTCTCGATGGCGGCCATGACGCCGACGCCCTGGTCGTCGTCGTGGTTCCAGAGGTAGTCGATCTTCGGCGCGGCCTGCAGCAGGTTCGCCGCGGCCCGCTCGCCGGACTCGACGGTGAACTCCGCCGCGACCCGGTTGGAGACCTTCAGCCCGCAGTCGGCCAGCGCGTCCTTGAAGCCCTGCGAACGGTCCTGGGTGAGCGGCAGCGAGTCGATGCCGGCGATCTCGGCGACGACCGCGTCGGTGTTGCCGTCGGCCTGTTCGCAGATGTAGCGACCGGCCGAGACGCCCATGCCGTAGTTGTCACCGAGGATGGTCGAGCGGGCCGCGAACGGGGAGTCGAACTCGCGGTCGACGTTGATGACCGGGATGCCGGCCTCCATCGCTCGCGTCGCGACGTCGGTCATCGCGGCACCGTCGAACGGGAGCAGCACGATGGCGTCGACCTTGTCGTTGATGAAGGTCTCCACCTGCGAGATCTGCAGGTTGACGTCGTTGGTGCCCTCGGCGTTGATCAGCTCGACGTCCTCGAACGCCTCGGCCTGCTTCACGGCCGCCGAGGTGATGGCGCCCATCCAGCCGTGGTCGGCTGCCGGAGCCGAGAAGCCGATGCGGACCGTCTCGCCGGCCTCCGCGTTGTCGCCGGAGCCGGTGTTCGCGACGCTCTCGGTGTCGTCGTCGCCGGAGCTGTTCGTGCAGGCGCTCAGGGCCAGGGTCGCTGCGGCAGCGACGCCGGCGAGGGCCAGCAGCCGACGGCGCGGGGTGGTGGTGGACATGCTGTCTCCTCGGTCGGGGTTTCAGGTGTTGCTGCGGTTCGCCAGTCGCTGCTGGAGGAGCACGGCGACGACGATGATCACGCCCTTGGCGACGGCCTGGACGGACGTCGACAGGTTGTTGAGCGTGAAGACATTGGTGAGGGTGGTGAAGATCAGGACGCCGAGCAGCGTGCCGATCACGGTGCCGCGGCCACCGCTGAGCAGCGTGCCGCCGATGACGACCGCGGCGATCGCGTCGAGCTCCCACATGAGGCCGTGGGTGGACGACCCCGTCTGCGTGCGCGACATGAGCATCACGGCAGCCAGCCCGCAGGTGGCGCCCAGCAGGGCGTACAGGTAGACGGTGTGCCGCTGCACCTTGATGCCCGCGAGCCGTGCCGCCTCGATGTTGCCGCCGACGGCGAACGTCCGTCGGCCGAACGTCGTCCTGTTCAGCAGGAACCACCCGGCGATCACGACGACGGCGAAGATGTAGACGATCACCGGGATCCCCAGGGGGCGGGCGCCGAGGGCGTCACGGAACGCCTGGTCGCGGATGATCTGCGTCTTGCGGTCGGCGATGATCTCGGCGAGGCCCCGGGCGCTGGCGAGCATCGCCAGCGTCGCGATGAAGGGGACGATCTTGCCGTAGGCGATCAGCACGCCGTTGATCAGGCCGCAGGCGATGCCGACGGCGATCGCGGTCGTGACGATCACGATCCACCCGACGTTCTCCGCCATCGCCTGGGTGCCGGTCGTCGAGGCCCACACCGAGGCGAGGGCGACGATCGCGCCGACCGACAGGTCGATGCCGCCGCCGGTGATCACGAACGTCATCCCGATCGCGACCACGCCGATCGCGGAGGCGAGGCTGAGGACGGTGATGATGTTGTTCGTGCTGGCGAAGCGGTCGCCGGCCGTGACGAGGCCGACGACGCACAGGACCACCAGCGCGACCACCAGGCCGAGGTTGCGGGCGACCCCGAGGGAGCGCGCCCTCTTCTCAGGCGCTGCCGTGGTCTGCTGCGCGCTTCCGGTCACCGATGAGGTACTCACGCGGCGTCACCTTTCGACTCGTGACTGGCTGACTCGTTGCTGGCGAGGATGCGGTCGAGCACGCCGTGGGCGTCCAGCTCGCCCGCCGGCCCGGAGTGGACGACGCGGCCGTCGGCGACGACCATGACGCGGTCGGACAGCCCGAGGACCTCCTCGATGTCGCTCGACACGACGATCACGGCGACGCCGTCGTCCGCGAGCTGGCGGATCAGGGCGTAGATCTCGCTGCGGGCGCCGACGTCGACGCCCCGGGTGGGCTCGTCGAGAAGCAGGACGCGGCACGAGCGCAGCAGCCAGCGGGCCAGCACGACCTTCTGCTGGTTGCCGCCCGACAGCGTCCGCGTCACGCGGTCGGGGTCGTCGGGCCGCAGGTCGACCGATCGCGCGGCGTCGTGGGCGGCCGACCGCTCGGCGGTGTCGCGGGTCGCACCCATCCGCGAGAAGCGGGGCAGGCTCGCGAGCGAGATGTTGCGGTAGACCGCCTCGTCGAGCACCAGGCCCTGCGACTTGCGCTCCTCGGGACACAGGCCGAGGCCGGCGGAGACCGCAGCGTCGACCGATCCTGCGCGGAGCCGCTTGCCGTCGACGGTCACCGAGCCGTGGTCCGCACGCCGCGCGCCGTACACGGTCTCGACGATCTCGCTGCGCCCCGCGCCGACGAGGCCGGCGAAGCCGACGATCTCGCCCGGCCGGACCTCGAACGAGACGTCCTCGAACTCGCCGTCGCGACCCAAGCCGTCGACCACCAGGAGCGGGGCGCCGGTGGGCACGGGCGTCGTACGCGGCGGGAACTCGGCCGACACCTCGCGGCCGGTCATGAGGGCGATCAGCTCAGAGGTCGGCGTCTCGCGCGCCGGAAGGTCCGAGGCGACAGTGCGGCCGTCCTTCAGCACGGTGAGGCGGTCGCCGATGCGGCGGATCTCCTCGAGCCGGTGGGAGATGTAGATGATCGCCTTGCCGGAGGCGCGCAGGTCCTCGATGACGCGGACGAGACCGTCGACCTCGTCCGGGTCGAGGACCGCCGAAGGCTCGTCCATGACGATCACCCGTGCCTGGCGCGAGAGCGCCCGCGCCATCGACACGATCTGCTTGCCGGCGGCCGACAGGCTCCCGGTCTCGCGCGACGGCCGGATCTCCGGATGCCCGAGGGAGGTGAGCAGCTCGCGCGCGGCGCGGTGCGCGTCACCCACGCGGGAGAAGCCGAACCGGCTCTTCTCGTGCCCGAGGAAGATGTTGTCGGCCACGCTCAGGCCGTCGACCAGGTCGAGCTCCTGGTAGATCGTCGCGATGCCGGCGCCGAGCGCGGCCTGCGGGTCGGTGAAGGAGACCGGCTCGCCGTCCATCACGATCTCGCCCTCGTCGGGGTGGTAGGCCCCCGAGAGCACCTTGATCAAGGTCGACTTGCCCGCGCCGTTCTGACCGAGGAGGCAGTGGACCTCGCCGGCGCGGACCACGAGATCGACGCCGTCGAGCGCGCGGACGCCGGGGAACTCCTTGACGATCCCGGTGAGCTGAAGCAGTGGGCCAGGCATGCGCGTGATGCTAGTCACAGGTAATGACGACCGTCAAGCAAAAGTCGGGTTTCGGCCGACATCCTTCTGTTGGGGTTGACTGCATAAGTTCCCGTGGGAGACTAATCGGCATGGAATCGTTCGTGCCGCAGGCGAGCTCGGCGACTGCAGCCAGCGAGGTCTTCCAGCTGATGCGGGACGGCCGAGCGCGGACGAAGGCGGAGATCGCCGAGGCGACGTCGCTGGCACGATCCACCGTGTCCGCGCGGCTCGACCTCCTCCTCGCGGCGGGCCTCCTCGTCCCCGTGGGAGAGGCCGCCTCGACCGGAGGGCGCCCCCCGGTGCGCTACGCGATGAACACCTCGTCGTACGCCGTGCTGGCCGTCGACCTCGGCGCCAGCCACGCGACGGTGGCCGTCGCTGACCTCGCCGGCGCGGTGCTCGCCGAGGTCAGCGTCGTCAGCGACATCACCGAGGGACCGAAGGTCGTGCTGGACCGCGTCGTCGAGCTCGCGAAGGGCCTCCTCGGCGACCTGGGGCTCACGCCGGACTCCCTCGCCGGAATCGGCGTCGGCGCGCCCGGGCCCGTCGAGCACTCGACCGGCCGGCCCGCGAACCCGCCGATCATGCCGGGCTGGCACGACTTCGACATCCCCGGCTACCTCACGACCGCGTTCCCGGTCACGGTCCTCGTCGACAACGACGTCAACGTGATGGCGCTCGGCGAGCACACGGCGCACTGGCCCGAGACGGACGACCTCCTCTTCGTCAAGGTCGCCACGGGCATCGGCTCCGGCATCATCTCCAACCGCCGCCTCGTCCGCGGCGCCCTCGGGACCGCCGGCGACCTCGGTCACGTCCAGGTCAGCGGCAAGGGCGAGGACGTCGCGTGCCGCTGCGGCAACCTGGGGTGCCTCGAGGCCGTCGCCGCCGGTCCCGCCATCGCCAAGCAGCTCGCCGACCTCGACATCGGCGTGACGACACCGCAGGACGTGGTGGCGGCCGTCGAGCGTGGCGAGGTCGAGGCGGTCCGGGCGGTGCGCGAGGCGGGCCGCGCGATCGGCAGCGTGCTCGCGACCTGCGTGAGCCTGCTCAACCCGTCGGTCGTCGTGGTCGGCGGCTCCCTGTCGGCGACCGGCGAGTACCTCCTCGCCGGGATCCGCGAGGTCGTCTACCAGCGGTCGCTGCCGCTGGCGACCCACCAGCTGCGCATCGTCAGCTCCTCGATGCACGGTCGGGAGGCGGTCATCGGGGCAGCGGCGATGGTCCTCGAGGACGTGCTGTCCCCCCGCTCCGTCGACGCCCTGATCGAGCGCCGAACCCGCGCGAGCGCCTGAGCCCGACCCGGTCACGGGCCGTCGGCGAGGCCGAGGGCGCGCGTCCGCCGGTTGAGGTAGCGCTGCTCGGGGATGCTCGTCGTGAGTCGCGCCGCGATGCCGTACTGCTCGGCCGCAGCGGCCCGCTCGCCGAGCCGCTCGAAGAGGTGCGCCCGCACGGCGTACAGGTGGTGCTGGCGCCGGATCGCCGGGTCGGCGAGAAGCGGCTCGGTCATCTGCAGCCCGAGCCGGGCGTCGTACGCCATCGCGACCGCCACGGCGTGGTTCAGCGTGACGGTCGCGCTCGGGGCCACCCGGGCGAGGTCGGTGTAGAGCATGCTGATCTGGCGCCAGTCCGTCTCCTCGTACGACGCCGCCTCCGCGTGCACGGCAGCGATCGCCGCCTCCAGCTGGAACCGCCCGACGGGTCCGCGTGGCAGCACCTCCTCCAGCAGCGCCTGCCCTTCGGCGACGAGGTCGCGGCGCCACCGCGTACGGTCCTGCTCCGCCAGCGGGACGAGGTCGCCGGTGGCGTCCGTGCGGGTCTGCGACCTCGCGTGGAGCAGCAGCATGAGCGCCAGCGCGCCGGCGACCTCGTCGTGGTCCGGGATCGCCGCGCGCATCTGCCGCACCAGCCCGATCGCCTCGTCCACGAGCGCGGTGTCCACGAGCGAGCTCCCGGTGGTCCGCAGGTATCCCTCGGTGAAGACGACGTAGCAGACGTCGAGCACCGCACCCACCCGCGCGGGCAGGTCTGCCTCTGTCGGCATCTCGAAGCGCGCGCCCGCCTCCCGCAGGGTCGCTCGCGCCCGTGTCAGGCGCTGGGTCATCGTGCGCGGCGGCACGAGGAAGGCCGTCGCGATCTCGGCGACGCCCATCCCCGCGACCGCGCGCAGGCTGAGCGCGACCTGCGAGGGCCGGCTCAGCGCCGGATGGCAGCAGAGGAGCAGCATCCGCAGGAGGTCCCCCGCGTCGTCGTTCCCGGCACCGGGTTCGAGCGGCGCGCGGGCGTCGTCCGACGCACGGTCCCGCTCGGCGTCCTCGCGCCGGCTGCGCGCCGCGTCGGCACGGACGCGGTCCACGAGCCGGCGCGACGCCACCCGGATCAGCCACGCCCGCGGGTCGCGCGGCACACCCTCGACCGGCCACTGCCGCGTCGCCGCCTCGGCCGCCTCCTGCGCGGCGTCCTCGCAGTCACCGAGGTCCCCGTGGCGACGCAGCAGGGCGGCCAGGACGTACGGCGCCTCCGTACGCCAGACCTCCGTCAGCGAGCGGTGGGCGCCGTCCTGCCCGTGGCTCATGCCCGAGCGCTCATCCCCACATCGCGGGCCGGAGCTCGACGGTCTCGCCCGGCCCGGAGAAGGCCGTCACGACCTCCTGCGCACGCTCGGGCGACTCGACGTCGATGAGGAAGAAGCCGGCGAAGTGCTCCTTGGTCTCCGAGTACGGCCCCGAGCTCGCCACCGGGCCCCCGTCCTCCCAGCGGTAGACGGACGCGCTGGCGGGGTCGGCGAGCGCCTCCCCCATCACCAGCTCGCCGTTGCGCTTCAGCTCGGTGAGCGTCTCCTCGAAGGTCTTCGACAACGTCGCGCGGACCTCCTCTGGCAGCGCCAGGTTCTCCGGGACGTAGTCGCCCGTCGGGTGGCCCCACGGCTGGGGGTTGGAGTGGATCAGGATCACGTACTTCATGGGAGCCTCGCTGGTCTCGGCGGCAGCGTCTCTGCCTGCTCACCCGAACGTCGGAGCGGAGCGGGCGATGTCGACACTGGGGACGCCACGGGTTTCAGGAACTCAGCGGTCAGAGCGCGGTGGCGCCGCTGAACACGCCCGTCAGAGCCTCCTCCGCAGCACCCGCGGCCGCCGCGCGCAGGCCGAGCGTGCTGAGCCGGACGTCCAGAGCGGCGTACGGCGCGGAGGTCACGTGCGCCTCGACCTCGCGCACCGTCGCGGGCAGCAGGTAGGGCGCCAGCGGCACGAAGTAGCCCCCGAGCACGACCGCGTCGGGGTTGAGGATGTTGGCCATCGTGGCCACGCCCTTGCCGAGCAGCATCCCGATGCCGTCGAGGACCTCCGCCGTACGCTCGTCCGTCGCGGCCCGTCGCGACACGGCCTCGGCGGCCTCCAGCGGCGTCCCGTCCTCGACGACCCCGACGGCCGCGAGCACGGCGCGCAAGCCGACCGACGCCTCCCAGCACCCGCGGCGTCCGCAGCCGCAGCGGGCGGCAGGGTCGCCGAGCGGGATGTGCCCGACCTCCCCCGCGAAGCCCGAGGTCCCGCGGACGATGGCGCCGTCGCTGATCACCCCGGCACCGATGCCGACCGTGCCGGTGACGTACACGGACTGCCCGAGCCCGACGGTGGCACCGCGCCGGGCCTCCGCGAGCGCGGCGCAGTTCGCGTCGTTCTCGACCGCGACCGACAGCCCGGTCGCCGTCCCGAGGTCGTCGGCGACCGACCGCCCACGCCAGCCGAGGTTGGGCGCCATCGCGACGACGCCGTTGCGGCGGTCGACCAGCCCGGGCACCGCGACCGTCGCGCCGACGACGCGGGCACCCACGCCCGTCATCAGCGCCGCGGACTCCCGCGCGACCGCGACCACCACGTCGTACGGGTCCTGGTCGTCGACGGGCACCGTGCGCTCGAGGCGCACCGTGCCGCCGAGGTCCACCGCGACCGCGGACACGTAGTCGACGTTCACCTCGAGCCCGAGACCGACGAGCGCGGCCCCGGTGAGGACGACCGGGCGTCCCGGACGCCCGCGCGACGCAGCGACGGCGTCGGACTCGCTGACGTGGCCGCCGTCGACGAGCGCGCCGACGATCGTGCCGACGGTCGCCTTCGCCAGGCCGGTCCGGCGTGCCAGCTCCGTCCGCGTCGCCGGGCCGTCGTGCCGCAACGAGCGGAGCACCGTCGCCGTGTTCTGGCGGCGGAGGTCCTCGGTCGCGACGAGCGTCACCCCCGCACCCCGTACAGGTGCTCGAGAGCCAGCTGGTCCAGGTGCTCGAACGCGGCGCCGCGCGCGGCCAGCTCGTCCGGGTCGGCGAGCTCGGCCTGCTCCAGCTCGCGCCAGCCCTCGCCCTCGTCGAGCGTGGGGACGGCCAGCTCCGGCAGCCGTGCCGCGGTCAGTGCCTCCTGGACCTCCGGGTCGGCTCGGAACGCCCGCACCTTGTCGCGCAGCACGAGGTAGTTCGTCATGCACGCGGCCGCGGCGACCCAGACCCCGTCCTCGTCCTCGGTGCGGGGCGTCTTGAAGTCGAAGTGCACCGGCCCGTCGTAGCCACCGGCCTCCAGCGCGTCGACGACCCAGAACGCCCCGCGGGCGTTGCCGGCTCCGAAGCGGAGGTCCTGGTCGTAGCGCGGTCCGTGCTGCCCGTTGAGGTCGATGTGGAAGAGCTTGCCGTGCCACAGCGCCTGGGCGTACCCGTGCGCGGCGTTCATGCCCGCCATCTCCTCGTGCCCGACCTCGGGGTTGACGCCGACGTTCTCCGAGCGGTCGAGGGTCTCGATGAACGCGAGTGCGTGACCGATGGTCGGCAGCAGGATGTCGCCACGGGGCTCGTTGGGCTTCGGCTCGACCGCGAACTTGAGGTCGTACCCGCGGTCGTGGACGAACTCGCCGAGCACGTTGAACGCCTCGCGGTAGCGGTCGAGCGCCGCGGCCACGTCCTTCGCCGCGCCGGACTCGGCGCCCTCGCGGCCGCCCCAGCACACGTACACCTTCGCGCCCAGCTCGGCTGCGAGGTCGATGTTGCGCATGACCTTGCGGATCGCGAACCGGCGGACCTCGCGGTCGTTCGACGTGAAGCCGCCGTCCTTGAAGACGGGGTGCGTGAAGAGGTTCGTCGTGGCGGTCGTGACGACGAGACCGGTGTCGGCGAGGCCCTTCTTCCAGCGCTCGACGATCTGGGCGCGGGTCGCGTCGTCGGACCCGAACGGGATCAGGTCGTCGTCGTGGAAGTTGACCCCGTACGCGCCGAGGTCCGCGAGCCGCTCGAGCGCGTGGACGGGGTCCATCTCGCCGCGGGTGGGCTCCCCGAAGGGGTCGCGCCCCGGGTAGGCGACGGTCCACAGACCGAAGGAGAACTTGTCCGCTGGGGTGGGTGTCGGGATGGTCATCGAGGTCCTCTCGGGTGGTGCGGTCAGTCCCACGCGACCGTGCGGTCGCGCAGGAGGGCGTAGGTCTCGCGTACGGCGGGGGTCGGCGTCGCCTCCAGGACCTCGGTGCTGCCGGGGTCCCAGGCGGCCGGCTCGGACGCTCCCGACAGCGCCCACGCCGCCTGGCGTGCGGCGCCGAGCGCGACGTACTCGGCGGGAGCGGGCACGTGCACGGCAGTCCCGAGGACGGCGGGCGCGAGGGCGCGGACGGCAGGGTTCGCCGTGGCGCCGCCGATGAGCAGCACGCGCCCGTCGGCCCCGCCGGTGCGGCTGCGCACGAGGTCGACCGCGTCGGCCAAGGCGCACAGGAGCGCCTCGACGGCGGCCCGCGCGACGTCCTCCCGGGTCGTGGCGGGCGTCATCCCGGCCCAGACTCCCGTGGCATGCGGTCGGTCAGGGGTGCGCTCCCCGCCGTAGTACGGCAGGACGGTCAGCCCGTTCGCGCCGGGTGCGGAGGCGAGCGCGAGCCGGCCGAGCTCGGCGTGGTCGACGCCGAGGAGCCGGGCGTGCAGGTCGAGGATCCCGGCGGCATTGATCGTCGTGGCCATCGGCAGGTATCGACCGGTCGCGTCGGCGAACCCGGTCACGGCTCCGGTGCCGTCGGCGACCGGCGTGGCCGAGACCGCGCTCGCGACGCCGGAGGTGCCGATCGAGACGGCGATGTCGCCGGGGCGCAGGCCGAGCCCGAGCGCGGCCCCCATGTTGTCGCCGGTGCCGCCTGCGACGACGAGTCCCGAGTCCGCCTCGTACGCCGCCGCGCCGTCGCCCACGACCCGGGGCAGTGCGACCGCACGCCCGAGCGCCCGCTCGGCGAGGTCGTCACGCCAGACCGTGCGGCGGGCGTCGAAGTATCCGGTGCCCGACGCGTCGCCGCGGTCGGTGAACGGCTCGGTCGCCCGGCCGGCCAGGTGCCAGGAGACGTAGTCGTGAGGCAGCATCACGCGCTCCGTCCGCGCGGCCGCCTCGGGCTCGTGGTCGCGCAACCAGCGCAGCTTCGTCGCCGTGAACGAGGCGACGAGCACGCTCCCCACCGCGTCGGCGCACGCCTGCGGGCCGCCCATCTCCTCGACGAGGTCCCGCGCGGCACCGGCAGACCGGGTGTCGTTCCAGAGCAGCGCGTCGTACACAGGGTCGCCGTCGGCGTCCAGCGCGACCATCCCGTGCTGCTGCCCGGCGACCGCGACGGCCCCGGCGCCGGTGAGCCAGTCGCCGAGGGCGTCGTCGCAGGCCGCGAGCCAGTGCCGGGGGTCGACCGCGGTGCCGGCGGGGTGCCGGACGGAGCGGGCGTCGAGGACCTGCCCGTCCGCCGCGTCCACCAGGAGCGCCTTGGTGGCGGTGGTCGAGGAGTCGATGCCGACGACAGTGCTGTGGGCCACATCACCCTGTTTAGTACGAGACTTGAATTAATGTCAAGCGCGGGGCGCACAACCGGGTGTGGAGAATGGGCGCATGACTGACTCGACCCCCACCGTCTGGCACTCCGCGGGCGACTACACCGACATCCGGTACGAGACCACCGACGACGGCATCGCCAAGATCACGATCGACCGGCCCGAGGTCCACAACGCCTTCCGGCCGCAGACGATCATCGAGATCTCGGACGCCCTGACGG
Source organism: Mumia spirodelae (assembly GCF_050632745.1). NCBI lineage: Bacteria > Bacillati > Actinomycetota > Actinomycetes > Propionibacteriales > Nocardioidaceae > Mumia > Mumia spirodelae. The sequence goes on along the minus strand of NZ_JBODSD010000001.1, from coordinate 261,218 downwards.
TGGCCCGCGAGGACGAGTCGGTCGGCGTCATCATCCTCACCGGCGCCGGCGACAAGGCGTTCTGCTCCGGCGGCGACCAGCGGGTGCGCGGCGACTCGGGCTACAAGACCGACGCCGGCGCCACGGGCCGGTTCCACGTGACCGACCTCCACGTCCAGATGCGGCGCTGCCCGAAGCCGATCGTCGCGATGGTCGCCGGCTGGGCGATCGGCGGAGGGCACGTCCTCCACGTCGTCGCCGACCTCACCATCGCCGCCGACAACGCGCGCTTCGGTCAGGTCGGTCCGAAGGTCGGCTCCTTCGACGGCGGTTTCGGCGCAAGCTCGCTCTCGCAGCTCGTCGGCATGAAGAAGGCCAAGGAGATCTGGTTCCTCTGCCGCCAGTACGACGCGCAGCAGGCGCTCGAGATGGGGATGGTCAACACCGTCGTCCCGCTCGCCGACCTCGAGGCCGAGACGGTGAAGTGGTGCCGCGAGATGCTCGCGCTCTCGCCGTACGCGCTGCGCCTGATGAAGGCGAGCTTCCACGCGTCCGAGGACGGGTACGCCGGTCTCCAGCAGCTCGCGCACGACACGAACCTGCTGTTCTACGGCAACGACGAGGCCAAGGAGGGGCGCGAGGCCTACAAGGAGAAGCGCACCCCCGACTTCAGCCGGTTCCCCCGCCGCGCCTGAGGCCTCCCGCCCTGCGGTTCCCACGCCGGCGGGGCAGACCCCGGTTGGCGCGGACAGACTGGCCGCGCCCACCGGGGCACGCCGCGTCGGCGTGGCAGACCGAGGCGGGCGAGGGGCTCGAGGGTGCGGTCAGCCCCTCGCCGCGACCGCCACTGCGCGTACGGCCTCGGCGACGCGGTCGTGGACCTCGGGGTGGAACACGCTCGGGATGATGTAGTTCGCGTTGAGCTCGTCGTCGGACACGGTCGCGGCGATCGCCTCCGACGCGGCGAGCAGCACCTCGGTGCCGATGCCGTGGCTCTGCGCGTCGAGCAGCCCCCGGAAGACGCCGGGGAACGCGAGCACGTTGTTGATCTGGTTCGGGTAGTCCGACCGCCCGGTCGCGACCACCGCCGCGTGCGCCCGCGCGAGCGCCGGGTCGATCTCCGGCGTGGGGTTGGCGAGGGCGAAGACGACCGCGTCGTCGGCCATCGCCTCGACGTCGTCGGCGGTCAGGACGTTCGGCGCCGACACCCCGATGAAGACGTCGGCCCCGTGGACCACGTCACGCAGGCCGCCGGACAGACCACGCGGGTTGGTGCACCCGGCGATCCACTCGAGCGGCTTCGTCAGCCCGCCACGGTCGAGGTGGACCACGCCGTCGACGTCGCACACCACGACGTCGCTGACCCCGGCCTCGAGCAGCAGCTTGAGGATCGCCGTACCGGCGGCCCCGGCTCCTGACATGACGACGCGGACGGTCGAGATGTCCTTGCCGACCACGCGGAGCGCGTTGCGCAGCGCGGCGAGCGCGACGATCGCGGTCCCGTGCTGGTCGTCGTGGAAGACCGGGATGTCGAGCCGCGCACGAAGGCGGTCCTCGATCTCGAAGCACTTGGGCGCAGCGATGTCCTCGAGGTTGATGCCGGCGAACCCGGGAGCGATCGCGGCCACGGTCTCGACGATCGAGTCGACGTCGTGGGTGTCGAGGCACAACGGCCAGGCGTCGATGTCGGCGAACGTCTTGAAGAGCGCCGCCTTGCCCTCCATCACGGGAAGCGCGGCGTGCGGGCCGATGTCGCCGAGTCCGAGCACGGCCGAGCCGTCGGTCACCACGGCGACCGCGTTGCGCTTGACGGTGAGCCGGCGGGCGTCCTCCTTGTCGCGCGCGATCGCCTCGCTGATCCGTGCGACGCCGGGCGTGTAGATCATCGAGAGGTCGTCACGGGTACGGAGCGGGTGCTTGGTGGCCACCTCGATGACACCGCCGAGGTGCATCAGGAACGTCCGGTCCGACACCTTCTTGACGTCGGCGTCGCCGATCGCCTCGAGCGCGGCGACGATCTGGTCGGCGTGGTCGGTGTCCGAGGTCGCGATCGTGAGGTCGATCCGGAGCAGCTCGGTGTGGGACCCGGTGACGTCCAGCGCGGTGACCACGCCACCGGCCTTCTCGACCACGGTCGTGAGGTCGCTGACGGCGGATCCTCCGGCGGGGACCTCGAGGCGGACGGTGATGGAGTACGAGACGCTCGGTGTTGCTGCCACGTCTCAACAGTCGCACATCCGCCCGAGCAGGACGTGAGGGACCCCTCATGTTGTGCGCCCTCCTACCCTGTCTCGGTGACCGTGCAGCAGGAGCCGTCCCCGTGAACGTCGTCCGTCGACGTCGCGTCCTGCTGCCTGTCCTGTCCGCCGTCGCCGCCGGGGTCGTGCTGCTGTCCGGCTGGCTTCCTCGCGACGCCGCGGTGGACCTCCTCCACCAGACCGGTCCGGTCCTCCTGTTCGTCGTCGCGATCACCGCGTTCTCCGAGCTGTGCGCCGTCTGCGGACTCTTCGACGCGGCCGCCGGCGTCGCCGTCCGCGCCGCTGCCGGTCGCCGCCTCCTGCTGTGGCTGTGGGTCGCCGCGATCGCGACCGCGTGCACGGTCGTCCTGTCCCTCGACACGACGGCGGTGCTGCTCACGCCGGTCGTCCTGGCGATGGCGCGCCGCACCGGCTCTGCCCCGCTCCCCCTCGCCCTCACCGTCCTGGCCCTGGCCAACACGGCCTCGCTGCTGCTCCCGGTCTCCAACCTCACGAACCTCCTTGCGGCACCGTCCCTGGAGGACGGCGGTGCCGCGTACGTCGCGACGATGGCGTGGCCCGCGGTCGCCGTGCTCACCGTGACCCTCGTCGCGCTCGGGCTGCTCCACCGTCGCGGCATCACCGGGCGCCTGTCGCCCGGAGCGGACGTCGCACCCCGTCCCGACGACCCGCTCCTGCTGCGCTGCTCGGCGGTCGTCACCGCGGCCGTGGTCGCGGGGTTCGCTGCCGGTCTGGACGTGGCGCTCGTCGCGTCCGCGGGGGCGCTCGTGCTCGGTGCCCTGGTGCTCGCCCGCCGCCGCAGCCTGGTCGTGCGGGCGGCCGACCTCGTGCCGTGGAAGCTCGCCGTGACCGTGGCCGGGCTCTTCGTGGTCGTCGCGGGCGCGCACGCCCACGGGCTGGACGACCTCGCCGGCCGCGTCGCCGGCACGGGCACCGGCGGAGGCGCCCTCGCGCAGCTGGCCGCGGTCGCGACGGTGACCGCGAACGCGATCAACAACCTGCCCGCCTACCTCGCCCTCGAGCCGGTCGCGATCGGCGACCCGCTGCGTACGGCGGTGCTGCTCGTCGCGGTCAACGCCGGCCCGCTGGTCGCGCCGTGGGGATCGCTCGCGACCCTCCTCTGGTGGCGGCAGGTCCGCCGGCACGGCCGTCCCGACGAGCAGCCGACCTGGCGGCTGGTCGTCGGCCAGGGTCTGCTGATCGCCCCGCTCGCGGTGGCGGCCGGCACGGCGACGGCCGCGCTCACGCTCGGCTAGGGCCGACGCACCCGCACCGTGACCTGGGTCGAGCCGGCCGCGGCGACGGCGTCACCCCCGTAGACGACGGTGAGCCGGGCCCGGCCGACCTTGGTCAGCCGCTGGAGCGTCACGACCGCCAAGCCGTCGCGCACCGCGGCGGTGCCGACCGTCCGTCCTCGCAGCCGCACGGTCACCGTGCCGCTCGGCCGCGCCCCCGCCGCCGACACCGCGACCGCGACCTTCGCCCGGGTCCGCCGGGCGACGACCTTCGTGGTCCGGACCCGCGCCTCGGTGCGCGTCGGGGCCTTCGCCACGAAGACACCCACGAGCCGGTTCCCGTCGCGGTGGACGTCGTCGCCGAGGTAGAGCAGCGTGACCGTCGAGGTGCCGGGCGGGAGCGCCGTGCTGCCGAGCGCGATCGTCGCCGCGCCCGCGACCAGGGACGTCGTCGCCACGGTCGTGTCCCCCGCACGCACCCGGACCTGCCCGCGCGCTCCCGGCACGTGCACGGAGAGCAGCACGCCGCGGACGCCGTACACGCCTGCGCTGCCCCCCACGTCGATCACCGCGTCGAGCCGACGGACCGTGACCGTCACCCAGGCCGTCGCCGTCGCCCCGTCCGGGTCCCGGGCACGGTAGGAGAAGGTGTCGGCACCCACGAACCCGGCCGCTGGGACGTACGTCGCCCGCCCACCCGACACGGTCACAGTGCCGTGGGACGGCCGTGCCGCCTCGTAGGTGAGCGGATCGCCGTCGATGTCCGCCCCGCCCAGCCCGACGGTCACCGCCTTCCCGACGGCGGCGCTGGTGTCGAGGTCGACCGCGGTCGGCGCGTTGTTGGGTGGCTCGCCCTCCACGATGGGGATCTCGCCGAGGACGTCGTCGTCACTGACCAGCGCGCAAGCCAGGTCGACCGCGTCGACGTCGCCGATGAGCTCGCCCGCCGCGTTCTTGGCCGAGGCGACCACGCTGAACGCGGCCGGCACGTGCACCACCGCGACCGCGGGGAGCGCCAGGGTGGGGTTGTCGTCGCGGTCCGGGACGGTGACCGCGGGGACGTCGCCCTCGATCGCGATCGTCCACGGCTCTCCGATCGCCGACGGGACGGACGTCCAGTCCGCAGCGAGGTTGTCGATCGGGTAGGTGGCGGCGTCGGCGACGCCCTGCGTGGTGATGGTGATCCCCGCGTCCTCGGAGCGCCCGCTGACCTGGCGCACGCCGGCGCGGGCGTACGACACCGTACGGAGCGTCTCGGGCAGCGTGAAGGTGATGCGGGTCTTGCGCGACGGGATGGCCTGCCCGGAGTTGACCTCGTCGGGAACCGACACCTGCGCCCGCACCCCGACCGCGTGGTGCCCGACCGCCCGGCCGGAGGCGGAGACCGCGCACGTGTAGTCGAAGCGCTCGTCGAGGTGCGCCGCCGCGGCGGAGGACACGCCCACGAGCGCGCTCAACGACGCGGCGACCAGCGCGACGGCGGCCAGTGCTGCGGCGGTCGTCACGCCTCGGCGGCGCGCGCTCACCCTCGGCACCACGGGCTCCCTCCGACGAACGACACGAGGCTTCTCACGCCCGGGAATCGCCAGGTTAACCCGCCTCGCTCTCCCGTCACGGGGAATTTCCCGAGCCGTCGTCCGACCTGCGCGACGCGCCGACGGGCGCTACAACCGGGGAGTGACCCCACCCCAGCAGGAGCGTGGCAGCGAGAGCACGCTCACCGTCGTCATCGCGTTCACCGCGAACGCGCTCATCGCCGTCGCGAAGTCCGCCGCCGCGGCGCTCACCGGGTCCGCGTCGATGGTGGCGGAGGCCGCGCACTCGTGGGCCGACACGGGGAACGAGATCTTCCTGCTGGTCGCCGACCGGAGGTCCTCGGGACGCCCCGACGAGGACCACCCGCTCGGCTACGGACGCGAGGCGTACGTGTGGTCGATGTTCGCCGCGATCGGCCTCTTCACGGCCGGTGCCGCGGTCTCGATCTGGCACGGCGTCACCGAGCTCGTCGACCCCGAGCCTGCGGGCGACTTCGGGATCGCGTACGCCGTCCTCGCGCTCTCGTTCCTCCTGGAGGGCGTCAGCTTCGTCCAGGCGTACCGTCAGACCCGCAGGGCCGCGCAGCGGGAGAAGATCGACGTCCTCGACGCGGCGCTCACGACGTCCGACCCCACGCTGCGCGCCGTGTTCGCCGAGGACGCGGCCGCGCTGATCGGTCTCGTCATCGCCTTCGCCGGCATCTTCGCGCACCAGGTGACGGGATCGCCGGTGCCCGACGCCCTGGGGTCGATCGGCGTCGGGATCCTCCTCGCCGTCATCGCCGTCGTCCTCATCGACCGCAACCGGCGGTTCCTCGTCGGCGAGGACGTCACGGCAGCGCAGCGGGCGCGCGCCCTCGCGTACCTGTCGGGGTTCCCCGAGATCGACCGCATCACCTACCTGCACGTCGAGTACGTCGGGCCGCGACAGGTGTTCGTCGTGGCGCACGTCGACCTCGTCGGGGACACCGGGGAGGCGGCGGTCGCGTACGCCCTGCGCGCGCTCGAGCGGCGCATCGAGGAGCACGCGGCCGTCGTGGAGTGCGTGCTCAGCCCCGCGACACCGGACGAGCCGGAGCTCGGGTAGTCACCCGACGCGCCTGCCCGTCATCTCGTCGATCGAGAGCCCGAGCAGCACCGTCCGCGGGTAGCCGACCCACGGCTCCGGCTGCACGTCGGGCGCCTCGACCTCCTCGTCGACCTGGCGGATCGTCCCGCGGATCTTGACGCTCCATCCGGTCTGCGACAGCCGGTCGAGGTAGGTCACCACGAACGCCACGGTCTCCGGTCCGGGCGCCAGCTCCGCGAGCGTCCCCGCCTCGACCGTGCGGATGAAGATCATGTCGCCGCTCAGGCGGAAGTTCACCGGCGTGACGTCGAGACCACGAGTCGACTGGTAGGCGATGTGACCGACGCGCGCCGTCTGCAGGAGCTCCCTGGTCTCGTCCGCGTCGAGGGTCACGAGCGGTCGGTTGCTCATACGCCACCTCCTGGGAGTGCTTCGAGTCTACGTCGGCGCGTGCCGCCGCACGCCCGGCCGTAGGCTGACCCCAGCCGAGCCGAAAGGGGCGTCGTGACCAGCGTCTCCCGCTTCCCCGAGCCTCAAGCCGTGACAGCGCCGCTCACCGAGTACGCGATCTTCCTCGTCGTCACGATCGAGGACGGTCCAGCGGCCGCGAGGACGGCACGATCGGTGGTCGGCGACGTCGACGCGCTGGTCCGCGCGGTCGGGTTCCGCAGCCTCCACGGTGGCCTCACGTGCGTGGTCGGGATCGGCTCCGACGCCTGGGACCGGTTCGGCGCGCCCGTCCGCCCGGCCCACCTCCACCGCTTCGAGGCGATCGACGGCTACCGGCACGACGCGCCGAGCACGCCGGGCGACCTGCTCTTCCACATCCGCGCCTCCCGCCACGACCTGTGCTTCGAGCTCGAGCGGCTCGTCCTCGACAAGCTGGGCAGCGCCGTGCGCGTCGTCGACGACACCCCGGGCTTCCGCTACTTCGACGCCCGTGACCTGCTGGGCTTCGTCGACGGCACCGAGAACCCGGTCGGGGACGAGCTCGGCGAGGCGGCGTACATCGACGGCGAGCCGGACTTCCTCGGCGGCAGCTACGTCATCACGCAGCGCTACACGCACGACCTGCCCGCGTGGGGCCGGCTGTCGACCGAGGAGCAGGAGCGGATCATCGGCCGCACTAAGGCCGACGACGTCGAGCTCGACGACGCGGTGATGCCGAGCAACTCGCACGTCTCGCTCAACACGGTCACCGACGATGACGGCAACGAGCTCGACATCGTGCGGTTCAACATGGCGTTCGGCAGCTACGCCGCCGGCGAGGTCGGCACGTACTTCATCGGCTACGCCAAGCACCCCGAGACGACGGAGCAGATGCTCCGCAACATGTTCGTCGGCAACCCGCCGGGCAACGACGACCGCATCCTCGACTTCTCCACGGCGACGACGGGATGCCTCTTCTTCGTGCCGTCGGCGGCGACGCTGGCGATGCTCGGGGAGCTCGACGACGCCGCCACCCCATCCACGACCGACGGCTCGCTGGGCGTCGGCAGCCTCCGAGGAGACCACGGACGATGAACAACCTGCACCGCTCGCTCGCGCCCATCTCCGACGCCGCGTGGGAGCAGATCGAGGAGGAGGCGAGCCGCACCTTCCGGCGCAACCTCGCCGGGCGCCGCGTGGTCGACGTGCACGACCCGGCCGGCGTCGGCTTCGCCGGGCTCTCGACCGGCCACCGCGGACCGGGCGCGACCGATCTCAACGGCGTCGAGGTCCGCCGCCGCGAGGTCGCCCCGGTCGCCGAGCTGCGCGTCACCTTCGACCTGAGCCGCGAGGACGTCGACGACGTGGAGCGCGGCTCCAACGACTCCGACTGGCAGCCCGTGAAGGATGCCGCGCGAGCGCTGGCGTTCGCCGAGGACGGCGCCGTCTTCCACGGACTGACGGGCGTCGGCGTGCGGGGGATCGCGGAGTCGTCGAGCAACCCGCGCCTCACGCTGCCCGACGACGCGATCGACTACCCCGACGTCGTCGCGCAGGCCCTGAGCCAGCTGCGCCTCGTCGGCGTCGAGGGACCGTACGCGCTCCTGCTCAGCGCCGACGCGTACACCAAGGTCAACGAGACCACGGACCACGGCTACCCGATCCACCAGCTCCTCTCGCGTCTGCTCGACGACAACATCGTGTGGGCGCCGGCGATCTCCGGCGCGGTGCTCCTGTCGACCCGCGGGGGCGACTACGACCTCCACCTGGGCCAGGACACCTCGATCGGCTACCTGCACCACGACGACGAGACGGTCACGCTCTACCTCCAGGAGTCCTTCGCCTTCCTCCCGCTGACCGACGAGGCGTCGGTGGTGCTCGAAGGATGAGCGCGATCCAGAACGACACGGGCTGGGAGCGCCGTCCGGTCGACGTCGACGGCCTCACCTTCGACGTCGTCCTCGCCGGCCCGGAGGACGGGACGCCGGTCGTGCTGCTGCACGGGTTCCCGCAGACCGCCGACTCCTGGGCGGCGGTCGGAGACCGACTCGTCGCCGCCGGGCTGCGGGTCGTCGCGCCCGACCAGCGCGGCTACTCGCCGGGGGCACGGCCGGCGGAGACCGAGGCGTACGCCGTCGAGAACCTGGTCGACGACGTGACGGGCCTGATGGACGCGCTCGGTCTCGACTCCGCCCACGTCGTCGGTCACGACTGGGGCGCCGCGGTGGCGTGGGCGCTGGCGGCGCACCATCCCGACCGCGTCCGCAGCCTCGTCGCCCTGTCGGTGCCGCACCTCGCGGCGTACGGGTGGGCGCTCGTGCACGACGAGGACCAGCAGGAGCGCGCGTCGTACATCAAGCTGTTCCGCAAGCCGGGGAAGGCCGAGGACGTGCTGCTCGAGGACGGCGCACGGCGGCTGCGCGCGATGTACGGGGACACCGTCCCCGCGGAGCGGGTCGCGTCGTACGTCGAGGCGCTCGGCGAGCGGGAGGCCTTGACGGCGGCGCTCTCGTGGTACCGCGCGATGGGCCGCGACCTGGACGCGACACCCACGGTGACGGTGCCGACCACCTACGTGTGGGGTGACGCCGACTGGGCGCTCGGCCCGGTCGGGGCACGGCGCTGCGGCGAGCACGTCGAGGCCGAGTACCGGTTCGTCCCGGTGCGCGGCGCCTCGCACTGGCTGCCGGAGGAGTTCCCCGACCTGGTGGCCGAGGAGATCGTCACGCGCGTACGCGGCTGAGCGCGCGCCTGGTCCCGACCGAGATCAGGCGCTCTCGTCGCGCGCCCGCTCCGCCTGGTCGCGGTGGTCGATCTCCGACTTGAGGTCGCGCACGCGCTGGCCCCGGGTCCGGTTCGTCCGGGTGAGCCAGACGAGCCCGACGAACAGCAGGGCACCGATGATCGCGCCCCACAGCGAGGCGGCACGGAACCCGGGGCCGTCCACGTCGAGGATCCGCTCGCCGGCGTGCGCGCCGTTGCTCGTGCCGACGACGATCGAGAGCGTCATGAGGTTGGGCAGGGCGACCAGGACCGCGACCACGATCAGCGCGACCTTCCAGAAGCCCTTGATCCACGGGCGGACGACCGCCTGCCACACGAGGACCAGGGGCACGAAGGTGCACACGACGCCCAGGAACAGGCCCCACACCGTCCCGGCCGGGAGGCTGCCGTCGACGCGTCGGCCGATCCACTGCGCCCAGGAGCGCGGCACGAACGCGGCGAGCCCGTAGCCGATCGCCACCACGACCACCGCGGCCGCGAGCACGAGGACCAGGTTGCGCAGGAGCTGCTGCCCGTACGACTTCCAGCCGTCCGCCGCGCTCCCGCGGTGGTCCGCAGGCGTACGCGGGCCCGTCGTCTCGCCGTCCTGCGAGGTCGCCATGACTCCAGGATGGCACCGATCGGGGCAGTCGGCCGGACTCTGGACGGACGTCCAGGTAACATCCGTTAACAACGATGTGACGTACGGCACACGCTCGGGTGAGTCCGTGGCGTCGCTCGGGAAGGACGCACCGATGAGTCGCACCGACAGCCGACGGACGGCCGAGGTCATCCCGCTGGAGCGGGACGGTCTCACCGTCGTCGAGAAGCCGCGCCGCAGCAAGCGCGCTCTGCTGCTGTCGAGCGCGATGCGCGTGACCGTCAAGCCCGCGTTGTCGCTCTGGTCGTACGCACCGGGTGCGCCGTGGCCGACCGGACTCCTCGAGAGCGTCGCCGGGCTCCTGCCCGACCCGCCCCACACGAGCGTCGACCACGTCCGGCTCCCGCACTGCGACGCGGAGCTGATCCGGGCCGACAAGGCCGACCACGCCGACAGCCACGCGGTCCTCTACCTCCATGGAGGCGCGTTCCTCGTCGGTGGGCTCAACACGCACCGTGGCCTCGCCGCGCGCCTGTCCGCCACCAGCGGCTGCGCGGTGCTCAACGTCGGCTACCGCATGATGCCGAAGCACCCGGTCAGCCAGGCCGTCGAGGACGGGCTCTCCGGCTACCAGTGGCTCCTCGACCAGGGCTACGCCCCCGAGCGCATCGTGATCGCCGGCGACTCCGCCGGCGGCTACCTCGCGTTCGCCGTGACGCTCGCGATCCTCGAGGCCGGCTTGGAGCGTCCCGCGGGTCTTGCCGCGATGTCTCCGTTGACCGACCTCGATCCCGACCGCAAGCTCGACCAGCCGGGTCGCCCCTCCTGCGCGCTGTTCCCCCGGTCGGCGTGGCGGGGCTTCCTCCGGCTCGTCGAGATGGTCGAGAACGACCTGCTCGGCGACCACCTCGAGCCGGCCTCGTCGCTGGTCGATGCCGACCTGCGCGGACTCCCCCGGACGCTGATCCAGGTGGGCTCCGACGAGCTCGTCCTCCCCGACGCCGAGCTCATGGCGATCCGTCTCGCCCGCTCGGACGTCGAGGTCGAGCTGCAGATCTGGGAGAAGCAGGTGCACGTCTTCCAGGTCGCGGTCGGCATCGTCCCCGAGGCTCGCGAGGCCACCCGTGAGGTCGGGGCCTTCGTCCGGTCAGCGAGCGAGCAGGCCGTCGGGGCCTGCGCGACGCCGCGGCGACGGCGCCGCGCTCGCACCGCCCGCCGCTGAGTCTCGTCAGACGTCTGACGACGCCGTCCCGTCGGTCGTACCGCTCCCGTCGGGGGCGGCGCCGCTGCCATCGGGCAGGCTCCCGGATCCGTCCGGCATCGTGCCGTTGCTCTGCCCGTTGTCCTGGGACCCGTTGTCCTGGGACCCGTCGCCCTGAGGTCCGCCGTTGCCGGGGAAGCCGCCCCCGCCCGGGAAGCCTCCGTTGTTGCCCATGCCCGGGCGGCCGCCCATGCCGGGGCCGCCCTGACCGCCGTCGTCGGCTGTCGCGCTCCCGAGGGCCATGCCTCCGAGGAAGCCGAAGCCGCACAACGCCACACCGGCGACCGCAGCGCCGATACGGGTCCTGCTGTCCAGGGAGCGCCATCCCGCGGACTTCGGCGCAGGGGCCTGCGTCGGGGCCGTCCAGGTCTCGGCGGCCGGGGCGGCGTAGGGCTGCTGGGCGTACGGCTGGGGCGGCTGCTGGGCCGTCGGCTGCTCCCCGTACGGCTGCGACGATCCCTCCTGCGGCATGCCCTGCTCGGGCTGACGGGGGTTCTGGTCGTTCATGGTTCTCCTTCGTCGTGAGGTGTCAGACCGGGCTGTTCGTCAGCCCTGGCCGGTGGTGAGGTCGTAGATCGTGGTGCCGTCGACGGTCTGGGCCGTGAAGTTCTCGGTCACCCACGTCTCGATCTCGGAGTTGCTGCCGCCGCCACGGCCGGTGCCGGCGACGTAGTAGTGGATCTCGCCGTCGGCGACCCACTCCTGGAACTGCTCCAGCGTCGGGAAGGCGTCGGTCCCGTTGAACCCGCCGATCGCGAGCACCGGTTCGCCCGAGGCGAGCTGCAGCGGTGCCGCACCGTTCGCCGTCTGCGCCGCGGCGGCCCAGCGGTAGTCGCCTCCCTGGAGGAGCTGGACGAGCTCGTCGCTGACGCTCGAGGTCCCGCCGCCTCCGAGGAAGCTGGTGCCGCCCCCGCCCGGACCGCCGAAGCCGCCACCACCCCCGCCCGGTCCACCGCCGCTCGACGGACCGGCCGACACGATCGACCCGGTGTGCGCGCTCCCGATGGTCTCCACGGCCGAGGCCGTCGGCGCCGCGAGCGCGGCCACCCCGATGAGGACCGCGGTCGCGACCGCGAGCCGGCGTACCCAGTTCCGGGCGAGCGTCAGCTCGGGACCGATCAGCAGGAGGGCGCCCGCGGCCACCGCGGCCGCCACGACGACCCACCGCAGCCACGGGAGGAACGTCGGCGTCTCAGCGAGGAGGCGCCACTGCCAGAATCCGGTGAGGACCACCGCGCCGGCCAGGACCGCGCGCGGCACCAGCTCCGTACGGCGCCGCCACAGGAGCACCGTCCCGGCACCGACGAGCGCCGCGATGGCCGGCGCGAGCGCGACCGTGTAGTAGCTGTGGATGATCCCCTGCATGAAGCTGAAGGTCAGTCCGGTGACGAGCAGCCAGCCGCCCCAGATGATGGCGAAGGCGCGGATCTTGTCGGTCCGTGCCGCCTTCCAGGTGACGGCGAGCAGCGCGACGAGCGCCACCAGCGCGGCCGGGAGCAGCCAGCTCGCCTCGGTCTGCATCTCCGAGCTGAAGAGCCGTCCGATCCCCGGGGTGCCCCACATGCCGCCGCCCTGACCACCGCCACCGCCGACGGATCCGGTCTCGTTGCCGTTGAGGCGACCGAGGCCGTTGTAGCCGAGGGCGAGCTCGAGGATGCTGTTGTTCGTCGAGCCGCCGATGTACGGGCGCGAGGCCGCCGGCCACAGCTCGGCGACCAGCACCCACCACCCGGCGCCGACGATCACCGAGGCGCCGGCGGCGAGGAGGTGGAGCAGGCGGGTACGCAGCCGCGCGGAGCCGGCGATGCCGTACGCGAGGGCGAGGCCGGGCAGCACCAGGAACGCCTGGAGCATCTTCGCGAGGAACGCGAACCCGATGAGGAGTCCGGCCAGCACCAGCCAGCGCAGCGCCTTCTTGGAGTCGATCGCCCGGGTCACGGCCCACGCGGCGGCGACCATCAGGAAGACCAGCAGCGCGTCGGGGTTGTTGAAGCGGAACATCAGCGCCGCGATCGGCGTCGTCGCCAGCACCGCGCCGGCGATCAGCGCCGCCGACGAGCCGAACCAGCGCTTCACCGCGGCGTACAGGACGCCGACGCTCGCGACGCCGAGCAGCGCCTGCGGGAGCAGCATGCTGAACGAGCTGAACCCGAGCACCCGCGCCGAGAGCCCCATCAGCCACAGCGACGCGGGGGTCTTGTCGACGGTGATGCCGTTCGAGGCGTCGAGCGCACCGAAGAACCAGGCCTTCCAGCTGTCGGAGCCGGCCTGCACCGCCATCGCGTAGTACTCGTTGGCGTAGCCGTTGATCGACAGGTTCCAGCAGTACGCCACCGCGGTGCCGGCGAGCAGGAGGACGAGGAGCGTGCGGTCACGTGTCCACCACCGGCGCAGACGCGAGGCGCGGGTCGCAGTGCCGTCCACCTCCTCGTACGTCGTCGGTCCCGGCTGGGAGGACGCCTCTCGTACGACGGTGCTCATGCGATGCTCCTCTCGTCCGCCGTGGCGGCGGATCGGCCCGGACCTGCCGGGACGGGGACTGGTTCGGGGTGGAGGTCGGAGGGCGCGGCCGTCGCGCGGCGCTCGCCGGCCCGGAAGACCCAGCGGTCCAGCAGCACGAACCGCAGCACCGTCGCCAGCACGTTGGCGAGCGTGAGCACGCCGACCTCCATGAGCGGCGAGTGCCCGCGGTCCGCGGTCAGCGCGAGCGCCGATGCGGTCAGGGCCCACCCGCAGCCGAACGCGACGAGCCCTTGGACGTGGTGGCGCGCGAGGCCGCCGACTCCGACGACCTGGTAGGTGAAGCGGCGGTTGAGGGCCGTGTTGCCCACCGCCGTGGTGATGAGCGCGAACACGTTCGCGACCTGCGCCGAGGTGACCTCGCGGGCCAGCAGGAAGAGGAGCGCGTACGCGATCGTGCTGGCCACGCCGACCAGGGCGAACCGGATCATCCGGATCCCGACCGGCATGGCGACCGGGGAGCGACCGAACGACCGGCGTACCGGCTCGAGGTCGAGCGCTCCGGTCGTCAGCCCGCGTGCCATCCGTGCGACGCCCTTGAGGTCGTCGCGGACGGTCGAGGCGATCGCGACCCGGCTGTCGGGGTCGTCGACCCAGTCGACGGGCACCTCCGCGATGCGCAGGCCCGCCCGCTCGGCGAGCACGAGCAGCTCGGTGTCGAAGAACCAGCCCGTGTCCTCGACGTACGGGAGCAACGCCTGGGCGACGTCGGTGCGCACGGCCTTGAAGCCGCACTGCGCGTCGCTGAAGCGTGCCCCGAGAACCGTCCGCAGCAGCAGGTTGTAGCCCCGTGAGAGGACCTCGCGCTTCGCTCCGCGGACGACCCGGGCGTCCCGGCGCAGCCGCGTGCCGATCGCCACGTCGGAGTGCCCCGACAGCAGCGGGGCGACCAGCGGCATGAGGGCGCCGAGGTCCGTCGAGAGGTCGACGTCCATGTATGCGACGACCGTCACGCTGCTGTGCGACCAGACCGTCGCGAGAGCCCGACCGCGACCACGCGCGGCGATCCGTACGAGGTCCACCCCGTGCAGCGTCGCCGCGAGTTCGGCGGCCACCTCCGCCGTACCGTCGGTGCTGCCGTTGTCGGCGATGACCACACGGCTGGGGTACGGGACCTCGACGTCGAGGAAGGTGCGCAGTCTGCGGACGCTCCGCTCGAGGACGTGGGCCTCGTCGAGCACCGGGACGACGACGTCGATCACGGGAGGTGTCGGGTTCATGTCTTCGACGATCCCGCCGGGACTTCACGATCCCCTGCGCTCAGCCTGGGAGGTTCCTGTGAGCCGGCATCCGCTGGTCGAGTGGTCCCCGGGCCGCCGGTCGAGTAGTCCGAGCCCCTAGGCGAGGACATATCGAGACCCCGCCCCGGGCCTCGATACGGACTCCGCTAGCGCTCCGCCCTACTCGACCACCAGACAGCCCTCCCAGCTGGTCGAGTAGTCCGAGCCCCTAGGCGAGGACGTATCGAGACCCCGCCCCGGGTCTCGATACGGGCTCCGCTAACGCTCCGCCCTACTCGACCACCAGACAGCCGCCACCGCTGGTCGAGTAGTCCGAGCCCCTAGGCGAGGACGTATCGAGACCCCGCCCCGGGTCTCGATACGGGCTCCGCTAACGCTCCGCCCTACTCGACCACCAGACAGGCGTCTGCCCGAATCGACCACCGGAGCGGCGGTCCGCCCTACTCGACCGGCTGGGCCGCGAGCGGGATCCGCACGGTGAAGGTCGCGCCCTCCCCCGGAGCGGTGTCCAGCGAGACCGTGCCGCCGTGCCCGGCGACGAGCGCGGACACGATCGCGAGCCCGAGACCGGACCCGCCGTCCTCCCTGCTGCGGGACTCGTCGGCGCGGTAGAAGCGCTCGAACGCGTGCGCCGCCTCCTCCTCGTCGAGGCCGGGACCGGTGTCGGCCACCGTCAGCACGCCGTCCTCTCCGTCGACCCGCACGTCCAGCCGCAGCTCGGCGTCGGGCGGCGTGTGCACGAGGGCGTTGCTGACGAGGTTGGCGACGACCTGGCGCAGACGCGTCTCGTCGCCCTCGACGACGACCGGCGCGCCGGACCCCGGCGCGACCACGAGCCGCTCGGGCTGCACCGCGCGCGCGTCGACCGCCGCGTCCTGGGCGAGCTCGCGCAGGTCCACGGGGTCCTGGCGCAGCGGCCGCTCCTGGTCGAGCCGGGCGAGCAGGAGCAGGTCCTCGACGAGCACGCCCATCCGGTCGGCCTCCCGCCGGATCCGCCCCATGAAGCGGTCGATGGTCGACCGGTCGGCGGCGGCGCCCTGGCCGTACAGCTCGGCGAAGCCGCGGATCGACGTGAGCGGGGTACGCAGCTCGTGGCTGGCGTCGGCGACGAAACGACGCATGCGCCGCTCGGACTCCTCGGCGCGCCGCGCCTCCTCCTCGCGGCTGCGGACGGCGTCCTCGATGTGCCCGAGCATGGTGTCCAGCGACGCCGAGAGCGCGCCGACCTCCGTCCGGGGGTCGAGCCCGGTGTCCACGCGCGCAGTGAGGTCGCCCGCCGCGATCGCCTCGGCCGTGGTCTCGACCTCGACGAGCGGCCGCAGGCTGCGCCGGACGACCCAGGAGCTGACCGCCGCGAGCGCGAGCAGCACCACCGCGGCGATCGCCAGCTCGATCCACCGCAGCTGCGTCAGCGTCGCCTCGACGTCGTCGAGCGCCATCGCGACGGCGACGTAGCCGCCGTCTTGAGCCTCCTCGTACAGGACGCGCCACTCCCGGTCGCTCCCCTGCGACGCGACGGTGATCGGCTCGCCGACCGTGACGTCGGCAGGGTCGGGGAGGTCCGGGTAGTCGTCGGCGCTGAGACGGGGGTCGGCGATGGCGTTCGCCGACCCCCCGGCGTCCCACCGCGCGATGAAGAACTGCGAGGGCAGGTTGCGGCCGGGGCTCGCCTGCGGGGGCCGGTTGCCGAAGCCGGGGAGGTCGGCCATCCGCCGGGCCTCTCCCGTCAGCTGCTGGTCGACCCGGTCGGTGAGCGAGCGCTCGAGGACCACGTTGGTCGCGAGGGCGCTCACCACAAGGGCGAGCAGCACCATCGCGACCACCACGACGACCAGCTGGACGCGCAGCGGCTGGTCGCGCCACCGGCGCGTGAGCCCCGCTGCGCGCTCGCGCGCCGACGCTGCGTTCATCGTGGTCGCCGCAGGACGTATCCCACGCCGCGCACGGTGTGGATGAGCCGCGGGTCGGTCGTGTCGAGCTTGCGGCGCAGGTACGAGACGTAGGTCTCGACCACGTTGCCGTCACCGCCGAAGTCGTAGTTCCACACGTGGTCGAGGATCTGCTGCTTGCTCAGCACCCGCCCGGGGTTGAGGAGGAGATAGCGCAGGAGCTTGAACTCCGTCGGCGACAGGTCGACCAGCCTGCCGGCCTTGCGCACCTCGTGGCTGTCGGTGTCCATCTCGAGGTCGGCCATCCGCAGGACGGAGTCCGACGTCTGACGTCGGCGCGTACGGCGCAGCACCGCGTGGACCCGCGCGACGAGCTCGTCGAGGCTGAACGGCTTGGACAGGTAGTCGTCGCCCCCAGCGGTCAGGCCGTTGACGCGGTCCGCGGGGGTGTCTCGCGCGGTGAGGAAGATGACGGGCACCTCGCGGCGGTCCGCGCGCAGCCGCTTGACGACCTCGAACCCGTCGACGTGCGGCATCATCACGTCGAGCACCACGAGGTCGATCGTGGGGTCGGCGGCGGCGATGTCGAGGGCCTGCTGCCCGTCGGTCGCGGTCTCCACCTCGAAGCCGGCGAAGCGCAGGCTCGACGCGAGCAGGTCGAGGATGCTCGCGTCGTCGTCGACGACGAGCAGCCGGGCGGGGGTCTCGTGAGCAGCCATCGCACAGAAGTCTCACCCGAGAGCCTTCGACCCGCCTGGGGAGTTCCTGTGAGGTTCCTGTGAGCCAGCGGTCGGTAGGGATCAGGGACCAACCCTTAGAATTGCCCTGAGGCGAAGGAGGCGGGTCGGATGGGATTCATCGTGAGCATCATCGGATTCCTGGTGATCGGCCTGGTTGCAGGGTTCCTGGCCCGTGCGATCGTCCCCGGCAAGGACTCCATGTCTCTGCTGCAGACCCTCCTTCTGGGAGTGGTGGGCTCGGTCGTCTTCGGCGTGATCCTGGGCCTCATCCCGTTCTGGGACCGTGACAAGGGTCTCGGTCCGGCGGGGTGGGTCGGCTCGATCATCGGCGCCGTGCTGACCCTCATGGTCTACAACCGCGTCGCGAAGAAGAGCCCGGCGAGCTGATCTCGACCTGATGCTCGTCGCCCTGCTGGTCCACCTGGTCGCCGCAGCGGTGGCCCCTGCCCTCGTCCAGCGCCTCGACCGGTACGCGTTCCCGGTCCTCGCGCTCGCTCCCGGCGGGACGTTCGTCTGGCTCCTCCTCCAAGGCAACCAGGTCGCCGGACCCGATCCGACCACGCTCACCGAGACGTACGAGTGGATCCCCACGATCGGGCTCGAGATCGGCCTGCGGCTCGACACGCTCAGCTGGACGCTCGCGCTCCTGGTGACCGGGGTCGGAGCCCTCGTCCTGCTCTACTGCACCTGGTACTTCAAGGCGTACGACCCCGCGCTCTGGCGCTTCTCCGGCGCGTTCACGGCCTTCGCCGGCTCGATGCTCGGTCTCGTGCTGTCGCGCGACGTGCTCCTGCTCTACGTGTTCTGGGAGCTGACGACCGTCTTCTCCTACATCCTCGTCGGCCACAACCCCGAACGCGTGGCCAACCGTCGTGCGGCGATGACGGCGCTGATCGTCACGACGTTCGGTGGCCTGGCGATGCTCGTCGGCTTCATCATGCTCGGCGAGAGCGCCGGCTCGTACCGCATCGACGCGATCATGGAGCTCGCCCCGACGGGCGCGGCCACGACGGCGGCGATCGGGCTCGTGCTGGTCGGGGCGCTGAGCAAGTCGGCGCTCGTCCCCTTCCACTTCTGGCTCCCCGGGGCGATGGCCGCGCCGACACCGGTGAGCGCCTACCTGCACGCGGCCGCGATGGTGAAGGCGGGCGTCTTCCTCGTCGCGGTGATGGCGCCGACGTTCGCCGAGGTGTCGCTGTGGCGTCCGACGCTGCTGGTCCTCGGGGTCGCGACGATGATCGTCGGGGGCGTCCGCGCGCTCGGGCAGCACGACGTCAAGCTGCTGCTGGCCTACGGGACGGTGAGCCAGCTCGGCTTCCTCGTCGCCGTCGTCGGGCTCGGCACCCGCGCCGCCGCCCTCGCCGGCATCGCGATGATCGTCGCGCACGCACTGTTCAAGGCGGCGCTCTTCATGGTCGTCGGCATCGTCGACCACTCGGCTCACACCCGTGACCTCCGCAAGCTGTCGCGCCTGCGTCCCGCGATGCCGTGGCTCTTCGGCTTCACGGTGCTCGCGGCGGCGTCGATGGCGGGCATCCCGCCGATGCTGGGCTTCGTCGCCAAGGAGTCGGTGTACGCGGCGTTCGTCGACGTGGTCGCGAACGGCGACGGCACCGGCATCGGTCCGGTCGCCGGCTCCGTCGTCCTGGGCGGCCTCGTCGTCGGCTCGCTGCTGACCATGGCCTACACGCTGCGCTTCGTCTGGGGCATCTTCGGCGACAAGCCCGGGGTCGAGCAGCCGGCCGACCTGGTCCGGGTCTCGGTGGGCTTCGCGACGCCGACCGCGGTGCTCGCCGTGGCGTCCCTCGTCCTCGCCTTCTTCGGGCACGGCCTCACCGAGCTCTGGTCCGGCTACGACCACCAGTTCCCGCCGGGCGCGCACCACGCCGAGCTCGCGCTCTGGCACGGGGTCACGCCCGCCCTCGGGCTGTCGGCGCTCGCGGTGCTCGGCGGCATCGGCCTGTTCGCGTGGCAGCAGCGCGCGAGCCTCGTCCCGACCGCACCGTGGATGCCGTCGGCCGAGCGGTCGTACGAGGCCATCATGCGCAGCACCGACCGCCTGGCGGTCGAGGTCACCGGTCGTACGCAGCGTGGTTCGCTGCCGTTCTACCTCGGGTCGATCCTCGTCGTGGTCCTGCTGGTCCCCGGCAGCCAGCTCCTGCTCAACCGCACGTGGACCGAGGACCTCGTCTGGTTCGACTCGGCCGCGCAGGCGGTCGTCGCCGTGCTGATGGCGACCGCGGCCGTGCTCACCGTCCGCTCGCGGCGCCGGCTCAAGGCCGTCCTCCTCGCGGGCGTCTCCGGCTACTGCACCGCGATGCTGTTCCTGCTCCACGGCGCACCCGACCTCGCCCTCACCCAGGTGCTGGTCGAGACGGTGACGCTGGTGATCTTCGTCCTGGTCCTGCGCCGGATGGCTCCCTACTTCTCCGACCGCCCCCTCACCCGCGCCCGCTGGATCCGGGTCGCCATCGGCGCGGCGTCGGGCATCTTCGCCTCCGGCATCGCGCTCGCCGCGGCCGGCGTGCGGATCGGGGCGCCGGTGTCGGTCGCGTTCCCGGAGGAGGCGGTCACCTACGGCGGCGGCCACAACATCGTCAACGTCACCCTCGTCGACATCCGTGCCTGGGACACCATGGGCGAGCTGTCGGTCCTCGTCGTGGCCGCGACCGGCGTCGCCTCGCTGATCTTCCTCATCACCGGACGCGGCGGGGTCCAGAGCCCGGCCAACCCGCTGCCGTCGCACGAGGGCACGGGCCGCTGGCTGCGGGCGGGCAGGACGCTGTCGGCCGAGCGCCGCTCGATCATCTTCGAGATCGTCACGCGGCTGGTCTTCCACACGATCATCCTGTTCTCGGTGTGGCTGGTCTTCGCGGGGCACAACGGCCCGGGCGGCGGCTTCGCGGGTGGCCTGATGGCGGGACTCGCGCTCATGGTCCGCTACCTCGCGGGCGGCCGGTACGAGCTCGACGAGGCGGCCCCGGTCGATGCCGGCCGCGTCCTCGGCCTCGGTCTCGCGACGGCGACGGGCGCCGCACTGGCCCCGCTCGCCTTCGGGGGCCAGGTGCTGCAGAGCGCGATCGTCAAGTTCCACGTCTTCGCCATCGGCGACATCAAGCTGGTCACGTCGCTGTTCTTCGACGTCGGCGTCTACCTGGTCGTCGTCGGG
The DNA here is from genome assembly GCF_050632745.1 of Mumia spirodelae. NCBI lineage: Bacteria > Bacillati > Actinomycetota > Actinomycetes > Propionibacteriales > Nocardioidaceae > Mumia > Mumia spirodelae. Next base: position 240,529 of record NZ_JBODSD010000001.1, on the reverse strand, counting down.
CTGATGCTCGACGTCCTGCGCAGCCTCGGCGGCGGCATCGACGCCGACGCGGAGGACGAGCTGCCCGACCTGCCCGGCTCGTACACCGACGACAGCTCCACCCCGATGACGGGAGGAGTGCGATGACCGTCAACCTGGCGCTGATCGTCGTCATCGGCGTGACCTTCGCCTGCGGCGTCACCCTGCTGCTGGAGCGCAGCCTCACGCGGATCGTCGTCGGCACGCTGCTGGTCGGCAACGCCGTCAACCTGATCTTCATCGTCGCCTCGGGCGCACCCGGCCGCGCGCCGATCGTGGACGAGAGCGACCCGTCGCCGATGAGCGACCCGCTCCCGCAGGCGATGGTGCTGACGGCGATCGTGATCACGCTGGGCGTCGCGGCGTTCCTGCTCGCGATGGCGTACCGGTCGTGGCAGCTGCAGGGCCACGACGAGGTCCAGGACGACATGGAGGACCGCCTGATCATGCGGCTCGCGGAGCTCGACGAGGCGTCGCAGTCGTACGAGGAAGGCGGCGGGTCTCCCGACGAGGAAGGCACCGACACCGAGGAGGTCGAGCGATGACCGCCGACTCCGCGATGTCGTTCCTCATCCCGCTCCCCGTGGTGCTCGCCCTCCTGGGCGCTGGCGTCTGCCTCGCGCTCGGGCAGAACGCCCGCGCCCAGCGGGTGATCAGCTTCGTCGTGCTCACCGCCATCGTCGGCATCGCGGCCACGCTGTTGTGGGCGGCCGACCGCGACGGCCCGCAGGTCGTGTACGTCGGGGGCTGGCCGGCGCGGATGGGCATCGTGCTCGTGGCCGACCGCCTGTCGGCCCTGCTGCTGCTGGTCTCGGCCATCGTGACCCTGTCGGTCCTGGTGTACTCCGTCGGACAGGGGATCATCGAGTTCGGCCGCGACACCCCGCTGTCGGTCTTCTACCCGACGTTCCTGGTGCTCGTCGCCGGCGTCTCCAACGCGTTCCTCTCCGGCGACCTCTTCAACCTCTACGTCGGATTCGAGGTCCTGCTCGCGGCGAGCTACGTGCTCATCACCCTCGGCGGCACCGGACCCCGGGTGCGCGCGGGCACGACGTACGTCGTCGTCTCCGTGCTGTCCTCGATGGTGTTCCTCATCGCCATCGCGGGCGTGTACGCCGCCACCGGCACGGTCAACATGGCCGACCTCGCGGTCAAGCTCCAGCAGGTTCCGGAGGGCGTCCGGATCGTGCTGCAGCTGATGCTGCTCACCGCGTTCGCGATCAAGGCGGCGGTGTTCCCGCTGTCGGCGTGGCTGCCCGACTCCTACCCGACCGCACCTGCTCCGGTGACGGCGGTGTTCGCGGGCCTGCTCACCAAGGTCGGCGTGTACGCCATCATGCGCGTGCAGACCCTGCTCTTCCCCGACAGCCCGCTCTCGGACCTGCTGCTGTGGGCGGCGCTGCTCACGATGCTCATCGGCATCCTCGGCGCGGTCGCGCAGTCGGACATCAAACGTATGCTCTCGTTCACCCTGGTCAGCCACATCGGCTACATGGTGTTCGGGGTCGCGATCGCGTCCGACCTCGGCCTCGCCGGCGCCATCTTCTACATCGTCCACCACATCACGATCCAGACGACGCTGTTCCTCGTGACCGGCCTCATCGAGATCCGCGGCGGCTCGACGTCGCTGGAGCACCTCGGCGGTCTGGCGAAGGCCGCGCCGGTGCTCGCGCTGATGTTCTTCCTGCCGGCGATGAACCTCTCCGGCATCCCGCCGTTCTCGGGGTTCCTCGGCAAGGTCGCGCTGGTCCAGGCCGGGGTCGACCGTGCCGGCTGGCTCGCCTACCTCGTCGTCGCCGCCTCGATCGTGACGAGCCTCCTCACCCTGTACGCCGTGGCGAAGACGTGGAACCGCGCGTTCTGGCGGCCGCGCACCGAGGAGCCGGACGAGATCAGCGAGTGGATCCCGAGCAGCGGCACGAAGTCCGGCGAGCCGTGGGGCGACACGGTCGCGGCCACCTCCGTACGCTCCCTCCCGCGCGCCATGGTCACGCCGACGCTCACGCTGGTCGCGCTGGGGACGGCGCTGACGCTGGTCGCCGGACCGTTGTTCGGGATCACCGAGCGGGCCGCGGCCGAGCTGCGGGACCGCACGCCGTACATCGAGAACGTGCTCGAGGACGGCACCATGCCCGGGGAGTCAGCGGCGGCGGAGGTGGGCCCGTGAGTCCTGAGACGTCGCGACGTACCCAGGCCCGCCGCGCGCTCGAGTGGCCGGTCCTCGTCTGGCTGACCCTGGTGTGGGTGCTGCTCTGGGGCGAGTTCACCGTCGGCAACATCCTGGCGGGCATCGTCGTCTCGGTGGCGATCATCCACGTGTTCCCGCTGCCGCCGATCGACTTCACGGGGCGGGTGCACCCGTGGCGGCTGGCCGTCCTCGTCTACGCGTTCTTCCGCGACCTCGTGCTGTCCAGCATCCAGGTCGCGGGGATCGTCCTGCGCTTCGGCTACCAGCCGGTGAACTCCGTCATCGTCGTGCCGATGCGCACCCGCAGCGACCTCGCGCTGATGCTCACCTCCGAGATCGTCTCCCTGGTGCCCGGCAGCCTCCTCATCGAGGTGTCCCGGGAGGACTGGACGATCCAGATCCACGTGATCGAGACCCGTGACGTCGGCGACGTCGAGGCCGCGCGGCAGCGGGTGTGGGCCGAGGAGGAGCGGGTCGTCCGAGCGCTGGGCAACGCCGAGGAGATCGCCCGCATCGAGCAGCCGCCCCCGCCGCTGCCGCCGAGCGCACGCCGGACCGAGCCCGGAGGAGGGTCCGCATGACCTGGATGACCGTGGTGGCCTGGATCGCGGGCGGCATGCTCGGGATCGCGGCGCTGCTGTGCGTGGTCCGCGCCGCGCTCGGGCCGTCAATGCCCAACCGTGCTGTCGCGATCGACGTGCTGGTGGCGGTGCTCGTGGGCGGGCTCGGCGTCGAGGCGGCGTACAACCGCCACACCGACACCCTCCCGATCCTCGTCGTCCTGTCGCTCGTCGGGATGGTCGGCTCGGTGAGCATCGCGCGCTTCGCGACCGGTGACGAGCCTGACGAGTCGGACGAGGCCGAACGCTCCGACGGGCGCGGCGGCTTCGCTGGCGGGGCGGAGGGATCGGGATGAGCCTCGACCTCGTACGCGACCTCGCGTCGGCGTTCTGCCTGCTCGTCGGCGGGTTCCTCGCGCTGATCGCCGCGATCGGCATCATCAGGTTCAACAACCTGTTCAGCCGGATGCACGCCGCTACCAAGCCGCAGGTGCTCGGCCTGCTCCTGATCCTGCTCGGCATCGCGCTGCGGATGGAGCACTGGAGCGACCTCGGCCTGCTCGTGCTCGTCGCCGCGTTCCAGCTGCTCACCGCTCCCGTCGCGGCGCACATGCTGGGGCGCGCGGTCTATCGGACCGGCGACCGGGAGGCCGACACGCGTCTGGTGGACGAGCGGCTGTCGGACGAGTAGCCGCCCGACCGAGGCGTTCGTGGCATGCGAACGCTCCGGGCCGATCTGCGCAAGGAGTGGCTGAGGACCCACGGGGGGTCCGGACCGGCAGGCCACGGTGGACGACGCGGACGCAGCGCTCGTACGACGCTCCCGCACCGACCCGCGGTGCTTCGCGGAGCTCGTCGGTTCGTACGGCGTGCGTCTGCACGCATACCTCGCTCGGCCCCGGTCAGTCCCAGGGGTTGACCACGGGCACGCCCAACGGCGCGAAGTCTGCGACGTTGCGGGTGACGACGGTCATGCCGTGGACTCTCGCGGTGGCGGCGATGAAGGCGTCACGCTCGGGCCGAGGGTCCGGCACGTGCATCCGCGCCGTCTCACGCGCAATAGCCATGTCGATCGGGAGGATGCGGGCCTCGAACTCGACCAGCACACGGTCCTCGAACCACCTCCTCAGCGCGCCGCCCTGCCGGGGGTCACGGCGCTCGACACGAGCAACTCCGACTTCGATCTCCAGGATCGTCACGACGCTGAGGAACTGCATGACGTGGGGCACGGACCTGACCCAGGCCTGGACGTTTGCGTCGGCACGTTCGATCGGCTTGCGGAGCTCGCTGAGGACGTTCGTGTCGACGACGAAGCTCACAGCTCGGGAATCTTCGCGTGGAAGTTCATCGGCTGAGGTTCGAACTCGATCTCGGGATCTCTCATCGAGAGCCAGTCGACAAGATCGCGCCGCGGCGCGACCATGCGGTCGTAGTCCTCGATCGTCATCAGCACGTGGGACGGCCGCCCGCGGTCGGTGATGACCACGGGCCCTTCGTCTGCGGCACGTTTCGCTGCGCTGACGTCGCGGTTGAACTCACGCGAGGTCATTGAGGTCATCTCTCACCTCCGAGGTAGGTACGTACCTACCTTAGCCGGGGTTCGACCGCCGGACAACCGCTCAGCCCTCCGCCTGCGCGACGTCGAAGTAGTTGCCCTCCGGGTCGGCCATCGTCACCCACCGGAAGTCCTCCATCGTCTGGGTCGCGACCTGGTCGGCTCCCGCGCTCTCCAGCCGCGCCACCTCGGCGTCGAGGTCCTCGGCGACGAGGTCGAGGTGGACCTTGTTCTTGCCGGGGGTCGGGCGCTCGACCTTCTGGAACGCGAGCTGGTAGGCAGCGCCCGGGACGGCGACGACGACGAACCACCCGTCGTTCTCCTGAACCACCTCGCCGCCCACCTGCTCGGCCCACCACCGGCCGAGTGCGACCGCATCGAGACTGTCGACGGTGATCATGCCCACGGTGAGAGTCATGCCCTTCACGCTATCGGGCCGTGCTGACACCGCGCTCGCTCAAACAGCCCGTGTTGGCGTGCGTGTCTCCTCTCGGAGAGGATCGGCCGGGTGACGAGCGTGCACGGCGACTTCGAGCTGACCTTCGACGAGCTGCGGGTCGTCGCACGCTTCGTGGCGGAGACCGCGGACCCGCTGCTCCCGGTGTTCGAGACCGCCCAGCCCGACGATCCGCGTCCCCGTGCGGCCCTCGACGCCGCCTGGGAGTTCGTCCACGGCGCTGCCAGGACAAGGCTGCAGCGCGTCACGTCGATGGACGCGCACCGGGCTGCGAGCGAGGCGACGACGGAGCCCTCCCGCCTCGCCGCCCAGGCCGCCGGCGACGCCGCCTCCGCCGCGTACCTCCACCCGATCAGCAAGGCCCACCAGGTCGGGCACATCCTCCGTGCCGCTGCGAACGCGGCTCGCATCGCCGAGATCGAGGCCGACGGCGACGAGGATGCTGCGACCGCGGCCGTCGAGCAGGCTCGTGAGCGAGCGACCCCGCTCCTGGTCGAGGTCCTCCGCCGCTACCCACCGCCGCCGCGCGGCACGGGCCGCACCGCCCAGCTCATGAGCGCGCTGGACGCCGCGCTGCGCGCTCAGCGGTGACGCACGGCGCGCTCAACCCGCGGACGCGTCGCTGACGCAGCGGGCGACGTACCGGCCGTCGACGACCTCGACACCGTGGGTCTCGTGCTCGAACCCGGGGAAGCGCTGGTCGAACTCCTCCAGCGCCCGCAGGTACGCGAGGAACGGTCCGTCGTCCGGCCCCGCCGACTCACCGGGCATCACGAGCGGGATGCCTGGCGGGTACGGGACGAGCCCGATGGCCAGCGTCCGTCCGGCGAGCCGGTCGAGCGGCACCGCGTCCACCGTGCCGCGGACCACGTGCGCGTACGCCTGCGCCGGGGTCATCACGGGCTCGGGGTGCGCCCCGAACGCCTCCCGCTGCAGGGCCAGCATCCGCGTCCGTCGGATCGTCGCGTGCTGCTCCTCGGCGAGGTCGCGCAGCCCCATGCCGGCGTAGCGGCGCGGGTCGGAGGCGTACGTCGCCGGCAGCACCAGCTCCAGCGGCCGGTTCGCGTCGAGGTCGCGCTTGAACGACATCAGGGTCGTGACCAGCGAGCCCCACTTGCCTCGGGTCACGCCGATCGAGAACAGCAGCAGGATGGAGTACGACTGCGTCTTCTCGACGACGATCGACGCCTGCTCCTCGAGGTACGCCGACAGGATCGGCGCAGGCACGCCGAAGTCGGCAAGCGTGCCGTCCGGCCGTACGCCGGGGGTGACGACGGTGACCTTGATCGGGTCGAGCATCGCGTAGCGGTCGGGCAGGTCGAACCCGTGCCAGTCCTCGCCCGCGCGCAGCAGCCACGGCTCCGCGGACCCGCACAGCCACTCCTCGTCGGCGTCCTCGAACCGCACCTTCGACCCGTCCGGCTGGGTCACGGTCTCGGGCTGCCACGGCGTCAGCGCCCAGTCGTCCTCCGGGGTCTCGGCGGCGACGCGGGCGAGCGTACGCCGGAACGCCACCGCCTCCTGGATCGAGATCCCCGTCAGCAGCGGCCCGCCGCGGCCCGACATCATCGCCGCGGACACGTCGTTGGACGCGATGATCGAGTAGAGCGGCGAGGTCGAGGCGTGCATCATGTACGCCTCGTTGAAGAGGTCGTGCTCGACCGGGTTCCGGCCGTTGCGCACGTGCAGGTACGACGCCTGGGAGAGCGCCGCGAGCAGCTTGTGCGTCGACTGCGTCGCGAACGTCGTCGGAGCGTCGGGCGCCCGCTCGCCGGTGTGCATCGCGAACCGCTCCGCGTAGATCGGGTGGAACGCGGCGTAGCCGTACCAGGCCTCGTCGAAGTGGAGCCGGTCGATGTGCTCGCCGAGCGTCCGCTCCACCGTCGGCACGTGGTAGAGCAGCCCGTCGTATGTCGAGTTCGTGATCATCGCGATCACCGGTCGGACGCTCGCGTCCTCGACCAGCGGCGAGGCGGCGAGCTTCGCCGCGACCGCGTCGCGGGTGAGCTCGCTCGGCGGGACGGGCCCGATGATGCCGAGGTGGTTGCGCGTCGTCGTGAGGTAGACCGGGACGCCGTGGGTGAGCGTCGCGGCCTGCTCGATCGACTTGTGGGCGTTGCGGTCGAGGACCATCACGTCCCCGGCGACGACGGAGGCCTGGTGCAGGACGCGGTTGGACGTGGAGGTGCCGTTGGTGACGAAGTACGTCATGTCGGCGCCGAAGATCGTCGCCGCCCGCCGCTCGGCCTCGCCGATCGGGCCCGAGTGGTCGAGCAGCGACCCGAGCTCGTGGACCGAGACGGAGAGGTCGGAGCGGAAGGTCTGCTCGCCGAAGAACTCCCAGAACGCCCGTCCCGCCGGGGAGCGCAGGAACGCGGCGCCGCCCTCGTGGCCGGGGGTGTGCCAGGAATACTCGTGCTTGCGGGAGAACGCGACGAGCGCCCCGAACATCGGCGGCAGGACGTCCTGCCGGTAGCGCTCGGCGGCGTTGCGGATCCGGCCGGCGATCCACGAGGGCGTGTCGTCGAGGAGGTAGATGAGCTGGTCGACCTCGCGCAGGACGGAGGTCTCGAGCGCGTCGGCACCGCGTGTCCCTGTCATCACGAACACCGGCAGGTCGCTGTTGCGCGCGCGGACGCCGGCGAGGAAGGTGCTCAGGCGGTTGGGGTCGACGTGCGCCTCGTGGTGGTCGGAGTCGCCGCCCGCGTCCGCGATCACCGCGCAGAGCGACGCGTCGGAGGCGATGCGCAGCACGGCGTCGTCGGGACTGGGCGCGAACTCGGTCCGGACGTCGATCCGCTCGAGCTCCTGCACCACGCGACGAAGCATCTCCTCGTGGGCCGTGCTCGTCTGCGGTCGCTCGTCCACGACCAGGACCTTGAGGGTCCGGGCGGTCATCGATCCCTCAGCCCGCTCGCTCACCGTAGATCCTTTCGCTCCGTTGCGTGTTCGCGGCAAATACTACGTTGCCCGGGTCGCTTCGGGTGCGTCACCGGCGGCGGGTACGTTCGTGTCATGCGGATCGCCACCTGGAACGTCAACTCCATCCGTTCGCGCATCGACCGCGTCGCCGCGTGGCTCGAGCGCAGCGACGTCGACGTGCTGGCGATCCAGGAGACCAAGTGCCGCGACGACCAGTTCCCGGAGCTGCCGCTGCTCGCCGCGGGCTACGAGGTCGCGCACCACGGCCTCTCCCAGTGGAACGGGGTCGCGGTGATCTCGCGCGTCGGCCTCGACGACGTGCAGATCGGGTTCGCCGACATGCCGACCTGGGGCGACCCGGCCGCCGCCGAGGCGCGCGCGATCTCGGCGGTCTGCGGCGGCGTACGCATCTGGTCGCTGTACGTGCCCAACGGCCGCAAGCTCGACGACCCGCACTACCTCTACAAGCTGCAGTGGCTGCAGCAGCTCCGCGACGACGCCGCGGGGTGGCTCGCCGCCGACCCGCAGGCGCAGATCGCGCTGACCGGCGACTGGAACATCGCGCCCCACGACGAGGACGTCTGGGACATGGCCAAGTTCGAGGGCAGCACGCACGTCTCCAAGCTCGAGCGCGAGGCGTTCGCGGCGATCGAGGACGCCGGCTACAGCGACGTCGTCCGCCCGCACGCGCCCGGCCCCGGGACCTACACCTACTGGGACTACACGCAGCTGCGCTTCCCACGCCGCGAGGGCATGCGGATCGACTTCGCGCTGTGCTCCCCGGCCCTGGCCGCTCGCGTCACCGGCGCGTCCATCGACCGCGAGGAGCGCAAGGGCAAGGGCGCCTCGGACCACGCTCCGGTCGTCGTCGACATCGCCTGACCCACCGCCGTACGGGTCGGCGTCAGTCGCCGTACAGGAAGTCCGGACGCTCTCCCTCGTACGGCACGCGCCAGACGTCCTTGCCGGCGAGCGGGCCGATGTCCTCCCACCCTGCTGACGTCAGCAGCGCGTCCTCCCGCGCATCGGGGAAGGTGCGCGGGTCGATGGCGTAGCGATACGTCGGTCGGTCCTCACGACGGTGGAGCACCATCCGGATCGCGCTCAGCCAGACGAGCCGCTCCGCGACCCAGCCCCGCTTCGCCTGCGCCTCGAGCCACTCCTCGATCAGCTCGGGCTCTCGCATCCGGTAGGGGATGAACCAGTACGCGCGCGTGTCGCCGCTCATGCGCCTATCGTCCCCGAACGCGGCGGAAGCGCCTCGTCGAGACGTACGCCGGTGGCTCGCGAGCGCACCGACGGTGGCTCGCGGTCAGTCCTGGAGGTAGGCGAGCACGGCGAGCACACGGCGGTTGTCGTCCTCGGAGACCGGCAGGTCGAGCTTGGCGAAGATCGAGTTGGTGTGCTTCGCGATCGCCTTCTCCGTGACGAAGAGCCGTGCCGCGATCGCCGCGTTCGACCGCCCCTCCGCCATCAGCCCCAGCACCTCCCGCTCACGGTCGGTGAGCCGGTCGACCGGACGGTTCGCCGCTGCCTTCGACAGCAGCACCGACACCACCTCCGGGTCGAGGACCGTGCCGCCGGCCGCCACCTGGCGCACCGCGTCGACGAACCTCTCGACGTCGGCGACCCGGTCCTTCAGCAGGTAGCCCACCGCGCCCTCGCCCGACGACAGCAGCTCGCGCGCGTAGAGCTGCTCGACGTACTGCGAGAGCACGAGCACCGGCAGCCCCGGTCGCGCGGCACGGGCCTCGATCGCGGTGCGGAGTCCCTCGTCGGTGAAGGTGGGCGGCATCCGCACGTCCACGACCGCGACGTCGACGTCGACCTCGCGCAACGCCTTGGCCAGCGACGGGGCGTTGTCGACCGCCGCCACCACCGTGAAGTCGTTCGCCTCGAGGAGGCGCGTCAGCCCGTCCCGGAGGAGGGCGAGGTCTTCGGCGATGACAACGCGCACGGCAGCTCCATGGTCACGACGGTCGGTCCCCCTGCGGGACTCTCGACCACCATCGTGCCGTCGAAGGCGGCCAGTCGGCGAGCGACCCCCGCAAGACCGGTGCCGTCGGCGGGATCCGCGCCGCCGTCGCCGTTGTCCGCGACGACGGCACGCAGGCGCTCGCCGTCGTACGCCAGGTCCACCGACGCCGCGCTCGCGTGCGCGTGCTTGACGACGTTCGCGAGCGCCTCCGCGACCGCGAAGTACATCGCCGACTCCACCGGCTCCGGAGCGCGACCGGGGACGACCGCGGTGAAGGACGTCGGCACCGCAAGGTCGAGCGCGAGGGCCTGCGCGGCGCCCACGAGACCGCGGTCGGCGAGCACCGGCGGGTGGATCCCCCGCACGACCGACCGCAGGTCCCCCAGCGCCGACGTCGTGGTCGCGCGTGCCTCCTCGATGAGCCGCGCAGCCGCCTCCGGGTCCGTCCGCATGAGCTGCTCGGCGAGCCCGAGGCTCATCCCCAGGGACACGAGCCGCGCCTGGGCGCCGTCGTGGAGGTCGCGCTCGATGCGGCGCAGCTCCGCGGCGGAGTGGTCGATGGTCTCGGTCCGCGACGCCGACACCTCGGCGAGGCGCTTCTCGAGCTCGGCGCGCGTCGGGGACAGCAGCGCCAGGTCCAGCCGTGCCCGCAGCCGGCTCACCGGCGGCGTCAGGAACCACCAGACCAGCAGGCACACCGCAGCCGCCACCCACATCGAGAACGACGACGCCTGGTCGTCGACCTGGACGATCCACCAGCTCATGTCGAACACGCCGTCGGGAGTGACCGCGTAGATGAAGGGGAAGATGAGGTACCAGACGACCCCGAGCAGCAGGACGATCGGGATCCACGACAAGAACCAGCCGATCGTCACCGACACGTACGCCCAGCCGAGGTCGCGCCACCGCGCCGGGTCGCGGGCCCAGTCGCTGACGACGACCTTCACGCCGGTCGACTCACGGTCGTGGTAGGGGCTGAGCACCGTCGTGCGGAGCACCTGGCTGGCGAAGTAGCGGTGCACGTTCGCCAGCTGCCGCAGGAACGGCACGAACGCCGCCAGCACGGCGAGCCCGATGCCGAGCACGCCGAGCGGGATCGCCACGGTGACGACGACCAGGGTCACGAGCGTCGGGATCCCCAGGACCAGGTACACCAGCGCGAGCCCGGTCAGCCCGAACCGCGACGTCCGTCGTCCGGGGACGTACGGCTCGGGTGCCGCCGTGGGCAAGGTCATCGTCACTCCTGCGTCCGCTGTCGTGCTCATGCTCCCACTCTGCGTCGCCACGACGCCGCGGACAGTGGGCCTAGCACCACCTTGGTTCGGGACCTCGCACCCGTGATCGGGGACGCGCGAGCCGGAAGTGTCGGGAACGTCGCTAACCGCACTCGAACCGAGAGGTCACCATGACTACCACCGCAGCACCTCCGCGCAGCGGGGCCACCCGTCCCGTACGCCGCTCGCCGGTCGTGCGCGTCGCCCGTTGGAGCGCGACGCACCCGTGGCGAGCACTCACCCTCTGGCTCACGCTCGTCGTCGGCGCGATGGCGCTCATGGCCGTGGTGCCCACCCAGTCGATGTCCGACGACGACTACGGCGTCGGCGAGTCCGGTCAGGCCGCCGAGATGATCCGCGACGCCGGTCTCGGGCAGGCGCCGAGCGAGGTCGTGCTCGTCACCGCCGACGGCCTCGCACTCGACCGCGCCGCGGCCAGCGGGGCGTACGAGGCGCTGCGGGCCGGCGCCGAAGGGATCGCGCACGTCGACGCGGTCGGTGCACCGGTGTGGTCCGAGGACGGCTCGGCGATGCTCGTGCCGATCACCTTGGAGAAGGGCGTCGACGACCTCGACGCCACGGTCGAGGCGTTGCAGGACTCCACAGCCGAGGTGGCGGACGCGAACCCGCAGCTCGACGTCGCTCAGACCGGCGGCGAGTCGATCGGCACGCAGGTCGACGAGCGGGTCGGTGAGGACCTCGGCTCGGGCGAGTCACGCAGCCTGCCGATCACGTTCCTCATCATGATCGTCGCGTTCGGCGCGCTGATCGCGGCCGTGATCCCGGTGGCGCTGGCGTTCTCCTGCGTGCTGACCGCGATGGGCCTGTACGCGGTCGTGTCCGCGCTCGTGCCCGACTCGGGGACGGTGGCGAGCGTGATCCTCATGATCGGCATGGCGGTCGGCGTCGACTACTCGCTGTTCTACCTCAAGCGTGAGCGGGAGGAGCGTCGCAAGGGTGCCACCACGATCGACGCCATCGAGATCGCCGCAGCGACGTCCGGACGTGCCGTGGTCGTGGCCGGCCTCGCGGTCATCGTCGCGATGTCGGGTCTGCTGCTGACCCGCGACGCCGTCTTCGTCGGTCTCGCCGTCGGCGCGATGCTCGTGGTCGCCGTCGCGATGGTCGGCTCGGTGACCGTCCTGCCGGCGCTGCTCGCGAAGCTCGGCCGCTGGGTCGACCGGCCGCGCGTCCCGGGACTGTGGCGGCTCAACCGCCGGATCGGCACCGGCGGCATCAGCAAGCGGCTGATCAGCCCCGTGCTGGCGCACCCCAAGACGTCGCTCGCACTCTCCCTCGGCGTCCTGGTGGCCCTGTCCGCGCCGGCGCTCGGCATGACGCTGCACCAGGGGACGATCGACACGCTGCCGCAGGACCTCCCCGCGGTCTCGACGTTCCAGGAGGTCCAGAAGCACTTCCCGGAGGAGCGCCCGACGATCGAGGTCGTCGCCCGCACAGACTCCGACGGCGACTCGGCCGCAGCGACCCGCGCACTCGAGGCGCTCGGCACGCAGGCCCGGTCCGACGGACTGGCCGCCGCCGCGAACCCGGTGGAGGTGTCCGACGACGGACGGACCTCCGTCCTGCGACTGACCGCCGTCGGCAACGAGGGCGACGCGGGCAACGAGGACGCGGTCGCCGAGCTGCGCGACACCGCGGTCTCGGACGCACTCGACGCGGTCGACGGCGTCACCTGGGCGGTCGGCGGCGACGTCGCCGAGACGATGGACGCGCAGGACGCCCAGCGCGACGCCCTGCCGCTCGTCGTCGGGTTCGTGCTGCTGCTGACGCTCGTGATGATGGCCGTCGTGTTCCGCAGCGGCACGGTCGCGCTGCTGACGACCGGGCTCAACCTCCTGTCGGTCGGCGCGGCGTTCGGCGTGATGACGCTGGTCTTCCAGAACACCTGGGCCGAGGGGCTGCTGGACTTCACCTCACCCGGGTTCCTGGTCGACTGGGTGCCGTTGTTCTGCTTCGTCGTGCTCGTCGGACTCTCGATGGACTACCACGTGTTCGTGATGAGCAGGGTCCGTGAGGGGATGCGACGCGGGCTGTCGACGCGGCTCGCGGTCGAGTACGGCGTCCGCGAGACGGCGAGCGTGGTCACGAGCGCCGCAGCGGTGATGGTCTCGGTGTTCGCCGTGTTCGCCACGCTGTCGATGCTCGAGATGAAGCAGATGGGCATCGGGCTCTCGGTCGCGATCCTGGTCGACGCCACGATCGTGCGGCTGGTCCTGCTGCCGGCGGCACTGCTCGTGCTCGACAAGCGACTGGGCCGGCTGCGCGAGCCGGACCGTCGGGAGGTGGTCGCCGCCGCCTGACGGGCGACGGGACGAGACATCCGGTCCACCTTCGGGACCGGATGTCTCGTCGTTCCGCCTGGTCACCGGCGGCGGTGGCCCGTCAGGAGCGGACGTGGCCGCCGGACCACGCGTGGACGTCGCGGAGGATGAGGTCGACGGGCGTGTCGAGGAGGTCGAGCGGCACGAACGCCGACCGCCACCACGACCCCGCGGGGCGCCGGTGCGCACGGACCCGCAGAGCCGGACCGCGTACGCCGACCTGGGCGAGGTCGCCCCACGTGAACGTCACCGGCCGGTCGGGCCCGAGATCCGGCCACACCATCACGAGGCCGGAACGGCGTACGACGATCGCGACATCAGGCCCTCCGCGGCGCGGCAGACCCCGCTGGAACCGACGCATCGCCACGAGCGACCAGGCCGGCGTCGCGGCGGCGAGCAGCAGGAGCGGGACCAGGACCAGCACCGCGCCCCCGAGCGCGGCGACGAGGGCGAGCGCGCCCGCCGCGAGGACCGCCAGCACGCCGAGCATCACGACGTTCACCGTGATCGAGCGCGTGAACCGGCGCTCGTAGACGGGCAGCCGCTCGAAGCGGTAGCGCACGACGCCGACGACGTCGTGCGCCACCGCACTGCTCGTGGGATCCGATGAGGTCGTCACGAGCCGAGAGCGTAGCGGGAGGTCAGCTCCCCCAGGTCGGCCGAAGCGGGAAGTCGGTCGCTCCCGACGGATCCGTCTTGGTCGCCAGCACGTGGTGCAGCTGGATGCTGTTGCGCTCGAAGCCGAGGCGCGACCCGGCCATGTAGAGGCCCCAGACCTTCGCGGTGCCGATGCCGACCTCGGCGACGGCCTCGTCCCAGTTGTCCACGAGGTTGCGGTTCCAGTCGCGCAGCGTCATCGCGTAGTGCTGACGGAGGTTCTCCTCGTGCTGCACCTCGAGGCCGACGTCCTGCACCTCGGTGATGATCCGGCCGGAGCCCGTGAGCTCGCCGTCGGGGAACACGTAGCGGTCGATGAACTGCCCCGCGGTGGCGCGAGCACGGTTGTCGGGACGCGTGATGCAGTGGTTGAGCATGCGCCCGCCGACCTTGAGGTGGTCGCGGATGAAGGAGAAGTAGGCCGGGTAGTTGTGCACGCCGATGTGCTCGGTGAGGCCGATCGAGCTGATGGCGTCGAACCCGGTCTCCGGCACGTCGCGGTAGTCGGAGAACCGCACCTCCGCGAGGTCGGAGAGGCCCTCGCGGACGATCGCCTCCTGCGCCCACTGCGCCTGCTGCTCCGACAGCGTCACGCCGATGACCTTGACGCCGTAGTGCTTCGCGGCGTGGCGCACCATGCCACCCCACCCGCAGCCGATGTCGAGCAGGCGCTGACCGGGCTGCAGGTCGAGCTTGCGGCACACCAGGTCGTACTTCTCGAACTGCGCCTCCTCGAGCGACGAGTCGGCCTTCGGGAACACTGCGCACGTGTAGGTCATCGACGGGCCCAGCACCAGCTCGTAGAAGCGGTTGGACACGTCGTAGTGGTGGTGGATCGCGACGGCGTCGCGGTTCTTGGAGTGGCGCAGGCCCTCCAGCGCGCGACGCCAGCGCGGCAGGTGCTCCTGCGGCGGGGGCGGCGGCGGGAGGAGGTGCGACAGGCCGAGCGCCTTCACGATGCGGAACGTCTCCGTCGCCGACGGGGCGCGCAGGCGCGTCTTGTCGAGAAGGTGCACGAGCGCGTCGTACGGGTCGCCGGGGTGCGCGCCGTCGATCTCGAGGTCGCCGGTGACGTACGCGCGTGCGAGCCCGAGGTCGCCGGGGGCGCTCATGATGTAGGACAGGCCGCGCTCGTTGACGATGCGGACCGTGATCGGTGCGTCCGGCGGACCGGCGCTGCTGCCGTCGTAGGCTTCGAACCGGAACGAGAGCCCGCCCGGCACCAGGCGCTCGATGGCCTCGCCGAGCGTGATCGAGGACTTGGTCGTGATCGTCATCGCCGCTTCACCGCTTTCTCGTACAGGCCGGTCAACCGGTCCTTGGGGTCGTACGTAGCCTTCACCTCGGCGAGGTGGGGCAGGTTGTAGAGGTCTGCGAAGGTCTCGGCGTCGTAGAACGCCTCGGAGTAGAGCGACTTGTGGCCGCCGAGCGCGTGCACCTTCTCCTCGACGCGCCGGTTGACGAGACCCGCCGGTGCGTCCTCCGGCACGGCGACCGTGCCCCAGAACCCGACGTTGACGTACGTCGTGCCGGGCTCGAGCGGGTAGAGCGGCCATCGCGTCGCGGTGCCCGGACCACCCGGCTCGCGCAGGCGCAGCGGGCACAGCCACACGGGCCGCATCCCGACCTCGGCGTCGAACCAGGCGAGGAACTCGGGCAGCCGGTCCACCGCCACCTCGATGTCCTGGATCACGCGCTCCCGCTTTGCGATGCCGTTGCGCTTGAGGCGGTCGAGCCGGTGCGCCAGTCCGTAGCGCGTGTCGAGACCGACGATCCGCTGGAACACATCACTCCGGCGATACTTCCGCGGCCACACCCGCCGGATCAACGGATTTTGCGCGCCGAACGCACCACTGCACCAGAACCAGTCGGTGTCCCAGCGCCAGAGGTAGTCGTGCGTCGTGAGCACGTCGGTGCTGCGCTCCCGCAGCGAGCGGTAGTAGATCTTCTGGCCGGTGTAGTCGCTGACCTCCTGCCCTTCACGGGTCGGGTCAGCGTCGGTCAGCTCGGCGAGCGTCAGGTAGATCTCGCCGGGGCTGAACGCGGTGCCGTCGATCGCGTCGACGCGCACGCCGTCGTGGCTGCGGTCGGCGACGATGCGCGCGATCGCGACGGAGGCGGACTGCGCGTCGTCGAAGCGGAGGTGTCGCAGCCGCACCCACCCGGGGACCTTCTCGAGCAGGATGCGGATGCGTGTCGTGTAGCCGAGCGTGCCGTAGGAGTTGGGGAACGCGAAGAAGAGGTCGCTGTGCTCCTCCCGGCTGCACGTGACGACCTCGCCCGCGCCGGTGAAGACGTCCATCTCCACCACGGACTCGTGCGGCAGCCCGTTGCGGAACGACGTCGACTCGATGCCGAGACCGGTGACCGCGCCGCCGAGCGTGATCGTGCGCAGCTGCGGCACGACGTACGGCATGTAGCCGCGCGCGAGCGTCACCGCGACGAGGTCCTCGTAGGTGCACATGCCCTGCACGTCGGCGGTCGCCTCGCCGGTGGTCGGATCCACGTCGACGCTCACGACCCCGGTGAGCCCGCTGACGTCGAGCCCGGGCGCGTCGGTGGCGTCGCGCGGACGGAAGAGGTTGGTCGTGCGCTTGGCGAGCCGCACGGGCGCACCGTCGGGGATGGCGTCGTACGAGGCCTTGAGCCTGCGCACGGCGTCGTCGTGGGCATGGTGTCCGACGAGGTCGCTCACGGTGCTCAGACTAAGCACGAGCACCGACGCTCGCTAGGCGGGTGTCCGCATTGTCTGACCCAGGATCGGGAGGAGTACGCTGCGCGCTCTCGCCTACGCGACGAAGCGCAGCGCGGCGACGTAGCCCTCGAAGCCGAGCCCGACGATCACGCCGGTCGCCACCGCCGACAGGTACGAGTGGTGACGGAACTCCTCACGCGTGTGCACGTTGGTGATGTGCACCTCGATCATCGGCGCGGTCAGCATCGCGGCGGCGTCACGGATCGCGACCGACGTGTGCGTCCACGCACCGGCGTTGATGACGACGGCGTGCCCTGCGTCGGCCGCGTCGTGCAGCCAGCCGATCATCTCCGCCTCGCTGTTGGTCTGCCGCACGTCGACGGTGATGCCGAGCTCGGCTCCGGTCGCGTGGCACAGCGCGACGAGGTCGTCGTACGTCCGGTCGCCGTAGATCGTCGGCTCGCGCAGGCCGAGGCGGTTGAGGTTGGGGCCGTTCAGGACGAGGACGGTGGACATCACGCTGCTCCTGGATCATGGGCGGGGACACGGGGCCTGCTGACGTGCCAGGCCAGTATCTCGGACGACGTGACCGCCCTCACGGTCAGTGGTCCCGTCCCCCGCGCACGCAGCACGTCGCCGGCCTCGAGCACGTGGCCCGCGGCGTCGACCCGGCCGCGCGTCACCTGGAGGTGCACGTCGCCGTCCTCGGGCAGCGCCACCTCGTCACCGGCGTCGAGCAGCGCCGCGTGCAGCGTGATCCCGTCGCGCAGACGCAGCACGTCGAGGAGGTAGCCGCGGGCGCCCTGGAGGTCCCACTGCCGGTACGCCGGCGGTCCCGGGTCCGGGTCGGCGAGCTCGGCGTCGGACGGGACGAGCATCATCTGCAGGAACCGCAGCGGCTCGGTCGCCGACGCGTTGCGCTCGGTGTGCTCGACGCCGGCCCGCGCGCTCACGTGCTGCACCTCACCGGGACGGATCACGCCGCGCGTGCCGGTCGAGTCCTCGTGCGCGAGCGCACCGTCGAGCACCCAGGTCACGATCTCGACGTCGCTGTGCCGGTGGCTCGCGTAGCCGGCACCCGGATCCAGCAGCTCCTCGTTGACCGCGCGCAGCGGACCGAACGCGAGGTTGTCCGGGTCGTAGTGGTCCCCGTACGAGAAGCTGTGCCGGGTCGTGATGCCGTCGCGGCGCGTCTCGTACCGCGCGTCGGACCGGACCACCTCCAGGTCGCGCCCGGGTTCCGACCCGCGGCGCTCGCCCAGCCAGCGGCGGACCCGCGAGCGGAGCGGGTCGGGACCGCTCATGCGTACCCCAGCTCGTGCAGCCGGTCGTCGTCGATCCCGAAGTAGTGCGCGATCTCGTGCGCGACCGTGATGCCGACCTCCTCGACCACGTCCTCCTCCTCGTCACAGATCGCGAGGGTCGGGTTGCGGTAGATCGTGATGCGGTCGGGCAGCACCCCGCCGTACGCGCTGGTGCGCTCGGTGACCGGGATGCCGTCGTAGAGGCCGAGCAGCGTCGGGTCGTCCGCGGGTGCATCGTCCTCGATCAGCAGCACGACGTTCTCGAGCAGGCCGGTGAGATCCTCGGGCAGCGCGTCGAACGCCTGCTCCACGAGCTCGGCGAAGCGGTCCGGCGACATGTCCATCACAGGTCCAGTCTGCCGGAGCGTGCCAGCGGTCCGTCCCCGGCTTTGGCGGCCGCACGGCGCTGCCCGTACGATGAACCGTCCGCACCGTGGTGAACGCGTGCGGGGCGCCCCCTTCGTCTAGCGGCCTAGGACGCCGCCCTTTCAAGGCGGTAGCGCGGGTTCGAATCCCGTAGGGGGTACCACCCCTCGCCCCGACCTCAGGTCGGGAGCGGGCGGTCGTCGACCACCCGCTTCATCACCAGCGTCGAGTTGAGCCGCAGGACGCCGGGCAGCGCCGAGAGCACGTCGTCCTCGAGCTGCGCGTACGCCGCCAGGTCGGCGGTCACGATCCGCAGCAGGTAGTCCGGGTCGCCGAACAGACGCTGCGCGAGCAGCACGTTCGGCACCGCCGAGACCGCCCGCTCGAAGCCGAGGAGCGTGTCGCGGTCCTCCTGCCGCATCGTCACGAACACCAGCGCCTCGAAGGTGAGCCCGAGCGCCTCCGGGTCGACCACCGCACGATAGCCGCGGATCGCTCCGCTGCGCTCGAGCTCGCGCACGCGGCGGTGGGTCGGGGACAGGCTGAGGCGTACGCGCTGCGCCAGGTCGGTCAGGCTCTGCCGCCCGTCGCGCTGCAGCTCCGCAAGGATCTCCCTGTCCGTCCGGTCCATGGGCAAGATCCTTCCACAGAACAGGCTGCACGGCGCGAGACTCGGCAGCACCTCCTGGCGGAACCGCTCTAGCCTTGCCGGGGACAGGCACCTGGGCGCGAAGGAGGACGGCGATGGACCCGCTCGTGCTCGTGGCCTACTGGGGCTTCGTGGTCGCGGTCGTCGCGGTGCCGGGACCGGACTGGGCGTACACGCTGGCCTCGGGCCTGCGCGACCGTTCCGTCGTCCCCGCCGTCACCGGGCTCGCGCTCGGGTACGTCCTCCTGACCGCCGCGGTGGCGCTCGGGGTCGGCGCCCTCGTCGCGGAGACGCCCGCGCTGCTCACGGCGATCACGGTCGCCGGCGGCGCGTACCTCGCCTATCTCGGCGTCCGGCTCCTGGCCCGCCCCGCCACCTCGGTCGCGGCAGACACCGCGACCGGTCCCGCCGGCGAGACCCCGCCGTGGCCGCGCATCGCGCGGGGCATCGGGGTGAGCGGGCTGAACCCGAAGGGCGTCCTCGTCTTCGTCGCCCTGCTGCCGCAGTTCGCCGACCCGCGCCACGGCTGGCCGTTCTCCCTGCAGATCACGGTCCTCGGCGTGCTCTGGATCGTCACCTGCGTGGCGTTCTACCTGACGCTCGGGTACGCGACGCGGGCCGTGCTCCGCTCGACCCCGACCGCGGCGCGGGTGGTCTCGCGGGTGTCCGGAGCGGCTATGGTCGTGGTCGGCGCCGTCCTCCTCGTCGAGCGGTTCTGACCGGCTCCAGGGCAGTCGACCCAGAAGGGGGACCCCCGTTTTGGAGTCGCCGAAGGCGTCCGCTAAAGTGGTGCTCGCACCGCTGAGCGGTGACAACTGAAGATTGGCCCTGTGGCGCAGTTGGTTAGCGCGCCGCCCTGTCACGGCGGAGGTCGCGAGTTCGAGTCTCGTCAGGGTCGCCAGCAACGAGGCCCGGATCCCCAGCGGATCCGGGCCTCGTTCGTGTGTGCGGCCAGCGCCGTCAGGACGCGGGCGCGTACAGCAGCGAGAGCACCCCGGACGACAGCGTGGCGCTGTCGACCAGCCGGAGCGGGTGCGTCGGACCGTCCTCGAACAACCGCTGCCCGTGGCCCACGACGATCGGGTGCACCAGCAGCCGGAGCTGGTCGAGGAGCCCCTCGGCGAGGAGCCACCGCACGGTCGTCGCGCTGCCGGACATCCCGATGTCTCCCTCGACCTCCTTCTTGAGCCGCTGCACGGCGGCCGCGTCTCCCGGGACGACCGTGGTGTTGTTCCAGGACGGGTTCTCGAGCGAGCTCGAGATGACGTACTTCGGCACGGCGTTGAAGAACGCGGCCGGCTCGTCGTCGCTGCCCGGCCAGTAGGCGGCCCACTCGTCGTACAGCGTGCGTCCCATCAGGAAGGCCTCGGTCGAGTCCAGCCCGGCGCCGACCACGGCGCCCATGTCGTCGTCGAAGTACGGGAAGTGCCACTGGTCGGGCGCTTCCACGACCCCGTCGAGGGCGATGAAGAAGTTGGCGGTGATGGTGCCCATGTCGGTCGGTCCTCCTGCGTCGGTCCGGCGGCGCCGTGTGCGGCCGGGTGGTCCCACGCTAGGAACCGCGGAGGCCGTCGGTCTTGTACAGGAGCGACAAGGGCTCCGGGGTGTCCGAGCGCCTCAGCTGGGTCGCCGTCCGCCCGACGAACCGGGTGAGCGAGCGCGCCAGGTGAGGCTGGTCGTAGTAGCCGAGCCGGTGCACGACCTCGAGGGCGGTCGTGCCCTCGCGCAGGAGCAGGGCGGCCTGTCGCGCGCGCTCGATCTGGCGGATCGCGCCCTGGGTCAGCCCGGTGGCTGCGGCGACGCGACGCTGGATCGAGCGGGCACCGAGCGGCGCCGCGTCCCCCGCGACCACCTCGTCGACGAGCGGGTCGCGCACGAGGACGCCGTCGCGCACGAGCCGGTCGATGAACACCTCGGCGTTGTCGTACGTCGGCACCTCCCACTCCTCGCCCCGGAGCACGAACGCGCCTCGGGAGACGTGCGGGCTCTCGAGGTCGGCGTCGACGAGCCGCGCCATCGCGAGGTGCGGCATCGACGCCCCGTGACCGAAGACGATCCCGAACGAGTCCGAGCCGTCGGGGACGTCCGCGCTCGTCGCCACCGTCTCCGGGCCGCGCATGCTGACGTGGAGGCTGCCCTCGTGCTCCCACACCACGAGCTCCTTGTGGGACGTGGCGATCGAGGTCATGCGGCTCACGCCCGCGGTGCGGCTGCGCCAGACGCGCTCGACGTACGGCGAGTCCGACTGCCGCTCCGCGATCTCCATCCCCATGCCGTCCCCCTGTCCCGGCCCCTAGGGTCCCACTTCGGACCGACACGTGGCGAACGCCACATCTGGTTGCGGAATGCACCTAAAGTGCTTGCCGTTTCAACCACCATGACCGTGACGCTTCCTGACCTCGCGCTGCCCCAGGCCGCGCAGGACCTGCTCTTCCGCCAGGCCCGCACCGCGAACACCTTCACCGACGAGCCCGTCACCCCGGACGAGATCCGGGCCGTGTACGACCTCGTCAAGTTCGGTCCGACGGCGATGAACAGCCAGCCGCTGCGCATCACGCTGGTCGAGACGGCCGAGGCTCGCGAGCGTCTGCTGCCGCACATGGCCGAGGGCAACCGCGCCAAGACGGCGAAGGCGCCTCTCGTGGCGATCCTCGCCGCCGACGCCGACTTCCACGAGAACCTGCCGACGGTCTTCCCCCACGCCCCCGGCATCCGCGACATGCTCCACGGCCAGGAGGACAGCCGCACCTCGATGGCGGCGCTCAACAGCGGCCTCCAGATCGGCTACTTCATCATCGGTGTGCGGGCTGCCGGCCTCTACGCCGGTCCCATGACCGGCTTCGACGGGGCCGGCATCGACGCCGAGTTCCACACCGGGACCTCCAAGAAGACGCTCGTCGTCGTCAACATCGGCCACCCCGCCGAGGACAGCTGGTTCGACCGGCTCCCCCGCCTCGACGACGCCGACGTGATCACCGTCGTCTGAGCCGCTGCTCGCAGGCCCGACCGGGTTTCTTCCCGGTCGGGCCCTCCTTGTATAGTGGTGCTCGCCCGGGCAGGCCCCGGGCACACCACTGTTGAGCACCTGGTGCTCGACGACGGCCAGGTAGCTCAGTTGGTACGAGCGTCCGCCTGAAAAGCGGAAGGTCGCCGGTTCGACCCCGGCCCTGGCCACCGCTCACCGAAGGCCCGCAGGCACCGCCTGCGGGCCTTCGTCGTCCGTACGACGGCTACGCTCGACAGCGTGAACGCCGGCCTGCTCTTCGCGACCACCTTCCCCGCGCTGGTGGTCCTCCTCGTCGCGGTCGCGGCGATCGAGGTCGTGGTGTCGCGCCGGCGCCGCCGCAACGGCGACCTCGACGCACACACGCCTGTGGCGGCAGCAGGCTTCGACGCGTTCACCGGCGTGGTCGCTCCCGGGTCGCAGGACGCCCTCGAGCACCGGGCGTCGCAGAAGGTCCGACGTGCCGACGACGCCGACGGCGTGCCGCCGTGGGGACGAGTCGACCTCGACCGCGGACTCGTCCGACTCCGCCCGACCGCGGGCCGGCGCGAGGGTCAGGACGGCGACACCGCACGGTAGGCGGCGTACGCGAGCCCGATCGAGACGACGTCCTCGACGACGGCGGCAGGGAAGTCCGGTCGACCCGACCGCGCCCAGGCCCCGCGCCAGGAGGCGCCGGCGTACGAGCCTGCGACCGCGGCGGCGGCTCCGGCGAGCGCGGGCGTCACCACGGAGACGCCGCGGGCACGGGCGAGCAGCACACCGGTCAGGCCCCCTGAGAGCGCGCGTCCGGTCAGTGGCACGGCGCCGAGCCGGCTCGGCGTACGAGGCAGCTTGTCGCCGACGAGCTCCGCGGCGACACCGGCGACCACGGCACCTCGGGCGAGGGCCGACGGTCCACGCACGAGGCGGGTGACGGCAGGTCCGAGCGACGAACGACCGCCGCTGGCGAGGCCGGCGACGACGCTCGCGAGCAGGACCGAGCGCGGCCCGGAGTCCTGTGACACGTCGTCCTCCTGGTCTGCGGTGCGAGGTCCCCC
Source organism: Mumia spirodelae (assembly GCF_050632745.1). Lineage (NCBI taxonomy): Bacteria > Bacillati > Actinomycetota > Actinomycetes > Propionibacteriales > Nocardioidaceae > Mumia > Mumia spirodelae. Next base: position 217,520 of record NZ_JBODSD010000001.1, on the reverse strand, counting down.
GACCCCTCTACCGCGGCTGCGCGGCCTGCTCGTGCGTCTCGGTCTAGCTTGCCCGGCTCTCGTCGTCGTGTCCGAACCCCTCCGCGAGGAGGCGCCGGACCTCGGCCTCGCGGAACCGGCGGTGGCCGCCGAGGGTGCGGATGGAGCTGATCTTGCCTGCTTGTGCCCAGCGGGTCACGGTCTTCGGGACCACGCGGAACATCGCGGCGACCTCGGACGGCGTGAGAAGGCGTTCCGCATCGGGGGAGTGCGAATCCATGGCTGAATGATGCCAAACGCACCTATGCCTGCCGAGGGGTATCTCCGAATCCGTACCGAGATGTAACCAAGCGGGCGACATCGGGACGTTTCGCTCCCGCTGACCCGCCAGCGGGAGGCGCCGATCCTAGAGTGGGGAGAAGGTACCGAGGAGGTTGGTGTGGACGGTCCACAGGGGGTGTCCCCGTTCGGCGGCGGGCACGAGCAGGTGGTGTTCTGCCAGGACGAGGCGAGCGGGCTGCGCGCGATCGTCGCGATCTGGTCCACGGCGCTCGGCCCGGGGCTCGGAGGTACGCGCTTCTACCCGTACGCCGACGAGCACGCCGCACTCGCCGACGTGCTCGCGCTGTCCCGGGCGATGGCCTACAAGGCGTCGCTGGCGGGGCTCGACCTCGGCGGCGGCAAGGCGGTCATCATCGGGGACCCGCACCGCGACAAGTCGGAGGCGCGGCTGCGGGCGTACGGGCGGTTCGTCGAGTCGCTGCACGGGCGCTACTACACGGCGTGCGACGTCGGCACCTTCCCGGAGGACATGGACCTGATCGCCCGCGAGACCTCCTACGTCACCGGTCGCACGACCGAGCACGGCGGTGCGGGCGACTCGTCGGTGCTCACGGCCTTCGGCGTCTTCCAGGGCATGCGCGCGAGCGCCGAGTTCGTCTGGGGCGCACCGTCGCTGTCCGGTCGCCGCGTCGGTGTCGCGGGTGTCGGCAAGGTCGGGCGGCACCTCGTCGGGCACCTGGTCGAGGACGGCGCCGACGTCGTCGTGGCCGACGTGGACCCGCGCGCCGTCGAGGCCGTGCGGACGGCCCACCCGTCCGTGAAGGCGGTCGCCGACACCGCGGCGCTGGTCCGCGAACCGCTCGACGTCTACGCCCCCTGCGCGCTCGGCGGTGCTCTGGACGACGAGACGGTCTCGGTGCTCAGCGCTCGGATCGTGTGCGGCGGGGCCAACAACCAGCTCGCGCACACCGGCACGGAAGACCTGCTCGCCGCGCGCGAGATCGTCTACGCGCCCGACTACTGCGTGAACGCCGGTGGCCTGATCCAGGTGGCTGACGAGCTCGAGGGCTTCTCCTTCGACCGGGCGAAGGCGCGGGCGACGCGGATCTACTCGACGACGCTCGACGTCCTGCACCGCGCGAAGGCCGAGGGTGTGGCTCCGTCGAACGCCGCCGACCGGATCGCGGAGCAGCGGATGCGCGAGGTCTCGCGCCTGCGCGGGGTCTGGCTGCCCTGACCCCGCGACACCGGCCGTACCATCGTCCTCGTGCTCCACGACCTGGCCTCGGCCGCGCGACGCAGAGACCAGCCCGTGGTCCATGGCTGAGCCCGCGGGCGCGCCCCCGCTGAGCGCCGGGGCGCTGCTGCGGCGGATGCTGCGCCGCCATCGCGGTCGCCTGCTCGGGTCGTACGCCCTCCTTAGTCTGTGGCACGTGTGCGAGGCGCTCGTCCCGGTCGCGATCGGCATCATCATCGACACGGGCATCGCGACCGGCGACCTGACCGCCTTCGCGTGGGGCGCGCTCGGGCTGTGCGTGCTGATGGGTGTGCTGAGCTTCGCCTACCGGTACGGCGCACGGCTGGGCTTCACCGCGGTCCAGCGCGAGCAGCACGCGCTCCGGCTCGAGATCACCGGCCGCGTGCTGCATCCCCGCGGCGCCCGCACCGGACTGCTGCCCGGCGAGCTGCTCTCGGTCGCGACCAGCGACACCGACGCGGTCACGTACGTCGTGCGCCAGCTCGGCTACGCGGTGAGCGCCGTCGTCGCGATCGTCGGCGCCGCGGCGTACCTGCTGTGGCTGGACGTCTGGCTCGGTCTCCTCGTGCTCGTCGGCGTGCCCGCGGTCGTGGGGCTCACGCAGGTGGTGAGCCCGGTGATCGCGCGCCGTTCCAGCACCGAGCAGGCCGCGGTCGCACGCGCCGCCGGCATGGCCACCGACCTCGTCCAGGGGGTACGCCCGCTGGCGGGCGTCGGCGCACAGCGGACCGCGGTCGACCGCTACCGCGACGCGAGCGGACGCGCGGCCCGTGCGGCGGTCCGCACCGTACGCGGCTGGGGCGTCCTCGCCGGCACCACGACGGGGCTCAGCGGCCTGCTCCTCTCCGCGGTCGCCCTGGTCGCCGGCCTCCGCGCGCTGGACGGGGGCCTCACGCTCGGACAGTTCGTCGCCGTCGTCGGCCTCACGCAGTTCCTCGCCGAGCCGGTCGGCATGCTCGCCGAGGTCGGCGCCCACGCGGCGGCGTCGCACGCGTCGGCGGGCCGGGTCGGCGCGGTGCTCCGCACGCCCCACCTCGTCCCCGGCGGTGACGCGCAGCCGACGCCGAGGCCGACGGTCCGCTTCGACCGGGTGGTCTCCGGACCTCTGGCCGGACTCGACCTGCACGCCGCGCCGGGCGAGCTGGTGGCGGTCGTCGTCGACGACCCGGCCGCCTCCGACGCGCTGGTCGCCGTCCTGAACGGCGAGGCGGTCCCCGAGAGCGGCGCCGCCCACCTCGGAGGAGCACCGTTGCACACGCTGGCCCACGACCGCCGTCGCGAGACCCTGCTCGTCGCCCACCACCACGTCGACCTCTTCGAGGGCACGGTGCGCTTCAACGTCGATCCCGCAGCCGGTGCGGCCGAGGACCGGCTCACCGCCGCGTTGGACGCGTCGGCTGCCGACGAGGTCGTCGGCAGCCACCCGGACGGCCTCGACCGGCGGGTCCGGGTCAGCGGCGCGCTGTCGGGCGGTCAGCGTCAGCGGCTCGCGCTCGCGCGAGCCCTGACCGCGGAACGTCCGGTCCTCGTGCTGCAGGATCCGACCAGTGCGGTCGACGCCGTCACCGAGCAGGCGATCGCCGCCGGTATCCGCAGCCTGCGGCACTCCCCGGGATCGGCGTCGACGACGGTCGTCATCACCTCCAGCCCGGCCCTGCTGCAGCAGGCCGACCGCGTCGTCCTCGTCGTCGACGGGCGCACGGTCGCGACAGGGACGCACGCCGATCTCCTCGCGCGGGAGGACTACGGAAGGGCGGTGCTCCGTTGAGCGGCTCGATCCTGCCGATCGCGTCGCGCGGGGAGACGGTGGCGCTCGCGTGGACGCTCCTGCGGGCGCAGCGGGCGCCGCTCGCGATCGCGACCGGCGCCTTCGCCGCCAGCGGCGCGCTCGGGCTCGTACCCCCGTGGGTCCTCGGCGACCTCGTCGACGTCGTCCGGGACGGCGGCAGCACGGCCGACGTCCTCACCGGCGCGGCCGTGATCGCGGTGGCCGCGCTCGCGGGCGCGCTCTGCGCGGGGCTCGCCGTCGCCGCGCTCGGCCAGGCCGTCGTCCCCGCGCTCGCCCGGCTGCGTGAGGAGGTCGTCGCGCGGGTGCTGGGGCTGGAGCCAGACCGGATCGAGGAGGCCGGCACGGGCGACGTCCTCTCGCGGGTCGGCGACGACGTCCGCACGGTGACGACCGCGCTCGACGAGGCCGTGCCGTACACGGTCGAGTCCTCGGTCGCGATCGCCTTCACCGCGGTCGGGCTCGCCGCGCTGGACTGGCGGCTCGGTCTCGCCGGGCTCTGCGCCATCCCGTTCTACGTGCTCGGTCTCCGCTGGTACCTCCCCCGTTCCGCGCCGCTCTACCGCGAGGAGCGCATCGCCCAGGGCGAGCGCGCCGAGGCGCTGCTGACCGGCGTGCACAGCGCGCCCACGCTGCGCGCGATCGGGTACGAGGAGGAGTGGCAGGAGCAGATCGCGGCACGCTCGTGGCGCGCCGCGACCGTCTCGATCACCGTCTTCCGGATGCTCACCCGCTTCTACGCCCGGACCAACCGCGCGGAGCTCGTGGGCCTCCTGCTCGTGCTCGGGACCGGGTTCGTGCTGGTCCGCGCCGACGCGGTGACGGTCGGTGCGGCGACGACGGCGGCGCTGTTCTTCCACCGGCTGTTCGGGCCGATCGGTGGCGTGCTGACGACCTTCGACCAGGTGCAGTCCGCCGGCGCCTCGCTCGCGCGCCTGGCGGGGCTCGCGCTGCTGCCGGAGCCGGACGACGCCGGCGGAGCAGTGGCAGCGGAGCCGGGAGCGGAGCGGGGACCGTCAGCGTCGGCGACTCCGGCGAGCCGCCCCGCGCTGGTGCTCGAGGGCGTCCGGCACCGCTACGCCGACGGCGACGAGGTCCTGCACGACGTCACGCTGCGCGTCGGTCCCGGGGAGCGGGTCGCGCTCGTGGGGGCGACCGGCGCCGGCAAGAGCACCCTCGCCCTGATCGCTGCCGGGCACCTCATCCCGAGCGCGGGCACCCGGACGCTGGACGGGACGGCGTACGAGACGTGGGGCGGCGGCGTCCGCGCACGCGTCGCCCTCGTCACCCAGCAGGTCCATGTGTTCGCCGGCACCGTGCGGGACAACCTCACGCTCGCGGCTCCCGCGGCCGACGATCCCGCCCTGCACGACGCGCTGAAGCGCACCGGTGCGCTCGGCTGGGTCGCGGCGCTGCCCGACGGGCTCGACACCGTGGTCGGCGCGCACGGTCGCACGCTCACCCCGGCCCAGGCCCAGCAGCTCGCGCTGGCCCGCGTGGTCCTGGCCGACCGGCCCGTCGTCGTCCTCGACGAGGCGACCGCGGAGGCAGGCTCGTCGGGCGCACGCCAACTCGACGCCGCGGCCGCCGAGGTGCTCGAGGGGCGGACCGCGCTCGTGGTCGCGCACCGGCTCAGCCAGGCTGAGGCCGCCGACCGGGTCGTCGTGCTGGACCACGGCACCGTCATCGAGGACGGCACGCACGCGGAACTGCTCGCACGGGGCGGCCAGTACGCCACGCTATGGGCGTCCTGGACACAGGTCTGACCCGCTCGCGTCGCGCGCCTGGTTCAGGCGGTGACAAGGCGTGACGCAGCCCGCGGGAGGACCCTGCGGGCTGCGTCAGCGACGATTCACTTCGGAGGACCGGACTCGCTGTCGGCGTAGTCGGCGTACTTCTCGAGAAGCTCGGGATCCGGCTCTTCGACAGGGCGCTCGGGCTCACCGTGGAGCTCGCGCTGCAGCTGGTCGAAGTCGGTGTCGAGCGTCTGATACTTCAGGTTGCGTGCAACCTTCGTCTGCTTGGCTTTTGCACGGCCGCGCCCCATAGGGTCCGACCCCCTCGCGAAGTCTCGGAATGTGGTCTCTCGTAGCGCTAAGGCTACCTGTTCGGCCCAAGGATGCGCGAACCGACCCGGCGTCTCGTCTCCAGCATTTCCGGAGGACGGAGGCGTGGGTGATGCAGATCACATCGTGCGGTAGTCGCCGACCAGCTCGACCTCTCCGCTCGGGACGTCCAGGACCTCGCCGCACTGCCAGGCGTCGATCCCCTGCTGCGCGAGCACCTCGAGGGCCGGCTCCGCCGCGTCGCGCGCGACCAGCGCCACCATGCCGACGCCCATGTTGAGCGCGGACTCGAGGTCCGGGCGGCTCACGCTGCCGAGCTCGCCGACGAGGCCGAACACCGGCGCGGGGGACCACGTGCCGCGGTCCACGCGGACCGACAGCGTCTCCGGGACCACACGCGCGAGGTTGGCCGCGAAGCCGCCGCCGGTGATGTGGGACATCGCGTGCACCTCGACGGACGCGGCCAGCTCCAGGCACGGCTTGGCGTACAGGCGCGTCGGGGTCAGCAGCGTCTCCCCGAGGGTGCCGCCGAGCTCGGGCACCTCGCGCTCGAGGTCCCATCCGGCCACCTCGAAGAAGACCTTGCGCACGAGCGAGTAGCCGTTGGAGTGCAGCCCCGACGAGGCCATCGCGATCACCGCGTCACCCGCCTCGACCTTGTGGGCGCCGAGCAGCGACTCGGCCTCGACGACGCCCGTCGTAGATCCCGCGACGTCGTACTCGTCCGGTCCGAGCAGCCCCGGGTGCTCCGCCGTCTCGCCGCCGAGGAGCGCGCAGCCGGCCTCCTCGCACGCCTGGGCGATGCCCTTCACGATCGCGGCGACCCGCTCGGGGACGACCTTGCCGGTCGCGATGTAGTCGGTGAGGAACAGCGGCTCCGCGCCGCAGACCACCAGGTCGTCCACGAGCATGCCGACGAGGTCGTAGCCGATCGTGTCGTGCACGTCCATCCGCTGCGCGATCACGACCTTCGTGCCGACCCCGTCGGCCGAGGTCGCGAGCAGCGGGCGCTCGTAGCGCTTGAGCTGCGAGGCGTCGAAGAGCCCCGCGAAGCCGCCGATGCCCCCGAGCACCTCGGGGCGGCGGGCCTTCTCGACCCACTCCTTCATCAGCTCGACCGCGCGGTCCCCGGCCTCGATCGAGACTCCGGCGCTGGCGTACGACGTCACGTGCGACCCTCCGTCGCTAGGGGTTGACCATGGTCACGGAGACGCGGTCGTCCGCGTGCTCCTCCGGCTCGAGCAGGTTCTTGCCGCCCAGGCTGCCCGCGGGAAGCGGGACGGGGTACTCGCCGTCGAAGCACGCGCGGCAGAGGTTGGCCTTGGGGACGTTGGTCGCGTCGACCATCGCCTCGAGCGAGATGTAGGAGAGGGAGTCCGCGCCGATCGAGCGGCAGATCTCGTCCACCGAGATGCCGTTGGCGATCAGCTCGGCGCGGGTCGCGAAGTCGATGCCGTAGAAGCAGGGCCACTTCACCGGCGGGCTGGAGATGCGGACGTGGACCTCGGCGGCGCCCGCCTCGCGGAGCATGCGGACCAGCTGGCGCTGGGTGTTGCCCCGCACGATCGAGTCGTCGACGACCACCAGGCGCTTGCCGGCGATGACGTCGCGCAGCGGGTTGAGCTTGAGCCGGATGCCGAGCTGGCGCAGCGTCTGGCTCGGCTGGATGAACGTACGACCCACGTAGGAGTTCTTGACGAGACCGTGGCCGAACGGGATCCCCGACGCCTCGGCGTAGCCGATCGCCGCCGGCGTGCCGGACTCCGGCACCGGGATGACGAGGTCGGCCTCGACCGGCGCCTCCGCGGCCAGCCGACGCCCGATCTCGGAGCGGACCGAGAAGACGCGCTGCTCGGAGATCTGGGTGTCGGGGCGCGCGAGGTAGACGAACTCGAAGACGCAGCCCTTGGGCTTCGGCTCGGCGAAGCGGTGGTGGCGCAAGCCCTCGGCGTCGATCGCGATGAACTCGCCGGGCTCGATCTCGCGGATGAACGACGCTCCGACGATGTCGAGGGCGGCGGTCTCCGACGCGACCACCCAGCCGCGCTCGAGGCGGCCGAGCACGAGCGGCCGGATCCCCTGCGGGTCGCGCGCGGCGTACAGGGTGTCGTTGTCCATGAAGACGAGCGAGAACGCGCCGCGCAGCTGCGGGAGGACCTCGAGGGCCGCCTCCTCCAGCGAGCGGTCCTCGTACGACGCGAGCAGCGACGCCATCACGGCGGTGTCGCTGGTGGCGAACTCGCGGACGCGGCCGACGAGCTCGCTGCCGGACTCCGCGGTGCGCTTCTCCAGCAGCTCCGCGAGCTCGGCGGTGTTGGTCAGGTTGCCGTTGTGGCCGAGGGCGACGGACCCGTGCGCGGTGGGCCGGAAGGTCGGCTGGGCGTTGTTCCAGACGCTGGCGCCGGTCGTCGAGTAGCGGGTGTGGCCGATCGCGAGGCCACCCTGCAGCGAGTCGAGCGTCGCCTCGTCGAAGACCTGGGACACCAGGCCCATGTCCTTGTAGACGAGGATCTGCGACCCGTTGCTCACCGCGATGCCGGCGGACTCCTGTCCGCGGTGCTGGAGGGCGTAGAGCCCGAAGTACGAGAGCTTGGCTACTTCTTCACCTGGAGCCCAGACACCGAAGACACCGCAGGCATCCTGGGGGCCGACGTCGTGGGGGTCCAGGTCGTGGGTCAGACGACCGTCTCCGCGAGGCACGAGTCCAGTGTAGGTGTCGCGCCCGAATGCGCCGCATCCGCGACCCCATCACCCTGGACGCATGGACTCCGACCGCATCCGCGCCGTGCGCACCGTCGATGCGTCGGCGGCACGGATCTTCGCCGTCCTCGCCGACCCGTACGCCCACCCTGCCCTCGCCGGCGCCGAGGACGTGGTCGAGGTGGTCTCGGCGACCGAGGTGCCGCTGCGGGAGGGGTCGGAGTTCGAGGTCCGGATGTCGCGCGGACTCCCCTACACGACGCACAACGTCGTCGTCGCCCACGTCCAGAACCAGACCATCGCCTGGCGGACGACGATGCTCGGCGGGCTCGTCGGCGGCCGGGTCTGGCGGTACGACCTCGAGGTCGTGCCGGCGGGGACGATCGTCACCGAGACGTGGGACGTGTCGGAGGACCGGCAGCGGTGGCTGCTGACGCGAGGGCGTCGGCCGGAGGCGACGCAGCGGCAGATGACGCGGTCGCTCGAGCGCCTGGCCGCGCAGGTGACCGCGCGGGGGTGAGAGCGCCCGTCAGCGCTTCTTCGGGCGGTCCCAGAAGACGAAGAACACCGCGATGATCAGCAGCGGGATCCCCACGGCGACCGCCCCGACGAGCGGTTGAGGGAGCGTTCCTTCGGCAGCGATCTGGGCGAGCGACACGTCGTCCAGCCTACGAGGAGCGTCCACACCCTCGGGCGGCGGGGAGGGATCGTGACAGCAACCTTGCCTCGATGTGTGAGGCGTGTCACAGTCTTGGCACTGTCCGCCGACGCACCGCGCCGCACCGAGGAGTCAGCCATGACCGGGTCCCCTCCGACACCTACCTTCCTGGACGACCGCATCGCCTACTGGGCCGAGACCACACCCGACGCCGAGTGCATGACGTACGGCGAGCGCACGTGGACCTACGGCGAGTTCGACGAGCGGGTACGCCGTGCGGCCGGGGGTCTGCGCGACCTCGGTCTCGGACGGGGCGACGTCGTCGCGTTCCTCGACAAGAACCACCCCGCCTGCGTCGAGGTGACCCTCGCGGCGGCGTCGCGCGGCCTGGCGATGGCCGTCGTGAACTGGCGCCTCGCCGGTGACGAGCTCGACTACACGATCAACGACTCCGGCGCCCGGGTTCTCTTCGTCGGGACCGAGCTGCTGCCGGCGATCGAGACCATCCGCGAGAGGCTCCCCGCCGTCGAGCAGATCATCCTCGTCACGCCGGACGGCTCCGAGGACGACGAGTACGAGGCGTGGTTGGCGTCCTCGACCCCGGCGGGACCCTCGCCCGACCATGCGCCCGACGACACGTGCCTCGTGATGTACAGCTCCGGCACCACCGGACGGCCCAAGGGCGTGATGCTGAGCCACCGGTCGATGGTGGCGCACACCATCAACGCCCACGACGGCTGGGAGCTCGAGCCCGGCGACAAGAGCCTCGTCGCGATGCCGCTCTTCCACGTCGGCGGCACCTCGTACGTGCAGTTCGCCCTGCACGACGGGATCCCCAGCATCATGACCCGCGATCCCGACCCGGTGTCGCTGGCGACCGCGATCATGAAGGGCGCCAACTCCGCCTTCCTCGTCCCTGCGGTCGCCCAGATGGCGCTGGCCGGGGGGCCCGAGGCCGCGGCGCTGTTCGGGAAGCTCAAGTTCTTCACGTACGGGGCGGCGCCGATGCCGCTCCCGCTGCTGCAGCGCGCGATGGAGGCGTGGCCGGACACGAAGTTCATGCAGGTGTACGGCCTGACCGAGGTGTGCGGCGTCATCACGCACCTCCTGCCGGAGGCGCACCTCGACCCCGAGCACCCCGAGCGGCTGCTCTCGGCCGGCGTCCCGATCCCCGGGGTCGAGACCCGCGTCGTCGACCCGTTCACGCTCGAGGACGTCCCCGAGGGCGAGCCGGGCGAGCTGTGGTTCCGCACGCCGCAGCTGATGAAGGGCTTCCTCAACAAGCCCGAGGCGACCGCCGAGGTCATCACCGAGGACGGATGGTTCCGGACCGGGGACGTCGGGCGGTTCGTCGACGGCTACGTCTACGTCGAGGACCGGATCAAGGACATGATCGTGACCGGCGGCGAGAACGTGTACTCGCCGGAGGTCGAGCGCGTGCTCACCGCGCACCCCTCGGTCGCCGAGGTGGCGGTGATCGGCGTGCCGGACGAGCGGTGGGGGGAGACCGTGAAGGCGGTCGTGGCGTTCCGCGAGGGCGAGATGGTGACCGAGGAGGAGCTGATCGCCTTCACCCGCGAGCAGCTGGCGGGCTACAAGTGCCCCACGTCCATCGACATCGTGGAGCTGCTCCCGCGCAACCCCTCGGGCAAGATCCTCAAGCGCGACCTGCGCAAGTCGTACTGGGCGGACAGCGGCCGCCAGATCTGACGCACGACCCGACATGAGGACCCGACGCTCGCGCCACGATCTGGCGCGAGCGTCGGGTCCTTCTGCAGGGTCCTACTTCTTGACCTTCACGGCCTTGCTGGTCTGGACGACCGCCTTGTAGCCGACCTTCGTGTACGTCACGCGCACGGAGATCTTCTTGCCCTTGAAGGACTTCTTGAGCTTGAGGGTCTTGCCCTTCGCGCCCTTGATGGCCTTGCCGTTCTTGAGCCACTGGTAGGAGACCTTCGCCCCTGCGGCGGCGCCGGGCCTGGCGGTGAGCTTCTTGCCCACCTTCGCCTTGCCGACGACCTTGACCTTGCCGGAGACCGCGAACGTCCCCGCCGCCACCTTGCCGACGGTGATCGTCTTCGACAGCGACGTGTAGCCGGCCTTCGTGGCGGTCGACGTCACGGTGACGACCTTGCCGAGGTCAGCGGGCTTCACGACGTACGCGGTGCCGGTGCCGGCGGCCCTGCCCCCGACGGCCCAGCGGTACGCGACCGTGCTGGCGGGCGTCGTCGTTCCGCCGGACGCGGTCAGGCGCTGGCCGACGGCGACCTTGCCGGCGGACTTCAGCGCCACCGCCGGCGCGAGCGCGGGCATCGGGAGGACGTCGACGGACGCGACGGTCGGCGCGGTGCCCGTGACGGTGCACGGGAGCGCGAGCGGGACGAAGTTGCCGCCGGTGTAGGTGAGCGCGATCATCCCGCTCACGTCGACCTTGCCCAGGGTGACCGCGACGTCGGCGCCGGAGGTCGTCGGGATCGGCGGCAGCGAGACCGAGGCAGCCGGCCACGTCTGGTTGCCCGCGGCCGGGACGGCGAGGTCGGCGTCGTTGAAGGTGAGGGTCGCGCGCTGCGCGAGCGCGACACCGTTGACGAGAACGGTGGCGGTCGCCGTCACGCCCTTGAACTGGAAGTTGAGCGAGCGTCCGTAGTCGCTCCAGGAGGTGCCCCAGGCGATCGACGCATCGGCGGTGAGCGTCACCGGCTGCCCCTGGGTGACCTGCGCGGGCCCGTCCACGTCGAGGACGAGCTTGGTGTCGTACGGACCACCGGTGTACGCGCAGGCGTAGTCGGTCGAGGTCTCCGCAGCCTGCGCCGCGGAGACCGGAAGTGCAGCGAGGGCGCCGGCCACGAGGGCACCCGCCGCGATCAGGCCCGCACCACGGCGGGTTCGTGTCGTCTGCATGTCTCTCCCTTCACGCGGCCGCCTCTGCAGCGACCGTTCAGGAGAACATAGGACGAAATCACAGAAGATATATGGTTACGAATATATCTTCTCGCATGGTGGTGAATTTTTGAGCGCTCGCGAGGACCCCCGGTACCCGGGCTGCAGGCGTCGGTCAGAGCTCCGCGAGCTTGCCCAGCAGCAGCGTCTCCGCCTCGCACACACGGGCGAACTCCCCGAGGTGCAGCCCCTCGTCGATCCCGTGCGCCCGGGTGTCCGGATCCTCGACCCCGGTGACGAGAACCGCCGCCGCCGGATAGCGGTCGGCGAACTCCGCGATGAAGGGGATCGACCCGCCGACCCCCATGTCGATCGGCTCCACGCCGCCCCAGGCCTCACGGAAGGCGGCGCGCGCCGCGTCGTACGCCGGGCCCTGCGCGTCGATCGCGTACGCGTCGCCGCGGTCGTTCGGTGTGACGGTGACGCGCGCGCCCCACGGCGCGTGCGTCTGCAGGTGCTCGACGAGAGCGTCCATCGACGCGTCGGTGTCCGAGCCGGGCGCGATCCGCATCGACACCTTCGCCCGTGCGCGGGGCACGAGCGTGTTCGAGGAGTCGGCCACCGTCGGGGCGTCGATGCCGATGACGCTGATCGCGGGCTTGGTCCACAACCGGTCGACGACCGATCCGGAGCCGATCTGCTCGACGCCCTCGAGGACGCCCGACTCGGACACGAGACGGTCCTCGGGATAGACGACGTCGGCGGCCTCCCCGGCGTGCAGACCCTTGACCGCCACCTCGCCGTCGTCCTCGTGGAGCGTGGCGAGCAGGCGGACGAGGACCGAGAGCGCGTCCGGGAAGACGCCGCCCCACATCCCGGAGTGCACGGCGTGCTCGAGCGTCTCGACCTCGACGACGCAGTCCACCAGGCCGCGGAGCGTGGTCGTGAGGGCCGGGGTGCCGATGTCCCAGTTTCCCGAGTCGGCGATCACGATCACGTCGGCGGCCAGGCGGTCGCGGTAGGTGTCGAGCAGCGTGCCGAGGCCCGCCGAGCCCGACTCCTCCTCGCCCTCCACGAAGACGGTCACGCCGACCGGCGGCTGGCCGTCCCACGCCCGGAACGCGGCCAGGTGGGCCGCGATCCCGGCCTTGTCGTCGGCGGCGCCCCGGCCGTACAGGCGTTCGCCCCGCTCGGTCGGCTCGAACGGCGACGACGTCCACGCCGCGGGGTCGCCCGTGGGCTGGACGTCGTGGTGCGCGTAGAGAAGCACCGTGGGGGCGCCGGGAGGGGCGGGGTGGTTCGCGATGACGGCCGGTCCCCCGCCCGCCGACACCACGTCGACCTCGGCGAACCCGGCCTCGCGCAGCAGTGCGGCCACCGTGTCGGCGCTCCGCCGGACATCCTCGGCACGTGAAGGATCGGCGCCCACGGAAGGAATCCGTACGAGGTTCTTCAGATCCGCGAGGACCGAAGGCATGATGCTATGGAGTCGTTGCACCGCTGCTTGGCTCATGTCCGCACCATACGGGGGATCATGTCTTCACTCGTCAGCCGTCTCCGCACCGCCTGGGCACGCCGGCTGGGCGCAGCCGCCACGGGCCTCGCGCTCGCCGCCGGAGCGCTCGCTCCCGCGCTCGCCGCGAGCCCCGCGTCCGCGGCCGTCGACGCTCCCGGCAACTTCACGGGGCTCGCCTTCGACACCTGCACCGCACCGACGCAGGCGCAGATGGACGCGTGGTGGGTGTCGTCCCCGTTCGGGGCCGTCGGGATCTACATCTCCGGGTCCTCGCGGGCCTGCACCCAGGCGCAGCTGACGAAGACCTGGGTGTCCACCCAGGCAGGGCGCGGCTGGCGCTTCCTCCCGATCCACGTCGGGATGCAGGCCCCCTGCTACGGCGGCAACAAGCAGAAGATGTCGACGAACCCGACCACCGCGCGCGCCCAGGGAGTCGCCGCGGCCAACGAGAGCGTGACGGCCGCGAAGACGCTGGGCATCGGCTCCGGCCGGGTGCTCTACCTGGACATCGAGTGGTACGCGATCTCGAACACGACCTGCAACTCGGCCGTCGTGAGCTTCATCGACGGCTGGGGGTCGCGGATCGCACAGCTCGGCTACCGCTCGGGCCTCTACTCCAGCGCCTCGGCCGCGATCGCCGCGATGAACCAGCTCCGTGACGCCCAGGTCGGCGGCTACCACTACCCGAACCACCTGTGGTTCGCCTGGTACAACGGCAAGGCCAACCTCGCCGCGGAGCCGTACCTCGACGACCGCTACTGGGTCGACGGCAAGCGGATCCACCAGTACGTCGGCAACCGGCTCAGCCGCTACAACGGCGTCACGATCAACATCGACCTCAACTACATGGACGTCGGCGCCGGCTCGCGGCCCACCAAGCCGAAGGCGCAGTGCGGCACGCAGGACGTCACCAAGTACCGCACCGTCCGGCCCGGCCAGCGCCGCCCGACCCTGGCGCCCGCATCGAAGTGCCTGCTCCGCCAGCGCGGCTACTTCTCGGGCAAGACGACCAGCCCCGTGCACGGCGCCAAGGCGCAGCGGGCCGTCAAGCGGTTCCAGGCCGCGCACGGGTGGGCCCAGACCGGCGTGATCTCCCGACGCGTGTGGGTGGCGCTGCTCTCCGACGGCAGCGCACCGGTGCTCAAGCGCGGCTCGACCGGCAAGTACGTCTACCGGCTCCAGCGCTCGCTCACCGCAGCGCTCGGGCGCTCCGTCCCGCGCAACGGGCTGTTCGACGCGACGACCGAGCGGGCGGTGCTCGACTACCGCAAGAAGGTCAAGCTCCCCGCCTGGCGGACCGCGGAGCCCCGGCTGTGGGCCTCGCTGCGCGCCGGCAAGTACTGACGGTCAGGCGAGCGGGAGGTACGCGGAGAGGTCGCTGCGCTCTCCTGACGCGCGCACCTTCCCGGCCGCGACCGCGTCAGCCCACGGCGTACGACCGGTGGCGAGGGCGATCCACGTCGCCGCATCGGTCTCCACGACCGCGGGCGGGGTGCCACGCGTGTGCCGGGCCCCGGGGACGACCTGGACCGCGGCATAGGGCGGCACCCGAACCTCGACGCTGTTGCCCGGCGCGCGCTGGTCCAGGAGCGCGAGCAGGTGCTTCGTGGCAGCGCGGAGGTCGTCGGCGGACGCGTCCGCGCCCGCCTCGGTCACGCGCGCGGCCAGGGCGTCCCACGCGGCGGGGTCGAGCGGCTTCAGTCGTCGCGCCACGGCGTCACGCCCAGATCTCGGACACGGCGCCCGCGACCGCGCGGGCCTGCGCGTACCCGGCGCGCGCGGTGCGGGCCCGGGCTGCGGGATCGAGGACGTTGCGGCCGATCGCCTCGCGCGCGGGCTTGTCGGGAGCGACGACCGTGTGCGCGGAGCCGATCCCGGCGAGCTGCGCGGCCGCTCCGCGCGAGCGCGGCACCGCCGCGGCGATCGGAGTCAGGGCCACGACCCGGTCGTGTCCCGCAGCGAGGTCGGCGTTCGCCGAGGACCGCGTGCCGCCGTCGATGTAGCGGCGTCCGTCGATCGTCACGGGCGGGTAGACGCCCGGCACCGCGCAGCTCGCGGCGACGGCGCGGGCGAGCGGGACACCGTCGTCGGCGCCGAACACCCGGAAGGCGCCTGTCTGCGCGTCGACGGCGGTGACGCGCAGGTCCCGAGCCGGCCACTCCTGCGAGACGAGACGCCGGGAGACGACCGCGATGCGCTCCTCCTCCGACGGGAGGCGCCCGGACGCCGCGGCACGGACCGCGTACGCTCCGAGGCGCCGACCGAGCGCCTCGAGGTCGCGTCCGCTGCGCAGGCCGGTCCAGATCCAGCGCGCGGTCACGGCTGCGCCGATCACGGCCGTCGGCTCCGGCCCGTACGTGCCGAGCGGCGCGAGCTGACGCGCGTACATCGCCTCGGTCGTCGCGCCGTTGGTCACCTGGGCACCGACGACCGACCCGGCGGACGTGCCCACCACGAGGTCGGCGTCCGTCAGGTCGACCCCGGCTTCGACGAGGCCGTGGAGGAGCCCGATCTCCCAGGCGATGCCGGTGATCCCGCCTCCACCGAGGACGAGTGCGCGTGTACTCACCGCGCCATTGTGCCGGAGCGGTGGTTTCGTGAAGCCATGCGAGCACTCCAGTACGTCGAGATCGGAAGCCCTCCGCGCGTCGTGGACGTCGAGACCCCGGAGCCCGGGCCCGGCGAGATCCGCCTGAAGGTCACCGCCGCCGGTGTCTGCCACTCGGACGAGTTCATCATGAGCCTGCCGGAGGACCAGTACATCTACGGGCTCCCCCTCACCCTCGGCCACGAGGGCGCCGGCACGGTCGATGCGCTCGGCGAGGGCGTCACCAGCGTCGAGGGCGGCGAGTCCGTCGCGGTCTACGGACCCTGGGGGTGCGGGCGCTGCCACGCGTGCGCGCGCGGGATGGAGAACTACTGCCCGTACGCCGCCGACCTCGGCATCGCGCCTCCGGGACTCGGCGCGCCCGGGGCGATCGCGGAGTACATGATCGTCGACGACGCGCGGCACCTCGTCCCGCTCGGCGACCTCGACCCCGTGCGCAACGTGTCGCTGACCGACGCCGGACTCACGCCGTACCACGCGATCCGCTCGTCGATGCCGAAGCTCGTCGCCGGCAGCACCGCGGTCGTGATCGGCACGGGCGGTCTGGGGCACGTGGCGATCCAGATGCTCCGCGCGCTCACCGGCGCGCACGTGATCGCCCTCGACGTCAACGACGAGAAGCTGTCGCTCGCCAAGGACGTCGGCGCGCACGAGACGGTGCTGTCGAACGCCGAGGCCCCCGACGCGATCCGGCGGCTCACCGGCGGACTCGGCGCGACGGCGGTCTTCGACTTCGTCGGCGCACCGCCCACGGTCGCGATCGCGGCCGCGTCGGTGGCGACCGACGGCGACGTGCAGATCGTCGGCATCGGAGGCGGCACGGCGACCGTCGGCTTCGGGGCGACGCCGTTCGACGCCACGTTCCAGGCGCCGTACTGGGGCGCGCGCTACGAGCTCATCGAGGTCTTCGAGATGGCCCGCCGCGACCAGGTCCACGTCGAGATCGAGACCTACTCGCTCGACGAGGCGCCGCGGGCGTACGAGCGGCTGCACGCGGGACAGGTCCGCGGGCGGGCGGTGATCCTGCCGAACGGGTGAGGGTCAGGCGAGGAGGGCGGCGATCGCGAGGATCGTGGGGAACGACAGCACCGTCGTCGCGAACACCACGTCGCGGACGATCGGGACGGACCTGCCGTAGCGGACGGCGGTGACGAACACGTTCTGCGCCGTCGGCAGGCCTGCGACCACCACCACGGCGAGCAGTGCGCTGCCCTCGAGACCGAGGGCGAACCGACCGACGACGTAGGCGACGGCCGGCTGGACGAGCAGCTTGAGCACGCTCAGGGTCGCGACCTGGCCGCTGGCGCCGCTCGCGCCGGGCTTCGGCCCGAGGCGCAGCGAGATGCCGAACGCGATCAGCATCCCGGGGATCGCGAGGCCGGCCAGCAGGTCGATCGGGTCCGCGACCCAGCGCGGCACCGGCACGCCGGACAGCGCCACCACGACACCGATGACCGCGCCGACGGTCACGGGGTTGCGGAACGGGCGCGAGAGGATGGAGAGGACGGTCGGGCGTTGCTTGGACGCCGACTGGTCGAGGACGACGAAAGCCAGCGGCGCGAGGACGAGCAGCTGAAGGAGCAGCGCGCCGGCGACCGCCGAGGCATCCCCGATCACGTAGATCGCGATCGGGAGACCGAGGTTCCCCGCGTTGACGTAGCCGGCCGACAGTGCTGCCAGGGTCGTGTCGCCCCACCCCCGCCGCCACCGCCAGCGCGCGAGAACCACCGCGATGGCCGCGACGACGGCCACGCTGACGGCGTTCGCGACCAGCGCCTGCGACAGGGCACCGGCGACGTCGGTGTCGGACAGGACAGAGAAGAGCAGGGCCGGGCTGCCGACGAAGAAGACCAGCCGCGACAGCATCCACTGGTAGTCGAGCGTGACCACGCCGAGGTGCGCGAGGACGAAGCCGACCGCGATCACGACGGTGATCACACCGAACCCCTCGAGCACCCCCGTCACGCCTCCATCGTGACGGAAGCGCCGCGGCGACGTACGACTCCCCCCGGCCCGACGAGCCGCAGCCCGCGGGACGGAGGGAGTCGTACGTCCTTGTGGTGTCCCCGTGTCAGGTGGTCACTCGGCGCCCGCGCCGGTCATCGACCGGACCTCGAGCTCCTCGTACTTCAGCGGGTCCGCCTTCTCCTTCGCGGTGATCGTGCCGAGCCAGCCGAGCAGGAACCCGACGGGGATCGACACGAGGCCGGGGTTCTCCAGCGGGAACCAGCTGAAGTCGACGCCCGCCCCGAACAGCGACAGGCTCTCGCCCGTCTCGGGGTTGACCTTGCCGGAGACGACCGGGGAGAAGAACACCAGACCCACGGCCGTGATCAGGCCGCCGTAGATGCTCCACACCGCGCCGCGCGTGTTGAAGTCCTTCCAGAACAGGTTGTAGATGAGGGCCGGAAGGTTGGCCGACGCCGCCACCGCGAACGCCAGCGCCACCAGGAACGCGACGTTGAGCGACTGGCCCGGGATCGCCAGCGCGATCGCCACGCCGCCGATCACGAACGCGGCGATCCGCGCGACCCTGACCTCGTCCTTGCCCGAGACCTCGCCCTTCTTGAAGACGTTGGCGTAGAGGTCGTGCGCGACCGAGGAGGCCGACGCGAGCGTCAGGCCCGCGACCACCGCGAGGATCGTCGCGAACGCCACTGCCGCGATCAGGGCGAGCAGGATCGCGCCTCCGGTCGATCCCGCGCCACCACCGACGGCTTCGGCCAGCAGCGGTGAGGCGAGGTTGCCTCCGGACTCGGCGACCTTCGCGTACTGGTCGTCGCTGAGCAGCGCGGCCGCACCGAAGCCGAGCACCAGCGTCATGAGGTAGAAGGTGCCGATGATGCCGATTGCCCAGTTGACCGACTTCCGCGCCTGGCGTGCCGTCGGCACGGTGTAGAAGCGGATGAGGATGTGCGGGAGCCCGGCGGTGCCCAGGACGAGCGCGATGCCGAGCGAGAGGAAGTCGAGCTTGCTCGTGAAGGTCGCGCCGTACTTGAGGCCGGGCTCGAGGAAGGCCTGGCCGTGCCCGGAGTTCGAGGCGGCCGTGCCGAGCAGGTCGGACAGATTGAAGTTGAACTTCGCGAGCACCAGGACGCTGATCAGCAGCGTGCCGACCATCAGCAGGACCGCCTTGACGATCTGCACCCAGGTCGTGCCCTTCATGCCGCCGACGACGACGTAGAAGATCATCAGGATGCCGACGCCGACGATCGTGAGGTTCTTGAGCGTGTCGCCCTCGACCCCGAGGAGCAGAGAGACGAGCGCGCCGGCACCGACCATCTGCGCCAGCAGGTAGAAGATCGAGACGACCACCGTCGACACCGACGCCGCGGTGCGGACCGGCCGCTGCCGCATGCGGTACGCCAGCTGGTCGGCCATGGTGAAGCGCCCGGAGTTGCGCAGCAGCTCCGCGATCAGCAGCAGCGCGACCAGCCACGCGACGAGGAAGCCGATCGAGTAGAGGAAGCCGTCGTACCCGGAGAGGGCGATCGCGCCCGAGATGCCGAGGAACGACGCGGCCGACATGTAGTCGCCGCCGATCGCCATGCCGTTCTGGAAGCCGCTGAAGGAACGTCCACCGGCGTAGTAGTCGGCCGCCGTCTTGGTGTTGCGGCTGGCCCAGAAGGTGATGCCGACCGTCAGGAGCACGACGCCGATGAACAGCACCGTGGTGAGCGTCTGGTGGTCTCCCTCGGCGCTGGCGGCGAGGATCACGTCGCGGGAGCTCATCGGCCGACCTCCTCGTCGTAGTCGGCGCGCAGCTTGTCAGCGATCGGGTCGAGGTTCTTGGCGGAGAACTTCGAGTACCAGATCGCGATGCCGAACGTCGTGACGAACTGGAGCAGACCGAAGACGAGGGCGACGTTGATGTTGCCGACGATCTGGGTGCTCATGAAGCCAGGGGCCCAGTTGGAGCAGATGACGTAGAGCAGGTACCAGCTCATGAAGCCGATCGTCACGGGGACGACGAAGCCGACGTACTTGCGCTTGAGGGTTCGGAACTCGTCGGTCGAATGGATGCGCGCGTAGGCCGCATCCTCCGCCGCAGTGGTTCTCTCGATCACGGCTTCACCTCTCGGGTGCACGGACATGGGGGATCTCCGCGTGACGCTAGAGGCGGTACCCGGGTGTGTGCCAGATCACACTCGAAGGGGTCGCCGGACGCGTCCGAGCGGTCGCCGTACGGCGCGGTCGCCGCGGTGAGCGGTCGCGCTCACGCGACGAACGGTGGGTGCTCAGTCGAGGTGCCGCAGCTCGTCCCAGAGCTCCGGCCACGGCCGCGACGGACCCCGGCACACCCCGATCGGGAGGCCCTCCTCCTCGTTGTCCACGCCGACGCCGTTGTCGAGCCGGCCCACGACCTCGCAGCTGTCGAACAAGGTCCGCGCGAATCCGTACTGCCCTCCGACGAACACCACCGTCTCCGTGTCGTCCGGTGGGCGCGCCTGGTCGTGGAGGGCGTTCTGACCGCTGTACGGCGTGGGCAGGCCGAGCGCGGGACCGTACCGGTCGATCGCCCCGGCCTCGCCGTAGTTGCTGGTGACGATCGCGGCGTCCGCGCGCTCGGCGGCGGTCAGCCCGTCCCACGCCGCCGCGACCTGGCGGACGTAGGCCGGCCAGCCCACCTGGTCCGCGGCCGCCATGTTCAGCTCCGGGACCGGGGAGTCACCCAGCGTGCGAACCGGCAGCACGGGGAGGGACACCACGACACCGACGGCCGTGTACGCGACCAGCAGCGCACCCACGACCACGCGCGTGGCCGTCCCCGACCGCACCAGCCATGACGCCGTCGGCACCCACCCGACCGCGAACAGCACGGCGAGCAGCCCGACCGGGTAGTAGAACTGCGCCCCGCCGACGAACGTCAGGACCACGACGACCACGAACGCCACGTCGAAGGCACGGAGAGACCGCCACGCCGGTCGCCGCCACAGCGCGATCGCCCCCACCACCCAGATCGCCGGCAGCAGGATGAACAGGAACGGCCACATCATCACCCGGACCTCGTCGGCGTTGTTCTCCGCGAGCGCAGCCCCCATGTCGAGCTGCGGGAAGCCGTTGACGACCTGGTAGACGAGGTTCGGCAGGCCGACCAGCGCCGCGACCGCCCCGCCGGCCCAGAACCAGCCCGAGCGCAGGACACGACGGGGTCCGACGAGCGCCAACCCGACGACCAGGCCCAGCACCCACCACGGGATCAGCAGCCGGTCGTACGTCGCGAGGCCCACGACGAGTCCCACGGCGAGCCACCAGCGGTCCTCGCCGCGGAGCAGCGCACGGATCGCGAACCACGAGGCGAGCACCCACGCGAGCAGGTCCGGCGAGGTGGTGACCAGCACGTGCCCGGCCACCAGCGGGAACGAGGCGAACGCGAACGTCCACGCGCACAACCCCTGCGCAAGCGCGCCGCCGCCGACCTCGCGGGTGATCGCCGCGGCCACGAGAGTCGCCGCCACGACCGAGACGATCGCCGGCAGCCGCAGTGCCCACGGCTCGTCCGCCACCAGATCGGTCATCGCCCCCGCGAGCAGCGGGACGAGCGGGGGCTGGTCGACGTAGCCCCACGCCGGGTCGAGCATCCGGAAGTACAGCTCGTCGCGGTGGAACCCGTAGCGGTTCGCGGTGGCCAGCAGCACCACCGCGAGCGCGGCGGCGGCAGAGACGACCGGCACCCGGGCGTACGGCGGGAGGGGTGCGGTGGTCGGTGCGTCTCCACGGACCTCGGGGGCCGTCGTACCCATGCCCCGCAACCTAGGCGATCAGCGGAGCCACGGCACCGTCATTTGAGCGCGCGCTCGCCGCGCGCGATCCGCCGCGCCCCGTGTGATCACGGCCACTGGATTCGTTGCGGCGCCCACCCGCCCCGTACTGTTGCCTCAGGACGCACCCCGCGTCCGCGGTCGTCTGCTCGAGCGGCGCGCCTTACGCGCCCTCCCATCCTCACCTCGTGAGTGCTGGCATCCACGGCCATCCCCCACGACGTGAAGGACACCTCTGTGCCCACCTTCGCCGATCTCGGCGTGCCCGCACCTCTCGTCGCCTCCCTCGCGGAGCGCGGCATCACCACCCCGTTCCCCATCCAGGCGGCGTCGCTCCCCGACTCGCTCGCCGGTCGTGACGTCCTCGGCCGCGGCCGCACCGGCTCCGGCAAGACCGTCGCGTTCAGCCTCCCGACGCTCGCCGTCCTCGCCGCCAGCGGCCGCCGCCGGCGTGCGCGCCACCCCCGCGCCCTGATCCTGGTCCCGACCCGCGAGCTCGCGACCCAGGTCCTCGAGACGCTGGCGCCGCTCGCCCAGGCGATGCAGCTCCGCACGATGACGATCTTCGGCGGCGTCGGTCAGAACCCGCAGGTCACCAAGCTGCGCAACGGCGTCGACGTCGTCGTCGCGACTCCGGGCCGCCTCGAGGACCTGATGGGCCAGGGCCACTGCGACCTCAGCGACATCGAGGTCACCGTCCTCGACGAGGCCGACCACATGGCCGACCTCGGCTTCCTCCCCGGCGTGAAGCGGATCCTCGACCGGACTCCGCGCGACGCGCAGCGCCTGCTGTTCTCGGCGACGCTGGACAACGGCATCGACACCCTGGTCAAGCGCTACCTGCACAACCCCGTCACGCACTCGGTCGACGAGGCGACGTCGCACGTGCCGGACATGGAGCACCACGTCCTCACCGTGCCCCACGACGCGAAGCAGGCGCTCGTCAACGAGCTCGTCGGCGGCGAGGGCAAGACGCTGGCGTTCACCCGCACCAAGCACGCGGCCAAGAAGCTCGCGAAGAAGCTCACCGCCTCGGGCATCCCGGCGGTGGACCTGCACGGCAACCTCAGCCAGAACGCGCGGCAGCGCAACCTCTCGGCGTTCGCCGACGGCACGGTCCGCGTCCTCGTCGCGACCGACATCGCCGCCCGCGGGATCCACGTCGACGACGTGTCGCTCGTCGTGCACGTCGACCCGCCGGCCGAGCACAAGGCGTACCTGCACCGCTCGGGCCGTACGGCGCGGGCCGGCGCCTCCGGCATCGTCGTCACCGTGGCAACCCCCGAGCAGCGCCGCGACGTCCGCACGCTGATGCGCGCCGCCGCGATCAAGCCGACCGACCACGAGGTGGGCCCCGGCGCGGAGATCGTCGGCACCCTCGTCGGACCGCAGGCCGAGCGCGTCTCGCCGCCCCCGGCGCTCACGGCGGGATCCGGCAGCAACGGCAACGGTGGTGGACGCGGCAACGGAGGCGGGCAGCGCTCCGGCGACGTCGCCCGCAACGGCAACCGCTCGCGCCGCCGCCGTCGCAGCGGCACGGGCTCCGGCGGCGGCCAGGGCAGCGGTCAGGGCACGGGCGGCCAGCGCCGCTCCGGCTCGGGCCAGGGCGCGTCCGGCGGCTCCGCCTCGCGCGGTGGCGGTGCGTCGCGCAGCGGTGGCGCCGCGGCGTTCTCGGCGCAGGCCGGGCGCCGTCGCAGCCGCTGACGAACCCTTCGCTCCTGCACAGGACGCTCACAGGGTTCCCCCAGGTGGCGGCGTTGCACTGAGGTCATGGACACGACGACCTCGCCTCAGGCCACGCAGCCCCGCCACCTCGGTTCTCGGCGTTCCGTGACCCGCACCTTCGCACGCACCGGCATCGCCGGTCTGGCGGCCGCGGCCGTGCTCGGCACCTTCGGTGTCGGGTACGCGTCCGCGGCCGCGATCACGTCCGCTCCCCCGTCGACGAACGGGACGACCGCGGTCGCCGACCCGTGGACGAACCCGTACGGCGACCAGAGCGGCACCGGGACGCCCAGCACCGAGACCACCAGCGCCACCGCGGCGCAGAAGGTCGGCCTGGTCTACATCACGACCACCCTCGACTACGGCAGCGGCCAGGCCGCCGGGACCGGCATGGTGCTGACCTCGGACGGCGAGGTCCTCACCAACCACCACGTCGTCGAGGGCGCGACCGCGATCTCGGTCGAGATCGCATCGACGGGCGCGACGTACGAGGCCGAGGTCGTCGGGTACGACGCCACGTCCGACGTGGCGCTGCTCCAGCTCGAGGACGCCTCGGGGCTCCGCACCGTCACCACCGACACCGACGAGCCGGTGCAGGTCGGCGACGCGGTCGTCGGTGTCGGGAACGCCGGCGGGACCTCCGAGGCCAGCGCCGCCGCGGGGACCGTGACCGCGCTGGAGCAGGCGATCACCGTGTCCGACGAGTCCGGCGGGTCGGAGCACCTGACCAACCTGATCGAGATCAACGCCGACATCGTCTCGGGCGACTCCGGCGGACCGCTGTACGACGACGACGGCGAGGTCGTCGGGATGGACACCGCGTCGAGCGGGTCGGCCGACGTGACGGCGTACGCGATCCCCATCGCCACCGCGCTGCGCATCGTCCACCAGATCAGCTCGGGCCAGGAGAGCGGCACCGTCCAGATCGGCGCGACCGCGTTCCTCGGCGTCACGCTCGCCAACACCGCGAGCGCCGTCCTCCCGGGCGAGCAGTACGGCTCGGACGGAACGTACGGGTACGGCTACGGCTACGGCTACGGCTACGAGCTCCCGCAGCAGCAGTCCGCGCTGTCCGGCGTCGTCATCGCCGGCACGGTCGAGGGGTCCGCGGCGGCGGACGCCGGAGTCACCGCCGGCGACATCATCACGGCGCTCGACGGCACCGCGACCACCTCCGCGGACGCCCTCTCAGAGACGATCGCGAGCCATGACGCCGGCGACCGGGTGAGCATCGCGTGGACCGACACCGCGGGTCAGAGCCACACGGCGACGGTCACGCTCGGCGAAGGTCCCGTCGGGTAGCCCCGGCGGCGTCGCGTCAGGCGTCGGCCCGGTCGAGCCGGAGCCGCTCGGGGGTGTGGAGGCGCACCATCGTCCGCGCCACGTTGGACGGCCGGCGGTTCTGGGTCAGCAGCGAGACGCCGACCATCGCGGCGAAGGCCAGCGGCACCGACCATGCGGCCGGGCGCGACAGGAGGAGGTCGAGCCACCCGTCGTCGGTGCCGCGCACGATCGTCGCCACCACAGCTGCACCGGCCCCCAGCCCGCCGGCGAGCATGCCCGCGACCGCGCCCGCAGCCGTCAGCCGGCGCCACCAGATGCCCAGCACCAGCAGCGGGCAGAAGGTCGACGCGGCCACGGCGAAGGCGAACCCGACCGAGCTGGCCACCGCGATCTGCTCCGACGCGAGCGCCAGCACGAGCGGGAACAGCGTCCCCACCACGGCGCCGGCGCGCAGGCCGGCGACCGGCCCGAGGTAGCGCCGTCCGACCGAGCCCTGCGCGAGGACCCCGGCAACCGACATCGTGAGACCGGACGAGGTCGACAGGAACGCCGCGAAGGCACCAGCGGTGAGCAGCGCTCCGAGCACGTCGCCGAGCGAGCCGCCGATCATCCGCATCGGCAGCTCGAGCACGACGATGTCGGTGTTCCCCGTGTCGACGAGGTCGGCGGCGTACACCCTGCCGATCACCCCGTACGTCGTCGGGAGCAGGTAGAAGAACCCGAGCAGCGCCAGGACCAGCAAGGTCGTCCGGCGCGCGGCGCGGCCGTCGGGGTTGGTGTAGAAGCGCACCACCACGTGCGGCAGGCCCATCGTGCCGAGGAACGTGGCGACGATGAGCGAGTACGTCGCGTAGAGCGCGAGGCCCGTCCCCTCCGCCGCCATCGGCGACAGCCAGCTGCCGGAGGCACCGGCGTCGCTCGGCGTCGGGCGCCCGTCCTCGGTCCACGCGTGCAGGAGGAACATCAGCGGCACGAGGAGGGCGGTGAGCTTCAGCCAGTACTGGAAGGCCTGGACGAAGGTGATGCTCCGCATCCCGCCCGACACCACGTTCACCACGACGATCCCGGCGACGAGCACCGATCCGACCCAGGTCGGCGCCCCGGTCACGGTGTGCAGGACCAGCCCCGCACCCTGGAACTGCGGCATCAGGTAGAGCCACCCGATGACCACGACGAGCATCGACGCGACCGCCCGGGCCGTCGTCGACTGGACGCGCATCTGGGTGAAGTCCGGCAGCGTGTACGCCCCGGAACGCCGCAGCGGGGCCGCCACGAACGCGAGCAGGACCAGGTAGCCCGCCGTCCACCCGACCGGGAACCACACCATGTCGGCGCCGTAGGTGAGGATCAGACCGGCGACACCGAGGTACGACGCCGCCGACAGGTACTCGCCGCCGATCGCCGAGGAGTTCCACAGCGGGCTGACCGAGCGCGACGCGACGTAGAAGTCCGAGGTGGTCCGGCTGAAGCGCAGTCCGAAGAGTCCGATGCCGAGCGTCGCCAGGGCGACCACGGCGACGGCGACGGCGGCGTAGGTGCTGTTCACGGCAGGCTCCCGGCCCGCCTACGGGCGTTCGACGAGGTCGCTGAACGCCCGCTCGTTGCGCTCCGACGCGGCGACGAACGCCCACCCGATCAGGAACAGCACCGGGTAGACGGCGACCCCGAGGATCCACCACGGCAGCGGGAGGGGCCCGATCTGGACGGCCTCGAGGTGGGTCAGGACGAAGACGATCGGCAGTCCCCCGATCCCGACCGCGACGACGACCGCGACGATCAGCGCCAGGCGCAGCTGCGAGCGGACCAGCGAGCGCATGTAGACCTCGCCGATCGCCGTCTCCTCGTCGATCTCCTGCACGACGGTACGGCGCCGGCGCGGGTGTGCGGCCGTGTGCGGGCTGGTGACGCGGACCCGGGTGGAGGCCGGGTCGGTGTCCGTCACGTCACCCACCGCCGGAGCGCGACCGCTGCTGGACCAGGTCGCGCAGGTCGCGCGTGTGGCGGCGCGCGACCTGGAGCTCGGTGTACGGCGGGCCGCCGGCGTCGACGAGGACCGAGCACCGGCCGGCGATCATCCGGACCTCCCGGACCCGCGAGGACGCCACGAGGAGGCTGCGGTGGATCCGGACGAACCCGGCCGAGGCCCACTCGTGCTCCAGCGTCACCAGCGCCGTACGGAGCAGGTGGCTCTCGCCCTCGACGGTGTGCAGCCGCACGTAGTCGCCCTGCGCCTCGACGTAGGCGATGCTGCTGCGCGGCACGAAGCGGGTGACGCCCGCGAGCTCCACCGCGACCACGTCGTCGTCGGGCGCGGCGGACGACGTCTGCGGGGAGCGGGCGCCGCACACCCGGCGAACCGACTCGCGGAGCCGGTCCTCGGCGACGGGCTTGAGAACGTAGTCGACGGCGTCGAGGTCCCACGCGTCGACGGCGTGGTCCTCGTGGGCGGTCACGAAGACGACCTTGGGCTGCGTCCTGAAGCGGGCGAGGACTCGCGCGACCTCCAGTCCGGACAGGGCCGGCATGGCGATGTCGAGGAACACCGCGTCGACCGGGTCGGTCTCCAGCGCCCGCAGGACGTCGGCACCGGAGGCGACCGCCCGGACGTGGTCGATCCGCTCGTCGCGCTCGAGGAGGTACACGAGCTCGTCGAGGACCGGTTGCTCGTCGTCGGCGACGAGAACGTTCAGACCCATGGCGCCCGAGTCTAGGCGTCGCCTGTGGTCCCCGTCACGTGGCCGGGGCCTGGCTCCGGACCGGACTCAGCGCTCGGCGCCCGGCGCGTACTTCGGCACGCGGACGATCACCTTCGTCCCGGCCCCGGGCGCGGTCTCGACCACGATCCCGTACGCGTTGCCGTACACGGTCCGCATCCGCTCGTCCACGTTGCCGAGCCCGACGGAGTCTCCGGCGCTGTCGCCGGCCAGCGCACGGCGTACGCGGTCCGGATCCTCACCGACCCCGTCGTCCTCGACCGTGATCACAGCCTCGTTCCCGGCGTCGCGGGCGATCACGACGACGGTGCCCCCGTCGGCCTTGCGCTCCAGGCCGTGCCGGACGGCGTTCTCGACCAGCGGCTGGATGGAGAGGAACGGCAGCGTCACCGCGAGGACCTCCGGCGCCACCTGCACCGTCACCTGGAGCCGGTCGCCGAAGCGCGCCTTCTCGAGCACCAGATAGCGCTCGATCGAGCGGAGCTCGTCGGCCAGCGTCGTGAACTCGCCGTGCCGCCGGAAGGAGTAGCGGGTGAAGTCGGCGAACTCGAGCAGCAGCTCACGGGCCCGCTCCGGGTCGGTGCGGACGAAGGAGGCGATGGCGCCGAGCGAGTTGTAGACGAAGTGCGGGGAGATCTGGGCCCGCAGCGCCCGCAGCTCTGCCTCCATCAGCGCCGTCCGGGACTTGTCGAGCTCGGCGAGCTCGAGCTGGCTCGACACCCACCGGGCGACCTCCGTGGTCGCCCGGGCGAGACCGGCCGAGCTCGTGGGTGCCCTCACCACCACCGCCCCGACGACCGCGTCCTCGACCGTCAGCGGGGCCACGATCGCGTGGGGGTAGTGCGCGTGCGGCGTGCTGAAGGCCTGGGTCGTCCCGGCGGCGATCGCCTGCTTCGCGAGCTCCATCGCGTCGGAGCGCCGCTCGCGGGAGCCTTCGACCGCGAGGACCCGCTCGGTGTCGGTCAGCGCCACCGACGGCGCCCCGAGGAGAGTGCGGAGGTGCTTCAGCGACGCCGACGCGCTGTCCTCGTCGAGGCCGCGGCGCAGCGCCGGCGCTGCCAGGGAGGCCGTGTGCAGCGTCTCGTACGTCGCACGGTCCTCGGCCGACCCGAGCGAGCGACGGGACCACGGTGTCCACATGGGAGGGAGTGTGCCACGCCCTCCGTACGATCAGCGGACGCGGACGTCGGCGTCCTTGCGCTCGATGCTCCCGCCGGTGGCGTCCACCGCGAAGGCGGCGAGGTCCTCGAGGCCCGCCCTGGTCACGCGAGCGGCCTGCCTCTTGGCGGCGCGGCGCCCGAACCGCTCGGCCGACGTCGCGGTCTGCATCTGGTCGTGGAGCTGCGCGACCAGCGCCTCGAGCTCGCGGCGCTCGGCGCGCGACAGCGGCTTCGCGCCGCGCTCGGCGACCACGACCTGGTACGCCGCCGCGACCGACCGGCACTCCGTGCAGGCAGCGTTGAGCGCCAGCGCCCGGTTGTTCGCCTCGATCGTCCGGCCGCGCGGCAGGACGACGAGCTGGACGGAGAGTGCGCTCGCGCCGCACGACATGCCGCAGGACGACCACGCGGAGGCGACGTTGTCCGCGGTCGCGCTCCGGGTCCGCCACCCGTACACGACCTCGAGCGTGACGGCGTCGCCCGAGCAGCCGTCGCAGACGGCCGAGCTGGTGGCGACCGCGTCGGCCTTCAGGCGTCGGCTGTCCTTCCAGCGGTACTTCACGACCTCGTCGGAGTCCGTCGGGTGGGCACCGGTCGGCTGGGACGACGCGACGGCGTCGACGGTGCCCACCTCGTCGCCGTGGCGCGCTGCCGCACCCGTCGCGGCGGCCGAGCCGGTCGCGACCAAGATCCCGCCGAGCGCCAGGGCAAGGCCGGCTGTCGTCGTTCGTGTCCTCATCGTTTCGTCCCTCTCTGACGGAAGTTGTCCGCCACGGCGGCGGCCACCTCGGTGAGTGCGTCCCTCGTCGCCGGCTGGAGGTCTCCGAACAGCGTCAGCGCCCCCGCTTCCAGCGTCTTGTCCCACGGCACGGTGACGACCTGCGCGCACCGCTGGAGGAAGTGGTCGGTCATCGGCTCGAGCGGCGCACCGACCCCGCGGCGTACGCCGTTGATCACGACGACCGCGTTCTGGACGAGGTCCTCGTAGTGGTGCTCGTCGAGCCAGTCGAGGGTCAGCGCAGCGGCGCGCCCTCCGTCGAGCCCGGCCCTCAGCACGAGGACGAGCTGGTCGGCCTCGGTGAGCAGGCCCTGGTTCGCACTGTCGAGGATCCCGGTGCCGGTGTCGAGCAGGATCAGGTTGTAGTACTGGTCCAGCAGCTCGATGAGCCGGTGGTAGTCGTCGCGCCCGAGCGCCATCTCGATGTGGGGGTTGTCGTCGGAGGCGAGCACTTCGAGCCTCGAGTCGACGGCCTGGGTCGTGTAGCGGCGCAGGGTCGCGTACCGGTCGATCTCCTCGGTCGCGGCGAGCACGTCGGTGATCGAGAGCTCGTTGGGACGCCCGATCCGGTGGGCGAGGTTGCCGGCGTCGGGGTTCGCGTCGACAGCGATCACCCGATCACCCCGTGTCAGCGCGAACGTCGCCCCGACCGCGTAGGTCATGGTCGTCTTGCCGACGCCTCCCTTGCGGCTCATGACCACGACGCGCCGGGTGCCCTCGATCGGGGAGCGCAGGCGGGACTCGATCGCGAGCTTGCGGCGCTCGGCGGGCCCGGGCCTCGGTGACACCCGGCCGCGGGTCGCGCGGTACACCGAGGCCTGCCAGCCCTGGCGCGCCGGGGTCGGGCGGGGCGCCAGCATGTCCTCGTCGGTGAACGCCGCCGCGGTGAGCAGGGCGCCGGTACGCCGGGGCGGCACGTCGGGCGCCTGGGTGACCTCCTCGGGCGGCTCGGCCGCGTCGTCCCCGGCGTCGGAGGCGTGGCGTCCCGATCCCCGGGCCGCGCGGGCGAGGCGCCGGTACCAGACGCTCCTCCCCACCATCTGCCCGACGGTCCGCAGCAGCCGGAGGAAGAGCACCGCGATGCCGAGGAGCGGCAGCACGAGCAGCAGCATCGACAGCACGGACAGCACGACGACCACGACGTCGGTCGTCCGCCACGCCGCGACGAGGGTCGCTCGCTGCGCGTCGAGCGCGGCGAGGGTCTGCTCGACGATCGTCGGGGTGCTCCAGACGAGCCACCCGAACCCGAACGCGAGGAGCGGCACGACGACCACGACCCAGCCCACCACGAGGCGGCGCGAGGCGGGTCGCAGGTCCGCGACGGTGGGGTCGACCGGGCGGCCGGGGAGCGCCGACAGCAGGACCGGCTTGACGCGCGCGAACAGGTCCGGCACCCCGGCGAGGTCGCTCAGGATCCAGTAGCCGTCGAAGCGCACCACCGGGATCAGCTGCTGGACCATCTCGAGGAGCATCAGCAGGATCACCAGCAGCACGAGTCCGCTGCCCGTGGCGAGGTAGGTCCCGCCTGCCACGACGAGGAACAGCACGTTGAAGTAGAGGCCGCCGAGGTCGGTGCGGACCCGCCCTCCACGGCCGAGCCGGTAGGACTCGGTGACGTCGGTGAAGAAGGCCGGGAACACGAGGTAGACGCCGACCCCGATCGCGCCCGGCTCGGCACCGCCGTACCGGCAGGCCGTCGCGTGCCCGAGCTCGTGCACGATCGCGCCCGCCGTCAGGATGCCCAGCAGCGCGAGCAGCAGCACCGGCGACGCGAGCGTCTCCTGCAGCGCCAGAAGGAGGTCACCGCGGACGACGACGCCCACCCCGACACCGACGAACGCGACGAGGGCGAGGGCCACGAACCACGGCCGGTAGAGGAACGTGAGGTGCCGCGCGACCGCTCGCACGGTCCGCGCCGGCATCAGCCGACCCCTCAGCGTCAAGGAGAGGAGCGGCTTGGCGACCGGGGCGGGGGTCACCTCGGGCTCGTTGTCACCGTCGACGGCCAGACCGAGCGGCTGCAGCCGCTCCCGCAGGAGGAACTCGAGGCCCTCGGCGTCGAGGGTGCGTCCGTACGACTGGCTCACCGCGTCCGCGATCGAGACGTTGTCCCGGCCGACGGTCAGCTCGCCGACGACGTGGTACAGCAGCTCCGACACCTGGACGACCTGCCCGTCGCCACGTCGTACGAGGTAGGTGGGCTGCTTGAAGCCGGACCCCTTGCTCTCGCCGAGCATGCGGAGTCCGGGCGCACGTCGCCACCGGCCCGTGCCGCTCGCCGTGCCGGCGGGTGGCGGGCTCGTCCCGGCGACGTCAGGAGCATGTGCGGTCGCCATCGTCCGTCCTTCGTCCCTGGGCCTCACTACGATCGGGAACAGGCGACGGCAGGTGGGTCTTGGAGTTGCCCACCTGCCGCCGCCCCAGCGGGAGCCTCGCTCACTGACGCACGCCGACGCCCTGGAGGGCGACAGCCTGGGCGTGAGCGGCGATGCTCGCTGCATTCACTGCCAGCGCGATGTTGACCGCGACCACGGGCGCGACGTTGATGCCCCCGTGGCACAGGGTCTCCCGCGCCGGAAGGAGCGCCGCGGACTGCCGTTGGAGCTCGGCAGGACGCACGGACGGCGCGATGCCCATCCCGCATCACTTCCTCTCGATTGCGGCGAGACGGACGGCCTCACCCCTGGTTGATCTGGATCGCCTGGTTCGCCTGGCTCTGCGCGACCGAGAAGGCCGTCGCTGCGTTGAGCGCCATCGACGAGTTGGACGCGTAGACGCCCGCCCAGTTGTTGCCCCAGTGGAAGAGCGTCTCCCGTGCGGGAAGCAGCTCGACGTGCTCCTCGCGGAGCTCGGACATCGTCATCGTTGCCATGTGGTGTCACCTCCCCTCCTGTCCGGTGGTGGCCCCGGCGTACGAACCGCCCGAGCACCCCTCGCGACCCATGGTTCGGATGTGGTGCGACCCCGCCGCGACCGTGGCGCGACCCCGTCGCGACGACGGCGCGACCGGCCCGCAACCGGTCCGCAACCGGCCCGCGACGGTGCCGCGACGGGGGCGTGACGGCGGCGCGACAGCGGTGCGACCTGTTGCTGGTTCTCTGGCGGCATGGCTCCGCGATGCCGACAATCAGGGGGTGGACGACATGGGGGAGGTCCCTCTCTCACCGGCGACGCTGCCGCCCGCCGGGCGCGGCAGCGTGCTCGTCGTGTCCGCCTGGGTGGAGGACGCGACGGCCTTCCGCGCGCGCCTCACGTTCACCCAGGGAAACGACTCCGTCGTCATCGTCACGCGGTCCCGCTCGAGCGCGATCCAGGCGGTCGAGAACTGGCTCGAACGCGTCCGCTGAGAGTCGCGCAAACAAGCCACGGAATGATCACGGCTTGTGCCACAGTGGTTGAGGCCATGGGCCATCCATCTCCCGGATCTGTCTCGGGTTTGTCCGACTGAGGGACGACCGCAACGTCGCGCTGACGCCGACGGTGCGTGCGAGGCGGGGCGATGGCGATGACGACGGGGGCAGCGGCAAACGGCGACTACGCCCTGTCGCTGTGCGGGCACTGGACGCTCGAGCACGAGGGCAGCCCGGTCGTCCTCAAGCCTCGCGAGCGCCGGGTTGTCTCGTCGCTCGCCCTGCTCGGTGAGCAGACGCGTCGCCACATCGCCGGCGTGCTGTGGCCGGACGTCCCCGAGCGCCACGCCCTCGGCAGCCTGCGGGCGTCGCTGACCCACCTGCGCTGCCACGCCCCGGGGCTGCTCGACATCACCCCGTCGACGGTCGCCCTCGCCGCGTCGGTGAGCGTCGACCTCGAACGCCTCGAACGGTTCGCGCGCGAGACGATGCGCGCGCCCCAGGACGCCGACGACGTCGCCCGGGTCCTGGCCGACGCCGAGCTTCTTCCGGGGTGGGACGAGGACTGGCTCGCGTTCGCGCGCGAGCGGATGCAGCAGCTGCGGCTGGAGGCCCTCGAGGCCGCGGCCCGAAAAGCCCTCCAGGACGGTCAGACCGCCGCCGCGGTGTGGGCCGCACAGCTCGCGCACCACATCGAGCCCTTGCGGGAGACCCCGATGGCGCTCGCCATCGAGGCTCACATCGCCGAGGGGAACCGTGCAGAGGCCGTCCGCGAGTACGTCACCTTCCGACGCATGCTCGGGCGCGAGCTCGGCATCCTGCCGTCGGAGCGGCTCACGGCCACGGTGAGGGTGCTGCGGGTGGAGCGACCCCACGGGTGAGGGTTGGGCTAGCGTGCCCTCCATGCGACCGGACAACCCTCGGGCCTTCGCCGACCAGTGGTGCGCCGCGTGGAACGCCCACGACGTCGAGGCCGTCCTCGCCCACTTCGCCGACGACGTCGTCTTCACCTCTCCCGTGGCCGCACAGCTCCTCGAGGGCAGCGACGGCAGCCTGCGGGGCAAGGAGGCGCTCCGCGCGTACTGGACCGAGGGACTGCGCCTGATCCCGGACCTCCGCTTCGAGGTCGTCGGCGTGTACGCCGGGCTCGACACGGTCGTGATCCACTACCGCAACCAGAAGGGCGGCCTGGTCAACGAGGTGCTGCACTTCCGCGACGGGCTCGTGCGCGAGGGGCACGGGACGTACCTCGCCGCCGGGAGCGACGACAACCTTGCCGGCGCGACCCGCTGACGCCGACGTCTCAGGCGACCTGCTTCTCGAAGCGGGCGAGGGTCTTCCACGGCGCGGGGAATTCCCGCTCGCCCCGCTCGCGGAACCCGAGGCCGACGTAGTACGCGCGCAGGGCCGTGTTGGCCGCCGCGCAGTCCAGACGCAGCGTCGCGCGCCCGGCATCACGGACGCGCCCGGCCACCCAGTCGAGCATGACGCCACCGAGCCCGCGGCCGCGGTGGGTCCGCCGGACCATCAGCCCGTGGACGTACAGCGCGTCACCGGTGCCGGGTGCGACGAGGTCGTCCCAGATCCTGGGGTCGTCCTCCATCACGCGCACCGTCGCGCTGATCGCACCGTCGTCGCGCAGGACGAACCACTCCTGGTCCGCGATCTGGGTCCGGACCATGTCCGCCGTGACCTCGCCCGGCTGCCACTGCGCGATCCCGGACCCCAGCTGCCAGCGCGCGAGGTCGTCGCGCAGCGCGACGATCGCCTCGGCGTCTC
The DNA here is from genome assembly GCF_050632745.1 of Mumia spirodelae. Taxonomy (NCBI): domain Bacteria; kingdom Bacillati; phylum Actinomycetota; class Actinomycetes; order Propionibacteriales; family Nocardioidaceae; genus Mumia; species Mumia spirodelae. The sequence goes on along the minus strand of NZ_JBODSD010000001.1, from coordinate 183,235 downwards.
GGGGGTACGCACGCGTGGGGAACACGGTCGCTCAGGCGCCCATGACCGCCGGGATCGTCGCCGTCCAGCGGTCGCGGAGCTCCGCGACCGGGATCGAGAACGCTCCCTCGACGGTCAGCGCGTCGCCGCCCGTCTCGCCGAGACGGGTCACCGGCACGGCGTACGACCCGGCGAGCGCCGTGAAGGCCTCCACGTCCGACGCAGCGACCGTCACCACTGCACGAGCCGCCGACTCCGAGAACAGCGCCACGAAAGCGTCTCCGTCGAGGGAGACCGTGGCGCCGACGCCGTGACGGATCGACGCCTCCGCGAGCGCGATCGCCAGCCCGCCGTCGGACAGGTCGTGCGCAGCGGTGGCGAGCCCCTGCGCGGCCACCTCGACCATCAGGTCGGCGAGGGCCTTCTCCGCGGCGAGGTCGACCTGCGGCGGCACACCGCCGAGGTGGCCGTGCGCCACCTGCGACCAGGCCGAGCCGTCGAGCTCCTCGCGCGTCGTGCCGAGCAGCAGGACGACGTCGCCCTCGTCGGCGAAGCCCTGCCTGACGCGCTTGGTGACGTCCTCGATCACGCCGAGCACGCCCACGACCGGGGTGGGGAGGATCGCCGTCTCGCCGGTCTGGTTGTAGAACGAGACGTTGCCGCCGGTGACCGGGATGCCGAGCACGGCGCAGGCGTCCTTGAGGCCGGAGGTGGCCTGCTCGAACTGCCACATCACCGCCGGGTCCTCGGGAGAGCCGAAGTTGAGGCAGTCGGTGACCGCGAGCGGCAGGGCACCCGCGACTCCGACGTTGCGGTACGACTCAGCCAGCGCCAGCTGGGCGCCGGCGTACGGGTCGAGCTTGGCGAAGCGCCCGTTGCAGTCGGTCGCGACCGCGACGCCGAGGTTGGTCTCGTCGTCGATGCGGACCACACCCGCGTCCTCCGGCTGCGCGAGGACGGTGTTGCCGCGGACGTAGCGGTCGTACTGGTCCGTGACCCACGACTTGTCCGCCTGGTTCGGGGAGCCGAGGACGTCGAGCAGCGTCGTACGGAGCTCGTCGTCGCCGGACGGGCGGGCGAGCGACGCCGTCGTGTCGGCCTGGAGCGCGTCCTGCCAGTCGGGGCGGGCGTAGGGACGGTGGTAGGTCGGGCCGTCGTGCGCGACCGAGCGCGGCGGCACGTCGACGACGGTCTCACCGTGCCAGTCGATGACCAGGCGGCCCGTCTCCGTGACCTCGCCGACGACCGTGGCCTCGACGTCCCACTTGCGGCAGATCTCCATGAAGCCGTCGAGGTGCTGCGGCTCGACGACGGCCATCATCCGCTCCTGCGACTCGCTCATGAGGATCTCCTCCGGCGAGAGCGTGGAGTCGCGCAGCGGGACCGTGTCCAGCTCGACGTGCATGCCGCCGTCGCCCGCGCTCGCGAGCTCGCTGGTGGCGCACGACAGCCCGGCGCCGCCGAGGTCCTGGATCCCCGCGACCACACCGGCCTCGAAGAGCTCGAGCGTGCACTCGATGAGGAGCTTCTCCATGAACGGGTCGCCCACCTGGACGCTCGGGCGCTTCGTCGGACCGGCGTCGGTGAAGGTCTCCGACGCGAGCACCGAGACGCCGCCGATGCCGTCGCCACCGGTGCGGGCGCCGTACAGGACGACCTTGTTGCCCTCGCCGGAGGCGTGGGCGGTGTGCAGCTGCTCGTGGCGCAGGACGCCGACGCAGAGGGCATTGACGAGCGGGTTGCCGAGGTAGGTCTCGTCGAAGACGACCTCGCCCCCGATGTTGGGCAGTCCGAGGCAGTTGCCGTAGCCGCCGACGCCGGCGACGATGCCCGGCATCACGCGCTTGGTGTCAGGGGCGTCGAGCGGGCCGAAGCGCAGCGGGTCCATCACCGCGACCGGGCGCGCGCCCATCGCGAGGATGTCGCGGACGATCCCGCCGACACCGGTGGCCGCCCCCTGGTAGGGCTCGACGTAGCTCGGGTGGTTGTGCGACTCGACCTTGAACGTGACCGCGTAGCCCTGACCGACGTCGATCACGCCGGCGTTCTCACCGATCCCCGCGAGGGTCTTCCCCAGCGGGGTCTCCTGCGGCAGCTCGCCGAACTTCTTGAGGTGGACCTTGCTCGACTTGTAGGAGCAGTGCTCGCTCCACATCACCGAGTACATCGCGAGCTCGGCACCGGTCGGGCGACGCCCGAGGATCTCGCGGATGCGCTCATACTCGTCGGGCTTGAGCCCCAGCTCGGACCACGGCTGATCGTGGTCCGGGGTGGCGCTGGCGTGCTCGACGGTGTCGAGGCGGGTCTTGACGGGGTCGGCTGGAGAGGTCGAAGCCGTGGCGGCGGGCGCGTCGGTCACGGCACCAGGGTAGTCGGCGCCCCCACACCGCTACTCCAGCCAGTCGGTCTCGAAGGAGTCGCTCGCGTGGATGTGGGTCGCGCGGTAGCCCCCGGGGAGCACCGAGAACTTGTGCGGGGTCTCCGCGGGGACCACGATGACCTGCCCCGCACGCCCGACCAGCTCCTCGCCGGCGACGGTGAAGAGGGCGCTGCCCGCGTGGATGACGAACGTCTCCGGGTACGGGTGCTTGTGCAGGCGTGGCCCGCTCCCCTCGACGTCGGTGTCCTCCTGGATGATCGAGATGCCCGCCCCGTACTCCGCGCCCTCGATGTTGTCGGTGGTGGTGACCTCGATGACGTGCATGGGCCGCACGCTAACCGATCTCCGCCGGCGACGCGGTCTCCCAGAGGCCGATCACGTTGCCCTCCGGGTCCGTGAAGTAGGCGGCGAAGCCCATGCCCCCGACCTCCTCCTTCCGGCCGACCGGGGTGGCGCCGAGCGCCTCGACCCGCGCGAGCGTGTCGTCGATGCTGTCGACGCCGACGGTGACGACCGGCCCGGTGAACGGTTCCCTGCGCTCGAACATCCCGCCGTTGATGAAACCCGGCTCGCTCGGCGCCATGTCGTCGCCGACGGGACCGGTCTGGACCATGGTGTAGTCCATCTCCGGCAGGTGCTGGACCTCCCATCCGAACGCGTCCCGGTAGAACGCCCGAGCGCGTTCGCCGTCTCCGAACGGGATCTCGAAGTGGACGATGCTGTTGGCCATCACGGACTCCTCGTCTCGTACCGTCCCGAGAACTCCTTCGACGGTAGCCCGGCATCCGGACTAGTTTCAGCCCGTGGAGATCCGTGACCTGTCGCCCGACGACCTCGACGCCGCCCTCGACGTCCGGTCCCGCTCGTTCGGCCCGCTCTCGTCCGGCGACGTCGACCACTGGAAGGCGATGGTCGTGCGTGCGATCGACCAGCACCGCGTGGTCGCCGCGTACGACGGCGGCACCGTCGTCGCGACGGCGCGGATCAACGCCTTCGGCCAGTGGTGGGGCGGCCGCCGGGTCCCGATGGCGGGCATCGGCGGCGTCGTGGTGGCGCCCGAGCACCGCGGGAGCGGGGTCGGCTCGGCGCTCATGCGCGGCGTGCTCGACCGGTCGCGCGACCTCGGGTTCGTGGTGTCGACCCTCTACCCCGCGACCACCGCGCCGTACCGCGCCGTCGGCTACGAGATCGCGGGGACGCGACGCGTCGTCGACCTCTCGACGGACGCCCTCCGGCGGCTGTCCGGCGACGCGGTCCCGGTGCGGCGGGCCAGCCCTGCGGACGCCGCCGAGGTCACCCGCCTCCTCGCCGCCGGCTACGCGGCCCGGCGGGACAGCGGTCCGTTCGACTGGGACCCCGTCGAGGTCACCGTCGACCTCGAGGACGACGACATGCTGACCTACCTGGCCGACGACGGGGTGGTGTCGTACGCGTTCGCGCGCGACCGCTTCGACGTGCAGGTCTTCGGGGCGGGTTCGTCGACGACGATGCGCGCGCTCTGGCGGCTCGTCGGCACCGGTTCCTCGACGCAGGCGTCGGTCCGCGTGGCGCTGGGACCGCAGGACCCGGTGTTCTGGATGCTGCCCGACAACGAGGTCTCCGTGCACGCCACCCAGTGGTGGATGCTCCGTCTCGTCGACGCCCCGGCGGCGGTGGACGCCCGCGGATTCCCCGCCGGGGTCGACCTCGAGGTGCCGCTGGTGCTGACGGACCCTCTGGACGAGGGGTCGTCCGGCCGGTTCGCGCTCGCCGTGTCCGGCGGTCGCGGAGTCCTGCGCCGCGAGGAGGGCGCGGGCGGGCTGACGCTCGGTCCGCGCGGGACCGCCGCGCTGTTCGCGGGGACCCCGGTGGCCACCTTGCGTGCCGCGGGCCTGGCCGACGGGGGCGACCCTCGCGAGGACGCGCTCCTCGACGCCGCGTTCGCCGCGACGCCGTTCATGGTCGACTACTTCTGAGCGCCGCCCACTCGGCGTCTGCCAGCGGGAGGATCAGGCCTTCGGCTGCGTGCTCTTCCAGGCCCGGAAGCCCTCCTCGGTCTCGCCGCGACGCCAGTAGCCCGAGAGCGAGAGCCGCTCGCGGGGGACGCCGCGGTCGGCGAGGAGGTAGGACCGGAGCTGCTTGAGCAGCCCGGACTCGCCGTGCACGAACACGTGGGGGGCACCCTCCGGCCACAGGTCGGTCCGCACGGCGTCGGCGATCAGCGTCGTCGATCCCGCCGGAGCACCGTTGCGGTGCAGCCAGGTGAGGGTCACGTCGGCCTCGGACACGACAGGCTGCTCGTCCTCGGGCCCGTCGACCTCCACGTAGGCGTGCACGCGTGCGCCGGCCGGCATCGCCTCGAGGGCGGCCTGGATCGCGGGGAGGGCGGCCTCGTCGCCCGCGATGAGGTGCCACGGCGCGGTCGGGTCCGGCGCGTACGCACCTCCCGGCCCGTTGACGTGCAGGACGTCGCCCGGCTCGGCCCGCGCCGCCCAGGGCCCCGCGACGCCGGCGTCACCGTGGACGACGAAGTCGATCGTGATGCGGCCGTGCTCCAGGTCGATCCCGCGCAGCGTGTAGGTGCGGACGACCGGCTGCGCCTCGGGCGGGAAGGACTGGCGCACGAAGTCGAGGTCGAGCGGGTCGGGGTAGTCGACGCCCTCGGCGAGGAAGACGAGCTTCACGTAGGAGTCGGTGAAGCCTCCGAACCGCCGGGCGAACTCGTCGAACTGGTGGCTCGCGAGCACCACGCGCTGCATGTGCCGTGTGAGCCGCTCGCTGGAGACGACCTCGAACTTGAGAGGGGCGCGACGGCCCTTGGCTGCGGACGACTCCGGCTGTGCCGTGATGCTCATATCAGGCAACCCTAACTGCGGGGTCAAGAGCGCTCGGCGCCGCCGTCGAGGTGCCGGACGCCTCTCCGTCGGCTCAGGGAACGAGCTCCTGGCCGATCGGACCGGGGTTGTGGGCGATCTCCCAGGCGTAGCCGTCGGGGTCGAGGAAGTAGCCGCTGTAGCCGCCCCACTCGCGCTGCGAGCCCGGCGATCGGAGCGTCGCCCCGGCCGCCACCGCCTCCTCGAGCACCTCGTCGACGTCGGCGGGACTCGCGACGTTGTGCGCGAGCGTGATCGGCGCGAAGCCGGCCCCTGTGGCGATCGGACCGACCTCCTCCTCGAACCCGCTCCGGTCCCAGAGCGACAGCACGACGCGGTCCGCGACCTTGAGCATCAGGACCTCACCGGGGACGTAGAGGCTCTCCTGCCAGCCGAGACCGTCGACGAAGAAGGCACGGCTGCGGGCGACGTCGCCCACCGCGAGCGTGATGAAGCTGACGCGTTGGTCCATGTCGCAACCCTAGGACCGCGCCCCGACGCGGCGCCACGGTCGTGCTCAGGCGAACGTCAGCACCAGGAGCGCGACGTTGAGGGCGATCACGAGGCCCGCGATCACGGCCGCGAGCACCGTCGTGACCCGGCGGTTGACCGCGTCGCCCATCACCGACCGGCGCGCGGTCAGCCACAGGAGCGGCACCAACGCGAACGGGATGCCGACCGACAACACCACCTGGGACCCGACCAGGGCACGCGACGGCTCGATGCCGAGCACGAGGACCGCCAGCGCCGGGATCACGGTCACCACCCGGCGGGCGATCAGCGGAACCTGCACCCGGAGCAGTCCCTGCATCACCTCGGCGCCCGCCGCGCAGCCGACCGACGTCGACGCCAGCCCGGACCCGAGGAGCGCGACGGCGAAGAGCAGGGCGACGCCGGCGCCGAGCTCGGACGACAGGAGCGTGTGGACGCCCTCGAGCGTGTCGGTGCCGTCGAGGCCGGACAGGCTCGAGGCCGCGGTCAGCAGCAGCGCGAGGTTCAGCGACCCGGCGACGACCAGCGCGACCACGACGTCGACCCGCGTCGCGGCGAGCAGCTCCGCGACGGTACGGCGCTGGCCCCGGCGGCCGAGCCGTCCGGCGGTGAGCCCCGAGTGCAGGTAGATCACGTGGGGCATGACCGTCGCCCCGATGATCGCCGAGGCCAGCAGCACGCTCTCTGTCCCGGCGAACTGCGGGACGAGCCCCTCGGCGACGGCGCCTGCCTCGGGAGGAGCGACCACGAGCCCGGCGGTGAACCCGGCGGCGATCAGCAGCAGGAACGCCATCACGACACGCTCGAGGGTGCTCTGCCCGAACCGGTCGCCGATCTTCAGGACGAGCATCGAGACCGCCACCGTCACCAGCGCGCCAGGCACCAGCGGCAGGTCGAAGAGGAGGTAGAGCGCCAGGGCCCCTCCGACGACCTCGGCGACGTCGGTGGCGATCGCGACGCCCTCGGCCTGGAGCCAGTACGCGATGCGCGCCGGGCGCGGGAGCACCTCGCCCATGTGCGTCGCGAGGGACTGACCGGTGACGAGCCCGAGCTTCGCGGAGAGGTACTGGACGACGACGGCCATCGCGTTGGCCAGCACCACCACCCACACGAGGGTGTAGCCGAAGGTCGCTCCCGCCGTGACGTTGGTGGCGACGTTGCCGGGGTCGACGTACGCGACCGCGGCGACGAACGCCGGCCCGAGCAGGCCGACGCTCCTCGGGAGGCGGGGCGCACGCACGAACACGTCCCCAGCATGGCCCATTCGGGGCCGCCCGCGGAGGGCGTCCACGGATCGGTGGTCGGTCGTCTGTTCGTCGCCGCGGTCAGACCACGACGTACCAGGCGCCACCGGCCTCGACGAGGACGAAGACCGCCTTGCGCATCGCCACCGGGGCGCCGGCGATCTGGCCCGGGCGCACCGTCGCGCTGTTGCCCTCGACGAAGGCTCCGCGCACGTCCACCTCGCGGTAGGCCTTCAGGAGCCGGGGGTCGAGCTCCTCGAGCTGGTCGCGCAGAGAGGTCTCGCACGTCGACAGCGCCTCAGGAGTCCTGATCGGGAACCCGTCGGGCGCCGCGACGCCGCACGCGGCACGGACGTCGGACCTCCCGAGGGCGGTGAGCATCTGCTCGAGCGCTGCGGTCGGCGACCCGGGGGGAGGAACGACCGACGCCGCGGCGGTCCGCTGGCCGGCGACCTGCGACGAGCCGAGCCCGACAGCCAGCGTGACGAGGGCGACGATGATGGAGGCGACGACGAGCGCCGCGACGGCGGCGAGCGGGCGCGGGACCCCGGGCTCGGCGTGGGTGCGCATGCTCAGCCCGCCGCCACGTACCACTTGCCGTCGACCCGGACCAGCTCGTAGACGGTCTCGGCGAACGGCGACGGCGCCCCGACGACGGCGTCCCCGGAGATCTCGACGCGCGACCCGCGCTCCGGCACCTGCTCGACGGTGATGTCCCGAAGCCGGCGTACCGCGCCGGGACGGATGCCCTCGGCGTAGACCCGCATCGTCTCGGCGCACTCCGACCCGTCGCCCTCGGCGACCGGGGTCCCGCCGTCGAGGATCATCTCGCACGCCTCCGCGTAGTCGCCGCTCCCGAGGGCGACGAGCATCCGCTCCAGGCTCTCCGCAGGGTCACCGGCCGGCCCCTTTCCCGCGCCACCGACGAGACTCAGCGCGGCGACAGCCGACAGAGTGATCGACCAGGTGACGAGCTTCGCAACCATCGAGCGGACCCCCGAGTACGGACTGCTGGAGTACGGCGTCGGGGGTCTTCTCGAATCCTCACCCGATCAGGCGGGGTTCGCTACTCGAACGCGAGAGCGGGCGTCCGAGGTCGCTCAGCGGGAGGCGACGAGGTCCTCGTACTCAGGGTGCTTGCCGATGTACGACGCGACGTAGGGGCAGGTCGGGACGACCTTCCAGCCCTTCGCACGGATGTCGTCCAGCGCCGCCCGGGCGACCACGCCGGCGAGCCCGCGGCCGCCCAGCTCGGGCTTGACCTCGGTGTGCACGAGCTGACGCACACCGTCGCTCGGGTCGCGGTAGACGATCGTCCCTCCGAGCTCACCGTCGACCAGGAGGTCGTAGCGGCTGTCCTCGGTGTTGTCGACGACCTCGACGCTCGCGTCGATCTCGGTCATGCTGGCTCCTTCGTACGAGGCTGGGGGCTACTTGACGAGGGCGGTGAGCACGGAGGTGAAGAAGCCGAGCCCGTCGGTGCCCGGACCGCAGAGGTCCTCGACGGCGTGCTCGGGGTGGGGCATGAGGCCGACCACGTTGCCGCGCTCGTTGCTGATGCCGGCGATGTCGCGCAACGACCCGTTGGGGTTGTCCTCCAGGTAGCGCGCGACCACGCGGCCCTCGCCCTCGAGGACGTCCAGCGTGAGCTCGTCGGCCACGAAGCCGCCCTCGCCGTTCTTCAGCGGGATCACGATCTCGTCGCCGGCCTCGTACGCGCTGGTCCAGGCGGTGGCGGCGTTGTCGATGCGCAGGCGCTGGTCACGGCAGACGAACTTGCGGTGGTCGTTGCGGATCAGCGCGCCGGGAAGGAGGTGGGACTCGCAGAGGATCTGGAAGCCGTTGCAGATGCCGAGCACGGGCATGCCCCCGTTCGCGGCGTCGATGACCTCGGACATCACCGGCGCGAAGCGGGCGATGGCGCCGGCCCGGAGGTAGTCGCCGTACGAGAAGCCGCCGGGGAGCACGACTGCGTCGACCGCCTTGAGGTCGTGGTCGCCGTGCCAGAGCGCGACGGGCTCGGCACCGGCCAGACGCACCGCGCGCTGGGCGTCGACGTCGTCCAGGGATCCCGGGAAGGTGACGACGCCGACCTTCACGCGAGCCCGCCCTCGGTGGCCACGAGCTGCTCCTCGACGCGGACCGAGAAGTCCTCGATCACGGGGTTGGAGAGGAGGGTCTCGGCGATGTTGCGGATCTCGGCGAGGCGCTCCTCTGTGATCTCGCCCTCGACCTCGAGCTCGAACCGCTTGCCCTGCCGGACGTCGGCGATGCCGCCGAAACCGAGGCGGTCGAGGGCGCCGTGCACGGCCTTGCCCTGGGGGTCGAGGATCTCGGGCTTGGGCATGACGTCGACGACGACACGAGCCACGGTGGCACTCCTTGAGGCGGTGACGGGATTCCGGCGGAAAGTCTACCTGCCGCCGGAATCCCGCCCGTACGGCTCAGAGCTCGCGCTTGAGGATCTTGCCGGTGCTCGTCATCGGCAGGGACTCACGGAACTCGACGATGCGCGGGTACTTGTAGGCCGCCATCTGCTCCTTGGCCCACGCCACCAGCTCCTCCTCGGTGGTCTCGTCTCCGGGGTTCTTGATGACGACGGCCTTGACCTCCTCGCCGTGGCTGTCGTGCGCGACACCGATGACCGCGACCAGCGAGACCGCGGGGTGGGTCATCAGCACCTCCTCGAGCTCACGCGGGTACACGTTGAAGCCGCCGCGGATGATCATGTCCTTGGCGCGGTCGACGATGTAGTAGTAGCCGTCCTCGTCCTTGCGCCCGAGGTCGCCCGACCGGAACCAGCCGTCCTTGATGACCTCAGCAGTGGCCTCCGGGCGGTTGTAGTAGCCCTTCATGACGTTGGGTCCCTTGATCGCGATCTCGCCGATCGCGTCCTTGTCGGTGACCTCGTTCCACTCCGGGTCGATGAGCTTCATCTCGACGTCCGGGATCGGCTTGCCGATCGAGCCGGGGCGCGGCTCGGCACCCAGCGGGGCGAAGCTCGCGACGGGCGAGGTCTCGGACAGGCCGTAGCCCTCGAGGATGTCCACGCCGAAGCGGGCCTTGAACTCCTTGATGATCTCCACCGGCAGCGACGAGCCGCCGGCTGCCGAGACCCGCAGCGTGGCCGCGACCTGCTCGGCACTGATGTCGCTGCCCTCGAGCGCGCCGAGGAGGCCCCAGTACATCGTCGGGACACCGGCGAAGAACGTCACGCTCTCCTTGGCGATGAGGCCGAGCGCGGCCGCGGCCTCGAAGCGCGGCAGCATCACGACCGTGCCGCCGTAGGCGAAGGCGCCGTTCTGGATGACGGTCTGGCCGAACGAGTGGAACAGCGGCAGCACGCAGAGGTAGGTGTCCGGGTTCTTCTCGTCGGCCCCGAAGAGCTTCTCCCCGGCGAGCGCGTTGCTCAGCATGTTGGCGTGCGACAGCTCGGCGCCCTTCGGCTGGCCCGTGGTGCCGCTGGTGTAGAGGATGACCGCGGTGTCGGTGTCGGCCGTCTCGACGGTCGTGTGCGTCGGAGGCTGGTTGCCCACCGCTGCGGCGAACGTCTCGGCACCCTCGATCGGCGACGGCGCCGTCGGGTCGGCGGTGATGAGGAAGAAGTGCTCGCAGCCCTCGGTCGCGTTGAACCCGTCCCACGCCTCCTGCCCGATCGGCAGGTCGGGCGTGCCCTGGAAGGCGAAGAGGGCGCGCGCGTCGGAGTCGTCGAGGTGGTAGGCGACCTCGCGACCCTTGAGCAGGATGTTGAGCGGGACCACGGTCGCGCCGGCCTTGAGGATGCCGTAGTAGACGATCGAGAAGTAGGGCAGGTTCGGGCAGGACAGCGCGACCTTGTCCCCGTGCCCGATGCCGCGCGAGGCCAGCAGGTTGGCGACCTGGTTCGCTGCCGCGTCGACCTGGGGATAGGTCAGCCGCATGTCACCGAAGACGATGGCGGTCCGCTCGGGGTACTTCGACGCCGAGCTCTCGAGGAGGGAGGCCAGGTTGCTCACCGCAGTGCTCCTGTTCAGGTGTCCGGTCAGAGGACCGCAGCGCCACCGGGAGCGAGCAGGCTACCGGTCAGTACGGTCTCCCCAAGGGTGACACGGGCCACGTGACGCCCGTCGCATCGGGGTGGAGAACCCACTCCCGCCTCCGCCACCAGCCGACCGGGTCTCAGACCCGAGGCGTCAGGTCGTGGCACCGCTCGCCGTCGTCGCGTCGTGTCCGTGGTGGCGGCCCCGGTGCGGGTGCGGGCGCTGGTGGTGGCGGCGCCGCCAGTACGGATGCGGGTGGCGGCGCCGGTGCGGGCGCGGACCGAACGCCCGCGGCCTTGCCCGGAGCGCGGGGCGGCCGGCGCCGGCCCGGATCGAGGGCGCGGAGGTAGCCGTCGAGTCGATGCCCCTGCACCCGCTCGTGGTCCTCGAGGGCGAAGCCGCTCACCCCGTCGCCCGAACACGAACCCGCGCTTGCCGTCGCCGGCCACCCGCAGGCGACCGCTGTGCACCGCCGTGTGGCAGCGACCGCAGAGCCCGACCAGCTCGTCGAGGTCGGTGCGGCCTCCGTCACGCGCCCACCAGGCCACGTGATGGATCTCGGCGATGCGATGTCGGCATCCCGGGGCCCCGCAGACGCCGGCCTGACGAGCAAGCACCGCGGCGCGCTGCTTCGCCGTCGCCAGCCGCACGGTCCGCCCGACGTTGAGCACGTCGGCCTGCGGGGTCGGCCCGCCCGTGACGCCGTCGACCAGGATCGCCGTCACGTCGGCCTCGCACCCCAGGTATCCGAAGAGCTCCGGCCCGATCGTGCCGAACCCGACGAGCGTCGGCGCGCCAGGCAACCCGACTGCGCCTCCCCGGCCCCTGCGCTTGCCCCCAGGCGAACCAGCATCGCCATCCTGCCCCGCGCCTTGGCTCGCGAGCCAGGTCGCGTCGACCATGACGTGCAGCTGGGGTCGCGCACCGCGGTCCGACGGCATCCCGTGGCGGAGGACCGCGTCGACGATCCCGCCGAACGCGTCGACCCGGCGCTGCGCGGGCGCCCGCACGTCCTCCGCCCCGAGCGGGGCTGAGGCGGCCGTCAGCCAGGTCGCGAGCTTCGCACCGTTGACGACATCCAGGAACCCGCTCAGGTGGTAGCCGTCACCGCAGCGCGTCACCGCCACGTCGTGCTTGTCCATCCCGCGGCGGTAGTGCTCGTCGAGGCGCTCGGGATGAACCACCTCGGCCAACCGCGTCACCGCGGCGGCGACATCCTTGGGTGTCGCTACCCTCGCCAGGGAAAGGAGCGTGCTTGCCGTCGCCTCGACCATGTGCTCCTGTCCGACCTTGGTGATGCCGGCCGTGAGCTCGTAGACGTGCTCGAGCCGGACATCGCCGGCGAACAGCGCCTCCGCCACACCAGGAAGCAACCGCATCGACCGGCCGGCGGCACGCCGCTTCTTGATCTCGGCGTCGCTCAGCCGCAGCTCCCGCCGTGCCCAGGAGAGCGACGACGAGGCCCCGTCGTCGGCGAAGGCCCGGGTCTCCTCCAGCGCATCGAGCGCAGCAGCCTTGAGCCCGTCGAGCCGGTCGCTCCCGCCCTGGAGCACCCGCAGCAGCCGCCGCACCTGGGCGCCGTCCGCCAGGGCGACCGGCTGCTCGCAGAGCGCGTCGACAGCCTCGACGAACCGTCCAACCGCCTCGTTATCGAACATGTGTTCACGACATCGAGCACTGCGGACAGCCGCGATCGTCGTGCACAGCCTTCGCGCCCCGCGCCTGCTTCCACAGGCATGGAGGCGCCGAGCCGGGCAGCGGCGTCAGAAGCGTTGGCCGGTCAGCGTCTCGTACGCCTCGACGTAGCGGGCCCGCGTCTTCTCGACGATGTCGTCGGGCAGCCGCGGCGGCGGGGCGTCGCCGGCGCGGTCCCACCCCGAGGCCGGCGAGGTGAGCCAGTCGCGGACGAACTGCTTGTCGTACGACGGCTGCGCGTGGCCGGGCTCCCACTGGTCGGCGGGCCAGAAGCGCGACGAGTCCGGCGTCAGCAGCTCGTCGGCGAGGACGAGGGTGCCGTCGGGGCGCAGCCCGATCTCGATCTTGGTGTCGGCGACGACGATGCCCTTCTCGCGCGCGATCGCCTCGCCTCGGGCGTACACCTCGAGCGTCAGGTCCCGCAGCCGCGCCGCCAGCTCCTCCCCGACCTGCTCGGCCACCTGGGCGTACGAGATCGGCTCGTCGTGGCCCCCGTAGGCCGCCTTCGTGCTCGGCGTGAAGATCGGCTCCGGCAGCTTCGAGCCGTCGGTGAGCCCCTCGGGCAGCGTGATCCCGGAGACGACGCCGGTCGCGCGGTAGTCGAGCAGGCCCGAGCCGGTCAGGTAGCCGCGCGCGATGCACTCGACCTGCACCATCTCGAGCCGCTCGACCTCGATCGCCCGGCCGGCGACGACGTCGGGGACGTCGGTCGACACCACGTGGTTGGGCGCGACGTCGGCGAGCTGGTCGAACCACCACAGCGACATCCGGGTGAGGATCTCGCCTTTGTCGGGGATCGGGGGGTCGAGCGCGTGGTCGTACGCCGAGATCCGGTCGCTGGCGACCATCAGGAGGTTGCCGGACTCCACCTCGTAGAGGTCACGGACCTTGCCCGAGTAGACGTGGGTTGCTCCGGGGACGTCGTACGGCGCGCTCACGGGCCAAGCCTAGATGAGGCCGTCGCGACGGTCCTCACGCTGCGGGCACCCTGCTGTTCAGCGACCACGCCGGCGTCGCGGTCATCCGGGTGAGCCGCCACCCCTGCGCGGTCCGCCGCGCCTCGAAGGCGTAGACCTCGCCGAGCAGGAACGGCGCGGGGTCGGCGTGGTCCGCCGCGAACGCGACGAGGAGGTTCGCCCGAATAGTGGCGGCGTCTCCGTCGACGTCGACGACGTGGCCGGTCACGCTGTGCCAGACGACGCCGTCGGAGTGTCGTCGGGCGGCCTGGGCCACGAGGGCGTCGTGCCCTTGCGCGGTGCCGCCGAGGGTGACGACGCGCCCGTCGGGAGCGAAGACGTCACGGATGCCCTCGAAGTCGCCGGTGTCGAGGCACCGGCCGAGCCTCGAGACGAGGTCGATCAGCGCGGAGCGGTCGTCGGTGACGGAACGATCGGTCGTGGGGCTCATGGGGTCCACCTTCACTCGCGGAATGTTTGTTGGTGATCCCCACGATAGGGATTACCCATTGTTTGCGCAACCCACGACCACCCCTACGATGTCGCCATGGAGATCGCCCGGGCACCCCGACGCATGACCTCGCTGCCCAGCTGGCTGCTCGCCCAGGCGGCGACCGCGAGCGGCCGCACCGTGGCGGCGGCGCTGGCGTCGACCGGGGCGCACCGCACCGAGTTCGCGGTGCTCACCGCCCTCGACGAGTCGGGACCGCTCAGCCAGGCCGGTCTGAGCGACACCGTCGGGCTGGACCGCAGCGACATGGTCCGCCTGCTCGACCGGCTGGCCGAGCAGGGGATGGTCGTACGCGAGCCCGACCCCGCCGACCGTCGGCGCAACCGGATCGCGCTGACCAAGGCCGGACGGACCCGCCTGCGCACGCTCGACGGCGCGGTCGCGGACGCCCAGGACGAGGTCACCGCGCGCCTCTCCGACGCCGAGCGCGACCGGCTGGTCAGCCTGCTCCGCAAGCTCCTCGGCGCCTGAGGCTCACGCGTCGACGCAGGAGTACAGCGTGCGCAGATAGCCCTCGCCACGGCGCGACCCGAGCAGGCCGTTGCCCATCCGGTTCATCACGTACGTCGCAGTGAGCCGGCGGTCGAGGTCGTTGACGACGTACGAGCCTCCCCAGCCGCCCCAGTGACAGATCCGACCCTGCGGGAGGTACGCCTGCGTCGCCGGGTCGACCAGCGCGTAGCCGATGCCCCACCGCAACGGAGCACCGAGCACGAGGTCGGGCCCGGTGGCCTGCTCGTCGAAGACGAGGTCGATCGTCTCCGGCGACAGCAGCTTGTGACCCCCGATCGCGACGCCGTCGTGGCTGAGCGCGGACTGGATCCGGGCCAGCGACCGCGCGTTGCCGTGGCCGTTCGCACCTCCGATGTCGGCCGCGCGCCAAGCGTCGGTGAGCGCGAAGGTCGCGTGCAGCGGCGGCCCGCCCAGCGTGCGCAGCGCGAGCGGCCCCGGCTCGATCCCCGGCGGCATCTCGAACGCGGTCGGCGGGACGATCGCGCTCACCCGGTCGTACGCCTCGAGCGGGAGGCCGATCGTGAAGTCGGCGCCGACCGGACCCGCGATCTCGGCGGCCACGAACTCCTTCAGCGACTGGCCCGTCACGCGCCGCACCACCTCGCCGACGAGGTGGCCGTAGTTGATCGCGTGGTAGCCCGACGCGGTGCCGGGCTCCCACCACGGCTCCTGGCTGGCGAACCGCGCCGCGGCCGCCTCCGCGTCGTACAGGTCCTCGGCCACGGCGGGCTGCTCGAGCGCCGGGACACCGGACGTGTGGGACAGGAGGTGCCGGACCTCGACCCCGCCCTTGCCGCGAGCGGCGAACTCCGGCCAGTACGTCGCCACCTTCTCGTGCACGTCGATCAGACCGCGGTCGTGGAGGACCAGCGCGGCGAGGGCCGTCACGGTCTTCGTGCAGGACCAGACGTTGGTGACGGTGTCCTCGCGCCACGGGGTCGTCCGCTCGGCGTCGGCGTGGCCGGCCCAGACGTCGACGACCATGCGCCCGTCCTGCACCACGGCGAGGGACGCTCCCACCTCGTCGCCGACGTCGACCCTGCGGGCGAGCTCGTCGACGAGAGGCTGGAACCGGTCGTCGAAGGTGCCGTGGATCTCGGCCATGGGGTCTCCTCACGAAGGGACGTCGGGACTAAGCGTCCGCTTACCTTGCCATTCCGGTCCGCGGGTGTCGAGGGCCTGACGGACGGCGCGGCCGTTCGCCCCGCGATGGCAGACTGACGCGGTGAGCCGCAAGTCGAAGAAGACGCCCCCGTCCCTGGTCTCGGTCACCGACCTCGAGCACGCCTACGGGCATCGCGTCGTCTTCGACCACCTGACGTTCCACGTCCGCGCCGGACGCTGCCTGGTGCTGCGGGGTCCGAACGGCTCCGGCAAGACCACGCTCCTGCGGTGCCTGGTCGGCGAGCGGCCGACCTCGGGCACCGTCACGTACGACGGGCGCCGCGTGGACGAGTCCGACCCACGCTTCCGCGCCGACGTGGCGACCGTGCTCGGCGACCTGGACTTCTTCCCCGACCTCACGGTCCTCGAGCACCTCGACCTACTCGCCCGGGCGCACGGCCAGCCGGCCGAGCAGGCGGAGGAGGTGCTGGACGCGGTCGGGATCAGCGACGTGCGCGACCAGTTCCCAGCGACCCTCTCGTCCGGCCAGCGGCAGCGCCTGGCGCTCGCGACCGCGTTCGTCCGGCCGTACCGGCTGCTCGTCCTCGACGAGCCCGAGCAGCGCCTCGACACCGACGGGCAGGCGTGGCTCGCCGAGCGCCTGGCGGCCGACAAGCGCGCCGGCGCCGCGATCGTGATGGCCACCCACGACCCGGACCTCGCTGCTGCCGTCGGCGACGACGTGCTCGAGCTCGGCGCGTGAGCGGCACCGCGCCGGTCGTGGAGGCCGCGCCCGTCCCGAGCCCCCGCGCGCTGCGCCGCAGGCTCACGCGGGCGCGGCGCGCGCACGCCAACCGCACGTGGCTCCAGGTGGCGGAGGACGCGTACGTCGCGATCTTCTCCCTGCTGATGCTCGGCGTCGTCGTCGGCGCCGCGCTCGCCCAGGTGCACCACGAGCTGCTCGGGTGTCCGACCGAGGGGTGCGGTGTCGTCCGCGAGGAGCTCCCCGTCGTGGTCGCCGTCGGAACGATCGGCGCGGTCCTCCACGCGCTGGCCTCGATCGGCCCCGTCGTCAGCAGCGGCGCGTCGGCCCAGTGGGTGCTCGCGAGCCCGGTCGCCCGGGGCGGGCTGCTCCGTCGTCCGTACGCCGCTGCGCTCGGCGTGGCCGTGGCGGCGTGCGTCGCGTTCCCCGGCGTCGCGATGTCCGGTACGACCGCGTCGCCGACGGTCGTCGTGGCGGTGCTCGTGGGCGCGGTCGGCGCGGGGCTGCTGGCCACCGCGCTCGCGACCGCGGCACAGCCGCACCCCGGCGCCCGGCGGGCCGTGGGGATCGTCGGCGACGTGCTCCTCACCGGCGCGGTTGTGCTCGCGGCCGCCGTCGCCTCCGGAATCTCCTGGGAGCTGGCCGGCGGCGCGACGCACGCGGTCGCGATCGCGGGGGTGCTGGTCGGTGTCGGCCTCGTGGCCGTGGTGCTGGCCACGCCGAGGATCGGGCGGCTCACGCGAGCCGACGTGGAGCCGGGCGGAGCGCTCGTCGCCGGCCTGACGGGCGCCGCGTACGGGCTCGACCTGTCGCTGGTCGGCGAGGTCCTCACCGCACGCCGGTTCCGCCTGCTCGGCGCGCGACGCTCGTGGCGTGGCCTCGGACGCGGGTTCGGGGCCGTCGTCGTGCGCGAGGCGATGCGCCTCGCACGGTCCCCGCGGCGCCTGCTCGGTCTGGCGGCGGGCGCCGTCGTCGCGCAGGTCGGCGCCGCGATCGGCCTGGGCTCGCTCGCCGTCCTCCTCGCGGCCCTGGTCGGCTACGCGGCGACCCGGTGGACGACCGCGTCCCTGCGGATCGTCTGGCGCTCGCCGGGCCTGCGGAGGGCGCTCGGTGTCGACGACCTCGCGCTCCTCGTCGGTCTCGCCCTGCCCGGCGGCGCCGTGGCCGCCGTGTGGGCGGTGGTCGTGACGCTGCTCCTGCCGGGCGGCTCGGTCGTGGAGGCCGTCGTGCTCACGTTGGCGATCTGGAGCGGGATCGTCCGCTCGGCCGCGTCCGCGCCGCCGCGGTTCGACGGTCCGCTGGTGACCAGCCCGATGGGCGCGCTGCCTCCGGGCGCGGTCGGCGCCGTGGTGCGCGGCCCGGACGCCGCCGTCCTCGGGTCGCTCGCGCTGGCCCTCGGCGCGTCCACCGGATGGGCCGTGGGCCTCGCGGTGGTCGTCGCGGCGTGGTCGCTGTGGCGGGCGATCAACGCCGTCGGCGACACGCGGTCCTACACCGAGCGCCTGCAGGAGGCGACGGCGGAGAAGCAGCAGCAGCGCCGCGGATAGCCCCGCGTCACGCGCCGGCCAGCAGCGCACCCGTACGACGGAGGTGCTCGACGAGGGCCGGCGGCTCGACCTGCTCGTACGGCGCGCCGACCGACGCGAGCACGAGGACGACCCAGTCGAAGCTGTCCACCGACATCGCGACCCGGCACCGGCCGTCGCCGGCCGGCTCGACCGTCCCGTACCAGCGGACGACGCGCCCCACCTCGGGCGCCGGCGCGTGCACGACGAACGACACGTCCGTCGTCGGCGACAGCGACGCGATCGACTCGCTCACGAACGTCGCGGCGTCCGGGGCGGGCAGGTCTCGCGGGCGGAAGCGAGCCCCGGTCGGCCGCGGCTCGGTCATCCGGTCGACGCGGAAGCTGCGCCAGTCGCCCCGGCCGAGGTCGTACGCGACGAGGTACCACCGCCGTCCGAGCGAGACGAGGCGGTGCGGCTCGACCGTACGCCGCCCGCGCTCGCCGTCGGCTCGGCGGTAGACGAGCTCGAGACGCTCGGCGTCGCGGCACGTCTGCGCGAGGACGGACAGCACCACCGCGTCGACCTGCGGGCCTCCCATCGGACCGCGGTCGGTGAAGTCCTGCAGCGCCTTCACCCGTCGCCGCAGCCGTGGTGGCATCACCTGGACGATCTTGCTCAGCGCGCGGACGGCGGCGTCGTCGAGCCCCGCGGCCCCGGTCCCTGCGGACGCCTGGAGCCCGACCGCGATCGCGACCGCCTCGTCGTCGGCGACCAGCAGCGGGGGCAGCGACGCGCCGGCCTGGAGCTGGTAGCCGCCGGCGGCCCCGCGCGTCGCCTCCACCGGGTAGCCGAGCCCGCGGAGCCGGTCGACGTCGCGGCGCAGGGTGCGCTCGCTGACGTCGAGCCTGTCCGCCAGCTCCGGACCCGTCCAGTAGCGGTGCGTCTGCAGGAGGGACAGCAGGCGCAGCATGCGTTCGCTCGATCCAGCCATGTTTCTCAGGCTAGACCGTGAATCAGGTCAGAACCTGACCGCAAGCCACGAGAGCGTGGAGCCATGGACACGATGATCGAGACCCGGGGACTCACCAAGGAGTTCCGTACCGGAAAGAAGACCGTGACCGCGGTCAAGGACCTCGACCTCCACATCGCGGCGGGCGAGATGGTGGCGCTGCTCGGGCCGAACGGTGCCGGCAAGTCGACCACGCTGCGGATGCTCACGACGCTGCTCGCACCGACCTCCGGCACCGCACGCGTCGCCGGCCACGACGTCACCGCCGACCCGCGGGCCGTCCGCCGCGCCATCGGCTACATCGGCCAGGGCAACAGCGCCGCGCACGCGCAGCGGGCGATCGACGAGATCGTGGTGAGCGGGCGTTCGTACGGGCTGTCGCGCACCGAGGCGCGCACCCGTGCGCACGAGCTGCTCGAGTCGCTCGGCCTGACCGACCAGGCGACGCAGAAGGTCATGACGCTCTCGGGCGGGCAGCGGCGCCGGCTCGACATCGCGATGGGCCTGATCCACGCGCCGGGCCTGCTCTTCCTCGACGAGCCGTCGACCGGCCTCGACCCGCAGAACCGCGCGAACCTCCAGGAGCACGTGGTCGACCTCCGACGCCGGCACGGCGCGACGGTCGTGCTGACGACGCACTACCTCGACGAGGCCGACGCGCTGGCCGAACGGATCGTGGTCGTCGACCACGGCCGGGTCGTCGCGGACGACACCCCCGCCGCGCTCAAGGCGAACCACGCCGGGGACCGCATCGCGCTCACCTTCGCCACGCCGGGAGACGCCGGACGGGCGGCGGAACGGGCAGCGGCTGCGCACCCGACGGCGCAGGTCGTGCAGGACGGGACCGCGGTCGACGTCCAGGTCGCCGGCGGTGCCGGTCTGGTGACCGACATGCTCCGCGACTACGCCGCGGTCGGGGTGTCCCCCGCGACCGTCGAGGTCGCGCGCCCGACCCTGGACGACGTCTTCCTCTCCCTCACCGGCCGCAGCCTGCGCGAAGGCGGCACCAGCAGCAGCAGCACCGACATCCTCGAGGAGGTGGCGGCATGACCGCCCTCGACACCCCCACCCGTACGACCCCTTCGCCGGCGCCGGCGCCCGCAACCCGGACCACCAGCTCGTTCCACGACACCGCCCTGGTGTTCCTCCGCGAGCTGCGTCCGGTGGTCCGCGACCCGTTCTCGGTGATCTTCGGGATCATCCAGCCGCTGTTCTTCCTCGGGCTCTTCACCCCGCTGCTCGTCGCGTCGTCGGGACAGTCGACCGCCGACACGCTGCAGTGGTTCGTGCCGGGCGTCATCGTGATGCTGTCGCTCTTCGGCACGTCGACGACCGGCGCAAACCTGCAGTTCGAGATGCAGACCGGGTCGCACGAGCGCACCCTCGTCAGTCCGCTGTCGCGCTCGTCGCTGATGGTCGGCCGGGCGCTCAAGGAGATCGTCCCGGCGATCGTGCAGGCATTGGTGATCGTCGCCGTGGCCGTGCCGTTCGGGTTCCGTCCCGACCCGGCAGGACTGGTCGTCGGGCTCGGCGTGCTCGCGGTCTTCTGCGTCGGCCTCGGCGCTCTGTCGTACGCCCTCGCGCTCGCCGTCAAGGAGAACCAGTGGGCGTTCTGGGGCGTACAGCAGACCCTGCTGTTCCCGTTGATGCTGCTCGCCGGGATCCTCCTCCCGCTCGAGGGGGCGCCACGCTGGCTGGAGGTGCTGTCGAAGGCGAACCCGCTGACGTACGTCGTGGACGCCGAGCGTGCGCTGATCGACGGGACCTGGGACGGCGACGCGGTCGCCGGAGCGGTCGCCGCCGCGCTCACCTGCGTGGTCGGCCTGCTCGTCGGCGCGCGGGCGATGCGCGCCAGCAGCTGACGCACGCGCTCCCGACACGACGAGGCATCCCGACCGCGAGGGGGTCGGGATGCCTCGTCGTCCGTGCGTGCGGGTGCGTCAGAGGATGGCCCCGGGGCGGTACGACGCCGCCTCGGGGTGCTGCGCCGCGAGCTCGCTGACCCGGCCGACGACCGTGCCGACCTGCGCGACCGCGGCGCCGGTGAACGTCAGCGGCTCGGCGACCAGCGTGGCGAGGTCGGACTCGGTCAGCCCGAGGCGAGGGTCGGCGCCGAGCCGCGCGAACAGCTCGTTCTCGGCCGAGCCCTTCTCGCGCATCTCGAGCGCGATGGCGACCGCGTGCTCCTTGATCGCCTCGTGCGCCTCCTCGCGGCCGACGCCGTGGCGGACCGCCGCCATCAGCACCTTCGTGGTCGCGAGGAACGGCAGGTAGCGGTCGAGCTCGCGCGCGATGACCGCCGGGAACGCGCCGAACTCGTCGAGCACCGTCAGGAAGGTCTCGAACAGGCCGTCGGTCGCGTAGAACGCGTCCGGCAGCGCGACCCGGCGTACGACGGAGTCCGAGACGTCGCCCTCGTTCCACTGGTCGCCAGCCAGCTCCGAGACCATCGAGAGGTGGCCGCGCAGGACGACGGCAAGACCGTTGACGCGCTCGGACGACCGCGAGTTCATCTTGTGCGGCATCGCCGACGACCCGACCTGGCCCGGCTTGAAGCCTTCGGTGACGAGCTCGTTGCCGGCCATGAGACGGATCGTGGTCGCGAGGTTCGACGGGGCGCTCACCAGCTGCACGAGGGCACTGACCACGTCGAAGTCGAGCGAGCGCGGATAGACCTGGCCCACCGAGGTCAGCACGTTGTCGAAGCCGAGGTGCGCCGCGACACGCTCCTCGAGCGCCGCGAGCGCGTCACGGTCCCCGGACAGCAGATCGAGCTGGTCCTGCGCGGTGCCGACCGGACCCTTGATGCCGCGCAGCGGGTAGCGGGCGATCAGGTCCTCGACCCGCTGGTAGGCGACCAGCATCTCGTCGGCGACCGTGGCGAACCGCTTGCCGAGCGTCGTCGTCTGCGCCGCGACGTTGTGGCTGCGACCGGTGAGCACCTGGGCCTCGAACTCCGCGGCGCGCTCGGCCAGCCGCGCCAGCGCCGCGACGGCGCGGTCGCGGACGAGGAGCAACGAGGAGCGGATCTGGAGCTGCTCGACGTTCTCGGTCAGGTCGCGCGAGGTCATCCCCTTGTGGATGTGCTCGTGACCCGCGAGGGCGTTGAACTCCTCGATGCGCGCCTTCACGTCGTGGCGCGTCACGCGCTCCCGCGCGGCGATCGAGTCGAGGTCCACCTGGTCGACGACAGCCTCGTACGCCTCGATGACGCCGTCCGGCGTCTCGATGCCGAGGTCGCGCTGCGCCCTCATCACGGCGATCCACAGCTGGCGCTCGAGCACGATCTTGTGCTCCGGCGACCAGAGGCGGGCCATCTCGGGCGAGGCGTAGCGGAGCGCGAGCACGTTCGGAGTCGTCACGTCCTCCATTCTCCCAGGTGCCGCCAGCGCCGCCCCCGCCTCGTCCCCGTTGTGAAGGGTTGCGACCCGATTCGGCATCCCGATTCCGACCGCAACCCTTCACAACGCGGACGGGAGGGGACGGGAGGGGAGGGGACGGGGCTGGGGCTAGGCGGGCTCGGCGAGCAGGACCGGGATCTCGCGGTCGGTCTTGCGCTGGTAGTCGGCGTACGGCGGGTACGCCTCCACGGCGCGCGCCCACCACTGCGACCGCTCGGCACCGTGGACCTCGCGGATCCGCAGGGCGTACTTCTCCGTCCCGTCCTGCAGGTCGATCTCCGGGTGCTGGGTGAGCGCGTGGTACCACTCGGGGTGCTGCGGGCTCCCGCCCTTGGACGCCACGAGCGCGTAGGTCCCCTCGTGCTCGACCTTCATCACGGCGGTCTTGTGCACCTTGTCGGACCGTCGGCTGTGGAACGTCATGACGACGATCGGCCTGCCCAACGGCGTGTTCGTCGGCTCGCCGGTCGTCTCCATCTCCTCGACGTGCTTGCGCACCCGGGCCGACGGGCTCGGCTCGTACTCTCCGGTGACTGGCATCTGCTCAGTCAAGCACCGTCGCGTGCCTCCAGCACGAGCACCGGGATCTCGCGGGAGGTCTTCTCCTGGTAGTCGGCGTACGACGGGTAGGCCTCGACCGCACGGGCCCACCAGAGCGCCTTCTCGTCCCCGTGGACCTCGCGCGCGACGTAGTCCCGAGGCTCGGGTCCGTCCTGCAGCATCACGTGCGGGTCGGCGACCACGCTGGCGTACCACTGCGGGTTCTGCGGACGTCCGCCGATCGACGCGACGATCGCGTAGACGCCCTCGTGCTCCACGCGCATGACCGGCGTCTTGCGCACCAGCCCGGTCTTGTGACCGCGGTAGGTGACGATGACGACGGGCCTGCCGACGATCGTGTTGTGGGTGCGCCCGGCGGACGCCTCGTACCCCGCGACCTGGTCGCGGGACATCTTCCACGCGCTGGGCTCGTACTCTCCGGTGATCGGCATCGGACCAGTCTGCCCGTTCCGGGAGAGGATCAGGCGCCGGCGGCCTTCGCGGCGATGTCGCGGCGCGAGAATCCGCCGTCGATCCGGATGAGGTCCACCGCCTCGTACGCCCGCCGCCGCGCCTCCGCCAGGTCCGCGCCGGACGCGGTGACCGCGAGGACGCGACCGCCCGCCGTGACGAGCTCGCCGTCGGCGTTGCGGGCCGTGCCGGCGTGGATGACGTCGACGCCCTCGAGCGCGTCGGCCTCCTCGACGCCGTGGATCACGTCGCCCTTGCGCGGCGAGGCCGGGTAGCCCTCCGCCGCGACGACGACCGTGACCGCGGCGCCGTCGCGCCAGCGCGGTGCCGGGACCTGGTCCAGGGTGCCCGTGGCCGCACCGTGGAGCAGCGGGCCGAGCGGCGACAGGAGCAGCGCCATGAGCGCCTGCGTCTCCGGGTCGCCGAACCGCGCGTTGAACTCGACGACCCTCAGCCCCCGAGAGGTCAACGCCAACCCTGCGTACAGAAGGCCGGAGAACGGAGAGCCGCGTTGCGCCATCTCGTCCACCGTCGGCTGCAGCACGCGCTGGGTGACCTCCTCGACGAGGTCGTCCGGGGCCCACGGCAGCGGCGTGTAGGCGCCCATGCCGCCGGTGTTCGGGCCTGCGTCGTCGTCGTAGGCCCGCTTGAAGTCCTGCGCCGGCTGCAGCGGCACGACCGTCGCACCGGACTCCTCGCTGTAGCTGCACAGGGCGAACAGCGAGACCTCGGGACCGTCGAGGTACTCCTCGACCACGACCCGCTCGCAGCCGGCGGCATGGTCGAGCGCCTCCTGCCGGTCGTCGGTCACGACGACGCCCTTGCCGGCGGCGAGCCCGTCGTCCTTGACCACGTACGGCGGACCGAACGCGTCGAGCGCAGCCGCGACCTCCTCGGGCGTGGTGCACACGTGGGCCATCGCGGTCGGCACCTCGGCCGCCGCCATCACCTGCTTGGCGAAGGCCTTCGAGCCCTCCAGCCGTGCGGCCTCCCCCGACGGCCCGAACACGGCGATGCCCCGAGCGCGGACCGCGTCCGCGACGCCGGCCACCAGCGGCGCCTCGGGGCCGACGACCACGAGGTCCGCAGCCAGCGCCACTGCGAGGTCCGCGACCGCGGCGCCGTCGAGCGGGTCGACCTCGTGAAGGGTCGCCACCTGCTCGATGCCGGGGTTGCCGGGCGCCGCGTGCACCTCGGTGACGGACGGGTCGCGGGAGAGAGCGAGCGCGAGGGCGTGCTCACGGCCGCCGGTGCCGATGACGAGGGTCTTCACGGGGCCCCACCCTAGTGGCCGCCTTCAGTGCGCCGGGCATCGCAATCTGACACTGCCAGTGTTACATTGTTGATGCGATCCACGTCACAGCTCGGGACCGAAGGGGAACCCATGACACTCACCGCTCCCGATCCACAGAGCACCGCCGCCCGACGCGAGGCCTCCGGCCAGCGCCTGCTCAAGTCCTCGGCCGCTCTGTCGTACGACCCGTTCGTCGACCTCGACTGGGACGCGCCGCTCGAGGACGACAAGTTCTTCGCACCGCCGCACCGTGTGTCGCTCTACGGCACCCCTCTGTGGGACCGGATGTCGCGCGACCAGCAGATCGACCTGAGCCGCCTCGAGCTCGCGAGCATCGCCTCGATGGGGATCTGGTTCGAGACGATCCTGATGCAGATGATGGTCCGCCGGATCTACGACGACGACCCGCGTACGGCGACGGTCCAGTACGGCTTCACCGAGATCGGCGACGAGACGCGTCACTCGGTGATGTTCGGCAAGCTGCTCGCCACGCTCGACGCGCCCTACTACCGGCCCCTCCGCCCGCTGCACGAGGGCGGACGCTTCCTCAAGACGACGTCGAACGGCGCCACCTGCTTCGCCGGCGCACTGTTCGTCGAGGAGGTGCTCGACCAGCTCCAGCGGGAGGCGCGCGACGATGCGTCGCTGCAGCCGTTGGTGCGTGGTGTCTCCCACGTGCACGTGGTCGAGGAGGCGCGGCACATGCGCTATGCCCGCGAGGAGGCCGCGATCGAGTACCAGGGCCAGGGATGGGCGACCCGCGAGTGGTCCAAGTTCGTCATCGGCGCCTCCGCGTACCTCGCGTCGGTCCACCTGATCCACCCGCACGTCTACCGCGACGCCGGTCTCGACGGGCGCTCGGCGTGGAAGGCTGCGCGCCGCAACCCGTACGCCCGGGCGACCCGCGCCTGGGCCGCCCGCCGGGTCCGCGCGACGCTCGAGGAGATCGACATGATCACCGGTCCGGGCCGCCTGCTGTGGAAGCGCGCCGGACTGCTCGACGAGGTGCCGGCGGCCAGGCCGTGACCCCGGCTGTGGCCCCCGGCGAGACCCCGGCGGACGCCGACCCGCACGCGCCCGACGACACCTACGTCGGCCCGCTCGAGCTGGTCGCGGCGGGCGAGGTGGTGGCGACGCAGGTCGTGATGTCGGGACTGCTGCAGCCGATCGACGGTGTCTTCCACTGGCACGGGCGGCTGGCGCCCGACGACGCCCTCACCGCGATCGCGACCCGTGTCGGGCGCAAGCCGATCGGCGTCCGTGTCCCCGGCGGGCCCGAGGTCTCCGGCCGGCTGGGTGAGCGCAACCCGTGGGGCGGCTACCGGATCAGCGGGACGGGAGCGCCTCCGCGTCCTTAGGATCCGTCCATGCCACGCGGCACCGCACGGCCTTCGCCCTCGTGGCGGCGCCGCACCGCCCTCGCCCTCGTCGTCGTCCTGCTCCTGGCCGCCGGCGCAGGAGTCGCGTCCCTGCTCTCGGACACGCTCGGCCTCACCTCCGAGGCTGCCGACGTCCCGCAGGAGGGTCCGCAGGCCGCGCCTGTGCGAGCCGCGATCGCTCCCCCGCGGCTCGACGTGATCGCGTTCGCGCCGGGAAGCACCCGCGTCGTCGCCGCTGCCACCGCGCTCGCCGACGCCCTCGACGACGCCGGTGCACCGCGGCCCTCGCTCGTCGCGGCCACCGACCTCTTCGCAGCCGTGTCGGGGAAGGCGGCGGTCACCGTCCACGCGGACGCCCTGACCGACACGGGACCCGAGGCGTACCGGATCACGGCGGACGCGGCCGGCCAGCGGCTCGACGCGGCCACGACCGGCGGCGCCGCGACCGCGCTCCGCGTCCTCGCCGACCGGGTCCGGTCCGGCCGAGCGGTGTTCCCGGACGCGGAGGACGGTGTCGTGGTCACGCCGCGGCTCGCGACCCGGCTCGTCGACACCGGTGCCGTCGGGTTCGACGACGATCCCGCGCGCTTCGCCGCCGGTGACGACTACACGCTCAACACCGACGTCGTCGGATCCGCGGTCCTGCCCGACGCCCCGTACGTCGACGCGGCGGCGGTCGAGGAGATCGCCGCGCAGTTCCGCGACCTCGTCGACCACAGCCTCGCCCTCGGCTACAACGGCGTGGTCGTGCCGGGCTTCCTCGAGTACGTGACGTTCCGCGACGTCGGTGACGGGCACGAGGTCTACCCCGTGGGCGACACGCACCCGGAGCGCGCCGAGGCGATGGTGGAGGCGTTCGGCCCGGTGTGGCGCTACGCCTACGACCAGGGCATGAAGGTCTACTTCTCGACCGACATGCTGGCCGTCTCCCCACCGCTCGCCCGCTACCTGGAGTCCCACGGCGACGGAGTCGAGGACCCCGCGTCGTGGACGGTCTACCAGGCGGGCCTGCGTGAGCTGTTCGCCGCGATGCCGTTCGCGGACGGGCTGATGGTCCGCGTCGGCGAGGGCGGCTCGGCGTACGCGATGGAGGGCTGGGACTACTCCTCGGAGCTGGCCGTCACGACTCCGGCAGCGGTCCGCACGATGCTGCGCGCCTTCCTCGAGGTCGCCGGGGACGCGGACCGGGACGTCATCTTCCGCAGCTGGACGGTCGGCGTCGGTCCCGTCGGCGACCTCCACACCAACCCGGACTCGTACGACGCGGTGCTCGGCGACCTCGACGACCCGCACCTGGTGGTCTCGACGAAGTACGTCGCGGGCGACTTCTACAGCCACCTGCCGCTCAACGCGACCCTCGAGCGCGGGCCGCAGCGGCGCATCGTCGAGCTCCAGGCCCGACGCGAGTTCGAGGGCCTCGGCTCGCTCCCGAACGACCTCGGTGCCGTCACGCAGGAGGCGCTGCAGCGGTTCCTCGCCGCGAACCCGCAGGTCGAGGGCGTGTGGACGTGGACGCAGATCGGCGGGCCGCTGTACGCCGGGCCCCGCTCGCTGTACCTGCGCGACGGGTTCTGGCAGCTGTACGACCTCAACGCGTACGTGGCCGGTCGCCTCGCGCTCGACCCCACCACCGAACCCGGCGAGGCGACGGCCGACTGGGTCCGGCAGACGTTCTCCGCCGACCCCGAGACCGTCCGCGCGCTCGGCGAGGCGTTCGCGCTGTCACGCGCGGCGATCTCCGACGGCCTCTACCTCGGCCCGTACGCGGACCGCTCCGTGAAAGCGCTCGGCCTCGAGCCACCGCCGATGATGTGGATCTTCGAGTGGGACCTCGTCACCGGCGACAGCGCGTCGCTCGACAGCATCTACGCGATCTCCCGCGGGCGGCTCGACGAGGCGGTCGCGGAGGGCGAGCGGGCGACGCGCACCGTCGCCCGGATGCGCACGCTCGTCGAGGGGACCGACGCCGCCACGTGGCGCGACGCCGGCCTGAGGACCCGGCTGCTGGACACCCTCGCGTACGAGGAGGACCTGTTCCGCACCCTCGCCGCCTACCGCGCGACCTTCCTGCGGCACGTCCAGTGGCTCGACACCGGGAGCGAGCGGGCGCGGACCGCCTGGCACGCGGCGCGGGAGAGGTACGAGGCCGCGCGTGCCGAGCACGTCGCGCGCTACGCGGACGACCTCGACCTCCCGGCGTACTCCTTCACTCCCGCCGACCTCGGGAGCGAGCGCGCGGACCGCGATCCCGGCATGGCGCTGCTGGCGCGTGGGCTCCTCGTCCTCGTGCTCCTCGTCGTCGCGGCGGCGCTCACCCTCCGTCGTCGCTCCGTGCCCGGCCTCACCGCCGTGCGGGCGCTGCTCGTCGGCGTAGTCGCTCCCTGGCGACTGCGCGACGTGCCTGCGCCGTCGCGGACGGACCGCGTCGCCGTCTGGCTCTTCCCCGCGCTGCTCCTGGTCGCGAGCCGCGCGGTGCTGACCTGGTTCGCCGCACCGGCGCACCTGCTGGTGACGCTCGGAGCGTGGGTGCTCTTCGCCCTCGCCGCGCGCCTCCTGGTCCGCGGCCGCGACCCGTACGCGCTGTGGGCGGCGATCGGCGGTGTCGCGATCCTGCGGACGGTCGTCCTGCTGCTGGCGCTCGCGCGCCGCGGCCCCGGACGCTACTGGTTCCTCTTCTGGACCGACCCCGACGCGCGCACGGCGTACGTCACGCTCGCCTTCGCGGCGTTCTGCTGGCTGTTCGTGGCCACCTGGCTGGTGCTGCGCCACGGGTACGGACTCCGGGTCACCGGCGCGACAGGGCGGCTCCTCGTGGCTCTCGGCGTCCCGCTCGTGGTGCTCGGCGGCCTCGTCGCCGTGATCGGGCTCGAGCAGGCGCTGACGGTCTGGAACGACCAGATGGCGCTCCTGCCGTGGGGGCTCTCACGGATCCTCGGGATCACGGTCTACCTCGGGATCCCGACGTGGCTGCCCGCCGCCGCGGCCGCGCTCGGTGCGGCGCTCGCGGCAGCCGGCGGAGTGCTCCTCCTCGCCGGCCGCCACGGGCGCGCCGCGGTCAGATGAGGTCGTGGCGGACGACGGCCTGCTCGCGGCCGGGTCCGACGCCGACCACGGAGATGCGCGCGCCGGAGAGCTCCTCGACGCGACGGACGTACGCCTGCGCGTTGGCCGGCAGGTCCTCGAACGACCGCGCGCCCGAGATGTCCTCCGACCAGCCCGGCAGCTCCTCGTACACCGGGACGGCGTGGTGGAAGTCCGTCTGGTTGACCGGCATCTCCTCGTGGCGCACCCCGTCGACGTCGTACGCGACGCACACGGGGATCGTCTCCAGCCCGGTCAGGACGTCGAGCTTGGTGAGGACGAAGTCGGTGACGCCGTTGATCCGCGCGGAGTAGCGCGCGACCACGGAGTCGTACCAGCCGCAGCGCCGCGGGCGCCCGGTCGTCGTGCCGAACTCTCCACCCTGCTCGCGCAGGAAGTCGCCGGAGGCGTCGAAGAGCTCCGTCGGGAACGGTCCTTCGCCGACACGTGTCGTGTAGGCCTTGACGATGCCGATCACGCGCTCGATGCGGGTCGGTGCGATGCCGGAGCCGGTCGCCGCACCGCCGGCGGTCGCCGAGGACGACGTCACGAACGGGTAGGTCCCGTGGTCGACGTCGAGCATCGTGGCCTGGCCGGCCTCGAGCAGCACGATCTTGCCGTCGGCGATCGCCCGGTCGAGCAGCAGCGTGGTGTCCGCGACGAACGGGGCGAGCCGGTCGGCGTACGACAGGAGGTCCTCGACGACCTCGTCGACGGTCACCGCGCGGCGGTTGTAGACCTTGGTGAGCAGCTGGTTCTTGAGCTCCAGCGCGCCCTCGACCTTCTGGGTGAGGATCTTCTCGTCGAAGATGTCCTGGACGCGGATGCCCTGGCGGTTCATCTTGTCGGCGTACGTCGGGCCGATGCCGCGCCCGGTCGTGCCGATCTTGCGCGACCCGAGGAAGCGCTCGGTCACCTTGTCGAGGACCTTGTTGTACTCCGGGATCACGTGCGCGCTCGCGCTCACCTTGAGCTGCGACGTGTCGACGCCACGGGCCTCGAGGCCGTCGATCTCCTCGAACAGGACGCCGATGTCCACCACGACGCCGTTGCCGATGACCGGGACGCAGCCCGGGGTGAGGATGCCGCTCGGGAGGAGGTGCAGCGCGTACTTCTCCTCGCCGATCACCACGGTGTGCCCGGCGTTGTTGCCGCCGTTGAACTTCACGACGTAGTCGACGCGGCTACCGAGCAGGTCTGTCGCCTTGCCCTTCCCCTCGTCTCCCCACTGGGCTCCGACGATCACGACTGCGGGCATGGGAGGCGCACCACCTGACGACATGCGACAAGCCCCGTGCAAGGGGCTCTTACGGTGGGAGTCTACCGGGCTCCCGCTCGGACGTGAGGCCCCCGCGGTGGTAGACCTCCTTCATGACCTCCGCCCTGCTGATCGCCAACGCCGACGCCGGGAGCTCCGACGACGCGGTGCTCGAACGCGTCGTCGCCGCGCTGCGCCGCGCGTGGAGCGTCGAGGTCGCCCGCACGGCCGACCCCGGCGAGCTCGAGAGCGCCCTGCGCGACTCGGACGCCGACGTCGTCGTCGTCGCCGGTGGAGACGGGTCCCTGCACGCCACGGTCCAGGCGCTGTGGTCGCTCGACCGGCTGGGGTCCACGACGCTCGCTCTCGTGCCGCTGGGGACCGGCAACGACTTCGCGCGCACGCTCGGGCTGGCCGAGGACCCCGTCGAGGTCGCCGAGGGGCTGCCCGACGCGGCGCCGCGGCCGCTCGAGATCGCCGTGGACGACGAGGGCAGCGTGGTCGTCAACGCCGTCCACGTGGGTGTCGGGGCCGAGGCCGGCAAGGAGGCCGGTCCGTGGAAGAAGCGCCTGGGGCCGCTCGGCTACGCCGTCGGCGCGCTCAAGGCCGGGCTCCTCGGGTCACCGGCGCGGCTGCGCGTCCTGGTCGACGGCCGCCCGGTCGACCACGGCGACGACGTGGTCCAGGCCGCCGTCGGGGTGGGCCGGTACGTCGGGGGCGGCGCGCCGCTGCTCCCCGACGCCGAGCCCGCCGACGGGCTCCTGGACGTGACCGTGTCGCACGCCGCCCCGCTGCACCGGCGGATCGCCTACGGCGTGGGGCTCCTGCGGGGGTCCCACACCCGGCGCGCCGACGTCGTGACGACGCGCGGCCGGTCGGTGACGATCTCCGGCGAGGCGATGTCGTGGAACGCCGACGGCGAGACGGGCGACGGTCTGCGGCAGCGCACCTGGACGGCCGTCCCGGGTGCCTACCGCATGCTGGTCCCGGCCGGCGGCAGGGCGGTCTGACCGGGTTGACCAAAATCTGCCCGAAACAGACATATTGCGATGTGACCCCATCGGAGTGACAATGGGGTCAGTGGCAGTGGCCGCGACGGAGTCTACCGGGGGATGGCTCCAGTCCGCGGCCACTGTTGCGCGTTCGGGGCAGGGCGCTCCCGCAGGCCGCGCGGGCTACTCCTCGCCGGCCCGCTCGCCCAGCACGAGGGTGTCGTAGGCCTCCCGGCTCGACTCGCGCAGGAACTCCCGGCACCGGTGCGCCTCCTCGAGGTCACCGATCCGCTCCGACGCCTCGGCGAGGTCCGCGAGCGCCCGCAGGAAGCCCTGGTTGCCCGGGTGCGACCACGGGATCGGCCCGTGGCCCTTCCAGCCGTTGCGGCGCAGCGCGTCCAGTCCGCGGTGGTAGCCGGTGCGCGCGAATGCGTACGCGGTGACGTTCTCGTCCGCGGCGAGCGCCTCGTCCGCGCACAGCGCCCACGCCAGGCTGGACGCCGGGTTGTCCCGCGCCAGCTCCTGCGGCGTGCCGTCGGCCTCGGTCACCGGGTCCGCGGGAAGAAGGGTCTCCGGCGGCTCGCCGAGCAGGTTCGTCACGGCGATCAGACCCGGGTGCCGGTCGACGACAGGTGCTGGCACGCCTCGACGACACGGGCGGCCATGCCGGCCTCCGCGGCCTTGCCCCACGCGCGCGGGTCGTACTGCTTCTTGTTGCCGACCTCGCCGTCGACCTTGAGCACGCCCTCGTAGCCGCGGAACATGTGGTCGGCGACCGGGCGGGTGAACGCGTACTGGGTGTCGGTGTCGATGTTCATCTTCACCACGCCGTACGAGACCGCCTCGGCGATCTCCTCGGCCGTCGATCCCGAGCCGCCGTGGAAGACGAAGTCGAACGCGCGCTCGACGCCGTACTTCTCCTGGACGGCCTTCTGGGCCGCGTCGAGGACCGACGGGCGGAGCTTGACGTTGCCCGGCTTGTAGACGCCGTGGACGTTGCCGAACGTCAGCGCCGTCAGGTAGCGACCCTTGTCGCCGGTCCCGAGCGCCTCGACCGTGGCGAGCGCGTCGGCCGGGGTCGTGTAGAGCTTGTCGTCGATCGCGCCGACGACGCCGTCCTCCTCGCCGCCGACGACACCGACCTCGATCTCGAGGACCACGTTGGCCGCGGCGGAGGCGGCCAGCAGCTCCTCGGCGATCTGAAGGTTCTCGTCGAGGGGGACGGCCGAGCCGTCCCACATGTGCGACTGGAAGTAGGGCAGGCCGCCCTGCTTGACCCGCTCGGTGGACGCCGCGAGCAGCGGGCGGACGAAACCGTCCAGCTTGTCCTTCGGGCAGTGGTCTGTGTGGAGGGCCACGTTCACGGGGTACTTCTTGGCGACCTCGTGCGCGAAGGCGGCGAAGGCCAGGGAGCCCGCGACCATGTCCTTGACGGTCGGGCCCGAGAGGTACTCGGCGCCGCCGGTCGAGATCTGGATGATGCCGTCGCTCTCGGCCTCGGCGAACCCGGCGAGGGCAGCGTTGAGCGTCTGGGACGAGCTGACGTTGATCGCCGGGTAGGCGAACGACTCACGCTTCGCCTTGTCGAGCATCTCGGCGTAGACCTCGGGCGTTGCGACGGGCATGGTGACTCCTCATCGACCAGGACTGGACTGTCGGGGCTGAACTGCTCGAGCCTCGGGCGGTGCGGCCATTATCGCCCACCCCTCCCCGGCCCTGTCAGGCCCGGGGGCCCAGCTTCGAGACGGCCGCGCGGGCCACCTGCTGGACCGGGTCCCAGACGGACGCGAAGGGCGGCGCGTAGCCGAGGTCGGTCATCATCAGCTCGTCCACCGTCATCTCGTTCCACAGGGCGAGCGCGAACGAGTCGATGCGCACCGCGGCGCCCTCGCGACCGACGATCTGGGCGCCGAGGAGACGCCGGGTGAGCCGGTCGGCGACCACCTTCATCGTCATCGAGCGCGCGTTCGGCATGTATCCCGCGCTCGTCGTCGCGTCGATCCGCACCGACAGCGGGTCGAAGCCCGCGTCGGCGGCCTCCCGCTCCCCCAGACCGGTGCGGGCGATCTCCAAGGTCACGACCTTGGTCATCGCCGTCCCCAGCACTCCCGGGAAGGTCACGTCGAACCCCGCGAGGTTGCGCCCGACCACCCAGCCCTGCTTGTTGGCGTGCGTGCCGAGCGGGACGTACGTCGCCCGGCCGGTGATCCGGTGGCGCGACTCGACGCAGTCGCCGGCCGCCCAGACGTGCCGGTCCTCGTCGACCCGGCCGCGGTCGTCGACCGGCAACGCGCCCTTGATGCCGAGCGGCAGCCCGGCGCCGGCCGCGAGCTCGGTGCGCCCCCGGACGCCGGTCCCGAGGATCACGACGTCGGCCTCGATCGTGCCGTGGTCGGTGACGACGGCACGCACCTGCCCGTCGAGGTCGTCCTCGAAGCCCGTGACGGTGACGGAGCTGCG
Source organism: Mumia spirodelae (assembly GCF_050632745.1). Classification (NCBI taxonomy): domain Bacteria; kingdom Bacillati; phylum Actinomycetota; class Actinomycetes; order Propionibacteriales; family Nocardioidaceae; genus Mumia; species Mumia spirodelae. Next base: position 149,334 of record NZ_JBODSD010000001.1, on the reverse strand, counting down.
CACGTCGATGCCGTCGGAGCGCATCTCCTCGGCGATGAGGTCGCCCAGGTCGCCGTCGACGGTCGGCATCGGCGTCGGGTGCTTGCCGACGACCACCGTCTCCAGTCCGCGGCGCACGCACGCCTCCGCCATCTCGATGCCGATGTAGCCCGCGCCGACGATCACGACCCGCTTCGCGTCGCCGCCGAGCGCGTCGAGCACCCGTCGTCCGTCGGCGAGGGTCTGCACGCCGTGGATCCCCCGCGCCTGGGCGCCGGGGACGTCGGGCCGGATCGGCTCCGCGCCGGTCGCGAGCAGGAGCTCGTCGTACCCGAAGGTCTGCGTCCCCTCCGGCGTACGCGCGACGACCTTGCCGGCGTCGAGGTCGAGCTCGGTCGCGGTCGAGCCGGTGCGGACGTCGATCCCGTTCGCGCGGTGCTCCTCGGGCGTGCGCGCGACGAGGTCGTCGAGGCTCGCTACGTCGCCGGCGACCCAGTACGGGATCCCGCAGGCCGAGTACGACGTCCACGGCTGGCGCTCGAGGACGAGCACCTCGAGGGCGTCTCCAAGTGCACGCTTCGCGGTGGACGCCGCGGACATGCCTGCGGCGTCACCTCCGACCACGACCAGTCTGCGGGGCATGGGTCGAGCCTAGGCCGCGACGGCGCGGCGTTCCCGGAAGCCGCCGCTTCAGCCCGGGATGTCCGCGTGCTGCGCGATCCACGCGTGCATCGCGACCGCGGCGGCGGCACCGACGTTGATCGACCGGGTCGACCCGAACTGCGAGATCGCGAGCACCGCGTCGGCCGCCGCCAGCATCTCCTCCGACAGCCCCGGTCCCTCCTGGCCGAAGACGAGCGCGCACTGCCGTGGAAGCGCCGCGCGCTCGATCGGTCGGGAGCCGTCCACGTTGTCGATCGCGACCAGCGGCACCCCGGCCGTACGGGCCCAGGCGACGACGTCGGCGACGGTCGCGTGGTGGTGTACGTGCTGGTAGCGGTCGGTGACCATCGCCCCGCGCCGGTTCCACCGCCGACGCCCGACGACGTGCACCTCCGCGGCCAGGAACGCGTTGGCCGTCCGCACGATCGAGCCGATGTTGTGGTCGTGCTGCCAGTTCTCCACCACCACGTGGAACGGGTGGCGACGGGTGTCGAGATCGGCGACGATCGCCTCCACCGACCAGTAGCGGTAGGCGTCGACGACGTTGCGCCGGTCGCCCTCGCGCAGCAGCTCGGGGTCGAGCCGCGGGTCGTCCGGCCACGCGCCCTCCCAGGGCCCCACGCCGACCTCGGGCTGATCCTCCGCGTCCACGCGCCGAGCGTACGGCGTCGCGCCGGCCACCGTCGTACGGCGAGCCCCGGTTGGAGAGGCGAGACGCAGGTCCTAGGCTCGACACGTCATGTCTGGAACCCCCGGACCGGCAGGCAGCGGCCGACCGGTCGTGATCGCCCACCGCGGCGCCTCCGGCTACCGGCCGGAGCACACGCTCGCGTCCTACCTCCTCGGCGTCGCCCTCGGCGCCGACCTGATCGAGCCCGACCTGGTGAGCACCGCCGACGGCGTGCTGGTCGCCCGGCACGAGAACGAGATCGGCGGCACCACGGACGTCGCCGACCACCCCGAGTTCGCCGACCGGCGTGGGACCCGCCTCGTCGACGGCCGCGAGGTCACCGGCTGGTTCACCGAGGACTTCACGCTCGCCGAGCTCAAGACGCTGCGCGCCAAGGAGCGGATCCCGCTGCTGCGCCCGGGCAACACCGCCTACGACGGCTGGTACGAGGTGCCGACGCTGGACGAGATCCTCGGCCTCGCCGAGATCGCCGGGACCTGGTTCGGCCGCGACGTCGGCGTGGTCCCGGAGCTGAAGACGTCGACCTACTTCCGCGACCGCGACCTGCCGCTGGAGGAGCCCCTCCTGCGGACCGTCCGCGAGTGGGGCCTCGACGACCCCGGGTCCGGCTTCGTCGTGCAGTCGTACGAGGTCGCCAACCTGCGCTACCTCGCCGCGGAGTCGCGGGTCCGGCTCGTCCAGCTCGTCGACCCGACCGGAGCCCCGTACGACCGGGTGCGGGCCGGCGACCCCCTGACCTACGCCGACATGGTGACGCCGGGCGGGCTCGCGCAGATCGCCGAGTACGCCGACGTCCTCGGCGCGGCGAAGGAGACGCTGCTGCCGCGTCGCGCCGACGGCGCTCTGGGGCGCCCCAGCACGGTCACCGCGGACGCGCACGCCGCCGGGCTCGAGGTGTACGTGTGGACGGTGCGGCGCGAGAACGCCTTCCTCCCCACCGACCTGCGCTCGAGCGCGATCGGCGGCGACGCGGGCGACGTACGCCGCGAGCTGGACGCGCTGCTCGACCTCGGGGTGGACGGCGTGTTCGCCGACCAGCCGGACGTCGCGGTCGCCGCGGTGGAGGACCGCGCCGCGCGCTACAGCCCGAGGTCGCTCTTCGCGATCGCGAACCGGTAGTCGAGCCCCTCGCCCCGGACCCGGTCGGCGGCGTCCGTCTCGCGGTCGACGATCACCGCGACCGCCACGACCTCGGCGCCCGCCTCGCGCAGCGCCTCGACGGCGGTCAGGACCGAGCCGCCGGTCGTCGAGGTGTCCTCGACCGCGACGACGCGACGCCCGGCGACGTCGGGACCCTCGACGCGGCGCTGCAGCCCGTGGGCCTTCTCCGTCTTGCGGACGACGAACGCGTCGAGCGCACGCCCCTGAGCGGCGGCCTGGTGGAGCATCGCGGCCGCGACCGGGTCCGCGCCCATCGTGAGACCGCCGACGGCGTCGTACTCGAGGTCGCCGAGCAGGTCGAGCATCACGCGACCGACGAGCGGTGCGGCCTCGTGGTCGAGCGTCACCCGCCGCAGGTCGACGTAGTAGTCCGCCTCCTTGCCCGAGGAGAGCGTGACCTTGCCGTGGATGACGGCCTTGTCCTTGATCTGGTCGATGAGGGCGTCGCGATCGCTCATGGGGCCAGGGTATCGGCGGTGTCCTTCTCCACCGCCGACGCCAGCTCGCCGAACACCACCGACCGCGCGTCGGTGTGGAAGAGCTCCGAGCAGGTCACCAGCGTGATCAGCCGCTCGGTCGGCGTCGCCTGGGGCTCGCCGGGCACCGGGTCGAGCACCCAGCCCTCCGAGAAGTCGAGCTCACGGTCCGTCCCGTCGTCGCGCAGCACGTACGTGTAGACGTGCGTCCGTGTCTCGACCACGACCTCGTCGCCCGCCCGCAGCTCGAGGAAGTGGCGGAACGGCTCCCCGTGCGTGACGCGGTGCCCGGCGACCGCGAAGTTGCCCACCTGGCCCGGACGGGCCGAGTCGGGGAACCAGCCGATGCCGCGCGCGAGCGAGCGGTCGTCGACGCCCTTCACGACCGGCACCTCGTAGTCGTCGCCGAAGCGTGGCACCCGCATCAACGCGATCGCGTCGCCCGGGACCACCGTCGCGTCGTCCGCCTCCGGCGCGTCCCACGACTTCACGAGGTCGTCGCGCAGCTCGGCCTGCTGCTGCTTGGAGATGATGTTGGTGCCGAAGTACTGCCACCCCACGTAGCCGAGCATCCCGACGCCCGCGAGCACGAGGACGACCCCGAGCGCGGTCAGCGCCCTCCCCAGCGGCGTACGACCCCGTCGGCGGCGGTCGCGGCGCGGAGGCGAGGCGGTGGTGGCGGACACGCGTCCAGTCTCGCACCGCGCGCCACGCGCCACCGCCGACGCCTAGAGTCGGGACGATGAAGACCACGAGCACGCGCGTCGCCGGTCTGGGGACCACGATCTTCGCCGAGATGTCGGCCCTCGCCGTCCGCACCTCCGCCGTCAACCTCGGGCAGGGCTTCCCGGACACCGACGGCCCCGACGACGTGATCGAGGTGGCGGTCGCGGCGATGCGGTCGGGGGCCAACCAGTACCCGCCCGGCATCGGCGTCCCCGCGCTGCGCCAGGCGATCGCGGACCACCAGCGCCGCTGGTACGGCCTGGAGCTCGACCCCGACACCGAGGTGGCAGTGACGACCGGGGCGACGGAGGCGATCGCCGGCGCGATCCTCGGCCTCGTCGACCCCGGCGACGAGGTGGTCGTCCTCGAGCCGTACTACGACTCGTACGTCGCCGTGCTCGAGTTCGCCGGCGGCATCCGGCGGCCGGTGACGCTGCGTGCTCCCGACTTCCGGCTGGACCTCGACGCGCTGCGCGCCGCGGTCGGCCCGCGCACCACCGCGATGCTGATCAACACCCCGCACAACCCGACCGGCACGGTGCTGAACGCGCAGGAGCGCGAGGCCGTCCGCGCGCTCGCCGTGGAGCACGATCTCGTCGTCATCACCGACGAGGTGTACGAGCACCTGACCTTCGACGGCGTCGCGCACGTCCCGCTCGCGACGCTGCCGGGCATGCGGGAGCGGACGCTGACGATCTCCAGCGGCGGCAAGTCGTTCTCGTTCACCGGATGGAAGGTCGGGTGGGCCAGCGGTCCGGCACCGCTCGTCCGCGCGATGGTCGGCGCCAAGCAGTTCCTCTCCTACACCTCCGGCGCGCCGTTCCAGCCGGCGATCGCGCACGCGCTCGGGCACGACGCGGCCTACTTCGAGGGGTTCGCGGCGACGCTGCAGGCGCGACGCGACCAGCTGTGCGCCGGTCTGGAGGACCTCGGTTTCACGACGTACGTGCCGCAGGGCACCTACTTCGCGACGACCGACATCCGCCCGCTCGGCCACGACGACGGCATCGCGTTCTGCCGCGCCCTGCCAGAAGCCGCGGGTGTGGTCGCCATCCCGACCCAGGTGTTCTACGACGACGTGGACGCCGGACGTCCGCTCGTGCGCTGGGCGTTCTGCAAGCAGGAGCCGGTGATCGACGAGGCGCTGCGGCGGCTGCGGAAGCTGCGCCGCTGAGTTCCGGTCGCCGCGCGGACAACGGGTGACGCGGGCGGCCGACGTCGCTAGCGTCGCGTCGTCGTGACCGCCGCCGGAAGGACCCCCGTTGCCCGCCGTCAGACCCCGACGTCTCGTCCCCGTCCTCGCCGCTGCCGTCCTGGTCGCGGTCTGCCTCGGCACCGGCGCCTCCGCCACGTCGTCGTCGTTCGGCCCGCCGCCGCCGCAGAACCCCGCGACCACGACCACCGGCACGGCCACGATGCACGGCGACACCGCCTCGAGCGACACCACCCCGTACGCCGGGCCCGGCACCGGCAAGGTCGTCGCGAAGCGCACCGCCCTCGCCTCGGCCTGCCCCGCGATCCTGATCGGCTCCGACGGCTACGTCGTCACGCTGTGCACGGCGATCTTCGGCCGCACTCCGACCGTCCACCTGCTGGATCCCTCCACCGGTGCCGACCTCGCCTCGCTCCCGCTGGCGAAGGGGAGTCTTTTCGGCGGCGTGTACGCGTACCTCGACGACGAGGACCGGCTCGTGGTCGTCGACGGCGACAAGTCCCTGCTGCGGATCGGCCACCACCACGACGACGACGGCTGGCGGCTGACGGTGGACGAGACGACGCCGATCGGATCCGCGCTCCCGGCGGACGCGGCCGTCGTGGGGCTCTCGCCGGGCTGGGACCGCGAGGTGTGGGTCGCCGCGAGCGACGGCACGGTCGGGACGGTCGCCGAGGACGGCACGGTCCGCACGATCGCGCTGGGCGAGCCTGTCCAGAACAGCATCTCGACCGTCGAAGGCCGTACGGCGGTGGTGACCGAGCACGCGCTGTACGTCCTCTCCGCCCGTGCCGACGGGTCTCCGCAGGTGCGTTGGCGGGCGCCGTACGACCGTGGTCCCGGCCGTAAGCCCGGGCAGCTCAGCTGGGGCAGCGGTGCGACGCCGACCTTCTTCGGGCCCCGCACCGGCACCGAGTACGTGACGATCACGGACAACGCGGCACCGCACGAGCGGCTCCTCGTCTTCCGGACCGACGGTGGGCCCACCCCGATCTGCGCGCTGCCGGTGCTCACCCGCCCGGCGAACAGCGGCACGGAGGACTCCCCGATCGCCTCCGGGCGCAGCGTGTTCGTCACCAACACGTTCGGCTACCCCTATCCCGCGCTGCCGGACGGCGCTCCCGCGAGCGTCCCGTCCTCGGGGTCGTTCGACGGCGGCATGACCCGTGTCGACGTGCGTCCCGACGAGTCCGGCTGCGACGTCGTGTGGGAGTCGACGGTGAAGTCGGCCGCGCTGCCGCGCCTGTCCCTCGGGGACGACCTGATCTACACCGTCACGGCGAGCGGGCCGACCGGGACGGTCGGGAGCCAGACCTTCGCCACCTACTCGTACGCGGTGGTCGACCCGCACACGGGGCGCCTGCTCACGACGACGGCGCTCGGGATCGGACTGCTGTACAACCCGCTGCAGATGACCGGGACGACCGGGTCGGACGGGACGTTCTACCAGGGCACGGAGACCGGGGTGGTCCGCGTCCGCCGCGGCTAGCAGACGTCGTACGTCAGGTGGGTCGCGGTGGACGTCACGGTCACCGTGCGCTGCACCAGCGTGCGCGGCGTGCCGCCGGTGAACAGCGGCGTCCCCGCACCGAGCACGACCGGCGCCAGGTGGAGCGTCAGGGCGTCGACCAGCCCGGTGGCGACGGCCGACCCCACGGTCGCCCCGCCGCCCATGATGACGACGTCGAGGTCCTCGCCGCGATCCGACGACGCGGCCTCCGCGCGCTGTCGTGCGGCGGTGACGGCATCGGGCAGACCGGTGGTGACGAATGTCCAGTCGAGGTCGGCGAGCCTCACGGCGGCGGGCGGCGCGCTCGTGACGACGACGAAGGCCGGCTTGCCGACCTCGCTGGCGCCGTACCCGGTCTCGTCGTCCCAGCCGTTCGGACCGTCGACGATGTCGAAGAGCCGGCGCCCGAGGACGACGGCGCCGGACCGGGCGGTTCCCTCGCGCAGGAGCCGGCGGTCGTCGGGGTCGTCGGAGAACGCCCAGGTGTGCAGGGCCTCGCCCCCGGTCCCCAGCCCGTTGTCCGGGCCGGGGTCGGGCCCGGTGACGAAGCCGTCGAGCGAGACCGAGATGTCGGCGACGATGCGGGTCATACCACGGCAGACCCGCTCGGCAGCCTCAACTCATCGGCGCAGCTCCGCTCGCCCGGTCAGGGGGTCGGGTCCTCCGCGGCCACCACGGCGATCGTCTCCCGCTCCGGCGCGAACGCCCGCGCGACCAGCAGGATCAGCGGCACCAGCACGAGCGGCACGACGTAGATCCAGCGGAGCGCGCCCTCCGTCGCGAGCGCCCCGATGAGTCCGGCGCCGATGATGTTGCCGAGGTAGTTGAAGAGGTTGAGGCGCGCGATCGCCACGTCGGCGTCGGAGCCGGGCAGGTTGCCGGCCGCGGCGAACGCGAGCGGGATGATCACCGGCAGCCCGAGGCCCATCAGCCCGAACGCGGCGATCGCCAGGGCCGGGGACGGCGCCACGACGACGAGGGCGAGCGCGACGATGCCGATCACGGTCCCCGTACGGACGACGGCGACGGCGCCGTACCGGACGACGAACCGGTCGCCGGCGAGCCGGGAGACGACCGCGCCGACCTGGTAGGCGGCGTAGCCGAGCGGCGCCACCGACTTCGCGGCGTCGAGGACGTCGTGGAGGTAGATCGTGCTCCAGCTCATCACCGAGGTGTCGGCGAGGTAGAAGACCACGACGACGAGGCCGAGCGCGACGAGCGGGCGCCACGGCACGTGCAGCGGCGGGCGCTCCACCTCCGAGACCTCGCTCGCCTCGTGCTCGGCGGCGGGCCGCACCAGGTACGGGGAGATCACGAGGGTCGTGACCACGCCGACGATCCCGGCGGCCACCAGCGACGGCATCAGCCCGATCTCGAGCTTCGCGCACCCCGCGGCGTACAGGGCTCCGACGATCGCGCCGATGCTCCACATCCCGTGGAAGCTGGTCATGATGCTGCGGCCGTACAGCCGCTGGACGGTCACGCCCTGCATGTTCGTCGAGGCGTCGGTCGCGCCCACACCGATCCCGTACACGGCGAACGCCGCGTACATCGCCGGCTTGGACTCGACGAGCCCGATCACGACCACCATCACGCTGATCGTCAGCAGCGCGAGCCGCAGCGCCAGCGCGCTGGAGCGCCGTACCGCGACCCGCTCCGCGAGCAGCGACCCTCCGCCGGCGATGACCGAGGTCAGCAGCAGGAGCAGCGTGACGTCGCCCTCGGTGACACCACGGTCGTCCTGGAAGTCGGGCAGCCTCGACAGGATCGTGACGAGGATCGCCGCCTGCAGGAAGAAGCCGACCGAGGTCGCCACTCGGGCACGGCGCAGCGCGGCCTCCGGGGGTTGCGTGATCTTGGACACGCGCCCAGTATGTGCCCATGACCGGAGATGTGACCAGGGTTTCGACGGACTTCTGGTGGGGCGCCGCCACCGCTTCGTACCAGGTGGAGGGGGCGGTCGACGAGGACGGACGGGGCCCGAGCATCTGGGACACCTTCGCCGCGCAGCCCGGTCGCATCGCCGACGGGTCCTCCGGCGCGGTCGCCTGCGACTCCTACCACCGCTGGAGCGAGGACCTCGACCTGCTGAGCGGGCTGGGCGCGAACGCGTACCGGTTCTCCATCGCCTGGCCGCGCGTGCAGCCGCCCGGCCATGGCGGTGTGAACCCCCGTGGTGTTGCCTACTACGACCGGCTCGTCGACGGGCTGCTCGAGCGGGGGATCGCCCCGTTCGCGACCCTCTTCCACTGGGACCTCCCGCAGCCGCTGCAGGACGCCGGCGGCTGGATGGTGCGCGAGACCGCCGAGCGGTTCGCCGAGTACGCCGCCGTGGTGGCCGACGCGCTCGGCGACCGGGTTGCTGCGTGGGGCACGCTCAACGAGCCGTTCGTGCACATGGCGCTCGGCTACGCGTTCGGCACCCACGCCCCCGGCGAGACGCTGCTGCTCGACGCCTTCGCGGCCGGACACCACCAGCTGCTCGGCCACGGGCTCGCCGTGCAGGCGCTGCGTGCCTCCGGCGACGTCCCCGTGATGCTGGTGAACAACCTGACCCCCGTACGCGCGGCGTCGGCGTCACCGGAGGACGCTGCCGCGGCGCAGGTCTACGACGCGTTCCACAACCGGATGTTCCTCGACACCGTGCTCCGCGGCACGTACCCCGACGAGCTCGCCGACGCCGCCGGCGCGGTGGTGCACGACGGCGACCTCGCGACGGTGGCGCAGCCCCTCGACCTGCTCGGCGTGAACTACTACAACCCGACGCTGGTCAAGGCGCCCGGAGCCGACAACCCGCTCCCCTTCGAGCTCGTGCCGATCGAGGGCTACCCGACGACCGGGTTCGGCTGGCCGGTCGTGCCCGACGGCCTGACCGAGCTCCTCGTCGGCCTGCGCGACACCTACGGGGACGCGCTGCCGCCGGTGGTGGTGACCGAGAACGGGTGCGCCTACCCCGACGAGCCCGGACCGAACGGCTCGGTCGACGACGCGGACCGCATCGCGTACCTCGAGAGCCACGTCGACGCGGTCGGCGCCGCCCGCGAGGCCGGGGTCGACGTGCGCGGCTACCTGGCGTGGTCGCTGCTGGACAACTTCGAGTGGGCGGAGGGCTACACCCAGCGCTTCGGGATCACGCGGGTCGACTTCGCGACCGGCGAGCGCACCCCGAAGGCCTCCTACGCCTGGTTCCGCGACCGCATCGCGCGGGGCTGGTGACGCGGGTTCAGAGCCACCCGTTGTCACGCGCCAGCAGGGCCGCCTCGGTCTTGTTGCGGGTGCCGGTCTTGCTGATCGCGTCCGAGAGGTAGTTGCGGACGGTGCTCGGCGACAGGTGCACCCGGCTCGCGATGTCCGCGACCGTCGAGCCGTCCGCGGCCGCCGCGAGGACCTCCCGCTCCCGCGGCGTCAGCGGGTTGGCCTGGGCCCGCAGTGCCGCACCGGCGAGCTCGGGGTCGATGACGGTGCCCCCGGACGCGACCCGGCGGATCCCGTCCACCAGGCCTTCGACCGGTCCGTCCTTGACCAGGTAGCCCCGCGCGCCGGCGGCCATCGCCCGCTGGAGGTAGCCGGTGCGCGCGAACGTCGTCACGATGACGACGCGGCACGTGGGGAGCGCGGTCGCGAGCTGCTCCGCCGCCTCGAGCCCGCTCACGTGCGGGAGCTCGATGTCGAGGAGCGCCACGTCCGGCTCGACGCGCAGCGCCGTCGGGACGATGTCCGCCCCGTCCTCGACCTGCGCGACCACCTCGAGGTCGTCCTCCAGGTCGAGGAGGACGGCGAGCGCCCCCCGCATCATCGCCTGGTCCTCGGCGAGCAGGACCCGGATCACGGGACCGGCACCCGCGCGACCAGCCGGAACCCCTCGGAGCCCGGCTCGAGGTCGAGCCGGCCACCGGCGGCGACCACCCGGCGACGGAGCCCGACGAGCCCGCCGTCGCGCGTCCCCGGCGCCGACGGGCCGCCGACCCCGTCGTCGACGACGGTCAGCACCACCATCCCGTCGGAACCCTCCACCTCGAACCGCGCCTTCGCTGCCCCCGAGTGACGGAGGACGTTCGTCGCGCTCTCGCGCACCACCCAGGCGAGCGTCTCGTCGACCCGCTCCGGCAGGTCCCCGGCGAAGGTGACGACCTCGGCACGGATCCCCGCCGCGTCCAGCGCGTGCCGCGCTCCCTCCAGCTCCTCCGAGAGCGACGGCGCACGCATGGCGTCGACGGCGCGGCGGACGTCGACGAGAGCCTCCCGGCCGATCCGCTCGATGTCGGCGGCGTGCTCGGCCGCCGCTGCCGGATCCCGGTCCGCCAGCCGGCGCACCGCCTGGGCCTTCACCACCATCACGCTCAAGGTGTGCCCCAGGAGATCGTGCAGGTCGCGCGAGAACCGCTCGCGCTCCTCCACCACGGCGACCCGGGCGAGCTCGGCGCGGGTGCGGCGCAGCGCGGCGTTCGCCTCGGACAGGCGCAGGAACGCCGTCGTGGCCGCGCCCGCGAGCAGCACACCGGCGACGCTGATCCAGAAGGCGTCGCCGACGTCGTCGACCAGCAAGGTCGCGGTCGCGGAGCCGACCGTCGCGAACCCGATCACCGCGGCCAGCGCCCAGCCCCTCAGCACGACCGGCGCCGTGATCGCGAGCAGGCCCCACGGCGACATCCAACCCTCGCCCTGCGTCGACGCCACCACGACGGACGCCGCAAGGACGACCAGCCCCGCGACACGTCCCGTCGTCACCGTCGCGACCGCGGCGACGCCGGTCACCACGAGGAGGAGGACCTGCCCGACGACCTGCGCCGGAGCGCCGTGGAGGAAGAAGAAGGGGATCCCGACCAGCAGGGGCACCCACACGAGGACGGCGGCGTACCGCTGTGCCCGGCAGACCCACGCCTCGACCATGCCGTTCAACCTACTGCTCGCGCGAGGGCCGCGTCGCGGGCTCACGCCCGGCCCTCGAGAGGACGGTGAGCCCGGCGGAGCCAGGGGATCGCGACCGCGGCGACGAGAAGGTGGAGGCTGGCCAGCGCGATCCCGGCCGACGCCGTCAGCGCGGAGGTCGTCGACACGAGGGAGAGGACGGCGAACCCGATCGCCACCCACGTCCACCGACGCCGTCCGGACTCCGATCGTCGCTGCATCCACCGCAGCAGCGCACCGCCCGCCAGCACGACGACGATCGTGCTGACCACGACCGAGGCCACGCCGACCTCCTGCGCAGCGCCGCCGAAGCCGTCCACCTCCAGCGTCACGTCCGCGACCTGGGTCCACACCGCCCACGCCGCTGCGGCGGCCGCCGCCGTCGTCCCCGCCACCGGCAGGTCGGCACGGACCGTCCGCCGCGCGGGCGCCGGTGCCGACGCGGCCTGTCCCTGAGACCTCAGCTGCTCCGTCATGTCACTCCTCCGTCCACGTCCCGCCCTGGGCCGTACCGAGGACGCTACGGACGCGCGACGGCTGCTCCCAGAGCCGAATGTGGACGGTTCAGGAGGACATCTGTCCTACGCGAAGAGGCGGTCCGGACCGAACTGGAACCAGATCACCGACACGACGGCGACGTACCAGAGGAGCACGATCAGCAGCGTCCAGTTGGACACGAAGCGCGTGATCGCCGACGTGGGCGCCCACGAACGCAGGTTGCGCGCGGTCACCGACACGAAGAGCGGGATCGTCACCGTCCACACGACCATGCAGTAGGGGCAGAGCTTCACGAGGGTGAAGATGCTCGTGTACTGAAGGAAGAAGATCAGGCCGATCGCGAAGACGACACCGACCTGCAGGCCGGCCCAGAACCACTCCGGCAGCCGCGTCCCCGCCAGGAGCAGCACGCCGAGCGTCGTGACGACGGCGAAGCCGACGAGGCCGAGGAAGGTGTTGGGGAACCCGAAGATCGACGACTGGGAGCTCGACACGACGCCGCCGCAGTCGACCCAGGCGTTGAGCGAGCACGACAGGTTGGCGCCCGGGTTCTCGAGGAGCTTGAGCTTGTCGTAGGTCAGGATCCCCGACGCGAGCACGCCGATCACCCCGCCGACCGCCATCAACCAGGCGAGCGCGCTGCGCGTCCCCGTCGCGTCCACGGCGCCGTCGCGCGGCGTCACCTCGTCGTCTATGTCGATCACGGCCCCATCGTAGGCAATGGGCCCACAGCGCGGGGACGTTCGGTGGTGACAGGACTCACCGCCGCGTTCAGGAACTTGGAGTGGTCGAGTCCGCGTTGTCCTGTTGGACTGGTTTAGTACCCCGCATTGGGGCACGTCGAGGGAGGAGAGCATGGACTCGGGACGTAGGGGCACACCCCGGCGGATGTGGATCGGGCTGGTGACGACGACCGTCGCAGCCGCATTGAGCCTGGTGCTCTGCGCCACCGGGCTCCCTGACGCGCTGGTGCTGCCGGCGCTGGTCGTCCTGCTGGCCGCGATGGCGGGCGGCCTGGTCACCGACGTCCTCGTCCGGCGCGACTGGCGACGCACCACGCTCGCGCAACGCCGATGGCTGAGCGGGCTCCCGGGCGACCTCCCCGAGTACCGCGCACGGGTGGAGGACCGCGAGCGCGCCCTCTTCGGCTGGGAGAGCCGCTGGTGGCGTCCGCTCGGCACCGCGTTCCTCGTCGCGCTGGGCGCGGCGCTGGTCCCGTTCAACCTGATCCTGCCGCTGGCGCCCGACGCGCCGGTCGACCAGCTGGTGAGCGGATGGGTCGCGGCGACGTTGCTCGTGACCGCCGCGCTGGTGGTCCGCACGGTCGACGCGGCGCGCAAGGACAGCCAGGGCCTCGTCTTCCCGGCGCCGCTCCCGGCGATGCCCGCACCGGCGCCGTCGGCCCCGGTCCGCAGCGCTCAGGAGGAGCTGCGCGAGGAGAGCATCGCGAAGTACGTCGTCGTCGAGGAGGAGATCGACCCGGCCCTGCGGCTCGCCCGCGAGCTCGAGCGCCTGACGGCGCTGCTCGACGAGCCCGGCGCGCCCCGGCCGACGCTGCCCGTGCCCGCGGACTGGCTGCCGGCGCCCGAGCCCGAGGTGGTCGCGGCCGAGGAGGTCCCGGCCGACCAGGCCGTCCCGGTCGCGGAGCCCGACGAGGCGACGGCGGTCCGGCCCGCGGCCGGCGGGCCGCCGGTGGGCGGTGAGCTCGACGCGACGCGGGTGATGCCCGCGGTCACCGAGACGTCCGCGGACTCCGCGCAGGAGGCTCCCGAGCAGCGCACGAAGGAGAGCGAGCTCGACAAGTTCTCCAAGTGGTTCCACGCCGCCTGACGCGACGGACCGCTACTCCTTCGGCTCTTCGGAGTCCTCCGCGCCCTGCTCCTGCTCGTAGCCGCGCTCCCAGGTCGCCCGCGCCTCGTCGGCGGCGGCGTCGTGCTCGTCCTGGGCGGTGCGCAGCGCGACGAGGGCGGACGCGACCGCACCCGTCTCGCCGATCTCGTACGGCGTCCCGCCGATCGTGACCACGGGCACGACCGGGTCGAGGCGCCGGGCGAACAGCGTGAGCGCCTGCCCGAGCCCCGCACCGTCCTCGCCGAGGTGGAACGAGCCGACCGCGAGCACGCTCGCGCCGGGCAGGGACTCGACCCGCTTGTCGAGCACGTCGTAGCCGATCTCGCTCGAGTCGAGCACCGCCAGCAGGTCGGCCGTCCCCTTCTCCGAGACGACGATCTCGACGGTCTGGGTGCCGGCGAGACCTCCTCCGATGCGAAGCTCCACGTCGTCGCTGCTGCCCGTCATCACGCGCCCCTCTCCGTGCTGCTGGTTCCGTTCATCATGGCGCTCGGCCGCGTCGTACGCATCCGCCGCCCGTCTCGCCCCACGTCGCGGAGCGTACGCCTCAGCTCGTCGGCCCGAACCGCTCGGTCCGGATCTTGTGCGGGTCGTGCCCCAGCGCCACCAGCATGTCCGCGACGCTCTCGACGAACCCGGTCGGCCCGCAGACGTAGCAGGTGGGGGCGAAGTCGGGCGGCCAGCCGCCGGTGTTGACGTCGGCGACGGTGAGCCGGCCCGCGGGGCGCCGGGAGCCGTCGGGCGCCTCACGCGTGTACACGGTCGTGACGTCGACCCCGGGATCCGGGGACCGCAGCTCCGAGCGGTAGAACATCTCCTCGCGCGAGCGCACCGAGTAGACGAGCCGGAACGGCGCCTTGCTCCCCGCGGCGCGACGGGCACGGACCATGGCCATCAGCGGCACGATCCCCGATCCGCCCGCGACCAGCAGGACCGGCTCCGTCTGCTCGGGCCGCCACACGAACCAGCCGCCGATCGGCCCGCGGACCTGGAGCTCGACCCCGACCTCGATGTCCTCCACGAGGAACGGCGAGACCTCCCCGCCGTCGATCGCCTGGACGGTGATCTCGGCCCGGTCGGGCTCGCCCGCCCGCGCGAGCGAGTACTCACGGTCAGCGGTGTAGCCGTCCTCGGCCGTGAGCCGGATCTCCACCCGCTGCCCGGCGACCGCGGCAGGCTGGCCCTCGACGTGCAGGAGCAGCGTCGCCGCGGTCTTGGTCTCCTCGCGGTGGCCGAGCACGACGGCCTGCCGCCACGGCATCCCGGTCATCGTGCCGCCCTCAGTCGCCCGCGTAGCGCTGCTCGCGCCACGGGTCGCCGTAGTCGTGGTAGCCGGCCTGCTCCCAGAAGCCCGGCCGGTCCTCGGTCATCAGCTCCAGCCCGCTGACCCACTTCGCGGACTTCCAGAAGTACAGGTGGGGCACGAGCAGCCGCGCCGGGCCGCCGTGCTCCGGACGCAGCGGCTGGCCGTCGTACCCGTAGGCGACCCATGCCTGACCGTTGCGCAGGTCGGCGAGCGGGACGTTGGTCGTGTAGCCGCCGTAGGAGTGCGCCATCACGTACGACGCTGCGGTGTCGATGCCCGACAGCAGGACGTCGAGGCTGACCCCCGTCCACCGCGTGCCGAGCTTGCTCCACTTCGTGACGCAGTGGATGTCGACTGTGACATCCTCGCGCGGCAGCGCCTGCAGCTCGACCCAGCTCCAGCGGTGCTCCTGGCCGGTCTCGGTGCTGATCGTGAACGACCACGCGCCCGGCGCGACCTGCGGCGTCGGTCCCGCCGAGAGCACCGGAAACCCCCGTTCGAGGTACTGCCCCGGGGGAAGGACGACGTCGTCGCCACCCCGTCTGCCGTGGAACCCTCGCGTGACGATGTTCATCGCGCTCCTCCGTCCGATGGACCAGAGCACGAGGGTAGGCGTACGACGCGGGTGGCCGCACGCGCACACGCGGCGTCGGCGGCGTGATCCGCGCCGCCGACGCCGTGCGGGATCAGCTGTTGCGGAGCGCGGAGACCAGCTGCTTCTTGGTCATCGACGACCGGCCGTCGATCCCGATCTCCTTCGCCCGGTCGTACAGCTCCTGCTTGGACCAGTCGTCGTAGTCGCCGGACTTCCCGCCCTTGCGACCGACCGCGGACCGTCCGCGCTGGGCGGCGGCGTTGGCGATCCGCGCCGACTTCTGCTTGGAGTTGCCCTCGTCGCGCAGCTCCTCGTACAGCTTCTTGTCCTTGACGCTCGGACCAGGTGACTTGCCTCGGGGCATGCCTCTTCCTCCTTCGTCGGACTCTTCTCCCCCGGTGTACCCCGCAGCGGCGGCGCGCATGCGCCGTCAGACTGGTCTGCGTGACGACCGTCCTCGACCTCGATCGTGCCGCCGACCGCGCCCACCGCCTCGTCCGCGACGGCGGTCGTCTGCTGGGCATCGCCGGCGCGCCCGGGGTCGGCAAGTCGTGGCTGGTCGACGCGCTCCTGGCCCGGACGACGGACCTCGACGTCGCGCACCTGCCCATGGACGGCTTCCACCTCGCCGACGTGACGCTCGAGCAGCTCGGGCTGCGTGACGTGAAGGGCGCCCCGGAGACGTTCGACGTCGGCGGGTACGCCGCCACGCTGCGCCGCATCGCGCGCCGCGACGAGGACGTGGTCTACGCGCCGGCCTTCGAGCGCGACCTCGAGCAACCGGTCGCCGGGGCGGTGCCGGTCCCGCGCGCGGCGGACCTCGTGCTCACCGAGGGCAACTACCTCCTGCTCGACGCACCGGGATGGCGCGACGTCCGCGCGCTGCTCGACGAGGTGTGGTTCCTCGAGGAGGACGACGAGCTCCGCGTACGCCGTCTCGTCGCGCGGCACGTCGCGTTCGGGAAGTCGCCGGCCGAGGCCGAGGCGTGGGTCGCGCGCAGCGACGAGGCGAACGCGCGCCTGGTCGCCTCGACCCGGGAGCGTGCCGACGTGGTGGTCAGCGTCGGGTGATCAGCCGTCGCGCCGCTGCTGCCGCAGCAGGTTCGACCCGATGATGAGCCGCTGGATCTCGCTGGTGCCCTCGTACAGGCGCAGCAGACGCACGTCGCGGTAGATCCGCTCGACCGTCGACTCCCGCATGTAGCCGGACCCGCCGTGGACCTGGACGGCGAGGTCGGCGACCCGGCCGGCCATCTCGGTGCAGAACAGCTTCGCCGCCGAGGGACCCAGGCGCCGGTCCTCCCCGGAGACCCACCGCGCTGCGGTGTCGCGGACGAGGCTCCGCCCCGCGAGCACACCGACCTGCTGGTCGGCCAGCATCGCCTGCACGAGCTGGAAGTCCCCGATCGGCGTCCCGCCCTGGGTCGCCGTCGCCGCGTAGGCGACGGACTCGTCGAGCGCCCGCTGCGCCTGCCCGACGGCCAGCGCGGCGATGTGGACCCTCCCCTTCGCGAGCGAGGTCATCGCGGCGCGGTAGCCGACCTCGACCGCTCCGCCGACCAGCGCGTCGTCCGAGACCCGGACGTCGTCCAGGTGGACGTCCGCCGTCCACGCACCCTCCTGGCCCATCTTGCGGTCGTGCGGGCCCACCGTGAGTCCGGCGGCGTCCCCGGGCACGAGGAACACCGCGATCTGGGACCCATCGTCACCGCCGTCGTCGGCCACGCGGGCGAACACCATGAACAGGTCGGCGAGCGGGGCGTTGGTGATGAACCGCTTCTCTCCGGAGATCGCCCACCCGTCGGAGGTGCGGACCGCCCTCGTGCGCAGGCCGGCTGGGTTGGAGCCGGCACCGGACTCGGTGAGCGCGAAGGACGCGACGACGTCCCCGCTCGCGATCCGCTCGAGCCAGGTCGCCTTCTGGGTGTCGGTGCCGAAGTTCACCAGGACCTGCCCGGCGATGCCGTTGTTGGTCCCGAACATCGAGCGGAACGCCAGCGTCGTGTAGCCGAGCTCCATCGCGAGCTCGACCTCCTGGACGAGGTCCAGGCCGAGACCGCCCCACTCCTGGTCGATGGCGTAGCCGAACAGGCCCATCCCGCGCGCCGCCGCGCGCAGGTCGTCGGGGATCTCGTCGGCGTCGGCGATCTCGCGCTCGCGCGGCACGACCTCCTTGCGCACGAACCGGCGTACCTGCTCGAGGACGTCTGCGAACTCTTCGGCGCTGACCTGCGGGCTCATGGCGAGATCATGCCGCGTCGCGCACGCCGCCGTGCGCTCCGGGTCACACCCAGGCGATCCGGCGCCCGCTGACCACCGTCGGCGTCAGCGAGATCCAGAGCACGCGGCTGCCGTCGGCCCACGGCGTCGCCCGGTCGGGTCCCCAGAGGTCGGCGAGCACCTTCGGATCGGTCTCGTGCTGCCCCTCGCCCGTGAGCAGGACCGACCATCCCGTCTGGCTGGACGCGTCGATCGTGTCGACCTCGAAGGCGATCGGCGTGCCGGTGACCGCCTGCGCCACCGCGCCGTACGGGGTGGTCCGGAAGAGGATCCGCCCCTCGTGGACCATGAAGTTGACCGGGAAGATCTGCGGCGCCCCCTCGGCCACGAACCCGACCCGCCCGACCTCCTGGCTGCCGAGCAGCTCCCAGCACTCGTCGGCCGAGAGCTGCATGAGCCGCCGGTGCGGTCCGGTCTCCCCCAACGTGCCCATCGTCTCCCCTTCCGTCAGCTCGGACGCTTCGCCGGCGCGCTCTGCGCGGTCATCGCCGGGTCCCGGACCACGACGTCGCCGAGCGCGTCGTCGATCGCCTTCAGGACGTCGGCCTCGAGGCGTACGCCGCTCGCCTTCACGTTGTCGGTGACCTGCTCCGGCCGCGAGGCGCCGATGATCGCCGCGGCGACGTTCGGGTTCTGCAGCACCCAGGCCACCGCGAGCTGGGCCATCGAGAGGCCGAGGTCCGCGGCGATCGGCTCGAGGCGCTGGACCCTCTCCAGCACGTCGTCGTCGAGGAACCGCGCCACCATGTCCGCGCCGCCCTTGGTGTCCGTCGCCCGCGACCCCTCGGGTGCCGCCTGGCCCGGCTTGTACTTGCCCGTCAGCACGCCCTGCGCGATCGGCGACCAGACGATCTGGCTGATGCCGAGCTCCTCGCTGGTCGGCACGACCTCGGCCTCGATCACGCGCCAGAGCATCGAGTACTGCGGCTGGCTGGAGATCAGCGGGACCTTCAGCTCCTGCGCGAGCGCGTGGCCGGCGCGGATCTGCTCGGCGGTCCACTCCGAGACGCCGACGTACAGCACCTTGCCCGCGCGCACGAGGTCGGCGAAGGCGAGCATCGTCTCCTCCAGCGGCGTCTCCGTGTCGAAGCGGTGCGCCTGGTAGAGGTCGACGTAGTCGGTGCGCAGCCGACGCAGCGACGCGTCGATCGACTCGCGGATGTGCTTGCGCGAGAGTCCGGAGTCGTTGTGGCCGCGCGGCCCGGTCGGCCAGTAGACCTTGGTGAAGATCTCCAGCGACTCGCGGCGCTCGCCCGCCAGCGCCTCTCCGAGCACCTGCTCCGCGACGGTGTTGGCGTAGGCGTCGGCGGTGTCGAAGGTGGTGATGCCCTCGTCGAGCGCCCGGCGTACGCACGCCTGCGCGACGTCGGCCTCCACCTGGGAGCCGTGGGTGAGCCAGTTGCCGTACGCGATCTCGCTGATCTTCAGCCCGCTGTTGCCGAGGTAACGGAAGTCCATGTCTCCA
This sequence comes from Mumia spirodelae, assembly GCF_050632745.1. Lineage (NCBI taxonomy): Bacteria > Bacillati > Actinomycetota > Actinomycetes > Propionibacteriales > Nocardioidaceae > Mumia > Mumia spirodelae. The sequence continues at coordinate 130,012 of NZ_JBODSD010000001.1, read as the reverse complement.
CCGTAGTGCGACCCGCGCGGCGCGCTGTCGGACGTCGGCCCGCCGGACCGGCAGGATGTGTGCCGTGACGACGACGTACGACGACGTTCCCGAGGGCACCGTCACCGGCACCGCGCGGTGGACGACCCGCCTCACCCTCTTCGCGCTGTTCCTCTTCGTCGTCGCCGGAGCGGTCGGTCTGCTCGGCGTCCGCAACCTCACCACGACCGCGGAGGGCGGCGGCTTCACCCTCACGGTCGACTACCCGCGGCTCGCACGCGCCGGGCTCGACACGCCCCTGTCGATCACCGTGTCGAACCCCGACGGCGTCGGCGAGGAGGTCGTGGTCGGGATCTCGCAGGAGTACATGAAGATCTTCGAGCACCAGGGGATCTTCCCCGACCCGAGCGACACCAGCACCGACGGCACGTACCTGTACCTGACCATCGCCGCGGAGCCCGGGGCCACCGAGGTCCGCGTCGACTTCGACGTCTACGTCCAGCCGTCCAGCCAGGAGGGCGAGCAGGCGAAGGTCTTCGTCGCCGACGGCGGGGACCGGGTGGCCGAGACCGAGATCAGGACGACGCTCCTGCCCTGAGTCCGGGCACGGGACGCACCGACCACCGCAGAAGGGAGGCCGACGATGGAGATCGTCGTCCGCGCGATCATCGTCTTCGTCTTCCTGTGGCTCATCACCCGAGCCGTGGGGCGCTCCACCCTCGGGGAGCTGAGCACGTTCGAGCTCGTGCTGTTCATCGTGATGGGCGACCTCGTCCAGGGTGCCGTCACGCAGCAGGACTCCTCGATCACCGGCGCGGTGCTCGCGGTCGGCACGTTCACGCTCCTGACGGTGGCGCTGTCGTGGCTGTCCTGGCGCTTCCCCGACCGGCTGCGCTTCATCAAGGGGTCGCCGGTGGTGGTGATGCGCGACGGCGAGCCCCGCATGAAGGTGCTCAAGGACCAGCGGCTCGCGCTCGACGACCTGGTGATCTCGGCCCGGGAGCAAGGGGTGCGCCGCCTGTCCGACGTGGAGATCGCCGTCCTCGAGATCGACGGCCGGATCTCGTTCTTCACCTACGAGACCGACGAGGACGCCGACGGAGCCGCTGAGGGCGGGCTGCAGGCGACCTGACCTGCGTCAGGAGTGTGCGCGCGAGGCCAGCAGGGCGGCGCCGATGATGCCGGCGTCGTTGCCGAGCCGGGCGGCGACGATCGGGGCGCGCAGGTGCAGCAGCGGCAGGTACTTGTCGGCGTGCTTGGCGACGCCGCCGCCGACCACGAACAGGTCGGGCCAGAGCAGGTCCTCCAGCCGTGCGTAGTAGCGCTGGAGGCGTTCGGCCCACTCCTCCCAGGACAGGTCCTCGTTCTCGCGCGCTGCCGAGGAGGTCGACTTCTCCACGTCCTCGCCGTCGATGCGCAGGTGCCCGAGCTCGCTGTTGGGCACGAGCTCCCCGTCGTTGATGAGGGCCGTCCCGATCCCGGTGCCGAGCGTCGTCATGATGACCAGGCCGGACGTGCCGCGTCCCGCGCCGAACTCCAGCTCGCCGATCCCGGCGGCGTCGGCGTCGTTCGTGACGACGACCGGGCGTTGCAGGCGCTCGGAGAGAAGGCGTACGGCGTCGGTGCCGATCCAGCTGCGGTCGATGTTCGCCGCCGTACGGACCAGCCCTCGCGTCACCACGGCCGGGACGGTGATGCCGACCGGGATCTTGTGGTCGCCGCCGGCGAAGTGCTCGACGATCTCCGCGACCACCTCCGCGACAGCGTCGGGCGTCGACTCCTTCGGCGTCTCGAGCCGCAGCCGGTCCTCGGCGAACTCGCCCTTCTTCAGGTCGACGGGGGCTCCCTTGATGCCGCTCCCGCCGATGTCGACCCCGATCGGACGCATGTGCTTGCTCATGGTGTGGCCATCGTGCCACTGCGGGGACGGCTGCGCCGGTCGGCAGGAGGCGACTCCCCGAACTCGGGCATCAGGTCCGCGGTGCGGGCTCCTGGCGCATGATCCACGTCGGCACCGGCTCGGTCAGCTCGCCGACGACCTCCCACCCCGCACGGCGGTAGAGGTCGACGTTGCCGCGGTTGCTGGTCTCGAGCACCGAGGGCAGACCGTCCTCGGCGGCACGCCGCAGGCCGGCCGCCATCACAGCGCGGCCCCAGCGCTTGCCGGCGTGCTCGGGACGGGTGCCGAGCACGCCGAGGTACCAGAAGGGACCGGGCGGCAGCGCGGCGTGGACCGCGTGGTCGTACGCGTCGACGCGCGCCCGCACCTCGGCAGGGAACCGGTCCGCCCAGGTGCCGTCGGCCTCCTCCTGCGCACCCTCCGACGGCGGCTCCCAGACGGCCACGGAGTCGCCGTCGATCGTCCAGACCGCACGTCGCCCGATCCGCTTGTCGAAGAGGTGGCCGAAGAACGCCTCGGCGTACGCGGGGTAGGTGGCGTCGTCGGGGAAGAGCCACCGGAGCACGGGGTCCGCGACGAACGCCGTCACCAGCGTGTCGAGAATCCGCTCGCGGTCGGCGGCGGTGGCGAGTCGGACCGGAGGCAACGCGTTCACGGGGTCGACGTTAGCGGGCGCGCGCACCGCGTCCCGGCGCTGCTCACGCGCTGAACAGGTGCTGACCGACGTACTCGCCCTCGCGCACGCCCGGCGGGATCGCGAACAGCCCGGACCCGGTGTGCTGCACGTACTCCTGCATCCCGTCCAGCGTGGACAGGCGCATCTGCACCGGCACGAAGTGGGTGCGCGGGTCCACGACGTAGGCGAGGAAGAAGAGGCCCGCGTCCATCCGCCCGATCTCGGTGCTGCCGTCGACGAAGTTGTAGCCACGCCGCAGCATGCGGACGCCGCCGTTGTGGTCGGGGTGCGCGATCCGCACGTGCGCCCCGGCGTCGACCAGCGGCTCGCCCTCCCGTCCGGGCCGCTCGAAGTCGGGCTGTTCGTGCTCGGCGCCTCCGGACAACGGAGCGCCCTCCGCCTTGGTCCGACCGATCACGCGCTCCTGCTCGCGCAGCGGCTGGCGGTCCCAGATCTCGATCGTCATGTTGATGCGTCGTGCGACGAGGTAGCTGCCGCCGGTCATCCAGGCCTGGTCCGTGTCGTCCCCGACCCACACGTGCTCGTCCAGCACGGCGCGGTCCTCGGACTTGACGTTCATCGTCCCGTCCTTGAACCCGAACAGGTTGCGCGGCGTCTCCTCGTCGCGGGTCGTGGTCGAGGTCTTGCCGAAGCCGAGCTGCGACCACCGCAGTCCGACGGTCCCGAACCCGATCCGGGCGAGGTTGCGGATCGCGTGCACCGCGACCTGGGGGTCGTCGGCGCACGCCTGCACGCAGAGGTCGCCGTCGCTGCGCTCCGCACGGAGGTTGTCGCCGGGGAAGTGCGGGAGCGCGGCGAGGGCGGCGGGACGCCTGCCCGCCAGCCCGAAACGGTCGTCGAAGAGCGACGCGCCGAAGCCGAAGGTCAGGGTCAGCCGCGAGGGCGGGAGACCGATCGCCTCGCCGGTGTCGTCGGGAGGGGCGTCGTAGTCGCCGGAGGTCGGACCCGCCGGACCGGCCCCGTCGCCGTGCATCATGCGGGCCGCGGCGTCGGTCCACTCGCGCAGCAGGTCGACGAGGGCCGCGCGCGAGTCGGTGGTGACGTCGAAGGCAGCGAAGTGGAGGCGGTCCTGGACGGGGGTGACGATGCCCGGCTGGTGGGCGCCGTACAACGCGTAGGCCTTCGGTCCGGTGCTGGGCGGCACGCCCTCGTCGGCGACCGCACGTCCCGCGCCGAAGCCGGCCGCGGCGGCGCCGACGCCCAGCGCCGCGCCCCCGCCGATCAGCCCGCGACGGCTGATCCCTCGACGTTGCTCGCTCATGACCCTCCCTCGTCGCTCCTCAGACCGTCGCCGCGGCGAGCCGGGACAGCGGCTCGCTCAGCGCGTTGACGGCGTCGGACAGCGCCTTGACCTGCTCGGTCGTGAGCTGGTCGTAGGTGACGAAGCCGTCACCCTGCTGGTGCTCGTCGAGGAGCGTCTGGAGCGCCGCGAAGCGCTCGGCGATCTGCTTGGCGAGCTCGGGGTCGTTCTTCTCGACGATCGGCTGCACACCCTCGAACGCGACACGGGCGCCGTCGACGTTGGCCTGGAAGTCCCACAGGTCGGTGCGCGACCAGTACTCCTCCTCGCCCGTGACCTTGCCGGTCGCGACCTCGTCGAGCAGGCCGCGCGAGCCGTTGGCGATCTGGTCGACGGTGTAGGTGAGGTCCTGGACGCGGTCGTCGAGGGTCTGGGTGTTCGCGAGCAGGTCGTCGGCGTACGTCGCGCGCTGGGCGGGCGTGAGAGCCGTGTAGCCCTCGGCGCGAGCCGGCCAGAGATCCTTCTCGATCAGGTGCCAGCCGGTCCACTTCTGGTCCGGCTCGAGGTCGGCCTCGCGCGCGTCCATCTTGGGGTCGAGGTCGCCGAAGGACTCAGCGACGGTCTCGATGCGCTCCCAGTGCTGGCGGGCGACCGGGTAGAGCGCGCGCGCCTCCTCGTCCTTGCCCGCCTTGTAGAGCGCGACGAACTCGGTCGTCTGGTCCAGCAGCTGCGCGCTCTGGTCCTGCACGTACGCCGCGTAGTTCTTGTTGGCCTGGTCGACGAGCGCCTGGTCGTCGCCGGACACCTCGACGTCCTCGTCGGAGGCGGTCACGGCGAAGTCGGCGCGGATCCCCTCGCCCTTCATGCCCGGCTTGCACGCGGTCACGTAGTCGCCCTCCGGGGCGGTCACGACGAGGTCCCGCGTCAGCCCGGGGCCGATGTTCTCGATCTCGCCGACGATCCGCAGCCCGTCGGACGCCAGCAGGTAGAACTCCGTCACGTCCGAGCCGTCGTTGCGGACGCTGAAGGTCAGGTTGCCCGCCGGCGCCTCGGTGGCGGAGACCTCGCACCCGTCGGCGGTGGAGGTCACCTCGAGGCTGCGCTCGTCTCCGGCGTCGGCCGGACGGTTCTCGGTGCAGCCGGCGAGCACGCCGACGGTGAGGGCGACGAGCCCGACGACGGCGGGGAGGGTCGTACGACGCATGGAGCGGGTCAACTTTCGTTCAGGAGGTTGTCGGGTCAGGCAGCGACGCGCTGCGCGGGAGAGCGGTCCTGCTTGTCGCGACGGCGCATCTTCAGCAGGAAGAGAGTCATGGTCGGCACCAGGTACAGCAGCCAGGCCAGGCCCTCGAGCACGGTGGTGGCGGGTGAGAAGTTGAAGACGCCCTTGAGCACGGTGGCGTACCAGGTCGTCGGGTCGATCACGTCGGAGACGTCGAACAGGACGTTGCCCAGCCCGGGGAGGATCCCGGCTTCCTGGAGGTCGTGCACGCCGTACGACAGCACCCCGGCGGCGACCACGATCAGGAAGGCGCCGGTCCAGAGGAAGAACCGGCTGAGGTTGATCCGGATCGCGCCGCGGTAGAAGAGGTAGCCGAGCACGACGGCGGTCGCGAGCCCGAGCGCCGCTCCGAGCAGCGGCTCCCAGGTCGCGGTGTGACCGTCGGCGGTGGCGGTCTGCGTCGCCGCCCAGAGGAACAGCGCGGTCTCGAGACCCTCCCGCCCGACGGCCAGCAGCGCCACGACGATGAGCGACCAGCGCGCGCCCTCGGCCGCGTCGTCGACCTTGCCGCGCAGCTCGCCGCTGATCCCCTTCGCAGCACCGGCCATCCAGAAGACCATCCAGGTGACGAAACCGACGGCGACGATGCTGAGCGCGCCGCCGATGGCCTCCTGGGCCTCGAACGTCAGGCCGCGGGGTCCGAAGGTGAGGAGGGCGCCGAAGCCGAGGCTGATCACGACCGCGATGCCCACCCCCATCCAGATCCGGGGCAGGAGGTGGCGCCGCTCGGTCTTCACGAGGTAGGCGACGAGGATGCTCACGACGAGCGCTGCCTCGAGCCCCTCGCGCAGGCCGATGAGGTAGTTCGCGAACACCGGATCCCCTTCGTGCGTGAGTTAAGCCTGGCCTAACTTAACCCCGGCACCCGGCGGTCCGGAACTGGGTGGGCGTAATGGCGGGTTTGCGCCACGCCGGGCTCAGAAGTTGCCGCGTCGCTCCTGCTCGCGCTCGATCGCCTCGAACAACGCCTTGAAGTTGCCCTTCCCGAAGCCGAGAGACCCGTGCCGCTCGATCAGCTCGAAGAAGACCGTCGGCCGGTCCCCGATCGGCTTGGTGAAGATCTGCAGGAGGTAGCCGTCCTCGTCGCGGTCGACCAGGATCCCGCGCGCCTGCAGCTCCTCGATCGGCACCCGGACCTCGCCGATCCGGGCCCGCAGCTCCGGATCGGTGTAGTACGAGTCCGGCGTCGAGAGGAACTCGACGCCCTCGGCGCGCAGCACGTCGACCGCGGCGAGGATGTCGTTCGTCGCGAGCGCGAGGTGCTGGGCGCCCGGGCCGCCGTAGAACTCGAGGTACTCGTCGATCTGCGACTTCTTCTTGCCGGCGGCCGGCTCGTTGAGCGGGAACTTGACCCGGTGGTTGCCGCTGGCCACGACCTTGCTCATGAGCGCGGAGTAGTCGGTCGCGATGTCGTCGCCGATGAACTCCGCCATGTTCGTGAAGCCCATGACGCGGTGGTAGAAGTCGACCCAGGTGTCCATCCGCCCGAGCTCGACGTTGCCGACCACGTGGTCGAGCGCCTGGAAGACCCGCTTCGGCGCCCCGGCACGCTTCTCGTACCCGCTGGAGCGCTCCACGTAGCCGGGGAGGTACGGCCCGTCGTACTGCGAGCGGTCGACGAGCGTGTGCCGGGTCTCGCCGTACGTCGCGATCGCCGCCGTACGGATCGTGCCGTGCTCGTCGGTGACGTCGTGCGGCTCCTCGAGCACGGTCGCGCCCTGCTCGCGGGCGTGGGCGATGCACCGGTCGACGTCGGGGACCTCCAGCGCGATGTCGACGATGCCGTCGCCGTGAGCGGCATGGTGCGCGACCAGCGGGCTCTGCGGAGCCACCGCGCCCTTGAGGACGAAGCGCACCCCGCCGCTGCGCAGCACGTACGCCGCGTGGTCGCGGTTGCCGGTCTCGGGGCCGGAGTACGCGACGAGCTCCATCCCGTACGCGGACTGGTAGTAGTGCGCGGCCTGCGCCGCGTTGCCCACCACCCACACGACGGCGTCCCAGCCGATGACCGGGAAGGGATCCCCGGCCTCGTCGTACTCCACCAGTCCGACGAGCTGCTTGAGCTGGTCGACGTCGAGGCCGGCGAGGGCCTCCTCGCTGGTCAGCGTGTGCTCGATGGTCATGGTCGTCCCTTCGTTGCCGTCGTTGGTCGAGTAGCCAGAGCCGCGAGGCGAGGGCGTATCGAGACCCCTGTGGTCCCGATCACATCGCTGGCGCGCCCGACTGCGCAACCAGCCCCCTTCGTACTGGCCGTTCCGTGCAGATCGCACAGCGACTCGCCCCTTCTGCTGGACGATCCGCCCAGTCCGTACGACAGTGGTGCCGTGACCCTCGACGAGCTCGACCTCGCCCTTCTCCGCGCCTTGCAGGAGCACCCGCGCGCCGGTGCGCTGGAGCTGTCCCGCACGACCTCGGTCGCGCGCGGCACCGTCCAGGCGCGGCTGCGGCGGATGGAGGAGGAGGGGGTCGTCACCGGCTACGGCCCGGACGTCGACCTGCGGGCCGCCGGCTTCCCCGTGCAGGCCTACGTGACGCTCGAGATCGCGCAGGGCGCGCTCGACGAGGTGCACGAGGCGCTCGACGCCATCCCCGAGGTGGTGGAGGCGGTCGTCACCACCGGCACCTTCGACGTCCTCTGCCTCGTCGCGACCGCGTCGCACGAGGACCTCCAGCGCACCCTGCTGCGCCTCGACCAGTCCCCCAGCATCGTGCGCTCGACGAGCATCGTCGTGCTGTCGGTGCTCATCCCCAGGCGGGTGCAGCCGCTGCTGGAGTCGGCGCCGCGCCCGGGCACGACGCGCGCCCCGGCGTACCGCTCGATGACGCGCGAGTGAGCATCCCGCTCAGCTGAGCGACCCCTGGTCGGCGCGAAGTGATCAGGAGAGCGAGTTCGCCCACGTGATGTTGACCACACTCGAGGCCGCCTCCCAGCATGGTCCGCAGCCAGGCGCCGACCGCGCCACGGACTGGGAAGGAACGGCATGACCACCACCTCACGCCACGCCGTCGACGGGCTCTTCGACGATCTCGAGGAGCTCACGATCGGCACCCACGAGCGTGTCCACCTCCACCGCGACGCAGCGACGGGCCTCCGGGCGATCGTCGCCGTCCACGACACCCGGCTGGGGCCGGCGCTCGGCGGGACGCGGTTCTACCCGTACGCCTCCGAGGGCGACGCGCTCACCGACGTGCTGCGGCTGTCGGAGGGCATGACCTACAAGGCCGCCGCGGCCGGGCTCGACCTCGGAGGCGGGAAGGCCGTCATCGTCGGGGACCCGGCGACACTGAAGAGTCCGGAGCTGCTGCGGGCGTACGGCCGCTTCGTCGGCTCGCTCGGCGGCCGTTACATCACCGCGGGCGACGTGGGCATCTCCGCCGAGGACCTCGACGTGGTCGGCGAGGAGACGCCGTACGTCGTCGGGCGGACCGCCGCCGCCGGCGGCTCGGGCGACAGCGGGTTCGCGACCGCGTACGGCGTGTTCTCCGCGATGCGTGCGGCAGCGGCGCACACCTTCGGGAGCGCCGACCTCAGCGGGCTCTCGGTCGGCGTCGAGGGCGCCGGCAAGGTCGGGTTCCGGCTGATCGGGCTCCTGCGCGAGCAGGGCGCTCGGGTCGTCCTCACCGAGCTGGGCGAGGACGCGCTGCGGCGGGCCACCGACGCGTACCCCGGCCTGGAGCTCGCGGGATCGGTGGTCGACGCCGACGTCGACGTGTACGCCCCCTGCGCCCTCGGCGGCACGCTGACGCACGCGACCGCGACGGCGGTCCGCGCCCGGCTGGTCTGCGGTGCGGCCAACAACCAGCTACTGACCGCCGACGTGGAGGACCGGCTCGTCGACCGCGGCATCACGTGGGTGCCCGACTACGTGGCGAACGCCGGGGGCCTCGTCCAGGTCGCCGGCGAGCGCGACGGCAGCACGGTGGAGCAGGTACGGGCGCGCGTCGCCGGGCTCGAGGACCGGGTCGCCGACGTCCTCGCGACCGCGCGGGCCGAGGGCACGACGGCAGGGGCGGCGGCCCACGCGCTCGCCACGCGTCGCCTCGACACGGCCGGAGCCCCGACGGCGGGGTGACCGGGCGGGGTCCGGGTGCGCGAGGATCGTCCCCGTGACCCACCACGACCTCCTCGGCGACCCGCAGCACCTCTGGACGACGGCGCTCGAGCCGGTGCTGGAGATCTCCTCCGGCGACACGGTCTCGTTCGCCTGCGAGGACGCGGTGAACGGCCGCTACGACGCGGTGCCGACGGGCGGGACGCTGCCGCCGGACGACCCGGGCCGGCCGGCGTACCCGCTCGCCGGCCCGGTCGTCGTCGCGGGCGCGCAGCCCGGAGACGTCGTCGAGGTCGAGATCCTGGAGGCGGCGGGGACGAAAGGGTTCGGCTGGACCTCCATGGTCCCGGGCGAGGGGCTGCTCGCGGACGACTTCCCCGAGCCGTACCTCTACCGCTGGGAGATCGCGTGCGACCACACCGACCTCCACGACGTCGCGCGCGTCCCGGTCCGGCCGTTCTTCGGCGTCGTCGGCGTCTGCCCGGACACCGTGGAGCCCCTGCCGGTGATGCCGCCGGGGCACTTCGGCGGCAACCTCGACTGCCGCGACCTGGTCGTCGGGTCGTCGGTGTTCCTCCCCGTCCAGGTCCCCGGTGCGCGGCTCGCGGTCGGCGACCCGCACGCGGCCCAGGGCGACGGCGAGGTGTGCGTGAGCGCGATCGAGTGGGCGGCCCGTGGCACGGTGCGCGTGCGTCTGCACCGGGGCCGTACGATCGCGGGTCCGCAGCTGCGCACGCCCGGGCCGCTGCGCGCCGGCCTCGAGGACGCCGGCTGGTACGCGACGACCGGGGTCGCGCCGTCGCTGATGACCGCGGCCCAGGACGCGGTGCGGGCGATGATCGACCACCTCGGGCACGCGTACGGGCTCGACCCGCGCGACGCCTACGTGCTGTGCAGCGTGGCGGTGGACCTGAAGATCAGCGAGGTCGTGGACGCCCCGAACTGGGTCGTCGGCGCGTACCTCCCGCTGAGCATCATGCGCTGACGTTGCCCGGGGCCTCGCGGTCGCCGCCGCGTTGGTGCGTGAGTGGTCACGCGAGCGCCGCTGGTGACCCCTGACGCACCAACGGGTGCGTGTCAGCCCCGCAGGGCACGCGCGGCGGCGGTGCCGTACGCGTGGTCGTCCGTCGCTGCCCCCGCCTCGCCGATCTCCAGCGGGCGGAACGTGTCGACCATGACCGCGACCTCGTCGAACTCGTGGACCCCGATCGACGCCTCGACCGCCCCCGGCTGCGGACCGTGCGCGATGCCGCCCGGGTGCAGCGAGATCGAGCCGACGCCGATCCCCGTCCCCTTGCGCGCCTCGTAGTCGCCGCCGACGTAGAACATGACCTCGTCGGAGTCGACATTCGAGTGGTAGTACGGCACCGGGATCGACAGCGGGTGGTAGTCGACCTTGCGCGGCAGGAAGTTGCAGACCACGAAGTTGTAGCCCTCGAAGACCTGGTGCACCGGCGGCGGCTGGTGGACCTTGCCGGTGATCGGCATGTAGTCCTCGATGTTGAACGTGTAGGGATAGAGACAGCCGTCCCAGCCCACCACGTCGAACGGATGCGTCGCGTACGTCAGCCGCGTCCCGACGATGCCCGACGGGCCCGGACCGCGGTGCTTCACGAGGACCTCGACCTCGCTGCCCTCGACGACGAACGTCTCCTCCGGCCCGTGCAGGTCGCGCTCGCAGTACGGCGCGTGCTCGAGCAGCTGCCCGAACCGCGACAGATAGCGCTTCGGCGGCGCGATGTGGCTGTTGCCCTCGATCGCGTAGAGCCGGCTGAGCTCGGCGGGCACCCAGCGGTGCGTCGTCGCCCGCGGGATCACGACGTAGTCGCCCGCCCGGTAGGCGACGACGCCGAACACGGTCTCCACCACACCGGTCCCCGCCTCGACGAACACGCACTCGTCGCCGATCGCGTTGCGGTAGTACGGCGAGGTCTCGCCCGCCACCACGTACGAGATCCGCACGTCGCCGTTGCCGAGCACGAGACGCCTGCCGGTGACCGGGTCGAGCGCCTTGGCCTCGGTCTCGTCGAAGAGGTCGTGGAGCGTGAGATGGATCAGCCGCAGCGGGTGGTTCGCGGTCGTGGCCAGGTCGGGCAGCTCCCAGACCTCGCTCGCGCTCACGGCATGGGGAACTCCGCGGTGGTAGAGCAGGGACGAGTCCGACGAGAACCCCTCCTCGCCCATCAGCTCCTCGTAGTGCAGCGCACCGTCGTCGCCGCGCAGCTGGGTGTGGCGCTGGCGGGGGACCTGGCCGACCTTGCGGTAGTAGGCCATGGTGGGCTCCCTTCGCGGGCTCGAGGCTGCTTCCCGATAATCGGAACATAATGTTCCCTTTCAGAACATCGTGGGTTTAGGCTGCCGGTATGTCAACCGTTCCCCCGTGGCTGCGCGCGCTGGTGGACGACGCCGCCGTGTTCCCGCCCGGCAACGCCGCACTGCCCGACGCGGTCCGCGCGCACCAGGCGCTCCGCGCGTCGCCCGACGCCGACCTCGTCGGTCCGATCGTCGTGCCGGCGACGTCGGTGGACGACCTCGTCGCGATCGTCGCGGGCGACGACGGCGCCACCCCGCTCGGCGTGGCGCTCGTCGGCACCGCGGAGCAGGTCGCGATCGCGGGTCCGCAGGCGGCGGCCACGCCGGCCCTGCTGCTCGAGTCGCTCCAGTGCCGCCTGCCGGGCGCGACGCGCGACGCCGTCGACCTCGCCGTCGAGACCCTGCGGACGACCGGCGAGACCACCACACCGACCGCTCTCGAGCTCCCGCTCGCCGGGGAGGACCTCGGCGCCGGCTGGCGTGATGCCGCCGCGACCGCGGCGACCCACGGCGTACGCGTCAAGCTCCGCACCGGCGGCCTGAGCCCCGACGCCTTCCCGACGCCGCGCGAGCTGGCGACGGCGATCACGACCCTCGTCGGCCTCGGCGTCCCGTTCCAGTGCACGGCGGGCCTGCACCACGCCGTCCGCGCCGAGGATCCCGACGACGGGCTGGTGCACCACGGCTTCCTCAACGTGCTGCTCGCGACGCGGGCGAGCCTCGACGACGCCGACCTGCGCACGGTCTCGAGCGTGCTCGAGGAGATGTCGGCCGACGTGCTCGTGGAGGACGTCGACGCGCTCGGCGCAGGCGCGCTCACCGAGGCTCGCCGCTGGTTCACGTCGTTCGGCTCGTGCAGCACCGCGGACCCGGCGGCCGACCTCCGCACCTTGGGGCTGCTGTGAGCGCGCCGACGACGTGGGTGCCGGGGGGCGCCGGCTCGGGGTACGACGTCGACCACCTGCCGTACGGCGTGTTCGGGCTCCGCGCCGAGGGACCGTCGAGCCGCCGTCGCATCGGCGTGCGCATCGGCGACCACGTGCTCGACCTCGCGGCGGCCGCGCGACACGAGCCGTTCGCCCACCGCGTCAGCGGCGAGACGCTCAACCCGTTCATGGCGGCGGGACGTTCCACGTGGGACGAGGTACGCCGGTGGCTCCAGGCCGCGCTCGTCGACCACGACGCCGCGGCGCAGCACGTGTCGGAGCACCTGCACCGGATCGAGGACGTCGCCCTGCACCTCCCGTTCGAGGTCGCCGACTACGTCGACTTCTACGCGTCGGTGGACCACGCGAGCAACGTCGGACGCCTCTTCCGCCCCGACGCCGAGCCGCTCCTGCCGAACTGGCGACACCTCCCCGTCGGCTACCACGGGCGGGCCGGCACGGTGGTCGTCTCCGGGACCGACGTCGTACGCCCGGTCGGCCAGCGCAAGGGGCCGGACGACGCCGAGCCGGCCTTCGGGCCGAGCGCGCGGCTCGACATCGAGGCCGAGGTCGGATTCGTCGTGGGGACACCGAGCCGGCTCGGCGACACGGTGCCGACGTCGGCGTTCGCCGACCACGTCTTCGGGGTCGTCCTGCTCAACGACTGGTCGGCGCGCGACATCCAGGCGTGGGAGTACGTGCCGCTCGGCCCGTTCCTCGGGAAGTCCTTCGCCACCTCGGTCGCGGCCTGGGTGACGCCGCTCGCGGCCCTCGAGCCGGTGCGCGTTCCGCTGCCCGGGCAGGACCCGCCACCCCTGCCGTACCTGCAGGTCCAGGAGCCCGCCGGGTACGACCTCGCGCTCGAGGTCGAGGTCGACGGCGAGGTGGTGACGCGCCCGCCGTACCGCACGACGTACTGGGGTCCGGCGCAAATGCTCGCCCACCTGACGGGCAACGGCGCCTCGCTGCGGACCGGCGACCTCTTCGCGTCCGGGACGGTCTCGGGCCCCGAACGCGATCAGGTCGGCTCCTTCCTCGAGCTCTCGTGGGGCGGTCGCGAGCCGTGGACCGTCGGCGGCGAGGAGCGGACGTTCCTGCGCGACGGGGACGAGGTCGTGATCCGCGCGACCGCCGGCACCCTGACGCTCGGCGAGGTGCGCGGGCGCATCCTCCCGCCGGTCCCGCCTCGTCCCCGATTTGAAGGGTTCGGGTCGGAATCATGACGACCGAACCAACCTCAACCCTTCACAACGCGGACGGGGGGCGCGGGGACGGGGGGCGCGGGGACGGGGGCGGCGGGTCGCAGACGCTGGAGCGGGGGCTGCTCGTCCTGCAGGTCGTCGCCGACGCCCCGGGCGCGACGGCGGCCGAGGTCACCGCGCGGGCGGGCCTGCACCGCTCGATCGTGCACCGGCTGCTCGTCAGCCTCGAGCGGACCGGGTACGTCGAGCGCGACGCGGCCGGTCGCTATCGCGTGGGCAGGACGCTGACGACGCTCGCCGACCGGTCCCGACCGCGCCTCCACCCCGTCGCCGAGCCGATCCTCCGCGCGCTCGCGGTGGACCTCGACGCCACGGCGAGCCTCGTCGAGGTCGTCGCCGGTGCCGCGGTCACGACCGTCGTCGCCGAGCCGCCGACGGACGGGCCGCGCTTCTCCTACCGCCTCGGCAACCGCGACCCCCTCGACCGCGGCGCAGGAGGCCTCGCCGCGCTCGCCTCGGGCCCGGCCGCTCCTGACGAGCCGGCCCGCGTCGCGGAGATCCGTGCTTCCGGGGTCGTCACGACGCACGCCGAGCTGAACCCTGGTGCGTACGGCATCGCCGCTCCCGTTCCCGACCTGCGGGACGTGCGTGCGGCGGTCGCGGTGATCACGAGCCGCCCCGAGGTCGCCGAGCGAGCCGAGTCCCTGGTCCGCGAGGCCGCGCGACGGATCGCGGAGGTGGTCCGAGGCTGACGCGTACGCCGCGGCGGGTCAGCGCCGGCGTACGCCGCTGCGGCCGGCGGCCGAGAGCGCGTGGGCCTCGTCGAGCAGCAGCCGGCCCATCTCGTCCTGCCGCTCGGGCCGGAACCGGCTCTCCACCCCGTTGAGACTCAACGCGGCGTGCGGCCTGCCCTGCGCGTCGAAGATCGCCGCCGCCATCCCCCAGCTCCCCTCGACGACCAGGCCGGGGTTGACCGACCAGCCGTGCTCCCGCGTCTCGGCGACCCGCCGCCGGATCTCGTCGCCGCTGTGGCTGGCCCCCCACCGGTCGGTGAGGTCGACCGCCTCGAGGTAGGCGTCGATCTCCGCGTCGGGGAGGTAGGCGAGGACGACGATGCCCGCCGACACCACGCCGAGGGGGAAGCGCGACCCCTCGAAGAGCACGAACGAGCGGATCGGGAAGCTGCCGTCCTCCCGGACGAGGCACACGGTCTCGTCGCCGCGGCGTACGGAGAAGAACGCGCTCTCGCCCGTCGCCTGGCACAGCCGGTGCACGCTCTCGCGTGCCTCGCTCGTGAGGTCGTAGCGCGGCGCGGCGGCCACGCCGAGGACGTAGAGCTCCGGTCCGAGGAACCACCGCCCCGACCGCTGGTCGCGGTCGACGAGACCCTCGGCGGTGAGCGACTCGAGCAGCCGGTGCGCCGACGCCCGCGGCAGCGACGCCGCGCGGGCCACCTGCGTGGTCGTCGCGCCGTCGGACGGACTCTGCGAGACCGCCCGCAGGAGCCGGGCGACGCGTCCGACCACACCGTCAGGCTCGCTCATGGCCCGATCGTAGCGTCCACTCAGTGGACACACCTCCGTCATCGGGCCCACCGCGCGAGAGGTTCCGCACCGGCTCGGCCTCGGCGGTTGACCCGCGCAGCGCACTCTCCGTGTACTTCTTCCGTACCCGCTGGACGGACGATCCTCCGAGGAGAGTGATGAGCAAGCTACGAGCCGACACGGTCGAGACGGTGTCGCAGGCGCTGCGCGACGACATGGTCGTCGCGGTCGGAGGCTTCGGGTTGTGCGGGATCCCCGTCGACCTCATCGAGGCGGTGCGCGAGACCGGCGTCCGCGGCCTGACGGTCGTCTCCAACAACATGGGCGTCGACGGTCGGGGGCTCGGCATCCTCCTCGAGGCGAACCAGGTCCGGAAGGTCGTGGCGTCCTACGTCGGCGAGAACGCGCTGTTCGCGCAGCAGTACCTCGACGGCGTCCTCGAGGTCGAGTTCGCCCCGCAAGGCACGCTCGCCGAACGGCTGCGCGCCGGCGGGGCCGGCATCGCCGCGTTCTACACCCGCACCGGCGTCGGCACCCCCGTGGCCGAGGGCAAGCACGTCGAGGAGTTCGACGGCGTCCCTCACGTCCGCGAGCTCGGGATCGTCGCGGACCTCGCCCTGGTCCACGCGCACACGGCCGACCGCGAGGGCAACCTCCGCTACCGCTACACCGCGCGCAACTTCAACCCGCTGGTGGCGACCTGCGGACGGGTCACG
The DNA here is from genome assembly GCF_050632745.1 of Mumia spirodelae. Lineage (NCBI taxonomy): Bacteria > Bacillati > Actinomycetota > Actinomycetes > Propionibacteriales > Nocardioidaceae > Mumia > Mumia spirodelae. The sequence continues at coordinate 114,161 of NZ_JBODSD010000001.1, read as the reverse complement.
ATCGCCGATGCCGAGCACGTCGTAGACGGGTTCCTCGACCCCGACGAGGTGATGACGCCCGGCATCTTCGTCGACCACCTGGTCCAGGCCGCCGACCGGCCGAAGGACATCGAGCAGCGCACCGTCCGCCCCCGCGCGGTCCGCCCCCACGAGAGCATCGAGGTCTGAGATGGCATGGACACGTGACGAGATGGCGGCGGTCGCCGCGCTCGAGCTCGCCGACGGCGACTACGTCAACCTCGGCATCGGCATCCCGACGCTGGTCGCCAACCACCTGCCGGACGGCGTGAACGTCCTCCTGCAGAGCGAGAACGGCCTACTCGGGATGGGCCCGTTCCCGTACGACGGCGAGGAGGACGCCGACCTCATCAACGCCGGCAAGCAGACCGTCACCGCGGTCGCCGGCGCGAGCTACTTCGACTCCGCGACCAGCTTCGCGATGATCCGCGGCGGCCACGTCGACATCGCGATCCTCGGCGCCCTCCAGGTGGCCGCCAACGGCGACCTCGCCAACTGGACGGTCCCGGGCAAGCTCGTGAAGGGCATGGGCGGGGCGATGGACCTGGTCGCCGGCACCCGCCGCGTCGTGGTCCTGACCGACCACGTCGCGAAGGACGGGACACCCAAGATCGTCGAGGCGTGCGACCTGCCGCTCACCGGCGCCGGGGTCGTCGACCGCATCATCACCGACCTCTGCGTGCTCGACGTGGTCGACGGCGGGCTCAGCCTCGCACGGCTCGCCCCGGGCGTGAGCGTGGACGACGTCCGCGAGCGCACCGCAGCACCGTTCGACGCCGGGGCGCTCGAGGTGCCCGCGAGCGTCTGAACGGACACCCTCGGGCGGGTGCGGGTGCGGCCGGATGCGGGCTCGCCCGCGCCCGCCCGAGGAGCGTACGGCTCAGGGTCGGCGCAGCCCGCTCACCCGGTCCAGCGCCGTGGCGTACTCCGTCTCCAGCCGGTCGACGACCTCGGCCACGGGCTCGACCGCGTGGATGGTCCCGAGGCCCTGGCCGGCGGCCCAGATGTCCTTCCACCGGCCGGCCGGCGAGGCAGCGGCGTCGTAGCTGCGCTCTCCGTCGAAGGCCAGCGCGTCCGGGTCCAGCCCGTTCGCGACCAGGCTCGGGCGCAGCCACGACGCAGGGGTGCCGGTGACGCCGGCGCTCACCACGAGGTCGTCCGCACCGTGCGCGACGACCATCTCCTTGTACGGGTCGACCGCCATGCTCTCGGCCGTCGCCAGGAAGCGGGTCCCCAGCGACACGAGGTCGGCCCCGGCGGCCACCGCTCCCGCCACGCCGGCGCCGTCGCTGATCCCGCCGCCGACGGCGACGAGCCCGTCGAAGAACTCGCGCACCGCCGAGACGAACGCGAACGGCGACAGGTGACCGGTGTGGCCGCCCGCTCCCGCCGAGACGAGGCCGAGCCCGTCGGCGCCCATCGCGACCGCCTTGTGCGCGAGCCGCAGGCTGACCACGTCGGCCACGACCAGGCCGCCGTACGCGTGCACGACCTCCAGTGCCGGTGCGGGCGAGCCGAGCGCGGTCACGACCACCGGCGGCTCGTACTCCTTGACGAGGCGGAGGTCGTCCTCGAGCCGCGTGTTGGTGCGGTGCGTGACGAGGTTCAGCGCCCACGGGGTGTCGACGCCGCGCAGCCCGTCGGTGATGGTCCCGAGCCAGGCGTCGAGCTCCTCGGTGGTCCGGCAGTTCGGCGACGGGAACGACCCCATGACCCCCGCCCGCGACGACGCGACGACGAGGTCGGGCCCCGAGACGAGGAACATCGGCGCGGCGACCACCGGCAGCCGGAGCCGGGCCAGCACCTCGTCGATACGCGTGCGGTCAACCGTCGACATGCTCGAACCTCCTGCGGAGCTCGTCCTTCTTCACCTTCAGGCTCGCGTTGCGCGGCAACGCGTCGACCACGTGGATCGCGGTCGGCTTCTTGTATCCCGCGAGGCGCTCGCGGACGTACGCCGTGAGGCCGTCGACGTCCACCACCGCTCCGGGCTCCGCGACGACGGCCGCGGTCACCGTCTCGCCCCAGCGCGGGTGCGCCACGCCGAAGACCGCCGCGTCGGCGACGCCGGAGGCCTGGACGAGCACCCGCTCGACCTCGGCGGGGTAGACGTTCATCCCACCGGTCACGATCATGTCCTTCGCGCGGCCCTTGACGTACAGGTGGCCGCCGGCGTCGAGCGACCCGAGGTCCCCGGTCCGCAGCCAGCCGCCCTGGACGGCCTCGGCCGTGAGCTCCGGCTGGTCGAGGTAGCCCGCGAACAGCGTCTCGCTCGCGACCTCGATCTCGCCGACCTCACCAGGCCCGAGCACCCCGGACTCACCGGTGATCCGGATCTCGGCGATCGTGACCGGGCGACCTGCGGAGGCGAACGCGTCGTCCGCGGTCGAGCCGTCCCGCCAGTCCTCGGGCACCGTCGCGGTGACCGGTGCGCCGGTCTCGGTCATGCCGTAGGTCTCGACGTAGCGGTACCCGATCGCGTCGACGAGGTCCTCCACGGCCTCGCGCGGCGCGAGCGACCCGGAGTGCAGCACCACGTCGAGGTGGTCCAGGACGCCCGGATGCTCGCGCACGCGATCGGCGAACGCGCCCATGAGGGGGGTGGGCGCGTACGTGAAGGTGGACCGCTCCGCGCGCATGCGCGCGACCCACGCCTGCGGGTCGAGCCCGGCCATGAACGAGACCTCGCCGCCGACGTACAGGTGCGGGAGCACGACTCCCCAGATGCCGGCGGCGAACGCGAGCGTCCCGGTGAACCCGCAGCGGCTTCCCCAGCGGATGCCGTCGTGGACGGGCATGTGGCGCACGATCCGGTCGAGGTTCGCGTGCGTGTGCACGACGCCCTTCGGCCGGCCGGTGGTGCCGCTGGTGAAGCCGACGATGCCAGGAGCGTCGGCATCGATGGCCGTGCGCGGCGGGTCGAGCGCAGACCCGCCGGCGACCGCGTCCTCGTACGCCAGCGTGGTGGCTGCGGTGCGCGGACCGATCGACACGACCTCCGCACCGGTGCCGTGCAGCAGCTCCTCGAGCCGCTCGCCGTGCCCCGCCGTGTGGACGACCGCCCGAGCACCCGCGAGCGCGAGCACCTCCTCGATCTCCGCGACCTGGAGCCGGTCGTTGACCTGCACCGCCGTGGCGCCGGCGAGCCCGACCCCGAGGTACGCCTCGACGGCGTCCGCACGGTCCTCGACCACGAGGGCGACCCGGTCACCCGGCCCGATGCCGCGCGCCGCCAGCGCGTGCGCGAACGCGATCGCCCGCCGGCGCGACTCGGCGTGCGTCCGCACCGTGCCGTGGCCGCGGAACGCGACGGCGCCCGGCGCCGTACGTCCCATCGCGGCCACGACGGTGTGCGCCCATCCCGAGCCGGTCATCAGTGGCCGAAGTCCTCGACGATCCCCATGCCCGCCAGCAGCGTCGGACGGTCGTAGTACTCGAGCCACTCCGTCACCCGGCCGTCGGCCATCCGCATGATCCCCACCACCGGCACCTCGCCGTGGTGGCCGTCGAACCAGAAGTCGTCGACGCGCTCCACGAAGACGCGGCCGTCGATGACGCCGAGCGCCTTGATCCGCAGGGTGATGCTCTCGGCCTTCGAGCCGAGGATCGCGAGCCGCTCGCGGATCGCCTCGCGCCCGACGACGGGTTCCTGCATCACGCTGTGCAGCACGCCGTCGTCGGCGAACAGGTCGAGGACGAGCCCCCAGTCGAGCGCGTCCCAGGCCGCGAACATCTCCCGGGCCAGCGCGAGCTTGGCGTCGTCGTCCATCGCCACGGTCTCCGTGGTCGTCTCGGTGCTCATGCGGGGGCTCCTGTCGTCGTCGGTTCGTCGGTACGCCGCAGCGCCCGCTTGAGGATCTTGCCCACCGGGTTGCGCGGCAGCTCGTCGCGGACCTCGAGACGCTCGGGGAGCTTGAAGGACGCGATCTTCTGCTCCTTCAGGAACGCCACGAGCTCCTCGAGCGTGAGCGTCGTGCCCGGCTTGAGGGTCACCACGGCGGCGACCCGCTCGCCGAGGACCTCGTCCGGGTCACCGATCACGGCGACGTCGGCCACCGCCGGGTGCGCGCCGATCAGGCCCTCCAGCTCGGCCGGCGCGATGTTCATGCCGCCGCGGATCACGAGGTCCTTGGCGCGGTCGAGGTAGTGGAGGAACTGGCCGCGGTCGCCGGCGATCTCGAACAGGTCGCCGGTCTTGAGGTAGCCCTCGTCGTCGAACGGGCTCGGACGACGATCGGCGTGCAGGTAGCCCGCGAACACGGTCGGCCCCGTGATGTGCAGCTCGCCGCTGCGCCCGGGCTCGGTGATCTCCTCGCCGGTGACGACGTCGACGAGCTTGACGCTCATCCACTCCGACACCCGCGACGACCAGTGGACGCCCGGGGCGCCGTACCGGGGGAAGTACTGGGCCCGCTCGTCGGGATCGGGGAAGTCCTCGAAGCTGGACAGCAGGCCGATCCCCTCGTTGGACCCGAAGAAGTTGATGACGGGGATCCCCCGCTCCTGCCAGCCACGGACCATCGCGGGCTGCAGCGGGACCGAGCCGGAGCCGATGCGCGTGAGGCTCGACAGATCGACCTTCGAGAGCAGCGCCTCGTCGTGCAGGAGCATCCACAGCAGAGCCGGCGGGGCCACCGTGTAGGTCACGCGCTCCTGGGCGATCTGCGCCAGGAACGTCGGCAGGTCGAACGGGTGGTGCTGGACGAGCACGCCGCCGGTGCGCAGCCACGGCAGGAACATGCCGTTGATGCCGGCCATGTTGACCATCGGGAACGGGTTGAGCAGCACGTCGTCGGCGGTGACGCGCGGTGCGTCCACCGTCGCCCACGAGATCGCGAGCCAGTCGTAGTGGCAGCGCGGGACGCCCTTGGGCTCGCTCTCCGTGCCTGACGTCCAGCAGATCGTGAGGCAGTCGTTGGGGTCGTTCGGGTCGGACTCCCGGTACGCCGCGACCCGCGCGGTGTCGTCCTCGCTCGCAGCGGCCGGCACGAGGTGGACGACCCCCGCGGGCATGTCCTCGGGCGCCTCGCCGGGGAGCCCGAAGCCGACCACCGTCGGCAGCGACGGGATACGGTCGCGGGCCGCGAGGGCGTCGGCGGCCGGGTGCCGGTCCCCGAAGGCGTACGTCGTCACGAACGCGGCGAACTCCGCCTGCGTCGCCATGCCGACGACCTCTCGCTCGCGGTACTGCATCGGCAGCGGGGACACGACGATGCCCAACGACCACGCGGCGAGGTACACCTCGACCAGCTCGATGGTGTTGGGGAGCTGGACGCCCAGGACGTCGCCCCGCCCGAGCCCGAGGTCGAGCAGCCGAGCCGCCAGGAAGGTCACCTCGTGGTCGAGCTCGTTCCAGGTGAGCCGGCGCGGCTCGGTCCCGAGCAGAGCGGCGCGGTTGGCCGGGTCGACCACCGCGAGCGCGTCGCCGCGCGCCTGGACCTGGTCGCGGAAGACCTGGTCGGCGGTCTCGTCGCTCCACCAGCCCTTGCTCGTGTAGTCCTCGACCCGTGCGCGCGGGTGGAGTCCCCGTCCCTCGGTCATGCTGCCCGCCTCCTGCTGCCTTGAATCGGTTTGAAGCGTCGAAATCGGATGGAGCGCCCGACCTGTGCTCGAGCGCTGGAACGTCCGCCGCACGTCCCGAGGCCATGGCACCTCGGGACGCGCGGCGGACGGGTTCAGCGGCTCACTGGTACTCGGACGAGATGTCGATGACGTCACCGGCCGCGACGAAGGTCTTGCCGGCCGCGTCCCAGGTGTAGGGCTTGAACGCGAGGATGCCGAACGACTGGGTCGGGCTCATCTTGAACTTGATGCCGTCGATGAACATCGGGGGCTGGTAGTCCTGCGTACGAGCGGCCTCCATGATCGAGAGGCGCGACAGGCCGTCCTCCGACTCCGCGGCGCGGGTGAAGTTGTCGATCATCAGGTCGGCGATCGCCCAGCCGTTGACGGTGTAGCTGTTGGTCGGCGAGTCGGCACCGTTGGCGGCGGACTGCTCCAGGTACTCCTTGACGGCAGCGTCGTTCTCGAACTCGACGTTGGCCGGGTCCTTCAGCCAGCGCATGATCTGCTGGCCGTCGGCGGCGTCGCCGGCGGGCTCGTACAGGGTCTCGCCGTCAGCGCAGTTGGACGGCTGGATGACCGTCTCCGGCTTCCAGCCGACACGCCCGATGGCCTGCGTGATCGCGAGGCAGTCGGTGGTGACGCCGGCGTCGACGAGAACCTGGGCGCCGCTGGCCTTGAGGCTGGACGCCGCGGTCTTCGGGTCGGTGAGCGGCTCCTCGGCCACGATCTTCAGGTTCGTGCCCTCGACGGCCTTCTTGAAGCCGTCGGCGATGCCCTGGCCGGACTCGGTCTGGTTGACCGCGAGCGCGACGTCGGCGCCGTCGGGGTACTTCTGCTTGAGGCTCTCGACGACGACCTCCATCTCCACGTCGGCCGACGGCAGGTACTCCGTCGTCCACGGGAAGTTCTCGGCGTCGCGGTACGCCGGCACGCTGGCCTGCGCGAAGAGCAGCGGGACGCAGGCGTCGTTCTGGTCGTCGGCGATCGCGTCGACCTGGCCGGAGCCGAAGGTGTCGAGGACGTCGACCTTGTCCTTCTGGATCAGCTCGCCCACGTTGGCCTTGGCGCGCTCGGGGTTGAACGCGTCGTCCTTGACGACGACCTCGAGCTTGACGCCGTCGATGCCGCCGGCCTCGTTGGCGACGGCGAAGCGCGCCTCCATGCCCTCGATCACGTTGCCGACCGCGTCGGCGAGCGGACCCGACGTCGCGGCGGTCCAGCCGACCTTGAGGGTGTCGGTGATCTCCGCGGTGGCTGCGTCCGGGTCGGCGCAGTCGTCGGCGGAGACGACGCCGCTGGCGCCCGAGGCGCTGTCGTCGTCGGAGGCTCCGGAGTTGGAGCCGCATGCGGTGAGCACGAGTGCCGTGGCGGACACGGCGGCCGCCGCACGTACGAGTCGCTTCATCTGAAGATCCTTCGTCATGGGATGAGGGGTGGTTGTGGGGTCCTGTCCGGGTTCGCCGGTCGGGTTCAGAGCGGGGAGCGTGCCGGCGAGGGAGGTCCTTCCGCGTCGACGCGCCGGAGGCGTGGGTGGTCCGATGGGATGACGTGGACGACCTTGCGGATCAGGAGCCCGATCCGGCCGACGATGCCCTCGGGCATCAGGAAGACGATGATGATGAGGACGATGCCGAACACCACGCCCGCGAGCGGGCCCTCGGTGTAGGACGCGGTCCAGTACGGGAGGAACACGACGGCCACGGCGCCCACGAGCGGGCCGAGCTGGGTAGCGACGCCGCCGAGGACCAGACCGGTGATGAACTCGATCGACTTCATCAGCGTGAACGAGCCGTCCGGCGACAGCGCGCCCATGTACATCGTGAACAGAGAGCCGGCGAGACCGGTGATCGCGCCGGAGATGCCGAACGCCACGATCTTGGTCCGCGCGACGCTGATGCCGTTGGCGGCGGCCGCGATCTCGTTGTCGCGGACGGCGCGCATGGCGACACCGAAGCGGCTCTTGACGAGGTTGCGGACGAGCAGCATCACGACGGCGAGGACGGCGGCGGAGAACCAGAACATCCAGATGCCGCGCTCTGCTCGGACCAGACCCGTCCACTCCGGCGGGGCGAGGAAGCGCGAGCGCACGACCATGCCGGCGGCACCGCCGGTCAGCTCCTCGGCACGCCGCACGATCTCCGGGAAGGAGACGCCGACCGCGAGGGTGACCAGGGCGAGGTAGAGACCGTGGATCCGCAGCGACGGGAGCCCGACGAGGAGACCGAGCACGAAGCACAGCCCGACGGCGATCGGGATCGTGTTGAGCGGCGCGAACTGCTGCTCGACGATCAGGATGCCCGTCGTGTAGGCGCCGAGGCCGAAGAACGCCGAGTGCCCGATGGAGAGCAGGCCCGTGTAGCCGGTCACCACGTTCAGGCCCGCGATCGCGATCGCGATGATGAAGACGTTGGTGAACTGGCCCATGCGGAAGGCGGGCTGCCCTGCGCCCCAGAGCAGCAGCAGCGCCACCACGGCGACGCCGAGGAGCTGGAGCCCCCGGTACTGCCAGCTGCCCTGGACGATCAGGAAGCGCGGACCGCGGGGGGCGCGGCCGGGGGTGTCCCCGGTCTTCGCGGCAGCCGTCGCGGCCGCGTCGTCGATGGTCGTCATACCCTCACCAATCGCTTGGTTCCGAAGAGGCCGTTGGGACGCAGGAAGAGGATCGCCACGATGATGAACAGCGACGAGGTCTGCTGGAGCGATCCGCCGATGAAGGAGACGTAGCCGGTGAGCATCGCCTCCAGGACGCCGATCGTGATGCCGCCGACCACGGCACCGGTCAGGCTGTCGAGCCCGCCGAAGAGCGCTGCGGCGGAGGCGGCGATGAAGACGTGGAACATCGTCGTCAGACCGAGCTGCTGCGGTGCCAGCGGCGTGACGAGCACGCCCGCCAGCGCGCCGATCGCACCGGACAGGCCCCACCCGATCGCGAGGATCCGGCTGGTCCGCACGCCGGCGAGCGTCGCGGACTCCCCGTTGTCGGCGACCGCACGCATGTGCAGCCCGACGCGGGTGTAGCGGAACAGCAGCGTCAGCACGATCATCAGCGCGACGAGCGCACCCATGACCCCGAGCGCGTCGAAGTACAGACGGGCGCCGCCGATCGAGAGGTAGTCGTCGATGCCGTTGGGGAACGGGCTCGGCATGATCTTGGTCTCGCTGCCCCAGATGAGGCCCGCTAGTGAGTTCAAGCCGGTGAACAACCCGAGCGCGACGATGAGGACGGCCATGTCGTTGCGCCGCTGCACCGGGCGGATGAGCAGGCGCTCGATCAGCGCGCCGAGCACGAAGCCCGCGATGAGCGAGGCGATGATCGCGATCCACACGGGCATCGACTGCGTCGTCAGCCACCACGCGAAGAAGGTCGTGAAGAGCGCCAGCTCGCCCTGCGCGAAGTTGAGCGTGCCGGTTCCGCGGAAGACGACGACGAGCGCGAGGGCGAGGAGGGCGTAGACCGACCCGTTGGTCAGGCCGGTGATGAGACGTTCGAGGAAGAGCTCCACGGGGACTCCTAGTAGCCGAGGTACGCGCTGCGCACCGCGTCGTCGGACCGGAACTCGGACGGGGTGCCGACGGCGGCGATCGTGCCGACGTCGAGCAGGTAGACGGTGTCGGCGAGATCCATCGCCAGCTCGGCGTTCTGCTCGACGATGAGCAGCGCGGTGCCGTCGGTCTCGTTGATGCTGCCGAGCGTCGCGAACAGCTCCTGCACGACGATCGGCGCGAGTCCGAGGCTCGGCTCGTCGCAGAGCAGCAGGCGTGGTCGGCTCATCAGCGCCCGGGCGACGGCGAGCATCTGCTGCTCGCCTCCGGACAGCGAGCCGGCGACCTGGTGCGAGCGCCGGCCGAGGACCGGGAAGACCTCGGTCCAGCGCTCGATGTCCGCCGCGATCCCGTCCTTGTCGTTGCGGAGCGCGGCCCCGACCCGGAGGTTGTCGTGGACGGTCAGCTGGCCGAGCGTGCCGCGCCCCTGCGGGACGAGGCTGACCCCGGCGCCGACCACCTGCTCGGGGCGCTTGCCGAGCGGCTTGCCGTCGAGCTCGACGGTGCCGCGGCGCGCGATGAGGCCTGCGATGGCCCGCATCGTGGTGGTCTTTCCGGCACCGTTGGCGCCGAGGACGACGACGACCTGGCCGGCGTCGACGTCCATCGAGATGCCGTGGAGCACGTCCGCGGAGCCGTATCCCGCGCGCAGGTCGCGGATCGAGAGGAGGCTCATGCCGCCCTCCCCAAGTACGCCGCGACGACGGCGGGGTCGTGCTTGACCTGCTCGGGCGTGCCCTCGAAGATCTTCTGCCCGAAGTCGAGGGCGACCACGTGGTCGCTGATGCCGAGGACGAGACCCATGTGGTGCTCGACGAGGAGCGCCGCGAAGCCGAAGTCGTCGCGCAGCGACACGATGAGCTCGCCCAGAGCCCGGACCTCGCTGTGCGTGAGCCCGCCGGCCGGCTCGTCCAGGAGGAGCAGCTGAGGCTGCGCCATCATCGCCCGCGCCAGCTCGACGCGCTTGAGCGTGCCGAACGGGAGACCGGCCGCCGGGGCGTCCGCGAGCTCGACGAGGTCGAGGCGCTCGAGCAGCTCCCACGCCCTCGCGCGCAGCTTCTTCGTGCGCGAGCGGGCGGGCGGCCACGCAACCAGCCCGCTCGCGGCGCCGATGCGCGCCTGCGAGCTGCCGCCGGCCATCGTGTTGTCGAAGACCGACATGCCGCCGAACAGCGCCAGGTTCTGGAAGGTGCGCGCGATCCCGCGTCCGGCGAGGTGGTGCGCGGGGACCCGGAGGAGGTCCTCGCCCTGCCAGCGGATCTCTCCCGAGTCGGGCTCGTAGATGCGCGTGATGCAGTTGAAGAGCGTGGTCTTGCCCGCGCCGTTCGGCCCGATCAGCCCGAGGATCTGACCGGGCTGCACGTCGAACCCGACCCCGTCGAGCGCCTTGACTCCGCCGAAGCCGATCGAGACGTCGCGCAGTGTCAGCACGGCGTCCTCGGGCCCCGAGGGAGGGGTGGTGGGATGCGTATCGGAGGTCACGCGAAGCCTTCCTGGTGACAGGTGACACTTCAGTTAGCGGTGTGATAGAGATTACTACAGCAAGCAGAGTGAGTCCGTCAACAGAAGTGCGGACCTCTTCCCAGAAAGGACGCGTGCTCGTGACAGACGCCGGTCCCCTCCCTTCCCCGCACCCGCGCGCCGCCTCCCTCCTCGGGGCGTCGGCATGAGCGCCCTGCGCGGCGCCTCCGTCGAGGGCGCGCGCGTCGTCGTCACCGGAGCCAACCGCGGCATCGGCCTCGCCTTCGTCGAGGAGGCCCTCGCCCGTGGAGCCGCGAAGGTCTACGCCGGGGTGCGCGACCTCGACTCCGTGACCGACGAGCTCCGGGCCACCGGGGCCGAGATCGTGCCGCTGGAGGTGACCAGCGACGCCGACGTCGAGGCGGCGGCCAAGGCCTGCGCCGACGCCAACGTCGTGGTCAACAACGCCGGCCTGCACGCCGGCGACCGCCTCATCGAGGCGAAGGACCCCGACGCCGCACGCGCGGAGATGGAGGTCAACTACTTCGGACCGCTGCGGACGACTCGCGCGTTCGCTCCGGTGCTCGCGGCCAACGGTGGCGGCTCGTTCGTCAACGTCCTCTCGGTCGCCGCGATCGCCCCCACCGCGTTCATGGGCGGCTACTCGCCGTCCAAGGCCGCCGCCCTCTACCTCGGCGGCATCGCCCGCGCCGAGCTCGAGCAGTACGGCATCTCCGTCACCTCGCTCATCGTCGGCTCGGTCGACACGCGCATGGCCTCGCACGTCGAGGGCGCCAAGGAGGCGCCGCGCGACATCGCCGCGACGGGCCTGCGGGCGATGGAGCGGGGCGAGTGGGTCTGCGACACCGACCGGATGGCGATCGACTCGCGCGCCCGGCTCGCGCGCGACCCCGTCCGCTACGAGCGCGGGCTCGGCAAGCTCTTGTTCGCGACCGAGCTCAGGACCAAGCAGTGAGCCGGCCGATCAGGGTCGCGCAGTGGGCGACCGGAGCCGTCGGCAAGACGATCCTGCGCGGGGTCCTCGACCGCGACGACCTCGAGCTCGTGGGGCTCTACGTCTACGGCGACAAGAAGGTCGGACGCGACGCCGGCGACATCGCGCGCCGCCCGGCGACCGGGGTGCTCGCGACCCGCGACGTCGACGAGATCCTCGCCGCCGAGCCCGACGTCGTCATGCACGCTCCCCGCCTCCAGGTGCCGTACGAGAAGCACGACCAGGACCTGCTGCGCCTCCTCGGCGCCGGCGTGAACGTCATCACCACCGCGGGACAGCACTTCCCCCGCGCGCACGGCAGCGAGCGCGAGGCGATGTTCCTCGAGGCGTGCGAGAAGGGTTCGAGCACGCTCTTCGGCGTCGGGGTCAGCCCCGGGATCATCGGCGAGCGTCTCGCGCTCGCCCTCACCGGGGCGAGCATGACGCTCGACCGCATCACCATCGACGAGGTGCTCGACGCCCGGCGCATGCCGGACCCGGACTTCGCGTTCACGGTGATGGGCATGGGGTCGGACCCCGCGACGCTCGACGGCTCCGGCCCGCTGCCGACCCTCTACGCCTCGCTGTACCTCGAGACCATCGCGTTCATGTGCGAGCGGATGGGCGTCACGTACGACGAGGTGGTTCCCGACCACGTGGTCGTCCCCGCCTCGCGCGACCTCGAGGTCGCGGCCGGGCGCATCGCCGCGGGCACGGTCGGCTCCACCGAGTGGCGCTGGCACGCGATGCGCGACGGCCGCCCGTTCCTCACCCTCGCGATCATCTGGACGATGGAGCCCGACCGCGAGGAGTACGCCGGTCGCGACCACTGGGAGATCCACGTCCACGGCAAGCCCGAGATGGTCATGACGGTCAACCTGGTCGAGCCCGACGACCCGACCAGCCGCACCACCGCCGGACAGTTCGTCACCGCAGGACCCGCCCTGCGCGCGATCCGTCCGGTCGTCGAGGCACCGCCGGGCATCTTCGAGCCGCCGGTGTTCGCCCCGTTCCAGATGCCCCGGGAGTCCTGATGGCCACCACCCTCACCCTGGTCCCCACCCCGCCTGAGTACCGCGACCCCGAGTACGCGCTGCACCCGGACGGCACCCGCGTCGAGCGTCTCGAGGACATCACGCGCCGTCGTGCCGCGGCCACGCCCGAGGCCGCCGCCGTCATCACGCCGGCAGGACCGACGACGTACCGCGAGCTCGACGACGAGGCGAGCCAGGTCGCGCAGGCGCTCCTGGCGGCAGGTGTCGAGCCCGGCGACCGGGTCGCGTACGTCGGCGAGAACGCCCCGTCGTTCCTCGCGGTGATGTACGGCGCGTCCAAGATGGGCGGCGTCCCGACCGCGCTGAACTTCCGCCTCGCGGCACCGGAGGTCGCGTACATCCTCGGCAACGCCGAGCCCGCCGCGATCGTCCTCGGACGCGGCATGGAGCATCTCGCCGAGGTCGCGCGCGAGGCCGGGGTCCGCCTCGTCGTCACGATCGACGAGCACCCGGGCGCCACCGCGTACGACGCCTGGCTCGCCGACGTCCCGGTCGCCGACCCCGGCTACTCCCGCGGGCCGGACGAGACCGCGCTGATGTTCTACACGTCCGGGACGACGGGCTACCCGAAGGGCATCGAGCTGACGGGCCCCAACATCGGCAAGGCCATCGCGGCGATGCACTACCTCCTCGACCTGGACACGACGTCGGTCGCGCTGGCGCCGGTGCCGTTCTTCCACGTCTCCGGACTGGGGCTCGCCCTCGTCGCCGGAGTGAACGGTGCCGCGCTGCTGCTGCGCAACCAGACCTCGCCGGCGGACCTGCTCGCGATCCTGCAGGAGTACCGCGTCTCGCACGCGGTCGCCGTGCCGACGCTGATCCAGTTCATGGTGGCGCAGCCCGAGGCGCGGACGGCCGACTGGAGCGCGCTGAAGTACCTCATCTACGGCTCGTCGCCGATCCCGGAGCCGGTGCTGCGCGAGGCGACCGACGTGTTCGGCTGCAAGTTCCTCCAGTCGTACGGGCTCACCGAGTCCACCGGCGGCGTCACGATGCTGTCGCCGGAGGACCACCGCCCGACCCCCGAGACGGCACACCGGCTGCGCTCGGTCGGACGGCCGATGCCCAACGTGCCGGTCCGCGTCGTCGACCCGGTCACCTTGGAGGACCTCGGTCCGGGCGAGCGGGGCGAGGTGCTCATCGGCGGGGGGCACGTGATGAAGCGCTACTGGCGCAACCCCGAAGCCACCGAGGGGGCGATCACCGCCGACGGCTGGCTGCGCACCGGGGACGGCGGCTCGTTCGACGAGGACGGCTACCTCTACCTGCACGACCGGCTGAAGGACATGATCGTCTCCGGCGGGGAGAACGTGTATCCCGCCGAGGTCGAGAGCACGCTGACCGGTCACCCGGCGGTCGCGCAGGTCGCGGTCATCGGGGTGCCGTCGGAGCGGTGGGGCGAGTCGGCGTACGCGGTCGTCGTCCCGACCCCCGGCGCCACGGTGACGGAGGCGGAGATCATCGCGTGGTCGCGCGAGCGGATGGCGCACTTCAAGTGCCCCGTCGGCGTCGCGTTCGTCGACGCTCTCCCGCTCAACGCGAGCGGCAAGCTGCTCAAGACGTCGCTGCGCAGCCAGTACGGCGCCTGACCCACCGCACGCACGGGAACGGGCCCGAGCTCTTCGTTGAGCTCGGGCCCGTTGCTCGTGCGGGTGGTGGCAGGGTCAGGACTCGCTCAGGCGGAACACCACGCCCGAGATCTCGACCTCTCCCGCACGGTCCTCGTGGCCCGGCACCAGGGTGACGTCGACCGCGGTCAGCATCGGCCGGTCGCCGCGGACGAACCGCACCGTCCGGTGGCCCAGCCTGAGCTCCGGTGCGCCGTCGGCGCCCTCGACGTCGATGCCGAACACCCGGGCCCACCGCGCGGCCTGGGCGGCAGGGTCGGTCGACGCCACGTCGACCGCGACGACGTCGTCGATGACCGGGTCGGCGGGCGTCGCCGTCTCGATGTCGTCCCAGAACCACACACCTGGATCGTCGATCTCGTCCAGCTCGACGAGCAGGCCCATGTCCTTCGGGTGAAGCTGCACGATCCGGTGGCCGTACACCTCCTGGTCGGCGACCAGCCGGACGCCCTCGGCCTGCGCGGCGGCGACCAGCGGCGCCGCGTCGGGCACCTGGATCGAGAGGGCGTAGCCGCCACCGCCGCCGCCCTTCGCGATCCACTGGGAGATCGACGCGCGGTCGTGGAGCCCGGCCACGATCTCCAGGTGCGTCTGCGGCCCGACCCGGATGGTCTCGTCGGCCAGGCCGATCTCCTCCAGGATCGGGTCGGCGAAGCCCTCCGAGAGTCCGAAGGTCTCCCGCAGCTCCTTGCTCGTGGCCTCGATGTTCTCGGCCCCGATGACGGTCTGGCGAAGGATCGCCCAGCCGGCCGCGTCGGTCGTCATCCGATGCTCCTCTCGTGCCCGGCCCACCACGGGGCGCGGAGCTCGCGCTTGAGAACCTTCCCGGACGGGTTGCGCGGGAGGGCGTCGACCACCGTGACGGAGGTCGGACACTTGTAGTGGGCGAGGCGCTCGCGTGTGTGCGCGATCAGCGCGTCGCCGTCGATCGTCGTCCCCGGCTTCGCCACCACGACGGCGTGCGGGGTCTCGCCCCACTTCTCCGACGGGATGCCGATGACCGCCACCTCCTGGACGTCGGGGTGCGTCATGATCGCGTTCTCGACCTCGGCGGGGTAGATGTTCTCGCCGCCGGACATCAGGAGGTCCTTGATCCGGTCCTTGAGGAACAGGTAGCCGTCCTCGTCGAGGTAGCCCGCGTCGCCGGTCCGGAACCAGCCGCCCGGCCAGTACGACGCCTCGGTCTCCTCCGGACGGCGCCAGTACGCCTTGGTGACGCCGGGACCACGGGTCACGACCTCGCCGACGACACCGGTCGCGCACTCCTCGCCGGTCTCGGGGTCGAAGACCGCGACCTCGACGCCCGGCACCGCACGGCCGGCCGAGCGCAGCTTCGCGCTCTCGCCGACGACGTGGTCGCCGGCGCCCAGGATCGTCGTCACGCCGATCGTCTCGGTCAGCCCGTAGCTCTGGGCGAGCTCGGCGCCGAAGACCTTCTTGGCGCCGACCATCACCGTCTCGGAGATCGGCGACCCGCCGTACACGACCCACTCGACGCTCGAGTAGTCCGCCTGCGAGGCCTCGGGGCTGGTGATGAACAGCTGCATGACGGTCGGGACCATGATCACGTGGGTGGCGCGGTGCCCGACCATGAGGCCGAGCATGTTCTGCGGCGTGACCTCGGTGAACTGGACGATGCTGCCGCCCGCGGCCAGCGCGATGAGCGACCAGCCGCCTGCGGCGATGTGGTAGTACGGCGTGGGCACCAGGCTGACCGACGACGACGAGACGTCGAACTGCGCACCGAACGCCTCGACCGCCCACAGGAACCCGGCGACGGTCGTCGTCACGCCCTTCGGCCGGCCGGTGGTCCCCGACGAGTACATCAGCGAGAAGAGCGCGTCGCCCTCCACCCCGCGCTGCGGGTCGACCGCCGGCATCGTCGCCAGCCACTCCTCGTACCCCTGCCAGCCGTCCGGGACCTGCGGCTCACCGGACTGCGAGAACGACAGCCGCGGTCCGGAGAAGCTGCCCGGGACGAGGTGCGCCAGGTGGTCCTCCGCGATGATCGCGGCCGGCTCGGCGTCGCCGAGGATCCACGCGACCTCGTCGGCCGACAGCCGGAAGTTGAGCGGGACGACCACGAGGCCTGCCTTGGCCGCGGCGAAGAAGAGCTCCCAGTACTCGGTCGCGTTGCGGGCCAGGTACGCCACCCGGTCGCCCACCTCGAGCCCGCTCGCGACCAGCCCGGCACCGAGCGCGTCCGAGCGGCGGGAGAGCTCGCCGTGGGTGACGGAACGGCCTTCACCGACGATCGCCGGCGCGTCGGGGGTGTTCTTGGCCGTCGTGCGGATGATGTCCGCGAGGGTGGTGCGGTCGGTCATGGCGACTCCGTCGTCAAGAGGTCCCGGAGCTCCGGGAGGGGTGGATGCTGATGTCGTGCCCGGCCAGCGGCGCCGTGCACTGGTCGCAGGAGAAGATCGCGACGAACTCGGACCCGCAGGTCCGGTGCGTCAGCACGAGAGCCGGCCCCTCGGGCGCCTTGAACCAGTGGTCGGCCCACTGCAGGGTCGCGACGACCACGGGGAAGAACGCGCGCCCCTTCTCGGTGAGGTGGTACTCCACCCAGTCCGGGCGCTTCGGGTTCTGCGTCGCCTCGAGCACGCCGAGCGCGCAGAACGCCTTGAGCCGGTCGATGACCAGCGTCGGCGGCGCCCCGAGGGCGGCCTCGAAGTCGCTGAAGCGAGTGACGCCGCGGAACGCCGCACCCATCAGGGCCGACGCCCACCGGTTGCCGAAGATCGTCATCGTCTCCGGGAAGAGTCCGGCCTGGCTGCGTGACGCGTCGGACTCCGGCCGGCGTCGCCGCGCTCCCTCGGGGACCGACCGCTTCCACGTCCCGCTCGGCCCCCACTGCGCGCTGACCTCGCGCGCGGTCACCGGCTTGCCGCAGGCGCGACAGGACAGGACCGGCGCGAAGTCGTGGCCGCAGGTGTCATGGTGCATCACCGGCAGGTCGTCGGCGCGGTCGGCGACCCAGTGCCGCTCCCACTCCCAGATCGACAGCATCACCGGCCACAGCGAGCGGCTGCGCGGGGTCACCAGGTACTCCGCGCGGAGCGGGTTGGTCTGGTAGACGTGCCGCTCCAGCAGCTTCTCGTCGGTGAGCAGCTGCAGGCGGGCGGTGAGCACCGAGTTGGAGATCGGCAGGTCAGCGCGGAACTGGGCGTACCGCGTGACTCCCACCAAGGCACGCTGGAGCACGAGCAGCGTCCACTCGTCGCCGAGCAGGCCGAGCATGCGGCCGACGGCGTTCGTGTCGCCGGCCTCCAGGAGGGTCGGTGCGGTGGGGTCTTCCATGGTCACCTCGAGACGTGGCAGCGGCTTAGAGCCCGACCGCGCTCGCGGCCGAGTCCGCAGTCTGCCACCGGCGAAGCTCCTCGCCGGGCGCCCACGTGGAGTGCGTGCCGCTCGAGATCCGCTCGGGCAGCTTCAGCTTGCACACCGGTCCGTCGGCGACCCGTGCGGCGTCGAAGACGACGCAGTAGGAGGCGTCGGCGTTCATGTCGGTCGTCAGCGTCACGAGGTAGCCGTCGTCCTCGCCGGTGCTGCCGACCCGCGGCGCCATGGCGGTCTCGCTGCCGTACACGCCGTCACCGAAGGAGTAGCGCTCCTCGGTCCCGTCGAGCAGGTCGTGCTTCACGAGCCCGTCGAAGAGGAACCAGGACGGCTTGCCCGTCGCGGCGTACGCGTAGCGGTAGCTGCCGCCGTAGTAGTCGCCGTTCATCATCCCGAACTCGGTGATGCTGTCGCTGAGCTGCTCCTCCTTGACCAGACCGGTCACGAGGTTGAGCCGCCAGCGGTGCAGACGCGACTGCATCCGGTCGAGCGCGAGGAAGCGGAACGCACGCTGCCACTTGTTGCCCATGCCGTTGTCCGCCGGCTCCGGGTCGCCCTGGAAGAAGCCGTCGAGGACGATCTCGTCGCCGTCCTCGTAGGCGTTGACGAAGTGGAGGACGTACGTCGCCTCCGCCTCGAACCACATGATGTCCTTGCTCTGGCCACGCCGCGGGATCACCGCGAAGCGCGACGGCATGTCCTTGTGGAACCGCGCGATGTGCGCGTCCTTCTTGAGCGCCTCCGGCTCCCAGAACAGCGGGAAGTCGTTGAGGATGGCGTAGTTCTCCGTGTACGCCATGTCGTGCGGCAGTCGCGGCCCGGGAAGCGGGATGTCGACGTAGTGCACGAGGTCGTTGTTCTCGTCGACGATGCCGTAGTTCATGTACGGCGCTTCCTTGCTGTAGTTGAAGAACAGCATCTCGCCCGTCTTGGGGTCGACCTTCGGGTGCGCCGAGACCCCCCAGTCGAACGGGAAGTGGCCGTTCCACGACTCCTTGCCCAGGGTCTCCGCGGAGAACGGGTCGAGCCGGTAGAGGTCGCCGCACTGGTAGAAGCTCGTGAGCGCCGTGCCGCGGTGGACGACGACGTCGGTGCTCGAGGCGTCCTTCATCCGGCGGCGCGCACCCCACCCGTCGTCGCGCTTGGCGATCGCGGGCATCTCCGCGAGGCCGGCCCACAGCGGACCGCCGGCCTCCTGCTCGGCGACCAGACCGTCGGTGCGGATGAACCGGTTGCGGTAGAACGCCGTGCCGTCACGGAAGCCGACGACGTGGATCATGCCGTCCCCGTCGAACGGGTGGTAGTTCTTCAGCGACGGGTGGAGCGGGTTCTCGGTGTTGCGCAGGTAGATCCCGTCGAGGTCGCGCGGGATCTCGCCCTCGACGACCTCGAGGTCGTCGGCCTTCCACTCGGTCGTCTGGGGACGCCACGGCCCGGTCCGGTAGGGGTGGTCGTCGTCCTCCGGCAGGGTCGACAGCATCCGGCCGACGATCTCGATGTCCATGCTTCTCCTTGAAGACGTGTGCGTGAGGTACGCCCGCGTGGTGGCGGGTGAGGATCAGGCCGGCACGGCGCCGACGACGAGGCTGACGGTCGTGGCCGTGCTGCCGCCGAAGTTGAGCGTGCCGAAGGTCGTGGCGCCCTCCACCTGGTAGGCACCGGCGGTGCCGCTGACCTGCTTGGAGGCGTCGAGCAGCATCCGGACGCCGGACGCCCCCACCGGGTGGCCACCACCGATCAGGCCGCCGCTCGGGTTGATCGGGAGGACGCCGCCGGGCGCGATGTCGCCGTTCTCGATCGCCTTCCAGGACTCGCCGGGGCCGGTGAGGCCGATGTGGTCGATCGCGACGTACTCGCTCGGCGTGAAGCAGTCGTGGGTCTCGAGACCGTCTAGGTCGTCGAGCGTCACACGGGCGCGGCCGAAGGCGTCGAGCACGGCCTGGCGCAGGTGCGGCAGGACGTACGGCTGGTCCGCGGCGATCTCGAGCTTGCGCTCCAGGCCGAGCCCGACGGTGCGGTGTCCCCACCCGTCGATGCGGGCGATCGGACGCGCGTCGGGGTGTGCACGCAGGTAGGCGTCGTTGACGAGGACGACGCCGGCGCCGCCGTCGGTGATCTGGCTGCAGTCGAAGCGGCGTACGCGACCCTCGACGACCGGGTTCGTGGCGTCGTCGCTGCCGGCAGGGCCGGCGAGGTCGGGCACGTCCCAGCCGCGCGTCTGCGCGAGGGGGTTGCGGCGGCCGTTGGCGAAGTTGAGCTGGGCGATGGCACGCAGGTGGGCGTCGTCGAGGCCGTAGCGACGGTCGTACTCGTCGGCCACCTTGTCGAACATGTAGGGCCACATGAAGCTGGCGTCCTCGCCCTCGTGGCCGGCCCACGCAGCAGCACCGAGGTGGCGCGCTGCATCGTCGCCGGACACCGTCTTCTCCAGCTCGACGCCGACGACGAGGGCGGAGTCGTACGACCCGGCGCGCAGGTCGGCCATCGCGGAGAGGACGGCGATGCTGCCGGACGCGCACGCGGCCTCGTGCCGGGAGGAGGGGAGGCCCCACAGGTCCTCGCGGACGGTCGCGGGCATCGCGCCCAGCTGTCCCTGCCCCGCGAAGAGCTGCCCGAAGGCGTTGGCGACGTGGACCACCTCGATGGCATCCCCGCCGAGGCCCGCAGCCGCGAGCGTCCCGTCCACGACCTCGCGCGTGAGGTCGGCGAAGTCGCGCCCCTCACGAGTGAGGTTGCGCGCGAAGTCGCTCTGATATCCCCCGAGGACCCAGACGTTCGTGTCGCTCATCGGCTGCTCCCTTTTATCGACAGTAGCGGCTTGCCAACTCCATGGTCACCGTACTACAACTAACAGAGTCACACCACCAGTTGAAGCGCGATAGATCACATTCCCGGCGGTGTCACCCTCATTGACACCACCCGAGTAGGAGCCCCGATGGCCGAGGCACTCGTCCTGGACTACGTCCGCACCCCCCGCGGCAAGGCGTCCCCCAAGGGATCGCTGCACGCGCAGAGCCCGATCGACCTGGTCGTCCACCTTCAGAAGGCCCTCGTCGAGCGCACCGGCGTCGACCCGGCGTCCGTGGACGACGTCACCCTCGGGTGCGCCTCGCAGGTCGACGAGCAGGGAGCGAACATCGCGCGCACCGCCGCGCTGCTCGCGGGATGGGGCGACGACGTCCCCGGCGCGACGATCAACCGGTTCTGCGCCTCGGGCGTCGACGCCGTCGGCCAGACCGCGGCCCGCGTCCGCGCCGGAGACCTCGGACTGGCGGTGGCCGGCGGTGTCGAGAGCGTGTCCCGCGTGCCGATGTTCGTCGACCGCGGCCCCTTGTGGAGCGACCCGGCCACCATCAAGCGGATCGGCTCGGTCCACATGGGCGTGGCCGCCGACCTCAACGCGACCCTCGAGGGCTTCAGCCGCGAGGAGCTCGACGCGTACGGCCTCGAGACGCAGACGAAGGCCGCCGCCGCCCAGGCCGCCGGAGCCTTCGCCCGCTCGCTCGTCCCCGTGCCGCCGACCGAGTCGAGCCCCGGCCTCGACCACGACGAGCTCGTGCGCCCCGGCACCACGCTGGAGGGGCTGGCCGAGCTTCCGCCCGCGTTCGCCGAGCTCGGCGAGCAGGGCCAGGACGCGATCGCGCTCGGCGCCTACCCCGTCGTCGACGCGATCAACCACCTCCACACCGTCGGCACCTCTCCCGCGATGGCCGACGCCGCCGCGCTCCTCCTCATCGGCGACCACGCCGCCGCCGAGCGCACCGGGCTGCGGCCGCGCGCACGCGTGCTCGCCGCCGCCTCGACGTCGGTCAACCCGGTCCTGATGCTGACGGCGGGCCAGTCGGCCGTCGAGACCGTCATCGCCCGCGCCGGTCTGCGTCCGTCGGACATCGACGTCTTCGAGTTCGCCGAGGCGTTCTCAGCCCTGTGCCTTCGCTTCCGCCGCGACCTCGACGCCGGGCCGGAGCGCATGAACCCGAACGGAGGGACCATGGCCATGGGCCACGCCTTCGGCGCCACCGGCGCCATCCTCGTCGGCTCGTGCGTCGAGGAGCTCGAGCGTCGCGACGGCCGCTACGGCGTCGCGGCCGTCAGTGGAGCAGCCGGCCTCGGAGTGGCCGTGCTGGTGGAGAGGCTGGTCAACGCATGAACGACAGCATGAGCACACGCCCTCTCGACGGTCAGGTCGCCATCGTCACCGGCGGCGGCAAGGGGCTCGGGCGCGCGTTCGCGCTCGACCTCGCGGCGCGCGGCGCCGCCGTCGTCGTGAACAACCGCAACCGGGTCGTGGACGCCGACGGCCGCAGCGCCGCCGACTACGTCGTCGCCGAGATCGAGGCCGCCGGCGGCACCGCCGTCGCCGACTACGGCGCCGTCGAGGAGCCCGAGACCGCCACGCGCCTCGTCCGGACCGCCCTCGAGAACTGGGGCCGGCTCGACATCTGCATCACGAGCGCGGGCATCAGCAACCCGCAGATGTTCCACAGCACCACCCCCGAGAACTTCGCCCAGGTGATCGGCGTCAACGTCACCGGCACCGCGCTCGTCGCCTCCGCGGCGCTCAAGGTCATGCGCGAGGCCCGCGCCGGACGCATCCTGCTCGTCGCCTCGACGGCCGGGCTCCACGGCGAGCCGACCGTGTCGGCGTACGCCGCCAGCAAGGGCGCGGTCATCGCGCTCGGACGGACCGTCGCCGTCGAGGGGGCGCGCCGTGGCGTGCTCACCAACGTGCTGCTGCCGTACGCGACGACCCAGATGACCGAGGCGGGGATGGACCCGCGCTTCGCCGAGGTGATGACGTCGGAGTCGGTCGCGCCGCTCGCGACGGCGCTCGTCGACCCGCGCTCGGAGGTCAACGGCCAGGTCGTCGTCGCCGGAGCAGGCGGCTTCCGGGTGGCCGACAGCGTCGAGCTCGGGACGGTCCGCCTCCCCGGCGGGCCGATCGAGCCCGACGTGCTGGCGAAGCTGCTCGCCGAGAGCCGCGCCGGCGACCCGCACACGTACCCCGAGGCGCAGGCAGCCTTCCAGGGCTTCGCCGCCGACCTGGCCTGATCCCACCCCGAGCGAGAGCGAACACCACATGTCCGACTTCCCCTGGGGCGACCTCGCCCTCAACCTGCTCGTGAGCGCGGCGGCCGTCGTCGTCCTCATGGGCGCGATCATGGCCACCGCGATCGCCATCAAGAACCAGTCCATCATCGACATCTTCTGGGGTCCCGGCTTCGTCGTCGTCGCCCTCGTGTCGTACCTGGTCTCGGCCTCCTCCTCCGGCGACGACACGCGCCGCCTGGTCGTCCTCCTCCTCACCGCGGCCTGGGGCCTGCGCCTCGGCCTCTACATCGGCAACCGCAACCGCGGGCACGGGGAGGACAAGCGCTACACCGCGCTGATGCGTCACCAGAAGGGCTCGCTGGTCGGCTACCTGGTCCGCAAGATCTACGGTCTCCAGGGCGTGCTGCTCTTCGTGGTCTCGCTGCCGGTCCAGGTCGCCATGTACGAGAACGAGCCGCTCGGCGTGCTCGGCGTCCTCGGCATCGTGGTGTGGGCGATCGGATTCGCCTTCGAGGCGGTCGGCGACTGGCAGCTCAAGCGCTTCAAGGCCGACCCGTCCAACGCCGGCAAGATCATGGACCGCGGCCTGTGGGCGTGGACGCGCCACCCGAACTACTTCGGCGACTCCTGCGTGTGGGTCGGCCTGTGGCTGCTCGCGCTCGGCCACCCGATCGGCATCGTCACCGTGATCTCGCCGATCGTGATGACCGTCCTGCTGCTCCGCTTCAGCGGCAAGGCCCTCCTCGAGAAGGGGATGCGCCGCAGCAAGGGCGCCGCGTACGAGGACTACATCGCCCGGACCAGCGGGTTCTTCCCGCGCCCCCCGCGGCGTACGACGGCGACGGCGGCGACGGAGGGCTCGTGATGACGACGGCCCAGACCGAAGGGACGCTCGAGGCGCTCTTCGCGCTCGAGCAGACGAGTCCGCGGACCTGGACGGGCACCAGTGACGTCGTCCAGCTGCCGCAGCTGTTCGGCGGGCAGCTCGTCGGCCAGTCGATCGTCGCCGCCGGCCGCTCGGCGGGCGAGGAGAAGCGCGTCCACTCCTCGCACACGACCTTCCTCCGCCCGGGCCTCTCGCAGGTGCCCGTCCTGTTCACCGTCGAGACGCTGCGCGACGGGCGACGCCACGCCGTCCACGAGGTCAGCGCGTGGCAGGAGGACGAGCTCGTGTGCCGCACGGTCGTGTCCTCGGCGACCGACGACGGCGGCATCGGCCACGGGCGGCCTCGCCCGACGACGGCGCCGCCCGAGGACAGCACCGACCTGCGCGTGCTGGCCGAGGAGGACGGTGGTCTCGGGGAGTTCTGGGAGGGCTTCTCGGCGGTCGAGGTGCGCGTCGCGCCGATCGACGAGGACGCCCGCGTACCGCACTCGGCGGTGGCGCCGCGCAACATCTGGATGCGCGCCACCGACCGGCTGCCCGACGACCCCCTGCTCCACCGCGCCGCTCTCGCGTACGCCAGCGACCTCATGCTGATGGCGACCGCGGTCGCGCCGCACGGCGCCGTCACCGGGCACGAGCGCACGATGGCCGACCAGTGGTGGGCGGTCTCGCTGGACCACGTGCTGTGGTTCCAGGGAGACCTGCGCGCCGACGAGTGGCTGCTGTTCGAGCACACGACCCCGATGGCCCACGCGGGGCGCGCCCTCGTCCAGGCGGCGGTGTTCGACGGCGACGGCACCACCGTCTGTCAGGTCTCGCAGGAGGCGCTGGTCCGCCCCCTGCGCTGAGCCGTACGACGCCCCCGGAAGCCCTGCGGCTCCGGGGGCGTTCTGCGTCCGCGGGCAGCGGGGTGTCTGATGGAGAGATGACAGCACCGAGCATCGAACCGACCGACCCCGTCGACCCGGACACGATCGAGCCGGATGTCGTCCCCAGCCTCGACCCCGACCCGAACGACCCGACGCCCGTCGAGCCGCCGCCGGAGACGGAGCCGCGCATCCCGGAGTGAGCACGCCCTCTTCACGCGCCGGTCGTGCGCGCGTAGCGTCGAGATGTCCCCCGCCCGGTCTCGACGGAGGAGGACGCCGTGTTCATCCAGGTCATCCAAGGACCCTGCAGCCGCCAGGACGAGATGCGCTCCGCGATGGAGCAGTGGGAGGCCGAGCGCGCTCCCGACGTCGTCGGCTGGCTCGGCGGGACGTACGGCTTCACCGACGACGGCATGTTCGTCGCGGTGGTGAGGTTCGAGTCGGAGGAGATGGCGCGGAGCAACTCCGACAGCCGTGAGCAGAGCGCGTGGTGGGAGCGCACCCGCGCGCTCTTCGACGCCGAGCCCGAGTTCCACGACTGCACCGACGTCACTCTCGCCCTCGACGGCGGGTCCGACGACGCGGGCTTCGTGCAGGTGATCCAGGGGCGTGCGGTCGACCCCGACCGGCTCAGGGCGATGATGACCGACACCCGGCAGATGCAGGAGGAGCGCCCCGACATCCTCGGCGCGACGCTCGCGATCGCCGACGACGGCACGTTCACCGAGACGGTCGCCTTCACCGACGAGGCCGCGGCTCGCGAGGGCGAGAAGAAGGAGATGCCGGCCGAGATGCGGGAGCAGATGATGGCGGCGATGGACGACGTCCGCTACCTCGACCTGCACCAGCCCTGGTTCGCGTCCCGGATGGGCTGACGTTCCGCACGAACGCCGCGGCGGTGAGCCTGGTCCCACCCGAACGCCGCGGCGGTGAGCCTGGTCCCACCTGGGCGCGATGCCGTGGGACCAGGCTCACCGCCGGGCGGAGTGGTGCGGGCGGATCCGGGGCTCACTCGTAGGTGTAGAAGCCCCGGCCGGTCTTGCGGCCGAGCAGACCCGCGTCGACCATGCGGGCGAGCAGCGGCGGCGGCGCGTACAGGGGCTCCTTGAACTCCTCGTACAGCGACTCCGCCACGGCCTTCGTCGTGTCGAGGCCGATGAGGTCGGCGAGCGCGAGCGGGCCCTGCGGGTGCGCCGCGCCACGGACGAGGCCCTCGTCGATGTCCTCGGCGGTCGCGAAGCCGGACTCGAGCATCCGGATCGCCGAGAGGACGAACGGGATCAGCAGCGCGTTGACGACGAACCCCGCGCGGTCCTGGCTGAGGATGGCGTGCTTGCCGAGCTGGCCCTCGACGAACGATCGCGCCTCGAGCGTGGTCTTCTCGCTGGTGAGCAGGCTGGGCACGAGCTCGACCAGCGACAGCACCGGCACGGGGTTGAAGAAGTGGATGCCGAGGACCTTGTCAGGCCGGTTCGTGACGACCGCGAGCTTCATGATCGGGATCGACGAGGTGTTGGACGCGAGGATGGCGTCGGGCGACTCGACGAGCTCGTCGAGCTGCTTGAAGAGGGCGACCTTGGTGGCCTCGTCCTCGACGATCGCCTCGATGACCAGCTCACGGTCACGCAGCGCGTTGAGGTCCTCGACGACGGTGATGCGCTCCAGGACGGCAGCGGCGCTCTCGATCCGGCCGCGCGACTCGGCGCGCTCGAGCGACTTCGTGATCCGCGCGAGTCCGGCCTCGACGCGCTCCGGGCTCGACTCCACCGCGATGACCTCGGCGCCTGCACGTGCGCACACCTCGGCGATGCCCGCACCCATCAGGCCGCAGCCGACCACACCGATCTTGTCCATGGTTCTCCCTCATGACGAAGGACGCGCACCTCGCACGCCCCGCCTTCGACCGTACGTAGTACCTGCGGGTAACCCCAAGTCCGTTCCGGTGGATGGAATGGCGTACGGCCGGGGCGGGGCGGCGTCACTCAGGCGAAGAGGGTCGAGTCCGGCTGCAGGCCGATCGCCTGCGTGAGCCGGTTGGCGTAGCTGAAGAACGCCGCCACCTCGATCGCCTCGACGATCCCGGCGTTGGTCAGGCCGACCCGACGCAGCTTCTCGTAGTCCGCCTCGCCGACCAGGTGGGCCTCGTTGGTGACCTTGGCCGCGAGGTCGACGAGGGCCTGGTCGCGCTCGGTGAACTCGACGAGGTGGTGGTCGTCGGCGATCCTCGCGGCACGCTCCTTGTCGCCGATCGCCTCCGCGAGGCCGTGGCGGTGGTTGGCGACGCAGTAGCCGCAGTGGTTCTCGTGGGCCACCACGACCGAGATGAGCTCGCGCTCCTGGATCGTGAGGTGGTGGTCGGCGCTGTCGTCCCACAGCGGTCCGTAGATCGCGAGGAGTCGCTCGAGCGTCGCCTCGTTGACGGCGTAGCCGCGGAGCCAGTTCGGGACGCGGCCGTACGACTTCTCCGCCGCGTCGAACTGACGCTGCAGGCGCGGCGAGACGTCTTCGCGGTCCACTCCGCCGAGGCGGGTGACGAGGTGCTTGGGCGTGATTCCGGCCGTCGTCGCGGCGGCGGGTTCGCTGAGGGTGGCGGTCATATCTCGCTCCTGAAGACAGTGCTGGGTTCCGGACGTGGGTATGTATAGCATCTCGCTAGTCTTAATTGCTTTTATCGATCACCGCGATGGCAAGGAGCGTCGATGACCACCCAGCTGACTCCGACCGAGGTGCGTGCCACCGGCCGTACGCCCCGGCTCACCGCCGACGACGTCGCGGAGGTCGCCGATGCGCTGGCCGCCCGTGCGGCGCTCGGCGCCACCGAGCGCGACCTGACCCGGACCCACCCCTACGACCTGCTCCAGGACCTGGCGAGCACCGGCCTCCTCGGCGTCACCGTCCCCGTCGAGGCAGGCGGCTCGGCTCTGGGCCGCGGCGCCGCTGCCGACGTGCTGCGCCGCGTGGCCCGCGGCGACTCCTCCCTCGCCCAGCTCGTCCTGTCTCACTTCATGCTGCTGGAGATCGCGGCCGCGGCCGCATCACCGGCTCTCCTCCAGCGCCTGCACGCCGTGGCGACCGGCGGAGGGTGGATCGGCAACGCGACGGCCGAGCGCGGGACAGCGCACATCTTCGACCGCCGCACTACCGTCACGCGCTCCGCCGACGGCGGCTGGACGCTCACCGGCCGCAAGTTCTACGCCACCGGAGCGCTCGGCTCGACGGCGTTCGGCGTGGCCGCGATCGTCGACGGCAACCCCGAGCACCCGGCGATCGTCTTCGTCGCCCCCGAGGACGACGGGGTCACGATCGAGACCGACTGGACCGCCTTCGGCCAGCGCAGCACGATCAGCGGCTCGGTCGTCCTCGAGGCCGTCCGGGTCGACGACGACGCCGTCATCGACCTCGGTGTCCAGCCCGCCGACCCGCCGCGGAGTCCGCTCGGCTCGTACGACCAGATCCTGCACGCCGCCATCGACGTCGGCATCGCCGAGGCCGCGCTCGCCGACGGGGCTCGATTCGTCCGCGACCGCGCTCGCCCGTGGGTCGAGTCCGGCGTCGACCGGGTCGCCGACGAGCCTCACGTCCAGCTCCGGTTCGGTCAGCTGTCGACGCAGGTGGCGGCGCTGGTCGCGCTCTTCGACGTCGCGGTGCGCGCGGTGGACGTGCTCGAAGCCGAGCCCGCTCCGACCGAGGATCAGCTCGTCGACACCTCGCTCGCTGTCGCCCAGGTCAAGGCGTTCGCCCAGGAGGTCGGCCCGCAGGTCGCGACCGACGTCGTCGAGCTCGCGGGCACGTCCGGCGCCGACGAGCGGCACGGCCTCGACCGCCACTGGCGCAACGTCCGCGTCCACTCGCTGCACGACCCGGCGCGCTGGAAGTACGTGCACCTCGGACGTCACCTCCTCGACGGCACCGCGCCGCCGAAGCACCCGCTGTTCTGACCCCTCGTACGCACCCAAGAAAGGCAGCCGATGACCGCGCTGACGTTCCACTGGTTCCTCCCCACCAACGGCGGCGACGGGCGCCACGTGGTCGGCGGCGGGCACGGGGTCGACCCGACGGCTGTGGAGCGGCCGCCCACCGTGCCGTACCTCGGCCAGATCGCGCGCAGCGCCGAGCAGCTCGGCTTCGACGCCGCACTCACCCCCACGGGGTCATGGTGCGAGGACGCCTGGGTCACCACCGCGATGCTCGCCGGGCTCTCGGAGCGGCTCAGGTTCCTCGTGGCGTTCCGCCCCGGGCTGATCGCGCCGTACCTCGGCGCGCAGATGGCCGGGACGTTCCAGAACCTCTCGGGCGGACGCCTGCTCCTCAACGTCGTCGTCGGGGGCGAGGACCACGAGCAGCGGATGTTCGGGGACTTCTCGACGAAGGACGAGCGGTACGCCGCGGCCGGGGAGTTCCTCCACATCGTCCGGTCGCTGTGGGCGGGCGAGAAGGTCACGTTCTCGGGTGAGCACCATGCGGTGGAGGACGCCGTCCTGCACCTCGTCCCGGACCCGGTTCCGGAGATCTACTTCGGCGGCTCCTCTCCTGCCGCGGGGGAGGTCGCCGCCCGTTACGCCGACGTCTACCTCACGTGGGGCGAGCCGCCGGCCGCCGTCGCGGAGAAGATCGCGTGGATCCGCGGGCTCGCCGCCGCCCAGGGCCGCGAGCTCCGCTTCGGGATCCGGCTCCACTCCATCGCGCGCGACACCTCGGACGCCGCCTGGGCGGAAGCGGACCGGCTCCTCGCCGACGTCAGCGAGGAGGAGATCGCCCGCATCCAGGACGGGCTGCGGCGCAGCGGCTCGGTCGGCCAGCAGCGGATGCTCGCCCTGCACCAGGGCAGCCGCGAGGGGCTCGAGATCCACTCGAACCTCTGGGCGGGTGTCGGCCTCGTCCGCGGCGGCGCCGGCACCGCCCTGGTGGGGAGCTACGCCGAGATCGCCGACCTCATCGAGCAGTACGCCGCCGTCGGCATCGAGGAGTTCGTGCTGAGCGGCTACCCGCACCTCGAGGAGGCCTACTGGTTCGGCGAGGGCGTGCTGCCCGAGCTCGCCCGTCGCGGCCTGTGGGAGCAGCCCGCCACCCACTCGGGCCGACGCGCCCTCACCCCCGCCTGACAGGAGCCCTCCCCCGTGCCCACCTCCCCCCTGACCACCAACCAGGACCTCGACCCCCACCGGCTCCGGCAGGCGTTCGGGGTCTTCCCGACCGGCGTGGTCGCCGTCGCCGCCGAGGTCGACGGGCGCCTGGTCGGCCTGGCGGCGAGCTCGTTCACCGCCGTCAGCCTCGACCCGCCGCTCGTGTCGTTCTCCGTCGCCAACACGTCCAAGACCTGGCCGGACCTGCGCCGAGCGGACCACCTCGGTCTCACCGTGCTCGCCGACCACCACGGGACGGTATGCCGCCAGCTCGCCGGCCCGGTCGACGACCGCTTCGACGGCATCGTCACCACCGTCACCGACGACGGCGCAGCCACCCTCGACGACGGGCTCGTCCGGTACGACACGACGATCTACCGCGAGGTCGAGGCCGGCGACCACACGCTCGTGCTCCTGCGCCTCCACGGCGTCCAGCACAGCGCCGAGCAGACCGACGCGACGCTCCCGCTGGTGTTCCACCGCAGCACGTTCGGACGGCTGGCCGACCCCGCCTGAGATCGGCGGTGTGCACATGCGCGGCGCACACTGCCGACCTGCCTGCGCGCGAATAGCATCAGGCATGGATCTCCGTACCGAGCCCATCATCCGCCTGACGGACGAAGCGCGACGGCCGACCCGGTGGTGGGTCGCGTGGATCGTCGCCGTCGTGCTCATCGTCGCTCTCGGCGGTGTCGGCTACGCCGTCGGCAACGCGGTGCTCGGGTCTCCGAAGGAGTCCGAGGTCGCCGCCCAGTACCTCGAGCTCTTCTCCTTCGGGTTCACCGCGATCGGGCTCGCGCTGTGGGTGGTGCTCAAGGAGGGCCGCCCGGTCAGCAGTCTCGGATTCCGTGGAGGCCTCCGGCGCGGGCTCGGGACCCTCCTGGTCGGGTTCGTGATCGGGGCTGCGTTGATGGCGGTGGGCGTGCTCGCCGGGACGGTGCTCGGCTGGTACGACACGGGAACCTCCAGCCACTCGGTCAGCGGCCCCTCCGCGCTCGTCGGGCTGGTCCCGCTGCTGCTGGTGTTCGTCTTCCAAGGGTCCACCGAGGAGGCGGTGACGCGGGGCTTCATGTTCCAGTGGTCCGGTCGCCAGCTCCCGGCCTGGGTGGCGATCCTCGGGACGACGGCGTTCTTCGCGGTCGTCCACGTCGACTTCCACCCGATCATCCTGCTGAACATCGCCCTGTACGCCCTCTTCGCCACCTTCCTGGTCCTCCAGCAGGGCTCGCTGTGGCTGGTGTGCGGCATCCACGCCGGCTGGAACTACGCCCAGGGCAACCTCTTCGGCCTGCCGGTCAGTGGCCACGAGTACGCCACCTCGCTCTGGAGCTTCGGGCCCGCCGCGGAGACGGGCGACGCCCTCACCGGCGGAGACTTCGGACTCGAGGCGAGCATCCTGGGGACGGTGATCCTGGCCGTCGCCACCGCCGTCGCGTACCGCGCCTGGCAGCGCGCTCGCGTCGCCCCTCTCGCGACGACCGCCCGCTGAGGCTCCCCGTCACGCCGGGCCGTCGCTCGCGGACGACAGCCTCCTGTCCGGGGGGCGGTGCGCTCGATCTCACGAGGGCGGCGGCTCCGTGGCGTGGCGATCCGGTCACCGCCGACATCGACATGTTCGCGCGGCGCGCCCTCGACGACAACCGCCCGAGCCAGCCCGTGAAACGCAACAGAGGCGGCCCGAAGACCGCCTCTGACCTGCAGAAAACTGGAGCCGCTTGTCGGAATCGAACCGACGACCTTCTCATTACGAGTGAGACGCTCTGCCGACTGAGCTAAAGCGGCGACGGCCTCGCGAGGATCGCCCGCTGGCCGAGGACGAGTGTAGCCGAGACGGTTCCAGCGACCCAAAACGGGGGCCGTAGACTCTGGTCGCGTGAGCGAACCCGTCGATCCCACCCCCCGCAAGGCGGCCGATCCCGCCGCCATCGCCGAGCTGGAGGAGATGCGCGCCAGCATCGACAACATCGACGCTGCGCTGGTCCACATCCTCGCCGAGCGGTTCAAGTGCACCAAGCGCGTGGGGCGCCTCAAGGCCGAGCACGACCTGCCACCCGCGGATCCGCAGCGCGAGGCACGCCAGATCGCCCGGCTCCGCTCCCTCGCGGTCGACGCGGACCTCGACCCTGCCTTCGCCGAGAAGTTCCTCAACTTCATCATCTCCGAGGTCATCCGCCACCACGAAGCGTTCCGCGGCTGATGCCCCGCATCGCGTTCGACGACCCGGCGCTGGTCGCGTTCATGGGCGAGTACCACCTGGCCACGCTGACGACCCTGCGCGCAGACGGCAGCCCGCACGTCGTGCCGGTCGGAGTGACGTACGACGCCGCGACGCGCACCGCTCGCGTGATCACGCGGGAGGGCTCGGTGAAGGTCCGCAACGTCGACGCCGCCGGCGGCGAGGCGCGGGTCGCGTTCGGCCACCTCGACGGCCCGCACTGGGTGACCCTCGAGGGCGTGGCCCGGGTGAGCCGCGACGCCGACGAGATCGCCGAGGCCGTACGACGCTACGCGTTGCGCTACCGCCCGCCGCGGGAGAACTCCGAGCGGGTCGCGATCGTGGTCGACGTCGACCGGATCATGGGTCGCCTTCCCTGAGACGTGGAAGCCGGGTCGGGTGCGGACGGGGGGATCGCGCACCCGACCCGGCGGTCAGGGGGTGTTTCGACTCGCTCCGCCCGCTCGGCGGGCGGGGCGCCGGTTGGTCAACAGGCGCGGGAGCCGGCTCGCTCAACCGGTGGGGAGCGGACGCCCTCGGATCAGCACTTCAGGCCGTCCTCGGGAGCGGTGCCGGTGACCAGGAAGTCGTCGACGGCGTCGTCGACGCACGCGTTGCCCATGGCGTAGCCGGTGTGCCCGTCGCCGTCGCGGCTGACCAGCACGCCGGACTCGAGCTGCTCGGCCATCGCCTCCGACCACCGGTAGGGAGTGGCCGGGTCGCGTGTCGTGCCGACGACCACGATCGGCGGGGCGCCGACGGCGTCGATCTCGGGCGCGGGCTGCGCAGGCTTGATCGGCCACGCCGTGCAGGTGACGGGCGCCCACGCGAAGCTCCGGCCGAACACGGGCGAGAGCTCTTCGAAGTCCGGCACCGACGCACGCGCCTCGTCGACGGTCATCGTCGAGGGGTCGTCGAGGCAGTTCACCGCGGTCAGCGCGACGACGGAGTTGTCGGTGTAGCCGTTCTCGTCGCGGGCGAGGTATTGGTCGGCGAGGAACAACAGCTGGGTCCCGTTGCCGTCGAACGCCTGCCGCAGCGCCCGCGTCAGGAGCTCCCAGTAGTCCTGGTTGTAGAGCGTGACGGCCATCCCGTAGAACCCGAGCGCCTCCGTCAGCGGACGGTCGGCTGTCGAGGTCCGGAGGGGCTGCTGGTCGAGGTCGGCGAGGAACTCCGACAGGCGGTCCTGCGCGGCGTCGGGATCGTCTCCGAGCGGGCAGTCGCTCTGCTGGGTGCAAGCCTCGAGGTAGGCCCGCAGCGCCGTCTGGAAGCCCTCCGCCTGACCTTGGTTGAGGCCCTCGGTGTCGATCGACGGATCGATGGCGCCGTCGAGGACGAGCCTGCCGGCGCGCTCAGGGAACAGCTCGGCATAGGTGGCGCCGATCATCGTCCCGTACGACGCCCCGAGGTAGGTCAGCGTGGGGTCGCCGACCGCCGCGCGGAGGATGTCGAGGTCCTTCGCGACCTCGACGGTCGACACGTGGGCCGCGAGGGCGCCGGACTCGCTCTGGCACCGCTCCCCGAGCGTCCGGGAGGCGTCGTAGAAGGCCTGCTCCTCAGCTGCGTCGTCGGGCGTCGGATCGGTGTTGACGAACTCATCGAGCTGGGCCGTGTCGGCGCACTCCAGCGGGGTGCTGCGTGCCACGCCTCGCGGGTCGAACCCGACCACGTCGTAGGTGTCCAGAACGTCGTCGCCCGCGGTCGCCGTGAACGAGGCGACGTAGTCGACGCCCGAGCCGCCCGGTCCTCCCGGATTGATGAACAGCGAGCCCCGCCGCGAGCTCGGGTCACCCGCAGGCAGCCGGCGCAGCTCGAGCGTGATCCGGTCGCCGTCCGGAGCGTCGTAGTCCAGGGGCACCTCGGCGCTCGCGCACTCGTAGCGGCCGCAGGATCCCCACTCGAGGTCCTGCTCGTAGAACGGGGCGAGAGCCGGATCGATGTCGTCGCCTGCGTCGCTCGGCGCGGCGCTGGTCGGCGTGCCGTCGGTCAGGGCGGAGTCGCGAGACTCCTTGGCGCTCCCGCACGCGCTCACGGTCAGCAGACCTGCGACCACGGCGACGAGGATCCTTCGACGACGCACTGGGACTCCCTCCGGACGCGTGGACTCGGACCGTGGAGCCACCGTACGGGAGATTCCTGACGAGCGGCTGAGACCGTCCACAGGCTCGGCGCGTCCGGCCCGACCGGCTGGGGACGCGGGTCAGACGCGCAGGGCCAGAAGCAGGTTCTCGAGGGCGAGCTGGGGGGCTGCGTTGGCCTCGAGCGCCTCGCGGCAGGCGAGGATCGCCTCGATCCGTGCGAGCGTCTGCTCCGGGGTGCCCTTGCCGGCGAGGCTCCGGACACTGTCGGCGACGTCGGCGTTGACCAGCTCGGCACCTGGGGCGGTCTGCGACGCCAGGACGTCGCGGTAGAAGGAGAGCAGGTCGATCAGGACACCGTCGATGGAGTCGCGCGCGATGCGGGTACGACGCCGCTTCTGGTCCTTCTCGAGCGCCGCGAGCCGCCCCGCGTAGCCGGCCGGCCGTCGCCCCCTGTCCTCGACGCCGAACTCCATCTTGAGCGCGTCGCGCTCGCTGTCCTCCAGCCGCTCCGCGACCTCGTCGGCCTGCGCCTGCGCCGTCTGCGTGATGGTCGCGGCGGCGTCGAGGCACGCACCCAGGGACGTCAACGAGCCCGGGATCGCGAGCACGGCGCGTCGGCGCTCACGCACAGGCTCCTTCGTCGCGAGCGCGCGGGCCCGTCCGACGTGTCCTTGCGACGCTCGCGCGGCCTGCAGCGCCAGCTCGGGCGCGACCTGCTCGCGCGCGGTGAGCATCGCGGCGACCGCGGCGACCGGCGGCGTACGGAGCACGACCTGCCGCGACCGCGAGCGGATCGTCACGATGACGTCCTCCGCCGTCGGCGCGCACAGCATCCACACCGTCCGGGGAGGGGGCTCCTCCAGGCTCTTGAGGAGGGCGTCGGCCGCCTTCTCGGTGAGCCGGTCGGCGTCCTCGACCACGACCACCTGCCAGCGCCCCTGCGCCGGCCGCATGGCGGCGAGGCGCACCTGCTCCCGCACCTCCGCGACGTCGATGCTCAGGCCGTCGGTGCTCACCAGGGACACGTCCGGGTGCGCACCTGAGAGAGCCGTGCGGCACGCCTGGCACGCTCCGCAGCCACCGGTCTCGCACTGCAGCGCGGCCGCGAACGCGCGGGCGGCATTGGACCGGCCGGACCCTGGCGGCCCGGTGAACAGCCACGCGTGGGTCATCGCCGGGCCGGGACCTCCGTCCAGGCGCTCCTGCGCCGAGGCGGTCGCGGCCTGGAGCATCGCGACCACGCTGTCCTGGCCCACCAGGTCGTCCCAGACCGTCATCGCTTGTCCTGAGTAGAGCGAGCCTGCGAGCTCGTATCGAAGGGCTTGTCCTGAGTAGAGCGAGCCTGCGAGCTCGTATCGAAGGGCCCGTCCTGAGGAGAGCGAGCCTGCGAGCTCGTATCGAAGGGCCCGTCCTGAGTAGAGCGAGCCTGCGAGCTCGTATCACCGGCGTCCTCGGCGTCGGCGTACGCAGGATCGGTGCCGTCGGCCTCCCCGAACTCGTTGAACGCCTCCTCGAAGGTCTCGACGCGCTCCTGCAGCTCGGAGGGGTCGACCGGCGACTCGACCACGACAGCGGCTTCGATCGTCTCCGGCCGGTCGAACGGCGATCCCGGCGGCGGCGGGCGCATCGGCTCGATCACGCGCTCGACGTGCCCGAGGAGCGGCTGCACCCGGTCGAGGACCGCGTCGGCGATGTCGACGATGCCGCGATCGGCGCGCACCACCATGTAGTGGTCGCGGTCCTTGGACGCGAGCTCGAGGAACGTCTCGCGCACCCGCACGTGGAACTCGACCGGCTCGGCCTCGAGACGGTCGGCCTCGGCGAAGCGGGAACGGCCCAGCGTGGGGTCGACGTCGAGGAGAACCGTCAGGTGAGGACGCAGCCGCGACGTGGCCCACCGCGCCACCGACTCGACCTCCTCGAGCTCCAGCCCGCGCCCGCCGGCCTGGTAGGCGAGGGTCGAGTCGACGTAGCGGTCGGTGATCACCACCTCGCCGCGCGCCAGGGCCGGGTTGACCACCTGCTCGAGGTGCTCGGCCTTGTCCGCGGCGTACAGGAGCATCTCCGTGCGCGGCGACAGCTCGCCCGTCGCGGGGTCGAGCACGATGGCGCGGACGGTCGCGCCGACGTCGGTCGCGCCGGGCTCGCGGGTGAGCAGCACCCGGAAGCCGTCGGCCCGCAGCGCCTCGGCGAGCATCCACGCCTGGGTGGACTTGCCGGCACCCTCACCACCCTCGAAGGCGATGAAGAGCCCGCTCGTCGAGTACGACGGGGCGGTCGCCGGGTCCTGCTTGAGCTCGGCCAAGAGCGACAGCCCGTGCCGGTCGTTCATCTGGCGGAAGGAGATCAGGCCGAACCCGATCGCGATGACGGCGGCGACGAGGATCGTGATCTGCGAGCCGGTGTAGACGTAGTCGCCGAGGTCGCGCAGCCCGATCACGTGGGTGCCGATGAGGCCCGCAACCAGCGGGGCGATCGCGAGCACCGCCGAGAGGACGAGGCGCACCAGCGTCTGGACGAACGCGAAGGTCCGTCCTCGCATCTCCTCGTCGACCTCCAGGCCGAGCAGCGTGTAGCCGGTGATCCAGGCGACTCCGGCGCAGAAGCCGACCAGCGCGACGAGGATCGTCACGAGCGCCATGTTGTGCACGACCGCGACGACGAGGAGGCCGACCCCGGCCCCGACCAGCGACACGCCGAAGATGCGCGGGCGGCTGACCTGTCGGAGGACCTTCGGCCCGCGCCACATGCCGAGCCCGAGCCCGAGGAACACCGCACCGAAGAGCGTGCCGTATCCCGGGTCACCCGCACCGAGGTCGCCCACGAAGACGCGCCCCAGGCCGATGACGACCCCGCCGCACCCGAACGCGCCGACGATGCCGAGGACGAGCCCGCGCACGAGCGGCGTGCGGAACACGTACGCCCAGCCGTCGGCGATCGTGCGCCAGACCCCGACCTGCTGGTCGACCGCCGCACCCTCGGGGATGTCACGGGCGCCGAGGAACACGACACCGCCGAGCGCGAAGAGGACGGCGACGAGATACATCGTGGGGTCGACGTCGGGGACCGAGATCGGGAAGAAGCCGTCGACGGCCTTCGTGAGCCAGGTCGAGACGATGAAGACGAGCGCCGCCGGGAGCGCGGACCCGTACGTGGTGGCGAGGTTGAGGCGGTTGGCGTCCTCGAGGTTCTCCCGCGGGACGAGGGTCGGGACGGTCGCGTCCTTGGTCGGCATCCAGACCGCGTTGACCGCCTCGATCAGCACCGTCGCCACGATCAGCCACCACAGGGTGCCGACCAGCGGGATGCTCGCGAAGATGCCGGCCCGCAGGAACAGACCGGTGGTGAGCGTGACCCGGCGGTCCATCCGGTCGGCGACGTAGCCGCCGAACGGGCCGATGATGAGCGCCGGCGCGAGCCGGGCGAACAGCACGGCCGCGATCGCGAAGTTCTTGCCGGCGTAGCTGTCGGACAGCGTGTTGGCGAACGCCGTCAGAGCCAGCAGCCCGATCCAGTCGGCCAGCGACGCCAGCCCGAGCGCGGCCCAGAACCGACGGAACACCGGGATCCGCATCACCGTGCGGATGCCGCTCACGTCGGTGTCGGCTTGGGCTCCTGCCGGATCGTAGGCCACCGGCTCAGACTATCCACCCGGACCGTCACTCCGGCTCCGGCGCAGCCCTGAGCCGACCCCGAGGTGACGTGGCGTACAGGTCGGTGACCAGCAGGACGACGCACACGAGACCGACCCCGATCTCCGGTGCGGATGTCGGGACGAGGAGCAGGACGGCGACGACGGCGACGCCCCAGCGCACCGCGGCGGCGACGGAACGGTCCTCCGGGCGCACCTTGACGACCCAGAACGCCGCGAGCAGGACGGCCACGGCGACGCACAGCAGCGTGGCGCTCGGGCGGGACTCGACGACGTGACCGTGCACCAGCTCGCGCTCCCAGTAGTCGACCCGCGCCGCGAGAGCGGCCCCGATCGCCGCCGCCGACGCGAACACCGCGTAGTGGCCGAACCCCCAGACGTACTCCGCTCCCGTCCCTCGCGCGCGCTCCAGCGAGTCCGCGGAGTCGCGGGCGAAGTACAGCCACCACACCGAGAACACGATGAGGATGCCGCCGACGACGACGTACACGAGGCCCCGCTGCACGTCGTGCTCGTCGACCGACTGCTGGATCGCCAGCGTGACCGACAGGATCGTCTCGCCGAGCACGATGATGAAGAACAGCCCGTAGCGCTCGGCGATGTGGTGGGCGTGCCAGCGGGTCTGGTTCGGCCGCTCCGCCCACACCGGCACGGCCAGCTCGCAGACGACCAGCAGCGCGAACTCCGGCACGGCGACCTCGCGCGGGGTCACGAGGTAGACGACCCACAGCAGCTGGACGACCGTGATGCCGACCGCGTACCGCAGGCAGGTCCGTCGGTGCTCGGGATCGCCCGCCGCCGCGCGCAACCACTGGATCACCAAGCCGATCCGCATGATGACGTAGCCGACGACGATGAGCACGAAGTCGCCGTCGTACATCCGCGGGATGCCCGCGGCGAGCACGAGCGACCCGAGGATCTGCAGGATCGTGAGCAGCCGGTACGCGACGCCGTCGTCGTCGTACGCCGACGCGAACCACGCGAAGTTGAGCCACGTCCACCAGATCGCGAAGAACACCATCGCGTAGCGGAGCAGGCCCTGGCTCAGGTCGCCCTCGGTCGTGGCGTGGTGCAGCTGCGTCGCCGCCTGGGCCACCGCGACCACGAAGCACAGGTCGGTGAGCAGCTCCAGCGGGGTCGCCGCACGGTGCTGCTCACCGGGGTCGCGCGCGCTCAGCGCGGACAGCCGCAGGCTCGGGATGCTCGCCACGCGCTACAGCGTAGGGGCGACCTCCCGGTCCGGCACCACGTTGTGGTTGCGGCGGAACAGGTTGTCGGGGTCGTACGCCCGCTTCACCTCGGCCAGCCGCGCGTACGTCGCCGGCGGGTACACGCGTGCGACCGCGTCGGGCGTCGACTCGTCGAGGAACCCGACGTAGGAGCCCGTCCCGTGCCGCGCCACGGCGTCCCATTCGTCGGCCGGTCCGTCCAGGGACGGCGTCGGGGCACCGGGCGGTGCCATCCGCGCCGCGATCACCATCGCCTCCGCGTCGCGGTGCGCGAACGCGGTGGCCTCGGGTGCGACCCAGTCGACGGCCCCGCCCAGGCCACGCAGCGAGACGACCGTGGGTGCCCCGGAACGGAGCGCGAGCGCGGCGTCGAGGCAGGCGTCGGACAGCGTCGGGACCAGGGTGTTGCGCATGGCGACCTGCATCCCCGGGGGCATCTCGTGCTCCTCGAGGACGTCGGCGTAGGGGACGACCGCCGTGTCGTCGGCGACGACGCGCGCCAGCGTCCGGAGCCCTGCGGTGGCCTGGTCGGCAGCGCCGCGGTCCGGTTCGGAGAAGCACCAGCGGACCACGGTCTGAGCGGGGCCCATCGGCGTCTCCGGCACGAGGGCCACGACCGTGGTCAACCGGTCGTCGCTCGTCCGCAGGTGGTCACGCCACCCACGCAGGACCGCGCCGGGGTCGGCCGCGTCGTACGCGATCGTCCCCGTCACGACGTCGCTGACCCGCGCGGCGACGAAGTCGAGCCTGGTGACGACACCGACGTTGCCGCCACCACCGCGCAGCGCCCAGAACAGGTCCGGGTCGTGACCGGCGTCGACGGTGCGGACGCGCCCGTCCGCTGTGACGATCTCAGCGGCGACGACGGAGTCGATGGCGAGCCCGTACCGACGGACCATCCAGCCGATCCCGCCCCCGAGGGTCAGCCCGCCGACGCCGACGCTCGCGGTGTCGCCGGCCGTGATCGCCAGTCCGTACGGCGCCAGACGCTGGGCGACCATCCCCCAGGTGGCGCCCGTGCCGATGCGGACCAGTCCCCGCGACCGGTCGACGACGGCCATGCTGTGCAGGCCGCGCAGGTCGAGCAGCAGGCCTCCGCCTGCCGTGCTGTGGCCGGCGATGGAGTGGCCGCCGCTCCGGACGGTCAAGGGAGCGCCGGTGTCGCGAGCGTGGTGGATCGCTCCCGCCACGTCGGCGGAGGTGCGGGCGTGCACCACGGTGTCGGGTGTGCCGTACGAGGTCATGCTGTTCTCCTTCGGTAGAGGTGGAACGTGAGTGGGGCGAAGACGGCGACGACCGCGGCGGACGACACGAGGACCCAGGCGATGTCGCCGAGGTCCGCCGTGCCGGCGAACAGCTCGCGCTCGGCCGTGATGAGGAGGCTGACCGGGTTGGCGTCGACCCAGGCCGCGAGCCAGTCGGGCATGGTGTCGGGATCGACGAACGCGTTGCTCGCGAAGGTCAGCGGGAACTGGATGAGGAAGCTCAGCATCGAGACCGCCTGCGGCGACCGGGCGAGAAGGCCGATCGTCGCCCAGAGCCAGGACAGCGCGTACGCGAAGACGAGCGCGAGCACGACCCCGGCGACCACCCCGACGCTTCCGCCCTCGGGCCGCCACCCGAGGAGCAGCCCGAGCACCACGACGAGGGCGGCGGCCACCAGGTAGCGGCCGACGTCGCCGAGGAGGGTCCCGACGACGTGCGCGGCCTGCCAGACCGGCAGGGAGCGGAAGCGGTCGACGACGCCGGTGCTGACGTCGGTGTTGAGCGCGAGCCCGCCGTACACCGTCATCAGCAGGATCGCCATCACGAGCGTGCCCGGCAGGAGGTACTGGACGTACGACTGAGGGGAGCCCGCGAGCGCGCCACCGAAGAGATAGGTGAACAGCACGGTGAAGAGGAACGGGATCAGGATCGCGTCGGCAGCCTGCTCGGGCGTGTGACGGAGCTTGAGCAGGGAGCGCCAGGCGAAGGCCCGGACCGCGCTCGACGCGCTCGCGGGTGCGGCCTGGTCGAGGGGGCTCGCCAGCACGGAGGTCGGCGTCGCGGGGACCGTGGCGGTCATGCGAGCACCTCCTCGGCGGTCAGGGCGAGGAAGACCTCGTCGAGCGTGGGCCGCCGCACGTCGAACCCGGCCAGCGCGACACCGGCGTCGTCGACGGCGTCGAGGACCGTCCGGACCGGGACGGTCAGGGGCACCGAGAGCACCGCGGACCCGTCGTCGCCCGCCGAGACCGGTGGGGGCTCACGGCCGTCGACGACGAATGCGAGCGCCTCCGCGGCACGCCGGGCCTGGGCCGCGTCGGGCAGCCGGACCTCGAGCACGTCACCGCCGACCGAACGCTTCAGCGCGTCCGCCGTGCCCGCCGCGACCAGCCGTCCTCGTGCGACGACGGCGATGCGGTCCGCGAGCTGGTCGGCCTCGTCGAGGTACTGCGTGGTCAGCACCACGGTCGTCCCCCGCGCCACGAGCTCGCGCACCACGTCCCACACCTGACGACGGCTCCGCGGGTCGAGGCCGGTGGTCGGCTCGTCGAGGAAGAGCAGGCGCGGCGTCCGGACGAGGCTCGCGGCGACGTCGAGGCGGCGTTGCATCCCGCCGGAGTAGGTCCGGACCAGACGTCCCGCCGCGTCCTCCAGCCCGAACGCCGCCAGCAGCTCCTCGGCGCGCGCGACGGCCTCGCGGCGCGAGCGGCCGAGCAGGCGGCACTGCAGGACCAGGTTCTCGGCGCCCGTGAGGTCGGCGTCGACCGACGCGAACTGACCGGTCAACGCGATCTCGCGGCGGACGGCCGCCGGGTCCGACGCGACGTCGTGACCGAGCACGCGCGCCGTCCCCGCGTCGGGCCTCAGCAGCGTCGCGAGCAGCCGGACCGTCGTCGTCTTGCCTGCACCGTTCGGGCCGAGCAGCCCGTAGACGCCGCCGCGCGGGACGGTGAGGTCCAGGCCGTCGACGGCGCGCGTCGGGCCGAAGGACTTCGCCAGCGCCACCGTCTCGACGGCGGGTCCGGCTGGGTCGTCGGACATGTCATGACCTCCTCGTTCGTGGGAGGTTCCAGGCTCGTCCGCAGACCCTGGTCGCGTCGTCGTCCGCGGGGCGGCACTTCCTCCGACGGCGTACGCGGTGCGGGCCGGCGCCGCGTACTCCCTGGGGATGACGTCTCCGGTCCGCCCTGCGGAGGATGTGGCGGTGCGCCGCGGTCGCCTACAGTGCCGGAGTGCGCACAGATCGCGGATGGAGACGTCTCTACATGGCCGGCTGGGCGGTCTCGGCCGTCGTCGGCGCCGTCGCCGTGCACGAGTGGAAGGGCCGGCTCGCCGAGATGCAGGAGCGGCTCGACGAGGCGGAGCGCGTCCGCGACGAGGTCCTGCGCCGACGCGCCGCCGAGGAGCGGCTGCGGATCGCGCGCGAGCTCCACGACTCGCTGACGCACTCGATCTCCGTCGTCACCATGCAGGCGGGCGTCGCCGCGCACCTCGCCCGCAAGCGGGGTGATCCGGTCCCCGACGCGCTGGCTGCGATCCAGGAGGCAGCCGGCGAGGCGTCGCGCGAGCTGCGGGAGACGCTGAGCGTGCTGCGTCGCGACGACCAGGTGAACGGCCACGGGCTGCAGGACCTGCCCGGGCTCGTCGCCCGGACCACCGGTGCCGGTCTCCAGCCGACGCTGACCGTGACCGGCGACCGCGGGA
This sequence comes from Mumia spirodelae, assembly GCF_050632745.1. Lineage (NCBI taxonomy): Bacteria > Bacillati > Actinomycetota > Actinomycetes > Propionibacteriales > Nocardioidaceae > Mumia > Mumia spirodelae. The sequence continues at coordinate 71,761 of NZ_JBODSD010000001.1, read as the reverse complement.
GCGTCCCCGCCGAGGTCGACGCGGCGGCGTACCGGATCGTGCAGGAGGCGCTGACGAACGTCGCTCGCCACGCGGGACAGGTGGCGACGCGGGTACGCGTCGACTACGCCTCCGAGGGAGTGACCGTGAGCGTCGACGACGACGGGGCTGCGGTCACGTCGGCGCCGTCGACGCGTCCAGGGCTCGGGCTGGTCGGGATGCGCGAGCGGGCGGCGGCACTGGGTGGGCACCTGACCGCAGGTCGGCGCGAAGACGGTGGCTTCTCGGTCGTCGCGCACCTCCCGCGCACCGCGACGAAGGACGTCCGCGCGTGATCCGTGTGCTGCTCGTCGACGACCAGCCGTTGATCCGGACCGGCCTGCGGGCACTGCTCGACGCCGAGGAGGACGTCACCGTGGTCGGCGAGGCGGGCGACGGCGCCGAGGCGGTCGCGGTCGCCGCCGAGGCGCAGCCCGACCTCGTCCTCATGGACGTCCAGATGCCGGTCCTGGACGGAATCGAGGCGACCCGGCAGATCGTCGCCGACCCGCGGCTCGAGGACGTGCGGGTCGTCGTGCTGACCAACTACGGCCTCGACGAGTACGTCTTCAACGCGCTGCGCGCCGGCGCGAGCGGGTTCCTCGTGAAGGACACCGAGCCGGCCGAGCTGGTCCAGGCGCTGCGCGTGGTCGCCGACGGCGACGCGCTGCTGTCGCCGGGCGTGACCCGCAAGCTGATCAGCGAGTTCGTGGCCCGCCCCGCCGACGTGGTGGCGACCGACACGGTCGGCGAGCTCACCAACCGTGAGCGCGAGGTCGTCGCGCTGGTCGGGCGCGGGCTGAGCAACGACGAGATCGCCCAGGAGCTCGTGGTGAGTCCCACGACCGCCAAGACGCACGTGAGCCGGGCGATGAGCAAGACGGGCGTGCGCGACCGCGCCCAGCTGGTCGTGTTCGCCTACGAGACGGGTCTCGTACAGCCGCGCGACCGCGACGTCTGACGACGTGCCCGCCGGGGCCCGGCCTGCATAGGATCGACGCGTGGCGAACGTCGATGTGATCGTGGTCGGGGCCGGGGTGTCCGGTCTGGTGACGGCAGACCGCGTCCGCGCGGCCGGACGGAGCGTGGTGGTCCTCGAGGCGCGTGACCGCGTCGGCGGACGGACCGTCACGGAGGCCGTGCCGGCCCGAGGCGACGGCACCGAGGCTCCCGGCACCCTCGACGGTCTGCTCGTCGACTCCGGCGCAGCGTGGGTGGCGCCCGACCAGACGCTGCTGCTGGCCGAGCTCGCGCGCTTCGGGCTGAAGACGACGCCGCAGGAGGGGCCCGGCGACGCCCTCGTCTCGCTGCGCGGCAGGTCGCGCCGCTACACCGGCGAAGCCCGCGCCCTCGACCCGGTGACGACCGCCGACGTGGGCCAGGCGATGCTGCGCTTCTCGGCGGCGGCCGAGAAGGTCGACGTCGCGGCGCCCTGGCGCGGGGAGGCCGCGGACCGCTACGACGCGCAGACGTTCGAGAGCTGGATCCGCCGCACCTGCCTGACGAGCAAGGGACGCGACTACTTCCGCCTCGCCTGCGAGGCCGTGCTGGCGACCGAGCCGCAGAACGTGTCGCTGCTCCACGTGCTCTTCTACGCCCGCTCCGGGGGCGGCCTCCTGCACCTGCTCACGACCGGCGGCGGCGCCCAGGACGCGCGCGTCGTCGGCGGGATGCAGCAGGTGGCGGAGCGCCTGGCCGAGGGGCTCGGCCCCTGGGTCCGGCTGCAGGAGCCGGTGACGACGATCCTGCACGACGAGGACGGCGTCTCCGTCCACAGCGAGTCGGGGGCGACCACGGCCCAGCACGTCGTGGTCACGGTCCCGCCGGCGCTGGCGTCGAGCATCGAGTACCTGCCCGCGCTCCCCCAGGACCGGACGCTGCTGTCCCAGCGCATGCCGCACGGCAGCGTGGTCAAGTGCCATGCCGTCTACCGGCGACCCTTCTGGCACGACGAGGCCCTGTCCGGCGAGATCGCGTCCGACCAAGGCCCCGCGAAGGTCGTGTTCGACACGAGTCCGCCCGAGGGCGGGTACGGCGTGCTCACCGTGCTCGTCGAGGGCGAGGACGCGGTGCGTCTCGGGGCGATGGATCCCGACAAGGCGCGCACTGCGGTGCTGCGCGGTCTCGCGGCCCACCTCGGCCCGAAGGCGATGGACCCCGTCGGCTACCTCGCGAAGGACTGGACGGCCGAGGAGTGGACGCGCGGGTGCTACGGCGCGCACCTGCCGCCGGGCGCGTGGACCCAGGTCGGGCGCGCGCTGCGTACTCCGGTCGGACGCGTCCACTGGGCCGGGACCGAGACCGCCGAGCGCTGGTGCGGCTACGTCGACGGCGCGATCGCGTCCGGGGAGCGGGCCGCCGCCGAGGTGCTCGCGGCCCTCGGCTAGCGTCAGCCCAGCGCCATCAGGCGCTGCGCCAGCATCCCGAACTGCTCCTCGTCCGGCAGCGCGCCGATCTCCGGCCAGAGGTCCGCGCGCCCGAACGGGTCGGCGTTGACCACGGCACCGGTCGGCGTCTCCAGGAGCACCCCTTGGCTCTCGCCCCAGAGCACGCTGTCGAGGTCCACCGGGCCGCCCGGCTCGATCTCCACCTCCGCGTCGCCGAAGACCCCGAAGCTCGTGTCCGCTCCGCCGAGGAACGCGACGTTCGAGCCGGCCGGCGCGAGCTCCCGGGCGTCGGGCTCGTCCCCCGCGACACGGACCGGGACCGCGATCTGGTCGCCCGTCACAAGCCCGCCCTCGTCCTTCACGACCTGGTCGACGTCGACGACCATCACCGCGTACGGAAGGCGGTCCTCACCTCCGCCGCGCTCGGCGAGCACCACGGTCGGCCCGTCCTCCCAGGATGCGACGGTGCCGAGCACCACGACCGGGGTGTGCTTCGCGAGCGCCTCGGGGCTCGCGTACTCCAACCGCTGCCGCTCGCCTCCCGCCAGCGGAGGCGTCGTGGCCGAGACGGTCGGGTCCGGGGAGCCCGCAGCCTTCTCGGGCGCCTCGCCGCCGCACCCGGCGAGGACGAGCACCCCGGCGACCAGCAGCGCGCACGTCGTACGCCGCATGCTCAGGCCTTCTTGGCCGTCGACTTCGCGGCCGTCTTCTTCGTCGTCGCCTTCTTGGCGGCCGTCTTCTTCGTCGTCGCCTTCTTGGCGGCGGACTTCTTCGCCGGCGCCTTGCGGGTCGTCTTCTTCACCGGTCCCTTGGCGCGCTTCTCCGCGAGCAGCTCGGCGGCACGCTGCAGCGTGATCGTGTCGACCTCGTCGCCCTTGCGCAGCGTCGCGTTGACCTCGCCGTCGGTGACGTACGGCCCGAAGCGCCCGTCCTTCACGACCACCGGCTTCTTGGACTCCGGGTCCTCGCCGAGCTCCTTGAGCGGAGCCGCCGCCGCGCGACGGCCGCGCTGCTTGGGCTGCGCGTAGATCGCCAGGGCCTCCGGCAGCGTGATCGCGAAGATCTGGTCCTCGGTCTCCAGCGAGCGCGAGTCCGTGCCCTTCTTGAGGTATGGACCGTAGCGACCGTTCTGCGCGGTGATCTCGTCGCCGCTCTCCGGGTCGGTGCCGACCACGCGCGGGAGCGAGAGGAGCTTCATCGCGTCCTCGATCGTCACGGTGTCGAGGTCCATCGACTTGAAGAGCGAGCCGGTGCGCGGCTTCTCCTTCTTGGGCGTGCCTTCGGGCAGCACCTCGGTGACGTACGGCCCGAAGCGGCCGTTCTTCGCGACGACGACACGCCCCGTGGTCGGGTCGGTGCCGAGCTCGCGGTCCTGCCCTGCGGGGTTGGCGAGCAGCTCCTTGGCCTTGTCGAGCGTGAGCTCGTCCGGCGGGAGGTCGTCGGGCACGTTCGCGCGCTGCATCACGCCGTCGCTGTCGGGTCCCTCGAGGTAGGGGCCGTAGCGGCCGACGCGCAGCGCGATCCCGTCGCCCAGCTCGAAGGTCGCCAGCTCGCGGGCGTCGATGTCGCCGAGCCCGTCGACCAGGCGCTTGAGACCGGTGTCGTCGGCGTGGTCGCCGTAGTAGAACCCGTGCAGAACCGTCGGACGCTGCTCGCGCCCGGCCGCGACCTCGTCGAGGACGTCCTCCATCGTCGCCGTGAACGCGTAGTCGACCAGGCGTCCGAAGTGCCGCTCGAGCAGCCGCGTCGCGGAGAACGCGACCCACGACGGCACCAGAGCGGTGCCCTTCTTGTAGACGTAGCCGCGGTTGAGGATCGTCTGGATGATCGATGCGTAGGTCGACGGCCGACCGATCTCGCGCTTCTCCAGCTCGCCGATCAGGGTCTGCTCGGTGTAGCGGGCCGGCGGCTTCGTGGTGTGCCCCGCCGCGTCCAGCGACTCGACGGTGACGGCGTCGCCCTCGGCGACGTCCGGGAGCCGGGTCTGCTTGTCGTCGGAGTCGGCCTCGGGGTCGTCAGCCCCCTCGACGTACGCCTTGAGGAACCCGTAGAACGTGATCGTGCGCCCCGAGGAGGTGAACACGCACTCCTCGCCCGAGGCGGCGGTCGCCCCGATGCGGACGGTCACGGTGTTGCCCTTGGCGTCCTTCATCTGCGACGCCATCGTCCGCATCCAGATCAGCTCGTACAGGCGGAACTCGTCGCCGCTCAGGCCCGTCTCCGCCGGCGTCCGGAAGGTCTCGCCGGCGGGGCGGATCGCTTCGTGCGCCTCCTGGGCGTTCTTGACCTTCGACGCGTACGTGCGCGGCGCCTCAGGCAGGTAGTCGGGGCCGTACAGCTCGCGCACCTGGGCCCGCGCGGCGTTCAGCGCCGTCGTCGAGAGCGTCGTGGAGTCCGTACGCATGTAGGTGATGTAGCCGCCCTCGTACAGGCGCTGCGCCACCTGCATCGCGCGCTGTGCGCCCCAGCCGAGCTTGCGCCCCGCCTCCTGCTGCATGGTGACGGTGCGGAAGGGCGCGTACGGCCGGCGCGTGTACGGCTTGGACTCGACCGACTGCACCGTGAACGTGCGGTCGCGCAGCCCGTCGGCCAACGCCGCGGCGCGTGCCTCGTCGAGGTGGACGACGTCGGTGCCGGTGAGCTCGCCGTCGGAGTTGAAGTCGCGGCCCTGCGCCACGCGACCGCCGTCGACGGAGAGCAGGCGCGCGGGGAACGAGCGCGGGTCCTTGCCCTCGCCGGCGTCGAAGCGGGCGTCGAGGTCCCAGTACGAGGCGGCGCGGAACGCGATGCGCTCCCGCTCGCGCTCGACGACCATGCGCGTCGCGACGGACTGCACGCGCCCGGCCGAGAGGCCCGACATGACCTTCTTCCACAGCACCGGGCTGACCTCGTAGCCGTACAGGCGGTCGAGGATGCGGCGCGTCTCCTGCGCGTCGACGAGGTCCTCGTTGATGTCACGGGTGTTCTCGATCGCGGCCTGGATCGCCTGCGGCGTGATCTCGTTGAAGGTCATCCGGCGCACGGGGACCTTGGGCTTGAGCTCCTCGACGAGGTGCCACGCGATCGCCTCGCCCTCGCGGTCCTCATCGGTCGCGAGGATGAGCTCGTCGGACTCCTTGAGGAGCTTCTTGAGCTTGGTGATCTGCGCCTTCTTGTCGGCCGGCACCACGTACACGGGCTCGAAGTCGCCGTCGACGTCCACGCCGAGGCGCGCCCACGGCTGCCCCTTGTACTTCGCGGGCACCTCGGCAGCGCCGTTGGGCAGGTCGCGGATGTGGCCGTACGAGGCCTCGACGACGTAGCCCTTGCCGAGGTAGCCGGCGATCTGGGCGATCTTCTTCGGCGACTCGACGATGACGAGAGAGGTCACGGTGCTCGCTGCTCCTGGTCCTGTGCTGTGCCGGCGGGTCCTCACGGACGCGCCGCAGTGCGTCGCAAAGGCGCGACGCGGCCAAGGTAGCGCGTGTCCGCAAGCAACCGTGTACGGGTCCCGCCGTCGTCGTGTCGCGTGTCTCCCGCGTCCGGGACGTCGATCAGCCGTCGATCAGCCCGTCGCGGGCGTCAGCGCAGGTAGCCGTCGGCCACCAGCGTGCGTACGGCCGGGAGCGTCGTCCGGCGCAGCTCGGCAGCGTCCTGCCCGAGGATCTGCGCGAGGGCGTCCAGGATCTGACCGACCGTCAGATCGCCGTCGCAGGCCCCGACGAGCCCGGCCTCCACGGTGTCGAGCTGCTTCGCCCGACGGACGCCGCGCTGGAGGCGGACCATGATGACCTCGGGATCGGCGGCCCCGGCCGGACCGACCGTCTCCTGGACGAGGCCGTCAGCCTGGACCAGGTGGGCCGCGAGCAGGTCCGCGTCGGACGCGTCGGCGTACGCGTCGGTCCGGGCGCCCCACGCCGCGACGTGCGGCCCGATCGGCTGCTCGATCTCGTACGGCCACTCCTCGAGCCGCAGCACCGGCACCTCGCGACCGGCCTTGCGCAGGCTCAGCCAGCCGAACCCGATCGCCTCGATGCCCTGCTCCTCGAACCAGCCCAGCCACGTGTCGTACCGCTGGACGTAGTCGGGCGCACCCTGCAGCCCTGCGTCGGCGAGCCACATCTCGACGTACGTCGGCAGGTCGGCGATCTCACGCTGCAGCACCCACGCGTCGCAGCCCGTGCCGGTCAGCCACTCGGTGATCCGCTCGGCCCACGGCTGCCCCTCGACGTGGACCCAGTTGGCGAGGACCTGGCACCAGCCGCCGGGGTTGAGGTACGACGGGGCCTCCGTGACGATGCGGCGCACGACCTCGTCGCCCGGCAGTCCGGAGTCGCGGTAGACCAGCCGCTCGCCGGTCGCCGGCGACACGACGAACGGCGGGTTGGTCGCGATCAGGTCGAACCGCTCTCCGCGCACGGGCCCGAACAGGCTGCCGTCCCGGACCTCGTACGCCGGTGCCTTCGGGTCGTCGGCGTTGAGGGCGGCGGTCAGCCGGGCCATCGTGAGCGCACGCGGGTTCACGTCGGTGCCGACGACGCGGTCGGCGTGGGTGGCCAGGTGGAGCGACTGGACCCCGCACCCGGTCCCCAGGTCGAGGGCGCTGCCGACGCGGTCGCGCACCGTGAGCTGTGCGAGCGACGTGGAGGCCTCGCTGATGCCGAGGACGTGCTCGGGGCCGACCGTGCGGGGCGAGCCGTCGAGGCCCGGGGTGAGATCGCAGACGACCCACCAGTCGTGCGCGTCGTCCCCGTACGCCCGCAGGTCGACGCGGGCGGCCACCTCTCCTACGGAGCGCTCGAGGATCCCCGCCACCGAGAGCGCGTCGACGAGCCCGGGCAGCGCACGCTCGGCGTCGGCGAGCGGGACCGGGACCTGCAGTGCGAACAGCCGCGTCAGCGTGGACACCGGCGACCCGTCCGTCGTCGCGCGGCGTGCCGGGGTCGTCTCGTTGCGCATGAGCGCGCGGTGGGCGTCGGCGCCGAGGAGCTCGGCGACGCTCTCGACCGTGTACGGGGCGGCACGCAGGGCATCGCGCAGGGCGGCGACGTCGGAGTCGGGGAGCATGCGGTCCAGCGTAGGGGGCGCTCTCTCCTCCCTGCGGGGCGCGGCGGACGTGCCGGAGGGCCGCACCCAGCGGGTACGGCCCTCCGGTCCGCGAGCGGTGTCCCTCCTACACCGGTCGCGGGTCCTGCCAGCCGGACTGGTCCCACTCCGGTGCGTCGGGCACCGGGCCACGACGCGGCTCGCGGTCCTCGTCGCTGGTCGGCTCGTAGTCGACGCCCGACGGCCGGAGCTCGTCCGGCTCCTCGCCGCCGTCACCGCCGCCACCGAGGTCGTGGTCGTCCGACCCCGAGTCGTCGGCGATCGCGATGGAGCGCATCTTGGCCACGACCACCGCGGCCACGATGATGATCAGCGCGACCGCCGCGATCGTGTAGCGCAGCGCGTCGTTGGCGTCGGAGCCGTACGACATGGTGACGATGGCCGGGGCGATGAGGAGCGCGACGAGGTTCATCACCTTGAGGAGCGGGTTGATCGACGGACCCGAGGTGTCCTTGAACGGGTCGCCGACGGTGTCGCCGATCACGGTCGCCTCGTGCGCCTCCGAGCCCTTGCCGCCGTAGTTGCCGTCCTCCACGAGCTTCTTGGCGTTGTCCCACGAGCCGCCGGAGTTGGCGAGCATGACCGCCATGAGCGTGCCCGCGGCGATGGCGCCGGCGAGGTAGGACCCGAGCGCCGTGATGCCGAAGCCGAAGCCGACGGCGATCGGCGCGAAGATCGCGAGCACGCCGGGTGTCGCCAGCTCGCGCAGCGAGTCACGGGTGCAGATGTCGACCACTCGGCCGTACTCCGGACGACCCGTGCCCTCCATGATCCCCGGGATCTCGCGGAACTGGCGGCGCACCTCGTACACGACGGCGCCGGCCGCGCGCCCCACGGCGGCGATCGACAGCCCGGAGAACAGGAAGACGACCGAGGCGCCGACGATCAGGCCGACCAGGTTGTTGGGCTCGGCGACGTTGAGCACGCCGAGGAGACCCAGCAGCTCACTGGCACCGGCCCCGGACACGTCGTCGAGGCCGCTCGCCTCCCGCGTGACGATGTCGGCGAACGAGCCGAACAGCGCGGTCGCGGCGAGCACGGCGGTCGCGATCGCGATGCCCTTGGTGATCGCCTTGGTGGTGTTGCCGACCGCGTCGAGCTCGGTGAGGATCCGGGCGCCGTTCTCGTCGACGTCGCCCGACATCTCCGCGATGCCCTGCGCGTTGTCGCTGACCGGGCCGAACGTGTCCATGGCGACGATGACGCCGACCGTGGTGAGCAGGCCGCAGCCGGCCAGCGCGACGGCGAACAGCGAGACCAGGACGGCGCCGCCGCCGAGGAGGAACGCGCCGTAGACGGCCGCTGCGATGACCAGCGCCGTGTAGACGGCGGACTCCAGACCGAGCGAGAAGCCGGACAGGATGACGGTGGCCGGACCGGTCAGCGCCGTCTTGGCCACGTCCTTGACCGGACGGTGGTCGGTGCCGGTGAAGTAGCCGGTGAGCGCCAGGATCACCGAGGCGAGCACGATGCCGATGAGGACCGCCACCACGGCCACGACCTGCGGGTTGAAGTCGCCCGGGCCCTGGACGAGTCCGAGCTGGCCGAAGAAGCCCTCGATCGCGGTGCCGCCACCGGCGTCGGTGAGGTCGTCGGAGCTGGACGGCAGGTAGAGGAACGCCGCGATCGTGCAGCCGACCGCCGAGACGACGGCGGAGAGGTAGAACGAACGGTTGATCGTCGTCAGACCGCCCTCGCCCTCACGGGGTCGGGTGACGAAGACGCCGAGGATCGCGGTGAGCGCACCGATCGCCGGGACGATCAGCGGGTAGACGAGACCCTGCTCGCCGAAGGTGACCGAGCCGAGGATGAGGGCGGCGACGAGCGTCACCGCGTACGACTCGAAGAGGTCGGCGGCCATGCCGGCGCAGTCGCCGACGTTGTCGCCCACGTTGTCCGCGATCGTCGCGGCGTTGCGCGGGTCGTCCTCGGGGATGCCCTGCTCGACCTTGCCGACGAGGTCGGCGCCCACGTCGGCCGCCTTGGTGAAGATGCCGCCGCCGACACGCATGAACATCGCGAGCAGCGCCGCGCCGAAGCCGAAGCCCTCGAGCACCGACGGCGCCTCGCCCTTGTAGATGAGCACGACGACGGAGGCACCGAGCAGACCGAGGCCGACGGTCGACATGCCGACGAAGCCGCCGGTGCGGAAGGCGATGCGCATCGCCGGGTCGCGTCCCTCGGTCTGGGCCGCCGCGGCGACGCGCACGTTGGCGCGGACCGCGAGCCACATGCCGAGGTAGCCGATCGTCGCGGAGAAGAGAGCGCCGACCACGAAGAAGATGGAGCGCCCGACCCGGATGTCGGCGTCGCCGGGAAGGATGAAGAGGAGGAGGAACGCCAGGACGACGAACACACCGAGCGTCTTGAACTGTCTCGCAAGATAGGCCGATGCGCCCTCCTGGACCGCGCGGCCGATCTCTTGCATCCGCGGGGTGCCTTCTGAGGCGTCGAGTACCTGCTTGCGGAACACGGCAGCCATCACCAACGACACGACGGCGATCGCGGCGACCACGATCACGAGGGTCAGGTTGGTCCCGGTGAGGGAGAGGTCTTCTGATGCTGCCAGGGGAACGTACGTCATACGGGTCCTTCCTCGGCACGGCGCACGGATGCGCTGACTCGGGCGTGCCCGAACAGACAACCAGCAACGTGACCTACGACACAACCGTTTGGGAGGGGCACAGATCGATTTGTGACCAGAAGTCTGGACGGTCGAGCGCGGGACCGCATCCGGGCGCGGTCAGGGCGCTCGGGCGCGCCCGAGCGCCGTCAGGCCTGGTGCGAGCGGACCGCGTCGTCGACGGTCGCGTAGATCCCGAACACCTTGGTCAGGCCGGTGATCTCGAAGATCTTGAGGAGACGCTCGCGTGTGCAGACGACGTCGAGGCTGCCGTCGTGGGCGCGGACGCGCTTGAGGCCGCCGACGAGGACGCCCAGCCCGGTGGAGTCGAGGAAGTCGACCTGCTCCACATCCACGATCACCCGGTGGTGACCACCCTCGATGAGGTCGGCGAGGGCCTCGCGTAACCGTGGCGCCGTGTAGACGTCGATCTCACCCGCGACCTCGACGACTCGGAAGCCGTCGAGCGCTCGGGTCTCGAGTGAGAGGTCCACGACGGCTGGCTCCTGAGGATCGACGCGAGGTTCTTCCTCATTCAACCACGGGTGCACGGACGGAACCCGGGTGTCTCGGAAGGCGCCGCGCCGGGATCGGCGTCGAGGGCTCTTGCCGTGCTTGGGAGACTCGTGGTGTGCCCGATCCGATCGAGACCCTGCTGCGGCTTCCGGGCGCCTCGGACGGCCGGTTGCTGCACCTCGCCCGCGAGGACGCCCGCGACGCCGTCTACGCGCCGTGGCCGTCCTGGGTGAGCGACGCCCTGCGCGACCGCTACCGCGCCGCGGGGATCGACACGCTGTGGGCGCACCAGGCCGAGGCCGCCGAGCTGGCGCACGCGGGCCAGCACGTCGTCGTCTCGACCGGGACCGCCTCGGGGAAGTCGGCGGCGTACCAGCTGCCCGCCCTGACGGCCCTCGAGGCCGGGCGCGCCGCCGACCTGCGCCGGGGCCGTGGACCCACGGTGCTCTATCTCGCGCCGACGAAGGCGCTGGCGCACGACCAGCTCCAGGGGCTGCACCGCCTCACCCACGGCTGGGACGCCGTCCGTGCCGCCGCCGTCGACGGCGACAACACCCGCGAGGAGCGGATGTGGGCGCGTGACCACGCCAACTACGTGGTGACCAATCCCGACCTCCTCCACCGCACGGTCCTGCCGTCGCACGGGCGGTGGGCACGGTTCCTGTCCGGGCTCCAGTACGTCGTGGTCGACGAGTGCCACCACTACCGCGGCGTCTTCGGCTCGCACGTCTCGCACGTGCTGCGCCGGCTGCGTCGGATCGCCGCCCACTACGGGGCCGACCCCGTCCTCGTGCTCGCGTCGGCGACCGTGGCGGATCCCGAGGTCTCCGCCTCGCGTCTCGCCGGCGCACCAGTGCGCGCCGTGACCGACGACGCAGCCCCTCGCGGCGAGGTCGCGTACGCACTGTGGGAGCCACCGCTGATCGAGTCCGCCGGCGGCGAGAACGGCGCCCCGGTGCGGCGACCTGCGTCCGTCGAGGTCGCCGGGCTCCTCACGGACCTCGTCGCCGCCGGCGTGCGCACCCTCGCGTTCGTCCGGTCTCGACGCGGCGCGGAGTCCGTCGCGATGTCGGCCCGCCGGATGCTCGCCGAGGCGGACGCCGAGCTGGCCGAGCGGGTCACGACGTACCGCGGCGGCTACCTCCCCGAGGAGCGACGGGCGATCGAGCAGGACCTCCGCAGCGGTGCGCTGCTGGGCCTGGCGAGCACCAACGCCCTCGAGCTCGGGATCGACGTCGCCGGCCTGGACGCCGTGGTGACCACCGGCTTCCCGGGCACGCGCGCGGCTCTGCGGCAGCAGTTCGGGCGTGCCGGCCGCGACGCGTCGCGCGCCGCGGGCGTCTTCGTGGCACGCGACGACCCGCTCGACACCTATCTCGTCCACCACCCGGAGGCCCTCCTCGGCGCCCCCGTCGAGGGCACCGTCTTCGACCCGTCCAACCCGCACGTCATCGGGCCCCACCTCGCTGCGGCCGCTCAGGAGCTCCCGCTGACCGTCGCCGACCTCGCGCTGTTCGGGGAGGGTGCCGAAGACGCGGTCGACGCGCTCACGGCCGCGGGCTGGCTGCGGCGACGTCCGCAGGGATGGTTCTGGACCCGCCGGGAGCGGGCCGCGGACCTCGTCGACATCCGCTCGGTAGGCGGGCCGGCGGTCCAGATCGTCGACGACGCGACGGGCCGTCTGCTCGGCACGGTCGACGGCGGGCGTGCCGACACGACGGTCCACGAGGGTGCGGTCTACGTGCACCGAGGCGAGACCTATGTCGTCGAGCACTACGACCCCGCCGACCAGATCGCCCTCGTGCGCGCCGACCGTCCCGACTACACCACGACCGCGCGCTCGGTGACCGACATCGCGATCGTCGCCGAGCGCGCCGCGGTGCCGTGGGGTCGCGCCACGGTGGCCTTCGGCGAGGTCGACGTCACCAGCCGTGTCGTCTCGTACGTGAAGCGCCGATCGGGATCGGCGCAGGTGCTCGCCGAGATCCCGCTCGACCTGCCCGAGCACACGCTGCGGACCACCGCGGTGTGGTGGACGCTGCCGGGCCGCGTCGTCGAGGCGCTCGACCTCGACCCTGCCGAGGTGCCCGGCGCGGCCCATGCCGCCGAGCACGCGTCCATCGGGCTCCTCCCGCTCCTCGCCACCTGCGACCGGTGGGACATCGGCGGGGTCTCGACGGCCCTGCATCCTGACACCGGGATGCTGACCGTCTTCGTGCACGACGGTCTCCCCGGCGGGGCGGGCTTCGCCCGGCGCGGGTACGACGTCGCGCGCAGGTGGCTCGCGATGACCCGCGACGCGATCGCGTCCTGCGCCTGCGACACCGGCTGCCCTTCGTGCGTGCAGTCGCCGAAGTGCGGCAACGGCAACAACCCGCTCTCCAAGCGCGGGGCCGTCGTGCTCCTCGACGCGCTCCTCGCGGGAGCGCCGGACGACGACGCCGCGGACGTGCAGCCGGTCGGGGCCCCGCACCCGCGCTGACGGCACGGCGCGGGCTCCCGGACGACCCGCGCGATTGCGGTTATCGTGGCGACACGATCGGGAGGTGGGGGACCGATGATCGCTCTGGGAGTGCTGCTGCTCGCGCTCGCCGTCCTGGTGGGTGTCGTCGTCACGGTGGAGGCGACCGACCCCGTCACGTTGGACATCCTCGGCTGGGACGTCGCCACCGACGGCATCGGCGCGTTCTGGGCCGGCGCCGCGACGATGCTCGTCGCCGTCGTCGGTCTGGCGCTGGTCGCACGGGGAGTGCGTCGCGGCTACCGGGTGCGCAAGGAGAACCGGCAGCTCCGCAAGGAGCACCGCCGGCTCGAGAAGGAGCAGGCGCAGGCCCGGCCGCAGCCGCTGGCCGGCGCGCCGGGAGACCGTGACGACGACGTCGTGACGGACCCTGCGCGCGATCCCGCGTACAGCCCGGAGAGCGAGCGGGCGTACGACCCCGAGTACGACGCGCCCGCGGACGGGTCGATGGCGGACCCGTACGAGCGACGACCCGCGGAGCCGTACGCGGAGGCGCCTGCCGAGCCGTACGAGACGGCCCCGTCGGAGCCGCACGAGACCTCGCCCGGCGCGGCGAGCGGGTCCACACCGGGCACGGCGGAGCCGGCAGCCGGCACGGCGGAGCCCGCGGCTGGCGCGGCGAGCGAGACCGCGTCCGAACGGTCTCCCGACACGACCGCGGTCGACTCGGACGAGCCCTCCGACGCGGACACCCCGTCGCAGGAGCAGCGTCACGGGCCCTCCTCGGCCGCCGGGCGGTAGTCGGAGGGCGCTGCTCGCGCAGTCCGGTGGACCGTGATCGAGCGGCCCCAGACGCGCCCTGACCGCTCGACCACGACGGTTGCCACGGCCTCGGCGAGCGCGCACGCGCGCAGCGACGTCGCGTTGGCAGTGGCGATCCGACGCGCCGCCGCACAGCCGTCGTCGCCGTTGAGCGCCGCCTGGCTCGCCGCAAGTGCCGCGAGGTCCGCCGCCGCCGTGACGTGGTGCTGGAGGCGGGCCACGGCGGCGACGTGAAGGGCGATCGTGCACGCGGTGGTGGCGACCACGGCGAGCACCGCCGCGTACACGGTCGCGGCGCCGCGCTCGGCGGACGACCGGCCCGGCACCCGGAAGGCCGTCATCGCGCACCGTCCTCGACCGCACTGACGGCCCTCGCCTCCAGCGACAGCGCGAGCGCCCGGACGATCGGGAGGTCGACCTTGGCCTCGTGCGTCACCGTCACCCTCGTGGTGGCGTCCGGACCTTCGACCACCTCGACGGCCGCACCCTCGGGTGCCATGCCGCGGACGCCCTCGAGGACCGCCTGACGGTCGTCGCCGCGTGCCGCCATCCGAGCGCCCTCGCGCGCGGCGTCGACGAGACGCACCTGGGTGACGCCGATCGTCGTCGCCCACACCAGGGCGAACGCCAGCGCCACCAGGAACGGCATCACCATCGCCGTCTCGGCCGTGACCATCCCGGCCTCTCGCCGTCGATCCCGCACCGCCCCTCCTCTCGCTCCGTCCTGAGCGGTGGGTCTGCCACGCCGCGGGCAGACCCACCACCGTCCGCTCACATGAACGGCAGGATCTCGATGCCCTTCTCGAAGACGCCCTTGATGAAGTCGTTGAACCAGTCGGACGTCGCGATGCTGTAGATGGCACCGCCGACGGTGCAGGCGCCGACCGTGCCGACGGCGTACTCCGAGGTGGTCATGCCCTGCTCCTGAGCACGGGCACGCAGGGTCTTGAGGAATGTCATGGGGTCTCCTTCGGTCGGTGTCACGGACGCGGTCGGTGGATCCGGCCGCACCCTCAAGGTGGGTCCGTGACCGGCTGCGGGAACGCCACCGCCACCGGGCTGGGGACGGGCGCGAACTGTGGACGCGGTCAGAGGTGCAGCGAGGTGAAGGTCGCCACGACCGTCGGCACGACGCCGAGCAGGAGGAACGCCGGAAGGAAGCACGCGCCGAGCGGCGCCGCGGTCCGGACACCGACCGAGCGTGCGCGCTCGAGCGCGTCCGCGGCGGCCGCTGACCGCAGGTCGTCGGCGCTGCGGACCAGCGAGCGTGCGACCGGAGTGCCGCTGCGGGAGGCGCGGGCAAACGCGCGCGCGAGGGGTGCGAGCACGGGATCGGCCGTCAGCTCGCGCCAGACCGTCACGGGATCGGACCCGATCTCCAGCCGGACGGCCACCCCACCGAGCCGCTCGGCGAGCGGGCCCCCGACCGCCTCCGCCGCCAGCTGCACGGCCTGGGTGGTCGGACGCCCCGCCTCCACCGCGGCCACCACGAGGTCGAGCGCCAGCGGAAGAGCCGCGGCCTCGGCCTCCCTTCGGCGGCGCGCGGCCGCGGGCTCCAGCCTGCGCACCCACCACCCGACGGAGCCGCCGGCCACCAGCCCCGCCAGGATCCCGAGCGGCCCGCCGACCACGAGGACGACCGCGACGGTCGCGAGCGCGCCGGCGGACCAGGGGCCGGTCACCCAGGCGGGAAGATCCCGTCCCGCCCCGACCTGCTCCTCGCGGTCGTCTGCCAGTGCTCCGAGGCGCCGGAGCCGCGCCCCGTCGCCAGCGAGGAGGACGGCTGCGCCGACGAGGAGCGCGGCGACCACCGTCACCGAGCGACCCCGTCGGTGATCCTCTCCACCCACAGCACGCCGGCCGCCGCCAGCGCCACCCCCGCGACCAGGCACCAGGAGCCGGCACCGCCGCCGAGGAGGAACGCGAGCGGGTTGCCTCCCATCGCCGCACCGAGGGCGAGGGCCAGGACCGGCAGGACGGCGAGGAGCCGCGCCGTCGCGCGGGGAGGGCCGAGCGTGGCCTCGACCTCCCGCACGAGGTCGTCACGCGCCCGGAGGTCCTCGACGATCCGGTCGAGCACGGCGACGAGCCCGCCACCGGCACGGGCGCTCACCGACCACGCCGCCGCCACGTCGTGGAGCCCGGCAGCACCCGGTCTGGCCGCGGCGGCTCGCAGCGCCGCCACGGGATCGCCACCGAGCCGGACGTGGGCCGCCACCGGCCGCATCACCGCGTGGTCGCCGGCGACGCGATCGATCGCGACGGCGGCCGGCAACCCTGCCGCGAGCTCGGCACCCAGCGCCTCGCAGGCCGCCGTCGTCTCCGCACGGACGGCACGACGCAGCGCACGGGCGTGGGACCGCGCCCGCAGGCCGGTCGCGAGCCACGCGACGCACCCCGCGACCATCACGACCACCGGCGTGACGCCTGTCGTCGCGAGCACCAGGACGGTCACCCCCGCCACCAGGACCGGTCGTGCTCCGGCGAGTCCGTCCCTCGACCTCTCGGCGTCGTCGTCCGACCCGGGGGCGAGCCCGGCGAGGCGCCGGCGGCCGGTCCCCGGACACCCGGCCCAGGCTGCGGCCGCCGCGAGACACGCCGCGACGACGTCGCCACCTCCGACGGACGTCATGTCACGCCCTCGGCGGCCGCCGTCCCGAGGCTGCCCTCGGCGGCTGCCGGCCCGAGGCTGCCCCCGGCGGTCGCCGTCCCGAGACCCGCCGACGCCCCCACGATCTCCTCGAGCCGCCCACGCCCGGGCCCGTCCTCGACCTCCCCGTCGCGGCGCACGACGATCGCGGGCACGCACGCGACCGTGCCGTCGTCCGCCGGTCGGAACGTCGCGAGCTCGGCGACACGACGACAACCGTCGGCGTCGCGGACGACGTGGACGACGAGGTCGAGAGCCGCTGCGAGCTGGCTGTGCAGCGCCGCCCTCGGCATGCCCGCGGCCATCGCGAGGGCCTCGAGGCGGGCAGGGACGTCGCGCGCCGCGTTGGCGTGCAGCGTCCCGCAGCCGCCCTCGTGACCGGTGTTGAGCGCTCCCAGCAGGTCCACCACCTCCGCACCCCGCACCTCACCGACGACGAGGCGGTCCGGGCGCATGCGCAGCGCCTGGCGTACGAGGTCGCGGAGCACCACGCTCCCCGCCCCCTCGACGTTGGCGGGTCGCGACTCGAGCGCGACCACGTGCGGATGGTCCGGCCGGAGCTCGCTCGCGTCCTCGACGACGAGCTGCCGCTCGGCACCGTCGGACGCGGAGAGCATCGCCGACAGCAGGGTCGTCTTGCCGGTCCCGGTGCCGCCGGTGACGAGGAACGCGACTCGCGCGCGCACCACCGTGCGGAGCACCTCGCCGATCTCGGCGGTGAAGGCGCCCCGCTCGGCGAGCTCGTCAAGGGTGAACGCGCGCCGGGCGGGCACGCGCAACGACAGGGCCGTGCCCGGCCGGGCGATCGGGGCGAGCACCGCGTGCAGGCGCGTGCCGTCCGGCAACCGCACGTCGACGAACGGCGAGGCGTCGTCCAGCCGGCGTCCGGCCGCGGCGGCCAGGCGCTGCGCGAGGCGCCGCACGGCGTCGTCGTCGTCGAACTCCACGTCGGTGCGTTCGAGGCCACGGCCGCGGTCGACGTAGACGGCACGCGGCCCGTTGACGAGGACGTCGGTCACCCCCTCGGCCCGCAGCAGCGGCTCGAGAGGACCGGCACCGACGGTCTCGCGGTGGAGGGCGTCCACGACCGCGAGCACCGTCGTGTCGCCGTGCACGTGTCCGCCCGCACGCAGGGCCTCCGCGACACGGTCCGGGGTCGGACGCACCCCCGCAGCCGCGATCCGGTCCCGGACCTCGACGACGAGCCCGCGGTCCGGGACGCCTGGACGCTGCCTCACGCCGCGAGCTCCGGCGCGAGCGTGGACCAGACCGACCGCGCCGCCGCGCGCACGGCGGTGCGGCGGGCGAGCGGCCCCACGCCCTCCTCCACCGCACGCCGGAACCTCGGGTCCTCCCCGACCGTCGCCAGGAGAGGCAGGTCGAGGGTCTCGGCGACGAGGTCCGCGGGCAGTCCGCCCCGACGCCGGCGCACGACCACCCTGACGTCGGTCGACCACGCCGACACCCGGCGTACGACGCCGGTCGCCGCCCCGACCCCTCGCACGTCCGCCGGCACGACCACGACCAGCACCGCCGCGCGTGCCACGACCTCCACCGCGGCCTCGTCGAGGTGGCGAGGGAGATCGACGACGACCAGGTCGTGGACGCGACGCACCGCCGTCAGCACCGACCGGACCACCTCTCCAGGAGCGGGGTCGGTGATCCCCCGCTCCCACGAGAGCATCGCGAGCCCGTCCGAGCGCGGGAGCGACCGACGCAGCGCCGCACCGCTCAGCCTGCCGTGCGTCGAGGCGAGGTCGCCCCATCGAAGCCCCTCCACACCCTCGCCCCCGAGCAGCAGGTCGACACCGCCGCCGAGGGGATCGCCGTCGACGAGGAGCACGTCACCACCGCCGCTCCTCGCGTCGCCCGCGGCGCAGCACGCGACCGCGGCCGCCAACGACGACGCACCCGCACCACCGCACCCTCCGACGAAGGCCAGCACCGGCGCGTCGTGCGCTCGACCGTCCGCCCGGTCGGCGAGGACCTCGGCCAGCGCGTCGTCGTCGCGAGGCAGCACGAGCACCTGCTCCGCACCGACCGCGAGGGCGGTGCTCCACGTGGACGGCGGCGGGTCGGCACCGGCCACGACCAGGACGTCGCCCCGCCGCTCGAGAGCCGGTGCCACGTCGGCCAGGAGCACGTCCGCGCCGAGCACCACGACCGACGCGCCGGTCCAGTGCGCACGCGCCGCACCGAGCTCGGGGCACACGACCGGCTCCACCCCGGCGCCGGCGCACAGCCGCAGCACGGCGTCGAGGAGCGGCTCGGAGCCGGTGACCAGCAGCGGCCGCGACGGCACGGCGTCGTACGAAGGAGGCATGCCCGCACAGTGGGTCCGGACGAGGGCGAAGGGCCGCGGTCAGCGTCGACCTGGGGACGACCGGACCCTGGGGACGACCTCGACGCGCCCACGCCCCGACCCGTTATTCGGCGGTGCCTGTCGTACCCCGCTGTCTATGCTGAGCCCGTGACCACGTCCGGCGCGACGCCCGTCCCACCCGCGAGCACGCGCTCCGCGGCCTTCTTCGACCTCGACAAGACGATCATCGCCAAGTCGAGCACGCTCGCGTTCTCCAAGCACTTCTACGACTCGGGCCTCATCAACCGCCGCTCGGTCCTGCGCAGCGCCTACGCGCAGTTCATGTTCGCGCTCCAGGGAGCCGACGAGTCGCAGATGGAGAAGATGCGCGCGTACCTCACCCAGCTCGTCGAGGGCTGGGACGTCGAGACCGTCCGCCAGGTCGTCGCCGAGACGCTCCACACCGTGGTCGACCCGCTCGTCTACGTCGAGGCCGTCGAGCTCATCGCCGCCCACCACGAGGCCGGGCGCGAGGTCGTCATCGTGTCCGCGTCCGGCTCGGAGGTCGTCGAGCCGATCGGCGCGCTGCTCGGCGCCGACCACGTGATCGCCACCGAGCTCGTCGAGGAGGACGGCCGCTACACCGGCGAGATCCTGGTGTACGCCTACGGCGAGAACAAGGCCACCGCCATCCGCGAGCTGGCGGAGCAGGAGGGCTACGACCTCGCCGAGTCGTACGCCTACTCCGACTCCGAGACCGACGTCCCGATGCTCGCCGAGGTGGGCCATCCGTCGGCCGTCAACCCGGACAAGGCGCTGCGTCGCGTGGCCCTGGAGGAGGGCTGGCCGATCCTCGAGTTCGACCAGCCGATCGCCCTGCGGAGCCGGGTCTCGCTGGACTCGACGGGGAGCAAGGTCGCGGTCGCCGGGCTTGCTGCGGCCGCCGTCTCCGCTGCCGCCGGGGTCGCGTTCCACCAGCTCAAGCGTCGTCGCTCGGAGTAGTCGCCGCCGTCGCCGGACCCCGGAGATTGTTATCCGGGAGGGGTAGCCGTATGCGGGACGAGCAGGTACAAAGGAGACAAGAAGGCGGCAGGCCGGACACTCGGTACCCACGCGGCGACCTTCCCGTCCTAGAGGGATATCGCTCACGGGAGAACCCATCGAGGCCCCGGAGCGGTGCTACGGAGTTCAGGACGCTTGGTAACCGAGTCAAAAGCCAGCCGAGGACGCGCCATCTCGTGCAGGTGGCGCGTCTGCCTGTTCGGTGGGCCGTGGCCCACCTCCCGAGCTGACGCGCACGCTGGCTGGGGCACGCTGGCTGGGGCACGGCGGGCTGGGGCCGTACGGCGGGGGCTGGGGCTAGGCGGTCAGGTCGAGGCGGACCAGGGCTCGGCGCTTCCCCCGGCGCTCGACCAGCGTGAACCCCGCCTCGAGAAACACGTCCAGCCTCCCGTGGTAGCGCTCGTCCGCCGGCACCGAGCTGCCCTCGACGTCGACCGGATAGCCCTCGACGTACCGTGCTCCACGCTCGCGGGCGTACGACACGGCTGCGTCGAGCAGCTCGCGCGAGAGACCCGTACGGCGCGCGTCCCGGCGGCTGTAGAAGCAGACGACGGACCACGTGTCCGAGAGGTCGCGCCCCTTCTCCACCGCCGCCACCCGCGACCGGCTCAGACGGACGTTGCACGCCCGTGGCGAGACGGCGACCCACCCCGACGCGACGCCGTCGACGCGGGCGACCAGGCCGAACGGCGTACCGGCCTCGACGCGGGCACGCACGTGCGCGTGACGCTCGTCGGGCGTGCTCTGCGAGTAGTCCTTCGCGGTCATCGAGAAGTACGAGCACCAGCAGCCGCCCTGGACGCCGCCAGGAGCGAACAGCTCCTCGAAGGTGTCCCACGTGCCGGCGTCCACCGCGACGATCTCGACCCCGTCCGGCGACGACCCACCGCGTCGCGAGGTCATCCGCGCCGCCGCGGACCCTTCGGCGGCTCGACCGGCGCGGCCTCGGCGCCGTCGGCGTACGCCTGCGCCGCGTACAGCAGCCACCGGTGCACCCCCGGGGTGCCGTCGGTCTCGTACTCGCGCAGCAGCTTCGCGTAGCCCGCCCCCGCCAGCCGGTGTCCCGCCTCCGGCACCGTCAGGCTGGCCGGGTCCACGCCCTTCGCGACGAGGACGAGACGCTCCGCCGCGCGGGCCACCAGCCCGTTGTCCGACGCGAACGCGCCGGCGGTCGCGATCTCGGCGTGCACCACCGCAGCCACGAGCAGTCCCGGCGCCTGCGTCGGGGCGACGACGGCCTGCGCCAGCGTCCCGAGACGACGTGCCCCCTCCGGCGAGACCGGTCGGCCGAGCTCGTCGTCGGCGACCCGTCCGCGGGCCACCAGCGCGTGGAGCCGCGCGATCGCCTGCAGCGGCGCCGTGCTCCACGTGGGCACCAGCCCGAGCATCTCCGTGCTCATTCGGGCGGCGGCGAGGGCGAGAGGATCGGCCTCACCGCGCCGCAGGCCGTCAGGGTCGTACGGGGCACCCTCGATCGCGGCGCTCGCGGCCGCGCCGAGCAGCAGGGAGTCGGCGGTCATCTCGGGGGTGCTGCGGCGGAGCCCGCGGTCGCGCAGCAGCGAGTCGATGCCGTCGCGGGTGGCGGCGAAGGCCGACGGCACGCCGTCCAGCTCGACCAGCGCAGAAAAGGGGTCAGGCACGCCCTGCAGAGTACCTGGGCCGAGATGACCCGTTGGTAGCCTCGGCCGTGTGGACAGGTCCCCTGAGCGCGCACGCGGGTTCGACGCGTGCGCCAGCGAGTACGCGCTCGCCCGGCCGTCCTACCCCGAGCGCGCGGTGCGCTGGCTCGTCGGCGACGAGCCCGTACGCGTCCTCGAGCTCGGCGCCGGCTCGGGGCAGATGACCTCGGCGCTCGCCAAGGCGGGCCACGACGTGGTCGCGCTGGACCGCTCGGCCGAGATGCTCTCGCAGCTCGCCACGCGCCTCGACGTCCCGGTCGTGAGGGGAGTCGCCGAGCGTCTGCCCTTCCACGCCGGTGCGTTCGACGTCGTGGTCGCCGCGCAGTCCTTCCACTGGTTCGACCCCCTGCGTACGCTGCCCGAGCTCGCACGCGTGCTGCGGACCGGCGGCCGGCTGTCCCTCGTCTGGAACACCCGGGACGAGTCGGTCCCCTGGGTCCGCCGCCTCACCTCGATCATCGACGCCGAGCCGGACGACCTGGAGGAGATCACCGACTCGTTGCCGCTGTCGGGCTTCTTCGACCTGCCGGAGTCGTCCAACTTCGGGTTCTGGCAGCAGCTCGACCTGGACTCGCTCCTCGCGCTCGTCGCGTCCCGCTCGTACATCGCCGCGAAGCCCGCCGCCGAGCGCGAGCGCGTCCTCGAGCAGGTGAAGGGCCTGTATGACAGCCACGCCAGCGGCCACAACGGTCTGCGCATGCGCTACGCCACCCGGTGCTTCCGCGCGGAGGTGCACAAGGACGCGCTCAACGACCCCGACGGTCCCGGCCGCGGGCTGCGCGTCGACCTGGGCTAGGGCGAACGGTCGCCGCGGTCGCCGTGCCTCTGAGGGCGCCGCGCGCGTCTGCTGTGAGCGAACGTGGTCGATTCCGATGGCGCGGACTTGGGTCGCCCGCCTAGCGTGAAGGGGTGACCACCACGTCGCTCGTCCCCGTCCAGCCCGCACCGGAGCCCGCCCCGCTGCTGCGCCAGGCGCTGGGTGACGCACTGCGAGACGAGCGCCGCACCCGCGGCCGCACGCTCCGCGACGTGGCCAAGTCCTCGCAGGTCTCGCTGGCGTACCTGTCCGAGATCGAGCGCGGCCAGAAGGAAGCCTCGTCGGAGATCATCGCCGCGGTCTGCACCGCCCTCGGCATCACGATGCTCGACCTGGTCGCCTCGGTCGCCCGCACGTACGCGCTGCACGAGGGCCACGGCCCCGTCCGCGCCGCCGGTGCACCTCCGTGCCCGGTCGCGATGGCCGCCTGACCTGGTCGCCGTGACGGCCCCGGAGCACCCCGCCACGACGCGTGCTCCGCTGGGCTCGCCGGTCCGCCAGGTGACCACGAAGTACGGCGGCCGCCCGCACTGGGAGTTCGACACCGTCCTCGCCGCCACCGACGACGCCGGCGCCTGGCTCTACATGCCCGCCGGGTCCCGGATGGTCCGTCCCGGCCGGGACGTCCGCACGGTCGTGCCGAGCATCACGCTCATCCCTCGCACCGACCCGTACGTCGCGACCTTCCACGCGGTCGAGGACGACCCGACCGGCCGACTGCGGTGGCGGCTCTATGTCGACATGACGACTCCCGCGGTGTGGGAAGGACCGGACCTCGTGACCATGCTCGACCTCGACCTCGACGTCGTGCTGACCGTCGACGGGGCGGTCGAGCTGCTCGACGAGGACGAGCTCGCCGAGCACCGGGTGGCCTTCGGCTATCCGGACGACCTGGTCGACGTCGCGGAGCGGTCGGCCGAGGACGTCGTCCGCGCGATCGGCGACGGTGCGGAGCCGTTCGGCTCGCTCGGCTGGGACCGGCTGCGCGACGCGGTGCGCGCGTACGGCGGCTGACCCTCAGGCCCTCGACCACACGCCGAGCTCGTTGCCGCTCGGGTCGAGGAAGTGGAACCGGCGACCACCCGGGAACGCGTACGGCCCCTCGACCACGCGGCCGCCCGCAGCCGTGACCGCGTCCGCGCAGGCCTCGAGGTCCTCGGCGTACAGCAGGACCAGCGTGGTCCCGCGCACCACCTCGTCGGCGCGACGCAGGCCTCCCGCCTCCTCGCCTCCCGCCTCTGCGGGCGTGCGGAAGCCGGCGTAGTCGTCGCCGTACGGGACGATCTCCCACCCGAACGCGGCGCGGTAGAAGTCACCGGCGGCCGCGAGGTCGGTGACCGCGATCTCGACGTAGTCGACGGAGCTGGGGACGAGGTGCTCGTGAACGGACATGCCCTCACCGTGGCACGAGGCTCTGACAGTCGGCGGCCGACGCAGGTCCGCGGGGCGGCGGGGATCAGTACGCTGGACGGGTGCGCTTCCTCAACGACCTCCAGCCCCCCGGCGACCTGACCTACAGCGACGTGTTCATGGTGCCGTCGCGGTCCGACGTCGTCTCGCGCTTCGACGTCGACCTCACCACCCCGGACGGTGTCGGCACCACGATCCCGGTCGTCGCCGCCAACATGACCGCGGTCTCCGGGCGCCGGATGGCCGAGACCCTCGCCCGCCGCGGAGGTCTCGCCGTCATCCCGCAGGACATCCCGCTCGACGTCGTCGCGCGGTCGGTGGCGCAGGTCAAGGCCGCGCACCCGGTGTACGACACACCGGTGTCCGTCGCTCCCCACACCACCGTCGGCGAGGCGCTGAGCCTGCTGCCGAAGCGCGCGCACGGTGCCGTCCTCGTCGTCGAGGGCGACAAGCCGCTCGGCGTGGTCACCACGCACGACGGCGCCGAGGTCGACCGCTTCGCGCAGGTCCACGAGGTGATGAGCTCCGACGTCCTCACGCTGGACGCGGCGGACGACCCCCGCACGATCTTCGACGCCCTGAGCGAGCGCCACCTGTCGTACGCCCCGGTGCTCGACGGCGGGCTTCTCGTCGGGGTCGCGACCAAGAAGGGCGCGCTGCGCTCCACGCTCTACACGCCGGCGCTCGACCCGCAGGGCCGCCTCGAGGTCGGTGCCGCGATCGGCATCAACGGCGACGTCCGAGGCAAGGCCAAGGCGCTGCTCGCCATGGGCGTGGACGTGCTCGTCGTCGACACCGCCCACGGCCACCAGGACAAGATGCTGCAGGCGCTGCCGCTGGTCGTGGCCGAGCGGGACGCGCACGAGGCGGAGACCGGCCGGCGGGTTCCGGTGGTCGCCGGCAACGTGGTGTCCGCGGAGGGCACGCGCGACCTGCTGGCCGCCGGGGCGGACATCGCGAAGGTCGGCGTCGGTCCGGGCGCGATGTGCACGACACGCATGATGACCGGCGTCGGGCGGCCGCAGTTCTCGGCCGTGCTCGAGTGCTCCGCGGCCGCGGCGGAGCAGGGGGCGCACGTCTGGGCCGACGGCGGTGTGCGCTACCCGCGCGACGTCGCCCTGGCCCTCGCCGCGGGCGGCGCGAGCGTGATGATCGGCTCGTGGCTCGCCGGCACGTACGAGAGCCCCGGCGACCTGCGCACCGGCGCGGACGGCCGCGCCTACAAGGAGTCGTTCGGGATGGCCTCCGCCCGCGCCGTCTCCAACCGGACCCGCGACGCGGCGGGCTTCGAGCGGGCGCGCATGGCGCTGTTCGAGGAGGGCATCAGCAGCTCGCGCATGTTCCTCGACCCCGAGCGCCCAGGCGTCGAGGACCTCGTCGACCAGATCATCGCGGGGGTGCGGTCGTCGGCCACGTACGCCGGTGCACGGACCATCCCCGAGTTCGCCGAGCGCGCCGTGGTCGGCCTGCAGAGCGCCGCCGGGTACGAGGAGGGGCGCCCGCTGCACGCCAGCTGGTGAGGCCGGCGGCCACGGTCAGTCGTCGTCGCCGAGACCACGCGCCGCGAGCGCGTCGCCGGTCTCCTGGGCCCGCGCCACGACGCGGATGACGAACGGGGACAGGTACGCCCGTGGCCGGCGCTCGAGCCCCCGCGCACGTGCGGCGTCGCGGGTCTCGAGCGCGATCGCGATCGTGCCGGGGATGGCCTGGACGGCGAGGCCGACGGTGAGCGCGACGCGCTCCGGGTCCGCCCCGAACCGCCGGAACGGGGTGATCCACCGGATCATCGCGTCGAGCATCGCGTTGACGGGCGTCGTCGCGGTGAGCACGACCGCCGCCAGAGCGAGGGCGAGCAGGTCGACGACGGTCTCGATGGCGCGGTCCGGCCCGTTGAGCCACCACTGGAACGCCGCGACGACCGCGGCGACCAGGAGCACCCCCCGCGCTGCCCGCAGCAAGGATCCGAGCGCGACCTGGGCGAGCACGGCCGCACCCAGGGCGAGCGCGAGGAAGATCCACGACGCCGGCATGCTCCGCACCGCGACGACCGCGATGCTGAACACCGCGAGCGCGCTGACCTTCACCCCGACGGGCAGCCGGTGCACGATCGAGTCGCCCGGCTGATGGATCCCGACGAGGACGGGCGTGCTCACCGCGCGGCTCCCGTCCGCGCCTCCACGGACGCGACGTAGTCGTCGACCGCGGCCTCCGCCGGACCGTCGTACCGGATGCGCCCGTCCTCCACGACCAGCACGCGGTCGCAGCGGCGGGCCAGCCCGAGGTCGTGGGTGACGAGGACGAGCTGCTGGTCCAGGCCGAGGAGCACGTCGCCGACCGTGCGCGTGTTGGCGAGGTCGAGCAGCGTCGTCGGCTCGTCGGCGACCACGACCGCCGGCTCCACGGCCAGGACACCGGCGAGCGCGAGCATCTGCCGCTGCCCTCCGGACAACGCGTGGACGCTGGTGTCGGCGAGATCGGCCAGCCCGAAGGAGCCGAGCACCTCGATCGCGCGCGCACGTCGGGCGGCGGCTCCCTTGACGTGCCGCCGCAGCGACAGCTCGACGTCCTCGACGCAGGTCGGCATCACGACCTGCGCCGCCGGGTCGGTGAACACGAACCCGACCCGGCGGCGTACGCGTCCTGCGTCCCGCGCGACGTCGACGCCGTCGACGAGGACACGACCCGTGGTCGCGTTCACGAGGCCGTTGACCAGACGCGCGAGGGTCGACTTGCCGGAGCCGTTCGCGCCGACGATCCCGATCCGCGGCTCCGTGAGCTCGAGGGTGGTGGGCTCGAGCACGACCTTGGGGCCGTGCGGGGTGTCGACGGTGACGCCGGCGGCGTCGAAGGTGAGGGTGGGCACGGTCAGGGGTGCAGCAGCTTCGGGAACGCCCGGTGCACCTCGGCCGCGATGATCGCGACGAACGCCGTCTTGAGCAGGTCGCCGGCCCAGAACGGCACGTCCCAGCTCGCGGCGGTCCACAGCGAGACGTCCTGGTGCAGGGCCATGCCGATGATCCCCATCGGGTGGATCACCAGGATGCTCGCGGTGATCGAGCAGCAGAACACCCACACCGCGCGGGTCTTGCGGGTCGGGCCGGCGACGTACTTGACGAGGAAGCCGCCGAGCGCGGCGGCGAACGGGAAGCTGATCAGGTAGCCGGCGCTGATGCTGGTGAACGCGCCGAGGCCCGAGGAGTGCTCGGCGAAGACCGGCAGCCCGATGGCGCCGAGGGCGAGGTAGAGCGTGACGGCCGCGAAGCCGCGTGCCGGACCGAGGAGGCAGCCGGTCAGCATGACCGCGAAGGTCTGCAGGGTGATCGGCACACCGGCGGAGCCGACGGGGATCGCGCCGATGTAGGCGCACGCCGAGATGAGCGCAGCGAAGGCCGCGATCAGGGCGAGGTCGGTGGTCGTGAACCGGCGGCGCGGCGGGGCCGGCGCGGTCGTCGTGGCGTCGGTGCTGGCGTCGAGCGTCATGTCGTCTCCTGAACGGTGTTCACCTGAACGGCGTTCAGGCTAGCCGATAAGGTGGCGCCATGGCCAACAGCCTCCAAGACGTCGTGGACGGAGCACTCACGGTTCTCGACACCCACGGGCTCGAGTTCCTCTCGATGCGACGGGTCGCGGCCGAGCTCGAGGTGCAGCCCAGCGCGCTCTACCACCACGTCCCCAACAAGCAGACGCTGCTGGCGCTGATGGCCGACGAGATCCTCGCCCGGGGCCGGCGCGAGGAGCCGGACGGCGCCTGGGACGACCGCGTCACCGCGCTCTGCCACGAGTACCGCAACGCCATGCTCGCGGTGCGCGACGGGGCCGAGGTGGTCGCGACCGCCTCCGCGTTCGGGCTGGGGGCGCACGAGCCCGAGCAGCGGCTCGTCGCGGCGCTCGACGGGTTCGACGACGACGTCGCGCTCACGGGTGCACGGACGATCATGCTGTTCGTCCTCGGGCACGCGTCGGCCCGCCAGATGCACGAGCAGGCCAGCGCCACCGGCGCGATCGCGCACGACGAGTCGATCGGGTCGGCCGCGTCCTTCGACCTGGGCCTCGGACTCATCATGTCCGGGCTCCGGTCGGCGCTGCCGACCGTCACCGTCTGAGCAGACGCCGACCCGCGAGGCGGCACCTGCGTCAGGAGCGTCTGCTACCGCATCATCTCGCTGAACGCCGACGCCGGCGACGGGGTCGGCGCCTGCGTCTGACCGCCGACGATCTGGCTGGCGAGACGGAACACGTCGATGAGCAGCCGGTCGAGTGTGTCGACGAGCGCCGCCTCGTTGGGCGTGCTGCTCCGGAACAGCTGGGTGTCCACGCTGCGGTGCGCCTCGACCCAGCCGATCGACGACCAGGCCTCGGCGACCGTCGTCGCGACGTCGCCGCGGTAGTCGCTGGTGAGCCGCAGACGCGCCCCACCGCGGTGGCTGAAGATCACGATGCGCCGCATGGACGACGGGCCCTTGGTCGTGGCTTCATGGATGATCTGCCAACCGGGATACGCGGTCACGTTGCTCTCTTCTTCGTTGCTTGCGGTCGCCGAACCAACCTGTCCAATACCGCCCCCGTGCGCGTCATCCTAGCCCCTGGGCGCCCGGTCTTTCACCCACTCCCCCGGGAGTGTCCTGCGTCACACCCGGAACTCGCGATCACTGATATTTCAACGAAGTTTCGTCGAGTGCCGGGCGGATCCCCGGTGAGGCCCGTCACAACCGGCGTACCCCTTGCCGCCCGGCGGCGCCCGCACGCCGTACGCCGCCTGCCGCCGGTCGCACGGGGGCCACCGCTGGGCGATCTCGTCTGCTCCCGCAGTCCTCGCGGCGTGTGACCGGGGGCACAATGGGCGCGGAACGTCTGTCGAGACCTGAGGAAGTGCCGTGGGAGAGTCGCTGTCCAACCTGTTGCACGAGAACCGCCGCTTCGAGCCGCCCGCCGAGCTCGCGGCGCACGCCAACGCGACGGCCGAGACGTACGAGGTCGCGTCCGAGGACCGGCTCGCCTTCTGGGCCGAGGCGGCGCGGCGCCTCGACTGGGAGAAGCCGTTCACCGAGGTCCTCGACTGGTCCAACCCGCCGTTCGCGAAGTGGTTCGCCGACGGCGCTCTCAACGCCTCGTACAACTGCGTGGACCGCCACGTCGAGGCCGGCCGCGGCGACAAGGTGGCGTTCCACTGGGTCGGCGAGCCGGAGGGCGACACCCGCACCCTCACCTACGCCGACCTCAAGGACGAGGTCAGCAAGGCGGCCAACGCGATCGAGGAGCTCGGCGTCGAGGAGGGCGACCGGGTCGCGATCTACATGCCGATGATCCCCGAGGCCGTCGTCGCGATGCTCGCGTGCGCGCGGATCGGCGCGGTCCACACCGTCGTGTTCGGCGGCTTCTCCGCCGACGCGCTCGCCAGCCGCGTGATCGACTGCGGCGCGAAGCTCGTCATCACCGCCGACGGTGGCTACCGGCGCGGCGCACCGTCGGCGCTCAAGCCCGCCGTCGACGAGGCCGTCGCCAAGGTCGAGGCCGAGCAGCCGGGCCTCGTCGAGAACGTCCTCGTCGTCCGCCGTACGGGGCAGGACGTCGCCTGGAACGGCGACGTCGACATCTGGTGGCACGACCTCGTCGACGAGTCCTCGACGGACCACCGCGCCAAGGCGTTCCCGGCCGAGCACCCGCTTTATGTCATGTACACCTCCGGCACGACCGGCAAGCCGAAGGGCATCCTGCACACCACGGGCGGCTACCTGACCCAGGCGGCCTGGACGCACTCGGCGGTGTTCGACCTCAAGCCGGAGACCGACGTCTACTGGTGCACCGCCGACATCGGCTGGGTCACCGGCCACTCCTACATCGTGTACGGGCCGCTGGCGAACGGCGCGACGCAGGTGCTGTACGAGGGCACGCCCGACAGCCCGCACAAGGGCCGCTGGTGGGAGATCGTGCAGCAGTACGGCGTGACGATCTTCTACACCGCCCCGACGGCGATCCGCACGTTCATGAAGTGGGGTGCGGAGATCCCCGCCGAGTTCGACCTCTCGAGCCTGCGCGTGCTCGGGTCGGTGGGCGAGCCGATCAACCCCGAGGCGTACGTCTGGTACCGCGAGACCATCGGCGGCAACCGGACGCCGGTCGTCGACACCTGGTGGCAGACCGAGACCGGCGCGATCATGATCTCGCCGCTGCCCGGCGTCACCGCGGCCAAGCCCGGGTCCGCGATGCGACCGATCCCGGGGATCAGCGCGGAGGTCGTGAACGACGACGCCGAGCCCGTCCCCAACGGCTCGGGCGGCTACCTCGTGCTCACCGAGCCGTGGCCGTCGATGCTGCGCACCCTGTGGGGCGACGACCAGCGGTTCATCGACACCTACTGGTCGCGCTTCGAGAACGTCTACTTCGCCGGCGACGGCGCCAAGAAGGACGAGGACGGCGACATCTGGCTCCTCGGCCGTGTCGACGACGTCATGAACGTCTCCGGCCACCGGCTGTCGACGACCGAGATCGAGTCCGCGCTCGTCTCGCACCCGAAGGTCGCCGAGGCCGCCGTGGTCGGTGCCGCCGACGACACGACCGGTCAGGCCGTGGTCGCGTTCGTGATCCTGCGCGAGTCCGCCGGCGACGGGGGTGAGGAGATCGTCGCCGACCTGCGCGCCCACGTCGCGAAGGAGATCGGCGCGATCGCGAAGCCCAAGTCGATCATGGTCGTCGCGGAACTGCCCAAGACCCGCTCGGGCAAGATCATGCGCCGCCTGCTCCGCGACGTCGCCGAGAACCGCCAGGTCGGGGACGTCACCACGCTGGCCGACTCCGGCGTGATGGACCAGATCAAGACCGGGATGGCGTCCTCCTCGGAGGACTGACCCGCGACACCCGCCCAGGACGTCGTACGCCGGTGGTCACCGCCGTCGCGGACGACGTCCTGGGTCGGCGCTGGGCGGGGCGATGCCCCGGCAGCGCGCTGATCCCCTAGGCTCGACTCGACCGCACTGCCGACGAGGAGTCGTGATGTCCCACCCAGGAGCCCCCGGATCCGCGGACGGTGCCGAGCCCACCATCGGGCGGCTCGTGTCCGACATCAGCCGCGACCTGTCGACGCTGGTGCGCGGCGAGATCGCGCTCGCGAAGTCGGAGCTCCGGGTCAGCGCGAAGTCCGGCGCCGCCGGCGCAGGTCTTCTCGTGGCGGTCGGCGTGCTGATGCTCTTCGTGATCGGCATGCTGTCGATGGCGGGCGGCTTCTTCTTCGCGTGGGTCTTCAACCGCGACATCCCGCTCGGCTTCACCTGGGGCTTCCTGGTGATGACCGGCGTGTGGATCCTCGTCGTGATCATCTGTGCCCTCGTGGGCATCCGGTTCCTCAAGAAGGTCAAGGCTCCCGAGAAGACGATCGCGACCGTGCAGGAGATCCCGGCGGCGCTGAAGGGTCAGGTCGACCCGCGGACGACGATCGACCTGCCGGTCGCCGCCGCCGCGCCGGCGACCCCTGAGCGCACCTCGGGCAAGCACGCGCGGTGACGTCGTACGCGGGCTGACCGCGCCTCCGACCGTGAGCCCTAGGCAGTCTGAGCGCGTCCGGACCTGAGCCGGACCACGAGACCGACCACCACGGCGAGCACCCCGGCGGCGCCGAGCGCGACCATCCACGTCCCGTACGACGTCACGATGGCGTCGTGGAGGTGCGTCATGAGCGTCCTCCCGAACCCGGCGGTCGCCGCAGCCTCGTCGACCGCCTGGTCGCCGCCGGTGATCACCAGGGCCATCTCGACCACGGCGACGACGATCAGCCCGGCACCGAGCAGCGCGAGCGTCGTCCCGCGCCGGCGTGCGACCAGCAGGCACGCGACGACCAGGACGACCGACGCCCCGAGCAGCACCCACGACCACGACGAGAGGTCGCGCGCCCGGTCGAGCAGGTCGCGCTGCTCGGGGGTGCCGAACGCGACGACGAGGTCGCCGGGCGCGCTCAGCTGCGTCCCCAGCCGCCGGTTCGCGGCGTCGGCGACGAGGTTCACCATCGGGGTCAGGTCGACCCCGAGCCGCCCGTCGAGCTCGGCGGGAGGGATGTCGGTGACGTTGAGGCGGTGCGACAGCGCGCTTGTCTCGGCCCACGCGGCGTCGAAGCCGTTGAGCTGGGTCATCTGCTCGGCGACCCGCCGGACCACGGGTTCGGCGAGCCGCCCTGCAGCACCGTCCAGGCCGGCGCCCTCGACCACCCCGTCGGTGACGGTCTCGGCCAGGGCGGCGCGAAACTCCGGGTCCTCGCCCAGCGGACCGGCGAGCGCCACGTATCCGGACTCGTCGACGATGGTCCGCTCGAACCACAGACCCGGTGCCGTGGCGGCGACGGCGACGAGCGCGAGCAGGCCGAGGAGGAAGGACGCCACGGTGCGCATGAACGCAGCCTAGGGGGCGAGCGGTCGCGCGCGGGACGCCGTGCGGGAGGTCAGGGGGTGTCCACCCGGTCGACCAGCCAGGTGGTGCCGCGGCTGTCGCGGCTCATCGTGACCTTGTACTCGCCCACCGACGTCGGCACAGCGACCCTGACGCGGGTCTCGGAGCCGGCCATGATGCGTGCCTCGCCCTCGGGCTTCGCCGCCTTCAGCGACGACGGGTCGACGAACGAGAGGACGGACATCGCGACCGAGGACAGCTGCGGCCGGAGCTCGGAGGTCCACTGCTCGACCGGGACGTCGGGGCGCGCCCACAGGACGACGACCCGGGAGGCGGACTCCTTGGCGAGCTCGTCGGCCTCCTTCGAGCCGAGCGTGCCCGTCTCGACCGAGTGGGAGGGGTTCGTGGCGCCGTCGGCTTCGTCGGGGGACCCGTCGCCGCCACCGCAGGCCGAGACGGCCAGCATCACGAGAACGACAGCGGCCAGCAGTCGGGTCTTCACAGATCTCCTTCGATGGGACGACGACGGCGGACATTCTTCCTCGTCGGGTTCCCCGAAAGCGAATGCGTGACGAGCACAGGTGTCGAGGAGTGACGTACGTCACACGAGGTCAGGCGCACGGGCCGGTGTCCAGGGCCTTGGTAGCGCGGACGCCGTCGCGTGCCGCGTCGCCGACCTGCCCCGCCGTCAGCGCGTAGCCGGTCGAGGAGTCCGAGATGGACGCGGCGAAGATGACCCCGAGGACCCGACCCTGCTCCGAGATCACCGGACCGCCCGAGTTGCCGGGCCGGACCAGCGCCCGCAGGGCGTACACCTCGCGGACCACCTGGGTCGAGCCGTAGATGTCCGGGCTGCGAAGACGCTGCTCGGACCGGATCCGCGCGGCGCGGGCGTCGAACGGACCGTTCTCCGGGAAGCCCAGCACCGCCGCGCTCTGCCCCTGCACGGCGTCCTCGTCGAACGACAGCGCAGGCGCGCCGAGGCCCCGGACGCGGAGCACCGCGACGTCGAGGGTCGGGTCGTAGTGGACGACCGTGGCGTCGTACGTCGTCCCGCGCACCGTCACCGTGGGCTCGTCCACGCCCGCGACCACGTGGGCGTTGGTCATCACGCGCTCCGGGGCGTACACGAACCCGGACCCCTCGAGCCCGCGGTCGCACTCGGCGCGCCCGGTGACCCGCGCGACGCTGCGCCGCGCCGACGACACCTCCGGGCGCTGGAGCACCGCGGGGTCGGGAGCGGCGGCAGGCTCGATCGTCTCGGGGGCGAACGGCTCCAGGTAGCGCGGGAAGAGGGTGGCGTCGACGACGGTGTCGAACGAGTGCAGCGCCGTACGGACGCCCTGCGGCATCACCGAGTCGACCCCGGCGAGCACCTGGGACCCGCGCACTGCGGTGGACGCGCCGGGGATCTGCGATCCGGACACCGCGTAGCCGAGCGCCCAGCACACGACCAGCGACGCGACCGCGCTCAGGGCCACGCCGAGGACCGCGTCGAGCGACCGGGCCGGCGGGTGCGTCACGCGGGCCCGCAGCTGCGCGCCCACGTGCGAGCCGGCGGCCTGCCCGGCGGAGGCGAGGACGAGCACGATGACGACCGCCACGAGCGAACGGACCAGGCCGTGCTCGAGCCGGCTCAGCAGCAGCGGAGCGAGCACCAGGCCGACGATGCCGCCGAGGATGAGACCGACCATCGCGACCGCGCCCGCGACGAAGCCGCGCAGATAGCCGAGGACCGCGTACGAGACGACGACGAGGAGGACGACGACGTCGACGACGTTCATCGACGTCGCCCGCGGGCGGCGTCGGTCTCGATCTCCTCGACCAACGGGTCGCGGGCGGTGCCGGGATAGGGGACGACGCGTCCGGCGTCCCAGGGTCGCTCCCAGCCGACCGCACCGAACAGGCGCGACACGATGCCGGCCGTGAAGCCCCACAGGGTGAGCCCGCCGTTGACGGCGAAGCCCGGACCGACCCAGCCGGACGGGTGCGACACCGAGAAGCGGTTGGCCGGATCGGTCAGCTCGCTCACCGGGCTGCGGAAGACGCTCTCGACCTCGACCGGGTCGACCGCGCCGACCGGGCTCGGGTGCCGCCACCAGCCGAGGACCGGGGTGACCGCGAAGTTGCTCGGCGGGAGCCAGAGCCGGGGCAGCGTGGCGAAGACGTCGACGCCGTCGGGGTCGAGGCCCACCTCCTCCTCCGCCTCGCGCAGCGCCGTCGCGACGGGTCCCTCGTCCTCGGGGTCGGTCGCCCCGCCGGGGAACGCGATCTGGCCGGCGTGCGAGCGCAGCGAGTGGGCCCGCTCGGTGAGAAGGAGGTCAGGACCGGACTCCCCGTCGCCGAAGAGCACGAGCACGGCGGCAGGACGGGCGGTCGAGGGGGCTTCGGGCATGGAGGGCGACAGGAAGCGCGGGCTGTCGATCCCCCGCCCGACCTCTGCGACCGGCCGCAGCCACTCGGGCAGCGCGTCGTCGCCGACCAGCTCACGCTCGTACGTCATGGGACCTCCTCATGCCAGATCGACGCCGAGGTGCTCACGGACCAGCGATCGCAGCTGATCGTACGACGTGATCGGCGTCCGCTCGGTGGCGACGACCACACCGGTTGCGTCCACGAAGACGGTCTGCGGCAGCCCGACGACGCCCAGACCCTTGGCGACGGACTGGTCGGGGTCGGAGACGAGCGGGTAGGTGACGCCCGACTCCTTGGCCAGGCGCAGCGCACCGGCGGGGTCGGGATCGCGGTAGTTGATGCCGAGCATCGCGACCTCGTCGCCGGCCTCGGCGTGCAGCTGCGCGAGGTGCGGGAGCTCGTCGCGGCACGGACCGCACCACGTCGCCCAGATGTTGACGACGGTCGGTTGCGCCGGCAGACCGGGGAGGCTGACCGGCGCTCCACCGCCGAGACAGTCGAGGAGGACGCCGGGCAGGCCACCCTCGACAGCACCCCGCCGGTTGGTCCGCGGGCAGTCCTCGATCCCGGCGTCCGCCTTCAGCGCGCGCAGCTCCGGGGTGTCGACGACGCTCGACCCGGCCTCGTCGGAGGTCGCCGCGCCGCCGTCCGACGGCTGCAGGTCGTCGCCGCCGCAGGAGGACAGGACGAGCGCGGCGACGAGCGCCAGGACGGAGGCCAGCGCGCGACGTGAGCGCGCAGGGCGGCGCCGCGCCAGGGGCGTACCGGTCATGCCCGTCCCTCGGTGCGGAGCAGCTTTGCGGCCACCTCCGGGTCGGTCGGGCCCTCGCCGAACGACGGGCACCAGCGCGCGATCGAGCACGCGCCGCACGCCGGCTTGGTGGCGTGGCAGCAGCGGCGCCCGTGCCAGATCAGGCGCTGGCTCGCCATCGTCCAGTCCTTCTTGGCGATCAGGAGGTCGAGGACCATCTCGGCCCGCACCGGGTCCTTGAGCGCGGCCGCATCGAGGAAGCCGAGGCGCTTGCCGACCCGCTGCACGTGGGTGTCGACCGCGAAGCCAGGGATGCCGAACCCGTTGCCGAGCACCACGTTTGCGGTCTTGCGCCCGACGCCGGGGAGCGTCGTGAGGTCGTCCATGCGTGGCGGGACCTCGCCGCCGAAGTTGTCCACCAGCGCCGTGGCGAGCGCGATGATGCGCTCGGACTTGGCGCGGAAGAAGCCCGTCGGCTTGATGATCTCCTCGACCTCGGAACGGTCGGCCTCGGCGAGGGCGCGGGCGTCGGGATAGCGGCCGAACAGCGCCGGACGCACCGCGTTGACCCGGCGGTCGGTGGTCTGCGCGGACAGCACGGTGACGACCAGGAGCTGGAAGGCGTCGTCGAAGTCGAGCTCGATGTCGGCGTCGGGGTAGGTCTCGGCGAGCACCCGGTCGATCTTGCGGGCACGGCGGACCTGGGACGTCTCCGGCGCAGGCACCTCGGGGAGCTTCGGCTTGGCGCGACGGGGGGAGGCGGCACGCCCTGCGGTGGTCTTCGGCACGGTGCCAGCGTACGGTGCGGTGACGACACGTACGGCGCGGTCGGTGGCGCCGAGTTGTCCGGATGAGGGACAATCGAGGTGCGTGACATTTTCTTCGGTCAAGGAGAACCCGTGGACAACGACGTACTGCGCCAGGCACCGCTCTTCTCGGGTCTGGACGACGAAGCGGCCGAGTCGCTCGGCTCCCAGATGTCGTCGGCGCGCCTGCGTCGGGGCGAGGTGCTGTTCCACGAGGGCGACGAGGGCGACCGTCTCTACATCGTCACCGACGGCAAGATCAAGCTCGGCCGCAGCTCGGCCGACGGTCGCGAGAACCTTCTCGCGATCCTCGGTCCCGGCCAGATGTTCGGCGAGCTCTCGCTGTTCGACCCGGGCCCGCGCTCGGCGACCGCGACCGCGGTGACCGACTCCGAGCTCACCAGCCTCAGCCACGACGACCTGACCAAGTGGCTCAACGACCACCCCAACGTCTCGCGCGCGCTCCTGGGCCAGCTCGCCTCGCGCCTGCGCCGGACCAACGACGTCGTCGCGGACCTGGTGTTCTCCGACGTCCCCGGCCGTGTCGCGAAGGCGCTCATCGACCTGTCGCAGCGGTTCGGGCGCAAGGCCGACGACGGCATCCACGTGCACCACGACCTCACGCAGGAGGAGCTCGCCCAGCTGGTCGGCGCCTCGCGCGAGACGGTCAACAAGGCGCTCGCCGACTTCGCGATGCGCGGGTGGGTCCGTCTGGAGCCGCGCTCCGTCGTGATCATCGACCCCGAGCGGCTGTCCAAGCGCGCTCGCTGACCCTCGCGAGCCACTCCCTGCGCGCCCGCGAGCCACTCCCTGCGCGCCCGCGAGCCACTTTCCGCGCATTCGCGAGCCACTTCCCGCGCGCCCTGTGGATAACCGCGGCACCACCTGGGCCGATGGCGCTTCGATGGGTCGATGGTCGAGGTCCTCAACGACGGTCACCCGTTCCGCAGTCACGAGTGGCGCGACGCCGGGTTCGGGTCCGAGCACGAGCTCCGGCGGGCGCGGCGAGAGAAGCGCGTACGGCCGGTGTTCAAGTCCGTCTACGTCGATGCGTCGGTGCCCGACACCCGCGATCTGCGCATCGCAGCCGCCCATCTCGTCGTCTCCGAGCACACGGTCGTGTCCGACTGCTTCGCGTCGTGGCTCTACGGCGTCGACACGTTCCGCCCGAGCGACCGGCATCTCCTGAAACCGACCCTGGTCGTGCCTCACGGCTCCGGCCGCGTGCGGGCGGTGGGAGTGTCCTGCCGGCAGGCGGTCCTGCCCGGATCCGACGTCACCGAGGTCGCGGGGATCCGGGTCACGACACCCGTGCGCACGGCATCGGACCTTCTCCGCAGGCTGTGGCGACCGTACGCTCTCGCGGCCGCCGACGGCATGCTGCGCGCGGAGCTCTTCGTGCTCGAGGACCTGATCGCGTACGTGGATGCGCTCAAGGGCTATCGCGGTGCGCCCCAGGCACGCGAGCTCGTACGCCTCGTCGACAGGGGCGCGGAGTCGCCGGGCGAGTCCTGGCAGCGGCTGCGGATCGTCGACGCTGGATTTCCGCGTCCCGCCACCCAGCTGCACGTCGTCGACGAGCTCGGGCGCAACCGCTACTTCGACATGGGCTACCGCGAGCTGTTGGTCGCCAGCGAGTACGACGGGCGAGAGTTCCACACGACCGACGAAGCCAAGGCTCGTGACGCGGACCGGCGGGGCTACTTCGAGCGACGGTTCGGCTGGCGGTTCGTACTCGGGACGAAGGAACGCATCCTGGGCAAAGATCCTGCCTTCGAGAACGAGCTCGGCGCGATCCTCGGCATTACTCCGCGCTCACGCCGCTGGTGACGCTCGCGAGCGCACCGAAAGTGGCTCGCGGCCGCACGGAAACTGGCTCGCGGCCGCACGGAAACTGGCTCGCGGGGGTCAGGCGGTGCGGAGGTAGTCCAGCTGCGCCCGCACGGACAGGGTCGCGGCCGGCCACAGGACCGGGTCCACGTCCGCGTACACCGTGCGTACGACGTCCTCGGCCGTCTCCGCTCCGGCGTCCAGCGCCGCACGGACCTGCGCGAGGCGCTCCTCGCGGTGCGCGAGGTACGCGTCGACGACCGCGCCGGCGTCGGGAAGGACCGGCCCGTGCCCCGGGTACAGCCGCACCGTCCCCTCGACGGAGTCGACGGCGGACCGCAGGGCGCGCAGCGACGCGAGGTACGGCCCGAGCGCACCGTCGGGGTGGGCCACGACCGTCGTCCCGCGGCCCAGGACGGTGTCGCCGGTCAGCAGCGCCGCGTCGTCGCGCAGCAGGAACGAGACCGAGTCCGTGGTGTGGCCCGGCGACGCGACCACCTCGAGACGCACGCCGTCCACCTCGACCGTCTCGCCGTCGACGAGCGGGTCGGCGTCGAGGCACAGCGCCGGGTCGATCGCCCGCACCGGAGCCGCCGCCAGCTCGGCGAACCGCTGGGCGCCCTCGGTGTGGTCGTGGTGGCGGTGCGTGAGGAGGACGACGCCGACCGGGGCCGCGACCTCGAGCACACGCCGCAGGTGCGGTTCGTCCAGCTCGCCGGGATCGACGACGACCGACCGCGCTCCGGCACCGGCTTCCGGCGCCCGCAGCACCCAGGTGTTGGTCCCGTCCAGCGTCATGTGGCCCGGGTTGTCCTCGCGCACGCACGTCGCCCAGGGACTCACTGCCCCGCCGTCGAACCGCTCGGTCATGGCAGCTCCGTCTCCAGGTAGAAGGCTCCGTCGATCTCCACCAGCCGCGGCTCGATCGGCGCGATCCGTCGCTGCGCCGCGGCAGCGAGCGCGTCGCCCGCGGAGTCGAGCGCAGCCAGCTCCCGGCACGTCACCGACGTCGGGGGCAGCATCGCCATGTCTCCGGCCTCGACCGACGCGAGCGCGGCGTCCAGCGACATCCACGACGCGTGGTCCGCCTCGCCGGTGAGCGACCCGACCCGCTGCCCCTCGGGCATCACGGCGACGAAGAACCGGGTGTCGAACCGCTTCGGCTCGAAGTCCGGCGTGATCCAGTGCGTCCAGGCGGCGAGCAGGTCGGTCCGCAGCACGAGCGAGCGCCGCCGCAGGAAGTCGGAGAACGCGAGCGTGTGCGCCTCCAGCGCCTGGCGGTCGGCCTGCCAGTCCGCTCCGCTGGTGTCGTCCACCACCGTGCCGGCGTCGGGTCCGGCGAGCAGCACGCCCGCCTCCTCGTACGTCTCCCGGACCGCCGCGCACACCAGCGCCCGGGCCACCTCCGTCGAGCATCCGAACCGCTCCGCCCACGCCTGCGGCTCCGGACCTGCCCACGCGACGTCGGTGTCGGAGTCGCGCGGATCCACGCCGCCGCCCGGGAAGACGTACATCCCGGCGGCGAACGACATCGAGCGCTGTCGCCGCATGAGGTACGCCTCGACGCCCTCGGCCCCGTCGCGCAGCAGCACCACGGTGGCCGCGTCCCGCGTCGGGGCGACCTCGCCGCGGTCACGGCGTTCGGCGTGCTCGGCGATCGACGGGGGCAGCGGCACCCGCATCGTCATGCCGACAGCTCGACGACGAGCTCGACCTCCACCGGCGCGTCGAGAGGCAGGACGGACACACCGACGGCGCTGCGCGTGTGCGCGCCCACCTCGCCGAACACGGCACCGAAGAGCTCGCTCGCACCGTTGGCCACCGCAGGCTGCCCGGTGAAGTCCGGAGTGCTCGCCACGAACACGACCGCCTTCACGACGCGCGCGACCCGGGAGAGGTCGCCGTCGACCTGGGACGCCACGGCGGCGAGCGCGTTGAGCGCGCAGAGGCGGGCGCACTCGTACGCCTCGTCGGCGGTCACGTCCGCTCCGACCTTGCCGGTCGTGATGAGCGACCCGTCGCGCATCGGGAGCTGGCCCGACGTGTAGACGTACGACCCGGTCCGCAGCGCCGGCACGTACGCCGCCACCGGCGGGACGACCTCCGGGAGCGTGAGGCCGAGCTCGGCGAGGTTCTCCTCGGGCGTCGGCATCAGGATCCCTCCACCGGGCGCTTGAAGTAGGCCACGAGGTTCTCCGGGTTCATCCCGGGGACGATCTGCACCAGCTCCCAGCCGTCCCGACCGAAGTTGTCGAGGATGGCCTTCGTCGAGTGCACGAGGACCGGGGCTGTCATGTACTCCCACTGCGTCATGGATCGACTGTATCCGCACCCGCCTTCGGGCCACCCTCTACGCTCGACATCGTGGCGGGCGAGAGACGGCTCCACGTCGTGACGGGCAAGGGCGGGACGGGCAAGAGCACCGTCGCTGCCGCACTCGCCCTCGGCCTGGCCGCCGAGGGACGCAAGGTGCTGCTCTGCGAGGTCGAGGGGCGCCAGGGCATCGCGCAGCTCTTCGACGTCCCCCCGCTGCCGTACGAGGAGCGTCAGGTCGCCGCCACCGACGACGGCGCGGTGTACGCGCTCGCGATCGACGCGGAGGCGGCGCTCCTGGAGTACCTCGCGATGTTCTACCGGCTCGGACGGGCGGGCAAGGCGCTGGACCGGTTCGGGGTGATCGACTTCGCGACCACCATCGCCCCCGGCGTGCGGGACGTGCTGCTGACCGGCAAGGTCTACGAGGCGGTACGCCGGCGCGAGGCCGACGACTCGTACACCTACGACGCGGTCGTCCTCGACGCCCCGCCGACGGGCCGGATCACGCGGTTCCTCAACGTCAACGAGGAGGTCGCGGGGCTCGCCAAGGTGGGGCCGATCCGCAGGCAGGCGGACTCGATCATGACGATGATGCGCTCGCGTCGTACGGCGGTGCACCTCGTGACGCTGCTCGAGGAGATGCCCGTCCAGGAGACGATGGACGCGATCAACGAGCTCACCGACGCGGGGCTCGGCGTGGGGCACGTCGTCGTCAACCAGGTCCTCCCCTCACCCCTGTCCGAGGCCGCCGCCGAGCGGATCGCCTCGGGCGCCCTCACCGCGGCCTCCGTCTCGCGGAGCCTGGCCCGCGTGGA
Organism: Mumia spirodelae; assembly: GCF_050632745.1. NCBI lineage: Bacteria > Bacillati > Actinomycetota > Actinomycetes > Propionibacteriales > Nocardioidaceae > Mumia > Mumia spirodelae. The sequence continues at coordinate 30,623 of NZ_JBODSD010000001.1, read as the reverse complement.
CGTCGCGGTCGATCCCGACGCCGCCGACGGGCTGCTCACCGAGGGTCGCGAGCACGTCGCCCGGCAGCGGCTGCAGGCGCACCAGCGGGCGGTGCTGCTCGAGGCCGACGCCCCCGTGGTCGAGCTCCCGCACCTCGAGGGCGGTGTCGACCTCGGCGGCCTGTACGCCCTGGGTCGGCGCCTGGTCGAGGGAGGCGTGCGGTGAGCCCCGCCGGTACGCCGTCGCGCACCGGCACCCGTACGGGGTCGCGCACGGCGTCGCGGACCCGTCCTCCCGCGCGCAGCCGCACCCTCGACACGGGACGCGGCGCGGAGACCTCCCCGGTGCTCGACGTCGACGCGATCCTGGACGACCCCACGATCGAGATCGTCGTCTGCTGCGGCTCCGGCGGGGTCGGCAAGACCACGACCTCGGCCGCGCTGGCCCTGCGCGCCGCCGAGCGCGGACGCAAGGTCTGCGTGCTCACCATCGACCCCGCGCGCCGTCTGGCGCAGTCCCTGGGCCTCAACGCGCTGGACAACGTCCCTCGCCCGGTCGAGGGCGCCGGCGCCCAGGGCGGCTCGCTCGACGCGATGATGCTCGACATGAAGCGGACCTTCGACGAGGTCGTCGAGGCGCACGCCTCTCCCGAGAAGTCGGCCCAGATCCTGGCCAACCCCTTCTACCAGGCGCTCTCCAGCTCGTTCGCGGGCACGCAGGAGTACATGGCGATGGAGAAGCTCGGTCAGCTGCACGCGGAGGCGGTCGCAGGTGGCGAGGCCCCGGGCGGCGAGGGGCGGCGCTGGGACCTGATCGTGGTCGACACCCCGCCGTCGCGGTCCGCGCTCGACTTCCTGGACGCGCCCGAGCGGCTCTCGTCGCTGCTCGACGGGCGGCTGATCCGGCTGCTGCTCGCTCCTGCCCGTGGCCCCGCCCGCATCTTCTCGGCCGGGTTCGGGATGGTGACGTCGGCGCTCAACAAGGTCCTCGGCGCCCAGGTGCTCACCGACGTCCAGACCTTCGTCGCCGCCTTCGACACGTTGTTCGGCGGGTTCCGTCAGCGTGCGGAGGCGACGTACGCGCTGCTGCAGGACCGCGGCACCGCGTTCCTCGTCGTCGCCTCGCCCGAGCCGGACGCGATCCGCGAGGCGTCGTACTTCGTCGAGCGGCTCAGCCAGGACGACATGCCCCTGGCAGGCCTCGTGGTCAACCGGATGACCGTGCCGGCGTTCTCGCTCGACGGCGACGACGCGCACGCGGCGGCACGGCGCCTGGAGGGCCGGTCGCGCCCGACCGCCGACGACAAGGTCGTGGCCGGGCTCCTCGAGGTGCACGCCCGCGGCGAACGCGTGGCTGCGCGCGAGCGGCGCGTCGTCACCGGGTTCGTGGCGGCGCACCCGCGGGTCCCGCGCGTCGAGGTGGCCGGCCTGGCGACCGACGTGCACGACCTCGCAGGACTCACCGAGATCGGCGACCTGCTCTCCGGCCAGCAGCCGGCCACGGTGGGCGACTGAGGCTCAGGTCGGGTGAAGGCTCAGACGGCGACCGGGGTGCCGGTCGGCTGGCTCGCCCGCGCGGCCTCGAGCAGCGAGCGCCACGAGGTGACGTTGGGCCGGCGGCGCAGCAGCGCACGGCGCTCCCGCTCCGTCATGCCGCCCCAGATGCCCCACTCGATGTCGTTGTCGAGTGCCTCGGCGAGGCACTCGAGCTTGACCGGGCACGACCGGCACATCTGCTTGGCGCGGTTCTGCTCCGCGCCCTTGACGAACAGCGCGTCCTGTGATTCCTTGCAGGCGGCCACCGTGGCCCAAGACTCGTTCCAGCTCATGATCCGAACACCCTCCCCGAGACGATCACCGAGATTCGCTGGTGATACACACAGCCTCTCGGTGTCGCAGGGGCCATACCAGACCCCCAGGGATCATTCGCCATAGTTCTTTCGGACTATCAGTGGGGAGGTCGACGTCCGCGAGCAGTTGGTGCCTGACCGGCGCTCCCGTACCCTGGGGCCCATGAATCTGGGCCCCAGTCGACACGACGACGAAGGCGTGGGGGCGGCGCGTGCCATCGGCTCCATGGCACTTCTCAGCCTCTTCGCCGGAGTGCTCGTCGCCGGACTCGCGATCCCGGTCGCCGCGTTCGTCGGAGTCACCTCCAACAGCGTGGCCCGCGGCTTCGACGAGCTGCCGCTCGAGCTCCGCGAGACCCCGATCCCGCAGCGGTCCAAGGTCCTCGCGGCCGACGGCTCGCTGCTGACCTACTTCTACTCCCAGAACCGGCAGGACGTCCCGCTGTCGAAGATCTCGCCCGTGATGCAGCAGGCGGTGGTCTCCATCGAGGACGCGCGGTTCTTCGAGCACGGTGCCCTCGACATCAAGGGCACGCTCCGCGCCCTGGTCAACAACGCGACCGACGGCCAGACCCAGGGCGGCTCGTCGCTGACCCAGCAGCTCGTCAAGAACATCCTGGTCCAGCAGGCCTCCACCCCGGAGGAGCGCCGCGCCGCGACCGAGGTGACGCCGGCCCGCAAGATCCGCGAGCTGAAGTACGCGATGTCGTACGAGGAGAAGCACAGCAAGCAGAAGATCCTCGAGAACTACCTCAACATCTCCTACTTCGGTGACGGCGCGTACGGCGTCAGCGCCGCTGCACGGCACTACTTCTCCGTCGACGCCTCGGAGCTCTCCCTGACGCAGGCGGCGACGCTGGCCGGCCTGGTGAAGAACCCCGTCGAGTACGACCCGGTGACCTACCCCGAGAACGCCCTGCGCCGCCGCAACATCGTGCTCTCGGCGATGGAGGCCCAGGGACTCATCACGCGGTCGGTCGTGCAGGCCGCGATCGAGCAGCCGCTCGGGCTCAAGATCACCCGCTTCTCCAACGGCTGCGTCAGCACCAAGGCGCCGTTCTTCTGCGACTACGTCCGTCGCTACCTGCTGCAGGACGAGTCGCTCGGCAAGAACGAGGACCAGCGCCTCCACACGCTCGAGACCGGCGGCCTGGTCATCAAGACCACCTTGGAGCCGAAGTTCCAGCGCGCCGCCGACAAGTCGGTCCAGGGCCGCGTGTCGCCCACCGACAACGCGATCGGCGCCCAGGCGCTGGTCGTCCCGGGCACCGGCGCGGTGCGCGCGCTCGCGCAGTCGCGGCCGATGGGCAACAACAAGAAGGCCGGCGAGACCTACATCAACTACACCGTGCCCAAGTCGCTCGGTGGCGCCAACGGGTTCCAGGCCGGGTCGACGTTCAAGGCGTTCACCGCCGCGGCGGCGCTCGAGAAGGGCTACCCGACCAACACCTTCTTCAACTCGCCGCAGTCGATGAACATCAGCGGCTTCAGCCAGTGCGACAAGCAGGGCGCGGGCTCGTGGCAGGTCAGCAACTCGACCGGCGCGGGCGGCTTCGACCTGACCCGCGGCCTTCGCCAGTCGGTCAACACCTACTTCGCCCAGCTCGAGCGTCTGGTCGGTCTGTGCTCCACCACCAAGATGGCCGCGAAGATGGGCATCCCGGTCCCGGACATCAACGACACCTACCCGTCGTTCACGCTCGGCACCCTCGACGTCAGCCCGCTCGACATGTCGGCGGCGTACGCGACGTTCCCGGCGCGCGGCAAGTACTGCGAGCCCATGCCGGTCACGCTGATCACCAACAACAAGGGCGAGACCGTCAAGGACTACAAGCCGACCTGCGAGAAGGTGCTCTCCACGGCTGCGGCCGACTCGATGAACCAGATCCTGCGCGGCGTCCAGGAGGGTGGGTTCGGCAACGCCCTCCAGCTCGACAAGCCGTCCGCGGCCAAGACCGGTACGACCCAGAACAGCCGCGCCGTGTGGTACATGGGCTACACGCCCAAGCTGGTGACCTCGTCGATGATCGCCGGCGCCAACCGTGACGGGCACTGGAAGTCCCTCATCGGCACCGAGCTCAACGGCACCACGATGTCGTTCAACTCCGTCGGTGGTGCAGCGCTCGCCGGTCCGATGTGGGCCGACACCATGCGCGCGATCATGGACGACCTGCCCTACGCCAACTTCGAGTCGCCGGGCAGCCTCGGACCGCGTCCGTCCGACACGCCGCTCGCCCCCAAGAAGGAGCCCAAGAAGAAGGGCGGCGGGGGCGGCGACAACGGCGGCGGGGGCGGCGACGATCGACCCGGTCGCGGCAACGGCGGCGGCGGTGGCGGAGCCGGCGGCGCTGGTGGCGGCGGCGGTGGTGGCGGCGGCGGAGGCCGCGGCTGACCGCAGCCGAGACGTGTGAGCGGCGGGCGCCTCAGGCGCCCAGCTGCTTGCGCACCTCGGCCGCGAGCGCGGCACCGTCGACCCGACCCTCGGTCCGCGGCTTCAGCAGTCCCATGACCTTGCCCATGCCGCGCATGCCCTCGTCCGCGGCACCCGACTCCTCGATCGCCGCGGACACGAGGGCGCTCACCTCGTCGGCTCCGAGCTGCTCCGGCAGGTAGTCGGCCAGGATCCCGGCCTCGTCGCGCTCCTTCTGAGCGAGCTCCGGGCGGTTGCCCGCGTCGTACGCCTCGGCGGCCTCACGACGCTTCTTGGACTCGGAGGTGATGACGGACTGCACCTCGGCGTCGGACAGCTCCTTGGCCTGCTTGCCCGCCGTCTCGGCCCTGCTCACCGCGGACAGCACCATGCGCAGCGTGGACGCCCGGAGGGAGTCGCGCTCCTTGATGGCGGTGGTGAGGTCCTGGCGCAGTCGGTCCTTGAGCTCGCTCATGCGGCCATCATCGCCCACGGCGGGCGTCGCGAGCACACCGATTCCCCCGCCACGGGTGTGGCACCCTTGCAGGCGTGCACCCCCTGACGAAGACGCTCCTGGCCACCGCAGCCACCGGCGCGGGCGCGCTCGCGTACGCGTCGCTCTACGAGCGACAGGCGTTCGTGGTCCGCGAGTTCGACGTCCCCGTCCTCCCCGCGGGAGCGCGCCCGATCACCGTGCTGCAGATCTCCGACGTGCACATGACACCCGGTCAGACCCGCAAGCAGCACTGGCTGCGCAGCCTGGTCGAGTACGAGCCTGACCTCGTCGTCAACACCGGGGACAACCTCTCGCACCTCGAGGCCCTGCCGGCGGTCCTGCACGCGTACGAGGACCTGCTCGACGTGCCCGGAGTGTTCGTGTTCGGCTCCAACGACTACTTCACGCCGACGGTCAACAACCCGGCGCGCTACCTCCTCGGCCCTTCCGGCATGCGCCGCCGCTCGCCGGACCTTCCGTACGAGGAGATGCGCACCGCGTTCACCGACGCGGGCTGGATCGACCTCAACAACGCGACCGGGCGCGTGGACGTCCGCGGGCTCTCGCTGTCGTTCGCCGGCCTCGACGACCCGCACATCGACCGCGACGACCTCGCGGCGATCCCCGCCTCCGCCGACCCGACCGCCGACCTCGCGGTCGCCGTCGTCCACGCGCCGTACCTGCGGGCGATCGACGCGTTCAACGTCCAGGGCTACCCGCTGATCCTCGCGGGGCACACGCACGGTGGGCAGCTGCGCGTCCCGGGGTTCGGGGCGCTCGTGACCAACTGCGACCTCGACCGGCGCCGCGCGCGGGGGCTCCACCAGCACCGGACGGCCGGGCACGACAGCTCGTGGCTGCACGTGTCCGCAGGGTGCGGGACGTCGCCGTACGCGCCCGTCCGCTTCGCGTGCCGACCCGAGGCGTCGGTGCTCCGGATGCGTCCGGTAGACTCTCCGAGGAACTGAGCGCGGGACCTCTCGCAGGACGTTCCACCCGCACGAGTGCGGGGGCCACGGGGTGTGGCGCAGCTTGGTAGCGCGCGTCGTTCGGGACGACGAGGCCGCAGGTTCAAATCCTGTCACCCCGACAGCGTGAGCCCCGGATCCAGCAGGGTCCGGGGCTTCGTCATACCCGGGCCTCACCCCTGACGGGCGATGCGAGACCCTCCCCTCCCGCAGAGGGTGGACCCATGGCTACGTACTCCGAGGACCACCCCGACTTCACGAACGCCGATCGTGGCTTCGTCGGCACGATCACACCGGCCGCCATCACCGACGCCTCCGGCACGGTGATCTTCGACGCGGACGCGCTCTCGTTCGCCGCCGGGGACGCGCCCGCGTCGGTGCACCCCAGCCTGTGGCGACAGGCGAAGCTGACCGGACGGCACGGCCTGTACGAGGTGGCGCCCGGGTTCTACCAGGTCCGCGGCTTCGACATCTCGAACATGACGCTGGTCGAGGGAGACACCGGCGTCGTGGTCATCGACCCGCTCGTGAGCGCGGAGACCGCCGCCGCGGGGCTGGCGCTCTACCGCGAGCACCGTGGCGACCGCCCGGTGACCGCCGTCGTCTACACCCACGCCCACATCGATCACTTCGGCGGCGTGCTGGGCGTCGTCGACGCGTCCACCGACGTCCCGATCGTGGCACCCGAGCACTTCCTCGAGCACGCGGTCTCGGAGAACGTCTACGCCGGCGTCGCGATGCTGCGCCGCGGCTACTACTACGACGGCCACCCGCTGGACGCGTCTCCGTCGGGCTCGGTCGGCATCGGCCTCGGCCCGCGCGCCTCCGCCGGGACGGTGGGGCTGCTGCCGCCCACGCTCGACATCACCGCCACCGGGCAGGAGGAGACGCTCGACGGCATCCGGTTCGTCTTCCAGCTGACGCCCAACACCGAGTCGCCGGCGGAGATGAACTTCTTCTTCCCCGACCACCGGGTGCTCTGCATGGCCGAGAACGCGACGCACAACATGCACAACCTGCTCACCCTGCGGGGCGCGCAGGTCCGCGACTCGCGGATCTGGTCGCGCTACCTCGCGGAGGCCGTCGAGCTGTTCGCCCACGACAGCGACGTCGTCTTCTCGTCGCACCACTGGCCGACCTGGGGCACCGACGCGATCATCGGGTTCCTCACCGAGCAGCGCGACCTCTACGCGTACATGCACGACCAGACGCTCCGGCTGATGAACCAGGGCCACACCGGCAGCGAGATCGCCGAGACGCTGCAGACACCGTCGTCGCTCGAGGACGCGTGGAGCACCCACGGCTACTACGGGTCGCTGAGCCACAACGTGAAGGCGATCTTCCAGCGCTACCTCGGCTGGTACGACGGCAACCCCGCCCACCTCTGGGAGCACACCCCGGAGAACAAGGCGAGCCGGTACGTCGAGCTGCTCGGCGGCGTCGACCAGGTGGTCGCCGCGGTACGCCGGTACGCCGACGCGGGCGACCTGCGGTTCGCGGCGGAGCTCGGCAGCCACGCGGTGTTCGCCGAGCCGGGCAACGCCGAGGCGCGCGAGGCGCTCGCGACCGTCCTCGAGACGCTCGGGCTCGGCGCCGAGAACGCGACGTGGCGCAACTGCTACCTCACGGGTGCGTACGAGCTCCGGGGCGGCGAGCCGACGGGCTTCGTCTCGGCGAGCGGCATGGCGAGCGCGCTCACGACCACGCAGCTGTTCGACACCCTCGCGATCCGGCTCGACGGTGCGAAGGCGGCCGGGACCACGGCCAGCATCCGCTGGGAGCTCACCGACAGCGCGGAGGCGTACCGGATGGAGCTGTCCAACAGCGCGCTCGTCCACTTCCCGACGAAGCGTGACGACCCGGCGGACGTCACCGTACGGCTGACGCGTCCGCAGCTGCTCGCGCTCTTCGGCACGGGAGCGCTCGAGGGCCTCGACACCTCGGGTGACGCGAGCGTCCTCCCGACGCTCCTCGGGCTGACCGACGAGCCGGATCCGATGTTCAACGTCGTCGAGCCCTGAGGCTGCGCGGGGGTGGCCCGACGGCCACCCCCGTCGTACGGGAACGGCGTCTATCGTGTGGCCATGCCCACTCCTCAGGTGACGCACGAGGTCCTCTGGGAGCCCGCTCCCGACGCCCGCCGTACGACCCGGATCGGCGCCTTCATGGACTGGGTGGCGGACCACGGTGGCCCGTCCCTCGCCGATGCCCGGGCGCTGCACGGCTGGTCGGTCGACGACCAGGACGCCTTCTGGCGCGCGGTGTGGGCGTTCTTCGCGATCCCGGCGACGGTCACGGACGCTGACGACCAGGGCGTTCCGGCCGTCGCGCTGGTGCCGGCCGCGCCGGGGGAGCCCCCGATGCCGGGGCGGACCTGGTTCCCGGGCGTGGCGCTGAACTACGCCGAGGCGATGCTGCGGATGCCCGGCCGCGCGGACGACGACGTCGTGGTCGTGGGCCGGTCGCAGTCGCGCGACGACGTCACCTGGACGGCCGCCGAGCTGCGGGACGCGGTCGCGCGGGCGCGGGCAGGTCTCGTACGGCTCGGCGTCGGGCGCGGCGACCGCGTCGTCGCGTACGCACCGAACGTGCCGGAGACCCTCGCACTGCTCCTCGCAGCAGCGAGCCTCGGCGCGGTCTTCTCGTCGTGCGCGCCGGAGTTCGGGACGAGGAGCGTGATCGACCGCTGGGGGCAGATCGAACCGACCGTGATGCTGGCGGTCGACGGCTACCGGTACGGCGCGAAGGCGGTCGACCGGCGCGAGGAGGTCGCGGCGATCCAGGCGGCGCTGCCGACGCTGCGGGCGGTCGTGTGGCTGCCGTACCTCGATGGCGAGGCGCCGCCCCCCGAGGGTGCGACGACCTGGTCGGAGCTGGTCGCGGAGCCGGCCGAGCCCGCGTTCGACCGTGTGCCGTTCGACCACCCGCTCTACCTGCTGTTCTCGTCGGGGACGACGGGCCTGCCGAAGCCGATCATCCACAGCCACGGCGGGATCACCGTCGAGCACACGAAGTCGATCGCGCTCGAGCTCGGGCTGGGTTCGGAGGACGTCTTCTTCTGGTACTCGACCACCGGCTGGATGATGTGGAACCTCCTGGTCTCGGGGCTGCTCACCGGGTCGACCGTCGTCCTGTACGACGGCAACCTCGCGCACCCCGACCTCGGGTCGCTGTGGCGGATGGCCGACGAGCTGGGCGTGACCTACTTCGGGACCAGCGCGCCGTACCTGCTCCAGTGCCGCAAGGAGGGCCTGGTCCCGAAGGAGGTCGCGGACCTGTCGCGGGTGCGCGGTCTCGGTTCGACGGGCGCGCCCCTGCCGGCCGAGGGGTTCCGGTGGGTGTACGACGCGGTCGCGCCGGACGTACGCCTCGGCTCGCTGTCCGGCGGCACCGACGTCTGCACGGGCTTCGTCGGCGCGAACCCGATGCTCCCGGTGTACGCCGGCGAGATCTCCGGAGCCTGCCTCGGCGTCGCGGTCGCCGCGTACGACACCGACGGGCAACCGGTCGTCGACGAGCTCGGCGAGCTGGTCATCACGGCGCCGATGCCCTCGATGCCGCTCGGGTTCTGGGGCGATGACGACGGCGCGCGGTACCGCGCGGCGTACTTCGAGGACTTCCCCGGCGTCTGGCGCCACGGCGACTGGATCACGATCCGGCCCGACGGCTCGTGCACCATCACCGGGCGCAGCGACGCGACGCTCAACCGCGGCGGGGTGCGCCTCGGGACGGCGGAGTTCTACACCGTCGTGGAGGGCCTCGACGAGGTGACGGACAGCCTCGTCGTGCACCTCGAGGACTCCGAGGGCGGTGCAGGGCGCCTGATGCTCTTCGTGACGCTGACCCCAGGGCTCGACCTCGACGACGCCCTCCGGAGGCGGATCCGCGACGCGCTGCGCCGCCAGCTCTCGCCGCGCCACGTCCCCGACGTGATCCACCAGGTGCCGGGCGTTCCGCGGACGCTGTCGGGCAAGAAGCTGGAGGTGCCGGTGAAGAAGATCCTCCGTGGTGCCGACGTGGACGACGCCGCATCGCGCGGGGCGCTGCAGAACCCCGAGACGCTGACCGCGTACGAGGCCCTCCGCGAGCACCCCACCCCCTGACCGGCGGGTCACCTTCTGGCGACCCGGTCAGTCGGGGAGGGTCGGCATCGCGAAGCCCTCTCCGCGCCTGACGAGCGAGCCGCGCAACACCGCCGCCGAGCCGAACCGCTCCCGGACGTCGTCGAGCGCGAGGTCCAGGGTCGCCGTGTCCGGCTCGCCGAACGGCAGCTCCAGCTGACCGCCCGCGTGCGGGTCGAAGCCGCTCACGCTGATGCCGACGAGGGTGCACCCGCGCTCGCGGATCAACGGCTCGGCGACGTCGAGCAACGACCGCGCGACGATGAGCAGCCGCTCCGTACGAGCCGTCGGACGCGGCAGGGTGTGCGAGCGGGTCGCGCGGGTGAAGTCGTCGAAGCGGAGCCGCAGCGTGACCGTCCGCCCCTCGCGCTCGGCCTTGCGCATCCGGCGTGAGACCCGGTCGACCAGGCCGGCGAGTGCGGAGTCGATCTCCTCCATCGTCTTGGGTCGTCGGCCGAGCGCCCTCTGCGCGCCCACCGACCCGCGCCGCTTGCCGGTCTCCACCGGGCGCGGGTCCTGCCCGTTGGCGAGGCTGTGGAGGTGGTAGGCGGCCGCCCGCCCGACGTACGCGGCGAGGGCGTGCGGCGGGACCGCGGCGAGGTCGCCGATGTTCTCGACGCCGCGGGCCCGCAGCTTGGCCGCGGTCTTGGCGCCGACGCCCCACATCCGCTCGACCGGCAGCGGGTGCAGGAACGCACGCTCGCCGTCCACCGGGACGACGAGGAGTCCGTCGGGCTTGGCGAAGGCGCTCGCCACCTTCGCGAGGAACTTCGTCCGCGCCACGCCGACCGTGATCGGGAGTCCGACCTCCTCGAGGACCCGCTCGCGCAGGCGCGCCGCGATGGACTCGGGCGAGCCGACCAGGCGGGCCAACCCGCCCACCTCCATGAACGCCTCGTCGATCGAGATCGGGTCGACCAGCGGCGTGGTGTCGCGGAAGACCTCGAAGACCGCCTTGCTCGCCGCGGAGTACGCCTCGAACCGCGGCGACGCGACGACGGCCCCCGGGCACAGGGACTTGGCCTCCACGATCCCCATCGGCGTGCGGACGCCGTACGCCTTGGCCTCGTAGCTCGCCGCCACCACGACCCCGCCTCCGACGAGCACCGGCCGCCCGCGCAGCGCCGGGTCGTCGCGCTGCTCGACCGAGGCGAAGAACGAGTCGAGGTCGGCGTGCAGGATCGTCGCCTCGCCGTTCATCGACCGCACCGCCTCACCGATCTGGATCGTTCGAACACATGTTCGCATACTTCCGGCGAACCTGAGAGCAAGACTCAGCCAGCGTTCACCGCGCGTACACCTGCGCCTCGCTGCGGCCTCACCCGCCCTGGTGACGCTCGGGTCATGAACGAGCAGATCACCACGATGCGCCGACCACGAGTCGTCGCGCACCGGGGCGCCAACGACGTGGCGCCGGAGAACACGCTCGCCGCTGTCACCGCAGCGGTCAAGATCGGCGTCGACGCGGTCGAGGTCGACGTCCAGTGCACCCGCGACGGTGTGCCGGTCGTGATCCACGACCCGACCCTCGCGCGGACCACCGACGTCGCCCTGCACCGGCCGGACCGGATGCACGACCCGATCTCCACCTTCACCTACGACGAGGTACGACGCCTCGACGCCGGCTCGTGGCGCGACGCGTCCTTCGCCGGCGAGCCCGTCCCCACCCTCGAGCAGGTCCTCGACGCGCTGCGCGCCACCGGGGTCGGCCTGCTCCTCGAGATCAAGCACCCGGAGTCCCAGCCCGCGCTGGTCGCCGCCGTCGCCGAGGTGCTGCGCTGCTTCTCGCCGGGAGTCAGCGTGACCGCGCAGAGCTTCCACGCACCCGCCCTCCACGAGCTCGGGCGGCTGCTCCCGGAGGTCCCGCGCGGGCTCCTCGTCCGCTCGGCGCCGCGCCACCCCGCGCTGGAGGCCTGGGCGTCGGCGGTGAACCCGTGGCACGGGACGGTCACCTCGGCGTACGTCCGCCGCGCGCAGCTCGCGGGTCTCGAGACCTATGTGTGGACCGCGAACGGACGCTCGGCGATCCTGCGTGCCGCCGACGCGGGCGTCGAGGGGATCATCACCGACCGCCCCCGTCGGGCGCTGGACATGCTCCGGAACCGCGCCGACGTCCAGGTGTCCTCGTGACGCGCCGCGCGGGGACCCACCGCCGCGAGACGACACGCCCCACGACTCCTCGTACGTGGCGCAACGCGGTGGCCCGCAGCGTCCACACGTTCACCGGTCGGCTCGCCGGCCAGGACGCGCTCGGCTGTCAGGACTAGCAGTCAGGACGTGCATTCGTGACCAGGAACTGGCCGCAGATGCACGTCTTGCGGTGCGGCGCGAGCGCGCCGGTCAGACCCCGGCGCCCAGCCCGGCGTCACGTGCCGCAGCGACGGCCCCGGCGCGGTCGCGTACGGCGAGCTTCGTCAGGAGGTTGGAGACGTGGTTGCGGACCGTCTTCTCGCTGAGCGACAGCGCCTGCGCGATCGCTGCGTTGCCCATCCCCCGCGCCACCAGGTCGAGCACCTCGAGCTCGCGGTCGGTGAGGTCGGGGAACGGACGCGGTCCTGCGGCCGCGCGTCCTGCCGGCGGCGCGGACACGTACGACAGCGCCCGGTCCGCGACTCCGTGGCCGACGATCAGGTCGCCGACGGCCACCGACCTGATGGCGCGTTCGAGCCGGTCCGGTGGTGACGACTTCAGCAGGTAGCCCCGGGCGCCGGCGCGCATCGCGGCCAGCACGGAGACGTCGTCCTCGTGCATCGTCACGACGAGCACCTTGAGGTCGGGGTACGCCGAGACGAGCTCGCGCGTCAGGACCACCCCGGACTCGCCGGCGAGGTCGAGGTCCATCAGCACCACGTCCACCGAGGCGTCGATCCGGGCGCGCGCCTGTTCGGGCCCGTCGGCCTGGCCGACGAGGTCGATGCCGTCGAGGGAGCTGAGCAGTCCCGCGATCCCCAGCCGGAACACCGGGTGGTCGTCGACGACCACGACGCGGATGGCGGCGCTCACACGACCACTTCGTCCGTACGCGGCGTCAGCGGCAGCGTCGCCTCCACGCGCGTGCCGCGGTCCCCGACCCCCGAGACCACGACCTGGCCGCCCAGCTCGCTGGCACGCTCGACCATCGCCCGCAGGCCGACGCCCTCGCGACGCTGGACCGGGATGCCCTCGCCGTCGTCGGTGCAGACCACCCGAAGCAGGCCGTCGCTGACGGCGACCTCGAGCGCACACGCATCCGCACCGCTGTGCTTCGCGGCGTTCGTCACCGACTCGCTCGCGATCGCGTACGCCGCTGCGGCCACCGGCATGGTCAGCCGCGGGAGCGACCCGCACCGCAGGGAGACCCGCATGCCGTTCTGCTCCCAGCGGGCCGCCATCTCCTGCAGGGCAGGACCGAGGCCGAGCTGCTCGATCGCCGGTGGCAGGAGGCTGTGCGAGAGGGCGCGGACGTCCTCGATCCGCTGGTCCAGCTCGCCGGCGAGGCTGTCGATCAGCGACTCGGCGAGGTCGGGATCGGTGCGGAGCGCGTTGCGGACACCGTGGATGCCGAGGCGGAGACCCGCCAGCCAGGGTCCGAGCCCGTCGTGGAGCTCGCGCCGGATGACCTTGCGCTCCTGGAGCCGCGCGCTGGTCAGGCGCTCGCGGGCGGCGTCGGCCTCGCGCAGCGCCAGAGTGAGGGCGAGGCCGGCGGCGAGCAGGTCGCTGAGGTCCTGGATCGCCTTCACAGTCCGGGCACCGAGCCACTCGCCGGGCGGTGCCGTGACCACGAGGCGTCCGATCTCCTTGCCGCGGTGCACGACAGGCAGGTCGAGGTCGTTGGTCGACGGGGTCCCGTACGACGCCACGTCCGCGCCGTCGATCCGCAGCGCGACGGACTGCAGCCGCAGCGACGTCGCGACCCGGGTCACGAGGACGTCCAGAAGCTCCCGCTCGTCCTCCGACGCGAAGCCGGCGCCGATGCCGCTGACCGCGCGGTGCGGGGCGAGCGCGTCGCCGTACACGAGGGCGCTGACCCGGTCACCTGCCCACTGCCGCAGGAACGGCGCCGCCAGCACGACGACGACGGCACCTGCGGCCTGGCTCGCCGCGGCGTCGCCGAAGGCTCGCTGCATGGCGACGACCGCCGCGACGTACACCGTGATGAGGAGGACGACGAGCACGCCGGCGACCAGCGAGCGGCTGACCGCGAGGTCGATGCTCCAGAGCTGGTGCCGCAGGACGACCGCGAGGAGGGCGCCGGAGAAGAGGACCTGGCACACGAGGTGCAGCAGACCCGGGATCCAGGACGGGAGGGAGTAGTCGATCAGCGGCAGGAACGAGACCGCCATCACGGCGACGCCGATCGCCAGCCAGGCGAGCGCCGTCTGGTCGCGCGAACGCTCGTGGACGGCCCGCCAGGCCACCGCGGCCGCCGTGACGAGCCCCATCGCGATGACCGCCACGAGCATGCCGCGGGGGTCCGACATCGGGAAGAGCATCCGCTGGACGGTGAAGGCCACCGTGAGCCCGGACCCGACGGCGAGTCCTACCCACGACCAGACGTCGAGCCGGTCGTCGCGCATCAACCACGGGATCACGAGGAAGAGCGCGAGCGTCCCGGGGACCCACGCCCACGAGTACGTGTGCTCGAGCAGCGCGACCGGCGGCCAGCCGTGCGTCTCGACCAGACCCCGGTACGCCCCGCCGAGGGCGGAGAGGCCGCCGCCGATCGCGGTCAGGCTGAGCAGCCATGCGACCACGTGGCGGCGGCGGCTGAGGATGACGGCGGCCACGGTCCCGTACACGGCCGAGACCGCGACGTCGACGAAGAGGAACAGGGCGCTCTCGCCGAGCTCCGGCGTGGCCGCGAGGTACGCCACGGCACGGGCCACCCTCGGGGCACCTCCCCGGGAGCCGGGGAGGGGACGTGGAGCGGCGGCGGGCGGCGCGACGTCGGTCATGATGTCCAGACGATAAGGGAACGAGCCCACCCCCGTTGTGCCTTTCGACGAGCTCGTCCCCTCTCCTCCGGCCGACCGCGCCGAGGCCTCCGCCGCCGCCATCAGGCTGCGTTCCGGTACGCCCGGTCGCCGACGGTGAAGCCGATCGCGGTCACGAGCAGCCAGACCGGACCGACGAAGCCGGCCATGTACTGCAGCGGCGAGATGCCGACCAGCAGCGTGAGCGCCCCGAGCGTCGCACCCACGATCCCGATCCAGCGCGGCGCCGCCTTGTGCTTGAGCGCCGCCACGGCGATCGCCACGCCGGTGAGCCCGGCGCCGACCCACAGCCACGGGATCGTCGCGATCCAGTGGTTGTAGAACGCGATGGTCTCCGGGACGTCTTTCTCGACGACCTCGGCGGCGAACAGGAACTCGGTGTCCAGGCCGGACCCGAGGAGGTTCGCGACCGCGGTCAGCCCGATGCCCGAGGCGGCGACCCCTCCGAGGAGGCTTCCGGCCGGCAGCGTCGCCCCGAGGCGGCGGAGCAGGCCGAGCGCGAAGACGACGAGGGCCACGATGCCGGTCACCATCGCGACGTGCATGACGATCAGCTGACCCTTGGCGTCGGAAAGACGCTCCGCGATCGCGGTCGGGTCAGAGTAGTCGAGGTCGGGGTCCCACAGCCCCATCGAGACGACGATCGTCACGAGGCCGAGCACGGCGGCGACGACGCCGGAGACGGCCCAGGCGCGGGTACGCACCGGTGCTGCCGCGTCCTGCCGCCCCCGCGACGGCGGGTCCGCGAGGAACACCTCGCCCATGGATGTCGGATCCTTCATGTCAGTGCCTTCCTGGTCGTTGTTGACCAGAGCACTGTCGCGGTCCCGGCGTCCCGGGTCCCAGGGCTCGGCGTCCCGACCTGCCGGGACGTTCCGGGCGGGTGCCCGGGACCCGCTCAGGACTCGGGCAGCTCCTTGCGCTGCTGCTTGCGGACCTTGCGCTCGAGCTTGTCGCGCTCCTTGGCGATGTACTTCTCGCGGTTGGCGGTCTTGTCGATCGCGTCGCCGAACGCGAGGACGGCGACGATGATCGGCCAGGGGAAGTGCGGGTCCCAACCACCCGCGAGGCTGATCGCCAGCCAGATGCCCGTGCAGATCAGCGTGACGGTCGCCGCCTCGACCCACGCGTCGCGGCGCTTGCGCTCGTACGCCTTCACCGCGTCGCGCGAGACGTCAGGGACGCCCGCACGGCGGACCGGCGCGGCCGCCGCCCCGGTCGTCGGCACCAGGTCCTCCATCAGCGGGAGGAAGTCGGCGTAGGTGCGCGCCCGGACCGCGGCGTCGGACCGCTCGTCGTACTCCTCACGGCTCAGCCGCCCGTCGGAGAACGCCTCGCCGATGACGTCGGCCAGCACGGCACGGTCGGCGTCGCCCGTGCGCAGCGCGGACACCGCCGGATCCCGCGGGTCACGCGTGAACCGTCCCCAGGGATCACCGGATGGGATGATCTCGCTCACGTGCCCGATCGTCGCACATCGAGCGGTCCGGCGGCGTCCGGTCGGTCATGCCTCCTGAGACGTTCGCGGCGGAACGTTCTTGTTGAGGCAGAACACGTTGTCGGGGTCGTACCGGTCCTTCACGGCCGTGAGCCGGTCGAAGTTGTCCCGATAGCTCGCCATCACGCGGTCGAGCCCCTCGTCGTCCTGCAGCATGTTCACGTAGGCCCCGCCGGCCGAGTACGGGTGCAGCGCGTCGTGGTACTCGCGCGTCCACCCCCGCACCTTCTCGAAGCCCTCGGCCTCCGGGTCCACGCCGACGATCACCTGGGCGTACCGCGCCTGACGGTGGCTGAAGGCGGTGTCGTTGCGCCCGACGCGTCCGGCAGCGCCGTTGATCGGGTAGAGGTGCATCGTCGACTGGGGCGTGGGGAGCGTCGGCCCGTAGCGCTGGTGCACCGCGAGCGCGTCGTCACCGAGCGCGTCGACGAAGTCGGCCCGCCAGTACCACTGGTGGCCGGGCGGGTACAGCGCGTCGAACGCGCTCTGCAGCGCCGGGAAGGGCATGGTGCCGACACCGTCCATCAGCGGACCCATGTCCCGGAACGGCGCCAGCGCCTCGGCTGCCCGCTCCTCCGGGGCGTTGATGCACCACACCAGCGCCGCGACGACGTGGCCCTGCAGCTCCGCCGGGAACGGGTCCACGGGAGGCACGGTCACGAAGCCGAACCAGCAGCTCACCTCGTCGGGAGCCTCGCCGATCATGGCGTCCCAGGCCTGCATGACCTCGGTGGCGCGGTCGACGTCGAAGAACATCGGCCCTCCGACCACGTCGGCGACCGGGTGCGCACGGAACGTGAACGAGGTCACCGCACCGAAGTTCCCTCCACCGCCCCGCAGCGCCCAGAACAGGTCCGGGTGCCGTTCGGCGTCGGCGGTGACCACCGACCCGTCGGCGAGGACGACGTCGGCCGAGAGGAGGCTGTCGATGGTGAGACCGAACTGGCGCGCCAGGTAGCCGAGGCCGCCGCCGAGCGTCAGTCCGCCGACGCCGGTGGTCGAGATGATCCCGCTGGGCACGGCGAGCCCGAAGGCGTGCGTCGCGTGGTCGACGTCGCCCCAGGTGGCGCCGCCCTCGACGCGGACGACGCGCTCGGCGGGATCGACGTGGACGCTGCGCATCCGCGACAGGTCGACGACCAGCGCGTCGTCCCCGACGGCGAGGCCGCCGGCGTTGTGCGCCCCGCCGCGGACGGCGACCGGGAGTCCGTGCTCGCGTGCGGCCCGTACGGCGGCGACGACGTCGGCGGTGTCCACCGCCCGAGCGATCAGCCGCGGGTGGCGGTCGATGCTCCCGTTGTAGACGGCGCGGGCGTCGTCGTAGGCGGCGTCCCCGGGCTCGATGAGCTCGCCCCGGAACCCGGGGACGTCGATGCGTGCGTTCTGCTGTGTCTCTGTGGTGGTCGTCATGGCGACGACGCTAAGGAGGCGTCCGCGTGCTCCTCGTCGGTGCGGAGCCCCTACGTTCGGCCGCCGACACCCCCACGTTCGCGGTCGCCGACCCCCAGGCGGCGGGCCTCCTCGGCGGCCTCACCGCGCGTCGTCACGCCGAGCTTGGCGAGCACCGCGCTCACGTGGTGCTCGACCGTCTTCGGCGAGACCACCAGCTGCTGGGCGATCGCGGTGTTGGACGCGCCGGCGACGATCAGGGAGAGCACCTCGAGCTGGCGGTCGGTGAGTCCCGACGGGTTGCTGCGTGTGCTCGGTCGGCGCCCGCGCGGCGCCGACGTCACCCCGAGCGCCCGCAGCCGCGCCCGGACGAGGCGCAGCGCCGCCACACCCCCCAGCCCGTCGAGCAGCTCGGCCGCCTCGCGCAGCGCCGCCTCGTCCCCGGCGGAGACCAGCGCGAGCGCCTGCGAGTACGGCTCTCCCAGCTCCTTCCACGCGAGCGCGGCTCCTCGTGGGTCGCCCGCGATCTCCAGCCGGAACGGCGTCGAGCACCCGTCGGGAGGTCGCTCCAGCAGTCCGGCGCGGAAGCGCCAGACGGCGAGCTCGCCGACGTCCCACGGGGTCCCGAGCTCGAGCCCGAGCGCGTACGTCGCGGCCGTGGCCTCTTCGACGCCCCGGTGGTCTCCGGCGAGCCACGCCGCCTCCGCCCGGGCGCACGCGACGGGCCGCAGCCGCTGGAGCTCGGCCGAGCTGGACGCGCGCGCCCAGGCCCGGTCCAGGAGCTCGTCAGCCTCAGGGTCCCCGCGACGGATCGCGAGCAGGGCCTCCGCCTCGAGCGACGGCACCAGAGGCGTCTCGACCTGCGCCACGTCGGCGGCCGCGGCGTCCCAGTCGCCGGTCGCGAGGTCGACGAGCGCGCGCATCGCGTACAGGTAGTCGGCGAAGTTGGAGAGCTCGTTCTCGCGCGCGACGACGAGGGCGTCGTCCATGATCTCCCGCGCTCGCGCGTACTGCCGCTCGTCCTTCAGGAGCCAGGCCGCGTTGACCAGGCCGCGGCACGCCTCGTGCGGGATCCCGTGGTCGGACGCGGCGTCGGCCGCCTCGCGGAGCGTGGCGACACCGCCCTCGAGGTCGGTGCGCGCGACCGTGGTGCCGATGTTGATGCGGGCGTGGACCACGACCTCGTGGTCGCCGTGCGCGGACCCGATCGCGAGCGCGCGCTCGCCGAACGCGACGGCCTCCTCGTCGCGCTGGGCCAGCATCGCGAGCTGGGAGAGGTTGGTCAGCGCCAGCGTGTGCTCGCGCGAGTCCGGGAGGCCGTCGAGGGCGTCCATCGCCTCACGTCCCGCACGCTCGGCCCCCGGCCGGTCTCCCGCCCACCAGCGGATCCGCGACAGCCAGCGCAAGGACTCCGAGGACCGCAGCGGGTCCCCGATGCCCGCCCGGACGCGTACGGCCTCCTCGCGCGCGCTGACCGCGTGCTCGGCCTGACCGGCGAGATAGGCCTCTGACGAGAGCAGGTCCAGCGCATCCGCCCGGGCCCGCGGCGGAAGCAGGTCTCCGTGCTGCAGCGCCCGGGCGAGCAGCTCGACGGACTCCCGGTGCGAGCGGGCACCGGCGGCCTGCTCCCCTGCGGCGATCCCGTGCCGCAGGACCGCGTCCGCGTCGCCGGCCATCCACGCGTGGTGGGCCAGCCGGGCGTGGGAGGCCCCGTGAGCAGCCAGCTGCTGGAGCACGAGGCGGTTCAGGTCGCGGCGCCGCTGGCCGCCCAGCTCCGCCTCGACCGCCCACCGCGCGAGCTCGTGCTGGAAGCGGACGGTGCCGTCGTCCGCGACGAGCAGCCCATGACGTTCGCCCTCGGCGACGTCGGCGTCGGCGCCCAGGCAGGCCTCGACCAGCCACCCTTCGGCGCGGCCCGGCACCACGCTCACGAGCTCGGCCGTCGCGCGGCCCGCCGTCGAGACGCGGGCGAAGCGCCCGAGGACCGCGTCGCGGACGCTGGCCGGGACGCGACCAGGCCCGCCGGAGACGATCTCGGTGACGAAGAAGGGATTCCCCCCGGTCAGCGCGTGCACGGCGTCGGCGTCGGTCGGCGCTCCCGTCAGCCGGCCGACCGCCTCCACAGAGAGGGGTGCGAGGAGCAGGCGGTGCGCCCGTGACGGCGGGATGGCCGCCAGCGCACGCCGCAGCGGATGGTCGGCCGCCACCTCGTCGTCGCGGAAGGTGAGCACCAGCAGCAGCGGCAGCTCCTCGATCCGGCGCGCGAGGACCGTGATCACGTCGAGGGTCGCCTCGTCGGCCCAGTGGACGTCCTCGAGCACGCACACCGTGGGTTCCTCGCGGACGGTCGCGAGCACCGCGCTGGGGGCGTCCACCCCGTCCGCGAGGGCACGGCCCAGGCTGGGCGCGTCGTCGGCGAGCTCCAGGACGGCGCCCAGCGGGCGGGGGACGACGAGGTCGTCGGAGGACCCGACCAGGACCCGTACGTCGTGCCGCGCCGCGCGCGAGGACCCCCGACGGTCCGGGTGGCCCTCAGGGTCGACGGTCTGGGCGAGGAAGCACCGCACCAGGCTGGTCTTGCCGATGCCGGCCTCGCCCTGGATCAGAGCAACGCTCCCGTGGCCACGCTGCAGATCGTCGTACGCCGTCCGCATCTCGGCCAGGGCGCTGCTGCGCTCCAGCAGTCGCATCGCCCCAGTGTCACCCAGGCCGAGGACCGCCCCCTAGGTCTTTGCGGCCAGCAGGGGAAGGACGAACCTGTAGGCCTCGTACGCCGGCCCGTCCGGCCCGAACCAGCGAGCGGGGTAGGAGCCGAGCGGGGTCCATCCGCGGCGGGTGTACACGGCGCGCGCCGCCTCGTTGTGGGCGACCACCTCGAGCGCGAGCGGCCGTCCCGCACCCCGGGCGTACGCCTCGACCGCGTCGAGCAGCATCCGCGCCGCGCCGCTGCCCCGTGCTTCAGGGGAGACGAAGAACCGGGCGAGGGTCAGGACCGCCCCCGGCTCCGCGCCGAGCGCCTCCGCCGAGACGGGGTCGGCACCCGGCTGGAGCGCAGCCTGACCGACCACCGCGCCGTCGAGCTCCGCAACCCACGCGGGGCCGTCGGGCTCGAGCAGCCACCCGGCCTCGACGTGGTCGCCGACGATCGGGTAGCGGTCCTGGGCGTGGACCTGCCCGAGGATCGCGACCAGCGCCGGGACGTCGCCGCTCTCGCGCGGACGGACGACGATCGCCTTGTCAGCGCGCAGCGTCGTGCTTCCGAGCGACGATGAGCTCGGCGATCTGGATCGTGTTGAGCGCCGCACCCTTGCGCAGGTTGTCGTTGCTCACGAAGAGCGCGAGGCCACGGTTGCCGTCGATGCTCGAGTCCTGACGGATCCGGCCCACGAGGCTCGGGTCGACCCCGGCAGCCTGCAGCGGGGTCGGCACGTCGACGAGCTGGACCCCGGGTGCGTCCGCAAGGAGCTCACGCGCACGGTCGGGCGTGAGCGCGTCCGCGAACTCGACGTTGAGCGACAGCGAGTGCCCGGAGAAGACGGGCACACGGACGCAGGTCCCCGAGACGCGCAGCTCAGGGATGCCGAGGATCTTGCGCGACTCGTTGCGGAGCTTCTGCTCCTCGTCCGTCTCCTCGGTGCCGTCGTCCACGATCGAGCCGGCCAGCGGGAGCACGTTGAACGCGATCGGAGCGACGTACTTCTGGGGCTCGGGGAAGTCGAGCGCGGAGCCGTCGTACGTCAGCGCACGCGCGCCCGAGACGACCTTCTCCGCCTGGGTGGCGAGCTCCTCGACGCCGTCGAGCCCGGAGCCGGAGACCGCCTGGTAGGTGCTGGCGACCACGCGGACGAGTCCCGCCTCGTCGTGCAGCGGCTTGAGGACCGGCATCGCGGCCATCGTGGTGCAGTTCGGGTTGGCGATGATGCCCTTGACCGCCTGGTCGATCGCCTCGGGGTTGACCTCCGAGACCACCAGCGGGACCTCGGGGTCCTTGCGCCAGGCCGACGAGTTGTCGATGACGGTCACGCCGGCCTCGGCGAAGCGCGGCGCCTGGACGCGCGACATCGTTGCACCGGCGGAGAACACGGCCACGTCGAGACCCGTCGGGTCGGCGGTCGCCGTGTCCTCGACGACGACGTCCCGCCCAGCGAAGGACAGCGTCTTGCCCGCCGACCGCGCCGAGGCGAAGAACCGGATCTCCTCGATCGGGAAGGCACGCTCCTCGAGGAGGGTGCGCATGACGCCGCCGACCTGTCCGGTCGCGCCGACGACTCCGATCCTCACTCCGTTGGCCATGGGTGGTGCTCCTCTTCCTAGCGGCCGGTGCCGCCGTACACGACGGCCTCGACCTCGCCCGCGTCCAGGTCGAACGCGCGGTGTGCCGCACTCACGGCATCATCGATCTGCTGCTCGTTGACGACAACCGAGATTCTGATCTCGGAGGTCGAGATCATCTCGATGTTGACGCCGGCGTCGGCGATCGCCTTGAAGAAGCGCGCCGAGATGCCCGGGTTGGTGCGCATGCCCGCGCCGATCAGCGAGATCTTGCCGACCCCGTCGTCGTACTGGAGCTGCGCGTAGCCGACCTCGTCCTTGAGCCGCGCCAGCGCCGTCATCGCGGTCTGGCCGTCGGCGCGCGGCAGGGTGAAGGAGATGTCGGTGAGACCGGTCGAGGCGGCCGACACGTTCTGGACGATCATGTCGAGGTTGATCTGCGCGTCCGCGAGCACCTCGAAGATGCGGGCGGCCTCGCCGACCTTGTCGGGGACCCCGACCACGGTGATCTTGGCCTCGCTGCGGTCGTGCGCAACGCCGGAGATGATCGCTTGCTCCATCACGGGGGCCTCCCCATCGCCTGCTGACAGAAGTTCGTTGATCCGTTCCGCGCTCACCACCCAGGTGCCCTCCTTGGAGGAGAACGACGAGCGGACGTGGATCGGCATGTTGTTGCGGCGCGCGTACTCGACGCAGCGCAGGTGCAGGATCTTGGCGCCGTTGGCCGCCATCTCCAGGGTCTCCTCGTACGAGATGACCGGGATGCGGCGGGCGACCGGGACGATCCGCGGGTCGGCGGTGAAGATGCCGTCGACGTCGGTGTAGATCTCGCAGACGTCGGCGTCGAGCGCTGCGGCGAGGGCCACGGCGGTCGTGTCGGAGCCGCCGCGGCCGAGCGTGGTGATGTCCTTGCTGTCCTGCGAGACGCCCTGGAAGCCCGCGACGATCGCGACCGCGTCCTCCTCGATGGCCCTGCGGATGCGGCCCGGCGTGACGTCGATGATCTTGGCGCGGCCGTGCGACGAGTCGGTGATCACGCCGGCCTGGGACCCGGTGAACGACTGGGCCTGCTGGCCGAGGTTGCCGATCGCCATCGCGAGCAGCGCCATCGAGATCCGCTCGCCCGCGGTGAGGAGCATGTCGAGCTCGCGCCCGTCGGGGAGCGGCGACACCTCGTGGGCCAGGTCGAGCAGCTCGTCCGTGGTGTCACCCATGGCGGAGACGACCACGACGACGTCGTGGCCGGCCTTCTTGGTGGCGACGATGCGCTGCGCGACGCGCTTGATGCTGGCGGCGTCGGACACCGACGAGCCGCCGTACTTCTGCACGACTATCCCCACGGACGTTCCTCGTATGCTTCGATGTCGGGTGGCAGGACGCCACGCTGCGCCCACGTCAGTCTAGCCGCGGGTCCCACGGCCCCTCGGCGGCGTCTCGGCGTGCGGGCGGAACGACGTTCTGCTCTGCTGTGCCTGAGCCTGACCACCGCGGACTCCCCCGGCCGCATCGCCAAGGGGAGAACCATGCCTATCCAGCCCGCCGAGCACGCCGCCTACGAGCGCGACCACGCCGCCGCTCGCGACGTCAGCGTCAACCCCCTCTTCGTCCGCGAGGGCGAAGCCACATCCGTCCCCCGCTTCAAGATCCCCGCCGAGCCGCTGCTCCCGGAGACCGCCTACCAGATCGTCCACGACGACGCGATGCTCGACGGCAACGCCCGGCTCAACCTGGCCACGTTCGTCGGCACGTGGATGGACGACCACGCCGGGCGCCTCTACCTCGAGGCCGCGGACAAGAACATGGTCGACAAGGACGAGTACCCCGCGACCGCGGCGGTGGAGACCCGCTGCTGGACGATGCTCGCCGACCTCTGGCACGCCCCCGACCCGCTCAGCGCCATCGGCACCTCGACGATCGGCTCCTCCGAGGCGTGCATGCTCGGCGGTCTCGCGCTCAAGCGCCGGTGGCAGCACGCGCGCAAGGAGGCGGGCAAGCCCGCCGACCGGCCGAACCTCGTGATGTCGAGCGCGGTGCAGGTCTGCTGGGAGAAGTTCTGCAACTACTTCGACGTCGAGGCCCGCTACGTCCCGATCACCGACGACCACCGGTGCCTGGACGGCCACGACCTCGAGCGGTACGTCGACGAGAACACGATCGGCGTCGTCGTCATCATGGGCGTCACCTACACGGGCGTGTACGAGCCGGTCACCGAGGTCGCCGCGGCGCTCGACCGGATCCAGGCCGACACCGGGCTCGACATCCCCATCCACGTCGACGGCGCCTCCGGCGCGATGGTCGCTCCCTTCGTCCAGCCGGACCTCGCGTGGGACTTCCGGGTCGACCGCGTGGCGTCGATCAACACCTCCGGCCACAAGTACGGCCTGGTCTACCCGGGCGTCGGCTGGATCGTCTGGCGCGACACGGCGGCACTGCCGGAGGACCTGGTGTTCCGGGTGAGCTATCTCGGCGGCGACATGCCGACGCTCGCGATCAACTTCTCCCGCCCGGGCGCGCAGGTGCTCCTGCAGTACTACCTGTTCCTCCGCCTGGGCTGGGAGGGCTATCGCGCCGTCCAGCAGACGTGCTCCGACGTGGCGCAGTACCTGTCGGCGGAGATCGCGAAGATGGACGCCTTCGACCTCTGGAACGACGGCAGCGACATCCCCGTGTTCGCGTGGCGGCTGAAGGAGGGGCACACGGAGAACTGGAACCTCTACCACCTCTCCGACCGCCTGCGGATCAAGGGCTGGCTGGTCCCGGCGTACCCGATGCCGGCGGACCTGACCAGCATCACGGTGCAGCGGATCGTCGTCCGCAACGGGCTGAGCCACGCCCTCGCGGCGCACCTGCTCGAGGACATCAAGACCGAGGTCGCCTACCTCGACGGGCTGACGTCGCCGATGCCGACGACCGACCAGCACCCGACGTTCCACCACTGACCTTCCCGCGGATCTCGATCGCGCCCGGCCATCTCGATCGCAATGGGCTGGACCGTACGCCGTCGGCGCGCGCAGTCTGGAAGCACGGCTCGGGCCGTGCTCCGGCTGGACGCTCCGAGGAGGCAACGATGCTCACCGGCACGGCATACACGGCGATGGTCCCCGTACGCGACGTCGCTCGCGCGAAGGACTTCTACGAGAACACCCTGGGCCTGAAGGGCGCCGGGGACACCATGGACGGCGGGTACGCGTTCACGACGGCGGACGGGCACCAGCTCGCCCTGCTCCCGGACCCCGACGGCAGGCCGACCGGCCGCACGATGCTCAGCTTCGAGGTGCCCGACCTCGGCGCCGAGGTGAACGCGCTCGAGGGTGCCGGCGTGGCCTTCGAGGACTACGACACCCCCGGGCTCAAGACGGAGAACCACATCGCCGCGATGGAGGGCGAGTCCGCGGCGTGGTTCAGCGACACCGAGGGCAACATCCTCTGCCTCCACACCGTCACGTCGTAGCGGGATCCTGCCCGGCGTCGAGCTTCGCGGCGCCGGGCTCCTCGGCGCCGGCGCGCGCGATGAGGGCGGCGATGCCGTCGAGCAGGAGGTCGAGACCGAACGAGAACGCGGCCTGGCCCATCTCCTCGTAGCCCGGCTCGCCGACCGCCGGCATCGGCGGCATGCTCGCGGCGAGGCGGGCGAGGTTGGGGAAACGGTCCGGGTCGGCGAGGACACCGATCATGTTCTCGAAGGCGACGACGGGCTTGCCCTCGGCACGCCGCCGGTCGGCCGCGGCCGCCTCCTCCGCCGCCATCCGCGACTCGGCGAGCGAGTAGGCGCTGATCGCCCCGATCGCCTGCAGCTTGTCGTCGTCGCGCAGCGGGGTGTCGGCGAGCGCGTCGAGGCCTCGCTCGATCCACGCGAACGCGCTCGGCCCCATCGGTGGGTTGCTCATCGGCATGTGGGCGAGCCAGGGGTGCTCGGCCAGCATGTCCTGCTGGAGCATCGCCCATGCGCGCATGCGCTCGCGCCAGGTGTCGCCGACGAGCTCGACCTCGTGCGCGACCGATGCGCTCTCGTTCCACATCAGGGAGAGCAGCGCCTCCTTGTTGGCGACGTGGCGGTAGAGCGCCATCGTCGAGAACCCGAGCTGCTTGGCGACGCGCGCCATCGACACCGCATCGAGGCCTTCGGCATCGGCGATCTCGACGGCGGCGGCGACGATCGCGCTCGCGTCGAGCTCGGGACGGGGCCCGCGACGGCCGCCGGGGCGACGCCCCCAGAGCAGGGCGAGCTCGTCGGGGAGCTCCTTCTCGCTGCTGCTCACCGCGCCTCCTCTGGTCCCGTCCGGCTCCGCCACGATACGGCCTTGCCAGGATCTGCGTACGCCGTATACGGTTTAGCGTATGGCATACACAGTAATCGTTGACGACCTCCGGAAGAGCTACGGCTCCACCGAAGTGCTGCGGGGGGTGGACCTCCGGATCGAGACCAGCAGCGTGCTGGGCCTCCTCGGCGCGAACGGCGCCGGCAAGACCACGCTGGTCCGGGCGCTGGCGACCCTGATCGGCATCGACGGCGGACGGGCCGAGGTGGCCGGGCACGACGTGGCGACCGAGCCGCAGGCCGTCCGCCGCGCGATCAGCCTCACCGGCCAGTACGCCGCGGTGGACGAGGTCCTCACCGCGCGGGAGAACCTCGCGATGGTCGCGCGGCTGCGACGGCTCTCCCGGACCGAGACGACCGCGCGCACCGGCGACCTGGTCGAGCGCTTCGGTCTCGGGT
Organism: Mumia spirodelae; assembly: GCF_050632745.1. NCBI lineage: Bacteria > Bacillati > Actinomycetota > Actinomycetes > Propionibacteriales > Nocardioidaceae > Mumia > Mumia spirodelae. The sequence continues at coordinate 3,950 of NZ_JBODSD010000001.1, read as the reverse complement.
CGATCGTGGACCGGCGCGCCTCGACCTACTCCGGCGGCCAGCGTCGGCGGCTCGACCTCGCGATGAGCATGGTGGTCCCCCCGACCCTGCTGTTCCTCGACGAACCGACCACCGGGCTCGACCCTCGTAGCCGCGACCAGGTCTGGGCGACGGTGCGCGAGCTCGCCGACTCCGGCGTCACGGTGCTGCTGACGACCCAGTACCTCGAGGAGGCCGACCAGCTCGCCGACCGCATCGCGGTCCTCGACGGCGGCCGGATCGTCGCCGAGGGGACGCCCGAGGAGCTGAAGACGCAGGTCGCCGGCGAGGTCGTCCGCCTCTCGTACGGCGACGCGTCCACGTACGAGGCCGCGCTCGCCACCGTGCGTACGGCAGGGGTGGCCCCAGACCCCGCGCTCCTCACGATCGACGTCCCCAGCGACGGCACGCCGGAGTCGCTGCGCGCGCTGCTCGACGGTCTCGAGACCGCCGGCGCCTCGCCCCGCCGCGTCGGCATGCACGCACCGAGCCTCGACGACGTCTTCCTCACCCTCACCGCCCCGAAGCAGGAGGCCCTCCGATGAGCACCACCACGACCCGCGCGCGCACGCCCCGGATCAGCGACGTCGTCCTGGACGCGCGCGTGATGATCCGGCGCGGGCTCCTGCGCTCGGCACGCGATCCCGAGGCGTTCTTCACCGCACTGGCGCTGCCGGTCGCGCTGATGCTGCTGTTCGTCTACGTCTTCGGCGGAGCGATGTCGACCGGAGTCGACTACGTCGACTACGTGGTGCCCGGGATCATCCTGCTGTGCGCCGGCTTCGGCGCCGGGACGACGGCGGTCGCCGTGGCCGACGACATGACCAACGGGATCGTCGACCGCTTCCGCTCGATGCCGATCACCGCCGGCGCCGTGATCGTCGGGCACGTGGTCGCCAGCGTCGCCCGCAACGCGATCGCGACCGCGCTCGTCATCGCGGTCGCCCTCCTGATCGGGTGGCGACCGGACGCGACCGCCGTCGAGTGGGTGGGCGCGATCGGGATCCTGGCGGTGTTCGTGCTCGCGATCTCGTGGCTCGCCGCGACCGTCGGTCTGCTTGCACGGAGCAAGGACGCGGCCAACGCGTTCACGATGGTGCTCGCGTTCCTCCCTTACGTCAGCACGGCCTTCGTCCCCGCCGACACGCTCCCGACCGTGCTGCGCGGGTTCGCCGAGCACCAGCCGATGACGCCGGTGATCGAGACGCTGCGCGGTCTGTGGATGGGGACGCCCATGGAGAACCAGGCCTGGTGGGCCCTGGCGTGGTGCGGGCTCATCCTCGTGGTGTCGGCGGTGGCGTCCGCGCGGCTGTTCCGCCGTCGCACCTCCTGACCCCGGGTCATTCCCTGGCGTCTCCGGGTCACCGTCTGGCGTCTCCGGGTCACTCTCGTACGACGGTGGACCGGTCCTCGGCGAGGAGCTGCTCGGTCAGCTGGTCGACCAGCTCCTCGACCTCCGGCTCGCGTCCCCACTCGTCGATGTAGTGCTGCAGGCGCGCCCGCTCGTTCGCGCGGATCGCCTCCGCCGCTGCGTCACCGTCGGCGGTGGCCGTGACCGTGTCGCCGTCGACGGCGACGAACCCGCGGGCGGCCAGGGCCTCGGCCACCCGTCGTACGGCCTCGGGCGACCGTCCGGCGCGCTCGGCCATGGTCGCGATCGACCGGGGGCCCTTGAGCGAGGCGCGGGTGACCATCCAGCACTCCTCTGGCGCGAGCCCGAGATCGAGGTCGCCCGCCAGCGCCTCGTACACGCGCAGCGGGTCCAGCCTCCCCACGCGCCGCCACAGGAGGAGACGCAGCTCCTCGAGCGACGTGCGGCTGGAGGGCAGCGCGAACGAGTGGCCCGCCGACTCGCCGGGCCCGGTACGCCCGGTGACCCGCCGCAGCCGGACCTCGGGGATGAGCCACGTGAGGGCGAACGCGAGCAGCGCGACCGGCACGGCCGCGAGGAACACGATGTGGATCGCGTCGGCGTACCCGTCGAGGAACCAGACCTGCACCTCGGGCGGGCACTGGCCCAGCCCGAGGGCCGAGCCGCGCAGGGCGTCGGCACCGCAGGCGCCGGTCGCGGCCGCCGGGACGTCGCGCGTGAGGGCGTCCTGCAGCGCGCTGGTGAGGACCGCGCCGAACGCCGCGACGCCGACCGAGCTGCCGATCGTGCGGAAGAAGGTCGCGCCGGACGTGGCGGTGCCGAGGTCGCGGTAGTCCACGGCGTTCTGCACGGCGAGCACCAGCACCTGCATGACCATCCCGAGCCCCAGACCGAGCACGAACATGCTGGCCGAGGACTCGAGCGTCGTCGTCTCGCGGTCCATCAGCGACAGGAGGAAGAGGCCGAGCGCGGTGACCCCCGTCCCGACGATCGGGAAGACCTTGTAGTGGCCCGTGCGGGTGATGAGCTGCCCGCTCCCGATCGAGGTCAGGAGCAGGCCGAGCATCATCGGCAGCATCTCCAGGCCGGACTCCGTCGGGGTCGAGCCCTTGATCTGCTGCAGGTACAGCGGCAGGAACGTGATCGCGCCGAACATCGCGAAGCCGATGACGAAGCCCACTGCCGACGTCGTGGTGAAGACCCGGTTCGCGAAGAGGCGGAGCGGGAGGACCGGCTCGGCGGCGCGCTGCTCGACGACGACGAATGCGATCAACGCGACCACCCCGAGCGCGACGCAGCCCCACACCTGCGGCGAGCTCCACTCCCAGGTCGAACCACCCAGGCTGGTGACCAGCACGATCACGGTCGCGACCGTCCCAAGAAGGAGGATTCCCGCGTAGTCGATGCGAGGGTTGCGGTCGGGCCTCGTACGCGGCAGGACCGCCGTGACGACCACGAGCGCCACCGCCCCGAGCGGGAGGTTGATGTAGAACACCCACTCCCACGACAGGTTGTCGACGAAGAAGCCTCCGAGCAGCGGACCCGCGACGCTCGCCACCCCGAACACTGCCCCGAAGGCGCCCTGGTAGCGCCCGCGCTCCCGCGGCGAGACGACGTCGCCGATGATCGCCTGGGAGAGCACCATCAGCCCGCCGCCCCCGACCCCCTGCAGCGCCCGCCACGCGATCAGCTGGCCCATCGTCTGCGACGTCCCCGCGAGGGCGGACCCGGCGAGGAAGATCACGATGCAGAGGATGAACAGGGTCTTGCGCCCGTAGAGGTCGCCGAGCTTGCCCCACAGCATCGTGGTGACGGTCGACGCGAGCATGTACGCCGTGACGACCCACGACAGGTGCTCGGCGCCTCCGAGGTCCTGGACGATCGTCGGCAGCGCGGTCGAGACGATGGTCTGGTCGAGCGCGGCGAGGAGCATCGCGAGCATCAGCCCGCCGAAGATCGTCCAGACCCTCCCCGACGGCAGGCTGTCAGGCTCCGCCACCTCCGGCTCTCGACCTGCCATCGCACTCCCCGTCCGCCCTGGGGCGATTCTCGGTCAGGGCACGGGATGCCGCGCGACGGAGCACCTAGGGCTTGCCGCGTCGCCCCTTCAGCGCCCAGCCGATCGCGACACCGACGAGGAGGACGAGTGCCAGCGTGAACCACAGCGGCGAGGACCACTCGAGGAACAGGAAGCTGATCGTCGTGCCGTCGCGGTTCTGCACGACGAAGACGATCGCCACCACGAGCAGGACCAGCGGGAGCCACCGCTGCTTGAGGAAGGCGACGGCCTTGTCACCGGGTCCTGGTCTCCCCGGCGGTGGAGTCGCGGTCATGCCGGGCAGCGTACCCGGACGCGGGCCGCCTGCGGACGTGCCGCTAGGTGTGATGTCCAGCCAGGTTGTTCAACCTGGTGATGGGTGCGGCTTTGCCGATTGCTGAGTGGGGCCGGTGGTGGTTGTACTCGTGGAGCCATGCTGGCAGGGCGGCGAGGCGGGCTGATTCGGAGTTGTAGAACTTCTTGAAGGCCCAGCCCTCGGCCAGGGTGCGGTGGAAGCGCTCT